>CAVXHC010000001.1:0-31576 GCA_963761355.1 uncultured Solirubrobacteraceae bacterium
GGGGAGGGGAGACAGAGGGTCCGAGATGGCCCCTCGGGAGCCCGGCGCGCCTTGCAGAACGCGTCTTTCGCAGCGACGCGAGCGCTGCTAGGTCTCGCAGTCCGCGCCCTGTTCCTCATCAGATGCGAGTAGGGCTGCCTCTTCCTGCAGGATGCGCCAGCCCTCCATGAAGTGCGCACGCGCTCGCGGCGAGAGTCGCTCGAGCGTGTTTCGAACCGGCGCAAACGCCACCTCGAGCCATCCCTCCATGGCATCGCGGTAGTCCTCGTGCACGCGCACGATCGTGCGCCTGCGGTCGTGGTCGTCCTCGGCCCGCTCGAGCAGGCCCGCGCGGCTGAGCTCCCCGACGAGCGTGCTGGTGCTCGACAGCAGCAGGCCGAGGCGCTTGGCGAGTTCGCTGACGCCGATCGGTTCGGCGGCCGCGACCGCCAGGAGCACGTTCGCGTGGCGCTTTCCAAGCGACGCGCGTTCCATCGCGTCCCGCATCGGCATCGGCGCCGGAACTGAGTTCTTGAGCTCGTGGAGCGTGACGGGCAGCAGCGCGGTGAGCTCAGCGAGGTCGTCCTCGACACTCGGCCGCAGCTCGCTTTTCGGATTGCTCTTGACGGGTATGGTTCTTATGCTAGCCTACTTCGATCTGCGAACTATTCGTAAAAAGGATTATTCGCGATCCCACAGTATACCTGGAGGTCTGACATGAGCTCGACGACATCGCAGGAGCGCAGGCTGGGCATCGTGGCGCGCGCAGGCAGCTGGGCCGCACACCACCGGCGCCTCGTCCTCAGCGGCTGGATCGTGCTGCTCGTCGGCTCGCTGGGCATCTCACACGCGGTCGGGACCAACTACAGCACCAACTTCTCGCTGCCGGGCACGGAGTCCCAGCGCGCCACGGACCTCTTGCAGCGCGACTTCCCGGCGCAGTCAGGCGACTCCGACCAGATCGTGCTGCGGGCGCGTGAAGGACGGATCACCGACCCGACCGTGCGCGCGCAGGATCGAACCGATGCTGAAGCGGGTCGCCGCGCTGCCGCACGTCACGGGCGTGGTCAGCCCCTACTCGCCCGCGGGCGCCCACGCGATCTCCACCGACGGGCAGATCGCGTTCGCCACGATCAACTTCGACAAGCGCGCCAACGTCCTACCCAAAGCGTCGATCGAAAGCGTCATCTCCACCGCCGAGCGCGCTCGCTCGAAGCAGCTCGAAGTGCAGCTCGGCGGCCAGGCGATCGAACAGGCGCAGAAACCGTCGCTCGGCACGGCCACCGCGGTGGGACTGCTCGCGGCCATGATCATCCTGTTCATCACCTTCGGTTCGCTGCTGGCGATGGGGCTGCCGATCGTGACCGCGCTGCTCGGGCTCGGCACCGGCATCGGGTTGGCCGGGCTCGCCTCGCAGGTGATCGGCGTGCCGAGCTTCGCGATCGAGCTCGCCGCCATGATCGGGCTCGGCGTGGGCATCGACTACGCGCTCTTCATCGTGACGCGCTTTCGCGAGAACTTCCGGGCCGGCGCCGAGCTCCAGCCGGCGATCGACGACGCGATGGACTCGGCCGGACGGGCGGTTCTGTTCGCGGGAGTAACCGTGATCATCGCCCTGCTCGGCCAGTTCCTGCTCGGCGTGAGCTTCCTCTATGGGCTCGCGGTCGCCTCGGCGCTGGCGGTGCTGATGACGATGTTCGCCGCGCTCACCGTCCTGCCCGCCGCACTCTCGCGCCTTGGCGAGCGCATCGGGCGCCCGAGCCGGCGCGAGCGGGCGAAGCCGCGGGAGCCCGGCGCCGCGCCCCGCGGCTTCTGGGCCTCGTGGGCCAACGCGATCCAACGCCATCCGTGGCCGGGGGCGCTCGCGGGACTGGCGATCATGCTCGTGCTGGCGGCGCCTGTGCTCGCGCTGCGACTGGGCAACAGCGACGCGGGCAACAACCCGCCCAGCGACACCACGAGGCAGGCCTACGACCTGATCGCCAAGGGCTTCGGGCCCGGCTCGAACGGCCCGCTGGAGGTCGTCGCGAGCCTCCCCCGCGCCGGCGACGGCGCGGCCCTGGCGAGCGTCGCGGGCTCGCTGAGGTCGACCGCGAACGTGGCCAGCGTCTCCCCCGCGCGCCTGAGCCCGAGTGGCCAGACCGCGGTGTTCAACGTCTACCCGCGCAGCGCGCCGCAGTCGCTGGCCACGACCGAACTCGTCCACTCGCTGCGGGGAACCGTGCTGCCGCCGCTCGCGCACAGCACCGGCGCGACTCTGCTCGTGGGGGGACAGCAGGCCACCACGGTCGACTTCACGGGCGTTCTCTCCAGCAAGCTGCCCCTGTTCATCGGCATCGTCGTGCTGCTCAGCGCGCTGCTGCTGCTCGTGGTGTTCCGCTCGCTGGTGATCCCCGTGCAGGCGGCGGTCATGAACCTGCTCTCGATCGGCGCCTCGCTGGGCGTGGTGGTGGCGATCTTCCAATGGGGTTGGCTGGGCAGCTTCTTCAACGTCAAGGGCGGCCCGATCGAGGCGTTCATCCCGGTGATGCTGTTCGCGATCGTGTTCGGCCTGTCGATGGATTACGAGGTGTTCCTGGTCTCGCGCATCCACGAGGAGTGGGGGCGCAGCGACGACGCCTCCTACGCGGTCACCCGCGGCCTTGCCTCGACCGGCCGCGTGATCACCGCTGCGGCGGCAATCATGATCTGCGTGTTCGCCTCCTTCGCGCTGGGCGACGAACGCGTGCTGAAGCTGTTCGGACTGAGCCTCGCAACGGCCGTGTTCCTCGACGCGTTCGTCGTGCGAAGCCTGCTGCTTCCGTCGGTGCTCGAGCTGCTCGGCCGGCGCACCTGGGTGTTCCCCGCCTGGCTCGAGCGGCGCCTGCCGAAACTTGCCATCGACCGCTCGCCGGCGCCCACCGGCGGGCAGATCAGGACGGGCGAGCCGGCGCTTGAAGCAGGCGCGTGAGCGCCGCGAGAAACTCGTGAAGAAGCTATTGGACGTCCGGATGGCCGAGGCGTCTGGCCGACGGGGGCTCCGACGCCCCAGCTCCACGTTGTTGCAGCGCTCGCAGACCTCCGCGGGGATCACGCCGGTGCCCATCAGCACGGCGAAGGCCTTGCAACCCAGGCACAGACCGAACACCGACTCGAGCGTGGCAGCGACGATCAGCAGGCCGATCAGCGCGTAGGCAGCGGCGGTCGAGGCGACCGCCAGTGCCAGCACCGCAGCGGACACCGAGAAAGCGGCGCCGACACCTTGGGCAAAGCGCTTCGGCGCTTCGGCGGACCCGCCACCGGCCGCGCGGCGAGAGGCAGGCGAGGGGTGATGACGCGGGTGACGAGCTGGCCCAGCGGGCTCCAGCTGGGGCCCGTGAGAACGCGCGCCACGAAGCCGTAGGCGATCAGCGTTTCAGATCGCGGCGCGCTGCGTTTGGCGGGTCGCTGAGGCGCGGACGCGGCGTTGACTGTCCGAGCGCGCGGGGGAGCCGCCTCTGCGAGGCCGTTGGCTGCGTCGCACGCGACTACCGACACGCTGGCCGTTCGCGCCCTCTGCATCGCTGACGGCCCAGGCGAGCCGCTCCACGAACTGCGTTGCGGCGTGGTCGGTGCTCAGGTGCACTGAGTGGACCTCCTCGTTGAGCCAGACGGAAGGATCGGCGTGGAAGGCGGTTGGATTGGAGGTGACGATGATTCTTGGCATCCGAGGCTCCTTTTCGGGACTTGGCGATGATCTGTGGACGGGCGAGGGATCCGCCCTGGGCGCGGTCCCTCTTGGAGGGGCGTGCGGGGAGCGCGAGAGCACCCTCCCCGGACGCTGAGGAGAAACGCCTCAGGGACGACAGCAACGTTCGATCACGCGCCTGCCCACCCATGCGCCGCCGCTCACGGCGCGCTGGCCGAGATCGTCGTTCCCTGCGTGGGTGTATGCGAGATCAAACATTGCTCATAAACTCTATCGAGATTCTTGGCTTTGTCAAGGTCCTGCTCTTGCGGACGCTCGTCCTCGGGCAGGCGCGATCGCCTGAAGCGGCAGTCAGCCCCCTGGGCGATGGGCCGGTGGGCCAAGCGCCTCCCGCAAGGTGCCCGAAAAGCCGAGCTAACGCCCGCGCTTGATCCGTACGAGCTCGGCCAGGAAGCCCCTACCGAGAACGCTGAGGGTGAGTAGAGACCCGAACAGAACCACCGCGTCGATGCTCTCGCGGCCCTGCTTGCTCCAGTAGTCGTCTTCGAGATTCAGCCACAGAGCGAACTCATCCAGGGTGAGCGCGGCGCCACTGCCGTACACGATCGAGGTCACCCGCGATGAGCCCCGCCGTTCGTTCGTGCCGATCTCGAGCAGCCACAGGTAGCCGACGGTCAGCAGGCCCGTGATCCCGAAGGTCATGTGGTGGATGTGCCGCCCCCCGGGTGTGATGTTCTTGAACGGTCCCCGTTCGGCGCGGATCGCGTGGGTGATGCCTCGCACGGCGGCGAAGGTCACGAAGAAGGAGGCGGTCGACAGGAGCTGGCGCTCCTTGAGCAGATTGCCGAAGTGCTTGTGGTACAGCGAGCGCAGATCCTGCTCGGGCGAGGGCTCAGAGGACGGCCCTGGCGGCTGCTCGCCGGCGTGGAGAGATGAGCCGTTCGCATCCATGATCGCCCGATACCCTAGCCGTCGGCGTATCGTCCCGTAGCCGACCAGGCCCCCGTCTAGAGTCTGCGCGGCGATGCGCGCCCGCCTTTTCTCGCCTCCCGGCCGGCTGCTCGGACTCGTCCTGGTCGCCGCCCTGATCGCGGGCTGCGGCAGCTCCTCCGAGGGCAACGGGGTCGCCCGCAAGACGCCTGCCGAAATCGTCGCGGGTGCCAAAGTGCTGGCGGACAGTGCCAGCTCGGTGCACGTGTCGGGCTCGATCCTGGGTGGCGGCTCGCCGATCACGCTCAACCTGTATCTGCTCGCGAGCAAGGGCGGGCGCGGGCGGCTCTCAGAGAACGGGCTGAGCTTCGAACTGATCCAGATCCACGGCAACGTCTTCATCAAAGGCAGCCAGGCCTTCTATCGCCACGTCGTCGGCGCCAGCGCCGCGCAGCTGCTCGAAGGAAGGTGGCTGAAGGCTCCGGCAAGCACCGGCAACCTGGCTTCGCTCGCTTCTCTCACCGACCTGCGCCAGCTGATGGATACGACCCTGACGGGACACGGCGCGCTGGTCAAGGGCAGCCTCACGACGGTGGACGGACGCAAGGTGATCGCAGTAACGGACAGCTCGCAGGGGGGGACCTTGTACGTGGCCACCACGGGCCCGCCCTACCCGATCGCGGTGACCAAGAGCGGCACCGGTTCGGGCACGGTCGTATTCGATCACTGGAACACTCCGGTCTCGGTCACCGCGCCGCTGAACGTGATCGACATAAACCAGCTGTTGGGGCATTAGCCGTGGGGCATTAGCCGCCGTCGCTCGACTATACGTCTACCCCACTTCCGCCCGCTCAAGAGGGTCGCGGAGGGTGCCGATCGCGGGCCTGGACACGGATGTAAAGGCACGAAGTGACCGGCGCGACCCAAGCCCGCTTTCGAAGGCCCGCCAAGCGCGGGATGAGCTCGTCGCGCCCTGGCGCGCGTGAGGAGGGCCGGAGCGCCCAGTCCGTCACGGCGGCCGCCAACAGAGTCCCAGGACACGGGGCTAAGCTAAATCGGCTGCGCAGCCGATTAGATCATGTGGGCAGTGAACCTAATGCGCAGCCCCTGTCGCTGAGAGTCCCATCCAGCGGCGGTCGGCCGCGCCGACGCACAGCTCTCGATCACGTCTCCTACGTGTCGTGGGCTCTGCTTGCGGTGGGAGCCGCCGCGGGCGCACTGGTGGCCGGGGCCTCAGGCGTCGTCGTCGGCTGTCTGGCGGTGCTTGCATGCGCGGCGATGCTGTTGGGCTGGCGCTTTGGTGAGGATGCCCGTGCGGCTCTGGAAATGGAGATCAACGGTCGCTCGCACGAGTTGAAGAAGGCTCTGTCGGAGCTCGAGATCGCCCAGGCCGAGACCGTGCGGCGTCTGTCGATGGCGATCGAGTTCCGCGACGAGGACACCGGCGCCCACATCGAGCGCATCGGACGGTTCTCGACGCTGCTTGCCGAACAGATCGGTATGGACCCCGAGTTCTGCGCAAAGCTCAGCCACGCGGCGCCGCTGCACGACGTCGGCAAGGTCGCGATTCCCGACGCGATCCTGCTCAAGCCCGGGCCGCTGACCCCCGCCGAGCGGGCGATCGTGGAGACCCACGCCGAGGAGGGCCACAGGCTCGTACGAGGCTCCTCCTCCTCGATCCTCGACATGGCGGCGACGATCGCGCTGAGCCACCAGGAGAAGTGGGACGGGAGCGGCTACCCGCGCGGGCTGGTCGGCGAGGCGATCCCGATCGAGGGACGCATCGTGGCAGTGGCGGACGTGTTCGACGCGCTCACCAGCGATCGTGTCTACCGCAAGGCGTTCTCGGTAGAGGACGCCGTGAAGATGATGTGCGAGGAGCGCGGGCACCACTTCGACCCGATGGTGCTGGATGCGTTCATGGAAGTTCTCGGCCGCTCCGGACCGGACGCGCGCGAGGAGATCAGGGCGGACCCGGTCGCGCTCATGGAGAACACGCTCGAGACGTATGCCACGGCACTCGAACGCGGTGATGCCGAGATGGCCGAGGGCGCGATCGCGACGGCGATCGAGGACGGGCTTCCACCCACCACGCTTCATGCCGAAGTGATCGCCCCGGCTCTGAACTACATCGGTGAGCTCTCCGAGGCGGGAGAGATGGACGACGACCGCGAGCATCTCGCGCTGGGCATCACGCGTCGCGTGCTCGCGACCCTCTACCGCTACATGCTCGGCGGCACTGAGCCCACCCGCGAGCGGGTGTTGCTGGCGGTGCTGGACGGCGATCCGCACACGCTCGGGCTGCAGATGGTGCACGACCAGCTCGCAGCGGCCGGCTACCACGCGAGCTTCGAAACCGACCTGTCGGTGGAGCAGCTGCTCGCCAGGGTCGACAGCCAATCTCCCGATGTGATCATCCTCGGCGCCACGATCGCGCCGGCGATCGATGCGGTGGCACGCGCCGTCAAGGAGCTGCGGGTGAGCCATCCGAACATCCCGGTCATGCTCAGGGGCGCAGCCGTCAGCGAGGGTCTGCCCGGAGAGCCGGGCGACATGCGGGTGCTCGAGCGCATCGACGAGTCGGTGGCAGCGGTGGAGCAGCTGCTCGCCTCGCCCGTGGCCGTCCCTTCACCCCTGTAGATTCCTCCGCGTGAGCTCCAGCGCGATCGTCACCGGCGGCGCCGGCTTCATCGGCTCCCATGTCGTCGACGCGCTGCTCGCCGAGGGCAGTGAGGTGACGGTCGTCGATGATCTGTCCTCCGGCGACCGGCGCCGGGTTGCCAAGGAGGCCGATCTGCGCGAGCTCGACATCGTCGATTTCACGGCCCTGTCCGCGGTCTTCGAGGAGGTGCGTCCCGCCGCGGTCTTCCACCTGGCGGCACAGGCAAGCGTGGTGGCCTCCGTCGAGGACCCGGGCCGCGACTGCGAGGTGAACGTCAAGGGCACGCTGAACGTGGTCGAGGCCGCCGGCAGATGCGGAGCGCCGGTCGTGTTCACCTCGACCGGCGGAGCGCTGTACGGCGACGATGCGCCGATGCCAACCGGCGAGGATCGGATGCCGGCCCCGCTGTCGCCCTACGGTGCCTCGAAGTGGGCAGCGGAGGCGTACGTGAAGACGTGGTCGCTCTCCTCAGGCATCCCCAACGCGGTATGCCGCTTGGGAAACGTCTATGGCCCGCGGCAAAGTCCGCACGGTGAGGCGGGGGTCGTGGCGATCCTCTCCCACCACCTGTATACCGGGCGCGTGCCGACGCTGTACGGGCACGGCAAGCCGACGCGCGACTACGTCTACGTGGGCGACGTGGTCAGTGCCCTGATGAAGGCCTCGGGGCGATCGGGCACGTACAACATCGCGACCGGCGTCGAGACGGATGTGATGACCCTGTGGAACGAGCTACGCGAGATCGCCGGCTCCGAGCTTGAAGCGAAGCTCGCCGACCTGCGCACTGGTGAGCTCAAGCACAGCTGCCTCGACGTCAGCCTGGCCGAGCGCGAGCTTGGCTGGCGCGCCGAGGTGCCGATCGCAGAAGGCCTGCGGCTGACATACAGCTCGCTCGTGGAGGAGCTGGAACGTGCCGAGGCATCCCGCCAGGGCTGAGGAGTAGGCGCCGGGCAGGCGGGCAGCGCGCGTTCTGGAGGCTCTGCAATACGCCACGCAGGCCTCAGGCGGAGGCTCGATCAGGGCGAGAGTAACCGTATGCGCTGCGCCCGCGGGGTCGCCTTGGCGCCCCTGGCCACGATTTCTCTCTGCACCTGCGTCGCACCCGCGGTGGCGCACGGGGACGTCTCGGGCGGAGCGCAGGCACCGTCGGTCGCGCTTGCGGGGGGCGCCGAGTACGGCGTGCCCCCGGTGTTCGCGCAGCATCCCGTGGTGAGCGAGATGAGCATCCCGGCCGCGGCCAGCGCCGGTGAGCCGCCGCGCCTGGCACTTCGAATCGACGAGCCGGATGTGGGCACGGTCGACGCCCAGGTGAGGGTCATCAGCCTGTCCGCCGACAAGACGGTCATCAGCCTGAAGCTGGGCTGGGTCCACACCGGGCGCACGCTGACGGTGAGCTGGCCACGTGGCGCGAGCCTCCGCGCGGGCAGCTATCGGGTGATCCTGAGCGCTCACGATCACTACGGCGCCGCACTGCTGCGGGTCGCCGGCAACCGCGGCGAGGCGACGCTCACGGTTCGCTCGCCTGTCAAAAGCCGACCGACCACCACGCGACCGTCGGTTCCGCCCGCGGCGAGCCCGCCGCCGGCCGGTGTGCCCAGCCCAGCGCAGTCGGCGGCTGCCGGGGCTGTCTTTCCGGTTGCCGGACCCCATAACTTCGGAGGCCCGGAAAACCGCTTCGGGGCACCCCGCGACGGGTACGTGCATCAGGGTCAGGACGTGCTGACCACAGAAGGCACGCCGGTAGTGGCTCCGATGGCGGGGACGATCCTCACGACCAGCTATCAGGCGGCGGGCGCGGGCTACTACGCGGTCGAGCACACAGGCGTCGGATTCGACTTCATGTTCGCCCACTGCCAGGCCGGATCGCTGGCCGTGGCAACCGGCCAGCACGTGACCGCGGGGGCGCAGTTGTGCAGGGCCGGGCAGACCGGCGATGCGACCGCTCCGCACCTTCACTTCGAGATGTGGGTAGGAGGTTGGCAGGCCCCGGGCGGGACCCCGATCGATCCGTTGCCATACCTGGAAGCGTGGGAACACGACGGCGCTGCCGGCTGAGGTGCCGGTGCTTGATCGGCCGGCGCTGGGCCGCGTCGTCGCGGATTGGACCGGCACGGGTGGAGGACGGTCCGCCGCAGGAGCCTCGCCGCAGGACAGCCGCTAGCATCGAGCGGCCCGGCGAGATAGCTCAGTTGGTAGAGCACACGACTGAAAATCGTGGTGTCGGCGGTTCGAGTCCGCCTCTCGCCATTGTGTTTCGGCTGCTCAAGGGGATGTTCTGGGTTAAGGGCTTCCCGGAAAATCGTCGCGTCGCTTAGTGTCGGTACCAGTTCGGTACCAGTCGGGACCCCGAGCGGGGTTGGGAGGCGTGTGACCTACCCGCAGGCGGCATCGAATTAGAGGGCCGGCCATCGGGGGCGGATATGACGTCCCGGGTAACGGGGCCGGGCCGCCGTGCGCAGTAAGGTCGGTGTCGGACCGATGGCCACGTACTCGCCCATTCAAGGAGGCGCAGCAGAGCTGATGGGCCGGCGCGTCGAGCGCGACGTGCTCGATGAGCTGATCGAAGCCGTCCGCGCCGGCGAGGGCCGTGTCCTCGTCGTCCGCGGCGAACCGGGTGTCGGCAAGACGGCGCTGTTGGAGTACTTGGTCGAGGAAGCATCGGACTTCCTGGTGGCGCCCGCCGCTGGAGTCCAGTCGGAGATGGAGCTCGCTGTTCGAGCGCTGGCTCGCGCAAGGCGGGGAAGAGTAGACAGGCGCTTGTGGCGGGCAAATGAACTCGATTGACGACCTCGACGAGTTCCGGGCACTCGAGCCGTTCTTCCGGATCATCGAAGAGGCGCTCGCTGGACTCGCCGACGGCGCACACTTCTTCGACCTGCTGGCCGACGACGTCGTCTTCGACTACATCATCACCGTGCCCAGCTACCCACGGCACGTCGTCGGCCGAGCGGCTGTCGCTGAGCTGTATCGCCCGTACGGGCAGGTGTTCGTACTGGATCGGTGCTTCGACCTGGCCGTCCATCGCGACCGCGAGACCGGAGTCGTCGTGCTGGAGTACGCGTCAGAAGGCCGCGTCGTTGCAACCGGCGCCGACTACTCCAACCGCTATGTCTCGGTGCTCGCGCTCACTCAGCGCAAGGTCAGTCGATGGCGCGACTACCTGGACCCGATCGCCGTCTTCAACGCGATTGGTTGGCCGACGTCGCGCCCGTGACCGGCGTTCTGACTCTCGACCGGAACTGGTACCGGTCTACCCGGTCGGTACCAGCAGCCTCATAAAACGCCTGCAAACGGATGACAGGCCTGGTTTTGGGGAGGCCGGCAGGACGGTCCGAGGGTAGGCTGGGCGGGCTATCTTTCGCGCCAGGTCCATTCAGGTCCAAAACCTGAGGGTGGTTGAGGGTTCCGGCGGACTGACGACGTGGTTCTCGGCTTCGCGCAGCAAGATCGGACCGGAACTGGCCGAGCGCGATTCCCACGTATGAGAAGACGGCTCGTTGCATTTGCCACTACACCCGTCCAGAAGCCCCGGCTAGTCGTTTACCAGCTGCCTCGTTCTGACGAGCCAACTGGGTGGACCTCGTGGATATGTGCCAGCCACATCCGGTCCCCGCCACCAGGGCGCCATCGCCACGCGCCGCCGCCCCGGGCGGGCGAGCTCATTCCACTCCTACATGCTCCCCGTGTCCGCTCCCATAGACCACTACAGTCACAGCGTCGAGCTGGCGGCCGAGGCGCTCCTGCGCGAGCACCCCGACGCGCTCGTGTGCGGGCTTGCGAACGACGGCCTGATCGTGCCGGTGCCTAAGTCCATCGGCCTGTGGGGCCAGGCGGCGATCGAGGGACGGGCGGTGATCGACGTCGTCCTCGCCGAGGATCGCATGACGGTGATCGAGGCATGGCATCGCGCCAAGAAGGAGTCCGTCGCCGAGGGGAAGGTGCGCCTGCTCACCAAGCCGTCCCAGTGGATGACGCTGCATTTCCTCGACGTTCGTGAGGCCCACGGAGCGCTGTTGTGCGCCCTGCTACCGAGCGACGAGGCGCCCGCGGAGGCACGGAACGGCAACTCCGAGGAGGTCGCGCCCGCAGCTCCACGCTTCTGCACCCTGACCGAGGACGAGACCGGGGTCGTCCTGGACGTAGATGAGGCCTACACGCAGATGCTCGGCTACAAAGCCGAGGAGGTGATCGGCAAGCCGGTGCTCGACCAGGTCCACCCCGACGACCGCGCACGCAGCGTGGAGGGATGGATCACGATGCTCTCCACCCGCCGGATCCAGCAGATGCGCCTGCGCCGCAGGCGCGCCGACGGCAGCTGGATCTGGCTGGACAGCACCATTCACAACTACCTCAACCAGCCCGATCACAACCACGTGCTCGTCGAGCTCGTCGACGTCTCCGCGGAGATGGCTGCGCAGGAGGCCCTCCAGCAGCAAGGGGAGCTCCTACGTCGCGTGACCGACGCAATGCCGGATGGCCTGTTGCAGCTCGATACCGACCGGAACGTGGTTTACAACAATGCCCGGCTGCTTGAGATCTTGCACGGCTCGCCCCAACAAGCGAGTGGGGAGGCTGAGTTTGCGGATATGTCCGGTTCTCGGGAGACGGGCGTCGCGCAGCGCTCGATGGGAGCGGTCCTACACACCCTCACCAAGGAGGGCATGGCGACGTTCGAGACTGCCCTCGCACACGTGCTCGAGCACGGCGATGACCGCGACGTCGAGGTCGAGGTGAGGCTGCCCTCGGCGGAGCTGCGGCGCGTGCTCATGAGCATCCGGGCCCTGCTGCGAGGAGACGGCGCGGTGAGCGGGACGATCACGACGGCCCTTGACATCACCGACTCAGCCCGCGCGCGCCTGGAGCTCGAGAAGCGCGCCACATTCGATGCCTTGACGGCCTGTCACAACCGGTCTTCGATCCTGGCCGCGCTGCGGAGCGAGCTGGAGCGCGAGGACTCGACATGCACTGGCGTCCTCTACGTCGATCTCGATAACTTCAAGTCGGTCAACGACACCCTGGGCCACGCCGCCGGGGACGAGTCGCTGATCATCGTCGCCGAGCGCCTGCGGGTCGCCAACCGCGACGCCGACGCGATCGGGCGCCTCGGGGGCGACGAGTTCCTCTTGCTCCTTCGCGGCATCCCGGGGCCCGAGGTTGCTATGAGCGTGGCGCAGCGGGTCTGCGGTTCCCTGCGTACGAGCGCCCGGCTCTCGAGCGGCACTGTCGAGCTGCGTGCGAGCGTGGGGGTCGCCTGCACACAGGACGAGGCGATGGACGCCGAGGAGCTCATCAGCCGCGCTGACGCCGCCATGTATCGCTCGAAGGAGCAGGCGAACGGCCTGCCCGTGCTCGCAACGGGACCATCGGATGATGGGCTTCGCAAGCCCGGTCGCAAGGGCCGCCGGCATGCGCCCGTGCGCAGCACGCGCGACCGGGGCGGTCAAATTCAGGAGATCACGAGCGAGGGGCCTGAGGCGATGACGCACGAGGAAGTCGAGCAACGACTCGCCCAGCACGCACGCCAGCACGAGGCCGTCGCGCATCTCGGCCAGGTCGCACTGCGCGAACCGGAGCTCGCCACCCTGATAGATGAGGTCGTGGCCACGGTGGCGGGCACCCTCGACGTGGACGCAAGTGGCGTGCTCAAGCTGCGCGAGGACGAGGAGGCGCTGGACACCCTCGCCAAGGTGGGCTTTGAGGGCCCGGAAAGAGGCCTACCCGCGGGGACAGGCACCCATTCCGGCTATGCACTCAAGACCCATCGACCGGTTGTCGTGGAGGACCTGCACTCCGAGGCGCGGTTTGATCCGACGCTCTTGCTGGAGAAAGGCTTCGTCAGCGCCGTGAACGCACCCATCGAGGGCCACGAGCGGCCCTTCGGCGTGCTAAGTGCGTTCTCCCTCCGACCTCGGCGCTTCAGCGCGGACGACGTGAACTTCCTCGTCGCGGTCGCCAACGTGCTCTCCGCCGCCGTCGAGCGCCAACGCAAGGAGGAGGTCGCCCGGCACGCCGCGCTGCACGACCCCCTCACCGGGCTCTCGAACCGCACATTGGCGCTCGACCGCACCGACCGCGCCCTCGCCAGGCGCCGGCGCGACGGGACCGGCGTGGCTGTGCTGGTGCTGGATCTCGACCGCCTCAAGATCATCAACGACTCGCTCGGCCACGCGGCCGGCGATCAGGTGCTCGTTGCTCTCGCCTCGCGCCTTCAGGAAACCCTGCGCCAAAGCGATGCGATCGCGCGCCTCGGCGGGGACGAGTTCGTCGTCGTGTCCGAGGGTCCTGACGAGGTACGCCACGTGACCGAGCTGGCCCAGCGCATCGGCGCTGCCCTGACCCGGCCGTTGCTCTCGGCGGGCGGCGAGCACTTCCTGACCGCGAGCATCGGCATGGCCGTCGCCGAGCGCGCCGACGACACGGCGCCATCGCTGCTGCGCGACGCCGATGCCGCCATGCATCGCGCAAAGAAACTCGGCCCCGGCCGCTATCAGCTCTTCGATGCGACTGTGCGCGCCCAGGTCCTCTCCCGGCTTCACACCGAGACCGAGCTACGCAAGGCGCTCGAGTGCGAACAACTGCACGTCTACTACCAGCCGATCATGGATACGGCGACCGGTCAGCCGGTGGCAACCGAGGCACTCGTCCGCTGGCAGCACCCCGATCACGGCCTTATTCCTCCGCTGGAGTTCATCCCGATCGCCGAGGAGACCGGTCTCATCATCGAGCTGGGACGATACGTGCTCGAGCACGCCTGCGAGCAGGGCGCGGCGTGGCAGCGCCAGTTCGCGCTCCCGCTGGAGATGTTCGTCAACGTCTCCGCCCATCAACTGGCAAACCAGCTCTTCCCCGTGGAAGTCGCTGAGGTCGCAAGACGCCGCGGACTATTGGCGGGAACCCTCGGACTGGAGGTCACCGAGAGCGTCCTGATCGGGCAAGAGGGCTCCTCAGCGACCGTTCTGAACGAGCTCGACGCCCAGGGGCTACGGCTGATGCTCGACGACTTCGGCACGGGCTACTCGTCGCTGAGCTACCTCAGGCGCTTTCCCCTCGGCGGCGTGAAGGTGGACCGCTCGTTCATCGACGGCCTTGGTGACAACCCGCAGGACGCGGCGATCATGAGAGCGATCGTCGAGATGTGTCGCGCACTCGGCCTGACTGTGGTGGCCGAGGGTGTCGAGACCGACGCACAGCTGCGGCAATTGCGCCAGCTGGGTTGCGAGCGGGCGCAGGGCTACTTGCTGTGCCACCCCAGGCCAGCTGAGGAGATCACAGAGTTCCTGAACGAGCGCCTTGTCACCATCACGCATGCCCGACCGCCCGACGGTGCTCACCTGGAGGCGGCAAATGTGAGCCTCGTGCGGCCAAGCCTGTCTCAATGGGCCGCTGGCTCACTGCGAACGTAGGATTACCTCTGATCGACGAGGAGTCCTCGAGCGCCCGCGACGCGGAGGAGCCTCCGCAGCAGGCGACCGTCACGCGAGGACTTCCGCACCGCCACGGAGAGCAGCAGTGTGACGGACATCCGCAAGGACCGCTGGATCTCGTCCAACTCGACAGTGACGCGAACGCCATCGGTCGCGCCTGCATTGCCACGGGAGCGGCAGTGAGCCTGCGACATTGTCTATTCCTCGGGGCCGAGGTCGGCGAGCGCACGGTTGCGCTCCCAGTAGAAGACGAGCTGCGTGACCCTGCCGCCCCGGAGATGGAACAGATTTGCGGCCGGCTCCGAGACCTCGATGCCGCTGCGCTTACCGCGTCCGCCGCGCCGGGTGAAAACGAGCACCCGCTCATTGTCCAGCTCGCGAAACTCCTCCGCCTCGAGCCGCCAGTCACGCCAGACGCTCAGGAAATCGCGGTTGACCGCGGCCATGCTCGCCACGCCGCTCCAGCGGCCAGGGTCCGGTCCGTCGGCGCTGACGAACTCGATCTCGGGGTCCGCCCAGCGGGCCGAGCTGAAGTCGCCCCGCCCCCATGCAGCGAAGATCGAGCGCACGAGGTCGAGGTTCGCTGACATCGTCTATTGCGCGAGGCCGACGGATGCGAGGGCCTTCCCATGGTCCGCAAACGCCCGCATGTGAACGATTCTGCCGGCTTTGAGGGTGTAGACGTAACCCAGAGACATGTCGAACTCAATGCCGGTGTGACGCATCTTCATGCGGGCGCGGTGAAGGGCGACGACACGGTCGTCGGCGTCGACGATCTGCTCCAGATCGACCACCATCCACTCGCAAGGCTCAAGCCAGGCTTCCGCCGCCCGAACCCAAGCATCAATACCTCGATACGCCTCGCCGGCGTGGTCAGGCAGGACTGCATCCTCATAGACGGCTTCCGGATCGACGAGCGCAGCTGTGGCCTCCAGCGAGAAGATGCGCTCAAAGGGCCGTTCGTCGGGACGCAACACCACCCCATCCCATGTCGCCGCGGACGCACGGATCCTCTCCAGATTCTCCTGCGACATCGCCTACCCCTCTAGCCCCGCTGCTTTGAGAGCCTCGGCGCGGTCCGTGAAGTCCTCCACCGAGGTGATCTTCCCGTCGCGGAACCTGCAGACCTCAAAGATGCCACCTGCAACTTCGACGCCGCTTGCCTTCGCATGGCCCGCGAACCTCAACAGGGCGATCACGACATCGCCGCACTCCCGGATGCTCTCGGCCTGGGTGGTGTAGTCGTCCGCCCACGCGTCATGCCATTCCTCCATGAAGCGACGCATCGCGCCGAGCCCTTGGCGCTCCTGGCTGTCGGTAAACGTGGGGACCGGGCGGTACACAATATCGGGCGAGAAGAAGCTCAGCCACGCGTCAACATCACGGCGGTTGAACGCATCGTTCGCAAGACGAACAATCTCCACCAGGTCGCGCATCGGAGGTTCCTCAGCCATCGGCTCGTTCCCGGGCAAGGCGTTCGGCGGCAGCACGGGCCTCGCTGATGAGCTCCTCCCAGTTCTCACGGGTATCCGCGTCGAACCTTCCGACGGCGTCGCGTCCTTGGTAGCAGCCGCGCTTATGGGCACGCGTCAGAGTGGGCCACCACTCGAAGTCGGGGGTCGCGAGCTCGGCGAACAAGCCATCGACATCGCAGCGGCTGCAGGCATCGTTCGCTCGCCCGGCAACGTCGACTTTGTCTCGGGGCATCCACGTCGGAGTATCGCGTAGCCTGCCGCCGATCGCCGTGATCGCGCCGGCTGGCTGCATCGACCGTGCGACGGAGCTGACCGACGACGCCCGTGCTGCTTTCGACCGCGAGCGAGCGCGTCAATGGATCGAGGGCACCGGCGTCGAAGGCGTCGGCCAACTGCGCAACCAACGCCAGTGGTACTACCGCTTCACGTCGTCCCGCTTCACGGCGCTGCTAGGTGACCTGAGCGTGCCGGGGCAGCCTGTGGGCAACCCCGGCGGGCCTACGTACTCAGTCGCCGTGCTGCTCGAGGTTGTAGACCGTGAAGTCCTTGCGCTCCGGCGGGTTCGGAAATCCTCGCTCGCCGAGCTGTTGGATGACTGGCATGAGCTTGTTTTGGGTGAAGCGGTCGAATGCCTCAGCGGACTCCCAGAAGTCGATCACGCCCCAGCCCCCGTCGATCGGGCCGGCCGAGTGAACGAGCAAACCGTCAGCCCTGCCGAGCGGGCTGCTGGCGTTCACGGTGTCGTGCACGGCTTGATACTGCTCCTGCGTTCCGCCGGCGAACCTGAGTCTTATCCCGACTGCCATCGTGTGTCCTCTCCTCGGGGGTTTCGGGCGAGCATATCCGCGGCGCCGTGGCCGAGCACCGTGGCCGTACGCGGGTGATGACCGCCCGAGGGCCCGCTCCGATGCCCGCCGAGCGGCGCAGGCGGCGCCACGCGCGCAACGGACGCACGCACGACAGCGCCGGCAAGAAGCGCGGGCTGGCGCAATGTCAAGGCGAAGCGAGCGTCAGGAAGCTCGCGGCGCGACCTGCTCCCGTTCGTCCGATGCGACACTTTCGAGCGCAGCGGTCGGAGCGACCGCTTCGCCACGGAAGCAGTCGTGTCGACCTACCCCTTCAGCCCCACGGCTTCAAGGGCGTCTTGGGGGTCGAAACCTGTCTGCACGCGAATGACTTTGCCATCTGCGAGCGTCCAGATTGCGGCCGAGCGACGCGAATCGACCTGCACGCCGCTACCGCGGCCGCGCCCGTGAATCGTCTCGATCACAACGACTTGGTCGCCCGCATCTACGAACTGCTCGGGTGTGATCCGGAAGTCTTCCCAGACATCTCGAATCTCGTCATTCAGGCGGTGCCACCCCTCAATGCCGTGGTAGACGTCCGGATTGAATATCCGCCGAGACATGTCGATTTCCGCCTCCGGCGCGACCAGATCGGTGGGCTCCGGAGTCAAAGCGCCTTCACGGGCCTTGCGCCCGAGCTCCATTACTTGCCTAACAATCGCCACATTCTGCTTAGAAATAAGCCCTCACCGCGCTCGGAAGACCGAGGAAGTCTCGCCCGTTTTATCCGTCGAGGATGACGTCCACGGTGTCATGAGTTCTGCTGCGACATCGCCTACTTCTCCAGGCCGAGATCGGCGAGCGCCCGTTTGCGGTCCAGGTAGAGAACGAGCCTCGTCACTTTGCTCTCTCGGATCTGGAACACGCGCGCTCCCTGCGTGCGCATCGTCGCGAGGTCCAGCCCCGTCGTCTTGCTGCGACCGCTGCGGCGGTCGAGCACGAGGATGCGCCCGTCGTCCAGTTCCCTGTACTCCTCGGCCATGATGCGGAAGTCCTCCCAGGCACTAAGGAACTCGCGAATTCCCGCCACTGTTCCGGCCAACCCCGTCCTGCCGGTTTCGGCGCCATCAGCGGCCACGATCTCAAACTCCGGGTCCGTCCACTCAATCGACCTGAAGTCGCCACGTTCCCAGCTGGCGTAGATCGAGCGCACAAGGTCTACGTTCTCAGACATCGCCTACCCCGTTCCTCGGCGATGCGTTCGGCGACAGCGCGGGCCTCGTCGATGTCGAGGTAGTTAGTGATGTGCTCGAACAGTCCCCCTGCCTGCGAGTTGACCGATGCATAGCGCATCCGAACCTCGGCGGAGCTGTTGGTCAGGCGCGCGCGCTGAACGACCACGGCAAACACCACCTCGTTGCCGAAATCAAGCACGTCCTCAAGCACAAGCTCGAACTCCTCGTAGGAGCCTTGCCAGTCTTCTACGAAGGCGAGCACGGCCGACGAGCCCTCATAAATGCCGAGTCCCATCGGGGACAGGTCCCATACCGAGTCGCTACCAAAGAAGCCCGCGAACTGGTCAAAGTCGCGCCGGTTGACGGCGTCAACGCTGCGCTGCACAAGCTCCACTAGGTCGGGGGTCGTGGACTCCTCGAGCATCGTACGTTGAGTATCGCGGACCGCTGCTTTCGGCAGGCAAGCGAGCGCGCCCAGAGCTTGGTTCAGTGTCCGCTCCGCGACGCGCGAGACGCTCGCTCAGCCCATGGCGGAGCAGTAGTCTCGAGAGCCGGTGCTCGGACGAGTGTCTGTGTCCTTTGCGGGCGAGAGCAGCACCGACGCGGACACACTTGCATGCTCGAGGCGGCAGCAGTGCTGTGAAGCGTCCTTCAATAGTCGGAGAGGGCGTCGGGCTTGGGATCTTTGAGAATCTCGGGAGAGCGCCCTCTGACCATCATGACGCTGAGACTGAGGATCCAGACAATGCCCGGAATGGCGCCAATCACATCGAGCCCGCCGCCGAATTGCGTGAATGAACCCTGGGCAAACAGCGGGATCGCGCTTGCGAGCAGCACGACCGCGCTCGCGGCCCCCGCTTGGGTAAACCAGCGTGGCATGAGCTTGGCTCGATAGGTCGCGAGCGAGACGGAGAGGATGAACACGGCAAGCGGGAACTTCGTCAGCTCGATCGCGGCGTTGCCGGCGTCGGTGAGCGCACGTATCACCGGCAGGCCACCGGTGCCCTGCCCCGCGATCTTGTAGGTCGCGCCGTAGAACAGCAACATCCCGAGCACACCGAGTCCGATAGCGGACAGTCCCCCACCGAAGGCGGCGCCTGCGAGCTGCGTGCCACGTTTAGCCGCCGCCTGCTCGAGCCACGTTCGCACCGTCGCGAAGAACCAGATGCCGAGCATGATCGCAAGCCCGGCGAGATACATTCCGTGAAGGATTCTGGTGCGGCCATGGACGAGAAGCGAAGCGATCTCGCTGGCACTGTCACTTGCCTTCGGCGGTGCCCCCAGATCGAAGAGCGCGGCGTTGAAGCAGACGATAAATACGGCTCCGCTGGCCGCGCTGAGCCGTGTGTAGCGGGGACTGTCCATCCGTCAGCGCGCTGCCTGGGAACGCGTCCCTGTGGGCTCGCCGTCGCTCAACATGCGCGCTGCCTCCCGCCAGATCTCGGGGCCTTCAAAGTGCTCGGCGTCCCAGCTGACGGAGGTCAGCTCTCCGGCATTGCGGTAGTGGCGCATGATCGCCACATGGACGGGCCAGCGCACGAATCGGTGGAGGTCCTTCTCGCTTTGCCACACCGACACGGCACCTGATCGTTTCTGTAGAGGTCTGGCCCACAGCCACATGCCAATCGCTCCCTCAAGATCGGGCCAGGCACGACGCAGGCGCATGGCGGCCAGGTATGCGCTCGGCATGTCCAGTGCCGTGCTCACCCGAAAGTCGGTGACGCTAATCAGCACGGAACCTTGTGTCCCGTACGCTGGTCCCGATCTCCAAGGAGTCTTCAACAGGATGCCCATACGACCGTATCGTAACAGATATTATCGTATGGGGTACTCTGACTCATGCGCGTCCTTACTTCAGATCTGACGAACTACGCGCGCGTCCGCAACGCGGCGCTCGACGGCTTTGCCCGCGACGGCGTCGCCGGCACCTCGATCCGCGACGTCGCCAAGGCGGCGGGAGTCTCACCCGGCCTGGTGCAGCACCACTTCCCGACCAAGGCAGCACTCATCGAGTCCGTCAACGACTACGTCGTCGAGATCGCCACGGATGCTTTCAGCGAGCCTCCCACGAGCAGTTCCCCGACCGACGTCCAGCAAGAGCTCGGCGATCGTGTCACCGCGTTCATGCGAGAGCACCCAACGGCATTGCTCTATGTCGCTCGATCGGTGGCCGACGGCGATGAGGCCGCGCTGGGCATCTTTGATGCCTTTCTCGCGATCGCTGGCGCCCAGTGGCAAACGCTGTCCGATCATGACCTTCTGCGCCCAGACGCCGATCTCACATGGACGGCATTGCACGTCGTCGTGCTCAACCTCGGCACCATTCTGTTCGTAGACGCGATCAACCGCCACCTCCCCGAACCCTTCTCGAGCTCCGAGCAGCTCGAGCGCTGGAACACCGCGAGCAACGCGCTATTCAGAGAAGGCATGTACCGAGTCGAGTCGTGAGTAACGGTGGGCTACTGGTTTGCCCGGGCGATCCAGTAGTGCGCGGGTCGCCAGCCCAGACCGCTCAGCCTCGTCCAAGGCGACAGCGCCCGCGAAGCAAAGTCGGCACCTCCTTTCAACTCGGAGCCGAACCCAGCAGAATTGGCGGGGTGGACCCGGCCCGGCCGGCCATAGCGGCTAGGCTTGCGGCGCTCGGCGGGACGGCTTGCGAGCGGCGTCGAAAGCCTTGCCGGTCGCCGTGGCAAGCTCATGGCTGTTCGGCACGTCATCCGCGTCGATGAAGGATTGGATGAGGATGCCGTCGGCAGTTCCGATCATCAGTGATGCGAGATGGCGGGCTTCGCGTGGTTCGAGTGCATCGCTGAGCGAGTCGGTGATCCAGCCAGCGACTCGGTCGCACTGCCTCTTGTAGTGCGCGGTGAGTTGCTGGCGCAGCTCTGGTGAGCGAGCACTACGCGCGAGCGCCTCGATGAACGCGCGGTAGTACGGTCGGATCGACTCGTAGTCATCGAGCACGACGCTCAGGGTGCCCATCATCATGGCCGGTACTCCGGCGCGAGCGTTCCCGCGGGTCGCTCGACCGATCGCCTCGACCCAGTCCTCCAGGGCGAGTCCGATCGCCTCGTTCAGCAGTGCTTCCTTGGAGCCGAAGTGGTAGCCGATCGAGCCGAGGTTGGTGTTCGAGGCGGCGACGAGGTCGCGCGCGGTGATGTTGCCGTAGTCGCGATCGCGCAGCAGCGTCCGAGCTGCCTCGAGCAGCCTGGTGCGGTGCGTGTCGCGGGTCGTGGTTGACATCTACAGTTGAACAGTGTATAAGACATTGTACTAGGGAATGTACAGCTCATCGTGACGGTCGCAGATGGCGCTGTCGCAACCGACACCACCAGGAGACGAGTTGACATGACCGAGGCGACGATCACGGAGACGACGAGCCCCACGCCCGCGGCAACGTCCGCCAAGTACGGCACAGCGCGTGCCGCGTACGTGCGTGAAGGTGCCGCAAAGGAGGCATCCAAGCATGCGCGCCTGATCCGCTCGGCACGGGACGGGCGCATCCTGAGCGCCTTGATGCTTCCATTCTTCGCAGTTCGACCGCCATCCGGATACGGGGTGATCACGACGACTGGGCGCAAGACCAGCAAGGCGCGGCGCAAGTGCATCCGCGTGACCCGGAGGGGCAACAAGGCGTACATAGTCATGCTCCGCCCCCCCGAGTTGGCGGCGCGCAATCCGTCAACCACGGCGGCGTGGGTCTGGAACATCCGGGCTAACCCAAACGTGCGTCTGCGCATCGGCCACAGGAGGCTCGCCGGCGTCGCGCGAGAGCTGACGGAGCCGCAAGAGCTACGGCAGGCGCGTGAGGCGCTGTGCGAGACCGTCAATGTGTTTGACTACGGCGAGTGCGACCTTCATCTGCGCGGGCTTCCCACGCGCGCGAAGATCAAGACACTCCACGGCTACTGGTTCGACACCGGGATCCCGCTCGTCGTCGACCTGCGCGATTAGCGCTCGCTGCCACTCGCAGCGCGGGATGACCGAGATCGCCGTGCGTGGACTGCCATGACCGGCTCAGACGTTGGCGCCAAGGCGAGACGCCTCCTTTCGCGCAAGTCCGGGCGCGCCGGCTTTTGATTAGCGCGCGAACGCATCGACGAGGGCGAGCAGTCTGAGACGCCTCATTCGCCACGGCTAAGCAGTAGTCCGAGCGCGCTCGACACCGGCTGTCGCAGGTCGTCCTGAGCGGTAGCGCGGGGCCAGGCCCGCCCCACGCACGCCTAGCTCTGAAAGCAGCGGTCGAGGCTACTCAAAGCACGATGCCTGAGGAGTCCACGACCCCTGTCCTTAGGTCGAGGTTCGCCGAGGGCATCGAGGGGTATCACGCTGTACGCCATTCTGCGCCGGGATGGCCGGATGTGCTTGAATTTCCTCATGGGCGGCGCTTGGATCCGCCCGCCAGGGGATACGGAGGTTGGGTCATGGGAGGGTTCAAGACCGTACGGGGCGTGGGCGTCTGTGTTGGCTTGCTCGTCTTCTTCAGCGCTGGCCAGGCGGCATCGGCGCACAGCTCCCAGCCACCGCCGGAACCGAATCCGGTGCTCGAACAGGTCAACCCGGGCTCTGGCTGCCCGGAAGCCAAGATCACGTTGACCGGAAAGAAGTTCGGACCCTCGGGCACGGGCAAGGCGTGGTTCTCAGACGGCGCTGCCGTTCCCTTCGGCTTTCCCGAGCCGGCGAGCATAACTAGCGAAACCTCGGCGACGTCGGTGGTTCCGATCTTCCTCGTCGAGCTGAACAACGAAAATGGCGTGGTCTATCTGGAAACGACCAAGGGGAAGGTCAGCAACTCTCTCCCCTTCAAGCTCACCAATCTCAACAGCTGCTTCAAAGGCTTGACCGGACCCACAGGACCGACCGGACCGACAGGACCGATGGGTGCAACGGGCGAAACCGGACCCACCGGATCACAGGGCGTGGCGGGGGCGACTGGCCCCACCGGCCCAACGGGTGAAAGCGGATCTACCGGCCCACAGGGCTCGACGGGGCCCCAAGGGCCCGGAGTCAAGACGATCGCGGGCATCGTGCAGAGTGACGGGAGCGTGACGGCCGGCTCGTCGTTCACAGTGTCCCATCCGTCGACCGGCGAATACGTGATCACGTTCCCACCCGGAACGTGGAGCACGTTCCCGGTGATGACCGTCACGCCCTTCGGCATCAACGGCACGGTCGTCGTGCCTTTGATCTGGGAGGAGGTCGGCGCTGCGAGTGGAGAAGCGATCTTCACGATCCGTCTGAGCTCCTCCGTCCCTGCTGACACGCCGCAAGACAACGCCTTCGAGTTCATCGCGGTAGCAAGCTGAGCCGAGGCGGGCGCCGCAGACCGCTGCGGCGCCATCCCGCTCCCAAGCTCGCAGCGGCGGCGATCCCCGCACACGCCGATGCGGAAGGGCTCGGGGACGCATGGGGCGGCGAAAGCAGGTGGCGGGTGCGGTTCCGCTACTAGGTAACTGATAGCAGCGGTCTGAGGATGGTGGCCTGTGCCTCACAGCACGGGCCACCACTGGGCCACTGGGCGCGCTTGTGCTTTGCGGGCCGAGCGAGCGTCCGACGGAGGGCCACGCTCACGCTCGCTCGGGACGAATAGGAGCAGCCCGAGCCGAGGCCGAGCCTCACTCGCTCTGGGCGCCAAGCAGCAGTTTCGACGAGCTAGAGAACTGGTACCGGTACGGCTCGCCGGTACCAGCACCCGCGCAAAACCGTTGCAAACGGATGACACCTGACACCTGCGTGAACCTGGTCACCAATAGAAGTCCCGCAAATCGAGACTTTCGAACGCGTTCTTGGGCTCTTCTGAAAATCGTGGTGTCCCCAGTTCGAGTCTGGGTCTCGCCATCTGAAAGTCGCTGCAAGTGAGTAGCTCTCGCGTCAGTGGGGTGACTCTATGTTCCAGTGACGTGTTACATCGCACCGCCAGCGCTCGTCCTCCTCCGGCAACAGCACGAATCTCGTGATCGTCGGTTGGCTGCCCTCGTGATCCCTATAGAGCAGATCGACCGTGATGCGGCCAGCCGTCTCGATCGCTTCGGTCATGGCGGCATGCAGGTCCGTATCGGGGTCGCGCAGCGCTGCCTGCCAGAAGCCTCCGTCCGCCGCGGGAACATACAGGTCACGTTGCTGTTCGAGGAAGACCGACTCGTGTGGGGCACGGTCTCCTTTTTTGTGTCGCGCCGGGCCCAACGGGTCCTGCGCCACGCGCTGGGCGGCCTCGGGCTCGAGGTGATAGCCGTGCAGGACCGCGATCCCGGAGCCAACGTTGCGCAGCGGAATGGCGAGATAGATGACGCCGTTCTCCTGGCGAACCATCGCCCGTCCTGCTCTCACCTCGAACGTACGGCCGTCGGCGAACTGGACCTGCTCGGGAGGGTCTTGGGCTCGGGAGGTCACCAGAAGCGGACGCAGCCCGACAAGCAGCGTGCGCTCTGCGACCCGCGCGGAACGGCCGCCCGAGCGGACCGCGGCAAACGTCGCGCCTGCGAGCACAAGCGTGCCGGCGGTGGTTCCCCACGCCGCCCAGTCCGTCATCGAGAGCGCCTTCCTAGGCTTTTATCGACTACGGGGGTCGTGCGGTTCGGCCATCTGCCAGGCGTGCTCGACGAGCTCGGGGCCGTCGACTCCTCAGACATCACGCCGGCAAGTATCACGCAAGTTGCCTGGCCTCTGCTCTCGCGTGGAGCCCCCAAAGTGGGCACATAGATGCCCGTGACCGCCGCTTTGCGAAGCCAGGCGGTCCGCGGGTTTGCCAGTGCTATCACGACTGCGGCGGTGATCGCGACCGTGACGGCGAGGACCGCAGCAAAACGAGCCGTCTCGTATTGATATAGTTTGGCCAGGTGCTGGCGCCAGGCATACCGATCGAGGACCGACCCCGCCGAGGGCGGCCACGCAGCGAGAAGTCACGCAAGGCGATCCTGCGAGCGGCGAGCGAGCTATTACTGGAGCGGGGCCTCGACTCGATCAGCATGGACGCCGTCGCCGCGCGCGCGGGAGCGGGTAAGGCGACCATCTATCGCTGGTGGCCTTCGAAGGAGCGGCTGGCCCTTGATGCGCTCTTCAATGACTGGAAGCCCGGGCGGGCCGCGGGGTCTGACACGGGCTCGCTCGAGGGTGACCTGCTTGCGCTGATGCGACCGTGGGTGCGCCAACTCACGAGAAAGCCCTATGCGGGCGTGATCGCGGCCCTCATCAGCAGGGCGCAGAGCGACCCCGAGTTCGCCGAGGAGTATCGCGAGCGCTTCGTGCAGCCGCGCCGTGACCAGGCCCGGGTCATCTTCCTGCGCGCGCTCGAGTGCGGTGAGATTCCCGCAGTCATCGATATCGAGGCTGCCCTGGACCTTCTCTACGGACCCTTCTACCACCGCTTGCTGCACGGCCACGCGCCGCTCAACGATCGTTTTGCCCGCACGGTCGTGGGCTACGTCGTCGCGGCAGCATCCTCGAGCGAGCGGCGACGGCACGGCATCAAGACTCAGTTCGAGGGCGGCCGCGCTCAGTCGATCTCAGGCGCACCCGCTGCCGTCGCGAACAAAGGCGTGGATCGTGACTGACACGGTGTTGCCGAGCCCACAGGACCTCGACCTGGATGGCTGCCGTGGGGCTGGATGGGAGCGCCTGTTCTGGCTCGTCTTCGAGCGCTCGTCCAACCCCATCTCCCTGGTCGACGACGAGCGACGCTTCGTCGAGGTCAACGATGCGTGGCTCACTCTTGTCGGTCGAAGCCGTGCGGAGATCGTGGGCATGCCAGTCGATGACAGCATCAGACCGTCTGAGCGACGGCGGGCGGCACAGGATTGGCAGGCTCTTCTGCGCTCGAGCGAGTACGGCGGATCGCGGGCCCTGCTCCGAGCCGATGGGTCTGAGGTTGAGGTCGACTTTGCCGCTCGGCTCGGGATCGTGTTCGAGCATCAACTGGCGATCTATGTGGTGCTTGCCAAGAGCGACCCGAATCGCTCTCCGGCGTGCGGACAACCACGAGACCGCGTGCTCAGCGACCGCGAACGGGAAGTCGTCACGCTGATCGCGCTCGGACAGAAGACCGACCAAATCGCCGAGGAACTGTCGATCTCAACCGCGACGGTACGCACCCACGTGGCCAACGCGATGTCGAAGCTTGGCGCCCATACGCGTGCGCAGCTCGTCGCGATCGCCCTATGTAGCGACGAGGCGATCAGCCTCCCCCATTTGGAGGAGTAGAAGCAGACGAATCCCGCGTATGCCCGATCGAGGGCCGCTCGCTAACTGCCGAGCATTACTTATGCCCTTCGCGCTGCCACGTGACCGCCTCGGCCAAGTCCAGCAGGAGTTGCGCGAGGAGCGCAACCTGCTCGATGTCATGCTCGACAGCGTCAATGTTGCCGTGGTGGCGTGTGACGCAAACGGTCTGGTGACCCACGTCAACCAGCGCACACGGGAGATGATGAGCAACGTCTGCTCGACGAGCCTGGAGGCGGGGGGGTGGATTGATGCGTTTTGGCCACGCACGGCGCTAGGTCAGCCCCTGACGTTTTCAGAGCTGCCGCTCGTGCGGGCACTGCACGGCGAGCTGGTCCGGGACGTCGATGTTCTCGTCCAGACTGATGCCGGGGAGATGATGCTGAGCACGAACGCAAACCCCGTAAAGGATGCCGAGGGCAGCCTCCTCGGAGCCGTCGTCGTGTTCGAGGATGTGACCGAGCAGCGCGCGCGTGAGGCGCAACTTTGCGATGAGCTTCGGGACGTCGGCTTGGCTGTCGAAGTCAAAGATGCGATCAATGCTGGGCGCCTCATCCTGTACGCGCAGCCGATCGTCGATCTGTCCTCCGGAGAGACGGTGATGGATGAGCTTCTGCTGCGGATCCGATCGGCCGATGGAGCTGTTTCCGGCCCGTGTGGATTCCTGGCTGCTGCCGAGCGCCACGGCACGATCACGTCACTTGACAGCTGGGTCCTCGAGGAGGCGGCGCAGATCGCGGCGCGGGGACGTCCCGTCAGCGTGAACGTATCTGCGCGCAGCGTGGGCAGGTCATCGTTTCTCGAGATCGTGGAGAGAACTTTGGAGCGGAACGGCGTCGAGCCCTCTCTGATCACATTTGAGATCACAGAGACGGCCGTCGTCTCTGACATCGTGAGGGCATCTCGCTTCGCTGAGCGGCTTGACGCGATCGGCTCGCACTTCGCACTTGACGACTTCGGCACGGGCTACGCAGCGCTCACCTATCTCAAGCACCTGCCGATCCGCTATTTGAAGATCGACAGGGATTTCGTTCGTGACCTCGCCGAGAACCCGCGGTCCCGCGCAGTCGTGTCCGCCATCGTGACCCTCGCGGCAGGCTTTGGCCAGCTGACAATAGCCGAGGGGGTCGAGAACGCCGCGACGCTGGAAGCGTTGCGCGAGCTTGGAGTCGATATGGCGCAGGGATTCCACCTCGGCATGCCTGCGGCGATCAGTCGGGAGTGAGGCACACACTCGGGCTCGTCGGACGAGAGGAGCAGCACTGCTACGCTCGGCTCGTAGTCAGGCCCCGCAGCCGTGTCGCACGTTGGGCCGGGGCCATGCCGGCGGGGCTAATCGGCTGGCTCGGTGATCTCCAATGCCCCGAAGCCTTCGAGCGGACCGTCGACGAAGAAGATCTCCAGCGTGATGTCGGGCTCGACGTGGGCCTGGCTCAGAAACGCGAGGACCTTGCGGCCGGTCAGTTCTTCGATCGTCCGCTTGTAGCGCGTGGCCATCACGCGCTGGAAGTCCTCGCGCATCGCGATCACGCGGTCGGGCTCGCCGCTGTCCATGATCGTCCGCTCGAGCGCCGTGAAACCGCTCCCGCGCATCACGACGACGATGATGTCGTCGAGTACATAGGTCTTGGCCTTCATCGGCCCACGCCCGTAGTGCTCGCGCAGGATGCCGACGATGCTCGTGGAGATCGCCGCCAGCAGATGACCGCCGGCGAGTGGGGGCTCGCCAGCGGATGGCTTTATCCCGGCCTTGCGCTCGTCCTCGGTAACGGTCCCGTTGCTGCGTGAGGCCGTCTGGGCTTGCTCGCGGCAACGCGACCCGGCCGAGTGGCGAACGCCGCGCTGATCAACCGTCTCCACCCAGCCAGTGTCGGGATAGGTTCGACCCCTGTCTATAGGTCAAACGACCGATTCCGCGCTCGGCGCCCGGCGGTGGAAGCCAGACTTAGAGCTGCGGGCGCAACCGGCACCGGGCTGGGGTCCGGCTCGACGCGACAGTGTCGACCGTTTCGCCGCCTCACGGACGTGAGCGAGATCGACGCGCCGACGGCGCCGCGAACCGGCTGTCGTCCATTTGTCCACTCCTCGCCACGCACGCAATTCTGCCAGCTGCAATGAACGATGACGAGGGCATGGCGGCGCGTCGCGCAGCAGGCATGGTCAGGCCGGTGAAGGCCGTGCACGGCTCACCCGTCCAAGACCTTCGGTCCACGATGCGAATCCCACGCTCAATCCGGACGCCTGGTAAACAGCGACGCCGCGGGGTTGCGACGGTGCTTCTTGCTGCGACCATCGTCGGCGTTCTCGTGGTGCAGCTGTTCGCAGCCGCTCCGTCCTTTGGACAGCTACTCCTGTTGGCGGCGGTACTCGCGTTGCTTGCTTGCCTGGGGCTTGCGCGGCGCGAACAAAGCGTGCTTGCGCGAACACGGATCGAGGCCCACACCGACGAGCTCACGGGGCTCGCGAATCGCCGAAGGCTCTACGAGGCGATCGACAAAGCACTTATAGAGAACCGGCGGCTAGCGCTTCTCCTGATCGATCTCAATCGCTTCAAGGAGATCAATGACACCCTCGGACACAACGTTGGCGACGTCTTGCTGCAACAGGTCGGCGAACGACTGCGCCCGCCGCTACCCGAGTGGTCGCTGTTGGCGAGGATCGGCGGCGACGAGTTCGTCGTGCTGCTCGAGGGGACAGACGAGGAATTGGCCGCTCTAAAGGTGGCTCGTGCGCTACGCGACGCGTTCGAGGATCCCTTTCCGCTGGACGGACTGACGATACCGGTGCAGGCGAGCATAGGAATCGGTCTCGCTCCCTATCACGCCTCAACCCGCGCAGAGATGCTTCGCTGCGCAGACGTCGCCATGTACCGAGCGAAGGCCAGAGGAACCATGATCGAGAGCTATGTCGCAGAGAGTGACGCTCACAGTCGAGACTACCTGGCGCTCGTGAGTGACCTTCGTCGGGCGGTGGGCGGCGAGGAACTGCTCTTGCACTACCAGCCCAAGCAGTCGCTCAAGGACGGTGAGTTCGTAGGGGTCGAGGCCCTCGTGCGTTGGCAGCACCCACAGCACGGGCTATTGCCACCGGCGGACTTCATCCCCATAGCGGAGCGCGAGGGGATCATGCGCGACCTTACGATTGACGTGCTCGATCGCGCGCTTGCCCAACAGCGCCGGTGGCGCGAGAGCGGTCACATAATCCCGGTCGCGGTCAATATCTCCGCGGCGAGCCTGCTCGACTCGCGTCTGCCAGATGACGTTCAGCGTCTCGTCACGCGCCACGAAGCCACTCCCGCGGACCTCGAGCTTGAGATCACCGAGGACACGCTAATGCAAGATCCCAATCGCGCCCTTGCGGTAATCGCGCGGATCAGCGAGCTCGGAGTGGGCTTTTCCCTCGACGACTTCGGTACGGGCTACTCGTGTCTCACACAGCTCAAACGTCTGCCAGTCAAGTCTCTGAAGATCGATCGCTCCTTTATCATGAACATGACCAACAGCGCCCAGGATGCCAATATCGTGCGATCAGCGATCCAGCTTGGCCACAGCCTGAACCTGTCCGTTGTCGCGGAGGGAATCGAGAGCTCCGAGCACCTCGCGCAGCTGGAAGACTTCGGCTGTGACGTCGCACAGGGTTTCCACCTCGGACGCCCGGTCCCGCCTGAGGACATCCCCCGCTGGCTCCAAACACTCCGCGAACGCACGCCCGTGCAGTCGCACGGAGCGCACTGAACCCGCACCGATCGCCGGGGCTGAGCCGGGCCATCGCGCTTCTCTCAGCGCGGTGGGTGAGCGCTTGGGGGAGATTGCCAAGCCGCTCACCGCTGGAACGATTTGCTCGCACCGGTCATGTGAGTTCGCCGACGGACCGTGGCGAGCCGACGACGCAGGCGTTGGCCCATCGTGAACGGACGTTGACCACGGCGTGGATCAAGATCGGCGCCACAGAGCGTGCAGCCCGCCGCGAACGCGCTCACGCGCTCGCCGCATCGGGGGCAGATATGGGGCCCATACGCTGTCACATCACAAGCAAACCAGACGCACGTGTGGGCCGGCTTAGATCCATCTCAACGGCGTCTAAATCGTACGCCCGACTACGCCCTCGATCGAGACGGCCGAATCCGACCGGGTCATTGACAACACGCGCAGGGGCTGCCTCAGCGCCACGAGCAGCCGCTGCCGATGGGCTCGGTCGCGTTGCTATGTCCGTCTGGTGATGCCTGCAATGCCAGGCTCGCCAGGATTCGTATCGCGCTGCTGCGTCTCCCGGATGCTCGACACGTGGGGCGTCAGGTGTCTTGGGTGAGACATCATCCATGTCAAGAAGCCGAGCAGCGCTATGTCAAGAATCACGATTACAGCGATCGCGGTTGCGAGAGACATTTGCTCCTCCGATGGTGGCGCTCGCGGGCAGCTGTGGGCAAGATAGGCGCAGCGGCTCAACGAGTCAATAGGCACGCCAGAGTGTCCGCGTGGTGGCTCGCCACGACGAACGTCGTCGCGTCGGCCATCTCAGTCATCACTGGCTTCTGTTCGCCCCCTGTTGCGATGCGCGTGCCACCAGGCGCTTCGTCGTTTGTGTATGAGAAACCCCTCGAGGCGGTTCTGTCTGGCCCACAGCTTTGCTTCGGTGCTGTCCAGTTGCCTCCGCCGCCCGCCGATGAGCTGTAGCTGGCGTTCGACCTGGTCGAGCGCCTCGGCTGCGAGCTCTGCCTGTAGCTCCGGATCCTCGGTCTCCTCGAAGCGCTCGCGCACGAGACGAAGCGCTTCCTCCGCCTCGAGCATGCCACGGGCGGTCTGCTCTGCCCGGTCGAGTATCTCTCTCAGCTGTGGCGTCGCCTCTCCGAGTAGTGCTCCGGCTGCGCCCTCGTCCAGATGAGCCGGGGCGACTTGAGGCTCTGCATCACGCGCGTTCATCGTGGACCCACCTCATCGCGGCCTCCGCCACGCCGTCGGATGGCGCAACGTCCGGGACCTTCCAGCGGATGTCGTCCGTGAGGGTGATCTGCGTCTGGGTCGGATCCAGCTTGGACATCGACGGTCGTGATCCTAATGTGGCGTCGATGCTGGTTCAAGTCCGGGTCAGAAGGCTCCAGGCACAGATCACCCTGCCGCCGGCGGTGATCGCCGCTATCGGGATCGGACCGGTCAATCAGACGTGGGTCGATCCCCTGCAGCCTCGCATCCGGGAGATCCGTACCAC
>CAVXHC010000002.1:0-652715 GCA_963761355.1 uncultured Solirubrobacteraceae bacterium
TTGTCGGGCTGCTATAGCGCTGATTAGCTCGGTGCGCCTCGCTTCTGTAGACGAGCCAGCGGGAAGGCAGGGCGTATTAGCTCAGTATCGGGAGTCGCGGGGGCAAGGCCAAGGTAACCCCCGTCGCCGCCCATGCCGCGAGCTGCACGGCCCGCTCTCCGGCGAGCGCACGGGTGAGCTTGGCGAGAATCGTCAGATCGGCATGGAGTCGGACGCGCTCGATCCCGGCGAACGCGCAGCGGCGCGAGGCCCCCGCAGGTCTCATGGTGCGTCAGTAGAGGCCGAGAAGGATTAGTAGGGACACGAAGCCGGCGAGTGCGGCGCGAGCGCCCCGAGCCTCCTGTCGCACCGGGGAGGAGGCGCGACGCCGCCCACGCCGCGAGCAGGACGGTTCGCGCTCTGGCGAGCGCACTAATTCGCTTGCTCGCGTTGCACTCAGCCCTGGTAGGGCACGTTGTCGCTCTGGGCCCGCTTTGCCGGAGCGGCGGCACTTGGTGACATGGCGCTGACCGTTCCCACATCGAGCCCGACCCTTCCGCATAGGCGTTGGGCGAGGCCTTTAATCCATTCTCTCCTGCGACGGTGGTGGTTTGCGCTCTGTCTCCTCACCCGATTTTGGCCGGCGCCGCCTATGCGCTGCAACCCCCGCAAAGGGGTGCCCTCGCCCTGCGGCTCGGTTCCGCGCGGCGGTCGCCCGCCGGATCGGGATTCGTCAACCGCACCACCACCGAACAGGAGAAACCAAATGGCCTACCCATCCCCCACCAACACCGCCAGACTGATCGGGAAAGTGACACGCGACCCCGAGCTGCGCACCGTCCCAACAAGCGCCGGCGACAGGTCCGTGCTGACCCTCGGCATGGCGGTCCGCAAGTGGATCAAGCCCGACAGGACGACACCCCCAGGCATTTTCGACGTCACCGTATGGGGACCACTGGCGGAGACCTGCGCAGCCCACCTGGCAAAGGGACGCCTCGTCGGGGTCTCCGCGCGGCTGGAACCCACCTCATGGGAGGCGCCCGATGGGGCGAAGCGCCGCGGCATGGAGATCATCGCCGGCGCGGTCGAGTTCCTGGACCGCCCCCGCCGAGACACTGACTCCGAGGAGCAGCTGCAGGACGTGGCCGTCGCTGCGTAGCCGGACCGGTCGCGGGCCCGCCTCTCCCGGGGCGGGCACGCGGCCTTTTCGTCTGCCGTGAAGCCTGTGATCGGTCCTCGTCCTCACCAGCAGCGACCCGGGGCCGAAAACGCGAAGTGCAAGCTCGCAGGTTTCGAGCAAGAAGACGGCCGACGGTCGAGCCCGTGTCGGCCCGCTGACAACTCCAGGCTTGTCAGATATGCAACGAGCGTGCGGTCACCCTGGGCGGGGTGGTCGGCTTTAGATCTGCCGGTGCCTTTCAGGAGACCCGGAAGAAACTGTTCGATCTTGTTGGAAAGCCGGTCGTGGCGAGTGCGCGGAAGGCCGTGATAGGACATCACGTAGGAGAGGACCTCGTAGAAGGCGACGGTCGTGAGCCGGATCTGCTTCTCATGATCCTCGGCACCGAGCCGTGGGACGAGCGTGATCTGCCCGTCGCGTCGTTACGCCTCAAAGTTCACCAAGTTGGTAGAGAGTCGGGTGGGAGAGGTTGGAGTAGAACGAGAGATGCCCCGCGCGGCGTCCGCATTCACGGGCCGGCTCACGGACCCGTACATCAACTTGACGCACGCTGCAAGACCCGGCACGTGATTTCCTCTCAGCACTGGGGCGCCCGCGCTCGTACTTGAACGCCCCTGGGAAGCTGAGCGCGACCTCGCCCGGAAGCGCGCTGTATGTTGCTGCATGCTTGAGGTAGCGCGGGTCCTCCTTCCCGAGTAGCTGCGCTGAGGCCTTGCGCGCCTCGTCGGCGCTTAGGAGCTCCTCCAGGTAGGCCCGAGCGAGCCGATCCTCTACCGCGCATGGTTGCAGTACCCACAACGCGTGCGCGCAGAACTCAAGGGTGCTCCTTACGAGTGCTCCAGGTGCAAGGAGCACCTCATGAGAGCTATAGAGCGCGGCGAGGCCTCCGAGCTGCTCGCTTGCCGCCAACAAGTAGAAGTAGACGGTTTGCGGAACCTTGGTGGTCGCCTGCGCCGGATACGACGGCTCGTGGTCGGAGAGGGCCTCGATGTCTCGAAGGGCGGCGGAGCCCGACGTGGGCTGCCACTGTGTTTGCTGCGTCACGTCACGAAACGCCGACCGGCACTCGGTGAACAAGTTAGCGATTTCGGCAAATCGCGCAGCATCGGGCTCTGAATAGGGCTGAAAACCCATGCCGCACCACCATAGTCGCCGACTGGGCGACATGGATTTCGCCTGCAGCACTCGGCGCCTTCGGCTCGGACGGTCGGCGACCGCGGCGGCGGCCTCTGCCGCCTGATCGATGTTACGACACAATCCAAGAGCCGGACCTGACGCGGCCTCCGCGTAAGGTGCGCTGATGGCGTCGAAACGTAACACGAACAAGAAGCTTCACCAGCGCCGACGCCAGCAGGAGAGACGCGACCGCGAGAGACGTGCGCGTACGCGGGGACGCCCGCCGGATGCGCCCCAACTCATTCGACGGCCCCCGTTGCTTGCTCCGGAAGAGTCGGAGTACATCCTCACGATCATCGACGAGGCGGAGGTGGGCCGACCCAAGACCACCTTGGCCCAGCTCAGGAAGCTCGTTCGCCGCTTGCCATTCGAGACTGCGGCCCTCAACGTGGCCCGCCTCCAGTGCCGCCTGGAGCCCGTACTCACCGACCCTGCTGGTCATTGGCAGCTCGCGCAAGAGTTCTTCACTGGTCAACCCGAGCTGCTGGCGGCGTTTCAGGCACGGCTCACCGGACAGACCACCCGCACAATCTTCTCGCCGCAGGCCCTCACGTTCCTGATGCGGGTTCTCATCGAGGATGCGCTGGACGAGCCGGTCCGTGACCTCGAGACCACCGAGCGAAGGTGGCTGCAGGATGCCGTTCTCGGCGCGCACTCGGCGCATGAGCCCGCGCTCCAGAACCTTCCACGACCCCCGGACGAGGAGAAGCTCGCCTACGAACTGCAGGCTGCCACGTTCTTTCATCGTCCCTCAGAGCTGGAGGAGATGGCGCGCCATCGAGAGCTGAGTCGCCTCGGTACCAGCGACGACCGACTGATGACTTCCCCTAATCGAGTGCCGCTCACCGAATGGTTGTCTGCCAGCGGGCTGAGTCCAGCAGAGCAGTGGGCGCTGGGTTTTGGTGTCGGTGCCATAGCCGATGCCTTCGGCGACGAGGTGCAGCCGCAGCTCAGCGAAGAGCAGGTGAAGGACCTTCTCGCAAAGGTTGGGTTGGACCGATACTCGACTTCGGTGCCGATCATCTCCTCCTCTCGCGCGGAGTTTCGGGAGCGCTTCCATGCCTTCGGCGGAGGAGTCTCGAGCTTTGGCTGGGAGCAGCGCCCGTTCAAGTCAACACCGTTCCTTCGGCTCGGCAATGGCGACTTGGTGTTGCTCTCGCCGCCCTGGCTGCTCAGCTGGCTTGGAGAGGGATTCCACTATCGCGCACTGACGCATGCTCAGTCCCAAAGCACCAACGCGAGCGCCAAGTACACACGATTTGCGGGCGAAGTCACCGAGCGATACGCGCTTGACCTTGCCGAGGCCGCCGCGCCCTCGTCGGTCGCCGTAATGGGCGAGCAGCGCTATGGCTCAGGTGGAGGACAACGAACGAGCGACGTTGCGATCCTCTTCGGGCGCGACCACTCGTCTTCGAGATCCATGCTCGTCGGGTCGGCGGTACCGCCGCCGTGACGGGCGGCGCGGCCGAGGCCACGCTCGAGGTCTCTCGACTCCTCGTTGGAAAGATCGACCAGCTCGGCGTAGCCATCGGCGCGCTGGTTTCGGAAGACGCCTCATTGCCCGGCGTGGAGATGACGAAGGTGGAGCGTATTTGGCCGATCGTCGTCTCGGCGAGTTACGTGAGGCAGAGCCCGCGCCTATGGAAGTACCTACGGTCAGCGATGGACGCCGAGAAGACTGCGAGCCTCAGGGCTCCCCCGGTCCGGCCTCTCCAGGTGCTCGACATCGAGGCCTACGAGAGGCTCATGGGGCTCATGGAGGCGGGCGAGGACATCCCCAACCTCCTTGGCCGCAAGACGGCCGGCGAGTACCGGGACCGGGATCTGGCCGTGTGGCTCAACGAGGACGCGTCGGCCCCGGCTGAGACTCCGCGGATGACTCTGCTCGCCGAACGCTGGGACGCGATGGCCGACGAGGTCCAGGAGATGGCGCGCCGTGTCGAAGCGTCCAAGCCCGCCGAGGACTGATCCCTCGGCTGCCCTTCGGGTCTGGAACCCGAACCTCGCCGTCGAGGGAACCGAAGGTCGGGAGTTCCGGAATGATGCGCGCGTGGCTATTTCCCCCGGCGCCTACTTCCCACAGCCAGAACCGCTGCATGGGTTCCCGCGCTGGGGGTTCCCGCTCTGGCTTCTCTACTACGTCGAGGACCAGCTGGCGAAATTGCCGTCCCTGCTGCTGGGGCCGACGTTGGGAGCGGTGATCGGCACGTCGGTCGCCGTGTCGGAGCTGGGGACGGTGAGGGTGGATGGCGTGCTCGCAGCGGCGCCGGTTTCGGTGTGGGCCGTGCTCTGGCCTGCGCTTCTGGGCGGCGTTGGCGGGGTCACCGTGCTCTCTGGGTTTTGGGGGCTAGTTGGCACGGTGTCTTACTTCGCGTGCGGTGGCGATAGCGCGTGGACACCGCGGGTGAGGGAGCCGTCGGCGGTCGAGTTGCTGTGTAAGCCGGGCTCGCCTCTCGGCCCGCTGGACCTGGGCGGCAGGTGCGTGGTCAGGTATCCGTCGAAGAGGTACGAGCGTGCCGGTGGCATCAGCGTCCTACCTGGGGAGCCGGGCGTCATGGCGCTTGGCCTCACGCCCTTGACCGGACCGGGCACGTACTTGATCCGCTGGTACGGAACCGAGGGTCGGGGGAGGAGCCATGAGGTCGCTCGGATGAAGCACACCGCTGGCTGACTCCCCGCATGGTGCGTCGCGCGGTGTACGGATCGCCTGGGGCAGGCAGCATATGCTGTATGCGAGGCGTGGGAAGGACCCGCCGAAAGCGAGCCCTTCGCGCGCGTCTGACATAGCTCGCCTACCCCTACGTGGGCGTTGGGCCGGGCCGGCGTCTGGAGGAGGCTGTGGAAATGATCTACGACATCACAACCCCGCACGACCTGCGAGTCGTGCTCGGCAAACCCAGCATCACTACGGAGGAGATCGACTCCTTCATCGCTGACGCGGACGCAGACCCGGCGGTCAAGCTCAGACTCCTGGAAGACGTGGAACCACAGGGCTACGGACCGCAGGGCGATGCGTGATGGCCACGAGAGGCGAGACGCGCCGGTCCCATGCTGAGACCGCGATCCCCAGCCAAATATCGTCGATCACGGCATCGCAGGAGTACCAGTACAGACCGGTTCGCTCATCCCGCGCCCCCCATGCCGCGCGAAGCAGCTTCTTTGTCCCCGTCGGCGAGATACCTGCGCGGCAATGGATGCAGGTGTTGAGCTGCGATGCGCAGACTCTCGTGACGTCGTGCGCCAACCGCTATGGTCGGCGTTCCGACGTTCCGGTAGAGCCCGCGGGGCTGGCGCTGCACTCCGGAATCACGTCAAAGATTGGAGTCAGTAGATGCGAGCAGCCACACGTTGTGCGGCGGTAGCCCTCGTTCTGGGATCCACGATCATGGCTGCTGCGGCTTTTGCAACCTCGCCGGTGAATGTCCGGCGATGCGGGTACGCCGACAGCACGTCCTGGGGTCGGGTCGCGGTCTATCCGTGGCACATGTCGTGCGGCGCGGCCCGCCGGACGCTCACAGAATCCGAATCCAGGCATGACACGATTATCAACTTTACGGCCGACGGCGCATACACGTTCGACGCGGGTGCCGTGAAGATCGCCGGCAAGTGGTGGGTGTGCGGAGGACGGATGGGCTATTACTTCTGCGGCTATCCGTACCGGCCTGCGACGGCGCCTGGCACAGGCGGCGGCACAACGTACAAGGGACCGTTCACGAAGGAGTTGGTTGACGAGGCGTGCACGGACGGCTCCTCTCTGTGTAAGCGGGATGCTCAGGCGTACCAGCCGCCGCGCTCCTACAGCTAGTTGCTGCTTTCAGCAGCTCCGGCGCTGCTCCACTCGGACGCAGTGACCCACAGGACGCCCGGCAACCAAGATGCCTGTGCGAAACCGAAGGCAGGCCGCGGCGGGGGACGGAGTCCGCCCTTCTCGTCGCCAATTGCAGGGCCGCGGCGCTTGCTTTCCCTTGGCGAGCGGTAGCCAGCGTCGGCGCTGATGGCGTCGCTGCTTAGGACGAGGAGGAAGCGCGCGACCCGTACGCCGTCGCGCTGTGGCTTTGGCACAGAGGAGCTCCAAAGCTAGACGGCAGCGCACCCGCTCAGCGTCTCAAACGCTGCAGGCTCGGCCGGCAGGTCTGCGAGCAACGCTGCGACCTCTGCGGCTTGCTCGGCCGTCACGCCCGGAGTCTCGCTAAGCCACCGGACCAGCCAACGGCAGGCCCAGCCGTCGTAGGCGTCGAGCTGCTGTGCGGCGACCAGGGGCAGGAACCGCAGCGCGAGGTCCAGCTCGATCGGTCGGCCATACTCGTGCGAGACGTCCTTTGCGGCGGCTACGGCCATCCTGAGTTGACCGCGCTCAAGGGCGTGTTCGAGATCACGCACCGGGCGATAGGGTCCGAGTCCCATCATACGAACGTATGTTCGCATGCGTGTCAATGGCAGTTAGCGGACGGGTGTCGCCCAGCGAATCCCCGCTGGTGGCAGGTAGCAGGTCGCTCCCCCGCCGTAAAGCAAGTTCGGGGCCCCCGCCTGCGGCGGGGTACTGCCGTTACTCGTGAACTTGCTTGACGGCTCCTCCACGACCTGCAACGGCGAGCAATCAGTTGGGCAGGGCCCAACTGACCTGAATCAGCTCGAACCCACTGGAGGAAGCCATGGTCTCTCGCACGCTGATACGCGACCTACCCGACCGCTCGCGTGTCGTCGTTCACCTGCAGCTGAGAGAGAGGGGAGACTCGGGCGACCTGTCGCCCGTGTTCTCGCTGACGACCGATCGCTACGAGCCGCACGGAACCCACAGCGGCAAGTGGCGCCATCGCCGCGAGCGTGACCCCGACACCTGCGGCTGCCTGCACGACGCGGCGCTGTTGGCGTTCCCCGAGCTCGCGCCGCTCGTCGACCTCCACCTTGCCGACTCAGAGACGGGCGAGCCGATGCACGCGGAGGCCAACGCGCTCTACTTCTACCGCACGGCGCGCGGTCTTCCCGGTGGCTGGAGCGACGATTACCGGCACGCCGAGCGCGAGGGCCTGACCGTCGCCGGCTACGCGCGGCGGGTGGCGTGCTCGATCCTGCGAGCGGATGAGATCCCACTCGATGACGTGCCCGAGCAAGACCTCGCCGCCGCCTTCCATGAATTCGTGGAGGACCAGCGCGAGCGCTGGCAGGATGAAGCGCGCGCCGGCCGCCAGCAGCTGCAGGCGATCCCCACGATCTATGAGCTCCGCGGCTATGACGTGGCTGGGAACGCGATCGAGCGCCGCAGCTATCCCAACTGCGCGGAGCTGTAGCCACGCGCGGCGGACCCACGGCGAGTCGGCCGAAAGCGCGCCGCGCCGAGTGCTCGATTTCGGCGGATACGCGGCCGAGGTCGGAATGCGCGATTGGGCGGCGCCGATGGTCTGGATGTCTGAGCCCGCAGTGCTGGCGCATACCGGCCTGACCGTCGAAGATCCCCACCCACGCCGGGCTGTTGCACTCTTCCGAGAGCTGCGGGAGCGCGGCCCCGAGCTTCGTACGTCCCAGTTCCCCCGGCGTCGGACGTGCAAGTCGGGCATGCAGGCTCCAATTCGGTTGCGTACGACCACGCTAGGTCGGCTAACTCCATAGCCGGGCGCGTCTCGGTAGCGATCGGAGTCGAACGAGCAGCGGAAAGGGAGCACAGCCATGAGGTCTTCCACAATTCCACCCGGCGGGGCCACGAGGAATGAAATCCACCCCAGCCGCATCAAGCGACTCTGGACCCGACAGGCCGTCGTGATCACGCCCGGGCTTGGACAGCCGGCCGTCGCCGAGATCTACTCGCAGGAGGCACGGTCGTGAACCCAGAGATCAATCAGGCCAATCAGCCGGCCGCGATTTCCCGGCATCTCGACGGACCGCTGCTGCGGCCCGACCAGGCAGCCGTGCTCCTTGCCGTGAAGACGAGCTGGGTCTACGACGCCGTGCGCACCGGCAATCTGCCCTGCATCCGGGTCGGCCGCCACATCCGCTTTACGCGGGCGATGCTGGAGCAGTGGCTAGGCGGTCGTTAGCCATGTGTGCATCGAGCTAGCCGGCTGAGTAGGGTGCTGCGATCACCCATTGATGTCATGCGCAAACGGGGTGATGCGGTCATCTCGTCGGAGGTTTTCATGAATGAGGACAGTGAGCCGCCCGATCTAGGGGCTGCGTTCCAAGGCGATGACGAGCACTCGGCCGAGGCGACTGCGGCCGCTGTGCTTGCCTTGGGCTGGCGCCTGAGCGGTCGGCCCGGGCTCGAGGATTGTCTGGCGGGGGAAGAACTCGACTACCTGGCCCCCGTGCTTGGGGAGCCCACCGAGCTTCAGTTGTCAGTTCCAAGACCGGCCGCTTGGGCTGCATTGGAGAAGCTAAGCGTGGAGAAGGGCGCGGTTCGCGGCGACGTTAGGCGAGCATTGTTCGACAGCTACTGTCAACGACCCGATCCGGTGACCGCCGCCGCGTTGTTCGAGGCCTGTCTCTCACACGAGCAGGAGTTGGTTCGCGCCGCAGCGGCCGCCGCCTACTTCGAGATCAGCGCTGAGCCCGCGCTCCTCCTGGACGGCCTCGCCGGCACGGCCGCGAACGGCGAGGGTTTGGCACAAGCGGTCGCCGCAACGTCGCTGGGTCGCATCGCGCCCGAGCATCCGGTCCTCGACAATCCATGGAGCACTCCCGAGCGCGCCAACGATCCCGTCCCGCTGAGAACCTCGTTGCTAGTGCATGGCACGTTTGCCCGTCGCGAGACATGGTGGCCGCCCGGAGGCGACTTCCACAACTACATCCTCGACAATGTCCGTCCTGACCTGTATTCCGAACCGGATTGCTACAGCTGGTCCGGAGGCTACAGTGCGGCGGCTCGTGCCCTGGCCGCGCAGGAACTAAGCGAATGGATCGCTGCTCGAGAAGGAGCTGATGTCGATCTCTTCGCCCACAGCCACGGCGGTAACGTCGCCATGTTGGCGACACATTTCGGGGTTCGCGTCAAGACGCTTGTGCTCTTGAGCGTGCCCGTGCATTGGGATGAGTACTTTCCCAAGGCCGGGCAGGTTGCCCAGGCAATATCGGTCCGCGTGCACTGCGACCTGGTGATCCTCGCTGACCGCGGCGGCCAGAGGTTTCGGGACCCCGCCGTGGCTGAGCACGTGCTGCCGATCTGGTTCGATCACGCGGCGACCCACGAGCGGGCGACTTGGGAACGTCATGGAGTCCCGAGCTACGTATAGCCCGCGCAAGGCGCTAACGTTGTATTCGATGAATCCCGCCCGATTTGGACAGCTGCTCGGATATCGTGTCGCGCTGAGCGTGACCGGCTTTCCCGCCGTGGGCGCGAAGCTCATTAAGGAGCTTGGCTCCGACGACGAGGATGTTCGCGTGACAGCCGGCATGCTGCTAACGCGGGCCGGCAGACGCGCGGAGCCGTCGCTGCTCGCGGCGCTTAGCCGTCGAGAGAACACGCCGGCAGTGCTGGAGGTGCTTGGGAGCATCGGTGATCCCGAGCTCGAGCCGAAGATCCAGCAACTGATGACCGACCCAGACCCGGAAATCTCACGGGCGGCTAGCGACGCGCATCGCGTGATGCAATTCCAGATGCATGCGCCTACGCCAGGCTGAGTTCGCGCCTACCCAAACGCCGCATCAACAACCTCCGCCTCGGCGTCGGACGGCTGATAGTGCGCGTAGACCTGGGTGGTCTTGGAGTCCGCATGGCCCATCCAGTGCTGGAGCGTTCGTAGCGGAACGCCGCTCGCGGACATCCGGGTGCCGAAGGTGTGCCGCAGCTCGTGAAAGGTGATCCTGCGCACCTCGGCTCGCTCCAGGGCCTTCTTGAAGCGCCGGACGAGCTTCGATCGGTCGAGCGGGTGTCCTGTCTCGGCGTGTCCAAACACGAGGTGATGGTCCGCGGAGTAGAGGGATCGGTCGCGCAGGTCAGTCAGCGCGTCGGCGACGCGCTGGGCCATCGGCACGGAGCGTCCCGAGTCCTCCGACTTCGGATCGTTGAACTCGCCTCGGACGTAGGGCGAGACCACGCGCACTTTCCGCGCGTCAAAGTCGACGTCGCGCCAGCGCAGCCCGATCAGCTCGCCCTGGCGTAGACCGGTCATCGCCGCCGTCAAGTAGAGCGTCGGCTCGATCTGGCCGAACGCGTCGTCGGGGTAGGGGAGGGCGAGGAGCTTCTCGAGCTCGGGTTGGTCGAGAAACTTGATGCGCGTCTCGGTTGTCTTGATGACGGGGCGGTCGGCCAGCTTGACGGGATTGCGCTGGCACCAGCCCATCCGTAGGCCGAGCTCGAACACAGAGTGCATCGTGTTCAGGTGGTTGCGGACCGTCTTCGGCGCCAAGGTCCTCAGCTTGAGCGCGATGTACCGCTCGACGTTTCGGGGCTCGATCTTGTCGAGCTCGGTTCCCCCGAAGAACGGCGCGATGTGGTTGCGCAGGTCCGAGGCGACGGTCAGCCGATGAGACTTCTTGCGCCCGCGTATCTCAAGGCGTCGCGAGAGCTCATCGCCGGCCTCGACCATCGTCACGCGCTCGGTGCTCGTGCGCGGACGCTCGGCGTCGCGCATCTTGCGGAACCGCTCCTCGGCTTGGCTCTTTGTCAGGCCGTCGCGCTCGCCCGGTGTGCGCGCGGGGCCGACCTTGCGCCGGATCTTCCGTCCATCTACGCCATACCATGAGCCGATCCACGCGCTCCCCTCGACGCGAAGTGAGCCAGTGCCGTACCCGCGCCGCCCTCTCGTTGTGGTTGCCACCGTCCCAGACCTCCGCTCGCCATGTTCTATTCATGTTCTATCTTGAGTGGATCTTACTAGAGACAACGGACAGAAATCCCGCTCTAGAGCGGGAAATCGAGGGTAGCCCGGCTCGCCATTTCCGGCTGGGGGCCGGGCGGTCGCAGGTTCAAATCCTGTCTCCCCGATCACTAAATAGCCTGCAAATAGGCATCTTTCTGTAAGCGTTCAGTCCGTAGCTCAGCTGAGCAACGGGAGCGGGTCCCCGCGGGCGTGCGCGCTGAGCAGGTCCACGAGGTAGGCGTACAGGCTTCGATGCTGTAGGCGGCAGGTGATCGAGGCCGAAAGCAGCCGCGCGACGCGCTGCTCCCCCTCCTCAGATTGGCTGCCGAGGGAGAGCTTGCGGTAGATGACCGCGCCCCGGAGTGCGCGCTCGGCGTGGTTGTTGGTGGGCTCCACGCCGGAGACGGTCGCGAAGGTCCATAGCGCTGGCCAGAGCTTCAAGAGGTTGCGTGCCATCCCGCGGCAGTACTTGTTGCGCGGTGATTTGCTGGCGAAGCGTCTGAGCGCGGGCTTCAGCTGGTGGCGCAGCAGTCCGATCTGGCGCTTGAGCTCACGGCGGTCGTGGGTGTGCTGGAAGACCTCCCATGCCCAGAACAGCTGCTCTGAGATCTCAAGGCCGAGCTTGCCGAACTGTTTCTCTGTGCTGAGGCCTTCGGCGTGCGCGGTGAAGTCCCGGCGCAGGTGCGCCCAGCAGATCTGCCGGCGCTGAAGGGGTATATGGGAGTAGGCCCACCAGCGGTCTGAGGTGATGATCGCCTGGGTGTCTGAGAGCAGTGCCTTGGCGTGATCCTCATGACGGTCAGCTGCGACGTGAAAGAACGCTGTCTGGTCGGTGAACGCGCCCCACAGAGCACGCTGGGATCCACGCAGACGCCAGCCGGTCTCATCGATGTTCAGATGCTCACTTGAGCGCACGGCGTGAAGCAAATCCTCGTGAGGCTCAGCCAGCACGCCTCCGACATGGGCGAGCACCCTATCGACCGTGCCCGTTGAGATGCGTGCCGCGAAAAGCTCTTCGAGCAGCTCGACCGCATCACGCCGGGAGACGCGGTTTCGCACCGACAGAGTCGCGACGGCGGCCTGCAGCCTCAGACCCAAATGACTCCCGGCGAGCTCCGGCGGGAGCCCACCGGTGCGCCGTCGGCCACACCCAGAGCAGCGCACCCGCTGGCAGCGGTGCTCAGTGACGCGCACCGCGATCGGCGGGAGCTCCTCGACCTGATGGCGTGCAGGCTCACCATCAGCCACCCGTTCGGCCTCGCTGAAGACATGCCCACACCCGCAGCTCGCCGGCCAGTGATCGATCACCTCATCGACCGCCCACGCGGGCAACAGCGGCCGCCCACGACCCTCATGCCCAGGCTGGCCACCGCGCTTGCGTCCAGAACGATCCTTGCCGCGCTTGGGCGCTCCCCGGGGAGGATCTGAGCTCGGCGGACTCGAGGAGTTCCCCGAGTTCCGAGCCAGCTGACGCTCGAGCTTCTCGACACGGCCCTCGAGCTGCTGGATGCGGCGATCCATCGCCAGCAAGACTTCGACTACGGCCTCACGCCCCGCGTCATAGATCGCCTCCGCCTCAGCGCGCTCCACGCACAGATATTCGACGGAGCAGAGTTATGTCCCCCACGGACTGAACGCTTACATCTTTCTTGTTCAGCCACGTGCCTGCCGAACAGGCCCACGGGGAACAAATCGACGGAACGGCACGGTGATTTTGGCGCTCCAACGCTGGGTCTCGGCTCGGAGGCTTACAGTGGTCGACGTCCCGACGCCCGCCGTCACGGGTATGGCGACCATCACGCCGAGGTCATTGGGATTGTGGGCGGCGGCGGCGAACCTGCGACCACCCGGGTCGTTTGAGGTGGTTCTGTCGCGTTCGTCGTTGACGACGGGCGTCAGCTCGTGAGCTTCTCGAGGGCGAGCGGTGGACAGCGGATCTCGCCAGTGTGGAAACGTCCGACGGGGCGGTGCAGGCAGACAGTGGCCCGTCCGTCGTCGAGGTCGATGACGGTACCGCGAAGACCATGGAGATAGCGAGGGCTGATGGCGCCGCTGATGCGCACGTCGTCGCCGACACAGAGTTCGGCCAGGGCGGTCGCCGAGCGGACAGTGTGCAGGAGATGGTGGCGGGCGTGGACGGCGTCGGCGATAGCCGTGAGGTGCTCGTCGAGCTCGCCGCTTGCGATCGTGTCGAGCAGTGAGCGTGCGGGAGCGATCGACGCAGGTGGCGAGAGCGGTGGCTTCCGACGGCCGGCCGTGACCTGGGGTTGATGCCCTCCGCGGGAGCGCTTGCCCATCCCCAAAATGATTGCCCGGAGCGCGGACTGAATCGCTTGGGTGGTCTTGGGCTGCGGCGGCCATGGGTTCGCGCCGGTCCGGGTTGGAGAATCCTGGCCGTGCCTTTCGGGATCCAGCTCGACGCGGCGATTGCCGCACAAGAGGAGAGGCTCCTCGAGCTCGACCGAATGACTGAGGCTGCACGCGGACGCCTTGCGGAGCTGCGTGCGGCGCATGGGCGGACAACGCAGCAGGTCGACGACCAGCACGCACTTGGGCCGGGAGTAATGTGGTCCGCGGAGCGCAAGGTGGCGCTGTTCGCAGGTCTCTTTCGCGGTCGCGAGGATGTCTTCCCATTGCGATGGGAGAACAAGGCCAGGGGCCGCAGTGGATGGGCACCTCGCTGCTCGAACGAGTGGGTTCGCGGCGTATGCGCCAAGCCGCGCGTGAAGTGCGCCGAGTGCTTGAGCCAGGCGTTCCTCGCGCCGGTGAAGGAGGAGCTACTCGCGCATCTGCAGGGCCGGCAGGTGATGGGTGTCTATCCCCTCCTTGTGGATGACACGTGCTGGCTGTTGGCGATAGACCTCGACGGCGGCACTTGGCGCGGGGATGTCGCGGCGCTGCGCGAGACCTGCGGTGAGCTCGGGGTACTCACCGCGGTCGAGCGCTCGCGCTCGGGGGAGGGCGCGCATGTCTGGTTCTTCTTTAGTGCGCCGGTCTCCGCTGTATTGGCGCGGCGCTTCGGGCTTACGATCCTGACCGACGCGATGAGCCGCTGCTCGACACTTGGCATGGCCTCCTATGACCGTCTCTTTCCAAGTCAGAACACGCTTCCCAAGGGCGGTTTCGGGAACCTGATCGCACTGCCTCTGCAACACGGGCCCCGCCAGCAGGGCAACTCGCTGTTCCTGGATGAGCGGCTCGAGCCGTACGAGGACCAGTGGTCCTATTTGGACGCGCTGCCCCGAGACGCCGTGGCGGGCGCCGCGATCGCTCTCCGACAGGCTCGCCGCGACACCGATGCCGGATGTGCTCAGCGCGACGATTGCGCAGTGCGTATACGTGTGCAGTCATGGACTTCCTCCGGCCCTGGTAGACGCGATGCGCAGGCTGGCGACGTTCTCCAACCCGCTGTTTCTAGAACGCCAACGGTTGCGGTTCTCAACGGCGCGCACGCCACGCGTGATCACGTGCTTCGAGCAGCAGGGTCGCTTCCTCGTACTACCTCGCGGCAGCCTCATGCCACTAAAGGAGCTGCTCGACGGCCTCGGGGTACGGCTCGAGCTGACCGACGAGCGCATCGACGGGGCCGAGCTCGACGTGCGGTTCACGGGCGAGCTCACCGATGCCCAGGCCGAGGCGGCGCGGGAGATGCTCACGCATGAGCTCGGAGTGCTGTGTGCGCCTCCCGGGATCGGGAAGACCGTGATCGCTGCCCACCTGATCGCCGCGCGCCGACGCTCGACGCTCGTGATAGTGCACAGCAGGCCGCTGCTGGAGCAGTGGATCCAGCGTATGAGTCAGTTCCTCGATTTGGACTCCACGCAAATCGGGGTCATCGGTGCCGGCAGGAGCAAGCCGACCGGCCGGCTGGACGTCGCCACCGTCCAAAGCCTCGCGCGCCGGAAGAACCCGCAGGAGTTGCTGGCGGGCTACGGGCACGTTGTCGTCGACGAGTGCCACCACGTCCCAGCTGTCACAGCCGAGCGCGTGCTCCGATGCGCTTCGGAGCGTTGCGTGACCGGCTTGACGGCCACGCCTTACCGCCGTGACGGGCACCATCCGATCATCGCGATGCAGTGCGGTCCGATCCGTCACGAGATCGACCGTCGCGCGGCGTCTGCGAGGGAGGAGCTGTGCCTGCGCATCGTTCGCCGCGAGACGACCTTCGATCCGGCCGTGCTCCCAACCGATGCCGGCATCCAGGAGATATACGGGGCGCTCGCTGTCGATGAGCGGCGCAACGAGATCATCGTGAGAGACGCGCTCCAAGTGACTGCCAAGGGCCGCTCGCCCATCATCCTCACCGAGCGGCGCGAGCATCTGCAGCGACTCGCCGCTCGCCTACGCGACCACGTTCCGGCACTGATCGAACTGCACGGCGAGATGCGTCCCAGCGCACGCCGTGCCGCGGTTGAGGAACTCGCCACCACCAGCGGACAAACCCCGCGGGTCGTGATCGCTACGGGCCGCTACATAGGCGAGGGTTTCGATGACCCGCGCTTGGACACGCTTCTGCTCGCGATGCCGGTCGCCTGGAAGGGCACCGTCGTGCAATACGCCGGGCGCCTGCACCGCCCGCATCCCGGGAAGCACGAAGCGCTCGTCTACGACTATGTAGACGCCGAGCTGCCTGTGCTGCGACGCATGTTCGCCAAGCGTCTGAAGACCTACCACGCGCTTGGCTACACGCTCGCCGAGGCGCGGGCTGCCTCTTGCCGAGCGACGCGGCCAACGGTCAGCGGGCCTGACCTTGATACCATAGTGGTATGACTGGCGGAAACGTGATCCTAATGGCTCGTCGTCGGGCGGAGCTGACCCAGCGGGAGCTGGCCTCACGGTTGGGGTGCCGGCAGGCGACGATCGCGCGTTGGGAGCGCGGTGATCGCCAGCCCGCTTTCCAAGACGTGCAGGACGTGGCCGGGGCATGCGGACTGCAGCTCGATGCTCACCTTCTTCCGGAGGACCGCTCGTGGTGGCCACAGATCGCCACCCAGCTCGGGCGCAGGCCGGTCGAGCGTGTGCGTCAGCTCAGTCCGCCCGGGGTGTTCGGCGAGATCGTGGCCGTGCTTACGGCTCTTGCTGACGCGCGCGCACCGGTGATCGTGATCGGAGAGGTCGCAGGGGCGCTTCATGGTTGGCCACTCGTGCTGAGCGGGAACGCGGTTGATCTATGCGCCCGCGAGGATGCTGTGGGATCCGTACTGGAGAGCGTAGGCGCCAACGACGCAGCTGCTGGAACCTACGAGCTTCCTTCGGGTGGAAACCTCCGCATCACTAATGCTCCCAATGGCACGATGGGCTATGCCGACCTTGCACGTGGTTCAGAATCCGTCGAAGTTGATGGGCGGCAGGTGCAGGTGGCCGGCCTTCTGGACCTCCTGCGGATCGCCGACGCGTCCCCGGATCGAAACGCCCGGCGCGATGCCTTGGCCTACCGGGCCGTGCTCGACGTCCAACAAGCCCAGGCTGAGGCCCCACGGGTTGACGGCCGCACCGGCGAGGAGAGAATCCAAGCGTGGCTCAGCGAGCAGATCCAGGTGGCATAGATCTCGACCGGGAGGCTCTGCTCGGCGTGCTCGCTCGTCATGGTGTGGCGTTCGTCTTGATCGGCGGCGCCGCGATCCAATCGCACGGCGTCCGTTATGACACTCGGGACATGGACGTCACTCCGGACACCACGCCGGAGAACCTGGCCGCGCTTGCCGACGCTCTGAACGAACTGGACTGCCGACTAATTACCGATCCGGCCGATGCGGGCAGCTGGGTACCGCTTCCCTCCGACTACTTCACCGAGCACAGCCTTCGTTCCGCCAGCCTGTGGAACCTCGCCACCCGGCACGGCCAGCTCGATCTCTGTTTCACGCCCGCCGGCTTCCCGCACGGCTACACCGATCTGGAGCCACGCGCCAGGCAACGAGCGGTCGCTGAAACGACTGTCGTCGTGTCAGTCGCCGCCCTTGATGATGTCCACGAGTCCAAGCGTCAGGCCGATCGTCCCAAGGACCGCGAGTATCTTCAACGCGCCGTGGAGTCAGACTGATCACGCCCACGGGGAACAAAACGGGGAACAAACTGAGCAAAACCGGCGGATACTCGGAAGCACAAAGCCCAATGAATCCGGGCCCTATTAACCGAACGATACGCCATCGTGTTGGCTGGGGGCCGGGCGGTCGCAGGTTCAAATCCTGTCTCTGAGCCGGACCGGGTTTGACGGAGACCGGGTTGTTAGCGTTTCTCTTTCATGATGTGGTGATGGTTGGCCTTGTTTTCTCAGCGTAGAGTTCCTCGATCTCGCGTGGTGGCCGGTCCCCGAGGTTTTCGTGTAGGCGGCTGTCGTTGAACCAGCTGATGTACTCGACGATCGCGAGCTCGAGTTGGCTTCGTGAGTGCCAGACCCGGTCGGTGATGAGCTCGGTCTTGAAGCTGTCGACGAAGCTCTCGGCCATCGCGTTGTCGTAAGCGTCCCCGGTGCTTCCGACCGACCCGAGGACATCGTTGTCCTGGAGCGTTTGGGTGTAGTCACCGGCGAGATATTGAGACCCCCTGTCGGAATGGTGAATCAGGCGGACCTCCTCAACTCGTTCCCGGGTCGAGAGCGCCATCCGCAGCGCGTCCAGGACGAGCGTTGTGCGCATGTGGCTGGCGAACTGCCAGCCGACGACCTTGCGGCTGTAAACGTCGATCACGAAGCTGAAGAACACGACGCCCTCCCAGCAGCGCAGATAGCTGAAGTCAGCGACCCACAGCTCGTTCGGGCGCTCGGCGGTGAAGTCGCGCTCAACGAGATCAGGGCGCCTCGCCCCCTGCGGGTCGGGGGTCGTGGTGCGCCAGGGCTTGCCGCGGCGCTTGGCTCCCCGGATACCGTTGGCGGCCATCAGCCGCTGCACCTGGCAGCGCGGCACCTGCTCGCCGGCCCTGAGCAGCGCCTTCCAGGTTCGGCGGTAGCCGTAGGCCTCGTAGTTCTTCTTGTGCGTGTCGCGGATCACGCCCAGCAGACGCTGGTCCTCGAGCCGACGCGCTGAACGCTGCCCCGTCTGGCGGTGGTAGAACGCGGACGCCGACACGCCCAGAGTCCTGCAGATCGGCTCGACCCCGAAGCGCTCCCGGTGCTCGTGCACGTAGGCGCTCACCTCGTTCGGTCTGGGTCGAGCTCCTTGGCGAAAAACACCGAGGCCGACTTCAAGATCTCGTTCGCTCGCCGCAGATCCTTGACCTCTCGGCGCAACGCCTTGATCTCCTCCCGCTCTTGGCTCGTCAACAGCTCGCCCCGCCTGCCGCTATCCGCTTCGGCCTGACGCACGGCTTTGCGCAACGTCTCAGGCGCGATCCCCAGATCACGACCAACATGGGCGATCGGACGCCCACTCTCAAGCGCCAGACGAACACCGCGCTCGATCAACTCCGGTGGATACTTCCTCGCTCTTGGCATCCTCGAAGGCTCCCGTTCCCCGCGGACAAAACCACGGAACAGGGCCTCCGTCAAAACCGGCCTGGCTCAAAATTGGCGTTGGCGAGATTCATGTGAGAGAAGTTGGCGCCGATCAGGTTGGCACCGGCACAACTGGCGGAAGGGCCAGGATGACACGCACCGGCGGCGTTCGATGCAGTGGCGCTCGATCCGCTCGCCGCCAAGAAAAGTCCGAGAGTGCAACTGGCAAGAAGTGCCGTGACGGCTCCGGCAACCACACTCAAACGTCTTCTGGTGTAGATGGCGGACAATGTAGCTTCTTATCGGCAGGCGATGGCCTGGTCTTGACCCTTCAGTCGAGCGACCCAGGCCCTGCTATCGGCGACCGACCACAGGAGCAGTGCGAGCGAGCGGGACGCACGCTTCCTGCACTGCTGTTCGAGGCTGTCGCACCGCTGCTCTTTGCCGCAAGCAGCACTCTGAAGGTCGCCGAAGCTCGCGATCGTTCATTGTCCAAGCTGGTCATCTGCGCGGCCTTTGCTCAGGCGCTCGCATCCACGCGATAGGGGAAGCGGAGCTGTGGACGTGCTTCGACGTACTTGGAGGTGGTACGTTCGGGCCAAAGGAATCGCTAGGGGGCTGCTTGTGGCGGAGTCGGTTGAGCTTGCGACGATCCTTCTGACCGACCTGGTCGGCTCGACACGCTTGGCGACTTCTGTGGGGCCGGTACGCGCCGATCAGCTGCGCGAGGAGCACTTCGGCCTCCTGCGTGATGCGATCAGCGCCTGCGAGGGCAACGAGGTCAAGAACACCGGTGACGGGCTGATGGTCGCCGTGAGACGCTGCTCGACGCGGCGCGGATCGCATCCGCCCTCGCGGATGCCGAGCTCGCTGCGCGAGCCGCAGTGGCGAACAACCGCGGACGCTCAAGCACGTTCGGTGAGGTCGACGCAGAGCGGCTTACGGCGATCGATCGCGCGATCGAGCTCGATGACCCGCCGAATCAGATGCGGCGCGCGCGACTGCTCGCGATCAAGGCGCTGGAACTCACGTGGGACCCGGACTTTGACACGCCTCGCGCGCTTGCCGAGGAGGCGATCTCGCTTGCTCGTGCCACGGAGGACGCGAGGACGCTCGCCGAAGTCCTTCGCAACGTCCACGAAACGATCTATGCACCGGATACGCTCGCCTGGCGAATCGGTCTTGCCGAGGAGCTCTCAGGCTGCGCCGCCGAGGTGGGCGATCCTGCCCTTAGCTTCTCAGCGCACGACCGCGACTTTAACACCTGCGTCGAACGGGGGGACCTCGAGCGTCCAAAGCTCGCACTCCAGCAGATGCAGCTTGTCGCGGACGAGCTCGATCAGCCCGCGATGAACTGGGTCGTCACTTACTTCACGGCCGGTTGGGAGCTCATGCGTGGCGATCTGGTCGCCGGCGAGCGCCTATTCGAGAGCGCGTTCCAGATCGGGCAGGAGGCCGAGGAGCCCGACGCCGTCCTTGCCTACGCCGCCGCGCTGCAGCAAGCGCGTATCTATCAAGGCCGCGCGCAAGAGATCGTCGAGATGATGGAGCAGAGCGTGAGTGCCTATCCCGCGATCGCGGCTTGGCGAGCCGGACTTGCAGCGACCCTGTGCTATCTCGATCGAGGAGCCGAGGCCGCGAAGATCCTCGAACAGGCCATGAGTGACCGGTTCGAGCACGTCGCGCCGAACGCGGCCACGTTGACCGCGCTGGCGCTGTATGCCGAGGCCGCCGTGCAGACCGACAGCTCAGTCCCCGCCTCGATCCTCTACGCGCTCATCGAGCCGTGGGCCGACCAGATCATCTGGAACGGCATCATCGGCTACGGACACGCCCGCATGTGGCTGGGCCTGCTCGCCGCCTGCATGGGAGACCACGGGCAGACCGATCAGCACTTGGCGTTCGCGTGCGATTTCCAGGAGACCGGCGGTCTGCTTCTGTGGGCAGCTCGCGCCCATTTGGGCTGGGCGGAGGCGCTCGCCGGGCGCGGCGACGCTGCTCGAGCACGCGAGCACGCCGCCCGCGCGCTCAAGCTCTCGCAGGAGCACGGCTACGGCCTCTTTGAGGAGCGCGCAGCCGGTCTCGTCGAGGCGCAGTCAACCGCCTAGTAGATGCGACTGGGCGATGCGCCGCTGTGCTTGTCGCCCGGCTGATGCTTACATGGCATTGCGAGCGTGTGGCGAACGGCGGGTGGCGCTGTCGCTCGGGACGGGCCGCGAGAGCTCGGCTCCCCGCCCCGCGGGGCTTCTGCTTTCGACGCGCTCCGGCGCGAAGCGGAAGTCGGCAACGGTCGATTAGCTCCAATTCACAGACTGCAGCGAGGCCTCCTGACTCACGCGCCGGCCGCTTCTGCTTTGTCTGAATGGGAACTCAAGCGAGCCAACTGGCCCCAGCCCACGATTGCCAGTCACGGCGACCTGTGAAACTACCCTAGGTGCAGCAACGCACTGTGCATCGCCGCGTCGAAGCCGACTACGACCGGCACGCAACGGCATATCCGGCGCAACGCCGCGCCGATCCGCGCATAGCCGCTTGTATCCACGCAGTGCTCGCCGACGCGCGCACCGTGCTGAACGTCGGCGCCGGCGCGGGCTCCTACGAGCCCGAGGACCGCTACGTGATAGCGATCGAGCCCTCGGCCGGGATGCGCGCCCAGCGCCCGGCGCACCTCGCGCCGGCGATCAATGCCCGTGCCGAGGCGCTGCCCCTCGACGACGATGCGGTCGACGCGGCGATGGCGATCTTCACCGTTCACCATTGGGACGATCGGGTTGCTGGCTTGCGCGAGCTGCGGCGCGTCGCTCGCGGACCGGTGGTGGTGCTCACGCTCGACATCGACGTGCGCGCATGCTTCTGGTTCTTCACTGACTATCTGCCCGAGGGGCTCGCCGAGGAATCTGGGCGCTTTTTGGCCCTGGATGAGATAGCCGGCGTCCTCGGCGGCGCGCGCGTCGAGCCGGTGCCGACGCCGGCCGACTGCAGCGATGGGTTCATCGAGGCCTTCTACGCCCGGCCGGAGGCGTATCTGAATCCGGCCATCCGGGCTGGCCAGTCGCTATGGCCGCTCCTACCCGCCGGCGTCGAGCGTCGGGCACTCGCGCAGCTAGAAGCAGACCTTGCCTCCGGCGCCTGGGATGAGCGCCACGGGCACCTGCGCGAACAGCCGACGCACGATGGCGCGCTCAGGCTCGTGATCGCTCAAGACAAGCGTCGCTGATGAGAAGGCATGGGCACGCTCGCCGCCCGTCTCCCAGGAATGCAGCAGCCCAGCTTCGCACCACCGGCGCCGCCGGGACGGACGACGCGCAGACGCGTCGGCTGAGGACGCCCTCACGCCTGCTCCGCGCGGCGTAAGCGATCGTCGCGAGCCTGTGCCGTACGACTGAGGCTCGTCTTTGCGCAACTCTGGCGTCGGTGCTGGCTTGCGCTGGCATCCCTCAGGGAGCAGGCGTGTTGAGCAGCGTCCTGCACACGCGCGAGAAGCCTCATCATCCGCGACAGCTCAACAGGAGCGCGTTCACGGCCATACGATCACAAAGACCGGCTCAATGCGCAGTGTGCCAGAAGGATAGGGTGACACTCATGTTCGACCACGTCACTATCCGCGTGGCAGACCTTGCTGCGTCGGAGCGCCTCTATCGCACAACGCTCGGGCGGCTCGGCATCGAGCCAACCTATGCTGACGCGAACCTTGTCGCCTGGAGCGACTTCTCGATCGTGGCTGCCGACAGCCAGCATCCGCCGACCCAGCACCTTCATGTCGCGTTCGTCTCGCCCACGCGTGAGGATGTGGAAGCGTTCTGGCGCGCCGGCCTGAGCGCCGGTGGCCAGGACGACGGCGAACCTGGGGAGCGCCCGCAGTACACCGACAGCTACTACGGGGCGTTCCTGCGCGATCCCGACGGGAACAGCGCTGAGGCGGTCATTCACAACGACGTTCGCCGCGGCGGCAATATCGACCACCTCTGGATACGCGTGCGGGACCTAGATGCCGCGACCGCCTTCTATGACGCCGTGGCCCGACATGCGGGCCTGCGCGAGGGACGACGCTGGAAGGAGGGCCGCCAGTTCCGCGGCGCGTGGGCCACGTTCTCGCTGGTCGCGGATGGCACTTCGCCGACCGAGAATCTCCATGTTGCCTTCTCCGCTCTAGACAAGCGCACCGTTCAGGACTTCCACCGGATCGCAATGACGGCCGGGTACCTCGACAACGGCATCCCCGGAGAGCGGCCGCATTACGGTTCCGGCTACTACAGCGCCTATGTACTGGACCCAGACGGCACGAACGTCGAGTCGGTCTTCCACCAGCGGAGATAGCCAGAGCACAAAAGCGGAAGTCTGCGGAGCAGACCACCGTGCGACTGCTCGTCGTCCGGACCAGCAGCCCGAGCGGCTTCCGTCGACGCGCTCGCAATCCAGCGCAAAGCAGCGGTGATGGGCAGTCGGGATACTTGCCTGTGCGATGGCCGAGGAGTCCAGGACGCCCGATCTGGAGGAGGTGACCCGACGCAACTTCGCGGCCCTCAACCGCCGCGACTACGACGCCATCCTCGCCACCTTCGCGCCTGATGCCGTTTGGGAGACACCAGGGCTGGAGGCTCAGAAGGGGCACGAGGCCATACGCCGCCTACTCGAAGAGTGGGTTGGGGTTTACGAGGACCTGGAGGCCGTGCTGATCGAGTTCCGCGGCCTGGGGAACGGCGTCACCTTCTCGGTGGAACACCAGCGTGGGCGGCTGCCAGGCAGCACTGGGTGGGTCGAAGCCGACACCGCGCTGGCGACGACCTGGAGCGATGGTCTTGTTCAGCGTGTCGAGAGCAGCCAGGACATCGATGTGGCTCGTGCTGCCGCCGAAGTCTTGGCCAACGAGCGGGCTCAGGTGCCTGATGAGTCCTCGACGCCGAACTTGCGTGAGCGGTTGCGGCTCGGTGAAGATGCGTTCAATCGCCGCGACTTTGAGGGTGTGGTCGCTTTCTGCAAAGCCGACGCGGTATGGGATGCGTCGCCCGTTGGCCTCGGCATCTACGACGGACGAGACGCAATACGTGGCTTTTTTGAAGACTGGCTCGGGTCGTACGAGGACTTCGAGCAAGTCTCGACGGAGTTCCGCGCCCTCGGTAACGGGATCACCCTAGAGTTGAAAAGTCAGCGTGGCTGGCCCAGGGGCAGCAGCCAATTCGTGGAAATCCAACTCGCGCTCGTAACGACGTGGACGGACGAGCTTGTCGAGCGGATCATGACCTACACCGACATCGGCGAGGCGCGTGCTGCCGCCGAACGCCTCGCGCAGGAACGGGGGTAGGTGGTGACGCTGGAGAACGTCGGAGTGTCGCTGAGGGGGGCGGAGGCTTGGATGCGGGGCGACTTTGAGCAGTTCGCGGCCGGCCTTGATCCGATCATCTTCATCAGGCTCGACCCTTCGTGGCCGGAGCGTCAGTTCAGCGGACGAGACGCTGTCACCAGCTTCTCGAAGAGCACAAGGGAGCTAGTGGGCCCAGACGCGCAAGTCGCAGAGGTGCGCGACCTCGGAGATCGAGTTCTGCTTCGTTGGCAATGGCAGGCGCGGGGAAAGCAAAGTGGTGTCGAGGGCAGCCTGGCGTTTACACAGATCAACACCATCCGCAACGGCAAGGTGATCTTCATCGAGTATTTCCTCAAGCACGACGACGCGCTGAAAGCGCTAGGTCTGGAGGAGTAGGCGATGTCGCGGGAGAACGTCGATATCCAGCGGCTCAGCGTTGCTGCGATCAACGCCTCCGAGTTCACCGACGAGCTGCACGCGCGCTTCTGCACTCCCGACTTCGTGATGGCAAACCCCACCACGGCAGTAACTGAGAAGAGCTATCAAGGCGCCAACGGCGTGCGCGCATGGATCGCGGATTTCGGCGAGGTATTCGCTGGAAGGCCGCTCTTGAAGATCGACGAGATCATCGCGGATGGTGATGACTTCATAGTGTCGAGACTGCGATGGACCGGACGTGGAGCGCGCTCTGGTGCACCGCTTGACCTTGCTTGGATCAACGTCATGTGGTTTCGGAACGGCAAGATGAGTCGTGGCGCCGGGTATACGAACCGGCGCGAGGCCCTCAAAGCCGTCGGACTGACGGAGTAGACGGTGTCGCTGCAGAACGTTGAAATCATCCGGGGGGCTTTCGAGCAGTGGGCTGAGACGGGCCGCCTAGCCTTTGAGTATCTGGATCAGGAAGTCGAGTGGCATACCCGCGCTGATCTCCCCGACAGCGGCGTGTATCGCGGCCATGGTGGTGTCGCGGCGCTCTCGAAGGAGTGGGGAGCCTCGTTTGATGATCCGCGCTTCGAAGTCGAGGACTATCTCGACCGGGGTGACCGTGTCGTAGTGCCATTGGTCCTGAGCGGCCGAATCCGGGGATCTGAGCAGGAGGTCGCGATGCCCGAGACCTGGGTACACACGCTCCGCGAGGGCATGGTTGTCGAGGTGCGCGAGTGCCGGACGCTTGACGAAGCCCTCGAAGCCGCAGCGCTTGAGGGGTAGGCAATGTTGCAGGCGAACATCGCCGAGCAGCGGTCAGGGGGCGTCTCGCAGGCCCGAGCACGGACGAGTGCTCATCGTCGTGGGTGTCGCACAAAGGCGTCCGCCGCGCGGCTTCATCGCGTCGATCGACCAATGAGTCGCGCAATCGCAAGGTGATCCCGCCCAGAGGCCTTTCTCAGGCCGCTGAGGCGGCTATCTGGCGCTTGTGGAGCTTCAGTAGGTTGTGGGTGGCGGTGATCAGCCGCCATTCGGAGAGTGCGGCGGATCTGCCTCGTCGGTGAAACTGAGTGATGCGCCGGTTGTGCTTGGTCTGCGCGAACACCGGCTCGACCATCGCCTTTCGTCGTCGGTAGAGCCGGCCGCCGTGATCACTCTGAAGTACCTCGCGCATCGCTGTGTAGCGCCCGCCCTGCCATCCGGGCCGGGGTGTCGCGCGCTTGCCGGCGTCGGGCGGAATCAGAACCTGCACATGCTCGTTTGAGACGACGTGGTCCATCTGCTGCTCATTCCAATAGCCGCTGTCGGCAACCGCGACCCCTGGTGTCTCTGTCACACCAATCGCCTGGAGTTCGCGCTTGGTTGCTTTCACCATCGGCTCGAGGTGACCGAAGTCCGGTGAGCTCGCGCTCACCTCGGCCGCGAGCACGATCTGCTCCTCGTTGACGACCGCCTGCACGTTGTAGCCCTGCGTATAGCTGCGTGGCGTCTTCACGTTGCGCGAGTCCAGGTCGGTCGTGTTGATCTTCCCGGCTGGTATCTGCGGTGGCTTGAATGGCTTCGGCGGGTGACCCAGGCGTCGGCCGAGTTTGTCGCGCGCGTGCGCCCGGTAGTGCTCATAGGCCTCGTTCGCCGCACGCTCGACTTCGAGGTCTTGCGCCATCCGGCGCTCTGCCTGAAGCAGCCGCTCAGGACGCGAGCGGGGAATCGGCTTGGCCTGTAGCCGGCGGTGCTCATCGAGCTGGTGGCGAGCCTCACGCAACCATCCCTCACGGCCCTGCGTGCGCGCCACGATCACATCGGCATCGAGCTCGATCTTCACCTCGCTCAGCTCGGCCTCGCCCTGCTCAGCGCCGTTCTCGCGCTCACTCTCGAGCTGTCGCTTCGCCTCTGCCAGAGCGGCACGACGACCCTCGCGAATCCGCAGGTGCTCGGGCAGCTCATCGCCACGGGCATCCCCGTAGAGCTCGTCCTCGGCCGCGTCTAACTCTGAGGCCTCTTTGAGGATCTCCGTGGCGAGCTGCTCGTAGTCGAGGTTTGAGTGATGTGAGGCGTTGGCGTGGATCTTCGTTCCATCGATCGCGATCACGCCTACCTTCACGAGCCCCGCCTGCCTGCACAGCGAGAGCACGGAGCTGAACAGTTCAGCCAACGCCTTCTCGTGGCGGGCACGGAACCTCGCGATCGTCGCGTGATCGGGCTTCTGATGAGCTGCGATCACGCGGTAGGCGACGTCCTCCACGCACTTGCGCTCGATCCCTCGCGAAGAGCGTTCGCCTCTTGCGTAGGCGTAGAGAAGAAGGGACACCATCATCGAGGGCTCGAACGCCGCCCGGCCCCAGCCGTCGCGCCGATAGGCGGCGAAGAACGCCGAGAGATCCATCTGCTCCACCGAGGCCAAAACGAACCACGCCAAGTGGTCCTCCGGCAGCCAGTCGCGCGGGTCTGGCGGCATCAGGAACGCCTGTTCACGATCACACTCGAGAAAGTTCTGGGGCATGACCAGATGGTCTTAAACCCCTCGGACGGAGCCGGGTTTGTGCGACACCCACCGTCCGTTGCGCTCGTCTCCTCGGTGCTGGGTCGGACGGTCGCTGGCCACAGCAACGCGCAAGCGCGGGGGATGGTGGCCCGCGCTCGTAGGCACAGGCCACCACCTTCGTTAGTCGAACACGGGCGCCCCGACCGCGAGGGCCGGGCCGCCTGGGGTTCCTTTGTCAGTTTCGTTTACGGGATCGCTTCGAGGTCTTTGGCGGTTTTGTTTTCTTTGCCTCCGCGGATCGAGGCGAACTTGCCTTCTTTCGGTTCGAGGGCTTCGGTGAAGACGTCCTTCTTGCAGCCGGCGTCAAGCAATTACATTCACGTTGATGCAAGCGCGTGTGTCGCGACCGCGCCGCAGGCGCAGCGAACCGCGTATAGTCCTTGGCATATGCGTCGCATCGTCGGCCTCGCGAGCGGCCTCGCCGTCATAGGCTTTGTCGCGATCGTGCTTGGGGCGGGAGCCACCACGGTCCACGCCATCCGAGCCACCGCGGCCAAGCAGATCACCGGGACGTGGACGGGAAAAATCCACGGCAGTGCCGCATCGTCAGAGCGGCTCACCGTCGAGGTCAAGTCGGGAGAACGCAAGGGAACCTGGTCGGTGAGTGCGAGCTGCCATGGGACGCTCGTCTTGAAAAACATCTCCGGAGGCTTTCATCACTTCAACCGGATCAAGGCGACGGGCGCGACCTGCAGTGGCCGGAGTGGCAGCGGGGTCGACTGCCTTAAGCGCGTGGGATCGCGGGTGCTCGACGAATACGCGCCTGCTTACAGCAAGGGCTGGGACACCGGCCTGCTCACCCGCACGCACTGATCTCGGCCGCGGAGGCTACGATCGGCGAGTTCGCCACGGTCCTCAGCGGTGGCCAGAATCACGCCAGCGGGATTCTGGCCTCAGTCAGCGGTGGCGTGCACAACACCGCCAGCGGTGAAGACTCCCTGGTGAGCGGTGGTAGTGAAAACACCGCAAGGGGAAAGACTCGTCGATCTTCGGCGGCGAATTGCTGAAAGCGACGGGCCTGGCCGAAGCCTGCGGGGGAGACCCGACAGTTTACTGCTGATTCCGCAGCGGCGAAGCTCAGGTGCCGCGGCGACCCGGCCCTCGCGGTGGGGTCGCCGGCCGGCGCTGACCGCGCCAGGGTACTGCTTTCGCTGGGTTACACGACGAGACGAACCTCAGCTGAGGTGGCCCGTCGCATGGCTCTCGCATAGCGATTGCCGCCCCGCGTGAATGGATGAGACGGAAGGAGAATGAGATCAAAGGCATCGTCCTCTGCCAACGCTGCGAGCGGCGGGGTGGGGTGACCGACTAGCACCATAAAGCTGGCGCGCGTCGCGGCAGCTCCAAGGATGTCCCTCGCCCGGCGCAACTCGATCTTAGCTTCCTCGCGCACCGCGATGTTGTACGGGCCGGTTCCGCCCTTACCGCAGCACAGGGAAGGACGTTCCTGCGGTGCCAGCGTCACAACCGACAGCTGACTACCTGCTTCGGCCAGTTCGGCCGCCTGTCGCAGCAGCGCTTCGCCCGCGCGTCCGGGGTCGAACACGGCGAGAACTCGCTGGGTCGTCACCGGTGACTGCGCGTAGGTCAACCTTTCGCCTGACTCCTCGGGGCGGCCCTCGGACACGGACGCTCGCATGTTGTCCCACGTTAGCGCGAGCTCGCGCTCTCCACCTCGATGCGAGCGCTTCGGCGACGCCGCTTACGCACCCCCCTCGAGGCCGAGGTCAGTGAGGGCCTTGGCGCGGTCGGCATAGAAGGTGATCTGGGTCACCTTCCCATCGCGGACCGTCCAGATCGCTGCGGATGACACCGCAACCTCGGGTGCGTTCACAGCACGGCGAGCAAAGTCACGCACGGCCAGGAGCACCTCGTCACCGAGGTCGGTGATTTCCTCGATCTCCGTTCTGTAGCTCTCCCACGGGGTCAGCCACTCCAGCCAGAGGTAGCGCAGTCCTGCCAAACCCTCAAAGCTCTCGCCGTCGGCTTCGAGATAGCCAACGGCAGCGCACTTGAAGCCCTGCGCGAAATATGCGGAAACCGCCGCAGATGCGGCCGCCCACCGGCGCTCGTCGCGATACATGCGAGCTAGGTCTGTCCCAGGTGCCGGGTACAAAGCACGCACGATCTTCACGTTCTCCTCCGACACTTACTCCTCCAAGCCGACGGCGCTGAGGGCCTCGGCGAGGTTCGCGTACTCATAGAGGTAAGCGACCTTTCCTTCGCGGGTCCTGAAATGGGCATACTGGCGCAGCGTGACCTCTACACCGCTCATCGCCCCCACCGCGTTAATGTCGAAGACCACAACAACTCCCAGCTCCTCGGCATCGATAACTCTCTCAACCTGGCCGCCGTAGCTAGACCACGAATCATTCCATTCAGCGAGGACGCGACGAGCGCCATCGAGGCCCCTATGGATCGTGTGGTTGTGCTCGATGGGCAACCATTCAATCTCGGGATGTGTCAGGGCCTGGAAACGCTCCTCATCACGAAATGAGCGGTACCAGTCACTCACAATCGCAAAATCGCCCTCCGCCACCGCCTACCCCCGATCCTTTGCGAGGCCTTCGGCGGCAGCGCGGGCGGTGTCCGCATCGCTCGAGGTCACGACTCTAGTGGCAGCTTCGCCAGCCCACACGTAGGTCCAACCTTGGCGTGTTTGAACCGTGCCCGTCGCGCCAGGCGGACGACCGCTGAGGCGGATTGCGACAAACAGGACCCCGCGGCCGAGGTCTACGGTCTCCTCGAACTCGAAGTCAAACTGATCGAAGATACGAGCCCAGTCTTGCCAGAAAAGGCCGATCTCGGTCCGTCCCGCGTAGTTCCCGACCTCCCCTTCCCAAACGGCATCGGGAGCAAGGAAGCGCGTGGCCCCCTCCCAGTCGCCGCGTTTGACGGCTTCGAATGCCTCGCGGATCAACTCGACACGCGCGTCCTCACCTCTTGTCGCCTGCTCGGACACCGCCTAACTCCGTTCATCCGCGAGCCGCACGGCGGCGCGACGTGCTGCATCGGCGCTCAGGTAGACCCAGACCTGATGGATCAGCCCATCAATCCAGACCGTAACCGTGGCAAAGCGGAACTCGATCGATGCGGCGCTCCCACGCGGGCGGGCGCGCTGCACGAGCTGAGCAAAGACAACGCCTCGACCGACATCGCGAATCTCCTCGGCCTCAAGCTGCACGTCCTCGATCGTGCCGAACCATTCTTCAAAGAAGCTCCGTATCGCCGCGCGCCCCTCAAACCTCTCTCCTGGCAGATCGGGGTCAGCAGAGTCCCACACCGCGTCGGGCGAGTAGAGGCCAAGCAGCGCATCAAGGTCGCCTGCATTGGTGGCATCGACAGTGCGGTCCGCGAGCTCCACCAGGTCAGGCGTCGTGGACTCCTCAGCCATCGGCCCTCTCCTGCGCGAGGCGTTCGGCGGCGGCGCGAGCCTCATCGATGTCTTGGCGGCTCTCGACACGCTCAACGAGACCATCGCACCAGGTCGTCACCAGCGCGGTGTCGAGTTCGACCCACCCAGTGCTGCCTGGTAGCCGCGCGCGCTGCTGTTCCACCGTGAAAGTCACGCCGTTCCCCAGATCGCGGAACTCGGTCAGCACCGCCTCCAGCTCCTCATAAACGTCCACCCACTCTTCGAAGAGGCGGCGTATGGCATCGCGCCCCTTCTGAACCTCCAGCCCTGAAACGTCCCAGACGACATGAGGCGCGAAGGTTGCGAGGATGGTGTCGTAGTCGCGGCGGTTGAGGGCCGCGAAGTTGCGTCGCGTCACCTCCTCCAGATCGGGCGTCGTAGACTCCTCGGCCATCGCGCAAGCAAGTATCCCGGCTGCCCGTCAGCGCCGCTTTGCGAAGCCAAGCGAGCGCCCACACTGGACTCGAGCAGGCGCTCGCGTGGGACGAATCTCGACAGATCGGGCAGACAGCGCCGAGACTTCTGCTTTGCCATGGCGAAGGGGAGCTACCCAGGACTGGCGCGGGCTTACGCGGCCGGTGACCTCTTGGTTCAGAGCCCAACACGTGTTCGCGGAGTCAACGGGGAGCAAACTGAGCAGATCGCATGAGGTGCCGTAGCCACAAACCCCAATAAATCCGGGCCCCTGAGAGCTATCCCTACGTTCGCGCTGGGGGCCGGGCGGTCGCAGGTTCAAATCCTGTCTCCCCGATTCGGAAAGGCCCTGCAAAGCACATGTTGTGCAGGGCCGCGGGTCTCCCTAGAGCTCGCGTCATGTTCTATTTGCTCCCCGCTGCTCGTCGGAGGGGTGGGGTCGGCTGGGAGCCGACCTGAGCGCAACTACGGCCAGCAGCGCCGTCGCACGGCGCATACGTGGTTATAACCGAGTCGCTTGTATCCGGATATAGGTCGGCAGAGGATGGATCCGATCCGCGGCCAGTACGCGGCGAACGCGAGCTCGCGGCCGCCGGAGCTGGCCGGCCGCGATCGCCAGCTCGAGCAGTTCCGGATGCTCGTCGGTCGCCTCAAGCGAGCCTGCTTCTCGCAGGTCGGTCTGTCGCCTCCCTGCCATTGATCGTCTTCTGGCTTGCCTCGGTCATGCCGAACATCTCCGGTGGCTGTGCACCAGGAGAAGATGCGACCGAGCTGCGCGAACCGCTCCCGCGCAAGCGCCGGGCCGGGCTCCGAACCTCGGCTCAGCTGTGGTCAGCGAGGTTGACCGGCGGCAGGGCTCGTACCTCGTCTTGCGTGAGATTGAGTCGGACACCGTCGGCGGCCACGTCTTTGACGGCGCCGATTGGAATGGTGATCTCCCTCTTTCCCCACAGGTGCCCTCGCTCGAGCAGCAGATGTGTCACGTGGTGATCATTCGGGTCGACAACAAGTCCTTGGACCCGCCCGATGTTGCCGTCGGTGGCATGTACGTGTTCGCCGCGGCGCACCTCCACCTCGCCGGCGGGTACGCGGTCGTCGATGATGACCATGGGGGTCGTCATCTCTATGCCGCCCATGCCCATGCCACCCATCGCGCCGCCGAGCCCGTAGTAGGGCCATGCAAACGCCTGTCCGGCTCCGTAGCCCATCGCTTCGCTCGCTTCGGGCAGGAAATGTCTTTCATCGGCGTCTTCGAGCGCGTTGAACTCCGCCGCGCTGCACCGCAGGCGTATCTCCTCGGTCGTTGGGTCAACCAGGTCGATAGGAACCAAGCGACCGAGCCCCTCCCGGTGCTTCGGCTCGACTACCAGGTGCGTGAGGGTGCGAGCAACCGGGTCAACGACCACGCGACTAAGGTTTCCGCAACCCCCGTCGCTACACGTGACTTTGGCGCCGATCGTGTACTGGGTGATGTTGCTCACAAAGGATCATCCCTATGGCTGGGCAGACCTGCCAAGCGTAGCTGCTTGACCGAGCCGTCGCTGTGCCGTACGTTCATCTGCCCGTGTCCCAACCAGCGCTACGAGAGGCGGCCATCTTGACTCGCCTCCGCTCCGCGCTGACGCTTCGCACGAGTTCCGGTCGTCAGCGACGTCCACCGGTCGGTTCTCAAGGTGCTGTAAGTAAGCCGGAGCCGTCGAGGTGCTCGTGCTCAACCGTGTCTCCTGTGGGAGAGCTGACGCGGGCGCGAGTGACCGCCGGCGGTACGTGCAAGGCCGCGCATAGCGATCATCTGAACGGCAAAATCGCATAGCAACCTTGCTGCCCATCCCTCGACAGATCGGAGGCAACACTTGCTGATGGCAGGAGTGGACTGGGCGGAGGTCACCGCGATCGCCACATCGATCCTGGCGCTAAGCCTGCTCGGCGCGTTCGGTGCGGCGATCTTCGCCGCTCAGCAGGTGCGCGAGGCGCGCAAGAGCCGCGAGACGCAGATGGCTGCCGAGTTCTTTCGCCGCTGGAACGAAAAGTCGCTGGAGGAGGCGCGGCGCTTGTTCGCTCGCTTCAAATCAGCTGAGGAGCTGCGCGACGCGTTTGCCGCTTACGTGGCGGCCGACGCCCCCGAGGCTTACGTGCTCTACCGGGAACTCGACTTCTTCGAGCAGCTCGCGGCGCTGGAGAGCCGAGGAGCGTTCGACCTGGAGCTCGTAAAGGTTCTGCTCGGTCGCACGCTGATAGAACGCTGGGAGACATGGAGGCCTGCGCTTAACGAGGCGCACGGGCCAGGCGTGTACCCGCTGTTCGAGGGTCTCGTGGGCAAGCTCAGGCGAGAGCTCGACGACCCGGACAGTCAACGGGGAGCAAACTGAGCACATCGCATGAGCTGCGGCGCCCCGATCACGAGCAGTGCCTGCAATGTAGGTGCCTTTGCGCATGGTGTGCGCCGTGATCCGGACGGCGTCCCGAAGGGCGGTCTCGACTCCACGCGCGATGCGCTTGCCGGTTCCATGAGCCCGGCGCCGGCTCTGCGGTCCGTCCCATGAAGAACACCGCGACTGTCGGAGCCGGCGAGTCTGAGGGGAATCGCCGGCTCTCGCTCCTGCTTGCGATGGCGATGTTCGTGCTCGTGGTCGACACGTCGCTGATGAACGTGTCGATTTCTGCGGTCGTGAAGGATCTCAATACGACGGTCAGCGGGGTGCAGAGTGCGATCGCGCTTGAGGCCCTGGTGTCGGCCGCGTTCATCCTCATCAGCAGCAAGATCGGTGATCTAATCGGACGGAAGCGGGCGTATGTGCTCGGCCTGCTGGCATATGCCGTCGGCGCGCTGGCGATGACGCTCGCACAGAACCTGACGACCATCATCGTGTTCTGGGCGATCATCGGCGGCCTGGGCGCCTCGCTGCTGCTGCCCGCCATGCAGTCCCTTATCCACGGCAACTTTGAGGGTGCCGCGCAGAAGAAGACCTACGCGCTGGTCGGGGCGGCGGCTGCGATCGCGGCCGCGGTCGGACCGCTGCTCGGAGGCTTCCTGACCACCTACATCTCCTGGCGCATCGGCTTCTTGCTCGAGGTCGTGGTGATCGCGGTCGTCCTGTCGCAGATCGGGCGCATCAAGGAGGTCCCCTACACGGGGGACCGGCAGCTCGACGTCGTTGGTGCCGTCCTTTCCGTTCTCGGCATGGCCGGCGTCGTGCTGGGGATTCTGGTGTGGCAGGAGGGCGGCGACTACGTCGTGCTGCTGATCGCCCTCGGCGCTCTCGCGCTCCTGGCGCTCGCGCGCTGGCTCGTGCGGCGCCACCGTGAGGGGAAGGCGACCGTGCTTGACCCGGATCTGTTCCGGCTCGCGCACTTTCGTGTAGGGATCTTCTCGCAGATGCTGCAGAACATCACGCTGGGCGGCGCGATGATTGCGCTTCCCATCTTCCTGCAGATCAAGCTCGAGTACAGCGCTATGCAGACGGGCCTGTCGCTCGCGCCGCTTTCGCTGACCATGTTCGCCGTCGCGATCCTCGCCGGGCGCAAGGCCGGCAACCGGCGGCCTGCCAAGATCATCCGGACCGGGTTCGCGCTGAGTGCCCTGGGTATGGCTCTGATCATCCCGATCGTGTCTAAAGCCGACTCTGGGTGGTACCTCCTCGTCCCGCTTGTGATCGCGGGAGCGGGGCTTGGCCTGTTGGTGTCGCAACTCAACAACTACACCCTCGCCCCGATCGACGAAGAACGGGTCAGCGAGGCAGCCGGCGTGAACTCGGCGTCCGGCTCGTTCGGACTGTCGTTCGGGCTCGCGGTGGCCGGTGGTGTGCTGCTCGCGACGCTCTCTCTCGCGTTCACCAACCTGACGAACGCAAGCACCGTGATCCCCTCGTCACAACAGCATCAGATCGCCGACGCGCTGGAGCACGACGCCCAAGTCGTAAGCAACAGCCAGCTCGAAGAGCTGTTAGGACACGAGCGTCCAGCCGTTCGCAAGGAAGTCCTCAGCATCAACACCCGCTCGACGAACCTCGCACTCCAGGTGGCCCTGCTTGTGCCGATCCTCGCCGGACTGCTCGGGCTGTTCAGCTCATTCCGCATGGTGCGCCTACCCGACATCGAGCCCTCGGAGTCCGTCGAGACCGCGGCGTTAGCCTGACCGATTCCTCTTGGTCGCCCGCCGGAGGGGCCTCCAGTGAAGAATCCTCACAATTACCATTGCCTTACTAGGGATCTGGCTACAGTGGTGACCGCGCCGCGGTCTGAAGCGCCGCGCGCGCCCCCAAGACCAACTCAGAGCACCCGAAAGGAGCACCCAGATGCCTCGGTCTCATCCCAACGATCCAAGCACCCAGCGGAGGTCGCGCCGACGCACGGTGATGGCCGCATTCGCCGTCGCAGTTGCCGGAGCGCTCGCGCTCTTGCCCGCCGCCTCGGCGCTGGCCGCGCCGACGAGTCCGCCGCCCATCTCGATCCTCACCTCGCAGCCGGGCTTCGGCCATGGTGAGGACTTCTTCCTCACCCCGACGGGCGACACGAGCACCTACGCCAACGGCCCCGAGATCATCGACACCAAAGGGAATGTCGTCTGGTTCGACCCGGTCCCGGCGGGCCTCGCCGCGACCGACTTCCGCACCCAGAAACTGTGGGGCCAGAACGTCCTCACCTTCTGGCAGGGCACGGAGAACGGCGGCGTCGGCAACGGAACGGACTACATCTACAACGACCACTACCAGCAGATCGCGACGGTCAGCGCCGGCAACGGCCTGCAGGCCGACGCGCACGAGTTCTACATCACGCCCCGGGGCACCGCGCTGATCACGGCCTACCAGCCGGCGACTGCCGATCTCAAATCGATCGGAGGTCCCGCTGATCAGCAGGTCGTAAACGGCGTCGTTCAGGAGATCGACATCAAGACGGGTAAGGTGCTGTGGCAGTGGGACAGCGCCGAGCACGTCCCCTACAGCGCCAGCGAGCAGCCGCTGCCGACGTCGGCAAGCACGCCTTGGGACTGGTTCCACGTCAACGCGATCCACCTGGACGGCCGCGGCGGCTTCTTGATCGATGCCCGCAACACCTGGGCGACCTACGACGTGGCGCCCTCGGGCAACGTCGAGTGGACGCTCGGCGGCAAAGACTCGAGCTTCAGCGAGCAGGCCGCGCCGGGGCAGACGCTCGACAGCGTCGGTGAGATCTTCACGTGGCAGCACGATCCCGAGGCGCTGGGCGACGGCTACTACTCGTTCTTCGACGACGAGTCGACGATCGGCGCACCCGATTTCGGCTACAGCCGAGCGGTCCTAGTGCACCTGAGCTCCCGGAACAAAGTCGCGACGCTCGTGTCCTCGGACAACCAGCCGCTCGGCGCCCTGGCGAGCTCGCAGGGCAACGCCCAGCCGCTCTATGACGGGTCCGGCGGGTACGTCGTCGGGTGGGGGAATCTGCCGTACTTCTCCGCCTTCGACGGCCAGGGCAACCTGACGTTCGACGCGTCCTTCCCGACGGGAGTCAACTCCTACCGCGCCTACCTGCTGCCCTGGAACCCAGGCTCCTCGGCACAGTCCGTGAGTCGGGGAGCCGGCTTTCGACGGCGCGCCCACGCGGAGCATGCGCCGGCGGCTGCGCAACGCCACCGCCGCAGCTGAGCGGCGGCGCCCCGCACCTGAGGAGCCGCGCGTGGCCGTAGCGCGCGGCTCCTCACGGGGAGTCGGCAGGGCCTCCCGACACGCAACCGGTGGTTGCTGGTATGATGCGCAACCATCGGTTGCATATCAAACAGGAGGCGAGACAGTGGCCGCTGACAGCGTCGAACGAGAGATCCTGATCGAGGCGCCCGCCGAGATCGTGTGGGGCGTGATAACCGAGCCGGAGCAGATCAGCCGCTGGTTCAGCGACGAGGCCGAGCTCGAGGAGCCGCGCAGCGGAGCTGGCGGCACGCTCACCTGGCGGCCCGGAGGCCGCGGCGGAGGCGACCGCGACGTCGACGTAGTCGTTCCGATCCGAGTCGTGGAGGCGGAACCCTACCGGCGCTTCTGCTTCCGCTGGAACCATCCGCAGGGGGCCGTTCCCGATGAGAGCAACTCGGCGCTGGTCGAGTTCATCCTCACCGAAGAGCCCCCGGGAACGCGGCTGCGGGTCCGCGAGAGTGGCATCGATGCCGTGACCCATGACGAGCACGGCAAGGCCTCCTACCTGGAGAGCCACGAACACGGCTGGGAGAAACACCTCGGCGAACTGCTCGACCACCTGGCCGCGTCCTCGCGCGGCGCGCCACGCTGATGGCCGGCGCGGTCGTCGAGGAGGACGCGCTGTGGTCGGCTGTCGCCGATCCGACGCGCCGGCGCGTGCTCGATGCGCTGCTCGAGCACGGCGGCGGAAGCACGACGACGCTGGCCGAGGGGCTGCCGGTGACCCGGCAGGCCGTCGCCAAGCACCTCGCCGTGCTCAACCGCGTCGGCCTCGTCGCGGGCCGGCGGCACGGCCGCGAAGTTCGCTATGTCGTGCGCCCCGAGCGGCTCGACACGGCTGCCGAGTCGATGGCTCGCGTGGCTGCGCAGTGGGACAGACGTCTGGCGCGGATCAAGCGCCTCGCGGAGACCGCGCAGGCGCAGGCGGAAACCGATTCCAAACTACGAAGAGGAGGCGACTGATGGGCGATCACAGGGCCGGAACACGCGAAGAGTGGCTCGCGGCGCGGCTTGAGCTGCTGGAGGCCGAGAAGGAGCTGACGCGGCACGGCGATGAGCTGGCGCGGCTGCGCCGGGAGCTGCCATGGGTGGCGATCGAGAAGGAGTACGGCTTAGCGACCGACGACGGCACGGCGTCGCTCGCGGATCTCTTCAACGGGCGCTCGCAGCTGCTCGTCTATCACTTCATGTTCGGGCCCGACTTCACGGCTGGGTGTCCGTCCTGCTCGGCGATCGCGGACGGCTTCTCCGGTTCGGTCGCGCATCTGGCCAATCACGACGTCGCCTTCACGGCGGTCTCGCGGGCACCGCTTGGGAAGCTGCAGGCCTACAAGCGCAGGATGGGCTGGAACTTCCCGTGGGCGTCCTCGTTTGAGAGCGACTTCAACTACGACTTTCACGTGACCCACAGCCGGCAGGAATGGCAGTCGGGGGCCGTCGAGTACAACTTCCACACGTCGGACTTTCGACCCGCCGAGGCGAGCCCCGCGCTCATCGAGATCGCCTCGGCTGCCGGAACGGACCCGGCGACGTTCAGGCAGGAGGGGCCGGGTATGAGCGCGTTCGCGCTCGAGGATGGCGTCGTGTTCCACACCTACTCGGCCTATGCGCGAGGCGTCGACAGCCTGTGGGGCATGTACCAATGGCTCGACCGAGCGCCGCTCGGGCGCAACGAGACCGGCATCTGGTGGCGCCGCCACGACGAATACGAGGGTGACTGAGCCGTGGCCCTGCAGCCGACCGCTACGGCCGTGAATGATCGCGCAAACCCGCCCGACTCGCCGCTGAGCGCGCTGCGCGCAGAGCCGGGGATTCTCGTGGCTCTGCTGGGCGCAGCGGGCCTTGCCTGGTGGTCGACGGCCGAGCGGATGGCCGGCATGAACGCAGCACCGGGAGCCGACCTCGGCGCGCTCGGCTGGTTCACGGGCGTGTGGGTCGTGATGATGGCCGCGATGATGCTGCCGTCGCTCGCGCCGGCGGCGGCCGTCCTGGCTGCCCCGATGCATCGTCAGTCAAGCCGCGTGCTTTTGTTCGCCGGCGGCTATCTGCTCGTCTGGAGCGCCGTGGGATTCGTGGCCTACGAGCTCTTCGAGCTCGGCAGGAGCTCCTTCGCCGACTTCCTGGCGTGGCGCAGTGGCGGCCGCTGGCTCGCCGCAGGCCTTCTGGTGCTCGCGGCGCTCTACCAGCTGACGCCGATCAAGCGCGCCTTCCTGTCGCGCTGTCGCCGCCCGCTGCGAGTCCCGGACGCGAGCCGGCAGGGCAGGCGCGCGCGAGCATTCACGATGGGCCTGCGCACCGGAGGATGGTGCCTGGGATGTTCGTGGGCCCTGATGGTCTCCCTGTTCGCGCTTGGCGTCATGAGCCTCGCCTCGATGGGGTTGATCGCCGGCCTCGTGGCGCTCGAGAAGCTCGGGCCCTGGGAGCGCGCGTCGAGGATCGCGACGGCGTGTGTCCTCGTGGTGCTCGCGGTCACGATCCTCGCCGTCCCGCACGACCTGCCGGGGTTCGTCGTGCCGGGCTCGGCCGGCTCGATGCACTCGATGACGACGATGGGCTAATGGCCTACGGGCACGCGAGCGAAGATGATGTGCAAGCTCTCGCCCGCATCGGCGACGCGTGCCGCGGCGCGAAGCAACCCGGAGCCAACTGACCGCGGCTCCACGTAAAATCGGCCGGCGGGGATGATCGCATTCGTCAAATCCTCGCGACCAGGGAAGAGAAACGGCCATGAACAAGAGCGCTTCAGAGAAAAGCGAGTCTGCCTCGCAGCTGATAGACGCGAGAATCCAGGAGCTGGGCGACTGGCGGGGACAGATGCTCAGCCGACTCCGCAGCTTGGTCAAGGAGGCTGACCCCGAGGTCGTCGAGGAATGGAAATGGAGGGGGGTTCCAGTGTGGGCGCACGACGGATTGATCTGCACGGGTGAGACCTACAAGAAGGTCGTGAAGATGACCTTCGCCAAGGGGGCGGCCCTTGAGGATCCTTCGGGCCTCTTCAACTCAAGTCTTGACGGGAACACGCGGCGTGCGATCGACTTCCACGAGGGCGAGAAGATAGACGAGGGCGCGTTGAAGACCCTCATTCGCGCCGCCGTGACCCTGAACACGTCCACGGGTTGAAGCGCTCGACGGCGTAGCCGTCCATCATTCGTCCATCCCGCTGGCGCCACCCGACGACGTGCTCTAGTAATTGCCGGGACTTCAACGCCGGCGAGCCGATGGCTCGACCGGCTGCCCCGCGATCACAGGCACGAAGGAGGTCGGAGAGGCATGGCCGAACGGCTGAACGGAGGGCCCTGGGCCCTGAACGAGGGGGAAGTGCTGTATGTCGACTACTGGTGGGGCAGTGGCGATGATCGCCACCTGGCATATGCGAGCGCCCATCCGGTTGAATGGATCCCCGACGGAGGTCCGGTCGGAGAGGTCGTGTCGTTCGATCAGCGAGCCAGCATCGGCGACCAAGGGAAGCATGTTTACGGCGTCACGATCCGCTGCAACGGACCCGAGTATTCGGAATTCGACGTTTACGCTGCCACCCCCTGAGACGAAGGAGACGCGATGAGAGTTCACGCCATCGTTGACGCAAGCGGCAAGCTTGTGGCGAGCGGTGCCGCGCCGAGCGGGGGAGAGGGACCCCACGCACAGCTTCGGGCTGGGCCCAACCAGACTCGGCACGAACTCGATCTTCCCAGCGAGTTCGAGGGCAAGTCTGCAGTCCAGGTGCATAAGGAACTCCAAGCCGGCGATCTGAGGCAATACATAGTCGCGGCGCAGTAGTCAGCGCAGGGCTGCCCCGCCGACAGCGGCGCTCTGGGGGCGTCATGCGCGAAGACGCGACGGTCAGCTCGAGGGAGTGATCGTCGGCAACGTGGAGGCCGGGACATAGGCGTAGTGCGTCCCCCAGTTGAACGCGACCTGCTCGGTGCCCTCTGTGCAGGTGTAGTCGTAGTAGGTGCCGGTCCAGGCCGACGCCCATTTCGACCCCGCGCCCTCGCTGATGGCGCTGCAGGAGAAGCCATCCTTGTTGTAGGCCGCACCCTTTGCGCCGTCGGCGCCATAGCCGACCTCTTCTGCGAACGTGCAGGTCGCGCCGCCGCCGTCGGCGATCTGCGCGTAAGCGGATTCGTCGGGGAATCTCTTGGCCTGGCAATCGCCTGAGCCGACTTCGGTTGGCTGCAGGGCAGTCGAGCTCGACGGCGCGGCGTGGTTCTGCCACGACGCTTCGGCATGCGCGAAGGTGGCGTGGGAGGACTTGTTGATCACGTATGCACACAGCCTGTGTCTCAGCAGGTTCTGGGCAAAGAAGTGAATGACCACAGAGAAGTGCTTGTTCTTCGCGACGGTCTGGCTCGCGAACTTGAAGATCCCCGAGCGTTTTGACTCGACCGTGTATTTGCCCGCGCAGCTGGGCGTGTAGGGCGCCTCCCACGCGATGATGTAGTTGGCAGGCCCGCCGGTCCGGCCGGAGGCCGTGTACTGAAACGGGGTCCCCTCGACGTTGGCGTGAGGCCCGTGCAGCGTCAGCGAGTTGCCGGCGGCGAGCGCGGCGGAGGCGAGGCCCAGCGCGAGTGCAGTCACCGAGGCCAGGACCACCAAGTACCTGGTTCTGAAAATCCCCAATCTGCTCGAGCCTGCGCGAACGTACTCTGCCATCGCCGTTCCCTCCCCCGGCTGAAGAACCGGCTTGAAAGCTACCATTTCAGGTCGTCCGCTGCCCGCTCCGGGGACTGGCGGCGTCAGCGTAAGAATCAGCGCGGCGACCCCGGGCCCGGCTACCCCGGAGGATCGTTCGTCGCCAGGAGTCCCGGCGCGAAACCACTCACCGACGCGCCTTCGCCGAGCCGCGCGCTCGACGGCTGTCCTCCGCCTGTTGGCGGTCAGTACCATCAGGCCCCGAGGGCGAATGATGATTGAGCGAATCGCGAATATGCCGGCCGGAGCCGTGGGGCTGAGGGCGCAGGGCAAGCTCACCAAGGAGGACTATCGCGATGTGCTCGAGCCGGCGCTGAGCGAGGCGGTCGAGTCCGGCGAGCTGCGCCTCCTGTTTGTTCTCACCGACTTTGGGGGCCTCGAGCCGGGCGCCTGGATCGAGGACGTCAAGACAGGGCTCAGGGCTTGGGTGCGCGATTACTCCGCGTGGAAGCGATTCGCCCTCGTCACGGACGTCGAGTGGGTCGCCAAAGCTACGCAGATGTTCACGTGGCTGGCCCCCGGCGAGGTGATGATCGGGGGCCTCGACAGCCTGCAGGAGGCCACGGCCTGGGTCGCTGGCTAGCGCCACGCCAGATGGGGGAGACTGTCACGGTGCAGGAGGATGGCATCCAGGAGCACCCCGTCGAGCTCCTCCAGCGACTGCTGCGCTTCGATACCACCAACCCTCCGGGCAACGAGCGCGAGTGCATCCAATGGATCAAGGGCCTGCTCGAGGGCCTCGGCTGCCACGTGCGGCTTGAGTCCCGCCATGCTGAGCGCCCCAACCTGATTGCCCGGCTTGACGGTCGAGGCGACTGTGCGCCGCTTCTGCTGCAGGGCCACGTCGACGTCGTGGCGGCACCCGGCGACTGGCGCCACGACCCGTTTGCGGGTGAGCTCGCCGATGGCTACGTATGGGGGAGGGGTGCACTTGACATGAAGGGCGGCGTCGCGATGATGCTCGCCGCATTCATGCGCGCCAAGGCCAACGGGTTGAAGCCGCCGGGCGATGTGATCCTGTGCCTGATGGCGGACGAGGAGGCTGGAAGTGACGAAGGGGCTGAGTTCCTGGTTGCAGAGCACCCCGAGCTGTTCGCGGGCGTTCGCTACTCGATCGGCGAGTTCGGGGGCTTCTCGATGCAGTTGGCCGGCAAGCCGTTCTACCCGGTGATGGTGGCCGAGAAGCAGATCTGCTGGACGCGAGCGACGATCCGCGGACGCGCCGGTCACGGCTCCCTTCCCGCTCGCGGTGGCGCCGTGGGCAAGCTCGGTCGTCTCCTCGAGAGGCTCGATCGGCGCCGCCTCCCGGTTCACGTGACGGCCTCCGCCCGAGCGATGATCGAGGCGATTGCGAGCGAGGTGCCCGCCGCGCTTGCCGTCCCGCTCCGCGGGCTGCTCAGGCCCCGCATCACCGACCACCTGCTCGACGCCTTCGGCGACCGGGCCAGGATCTTCGACCCGCTGCTCCACAACACCGCCAGCGCCAACGTTGTGCGCGGGGGGGAGAAGATCAATGTGATTCCGGGAGAGACGTCGGTGGAACTCGATTGCCGTCTGCTGCCGGGCTTCGGCCCGGATCAGCTGTTCGCCGAGCTACGCGCGCTCGCCGGTGTGGAGATGGAGTTCGAGGTAATCCGCCACGACCCGGTGGCCGCCGAGCCCGACCTCGCTCTGTTCGCAACGCTGGCCGACTGCCTGCGCGAGTTGGATCCGGCCGCCAAGCCGATCCCGCTGTTGCTGCCCGGTGCCACGGATGGCCGCTTCTTCTCGCGGCTCGGGATTCAGACCTACGGCTTTCTGCCGATGCAGTTGCCCGCGGACCTCGCGTTCATGGAGCTGATCCACGCCGAGGACGAGCGCCTGCCGGCGGACGCGCTGGAGTTCGGCACGCGCGCCATCGGGCGCGTGCTCGAGCGCTTCGTCTAGCTCGAGAGTGGAGGCACGTTATAGGGTCGCGCTGCGCGCGACGCCGGCGTCCGTCCAGGACACCGTATGGCCGTCGAGCTTCATCGAGGAGGGCGGGATCTGCGCCGGCGAGCCGGTGTCGAGCGTGCGTGAGACGCCGCTCGGCCCATAGGCGACGATCCGCACCGCAGCTCCCTGAGAGAGCACGAGCGCCAGCTGTCCGAAGCGGTTGAGGGCGAGCCGCTCGATTGTGGACTCGCCTTCGCGAGATTCGAAGCCGGGTACTTCGAGCACGCCCGCTTCGAAGAAGCGGTAGGAGCGACCGCTCCTGGCATCGCAGACCTTCTCGATTTCTTCGCTGCTGTCGGGATCGACGCGGCTTACGAAGTCGAGCGCTATCCAGCTGCCGGCGTGTGCGATCACGCTGATCGAATAGAGGCCCGAGACCGTGGCGTCGTGTGCGGACCCGGCGAGATGAACCTGGCCCTCGCGCGGCACACAGGTGAAGACATACGCCCCGCTTTCCCCCGCGCGCTGTTCCACCACCTTGACAGCGCGGGTGCTCAGAAGACGCCTTCCTGCGAGGGTCGCGCACCGCCTGTGGGCGGTGGCGGCGGGCGCGGGCAGGGCGAGTGCGCCGGCGAGCAGGGCCGCGCCCACGACAGCCCGAGGACCGCGCGTGGCGGCGGTCATCTTGCACCTGCTGTCTGCCTTCGTCCGGCGCGAAAACACGCGTGTTGCCTCCTTTGCCGCGCCGACGATATCCGAGCCGCGCGTCGAAGACCGCCGGTCATCCAGCCCCGCGAGCGGATCGCTTGGCACAGCTCTCCCTTGAACCTGCCGGCGGAAAGCCCTTGCAATTCGTGCGCTCTTTGCGAGCTTGAGAGTCGAACACGCGTCTACCACGGGCACTCATCTGGTCGGTATAGGTGTAGGACGGATAGAACGGAAAGCCGTTCGAGGTCAGGACCACGATGCACGACGGTCGCAAGGCAGCACACGCTTCACCCGCGGGCTCCACGGCGTTCGCGATCACCGAGCGCGAGTTCGAGGGGGCTGTGAGCGTCCTGACGGTCGCGGGGGAGCTCGACCTTTCCTCGGCGCCGAGCCTCAAGTGGGCGCTGACCGACGTGCTCAGCAGCGGCTTGGACGACGTTCTGGTGGACCTCACGCTGGTCACCTTCCTCGACTCGACCGCCCTCGGCGTGCTCGTGGGTATCCAGAGGAGGCTCGCCGAGGGCAGGCGGCTTGCGATCGTCTGCGCCAATGCCAAGGTCTTGGAGATCATGGAGCTGACCGGCCTGGTTGGAACCTTGGAGCTCTTCTCTACGCTCGAGCCCGCGCTCGCCTACGCTCGCGGCAACGCGACGACGGCGAGTTGATGGCGAGCACAGCGCATGGCTCGCCCCGGCGCTCGCGATGAGCGTCCCTCCGGCCCTCGGTCCCGACGCAGCGATCGTCCTTGGCATGGGGTCCACGGCCATTCCGTTCGCCCGCTCCGCGGAAGCCGAGGCCGAGCGCTGGCTGCGAATCATGCGCCTGCAGGGCGATGTCGGGCGAGCCCTGCAGGCGCTGGGGGTGAGCGAGGCTCCACTCGAAGACTCGAGCCGCCACGCCCAAGGCACGCCACGCGATGCGGCAGTGCCGCACGAGCGCGATGCCGTCGCGGCCGTCACCGAGCATGCCGTCCGCGTCGCCCGGGAGCGCTGTGCGAAGGAGATCGACACGCGCGACGTATTCGTGGCCGTCATGCACGTCTACGGTGCGGATTTCGAGCACGTGCTGTGGGCGCACGGCACCGACGGTGGCGAGGTGCTGGGGCGGCTGGGTGTAACCCGCGAGCGCTAGGCTCGCTACGTGCTCGTCCGCCTCGACGACGATGGCGCGCTGGCCATCGGTCAGCTCTCGCACGCATGGCTCTCGGGTCAGCTCGCACGGGCGTGGGGGAATGAGCGCTTCGGGGCGGTCGAGCCGCATGAGGAGGTCGCGCTCGGGGCAGAGCAGCACGACGTCGGTTGGGCGCTGTTCGACCTGGAGCCGCCCTTCAATCCGGAGACCGGCCTGCCGCGGAGCTTCCTCGAGGTGACAGTTGAGGATCACCTGCGAATCTGGCGCGGCGCTCCCGACCGCCTGGTGAGCCAGAGCCTCCACGCCGCCCTGGTCGTCTCGCTGCACGGCCGTTCGCTGTCGGAACTGCGCGCGCGAAACGAGAGCGGGCAGGCTGAGGCGCTGAGAGCGCACATCGCCGAGGAGCGCGCCCGCCAGAGGAGGCTGCGTGCGACGCTGGGCCTGTCCGAGGGCGAGGTTGAGCGGACGCGGCGACAGATGTGGACATGGGACGGCCTTTCGCTGGCTCTCTGCAACGCGTGGCGGCCGTTCATGCTTCGCGACGTCCCGACGGCCGACGGCCTGATCGATGTCGAACTGCGTGACCGCGAGGATGGCGTCTCGACGCTCGATCCCTGGCCGTTCGCCGACGCGCGCGCCGACGTGCGCTGCGAGGCGAGGCGTCTGGAGACGCGCTACGCGGACGGCGCCGGGATGCGGGCCGCGCTCGAGCAGGCCAAGCCCGTCACACTCACGTTCGCGCTCGTCGCGCCGTGATGGCCATCGCGATGACGCGACCAAGACCGCCGACCAACCCTTCCGGCTAGCCCGGACACGAGCGAGGACCGATGAATTCGACCAACTACGAAACGTTGCTCTATGAGCAGGCCGGTCATGTCGTGACGCTGACCTACAACCGCCCGGATCAGCACAACGCCGTCAACCGAACCATGAACGCCGAGCTCCACCATGCTTGGGAGCGATTTCGCGACGACGATGACGCGTTCGTGCTTGTGATCACGGGCGCCGGGGAGACGACGTTCTGCGCCGGCTGGGATCTGCAGGACGCGGCAGATCTGGGTGAGATCGGAGACTACGACGACTTCCGCGTCAGCCTCTACAACAGCCCCGGCGCGTGCGGCTATACGCGCAAGGCCGACATCTTCAAGCCGGTGATCGCGGCCGTGAACGGGTACGCGTTCGCAGCTGGGCTCGAGACGGCGTTGCTGGCCGACATTCGCATTGCCGCCGACAACGCCGAGTTCGGAGCGCTCGAGCGCCGCTGGAACATCGTCGGCGGTGACGGCATGACCGTGCGGCTGCCGCTCGTGGTCGGATTCGCCAAGGCGATGGAGCTGGTCATCACCGGGCGCCGCATCGGCGTCGAGGAGGCGCAGCGGATCGGTCTCGTCAACGAGATCGTGCCGCGTGGCGGCGCGCTTGAGCGCGCGCAGCAACTCGCGCGTGAGATTGCCGCGCTGCCCCAGGGCGCGATCCGCAGCGACAAGGAGAGCATCATGCGCGGCGTCGGCCGCACGCTCGAGGAACGCCTGCGTATCGAGGCCGAGATGGTGATCTCGATGTTCATGCGTCGCGATCCTCACACGCTCGGAGCGGCGGCCTTCAAGGCGGGCAACCTGGCGCCCGAGTGGCCACACCACGGGCTCTAATCAGTCCGACGCCTTCGCTTGCTGCGCGTGCCGCTTGCAAACGTAGTAATCGTCGAGACACATGTTTGGACCATGGACCATTCGCTGCGCCTTCGCCGGTATGCACTATGCAGTCGAGGCGTTTGCATGGGCGCCGCTTGAAAGGTGATATCCCGGGTCGCTCTCCCCGCTCGGCCACGGGGTGCGCCCTGTCCTGAGGCGCTATCCGGCGGACGTGTCCACAACTCGATTGAGATCGAGACCTCAAGGAGACTCCATGCCCAGAATCATCGTCACAACAGACCCATCGCCTCTTCCCGACGACACGGCGGTGCTGCTCGATGAGCAGGTGCACTCGGTGCATCTGAGCACCAGCCACGCAGCAGCGCAGCTCATCCAGCGGCTCGCCTGGGCCGTCAGCGACGCCGAGGGAACAGAGGGCGCACGCCCGGATCGGCGCCCGGCAGCGTTGCAATCACTGAGTCTGCCGTTGCGGGCCGACCGAGTCCAGTTCCAGGTCAAGGGCAAGCGGAATACAGCCCAAGCGAGCGCAGCCCACGGGGGCTGAGAGCAGGAAGACACAGACCCTCGATCCGCGCGCGCATCGGTGCGGTTGGCCTGTTTTAGCCGGGTCAAGTCGTTTCGCTCGAGATGCAGCGCAGAGGATCGCCCGCCGATCAGGTCCGGCGGGCGGCAGAATCGCGACGGTCAAGCGCACCTGAGCCTGTCCGGCGAACTTGGAGTTCAGGCTTCGCGCCGAACTGCCGATGTCATCTGAGCGCCGCACCGTAGGGCGATGGCTGAACCTCGATGCAGGAGGAGCTGAGCGCGAATGGCAACACACACCACCGAGAAGTGCCGTCTCGTCACCCGCAGCGATTTCGACGGGCTGGTCTGTGCTGCCCTGTTCAAAGAGCTGGGAATCCTCGATGAGATCAAGTTCGTGCATCCAAAGGACATGCAGGACGGGGTAGTCGAGATCACCGATCGCGACATCACCACGAACCTTCCCTACGTGCCCGGCGTCCGCTTGGCGTTCGACCATCACGAGAGCGAGACCCTGCGTCTGGGGGAAGCAGCGGAGAACCACATCATCATTCCGGGTGCGATGTCAGCCGCCCGCGTGGTGTACGACTATTTCGGGGGTGCCGGGCGCTTCACCCGCGTCACCGAGCCGCTCATGGAGGCGGTGGACAAGGCGGACAGCGCTCTGTTCTCGCTCGACGAGATCAGGACACCGACCGGCTGGATCCTGCTCAGCTTCCTGATGGATCCGCGGACCGGCCTGGGGCGCTTCCGCAACTTCCGCATCTCCAACTACGAACTCATGATGGAGCTGATCGACGCCTGTCTTGAGCTCAGCGTCGAGGAGGTGCTCGAGCTGCCTGACGTGGTTGAGCGCGTCACGCTCTACCGCGAGCATGCAGTCGCGGCGCACGCGCAGCTACTGGCACGCTCAACCGTCCACGGCAATCTCGTCGTACTTGACCTACGTCAGGACGAGGTGATCCATCCGACCAATCGCTTCATGATCTATGCGCTGCATCCCACGTGCAACATTTCGGTGCACGTGTTGTGGGGCCTGAAGCAACAGAACACCGTCCTTGCGATGGGAAAGTCGATCGTCGATCGCTCGAGCAGGACGGATGTTGGAGCGTTGATGCTCTCCTACGGCGGCGGCGGACACGAGGCTGCTGGGACCTGCCAGGTGGCAAACGCCGAGGCCGAGCGCGTGCTGGCCGAGCTGGTTGAGCGAGTCAACGCCGACGGTTAGCCTCGCGCATGATCGCGGGCGCGACCCCGCGACGTTCTATTCGTGGAGGAACTTGCTCATCAGATAGTGAGGGCCGATCGTCGGTATCTCAAACACGTCCCCTTCGACGACCAGGCCGCCTCGTTCGTAGAAGGGCCGGGCCTTCACGCGGGCGTTGCACCACAGCCTCGTGGCGCCGTGGTCTCGCGCATGGGCCTCGCAGGCAGCCAGAAGCGCCGCGCCGATCCCGAGGTTGCGCTGCCCGGGGCTCGTCGCCATCCCGCGAATCCTCCAGTCACCGGGCTGTGGGTCATTGGGATGGGAATCGCGCAACACGGTGGCGACGCCGACCACGTTGTCCTCGAGACTGATCGACGCGTGGAGCGTCTCGGGCTCCTCATCGCCGGTGAAGACGAGCGTTTCGTGTGTGTGCCCGGGCCGGAGGACCTCCTGGCGCAGTGGTCTGACGACGTCGGCGCTGACCGCCATCGGCTGCATCACCCCAGTCTAGGCCGCCTCTCCGGGTGAGCAAGAGCGCCCTGGTCGGGAGCGGGAATCACTCGACGCGGCAGCCATGCCTCGAGCCGCTGATTCGGCCCAGCTCCCGGTCGCGGCCTACGACGCCTCGTCCGTGTCGCCGCAGCCGTACAGATGCTCGCGCAGCTGATCACAGCTCTCCGCTGACCAGCGCTCGCTCGTCTCGAGCGACTCGATCAGAGCCTCAGCAGATCGGACAAGCCGCTCGCTATCGGTCTCACCGAACAGCAACGCATCGGCGGCTCCCAGCAGCTGCTCACGCTCCCCGGGGTGCAGCTTGGTCGCGCCCTGGTGATCCATGATTGCAATCAGCGCGGTGTAGTGCGCGCCACGTGTGGTCATCGGCTCGATCGTCATCATCGTGAGCCTCACGTTAGCGGCCTCTCCGCCTGCTGCGGGCCAGACGTGGCAGGGGCCAGCACCCCGGCGGTCGGCAGCAGACGCGGTTGGGCGGCCGACTCAACCGGCGGCCGGCCTCATTCCGTCTCCGAGCACGGTTCGAAGACCTTGCCATCCAGTTCCAGGTCGAAGCGCGCGCCCTCGATCCCCGCCGCGATGTCCGAAGCACAGAACGCGCTCGTTGGCTCGTTGTACTCGGCGTTGAGGACCGGCTCGCCCTTCGCGATGTAGGGCTCGAAGTTTGAACATTCGCTGTACTGGTTGCACTGCTCGGTGATCGCGCCGTCGAAGTAGGAGTCCAGAGCGCCGGTCTGTTCGCCGTCATTCTTCTGGAACACCGCCATACCGAGGGCGTGAACCTCGCCGGCGATCCATTGGTCATAGGCGTCGGACTCTGCTGCGGTCAGCGGAAAGCCGGTGTTGTTTTCCCAGCCGTCGATGTTGTCCGGCTCAACGGCGTCAAAGCCCTTTTCCCTGCACATTTCAAAGCGCTTCGTCATGATCGGCTCAAGCGTTGACAGTGCGCGTACGTCAAGCCACTTCTCTTCCGAGAAGCCTTCGACGCTGTTGCCCTCGATCGAGACAGGGAAGGAAGAAGCGTCGGGCCGAAACGGCTCGTAGGTTCCCACATCGATGTAACAGATGACATGGATGCCTTTGCTGTGAAGCGTTTCAACCTCCGACGCTGAGTTTTCAAAGCCATCGATGTCGTATGCGTCCACCGGCTCTGAGTTGTTGATCGCGCCCTGTAGCTGCCAGTACCAGGTCAGCGCGGTCGCCGGGCGCCATTGTCCTTCTGTCGGCCCTGTGGGGCCCGTTGACCCTTCAGTGGGGCCTGTGACCCCGGTTTCTCCCGTTGGCCCAGTTGACCCAGTTGGCCCGGTTTCCGCCGTCGGGCCCCCGCTGGTCCCGGTTTCGCCGGTCGTGCCGGTTTCGCCCGTCGTGCCGGTTTCGCCCGTCGGGCCGGTGGGCCCCGTGCCACCGGTTTCACCGGTGGGCCCAGTTTCACCCGTGGGACCGGTCGGCTCGGTGGGCCCGGTTTCGCCGGTTTCCCCAGTCGAACCCGTTGATCCGATTGGGCCTGTTTCGCCGGTCGGCCCCGTCGCTCCGGTTTCGCCCGTCGGCCCAGCCGGTTCTGTCGGTCCCGTTTCACCGGTTTCACCGGTCACGCCGGTGGGTCCGGTTTCGCCCGTCGGTCCCGTCGGTTCTGTCGGTCCGGTTTCGCCCGTTTCACCGGTCACGCCGGTGGATCCCGTTTCTCCCGTCGGTCCGGTGGCTCCGGTTTCACCGGTCACGCCGGTGGGCCCGGTTTCGCTCGTCGGTCCGGTCGGTTCCGTCGGCCCGGTTTCTCCCGAGGGACCCGTGGCTCCCGTTTCGCCCGTTGGGCCAGTGGGTGCCGGCGGCCCGCTGCCGCCTTCCTGGCCATTGTGATGGTGAATTCTGCGCTCATGGCGCCCTCCGTGGCTGTGGTGCTCGGCTGAGGCGTTGCTGGCAAAGAGCAGGAACAGCACAGCAGATACTGGTAGCAAGCGGCAAAATGAGCGCATGATTGAACCTCCTATAGCTTGGCGCAGCGACGCCTGTATCAGCGACGCTTGTAGCCTTCCGTGACCGACTCATCCAAGTTGGCTGTCAGCCACGTTGTCCTCCCTGCGTGGCGCGCGACCAAAGAGCCTGAGGCTGCCGGAGACTTGAGCTCCACGGAGGCACACCTCTCGCACTCGTGTGGTCGAGCACCTAGACGATAACGGGTTTACCCCGACGGGGCGGATCGCAAGCGCGAAATTGGTGGCGAGGTCACATCTCCTTTACGTCACTGAGCAGCTCGTCCAGCGTCTTGCCGCTGAGTACAGACGCTGGCTGCTCGGCGACAATGTTTGAACCCGGACGTGCCTCGTCGTCGCGCCGCTTGACCAACAGCCATTGGGGTTTCGGCCCGTCGCGCGTTCGTTGCAGCGCGAAGCCGCCGCGGAGCTTCTCGCCATGCAGCACGAAGACGGCGTGTCCGCGATCCAGCGCCTCCGGCCAGGGCACCCTGCCGCCCTGCTCGTAGAGGCCCCGATCCCAGATCACGACGCCACCGTGGTCGGTTGCTCCCTCGAAGGCGTTGCGCTCGATGTCGTGGTCAGGGACCTCGACCGCCAGGCGCTTCACGGACGGATCGAGCGACGGCCCCTTTGGCACCGCCCAGGAACGCATGATGCCGGCAAGCTCCAGGCGCAGGTCGAAGTGGCGCGCGGTGGCGGCATGCTCTTGGACGACGAATGCGCCGGCGCTGACGCCGCGGATCGCGAACTGCTCATGGCCCTCGATCGGCGCGTCCTCTACGCTCACGTCGACGACGGTCGCGCCCGGCGGGCCGGCCCGCAGGAAGGCGATGAGCGCTTCGATCGCGCCCGGCGGACCCTCGGCATGCAGCGCCACCGTGCCGTCGTCTGCGTTACGCACCCAACCCAGGACGCCGAGCTCGTGCGCCCGCCGCCGAACGGCCTCGCGGAAGCCGACGCCCTGGACGCTCCCGCTGGCGATCGCCCTGATGGCTCGCGTGTCGGCGAGCTCGCGCGGCCCCGCTGGCATTGCCCTATCCAAGGCGGCCGGCCTGTCCGGCGCCGACGAGCGAGACCAAGAATGGGGTCCGGATAAGGCGTCGCTTGAGTTCGAGCCAGGTGACCACAGCGACATGATCGCCAAACTCGGACTCCGAGGCCCCGCCGGACCGCTCTTTGAGCGCGCCGTGCGGGCGTTCAGAACCTGAACACCCGCCGGGCGGGTGGCCCATTGTGATTCGTCCCCGCTCCGGGGAGACTTCTTGGGTCCGTCCAACCCCAAGCCAGTCGGTGCAACTCCATTGCTGCCGCCCCAACCGAGTCCTGCATCGGCGTTGCCGGCGGGCCTCATACCCGCGCGCGAGGAGGACGCGATGAGATCGAAGCACCTCGCAGTCCCGTTGAGCCTGCTCTGCGCGAGCGCGCTCACGGTCGCCGGCGTGCTGGTGGTATCGACCTTCGCGTCGGGGGCTCACGGCACAAAGCGGCCGCGGGCTCAGGGTCAGCTGATTCCGCTCTACGACGATGCCAACCCTGCCGATTGGGCACGGGCCTGCTCACAGGCCAGCGGCACGGGCGGCCGCTCCTGGATCATCGCCGACGCCGCGCCAAACGCGGGAGGGCCGGGAAGCGCCGCCCTGCCGGCGTGGGCGAGGGTCATTAGCGGTTGCTCCGGCTACGGTCGCGCCGCGGTCATCGGCTACGTGTGGACCGACTATGGCGAGGGCGGCCGGGCAAGCATCGCGAGCATCGAGCGTCAGATCGATGCCTGGTACTCGTACTACCCGGGCGAGATCGCGGGGATCTTCTTCGACGGCGTCTCAGACGATGCTCCCGGGCCGAGCACGAGCAACGCGACCTTCTACCGCGCGCTCGCCGCATACGTGCACGGACACGAGGGCGGCAACGGCGAGGTGGTGTTCAACTTCGGCGAAAATCCCGGCTCAGACTGGATGCTGAGCGGCGGGGGCACCGAAAACGCGAATATCGTCGTCACCTTCGAGGGGTCCTACGACACACCCGGTGAAAATCCCTATACGTCCTGGACACAGGCTTCCTGGGAGTTGGGTTTTCCGGCCCATGACTTTGCCGCTCTGATCCACGACGCACAAGATGCCACCAGCGCGGCGCAGCCGTCCTCGGCCTGCGGGTCACTTGCTCGGCGGAACGTCGGCTACGTCTATGTGGGTACAACCTATGACCGGCTGCCACCCTACTTCAGCGATCTCGCAGCGAAATCGAACAGTGGTAGCTGCTGACTTCGCCTTCACCCGGGGGGCTCGGGTGATCCGCGTCTGCGCTGTGCACGTATAGGGGGACAACGGCGCGACCAGGGTGCTTCCCTGCGGCCGCAATTTCGGCAACTGAGAAGGAGCACATATGACATACGCGATAAACCTCGATGAGATCGACGTGGACGACGCGCTCCGCGAAGCGGCCGAGGAGGTCGCAGGCGACACGCGCTTGAGCTTTCTCAAGAAGGCAGGCGTCGCCGGCGGCGCGGTCGTAGGTGGCGGAGCGGTCATCTCGGCACTCGCTCCGAGCGCTTTTGCCAGTGCCAGTGGCGGGCGCCCCCCCAGCTCGTTCGGCAAGGGCGACATCGGCATCCTCAACTACGCGCTCACGCTCGAGTACCTCGAGGCCGCCTTCTACAACGGTGCGACCGCGGCAAACCTGTCGCTCGGCTCACAGGCGTCCGCCTTCCTGAAGGTGGTCACCAAGGATGAGAACGCACATGTGAAATTCCTCAAGACGGCGCTCGGTTCCAAGGCCGCCAAGACCCCCAAGTTCGACTTCAAAGGCACCAACACGAACCCCGAAATGTTCATGAAGACTGCTCAAGTGCTTGAGAACACCGGTGTGCACGCCTACTCGGGGCAGGCTTTGAACATCATGTCACCCGCCTATGTCAAGGCTGCCGTCTCGATCCTCACGATCGAGGCACGTCACGCGAGCGTGATCGGCCTACTTGAACGAACCGGCCGGCGGAGACATTGCGCCCGACGGTCCGTTTGACACGCCACTGACGGCCGCGAGGGTGCTGCAGGCAGTGAAAGGCACCGGCTTCATCGTCGGCTGAAGCGTAGGGAGGATCGAGCCGCCCGACGGACAGACGTCCGTCGGGCGGCCACCCTGCCGTGTCTTCTGAGCCCAATCGCAGTCACCGGGACGCTCGAGTGATCCACCCGCTTGGCGACTGCGTAACAGATCCCAGGCAAGCGAAGCGAGGAAGTTCAATCGCCGCGAGAGCGGCCGGGCCGACCGGGTCCGTCTCCACAAGTCATCAACCGGAGGTTCTCCAAGATGCCCAGTCCAGCACATGACGAATCACCGCCCCAGCCGGCTGGGATCCTCGAGCGGCTCGCCCGCGACGACCTCGACCGCAAGCGCTTTCTGAAGATGGCCGGCAGCGCCGGTGCCGCGAGCTTTGGCGCCTTCGTGCTCGCCGCCTGTGGCAGCAGCAGCAAGAATGCGTCCACGACGGCCGCTACGGCGAGCACCGCATCGTCCAGCTCGACGGGCGATCTCGCGATCCTGAACTATGCGCTGACGCTGGAGTACCTGGAGACGGAGTTCTACGGCAAGGTCCTCGCATCCGGGCTCTTCACCGGCAAGGTCGGAGGCCTGATCAAGGACTTCGCTCAGCAGGAGATGACCCACGTGGAAGCGCTCAAGGGCGCGGTCGAAAAGATGGGTGGCACCCCGGCGACAAAGCCCGAGGCCAAGTTTCCGATCAGCAACGCCAACCAGGTCGCGCAGCTGGCCTACACCGTGGAGAACCTGGGCGCCGCGGCCTACCTTGGCCAGGCCCCGCACATCCACAGCCCCGAGGTGCTGGCCACGGCGCTTGCGATTCACACCGTCGAGGCACGCCACGCGGCGACACTCGGCACGCTCGTCAAGAAACCCGTCACGCCGGACGGCGCCTTTGCCGCTCCGGCTGAAATGTCAACGGTCCTGGCGGCGGTCAAGCCGTTCCTGGCCTGAGTACTCCCACGTCCAAGAGAGGACCAAACGATGACCGTCACTCAACTCGCAAACCCGGAGCTGGCTGCCTGTGAGGTCCACGGCATGACCCGCGGAAGCTTCATTCTGCGCGGCGCGCTGGCCACCGGCGCCCTCTACGGGAGCTCGTCGGTCGCGCCGTTCGTCTCACAGGCGCTTGCCGCCACAGGCGGGGGAGACGCTGAAATCCTCAACTTCGCCCTCACGCTCGAGTATTTGGAGGCCGCCTTCTACACGGTCAAGGCCAAGCAGGTGGGACTGAGCGGTCAGGCGAAGGCCTACGCGCGCACCTTCGGCGCCGAGGAGGTCGCACACATCTCGGCGCTTACGGCCGCGATCAAGCAGCTGGGCGGCAAACCGGTCGCGAGGCCCACGTTCGTGTTCCCCGCCACCGATGAAAGCTCGTTCCTGAAGCTCGCATCGGTGCTCGAGAACACGGGGGTGGGCGCCTACAACGGCGCCGCGCCGTCGCTGCAGAGCAAGGCGGTCCTCGCGTCCGCCGGCAGCATCGTGCAGACCGAGGCGCGACACGCCGCCGCGATCAACCTGCTGATCGGCATGAGCCCCACCCCCGACCAGGGCTTCGACCGACCTCTGAGCAAGCAGGAAGTGCTGGCCAAGGCAGGGCCCCTGATCAAGCAGTAGCCGTGATCGGATCGTCGCTGTGGCGATCCGGCGAGACGTCCGCAACAGCCCACTTCATCAACCCGCCGCGCAGGACATGCGCGCACCCAAGTCAAAAGGAGCTGCATCGCAAATGGGACTCGACAATCCGATTCACATCGCCTTTCTTCTGATCCTGATGCTGCTCGTGTTCGGAGCCAAGCGGCTGCCCGAGATGGGTCGTTCGCTGGGCAGCGGCATGCGCGGCTTCAAGGAGTCGCTCACCGGCGAGGGTGCGCAGCCGACGCCTGCGGCTGAGCCGCCGCGAGCCGCCGCGACGGTGGCTCAGGCTCAGGTCCAGGCAACGCCGGTCCTTCAGCCGCTGCCCGAGCCCGTGAACAACCCCGAGGCGCCGGCGGCCTGAGGGCCCCGGAGCGGAACTGCGAGCTGAGAGCATGGCTGTAGCGGTAGCCCCCATCGGTCACGAAGATCGACTGAACGTCGTCGACCATCTCGAGGAGCTGCGCGGGCGGCTGATCGTCTCGCTGGCGGCGCTTGCCGTCGCGTTCGGATTCTGCATGTGGCAGAACCATGCGCTGCTTGAGATCATCAACAAGCCGCTCGCTCACCAGACTCAAAAACAAATCCGGGCGGGCAACGGCCCGCTCGGCGCCACCTACACCGTCCAGCAGAGCGCACGCACCGTCGCGACGCAGCTCGAGCTCGTGGTGGGCGCGCTCGAGCGCCCGGGCAGTGGCGCATCTGAAACCACCCGCGCCTCTCTTCACGGTGTCGGCCCCCGGCTGCAGAAGGCGATCACGGACCTGTCCAGGGCGCCCGCGGGCGACAGGCCAGTCACGCTCGGGATCGGTGAGCCGTTCACCACCACCGTCGGCGTCGCGCTGATCTTCGCATTCATCCTGGCGCTGCCGATCATCCTGTATGAGCTGTACGGCTTTCTGCTGCCAGCCTTCAGTCCCGATCAACGGCGCGGCGCGACATCGTTGATGCTGGCGGTTCCGCTGCTGTTCGTCGCGGGGGTCACCTTCGGCTACTTCGTCGTGCTCCCATCGGCCCTGCGCTTCTTCCAGAACTTCAACAGTGGCGAGTTCAACGTGCTCGTGCAGGCGAACCAGTACTACCACTTCGCCGCGATCACGCTGCTGGCGATGGGGCTCGTCTTTCAGGTGCCCGTCGCGATCCTCGCCGCCACCCGCGCCGGGGTGGTCACAACCCGTCAACTGCGTCACAACCGCCGCTACGCGATCCTCGCCTGCGGTGCGGTCGCTGCCTTCCTGCCCGGCGATGCGATCACGCTGCTGCTCGAGACGGTGCCGCTGTACCTGCTGTTCGAGGTCAGCCTGCTCGTCGCGACGATCGTCGACCGCCGCGAGCAGCACGTCCAGGAGCAGTGATGCGCTCGTGACCGGGGGCGTATGCCGAACGCGCCCCAGCCGGCGCTCAGATCAGCCCGCGGCGGGCTTGTAGACCGTGACGACGGCGGCGCCGCCGAGGCCGATGTTGTGCTGAAGGGCGACCTTCGCACCGTCGACCTGGCGCGCATCGGCCTGACCGCGCAGCTGCCAGCAAAGCTCGCTGCACTGCGCGAGGCCCGTGGCGCCGAGCGGATGGCCCTTTGAGATCAGCCCACCGGACGGGTTGACCACCCAGCGTCCGCCGTAGGTGGTGTCTTTGGAGTCGACGAGCTCATGTCCGTGGCCCTCCTCGGCCAGGCCGAGCGCCTCGTACGTGATCAGCTCGTTGGCGCTGAAGCAATCGTGCAGCTCGATCACCTGGATTTCCTCGGGTCCCACCTGCGCCTCCTCATATGCCTGACGCGCCGCCTCCCGGCTCATGTCGTAGCCGACGATCTTGATGCAGTCGGCCGTGTCGTCGAAGGTGGACGCGAGGTCCGTGACCATCGCCTGCCCGGCGATCTCGATCGCCTGCTCCCACAGGCCGTGCTCGTCGACGAAGCGCTCGCTCGCGACGATCGCCGCCGCGGCGCCGTCGGAGGTGGGCGAGCACTGCAGCTTCGTCAGCGGCTCGTGAATGACCTTCGCCGCCTTGATGTCCTCGATCGAGTACTCGTCCTGGAACTGCGCGTAGGGGTTGTTGACCGAGTGCTTGTGGTTCTTCCAGCCGATCCAGGCATAGTGGTCGGGCGTTGAGCCGTAGCGCTCCATGTGGTCGCGCCCGGCGTTTCCAAACATCTGTGGCGCGAACGGGGACTCCTCGGGCGAGCGGATCTCGAACATGCGCGCCATGTGCTTGTCCATCGCGGGCGTGCGGTCGGTGTACTTCATGCCCAGCGAGCCGCGCTCCATCTTCTCGAAGCCCACGGCCAGCGCGCAGTCCACGAGGCCACCCTTGACCGCTTGACGCGCGAGGAACAGCGCGCTTGACCCGGTCGAACAGTTGTTGTTGACGTTGACGACCGGGATACCCGTCAGCCCGAGCCCGTAGATCGCGCGTTGACCGTAGGTGGAGTCGCCGTAGCAGTAGCCGGCGAACGCCTGCTCCACGCTCTCATACGGGACGCCGGCGTCGGCGAGCGCGCGCGATCCAGCCTCGAGCACCCACTCCGGATAGTCGCCCTCCTTGGTGCCGGGCTTGTCGAACTTCGACATTCCAACTCCGATCACGAACGCGCGGCTGCTCATCTTGGTCCTCTCTTTCGTGCTTTGAAGCCGAGTGCGGACGAGGGTATCCGATGAGCCAGGCTCGAGGGCCGGGGATGAATGTCTCCGCAAAAACCGGGGTTGACGATACGGCTCGCGGTGTCCCCCGCTATGAATGCGGGTGTGCGTAGGAGGGAATGGCTATGAGCCAGCAGGGGATCGTGATCGCGGCGGTGGACAACGCCTCCAAGACCACGAAGTACGCACAAGGATCGATCCCCATGCAGAGAGCCGACTGCACGGCGATGGCCGAGCGCGAGGAGTGGACCGTTGGCGCCGCCGATCGCGTCAAGGCCAGCTCTGCAAATAACCAGAGCCGGGACGATGAGCTGGTGCAGGCCCGCGAGCATGCCGAACGCCGTGCGGAAGCGCATGGCGAGCCGGTGCTTGCGGTGCAGCGCACCGACCGGCTCGCGGAGGACATGTCGTGAATGCACACAAGCCGCCGCTCCGAGTCCGATGAAGACGCCGGACGCCGGCGCGCAGACGCAGGATGGCGCCGCCGAGTCGGAGGTACCGCCCGCGCGGGATGAGATCGGCGCCCGAGCAGCACGAGATCGTGTGAGTGCGGCGGATGATCGCGCGCTCGCCGCGCGCGATCGCGCAACGGCGGCAAATGCACGGGCGGAATCCGCCCACCATCTCACTGAGGCGCCACGCGGGAATCATCTGGCGGCAGGCGCGCACGCCAACCCCGCGCTGAGCAGCAATCCGCTCGCCGGCGGACATCTGCTGGCGGCGATCTCGACGAGCATCGTCGCCCTGCTTCGCGAGCACTATGGGCGCGGGCCGATGAAGGCCAAGACCTACGCGCTCGACGACATCATCGTCGTGGTCATGCGCGGCAGCGGCTTCACCGCGCTCGAGCGGACGATCATGGACAGCGGCGAGCCCGATCGCGTGATCGCGATGCGCGAGGACTTCCAACGCGTGATGGCGAAGCTGTACCGGGAGACGATCGAAGAGCTGACCGGCCGCAAGGTGCTCGCGTTCCTCAGCCAGGCCCACGTCGAGCCCGACATCACGATGGAGATCTTCTTCGTCGACGGTCCGCTTGAAGGCTTCGGCGCGGTCGAGATCACACAGCCCGCCGGCTAGCGTCGTCGACCGCGCCTGCGCCCGGAGCGCTCCGCTAGGCAGCGGCGCTGACGCCAAGCGGGAAGTGAACGCCGGTCAGTTCCTCAGAGACGTCCCATAGGCGGCGGGCCACGTCGGCGTCCTTGGCGGCGTTGGAGCGCCCCACGAGCTTGGCCGGGCCACGCTGCTCCATGAACCCGCCGGGTCCGGCGAAGCTGTTGGGGGGGACATCCGCGACGGCCGCGTAGAGCGTGGGCAGCGCGCCGCCCTGCTCATCCTGGGCGAGCACGCGGTTGCCGACGGCTCCGAGCAGATCGAACACCCGGTTGCCGCTGTGGAACTGGAGGTTGGTCGCCGCATAGCCCGGGTGGGCGGCGGTTGCCAGCACGGGCGATCCGGCCGCGGCCAACCGCCGCTGCAACTCAGACGTGAACAGCAGGTTTGCGAGCTTTGACTGCCCGTAGGCGCGCCACGCCCTGTAGGGCTTGCGCTCCCAGTTGAGGTCGTCGAAATCGATGCTGCCCATGCGATGTCCCGTCGAGGACACCGTCACCACGCGCCCCGTGATGTGTGTGAGGAGCAGGTTCGTCAGCGCGAAGTGGCCGAGGTGGTTTGTGCCGAACTGAAGCTCGAAGCCGTCGGCGGTGCGCGTCAGCGGCGGCACCATCACGCCGGCGTTGTTGATCAGCAGGTCCAGGTCTCCATCCCACGCTCGTGCGAACTCGTGCACGGAGGCCAGGCTCGCGAGGTCGAGCTGGCGCACCTCGGTCTCACCGGGCATCGTCGCGGCTGCGGCCCGGCCCTTGTCGAGGGAGCGCACGGCGAGGACGACGTGGGCACCGGCATCAGCCAGGGCGGCTGTTGCGGCGCGGCCGATGCCACTGTTGGCGCCCGTGACGACCACGCGGCGGCCGCTCATGTCGGGTATGTGGGTGTCGCTTGAAGTGGTCATTGTCAACAATGTAGTCGATGCCCACAATGATGTCGACGACAACTTCGTCGGCTAGCGCTTCAGAGGCGATGACCGATCGACCTATCACCACGGCAACCTGCGCATGGCCCTGCTCGCCGAGGCCGAGCGGACCGTTCGCGAGCGCGGCGTTCAGGAGCTGTCGCTGCGCGAGCTCGCGCGGGATGTGCGGCGTCAGCCACGGCGCGCCGCGCCGCCATTTTGCCGATCGCCAAGCCCTGCTCGACGCTCTCGCCGAGGCCGGATTCGCACGCCTCGGCGCGGACCTGCAGAGCGCCGTCGACGGTGCGGGCGGGGACTTTGCCTCGCGCCTGCGGGCGACCGCAACGGCCTACGTCCGCTTCGCCACGCGCGACGCCGGCACTCCTCGAGTTGATGTTCGCCGGCAAGCACGGAGGCGGCGCTGCACGAGCGCCGCCGACCGTGCCTTCTCGGTCATGCTCGAGCTGATCGAACAGGGCCAGGCCGACGGAGCGCTCGAATCGGGCGAGCCCGAGCGCGTCGGTCTCGTGCTGTTCGCGACGATCCAGGGGATTGCCGCGCTGGTCACGGGCGGCATGGTCGACGCCGAGCAGCTGGACGAGCTCGTCGCCGACGCGATCGCGATTCCTGCGCGGCTCGGAGCCGTGTGAGCCGGGCGCTCAGCCGAACAGACGCTTGACGGCCCGCTGAAATGCGGGCCGCTCGGTGAGCTGCCCCATGTAGGTTTTGAGGCTCGGCGGCAGCTCCTCGGCGATGCCGGCGCGCGTGGTGAAGATGACCGCGGTGCCGACGAGCACGTCGGCGACGGTGAAGCGCCCGCCGACGAGGTACTCGCCGCCATCGAGGGCGTCAGACACGGCGTCCGCGGCCGTGTCGAAGCGCTTGCGCGCCGCGGCCGCGCGCTCGGGGTCGCGCTCAGCCTGGCTCCAGGCTTCAAACAGCGCGGGCTCGAGCTCGGCTGGAGCGAAACAGGCCCACTGGTAGACGAGCGCCCTGTCGTGTGTGCCCAGCGCCGGCACCAGACCCGCGTCCGGGTTCAGGTCGCCGATGTGCAGGCACAACGCCGCCGACTCGAACAGGAAGCCCTCGTCGTCCTCGAGCACCGGGACGCGGCCGAGCGGATGGCGGGCGCGGTGATCCTCGCCGCGCACCTCCTCGCGACTCATGACGCTCAGCTCGTACGGTTCGCCGACCTCCTCGAGCGTCCACACGACCCGCAGCGGCCGTCCGGCCTTATCACGGTGAAAGACGCGCATCACCACGGCACGATAACGCTCGCGCGATCGGCGCACAGCGCGCCCGTGCCGGCCGCTAGCCTGAAGCTCCGATGGCGACCCCCTGGGATGCGCGCACGTATGACCGGACGAGCGAGCCCCAGCAGGCGTGGGCCGTGGAGGTCCTCTCACGCCTCGAGGGCATCGCGCCGGACGCGACCGTGATCGACGTCGGCTGCGGAACGGGGCGCGTCACGGAGGCCTTGCTGGCAGTCGTGCCAGACGGCCGCGTGCTTGCCATCGACGCCTCGGCGGACATGGTGGCGCTCGCTCGCAGCCGGCTCGGCGATCGCGCGGAGGTGTGGTGTCAGGACGCGCTCGAGCTTGATCTGGCCGAACCTGTGGACGCGGTCGTCTCCACCGCGACGCTGCACTGGGTCAGCGACCACGATCGGCTCTTCTCGCGCCTGGCGCAGGCGTTGCGGCCGGGCGGTGTGCTCGAGATCCAGTGCGGCGGCGAGGGCAACATCGATGGTGTTCGCGAGGTGATCGAGGCGGTCGCCCGCGACCTCGCGCCGGAGCTCGTCGGCTGGTCGCCGTGGGTGTTCGCCGGACCGGGGGAGACGGAGCTACGACTGCGCCAAGCGGGCTTTGCGGCGATCACATGCTGGCTTGAGGAGCGCCCGACCTGTCCCCGCGACGTGAGCGCGTTCGTGCGCACGTCGATCCTCGCCGCTCACCTCGAGCGCCTGCCCGCGGAGCGACGGGAGCCGTTTGCGAGCGCGGTCGTCGAAGCAGTGCGCCTGCCGCTGGACTACGTTCGGCTGAACGCCTCAGCGGTGCGTGCAGGGGCCTGATGCGCGGCGGTCGCCGCCGGTGAACCCGGCAAGGCGTGCGCCGCCTCGCCGAAGAGAGCGTGCTCGGGCAGGCCCTTGAGGCTCCGACGGCCGCGCGCGCCGAGCTCGATGCAGGCGATCCCGGCGACGGCCCGGCGCGTTCGCTCGGTCATCAGGAGCTCGCCTGCGTCTGCGGCTGAGGTCACCCGCGATGCGATATTCACGGTGGATCCGAACCAGTCGCCGTTGCGCTCGACGGCTGGGCCGGTGTCGAGGCCCACGCGCGCGAGCGGAAAGCCCTCCCGCTCGGCCAGGGCAAGGATCCGCGTTGCGAGCTCCACGGCCGCGTCTCCGTTCTCGCTGCGCACCATCACCCCGTCGCCGATCGCCTTGACGACCTCGCAGCCCAGCTCGGCCGCGAGCGTGCAGATGCGCCGATGGAAGGACACGGCCAGGTCTGCGCCGCGGTCATCACCGTGCCGAGCCGTGAACTCGGCAAAGCCGACGAGATCGGCGAACAGGAATGTGTGTAGTTGAAAGACCATCGGCTCGCAGCGTCGTTTTCGAGCTACAACCGTTCAACGCTCGCGATCCGAGCTTTGTGAGGTGCCCGCCGGGAAGGGACGTCGCCGCCGTGTGCAGAGCAGCGCCAGGACGTCGTGGGCGGGTCGCGAACAGCGCTAGGACGTCGCCGGCGAGTCCAGGCGCATGTGCACGCGCACGACGCTGCCGGCGGGAGCTGAGCGGATCTGCACGAAGTCGCAGAGATGATTGACGAGCCACAGGCCCCGCCCTGCGGGATGCTCAGGGGCCGGACGCGTTCGGCCCACGAGCGGCTCCTCGATGTGACCATGATCGTGAACCTCGACCAGCAAGGTCCCCTGTTCGCGCCACATCCGCACCGTCCCGCCGCCGCCGCCGTGGCGCACGCTGTTGGACGCGAGCTCGGTCACCGCCAGCACGAGGTGTTCGGTGCGCTCGCAGCCGAGCTCGAGCCCCGAGGCCCACTCGCGCAGCTGTCCGCGCAAGGATCCGAGCTCGCTCCCGGTGAATGCCAGCTTCTGCGTCGGCGCCCCGGGCGGCGCGAGCGTGCCGCCGAATGGCCCGGACGCCGTCGCGCCCTGCGGGTATGTCTCACTCCGTCGACTGCGGCCATGCTCTGCGAGGAACGGGTGACCGCGCCGCGCCGCCTCGATCACCTGCTCCTCCAAGCCGTCAAGATCGTAGGGACAGAGCAGGCGCCAGGGCGCGCCTTCGGCGAAGGCCACGTTGAGCAGCGACTCGTCGCGCTCACACTCGCTCACCTCGGCCGGGTTCCGTCCAGGCCAGATCGGTTCTCCGATGCCCCGCACCGAGCGGTTCGCCGACGCGCTGTCCGCGATGAACTGCTGCCAGGCTGAGATGATGCGAGCAGGGTTGTGGGCTAGCAGCCGCATGTCCGTGAAGCGGACCCGCTCGCGATCGGGGCCCAATGCCCGCCTGAGCAGGTCGATCTTGTCTTCTCCCACGGCCACCAGCACTGGTTCCTCCGCGGCCAGGGCATCGTTGATGAAGGGCAACGTCCCCTCGAGGAATCCATCCTCGCCGCTGTAGAAGAGCGCCTCGTGGTGGAAGCTCTCCACGCGATCGCCGCGGGCCGCGCCATCCGTGTTCGCGCCTTCAAATGTCACTGTCGCCAACGATCCGTCCCTTTATCCGCACCCCGGGATTCAGGTGCCCGTTCTGCCCTGCCAGTCAGATGCCCGTTTTGACCGTGTTCCAATCCTGGGCGCCCGCCGCAGGATCACCGAGCGGCAAGAGGTCTCTAGCGGGTCCCGCCGGCGGTCTCGGTCAGGGTTCGCAGCTGATCCAGCGAGTGACGAAGCAACCGCGAGACCTGCATCTGTGAGACACCCACCCGCTCGGCGATCTCCGTCTGCGTGAGATCTTCGACGAAGCGCATGCGCAGAATCAGGCGCTCGCGTGCCGGGATGTGGGCGAGCGCTGCGGTGACGGTCGCGTCTAGCTCGATCAGCTCATAGCGCTCGTCGTCGTGGCCCAAGGCATCGCCGTAGGTCATCGTGTCGTCCTCCGCGCTCGGCGGAGGGGCGTCGAGCGAGAGGGTCTCGTAGGCCTGCAGCGCCTGCAGCGTGTCCAGGATCTCCTCGGTGTCGAGCTCGAGGTACTCGGCCAGCTGTCCGACTGTCGGAGCATGACCATGCTCGTTCGTCAGCCGCTCCTGCGCGACGCGCACCTTCAGCACTCGCTCCTGCGTTCCGCGCGGCATGTGCACGGCCCAGCCCGAGTCGCGGAAGTACCGGCGCATCTCACCGAGGATCGTGGGCACCGCAAACGACGGGAAGGAGTTGCCGCGCCGCGGGTCAAAGCGGTCCAGAGCCTTCAGCAGCCCCAGCGACGCCACCTGCAGCAGATCCTCGAACGGCTCCGAGGAGCGTCCGTATCTCCGCGCGAGGCTGCGGGCGAGCGGCATGAACTTCTCAACCAGTTCCTCCCTGGCCGTCTCATCAGCTTGCTGCTGCCAGCGCAGGAACAGACGACCAGTCTCGCTGCTCGTCGACCGGCTGGCACGTTGTGCGGCCCCAAGTGCTGCAACTGAGGACATCGTCTGCCTCCTCCCCAGGTTGCGATCCAAGTCCTATCCAAGGATTCAGTTACATCCTACCCGATTTGGGGAAAGTTATGCATTGAGTTTCGACGCTAGTGCCCGTGGTGCGGCACTCCTTTCCGCCGGCTCGGTCTCGTCGGTGGGCGCAGCTCGGGTCGGCAGGGGGCTGTGGGCGCCGGCGCACTCGTGACCGTGGCCGAGACCGGCAGCGCACACGGTCGACTCGATCTCGATCCCCGACATCCGCTGAGCTGTGACGGAGGGCTCGCTGGATGTCCGGCAACCGCGGGTATCGTGCAGCCGGTCACGCAATCGCCGGTGGCCACCGAACATGTTTCCCCGGTTGCGCCCGCGGGCGCGCTGGCGGGATGAAACGCGCGCTGCGCGAACAGCGCCAGCGCCCCTCGTGGCACCGTCGGGACGGTGCGCGCGGAGCCACGGTGACCAACGGCGATAGCCAGCAGGGCGCCGGCAATCAGGACACCGCCGAGCAAAGCGGCGGCCGAGCGCCTTGAGACGACGACTGGAGTTCGAGCACCCATTGACAGCGAGTGGCTCGGTCTCGGCCTACCCGACGGCGTTCACGATCGCGGCAATCGCCGCGCGCTCGGCGTCGCCGACCGGATCCTCGTCGCGCCCACCCTCTCTGTGCGCGCGGGCGACCTCTTCTGCGAGGCTGACGATGAAGTGCTTGTACTCATCCAGCTCCTGCGGCGTCGCCTTGGTCTCGAGCAGCGCGACGGCGTCTCGGATTCGGGCAAGCGCGTGCTCTTTGAGCTCCTCGGCCGAGGGGTAGCGCGAGTGGTCGATCTCCGGCTTCGCCGCCACGATCGCGTCCAGCAGCTCACTTTGGCCATGCTGCTGGCGTGCCTGAGCGTATGCCTTCGCCATCGAGATCGTCTCGCGAAACGTGCCGCCGCGCTGAGCCGTGATGACGATCATGCCGGCGCTCGTCGGTCCCTCACGGACGAGCTCCCACTCCTGCTCGCTGAAGTCGGCCTCTGTGGTCACGCAACGCTCCTTCTCGCGGTATCTGGCGTCCGGCACGACAGTCTAGACGGGTCGAAGCGCAGCGGTTCAGACGGGTCGAAACGCAGCGCAAGACGCATCCCGGGCCGCCAGGAGGAGAGGAAGCGGCCCGGGATGTCATCCGTTTGCATTCGGGCGTCCATCCACGCGCCGCAGTCATCCTCCGTCAGCGACCGCGCTCGGCGTAGGGTCCATCGTCCAAAGATGTACCTCGCCATTTGTTACGTTCGTACATCCCCTGCGAACCAGCGCGCGCATAGGCACGACACGGGCAGGACGACTCTCTCCGTCGGCCGGTGGGTAGAGTCCGCGTCGTGCATCTGAAGGACACAGCCGCCGGCGCCTGGCCAGGGGAGCTGTTGGGCGTGTTCGAGCGCGCGATCACATGCGAGTACGCGAGCCTGACGCGCGCCGGAGCGCCCGTGACCGTGCCCACCACCCCCTATGTGGCCCCCGGCAGCCTCGATGTCTCGACCGGCCTCAGCTACCCGGCCAAGGCCGAGCGCGCCCGGCGCAACCCGAAGGTGGCGCTGCTGTTCGCCGACCCGCTCGGCGCCGGCGCCGGCGGCGCCCCGGTGGTCCTCGTGCAGGGCCATGCCGCCGTCCGCGACGCCGACCTGCAGCTCAACACCGACCGCTACGTGCGCCTGTCGATGGCGAAGCTCCCGGCGGCATCCAAGGGCCAGCCGAAGGCACTGCTGCGGCATCTTGGTTTCTACTACGCGCGCATATGGATCGAGATCACGCCCCTGCGCATCCGCTGGTGGCCGGATCGAGACCTCGAGCAGCAGCCCGAGGAGTGGCGAGCCGACGCCGCGCTGGCGTTGCCGCAGTCAGACCCGGCGCCGCCCGGACGCCAGCCGCCCGCCTGGCTTGAGCCTCCGCAGCGCTGGCATGAGGTCGCCGCCCGCGCCTTGAAGCTGCTGCCGCTCGCCGACATCACGGTCCCGGGCGAGGACGGCTATCCGGTCAGCGTGCCTGTGAGCGCCGACGCGCTGGAGGGTGAGGAGGTGCCGCTGCGGATCGGGCCAGGCGCCCCCGAGCTGCCGATGGGGCCGGCCTGTTTGACGGTTCACGGGCACGACGAGCGGTTCACCAGCCAGGAGAACCACACGCTCGTGGGAACGCTTGTGCCCGGTGGCGAGGGACCTCGCCTGCGCGTCGAGCGGGCCCTCGCGGACTGGAGCCTGGCGGGCAACCGGGCGCAGATAGCGATCGGCTTCCTGCGCAAGGGCCGGCGGCTGGCGCCGCGCGCGAAGGCGGAGGCGGCCCGGCGCGGTCAGCCGCTGCCGGCGGTCAACCTCCCCTGATGACCGGGCCGCGCCTATCGCCGTCGCTGATCGAGTTTCCGGCGGACGATCCCGAGCGCGCGCGCCGCTTCTGGTCGGAGCTCTTGGGTGTCGAGCTCGAGGTGCGCGAGCCGGCGAGCGGCGAGGGCTGGCAGACGCGCTCGCCGGCGCCGGCGCCGGCGGTGGGCGTCCACGCGCGCGGAGGCGGACCCGGCGACTCCCGTTCCTTGCCCTACTTCGCGGTCAGCGACATCGCCGAGGCGCTCGCGAGGGTGCAGGCGCTCGGCGGCAGCGTGGTTCACCCGGGCGAGCGGTGGGCGATCTGCAAGGACTGCGAGGGCAGCCCGTTCGGACTGGCCCGCGAGCCGCTCGTGGAGTAGGGCGCCGGCTTCAGGCTTCGACGGCGCGAGCGCGGAAGGCGGCCATCTGTCAGTCAGCGCGGACGCCGGCGCGATCCACGGCGTAGGCGGAGTGCCCGCAGTTTCGTGTCGCGCCGGTGCTCCTCCTCGCGTGCGAGCTCTCGTTCCTCACCGAGGCCGACTTCCAGGAAGACGAGCAGCAGGGCACCGGCCAGGCCCGCCGATATCAGCACGATCGTGAGCACTTCGCCCACGACGCCGCCCACCAGCGCCGCGCATACGCCGCCCGCGACCACCAGCAACGCGGCCGTACCAAACGCGAGGATGCGCTGGCGGGGGCTCATCGCTCAACGTTACACGCACAGTCGCCGCGCGCGCTCGCGAAAAGAAGGCGAGTCACGCCGGATCCGTCTGATGTTATTCCCAGATAGCAACTGCTATCATCCGCGGCCCATGCAGGATCGAGTCCCGCTCTACGTAAGGCTCCCTCGCGACCAGGCCGCGGCGCTCGACAGGCTGGTGGACGCGACGGGACGGCGCAAGCAGCACGTCGTCAGCGAGCTGCTCGCCGACCAGCTCCAGGTCGGGCGAATCGACGTCGGCGACAGGCCGGCCACGACGCCGGGGGAGGTGCTGACGCTCGACGAGCTCTCGAGCCTGCTGCGAGCACCGGCAGCGGCTCTCGAGATGCTCGCGCGGGCGGGCGAGCTTCCCGGCCGGCAGATCGCCGGCGAGTGGCGGTTCGCACGCGCCGCGGTGCTGGGGTGGCTCTCGCGCGAAGGAGCGATCGAGCGCGGCGAGGGCCACGCAGAGCCGGCCGGCGCCGATGGCTAGCGGGCCTCGCCGGCCGCTCGTCCTCGTCCCGGGCGCCTGTCTCGGCGGCTGGGCGTGGCGGGAGGTCGCGGCGCACCTGCGAGCCCTCGATCACGACGTCTATCCCGTGACGCTGACGGGGCTCGGCGAGCGCGTGCACCTCGCCGCTTCCGATGTCGACCTCGAGTGCCACATCGTCGACGTCGTCAACCTGCTCGACTACGAGGGGCTCGAGGACGCCGTGCTCGTCGGTCACAGCTACGCGGGCGCGGTTGTCACCGGTGTCGCCGATCGGCGCGGCGAGCGGCTCGAGGCGGTCGTCTACCTGGACACCTCGCCGCTCACGGACGGCGCCGCGATAACGGACCTGCAGAGGCCAAAGGAGCGACAGCGCCAGTATCTCGAGGTCGAGGAGAACGGCGACGGCTGGCGCTGGCCGCTCCCGGACTACGACGCGATCGCAAGCGGCGCCTACGGAAGCGCCGGCGGCCTCGAGCCGGCGCATCTCCGCCTGATCCAGTCCCGCGGGACCGCGCAACCCTACGCGACGTTCACCTCAAAGCTTCGTCTCACGGGCGCCCAGGGCGCGGCTCGGCGCGCGGCGATCTTCTGCGCCGATGGGGGCATGAGCCTCGCGCTCGTAGAGCAGCTGATCGAGCGAGGCGATCCGAGGGCGGCGTGCTTCGCCGGCGCCGAGTGGGAGCTTCACGAGCTGCCCACCGGCCACTGGGCGATGTTCTCTCTCGCCGGGCCCCTCGCCGAGCTCTTGCATCAGATCGCCTGCGGCGAGGCATAGTCCGTCCTTCCGCGGCGCGCGCTCACGGCGCGTCCGCCTGGGGCTCACCGAGCCCTCTCAGGAGACTCGCGACCACGCGCGCAGCCTGCTCGATCGTGTCCCAGCACAGGTTCGCCGGCACGTCGGTCCTCCAGTGGTAGTTGGCCGGCGTCTTCAGGTCCGTGCAGGCCGCGATGCAGGCCGAGCGATAGCCGCTGCGCAGGGCCGGCAGCGCGTCGGTACCGCCGGCGCCCAGGCGCAGTCCGCGCCACAGTGGCACGCCCGCCTCGGCGGCAGCGGCCTGCAGCTCATCGCGCAGCGACACGTCGTAGTCGCGCATCCGCAGCATCCCCTCCCCCTCGATCAGGATCAGGTGCGGGGAGCCCACGCACTCGAGCGCGAGAACGCGCGTTCTGGCCGGATCAAGCTCGGCGCGGTGGCGGCACACGAAGCCGCGCATGCCCTCCATGAAGGCCTCCTCGCTGCCGGTGGACAGCAGCAGCACCCCGACGCCCGCCAGCGGACGCTCGGCGAGCTCCTCGGCCAACGCCAGCAGCACCGCGACGGCGCTGAGGTTGTCGTTCGCGCCCGCTACCACCGGCGAGCGCGCAACGTCGGCGAGCACGGCTGCCGTCGCCGCGCTCCAGACGGCGCCGAAGCGGCGCAGCCGCCGCAGCCCGAGCGCGCCGGCGAGCGCCACCAGCGCCGGCCCGAGCACGAGCAGGCGACCGGTGTGCAGGGAGGTCGTCTGCTTGTCATACCAGCCCGGGGCGATCCGATTCACCAGCGGCACGAGGCCCGGGTGAAACAACAGGCCGCTGTGGGCCGCGTCGTGATGGGCAACGATCACGACCGTCTCTGAGGCGCTCGGATCGCCGGCCCAGGCGAGGACGTTGGTGGTGCTGCGATGCGGCAACACGCGCCGAAGCAGATGCCTGCCGTTGTCCACGTCGTCGGCGATCAGGGCCGCGGCAGCGCCGGCCAGCAGCGTGCCGGCGAATCGCGATCGCGCTGCGAGCGCGCCCGCGAGCGCTCCGGCGCAGGCCGCGAGCCCCGTCGACTGCCAGTAGCCCCCGACGGCCATCTCGTGCTCGAGCACGGGAACGAGCTCGCGCTCTCTCATCATTTCCGCGAGCAGCTCTGCAGCCCGCGCCTCACCCTCGGTGGCCGAGCCGCGTGCGATCGCGGCGAGTCGATCGATGTCCTGGCGAACGGCGGCGGACGGCACCCCCCGCACCCTAGGTGCTATTGGTCTCGGCCGGCCGGCCGTGCTCGGCTCAGCCGGGGTCGATCACCACGCGCCCGAGCCCGATCACGTCCATCTCGGTCTGGGGGGCGCAGATCGCGATCTGCGAGGACTCGCGCCGCAGCGTGCGGCGCAGAGCGGCGAAGGCCGCGGCACCGAGCACGGCAGGGACCCACAGCGCGATCGCGCGGTAGGCGAGCACCGCCGAGGTGGCGACGGTGATCGGCACGTGGTAGAGCACGAGCGTTCCCACCAGCCCCGCGTCGACTCCGCCGATCCCACCGGGCACGGGGATCAGCCCACCCAACTCGCCGAGCAGGTAGGCGATCCAGATGATCGCGAGCGCCGGGGCGGCGCCGAAGGCGCGAAATGTGGCCCACAGGATCATCACGTCGAACACGAGGTAGGCGATCAGGCCGCAGATCAGCCAGGCATCGCCCTCCCGCAGCAGGGCGACCGCCTGGTTGACACCATCTGCAACCGCCACCAGGGTCTTCAGCGCAACGGTTCTGCGACGTGATGCTCCAGCGCTTTCGCTGCGCTCAAGGCGCCGGTGCAGCCCGGTGGAGGTGTTGCCGGCGATCAGCGCTCCCAGTATCGCCAGGGCTGCTATCACCGCGGGCAGGATCGTCAACGCTGGGTTGGTCTCTCCGGCAAACGCTCCCACGCCAAGGCCGGTGCCGACGATGATCACGCCGACGACGTTGGGCACGCTGGTGAGCATGAAGAACGCGGCCGAGCGGCGCGCGATTTCATCGGTGGGCATTCCGCCGCGTTTGAGCGCCCAGGCTCCGAGCGCCAGTCCGCCCGCTCCGCCGGTGGGGAAGAGGGCATTTGCGCCGAGCTCCGACATTCCGATCTGATAGCTGACGCGCCAGCTCATGCGTCTACAGAAGACCATCCGGAATACGACCACGTAGCCCAGACCCGAGAGCACCTTCAGACCGACGCCGAGCAGCAGCCATCCGGGCTGGGCGTCCGACAGGCGCGAGCGCAGCGCGCCGAGGCCGGGAAGCAGGGTGATGATCGCGATGACCGCCAGCAGAAGCCCAGCGGCGAACAGCAGCCGCGAGCGCAGCCTGCGCCCGGTCAGCTCCTGCGGGACGTCCAGATCGCTCGCGTTGACCGTGGCCGCGTCCTGTGGAGGGGTGTCGACGGCGCTCACCGTGTCAGCTGCCCGCGCCGGCGGCGCAGCCGCGCGTTTTCGGGTTAGTCTTGCGTGAGGCCACCGCAAGGGAGCATAGAAATGCAGACATGGGATGCCATCATCTCCCGGCGCAACGTCAGAGAGTTCGAGGATAGACCGCTGCCCGCCGAGCATCTGGATCGCATCCTCGAGGCCGGCCGCCGCGCCCCCTCCTCGCGAAACTGGCAGCCATGGGACTTCATCGTGGTCACCGATCGCGAGCAGCTGAGGGAGCTGGCAAAGGTCTGGCAGGGCGCCGGCCACGTCGCCGCGTCGGCGGCCACGATCGCGCTGATCACCGCCAAGAGCAGCGACCCGGGCGAGCGCGACCGCGCGCAGTACGACCTGGGGCAGGCGACGATGGCGATGCTGCTAGCGGCGGCTGACCTCGGCATGGGCTCAGGTCACGCTGCCGTCGCCGATCAGGACCACGCTCGCGCAGTCCTCGGCTTCCCCGATGAGCGCATTGCCGCCTACCTGATCGACCTCGGCTATCCGGCCGGACGCCCCCTGCAGCCGATCAAGAACCCCGACCGCAGGCCGTTCGACGAGGTCGTGCATCGCTCGCGCTGGTAGCGATGGACGTTTCCTCCTACCCGCAGCTCGAGCCCTTCGTCACGCTGGACGGCTCGGAGATCCGCGAGTGGGCGGGGCGGGTGTCGGCCCCGGCCAACAACCAGAGTCTCGCCGAGGCGATGATTCCGGTGGGGAAGGCCACGACCGAGCACTACCACCGCACCAGCGAGGAGCTGTATCTCGTAAGCGCCGGGCAAGCACGGCTCGTGATCGATGGCGAGGAGCGGATCATCGGCGAGGGTGACTGCGCCCTGATCCCGCCGGGCAGCCGCCACAAGGTGTTCAACATCGGTGTGGCTCCGCTGCGCATCATCTGCGCCTGCTCACCGGCCTACTCTGACGAGGACACCTGCCTCATCGAGTGAGCCGGCGCCTGCTGGGAGTGCGGCGATCGCGAGAGCGCGCTCGCCGCCGGCAGCGACCGCCGCCCGGCGTTCAGCTGACTGAACGCAAGATGGGGCACGTGGCGCATTCCTCCCGCACTGCAGAGTGAGGACACTCAATGGGCGCTGTCAGCGACCGCTCCCGCGGTATCTGCGCTGGGGCGCTCTTCTGAACACCGGAAAGGAATCCGCTCAATGCCCACTCTCGCACGGCGCGCGACCGCCGCTCTTGCCGCAGCCGGAGCGCCGCTGCTGGCTGCCTTCGCGCTCGCACCGAAGGCCGACGGGGAGATCATCTTCGCCTGTGCCAAGCAGGTGGGCGGCTCCGTGCACATCGTCACGTCAGGAACCAGATGCAAGCGAGGCGAAGTCAAGCTGCGGTGGGTCGGGGCGACCGGACCGACGGGATCGACGGGGCAGGCGGGCGACAGAGGTCCCGGGGGAGCGCAGGGCGTGAGCGGGGCGACCGGCCCGCAGGGGATCGCCGGAGCGACCGGCCCAGCCGGAAGCGAGCCCTCGGGCGGGAATGGCGCGACCGGAGCCCAGGGAGTGACCGGCGCGACCGGGGTCACCGGTGCGACCGGCGCGACCGGCGCGACGGGTCCGTCGGGGCCCACCGGCCCGGCCGAGATGAACGTGGTCGCACGGGTTCGCAGCTCCGCCGCCGTCTCGACGGCCTCGACACCGGGGACGAGCGATGCGCTGACCGACGCCGGATGGACCCAGGGCAGCGAAGAGCTCGATCAGCTCGTGGGTCAGGTGAGCATCAAAACAGCCCCCGCAGGCACCTGCCAGGCGAGCACCGGCAGCGACGGCGCAGATGTCCAGGTGCTGCTGGATGGCAACCCGGTGGCCGACACCTTCCTCGCGAGCACGTCGAGCGAAACGACGGAGACGATTCCGATTAACTGGAGCCACCAGGCCGAATTCAGCGTCGCCACGGAAAGCCGGCCGTCGCTGTGGCTGTTTGAACCGCTCACGCCAACCGCCCATACGCTCGCCGTGCAGGCCGCTGACGACTGCGCGGCAAATGGTGGCGGCGGCGGCCACTTCACGGTCGAATCCGTAAGCGTGGACGTGCTGGGCGCACACTGATACGCCCGGCCGTGACCGCGCCCGGGCGCTTGCGCGTCGCTGGGCGCACAGGTAGTGTGCGCAGGCTGAGGAGGGAGGAGCAGGATGGCGGTCACGACCCCGGCGTTGAGCGAGTCCCACTACCCCGCGGACCAGAGCGACCGGGTTCTGGACACGACGGTCGGAGGGATACTGCGCGAGGCGGCCGAGACGGCTCCCGATCAGCTCGCGCTGATCGGCGGGCACCCCGATCCCGCCGAGCGCCGCCGCTGGACGTTCGCCGAGCTGCTCGACGACGCCGAGCGCTGTGCCCGCGCACTGCTCGCGCGCTTCGCGCCGGGCGAGCGCGTCGCGGTGTGGGCCCCCAACGTCCCGGAGTGGGAGGTCACGGAGTTCGGCGCGGCGCTAGCGGGCCTGATCCTCGTGACGGTCAACCCGGCCTACCGGCCGGGCGAGCTCAGGTATGTCCTCGACCAATCCGCGTCGGCTGGAATCCTTTTGCTGGGCGAGTTTCGCGGCAATCCGATGGCGCGCTCGCTCGAGAGCGTGCGCGGCGAGCTTCCCGTCTTGCGCGAGGCGATCGCGCTCGAGGACTTCGATGCGTTTCTGGCGTCCGGCTCGCCAACCGAGCGACTCCCTGATGTCGCTTTAGATGATCCCGTGCAGATCCAGTACACCTCAGGCACAACCGGCTTTCCCAAGGGCGCGCTCCTGCACCATCGCGGCCTGACCAACAATGCCCGCATGACGCTGGGCCAGTTCGACTTCGAGCCGGGTGAGGCCTACGTCAACCCGTTCCCCTTGTTTCACACCGCCGGATGCGGCCTGGGCGCGCTCGGATGCGTCTCCCACCAGCTCGCCCACGTTCCCGTGCTCGCGTTCGAGCCCGGCCTCGTGCTCGACCTGATCGAGGCCGAGCGTGCGACGGCCCTCGCGGGCGTTCCAACCGTGCTGATCGCGCTCACAGAGGACCCCGGCTTCGACACGCGCGACCTGTCATCGGTGCGCGCGGCGCTTTCGGGTGGCGCCCTGGTCGCGCCCGAGCTCGTCAAGCGCATCGAGGACCGCCTGGGTGTCCGGTTTTCGATCATCTATGGCCAGACCGAGAGCTCGCCGGTGATCACCCAGGGCCGTCTCGATGACAGCTTCGACGATCGCGCCACCACCGTCGGTCGCCCGCTGCCCCAGACCGAGGTGCGGATCGCCGATCCGGCCACGGGCGAGACCGTTCCCTGCGGCGCCGTCGGCGAGCTGTGCGCGAGAGGCTACCTCGTGATGCATGGCTACTACGAGATGGCCGATGCCACCACCGCCGCGATCGATGGCGACGGATGGCTGCACACCGGCGACCTCGCCTCGATGGACGAGCGCGGCTACTGCCGCATCGAGGGCCGGCTGAAGGACATGATCATCCGCGGCGGCGAGAACATCTTCCCGCGGGAGATCGAGCAGCGGCTGTTCACGCACGCGGCCGTCGGTGACGTGGCCGTGGTGGGAATCCCCGATGAGACCTGGGGCGAGCAGGTGTGCGCCTTCATCCGCGCGGCCCCCGGCGCGACGCCGGGGCGCGAGGAGCTGGACGCCCACGTCCGCTCCGAGCTCGCGGCCTACAAGGCGCCGCGTATCTGGGTGTTCGTGGAGGAGCTGCCGATGACGCCGTCGGGCAAGGTCCAGAAGTTCGTGCTGCGCGAGCGCTTCCTGGCCGGCGAGCTGCCGGCGGCCTGAGCGCTCCGGCGCCGGCTCTACAGCGCCAGGGCGCGTTCGACGATCGCTGTGCCGTCCACGCCGCGCGGCAGATCACCGAACGCGAGACCCCGTGTCTGCAGACGCCCGGCGCAGAATGCCTCGGACACCGGCCGCGGCGCGTTGCGCAGAAGCAGGCTGGCCTGCAGCGCGAGTGCCATGTCCTCGACGACGCGGCGGGCGCTCCACTGGGCCGACGCCGGGTCGGCCCCGAGCGCGGCGAGCCCCTCGCGCACGCGCTGCATGTGCGCGTCGAAGCGGCGGTCGGCGCCGGCGGCGAGGTCGCACTGCGCAAGGAACGCCGTGGCTCCCTCGGGATCGCGATCGAGCACGCGCAGGACGTCCAGTGCGATCACGTTGCCCGACCCCTCCCACACCGTGCCGAGCTGGATGTCTCGGTAGAACTGCGCCATCGGCGCCTCCTCGACATAGCCGTTGCCCCCGAGACACTCGAGTGCCTCGGCCGCCAGCGGAGCGCCGCGCTTGCAGACCCAGTACTTCATCACCGCGAGCGCGAGGCGACGGAAGGCGGCCTCCTCGGGATCATCGGAGTCGAAGGCGCTCGCGATCCGCAGTGCGGAGGCCGTCGCGGCCTCGGACTCGAGGGCGATGTCGGCGAGCACATTCGTCATCGCCGGCTGCTGAGCGAGGGGCGCGCCGAACGCCGCCCGGTGGCGCGCGTGCCAGATCGCCTCGGCGACGACGCGGCGCATCATGCCCGCGACGGCCGTGAGCGTGTCCAGCCGCGTCCAGATCAGCTGCTCCACGACGAAGGCCGTACCGCGGCCCTCTTCGCCGAGGATGCGCGCTGGCAGGTGGTCGTACTCGACCTCCGAGGAGGCCAGACAGCGGCCTCCCAGCTTGTCCTTCAGCCGCTGCAGGCGAAACCCGGGGTGCGGCCGCTCAGCGACGAAGCAGGTGATGCCGGCGTCGGTCTGCGCGAGCGTGAAGAACACCTCGAAGACGGGGTGCGTGCAGAACCACTTGTGACCGGTCAGCTCGAACCAGCCGTCGCCGACCGGCTCCGCGATCGTCGAGTTGGCGCGCAGGTCCGAGCCGCCCTGCTTCTCGGTCATCACCATCCCCGCCTGCGCGAAGGCGTCGTAGTCGGGCAGCGTCAGGCGCTGCTCCCACTGCTCGGCCAGGGCCTCGTCCTGGCGCATCGTCGGGACCGCGGCGTAGTTGATGGACATCGGGCAGCAGGGCCCCGTGTCGAGCTGATTGAAGAGGTGGAACAGGCCCGCACGCACGACGTGGGCGCCCGCTCGCGGCTCGCGCCACGGCAGCGAGTTGACCTCGCGCTCGACACCGAGGCGCAGCATCCAGTGCATCGACGGGTCGTAGTCGATCTGATCGACGCGGTTGCCGTAGCGGTCGTGCGTGTTGAGCACGGGGATGTTGCGCTGGGCGCGCTTGGCGTGAGCGAGCGCCTCGGCGGAGGCGACCACGCCGCCGAAGTCGCGCACCCGGTCAAGGCCCCACTCGCCGCCCCCGCGAACGAGCGCCTCGGCCAGCGCCGGGTCGGCCTCGAATGCGTTGTAGTCGACCAGCGGTGGCGGCTGGTTGAGGACCTCGTGCGTGGCTCCAGCACGGCTGGGACTGGTGGTCGACATGATCGGCTCCCTCGGCGAATTCGCGGTCGTGTGACATTAGCGCGCCCGCGCGCGGCCGGAACGGCCGCTCCTCCTCACGAACGCCCACGAACCGCTCGGCGCGCCGGCGGTTCGAGCGCTCGAGGGTAGGATCCCCGCACAGCGCCGGTGAGCCTCGCACGCGCCTCTCCTCCATGTCCGCCCGACTCGACGCCGAGCCAGAACTCATCGACCTGATGCACCTGGGGCGCCGGCAGGTGCTCGGCGCGTGGCGGGTGGGAGACGTGGTCGTCGATCCAGGCCCGAGCAGTTCTCTGCGCGCCCTGCTGCCGGTGCTCGAACGCCATCCGCCACGGGCGCTCGCGCTCACCCATATCCACCTTGACCACGCCGGCGCCGCCGGCTCGCTGGTCGAGCGTTTCCCGGAGATCGAGGTCTGGGTGCACGAGCGCGGCGCCCCGCATCTGATCGATCCGGGCAGGCTCGTCGCGAGCGCCGGCCGCCTGTACGGGGCGCAGATGCAGGAGCTGTGGGGCGAGGTGCGGCCCGTGCCCGCCGATCGCCTGAGGGTGCTCCACGGCGGCGAGCTGGTGGCGCCCTTCCGCGTCGCCTACACGCCCGGCCACGCCTCCCATCACGTCTCCTACCTGCACGAGCCGAGCGCGCGCGCGTTCACCGGTGACGTCACCGGGGTGCGGATCGGCGAGGGGCCCGTGCTGGCGCCGACGCCGCCCCCCGATATCGACCTGCCGGCGTGGCGCGCCTCGCTCGAGCTGATCCAGGGCTGGCGGCCGCGCAGCCTTGCGCTCATGCACTTCGGCGCGCATGACGACGTCGATGCGCATCTCAGCGCCCTGCGCGCTCACCTCGACGAGGTCGAGGCACTGGCGAGCGACCTCGACGCGGAAGCCTTCGCCGCGGCGATCCGCGCTCGCGTGGCCGCCTCGGCCGCCACCGGCACGGCCGGCGGAGCGGACACGGCCGCCGCCTACGCCCGCGCGACGTCCTCGCAGCAGAACTTCCTGGGCCTCAAGCGCTACCTGCGCAAGCGCGACGGCGAGGGCGAGGCCAGAAGTGCCTAGACGGATCTCCGATTGATCAGGGCTCCCCGCTCGTCCATCATCGGCAGGGATGTCTGACAAGCGCACGCGCCGAGGATCCCCGCGCGGGCAGCGGCGGCGCTCACGCCTCGGCCGGCGTCGCCCCGCGGTGCTCTGATGAGATTCCGGGCCGCCGTGCTGCTCTCGCTGCTCGCGGCCGCCGGCCCGCTCGCCCTCGCCGGCGGCGCGCACGCCCACTCAAACCGCGCGCCTTCCCGCTCGCCCGCGGCGGCCGGCTCACACCTGCAGGTCACCGAGGTCGAGTACCGCCTGCTGCTGTCCAGTGGCACCGTCAAGGCGGGGCCCGTCAACCTGGAGGCGATCGACCGCGGCTTGGACCCCCACGACCTGCGCCTGCGGGCGGCGGGCTCAACACACGAGATCGCCGCTCCACAACTGACGTCCGGGCAGCGCTGGAACGGGGTGGTGCGTCTGGAGCCGGGCGTCTACCACCTGTGGTGCTCGCTGCCCGAACACGCACGCCTGGGCATGCACACGACGCTCCGCGTCGTGCCCTGAGCCCGGCGCCCGGCCCTCGCCGGCGTCCGCCGAGGAGCGCCTAATAGAAGCGGATCAACTGCTCGACCACGCAGGCGGGCTTCTCCTCGCCCTCGCGCTCGAGCGTCAGCCCCAGCACCGCCTGATGTCCTCCCGTCACCTCTGTCAGCTCGTTGAGGCGGGCGCGCATGCGAAGCTGCGAACCGGCGGGGACCGGTGAGACGAAGCGGACCTTGTTCAGGCCGTAGTTGACGACCAGCTTGACGCCCGCGACGGTGAAGATCTCGGCGTTGAACGGAACCACCAGCGAAAGGATCAGGTAACCGTGGGCAATCGTCGTCCCGAAGGGGGATTCGCGCTGTGCGCGCTCTACGTCGATGTGGATCCACTGGTGGTCTTCGGTGACGTCGGCAAAGCGGTTGATCAGATCCTGGGTTATCTCCCGCCAGCCCGAGACTCCGATCTCCTGCCCGACGAGGGCTCGCAGGCCGTCCAAGCCCTCGATCGTGCGCTGCGGGATGGTGGTGTCGCTGGTGCTCATCTGGCCTCCTGGACGGTCGCTGGGCGTAGGACGTTAGCGGGAAGTCACGCAAATCGGGAAGTCGCGCGAAAAGAGCGCTGCTGAGCACAGAATCTGCAGGTATGCTGGGCCGCGATGAAGACCAACACGGTGACGCTGCACGGCCGCGACCTGACCTATGCAGAAGCGGGCAGCGGGCCGGTGCTGCTGCTGATACACGGGATGGGGGGCACGCTCGATAACTGGGAGGTCGTGATCGAGCTGCTCGCGCGAGAGCACACCGTCGTCGCCCCAGACCTTCCGGGGCACGGGAGGTCGGCCCCGGGCGCCGGGGACTACTCGATCGGCGCCCTTGCGGCCGGGCTGCGCGATCTGCTCGTCGCCTTGGGCCATGAGCGGGCCACGCTGGTGGGACACTCGCTCGGCGGCGGCATCGCGATGCAGTTCGCATACCAGTTCCCCGAGTTCACCGAGCGCCTCGTGCTCGTGTCAAGCGGCGGGCTCGGTTCCGAGGTCAGTCCGGTCCTGCGCGCCGCGGCGCTTCCGGGTGCGAACCTGTTCATCGCCGCGACGGCCGGCCCCGGCCGTGCCGCCGGATCGGCGCTCGCGCGGGGGCTTGCCGTGGTCGGGCTGCAGGCCAAGCCCGACGTCGCGGAGGTCGCGCGCGGCTACGCCTCGCTCGCCGACGCCGACCATCGCTCGGCGTTCCTCGCCACCCTGCGCTCGGTCGTCGGCACCGGCGGCCAGCGCGTCAGTGCGGGCGACCGCCTGTATCTCACCGAGGGGATCCCCGTCCTCATCGTGTGGGGTGCGCGCGACCCGATCATCCCCGTGCGCCACGGCGAAGAGGCCTGTCGGGCGATTCCGGGCAGCCGTCTTGAGATCTTCGAGGACGCCGGCCACATGCCGCAGCTCGAGGCGCCGGGGCGCTTCGTCGCCGTGCTCGAGCGATTCCTCGCCGACAGCGAGCCCTCGCAGCGGGATGCCAAGGAATGGCGCGCCCGTCTGACCTCCGCAAGCGCCGGCTAGGCGTAGTTCCTAGCTGGTCGCGGCCGGCACCGGCGAAGCGGCCAGGACCGCATCCAGCAGGCCCGGGACGCAGGCGTCCAGGTCCGCACGGCGAAGCGTCGTCAGCTTCGTGGTGCCGGTCGGTACCTGCTGGATCACGCCCGCTTCGCGCAGCACGCGAAAGTGGTGGGTGGCCGTCGACTTGGTCACGCCGAGCTCGAGGCTGCCGCACGGAACCGGGGAGTCTTCCGCCGCGAGCAGGCGCACGATCTGCAGGCGCTGGGGATCGCTGAGCGCGTGCAGCACTCCGGCCAGGTCGATCTCGGAACGTTCGGGGTGGTGGAGCTTCATGGTCTGGTACGACGGTTATCAAACAATATGCTACGGTATTCATCGTACCAGCAAACGAGAGGAAACGGAATGGCCCAGCGAGTGCACCCAGCAGCCGCGAAAGCAGCACCGCGCCGCCCACGGGCACTGGCGCTGGCGCTGCCGCGTGGCTCGAACGCGGTGCTCGTGCTCGTGTGCCTGGCCCAGTTCATGGTCATCCTCGACGTCTCGATCGTGAACGTTGCGCTGCCCTCGATTCGCTCCGGGCTCGGCTTCTCGACGACCGGTCTGCAGTGGGTGGTGAACGCCTACACGATCACCTTCGGCGGCTTTCTGATGCTGGGCGGGCGCGCGGCTGACCTGCTGGGCCGCCGGCGCGTGTTCCTCGCCGGCACGGCGCTGTTCAGCCTCGCTTCGCTGCTGTGCGCCCTGGCCAGCTCGCGCGGGCTCTTGGTGGGCGCGCGTGCGCTGCAGGGCCTCGGCGGCGCGGTGATCTCGCCCGCGAGCCTTTCGATCCTCACGACCACCTTCGCCGAGGGAGCTCCGCGCAACCGGGCCCTCGGGCTGTGGGGCGCGATGGCGGGACTGGGCGGCGCCTGCGGCGTGCTGCTCGGAGGACTGCTGACGCAGGGGCTCGGCTGGCCGGCCATCTTCCTGATCAACGTGCCGGTCGGAATCGCGGTGATCATCGCCAGCCGGCGGGTCGTGCCCGAGAGCCGGCGCGAGGACATGCCGAGGCACTTCGACGTCGCCGGCGCGGCGCTCGTCACGGCGGGTCTCGTCGTCGCCGTCTATGGCATCGTCCGCGCCGAGAGCCTCGGCTGGGGCGCGGCCGGGGTGCTCGTCCCGCTGTCCCTCGCCGCTCTCCTGCTCGCGCTGTTCGCGCTCGTCGAGGGCCGCTTCGCGAGCGCCCCGCTGATGCCGCTCTCGATCTTCCGCATGCCACGCCTGCGGGCTGCGAACCTGGTGATCGCCCTGTTGTACTCGGCGGTGTTCGCGATGTGGTTCTTCCTGACGCTTTACCTGCAGGAGGTGCTCCACTACAGCGCGATCCGCGCGGGCCTGTCGTTCCTGCCGATGACGCTGAGCATCGTCGCAACCTCGACGCTCGCGCCGCGCCTGGTGGCCCGCTTCGGCGTGCGCCCTGTGCTGACGGCGGGAATGCTGAGTGCCGCCGCAGGTCTTGCGCTGTTGACCGGCGTGCGCCCGGGCGGCAGCTACTGGGCGACCGTGCTGCCCGGCGGCGTGCTCGGAGCGGCCGGCCTCGGGCTGTCGCTCGTGCCGGCGACGATCGCCGCGGTGCAGGGCGTCACGAGCGCACAGAGCGGGCTCGCGTCCGGGCTTCTGAACACCTCGCGACTGGCCGGAGGAGCGCTCGGGCTGGCCGTGCTCAGCACGCTGGCCGCGTCCCACACAAGCAGCCAGCTCGTCCACGGCGCCTCGGACCTGAGCGCGCTCAGCAGCGGCTATCAGCTCGCCTTCGGCGTCGGCGCGCTGATCTGCGTGGCGGGGGCGTTGGCGACGGCCGTGCTCCTGCGTCCGGCCGCCTCGAGGGCGCCCGCGGGCGAGCCCGCATGCGGCGCGGGGAGCCCTCAGCCCGGTCAGGCGGCCTGAGCGCGAGCGCAGCCGCAACGCCGCTGGCGTGCTCGCCCGAGGCCAGACTGACGTGGCGGGTAGGGTTGGCGCCCGCCGGGCGCACCAAATCAAACGCCCCCGCGGAATGTTGTGCCGGTTAGGTTCCCATGCTGCCCAGCCTCGATCACCGCCGTGCGTCCGCCGTCCTCTGCGGCTCGCTGCTCGCTTGCGTCCTTTGCGCCGGGGCCGGCGCGCAGGTTGCGGGCGCAGCGCGATACCCGGCAGGAGCGTCGCGGCCCGCGTTCCGTCCGCGGGCGTCCGAATTCGCACACGCGGCGCACGCCGGGGAGCCTGCCCGGCCGGCGAGCTCGCCCGGCGGCGCCGCCGCACCGGGGTCGGTCGGCGTCTCGGGCGAAAAATCGGGAAAGCCAGCGCTGCACGGTGATCCCAAGCGGGCGCTCGTCGCCTTCGAAGCGATGCAGAAGGCCTACTACGTCAAAGGTAAGGGCCTCTATGCCGGCGAACCGTACTCCTACATGTGGCCCTTCTCGCAGGCGCTGGCCGCGACGGTGAGCATGGCCAACATCCCCCACCTGGGCGTCTCGCTCACGCGCGAACTGCGCGCTCGCCTGGTCGGCCTGCAGGACTACCTGGACACCTCCAACTCCGGTGCCCCGGAAGGGACGTTCACGAGCACGCTGCCCGCCTTCGATGGGGCAGTGGCCCCTCCCGTGGGGGCGGGCGGCACCAAGTACTACGACGACAACGACTGGGTCGGGATCGAGCTCGCGCGTCTGTATGAGCTCAGCCACAGCCCCTCGCTGCTGCAGGGCGCCGAGACGATCATGGCCTTCGAGATGGCCGGCTGGCAGACCAACCCCGAACTCGGCTGCCCGGGCGGCCTGCCGTTCTCGAACGCCGCCGCAAACAGCGAACGCAACACCGTCACCACCGCTCCCGCCGCCGAGCTCGCCACCCAGCTCTACCGGATCACCCACAACGTCCAGTATCTGCAGTTCGCGGTGATGGCCTACCTGTGGGTGCGCCAATGCCTGCTTCAGCCCGACGGCCTCTACGCCGACCACGTCAACCGCAAGGGCGTCGTCGAACCGATGCTGTGGAGCTACAACCAGGGCACGATGATCGGCGCCGGCACGCTGCTCTACCAGGCCACGGGCAACCCCGGATACCTGTGGCAGGCTCGTCAGACGGCGAAGGCGGCGCTCGCCTACTTCACGCCCGAACGGCTCGGCTCAGAGATCCCCTTCTTCCCGTCGGTCTACTTCCGCAACCTGCTCTACCTCGACTCCGTCACCCGCGAACCGCCCGGGCCGAAGATCGCCCAGGGCTATGTCGACTACGCCTGGCAGCACCTGCGGCTGAAGAACGACCTGTTCGTATCCGGCTCGCCACCCTCCGCGCAGCTGCTGGTGCAGGCCGCGATCGTGCAGGTCTACGCGCTGTTGTCCTCGCCCGCGAAGACCTACTTCTAGATTCCGCGCCATCACAGGCGTGCCTCGCTAGACTCGCGTGCCGATGGCCCAATCCGATGATGACCTCTTCGGCGACGAGCACGTTCGCGTCTACCGCGAGACGGACGGCGAGCGTGGCTATCACTGGCGTGGGACGACGATCCTGCTGCTGACCACGACGGGGCGGAGGTCCGGCGAGCCGAGGACGACGCCCCTGATTCACCGCACCGACGGTGATCGCTGGGTTGTCGTGGCCTCAAAGGGGGGCGCGCCGGAAAACCCGAGCTGGTTCGAGAACCTCACGGCCAACCCGGACGCCAGGATCCAGATTCCCGGCGAAGAGGTCCCGGTGCGTGCGGACGTGGCCGCGGGCGAGGAGCGCAGTCGCCTGTGGTCTCTGATGGCCGAGGTGTGGCCGGCCTACGACGACTACCAGGCCAGGACCGAGCGAGAGATCCCGGTCGTCGTGCTCTCGCGGCGCTGACGGCGCCATCGCAAGATGAGCGAGCCGGCGACGATCGCATACGAGGTGACCGGCCGCATCGCGCGGATCACGCTCGACCGCCCCGAGCGCGGCAACGGGATCACGCGTGGCCTGGTCTCAGAGCTCGAGCGCTGCGTGGAGCGGGCCGATCTCGACCCGGCCGTGCACGTGATGCTGCTGGCCGGAAACGGCAAGGGCTTCTGCGGCGGATATGACCTCGTCGAGTCGGCCGAGGGCCAGGGACGCAGGGGAGGGGAGGGGGAGGTTGAAGCGGCCGGTTCGCCGCTCGATCCGAACGTGATGGCCGCCAACCACGACCCCGCGGGCACCTGGGATCCGATGGTCGACTACGCGATGATGGGCCGCAACGTACGCGCGTTCATGTCGCTGTTTCAATGCTCCAAGCCGGTCGTCTGCAAGGTGCACGGTTTCTGCGTCGCCGGCGGCACCGACATGGCGCTGTGCAGCGACCTGCTGATGATCGCCGCGGACGCGAAGATCGGCTATCCGCCGGCGCGCGTGTGGGGCTCGCCGACGACCTCGATGTGGGCCTACAGGTTGGGTCCCCAGCGCGCCAAGCGGCTGCTGTTCACCGGTGACTCGCTGTCGGGCGCCGAGGCGCTCGAGTGGGGCCTCGCGATCGAGGCGCCCGTCCACGCCGAGCTCGATCAGCGCACCGAGCTGCTCGTCGAGCGGATCGCCCGCAACCCGCTCAACCAGCTGCAGATGATGAAGCTGCTCGTCAACCAGTCCCTCTACGCCCAGGGCCTGCATCAGACCCAGATCCTCGGCACCGTGTTCGACGGGATCACGCGCCACACCAGCGAGGGCTACGCCTTCCAGCAGCGTGCCGCCGAGGCCGGCTTCAGGCAGGCGGTGCGCGAGCGCGACGAGCCCTTCGGCGACTACGGCGCCTCGACGTTCAAGGGCTGACGCGCTTCAGCGGCGAAGCGCGCGGCCGCTTCAACCGGGGAGGTATACAATCGCCGCAAATCGAGGGTAGAGCCGCGGTTTGGAGCACTGCGCGTAGCGAGGGACGTAGACCGCAGGGTGCACGCCAGCAAGGCCCGCACGTCAGTAGCCCACCGGGGATCAGCCCGCGTCCACATCCAGGAGAGGGGACGAGGAGATGTCATTCATGCGTCGGTATCGACTTCACTCGCGCATCAGATTGACAAGCACGTGGCAGCTCGCTGCGGTCGCGCTCGTGGCGATTGCGTTTGGCGCCTTCGCGAGCGCTGCCGCAGCGAACGGAGGGGGAGGCGAAGGCCCGGTGAACATAGTTCGAAAGGGCACACCGCCAGCCAAAATCCCGGCCAACACGCACTACTTCACGACGATTCAGGCCGCGGTCAACGCGGCGGCACCCGGAACCTGGGTGCTCATCGAACCCGGCACCTATTACGAAGAAGTGAAGGTGACAAGCGCTCACTCCGGGATCTGGATCAGGGGAATGAACCGCAACACCGTGATCGTCGACGGCCAGGGCAAAGTGGGCAACGGCATCGAAGTCTTCAAGGCCAGCAACGTCTGGGTCGAAAACCTCACCGTCCGCAACTTCGAGTTCGGACCGTCCTGCCCGGACGAAGAGTGCGGCAACGACATCTGGTGGAACGGCGGCGCCGAGTCGGGCAAAATCGGTGCGCACGGCTGGTACGGGAGCTACCTCACCGCATACGACACCGGCTTGACAGGCGGCTATGGCATCTTCACCAACAACGAGACCACCGGCTCCTGGTCGAACATCTACGCCTCGGGCTTCGCCGACTCGGGCATCTACATCGGCGCCTGCCAGGAATGCAACGCGACGGTCACCCAGGCGGTGATGGAAAACAACGCCCTCGGCTACTCGGGCTCGAACGCGGGCGGCAAGCTGGCGATCGAATGGTCGCTCTTCCGCCACAACCTGGTCGGCATCGCGCCAAACTCGGAAAACCCGGGTGATGGACCTCCACCGCAGGACGGCGAATGCAACCGGCCGAACATCGAAAACCCGAACCCGACACCGATCATCACCACGACCAACATTCCACGCTGCACGGCGATCCGCAACAACGTGATCCTTGAAAACGGCAACCTCACGGTTCCGGTCAACGGATCGACCGGGATCGCGCCGTGGGGAGCGGGCGTCGAGCTTCCGGGCGACTACGCCGATCTGATCGAAGGTAACGTGATCTTCAGCAACCCGAACAACGGAGTGTTGGGCTTTGAGTATCCGAACCCCTTCACCCCGGAAAACGGCTTTGAAGGCACGCTCTTCTTCCAGCTGGCGGGGAACCGGATCAGCAACAACCTGTTCTTCAACAACGGCCGCAAGGGCCATGCGTTCACCGGTGATGTCACGCTCGCGGGCGGCTTCAGCGAAATCTTCGGGTATCCCGAATCGCATTCGGTGAACAACTGCGTCAGTGGCAACGTGCTCTTGGATCCGACCTTCCCGGCAAGGATCCAGGGAACGTGGGGTTGCCAGAACAAGACCACCCCGAGCCCCGGTGGCGGCCTGCCGGCGGTCGAATATCTCGTCGGACTGCAGGAGGAATCTGCAGCCATAAGAGAAAAAGTGCCGTCGGTCGGACAGCCGGCGCCGCCGCCACAGTCGACGATGCCGAAGCCGTGCGAAGGAGTGCCCAAGAACCCGCTGTGCTCGTGAGGCGCTAGCACGCGCTCACCGGGCGCAGGACCTGTTGGACGCCGCCGCCCCGTGCAAACGGGGCGGCGGCGCGTTGTGCGCGGAGGGATTCCCCGGAGCGGGGCCGGCCGAGGCGCGCGGCTAGCGAACCTCAGCGGGCGCGGGCACGCGCGATGAGACGCCGGCGTGCCGGCGCAGGAAGTGCAGCTGGTCGGCGATGGCCTGCTCGAACGGCGGGCCTGTGTAGATATCGAAGTGTCCGATCGGGTACGTGCGCACCTCGGCGCGGCCGGTCGCCCGCCAGGCGGCGTCCTGCGCGGCCTTGACGGGCGCGATCGCATCGCGATCGGCGATCTGCACGAGGATCGGGCTGGGAAGGCGATCGGCCTGCAGGCCGGGACGGTATGAGCCCGTGCGCAGGAGGATCCGAGCGGCCACCTCGTTGCGCCAGGTCGGGCCGGCGAGCGCGAGGTAGCCGGGCTCGGCGTCCGGGGTGGTCATCGCGCCGACGCTGCCGGGCGGGCCCACCACCGCGACCATCACGGGCGCGCGCCCGTAGAGCGAGCCGGCGAGGTCGCGCACACCGGCGAGCACCGCCCTTGAGAGCAGGCCGGGACCCGCGTAGCGCGCAGCGTTCAGCAGCGTCGCGAGGCCGTCCATGCCGGGGACCTGTGAGATCACCGCGGCCACGTGCCCGTCGGCGACGGCCACCGGTACGACGTGTCCGCCGGAGTAGGAGGAGCCCCACACGACGATGCGATCCGGATCGACACCCTCCAGTGAGCGCGCGAATGCGATCGCGGCCGCGTAGTCCTCGAGCTGGCGGGGGATCGAGAGCAGCTGGCGCGGCTCGCCCTCGCTCGCGCCAAAATGCCGGTAGTCGAACGCGAGCGCATCCACGCCGGCGGCGGCGAAGCGCTCGGCGTAGGGCAGAAGCCCCGAGTCGACGGTGCCGGCGAAGCCGTGGGCGAGCACGACGCAGGGGCGCCGGCCGTCCTCGCCGGCAAAGGTGCCGTTGCCGTCGCCGCGCAGGTGGACGCCCGCGCAGCGGACGCCGTCGCTGTCGAAGGAGACCTCGCTCATGCGGGAAGCCCGGAGGCCTCGAGCGCCGCGGCGCGCCCCGCCGCCGAGCGCCCCGTGGCTGCGCCGGCGCGCGCGCGGGCCTGTCCGGCCGGGATCGAGCGCGTGTTGAGCTCGTGCTGAAAGGCGTACCACTCGAGCTGCATGGTGTGGCGGGGCTTGTCGATGAAGTGGGCCTTGTGGAAAGCCTCGTCGCGGCGGATCTCCGCTTCCATCTCGCGCTGCGCCGGCGGCGCCCAATCGCCGGCCAGCCAGCGCGCGGCGAGCTTCGACTGCAGCTCGGAGAACGGGAAGATCGTGGGGATCGGCTGACCGAGCCCGATGAACGCGAGGTCGTCGAGCCCGGGCTTCAGCATCCGCTTGTACAGCGGCAGCACGTTTTCCGGTGCCGACAGCAGGGCGGGATCGAAGAAGGGAAAGCTGATGCTGTAGCCGGTCGCGTAGATGATCGCGTCGACCGCCTCGACGGTCCCGTCGGCAAAGCGCACGCGGTCACCGAGGAGCTCATCCACGTCGCCCTTGCCAACGGCGTCGCCGGCCCCCAGGCGCCCGAGCAGCTCGCTTGAGACGGTCGGGTGGGCGTCGAGGAAGTTATGGTTGGGAGTCGGCAGCCCGAAGTCCTCCATGCGCCCGGAGAAGATCCGCGGCAGCAGGCGGCTGACCCGTCGCTGCAGGCCGGTGGGCAGCCGCGGGTTGGTCTTCACGACCTGGTCGGCGGGCCGGCCGAAGATGTACTTCGGAACCACATAGGCGCCCGAGCGTGTCGACAGAAAGACCATGTCGGACACGGTCTTGCGCGCGAGCTCGGAGACGATGTCGACCGCGCTGTTGCCGATCCCCACGACGAGCACGCGCTTGCCGTACAGGTCGAGCGGGGTGCTCGGGTCGATGTAGTCGTGGGAGTGGATCTGCGGTCCGTCGAAGGTCCCCGGAAAATCCGGGAAGCGCGGATTCCAGTGGTGTCCGTTGCAGACCAGGAGCACGTCGAAGCTCTCGCCCGCACCGTCCTCGAGCGTGATCTGCCAGCCGCCGTCACGGCCGCGCTCGGCGCGCTCCACGCGCGTGTTGAAGCGGATCCGATCGCGCAGCTCGAACGCGTCGGCGTAGTCGCGCAGCCACTCGAAGATGTGGCTGTGGTGGGGGTAGTCCGGGTAGCGATCGGGCATCGGAAAGTCGCGAAAGGAGATCGACGGCTTGGAGATGTCTATGTGCAGCGATCGGTAGGCCGAGGAGACCCCGTTGGGGTTCTGGAAGTACCAGTTGCCGCCGACCTCGTCAGAGGCCTCAAAGCAGGTGTAGGGCAGGCCAAAGTCTGCGAGCGCCTTGCCGGCGGTGAGCCCGCTCACGCCGGCTCCGATCACGCACACCGACGGAAGCTCACCCATGGGCTGAATCCTAACGGCGCGACAGCGCCGCGGCGAGCGATGGCGCGTTGCGCCGGGGGATCCGTTGGGCGTCCATCTCGCGAGATCGGCCTAAAGGGACGGCCTCCGCTTGTCGAAAGACCAAGGAAAGCTGCAATTCGTCAGCGAACCTGTCCAGCTCACGGCCTTAGCCCTGGAGGACCGAGAATGAGATCTTTTTTCATCAGCGACAACGTGGCAGTCGAACACATGCGGGACGGCGACCTTGCCATCGTCGCCATGGGTGGCGAGCTCGACTATGAGGCCAGCCCGCAGCTGAGGGCGCGCCTCGTGGGCGCGATCAAGGCGGGGGGACGGCGTCTCGTGCTGGACCTCTCGGACGTCACCTTCATCGACTCGACGGCGATCGGCGTTCTCGCCGGTACCGTCGCAAGGTTGGACGACGCCGGCGGCGGCTCGCTGGCGGTCGTATCCACAAACGAGAAGGTCCTGCAGATCTTCGAGATCACCGGCCTCGACAGCGTGATCGCGCTGCACAGCTCCCGCGAGGAGGCAGTCTCGGCGTTCTCCCTGGCGGGCTGACATGCGCAGCTCGGGCAACAACGGTGCTGGGAGTCACAGCGAAAGCGAACTGCAGCTTCCGGCTGAGCGCTCGGAACTGGGCGCTGCCCGCAAGTACGTCGCCGACGTGGCCGCGGACTTCGGCTTCGATGCCGACACCTGCTTCGAGTTCGTGTTCGCCGTAAACGAGGCGGTCACGAACGCGATTCGCCACGGCGCCTCTGACGAGAACGGCCAGATCCATCTGAGCATCGTTGCCGACGCCGAGCGGCTCACCTTCTCGGTGCGCGACCGGGGCACCTTCGTGATGCCGGTGCTGGACGGCTCGGTGAGCGCCGAGCACGGTCGCGGCCTGGCCCTGATGGCCAGTCTTGTCGACGAGGTCCAGCTTGAGATCGAGCCCGGCGGCACAACGGTCCGCCTGTCGAAGGCCCGCACATGACCGTCCGCCTCGCAAGCCCACATCCCGGCTGACGATGATGCGCCTGCGATCCAGCCCCGGGAGCACGGCGGTGAGGATCCTCGCCATCGGCGTCTGCGCGATACCGCTCGCCGCCGGGTATGCCGATGCCCGCGCGGTCGCGCCGTCGCGCACGCCGATCGCGCTCGCGGCGGATAGCGCCTGGCAGGGACGGCAGTCGCCGCGCGTCGCGATCCCGCCACACGACCAACCCCCGCCGCAGGCACAACCCGCGCCCAAGCTTCAGCCCGTGCCTGAGGGCGCTCCTCAGGGCGTCCAGCCACCGCCGGGACGGCCCGCAACCGCGGGGCGATCACCGCGCCGCGATCCCGGGCACGCAGAAGCGCCGCCTCAGGGCGGCCGCTTGCATGGCCAGCGCTCCTCGGGTGCCGGCGGCTCGCTGCAGCCGGCGTCCTCGAACCAGGGAGGCTCCTCCGGCGAGGCGTCGGCCGCGGGCTCGGCTGTCAGCGGGCGCGCAGGCAACGCCGCTGCAGAGGTTTCCCGCGGCGCCGGCAACTCCCGTGGCATCGGCAACTCCCGCGGCGCCGGCAACGGCCGCGGTGAGGGCACTGGCCATCACTCGCGCAAGCAGTCCGGCTCCTCCGGCGGTTCCTCTGGTGGCTCCTCGGGCGGTTCCTCGGGCGGGTCCTCGAACGGGTCCTCCCCCGAGCCGGTCAAGACCTCGGCCAGCTCATCGAGCGCGGCCGGATCCCAGGGCACCTCGGGCTCAGCGGCAGCCGCTGCCACGCCGAGCGCCCCCGCGCCGGTGGCGACCACGGTTCCATCCTCTCAGGCCGCCGGCGCGGCTCCCCCGACGATCTTGGACAGCAGCGCCCAGCCCCCGCGCCGCTCGAGCCCAGCCGGGCACTCGGGCGTCAGGGGGGCGAGGGCGCGCGGCGGTGCTGCTGGACTCGGCGGCGGAGGGGCCGCGGGCGCGCCGGCGAGCGCGGGCACCGCTCTGCTCGCCTTCACGCAGGCCGCTTCACGCGCGGACCGCGCGCCGCGCTCGCGTTCGGGCTCGGCATCACACAAATCGAGCAATCCGCTGGCGAAGCTCGGCGGGCAGATACCGCTGCCGATCCCGGTCCCGGACTGGAGCAAGCCGATCATCATCGCGCTGCTGCTGCTGGCGCTGTGGTTTGGCGTGCGCTCTCGCCTCGCGGCCGTTCGCGCCCGCCGGCTCGAGCGCCAGCGCACGCTGCTGCTGCGTGACGTCGGTGCGATGCAGGCCGCGCTCGTGCCCGAGGTCCCCGCCCTGTTCGGTGGCTTGGCGGTCTCGGTCGCCTACCGCCCGGCCGAGGGACCCGCCGCCGGTGGCGACTTCTACGACGTGTTCGCCCCCGAGCCGGGCAAGGTGGCGATGATGCTCGGAGACGTCGCCGGACACGGGCATGCCGCGCTCACTCACGCGGCGCTCACGCGCTACACGCTGCGCGCCTACCTGCAGGCGGGACTCGAGCCGCGCGCGGCCCTCGCGCTCGCCGGCCGGGTGCTCGCCGATCCGCTGGGCGAGCGCTATGCAACGGTGGCGGTCGGCGTCTACGACAGCTCGAACAATGAGCTGACCTATGCCCTCGCGGGCCATCCTCCGCCGATCATGCGCGGGGTGCAGGCGGGCGAGCCGTTGACCGTCTGCTCCTCTCCGCCGGTCGGCTGGGGCGCGCCGACGGGACGTCGCCAGACGACCGTGTCGCTTCCCCTGGGCGCGGCCGCGTGCTTCTTCAGCGACGGCCTGATCGAGGCGCGCAGCGAGGGCGAGCTGCTCGGCCGCGAGCGCCTGCGCGAGATCCTCGCCGCCCTCGGCTCCGAGCCCGAGGCCGGCGACGTGCTCGAGCACGTGCGCGCGGCGGCCGAAGGCGCTCCCGATGACATGGTCGCGTGCGTGCTTGCGCCGGAGCAGGCGCTCGGCGAGGCGCGCATCCACGTGGAGGAACTGGAGGCCGATTCCCAGGCACTCTGCAAAGACGACGTGCGGCGCTTCCTCGAGGAGTGCCAGGTGCCGGCGAGCGAGATCACGAGCACGATCGAACGCGCACGCCTGATCGCCGACTCCTGCGGGAGCGCGCTGCTGCGCGTGGAGCTCGGGGCGGACGGCTCGACCGTCACCGCCACCGCGCCGGGCACGGCTTCGCCGGCGAGCGACTCCCCTCAGGCAGCGCACAGCACGGGTGAGCCTCTGCTCGAGGCGCTGCTGGCGGGATGACGCCGTCGGCTGGCGTATTGGCGTACGCTTGCGCTGACCATCGCTAGCGCACCATCGCTAGGAACGACCGGAGGAAGAGATATGCCGCAGACCCGCCGTGCGAAGCAGGCCGGCAGCGCAGCGCTTGACCGTTTGCGCGCCTCGATCGAGGCCGCAGAAAACGCGCTGAAGGATCTGCAGGGCGAGGTGAGCCGCGACTCACGCGACCTGCTCAAGGACATCGGTAAGACGCTCAAGGCGACCCAGCGGAACCTGACCCGCAGCCGCCGGCGGATCGCCAAGGACATCGAGCACCTCGAACATGCACTGGTGAAAGGCAAGGCGCCCTCGCGTGCGGCCGCAAACGGGACGGCGAGCTCAGCGCGCGCGAGCGCGAGCAAAACCACGCGCAAAAAACGCGCGAGCAAACGCACCGCGACGAAACGCACGACCGCCAAAGCCACCACCGCAAAACGCACGACCGCCAAAGCCACCACCGCAAAACGCACGACCGCGAAACGCAGGACGGCGAAACGGGGTGCCTCCAAACGGACGGCCAAAGTCAGCTGAGGCCGGGCGCGCGACGCCGGGTCCAGCCGCCGGCGGTGGCCCGGCCTTCGCGCACGATGCGATGCCGCAGGCGCCGCCGGTGAGGAGGACGTGCCTCAGTGAGGACGACGTGCCTGTGGGAAAGCTCCACTCGGCGTAGTCTGTTTGGCCCATGACCGCTGAGGCCACCGCCACAGGGTCGCCGGTCGCGCCGCTGTGGGGCGAGCTGCGCTACAGCAGTGAGCTCGCCTGTCTGCTGGCGGATCGCGCGTGGCGCACTCCCACGCGCCGGCGCGACGCTCCCCCGGTGCTGTTGATCCCCGGCTTCATGGCCGGTGATTCCTCCATGACCGTGCTGAAGCGCTGGCTGCGACGGCGCGGACATCGGGTCGCCACGAGCGGGATCCGCGCCAACGTCGACTGCGCGGAGCGGGTCGTCAGCCGGGTTGAGCCGCGCCTACAGGCGCTCGCCGCGGACAGCGGCCAGCCGGTGTTCCTGATCGGGCAGAGCCGGGGCGGCACGATCGCCCGCTCGCTGGCCGTGCGCAATCCCGAGATCGTCTCGGGGCTCGTCATGCTGGGATCGCCGGTCTGCGATCCGCTCGCGGTGTCCGCGCCGGTGCTTCAGACCGTGCGCTGGATGGCATGGCTCGGCGACCGCGGGTTTCCGCGGCTGTTCTCGAGGACCTGCGCGGAGGGTGATTGCTGTGATCGTTTTCGCGAGGATCTGACGGTCCCGCTGGCGTCGCACATCGAGGCGGTGGCCGTGCATTCGCGCACTGACGGAATCGTCGACTGGCGGGCGTGCCTGGACCCTCACGCCGAGCCGGTTGAGGTCAACTCGAGCCACTGTGGAATGGCGGTCCATCCCGAGGTCTACCGGATGCTCGAGCACGTGCTCGACACTGAAAAGGAGGGCGCATGGAGTGGATGAGCCCGATCGACTCGTCGTTTCTGCACATCGAGAACGACACCACGCCGATGCACATCGGCGGAGTCAGCATCTTCGAGGGTCCGCCGCCGCGGTTCGAGGACCTGCGCGCGATGGTCGCGGGCAAGCTCGAGCTGGTGCCCCGCTACCGCCAGAAGGTGCGCTTCGTTCCGCTGGCCGTGGGCTCGCCGGCGTGGATCGAGGATCCGCACTTCAGCCTTGACTACCACATGCGCCACACCGCGATCCCGGCTCCCGGCACCGAGACCCAGCTGCGGCAGATGGCGGCCCGCGTGTTCTCGCAGCACCTCGACAGGAACAAGCCGCTGTGGGAGCTGTGGGCGGTCGAGGGTCTCACGGAGGGACGCTGGGCGCTCCTGTCGAAGGTTCATCACTGCATGGTCGACGGCGTCGCCGCGACCGACCTGATGTCGGTGATGTTCTCTGACGAGACCACCCGCGCGGGCGGCGAGGAGTGGTCGCCGGGGCCGGAGCCCTCCTCGATCGAGGTACTCGTGAGGACGCTCGTGCGACGCGCGAGCCCCGCCGGACAGCTGGATGCGCTCCAGAGCGCGCTGCGCACGCCCCGGGAAACGCTGCGCTCGTTCGGCGAGATCGCACGGGCGACGATCTCGGCAGGGCGCACGCTGCGTCCCGTGGCACCCTCCTCGCTGACCGGCCCGATCGGCCCCCACCGCCGCTGGAGCTGGGCGCAGGCGCGTCTCACCGACGTGAAGGAGGTTCGCGCCAGCCTCGGCGGCACCGTCAACGACGTCGTGCTGACGCTGATCACGAACGGCTTTCGCGAGCTGCTCGAATCCCGCGGCGAGGAGGTCACGCCGGATCGCGTGATCCGCACGATGGTGCCCGTGTCGGTGCGCCGGCGCGGGGAGCAGGGCGTCTACAACAATCGCGTCTCGGCGGTGTTCGCGGGCCTGCCGGTTGGGCGGACCGATCCGGTTCAGCGCCTCGCGCAGATCCGGGCGGAGATGGACGGGATCAAGCAGTCGAAGCAGGCCGTCGCAGGCGACGTGCTGACATCGATGTCCGGGTTCGCGCCGCCGATGCTCTTGGCGCTCGGAAGCCGGCTGGTGACGCTGTCGCCGCGATTGAACATGCACACGGCCACGACCAACGTGCCGGGACCCCAGCAGCCGGTGCAGACGCTCGGCCGGCGCATGCTCGAGTCCTATCCGTTCGTGCCCGTCGTGGGGTCAATCCGGATCGTCGTGGCGATCTTCTCCTACGACGGGGGCCTCTACTTCGGGATCACCGGCGACTACGACGGCGCCCCCGACATCGATGCGCTGGCGGCGGGCATCGAGCACGGGATGGACGATCTGCTGGCGCTCGTCCAGCCCGCCAAGTCCGCGCCTCGCAACGGCGGCAAGCCGCGCGGTGCGGCGAAGAAGAAAGCGGCGAAGGCGGGGCGGGCTGGATCGAAGCGGCGCTCGGAGAAGGCCGCCAAGTGAAGCTCGCGACGTTCGCGAGCCCCTCACAGGCGGCGGCCGTGGGCGTCGTCGACGGCGACAGTGTGATCGCCGTGCAGGCGGCGCACGAGCTGCTCCGCGGAGGGCCCTCGCCGCAGCTCGCAGACATGCTCGCGTTGATTCGCGGCGGGCCCGAGACGCTTGCGCTGGCCGCCGAGCTGGCGCGCGAGGCGCCGGCCGAGTGCCGTGAGGAGCTCGCCGGAGTGCAGCTGCTCGCGCCGCTTCCCGAGCCGGCGCAGATCCGCGACTTCCTCTGCTTTGAGGAGCATCTGAAGAACTCGTTCGCCCAGGCGGCCAAGCTCACGGGCCAGGAGCGCGAGATCCCGGCGGTCTGGTATCAGCAGCCGATCTACTACAAGGCGAATCGCTTCTCGGTGAACGGCCCCGACTCCGACGTCGTGTGGCCGTCGTACTCGCAGGTGATGGACTACGAGCTCGAGCTCGCGTGCGTGATCGGGAGCGGCGGGCGTGATATTGAGAGCGCCGCTGCCGGCGAGCACATCTTCGGCTTCACGATCTTCAACGACGCCTCCGCGCGCGACGCCCAGCTGGTCGAGATGGGCGGGCAGCTGGGACCGGCGAAGGGCAAGGACTTCGACAGCGGGAACGTGTTCGGCCCGTGGATCGTCACGCCCGAGGAGCTCGGCGATCCGTACGCGCTCGAGATGGTGGCGCGCGTCAACGGCGAGGAGTGGAGTCGCGGCAACTCCGCGAGCATGCACCACCGCTTCGAGGACATGATCGCGTTCGTCTCGCGCTCGGAGACGCTTCATCCGGGCGAGATCCTCGGCTCGGGAACGGTCGGCAGCGGCTGCGGTCTTGAGCAGGGCCGCTTCCTCTCCGACGGCGATGTGATCGAGCTCGAGGTGGCCGGCATCGGCGTCCTGCGGAACCGGTTCGTCAAATGAGCTACGCGGCCGGTCTGCAGGAGGTCGGCGACGGCCTGTATGCATACCTGCAGCCGGACGGCGGCTGGGGCTGGAGCAACGCCGGGCTGATCGTCGACGGCGAGGCCACGCTGCTGGTGGACACGCTGTTCGACCTCGCCCTCACCGAGCAGATGCTCAAGAGCATGCGCGACGCGGTGCCGGCGGCGGCTCGCATCGGCACGCTCGTGAACACGCACGCAAACGGAGACCACTGCTTCGGCAACCAGCTCGTCGGCGGAGCCCGCATCGTCGCCTCCGAGCGGACGGCGGCGGAGATGCCCGAGCTCCCGCCGGAGGCGATGGTCGCGCTGATCGAGCAGGCGCCGCAGATGGGCGAGCTGGGCGCGTTCTTCCTCGAATGCTTCGGCAAGTTCGACTTCTCGGGGATCGAGCTGGCGCTGCCGGATGAGACCTTCAACGACCACCTCGAGCTGGCGGTCGGCGATCGCGCGCTCGAGCTGATCGAGGTCGGTCCTGCGCACACCCGCGGGGACACGCTCGTGCACGTGCGCGGCGCACGCGTGCTGTTCTCCGGGGACATCCTCTTCTCTGAAGCCCATCCGATCGTGTGGGCCGGCCCTGTGTCGAACTGGATCGCGGCCTGCGAGCGGATTCTCGCGATGGACGTCGAGGTGATCGTTCCCGGGCACGGGCCGCTCGCGGGGCCGGCGGGGGTGCGCGAGCTGAAGGCGTACTTCGAGTATCTCTACGAGCAGGTGGGGGCTCTCCGCGACGAGGGCATGACGGCGCCGCAGGCCGCGCGCGCGATCTCGCTCGAGCGCTGGACGGACTGGGGCGAGTCAGAGCGGCTGGTCGTGAACGTGTCGAACATCTACGCCGAGCTGGCCGGCGATCCCGAGCCGCTGAACCCGGTGGTCTGTTTCGAGCAGATGGCAGAGCTCGCGCGCTCGCGCTGAGCGCCGCCCGCCGGCGGGCGCTCGCCCTGCGGCTTCGACGACGGCGTGGCGCTACTCGAACTCCGGCGCGGCCCATCCCGGCATGATGTCCGGCAGCCCGTCGCTGACGCGGTCTGAGAAGCGCGCCGGGCGCTTCTCGAGGAAGGAGGTCACGCCCTCGACCGCATCGGCGGACTGCCCGCGGTAGAGCATGCCCCGCGAGTCGGCGCGGTGGGCGATCATCGGGTGCTCGGCACCGAGCATCCTCCACAGCATCCGCCGCGCGAGCGCGACCGAGACCGCTGCCGTGTTATCGGCGATCTCACGCGCGAGCTCGCGCGCGGCATCGAGCAGCTCGGCGGGTGGGTGAAGGCTTCGCAGGAGGCCGCCTTCGAGTCCCTCCTGCGCGGAGAACACGCGTCCCGTGGCGACCCACTCCATGGCGCGGCTGATGCCGACGACACGGGGCAGGAACCAGCTCGAGGCGGCCTCGGGGACGATCCCGCGGCGGGCGAACACGAAGCCCATGCGCGCGTCCTCGGAGGCGAGGCGGATGTCCATCGGCAGCGTCATCGTCGCGCCGACGCCGACGGCGGGACCGTTGATCGCGGCGATCACCGGCTTGGTCGAGGCGAACACCCTGAGCGTGAACTGGCCGCCGTTGTCGCGTGGCACCGGTCCCGCGCCCGCGCCCTCGCGCTTACGGTAGTCGAAGGTCTCACCGCCGCCGCCGAGGTCTGCGCCCGCGCAGAAGCCGCGGCCGGCGCCGGTGATGATGATGACGCGCACGTCGTCGTCGGCATCGGCGCGGTCGAACGCCTCGATCAGCTCCGCGCTCATCGTCGCGGTCCACGCGTTCAGACGCTCGGGACGGTTCAGCGTGATCGTGAGGATGCCCTGAGAGAGCTCGGTGGTGATCTGCTCGAAGTCCATGAGGGGCGTCCTCTCGCGAGTTTGCGATTGTATTTGGCGGGTGCCGGGCGCGACGATAGACGAGTTGCTGCTCGCCGACGAGGCCGAGCGCTGGGCGGCGCTGGGGTTCACGCTGGCGGGCGAGGCCCTGCAGCTGGGCAGCGTTCGGCTGAGGTTCAGCGATCGCGAGGCGGGACGGGGGATAGTCGGCTGGTCGCTGCGCGGGATCTCTCACACCGAGCTCGACGGGCTCAGGACGAGCGTGTCCGAGCGGCCGATTCCGGCCTCGGCTGCGGCGCACCCCAACGGCGTGCTCGCGATCGACCATATCGTGGCGATCTCACCGGCGTTCGAGCGCAGCGTCGGGGCACTCGAGGCCGCCGGTCTCGATCTGCGCCGCGTCCGCGAAGAGCCGACGCCGGCCGACGCGCCGCGCCAGGCGTTCTTCCGGCTCGGCGCGGAGATCCTCGAGCTGGTGGCAGAGCCCGATGAGGTCGTCGCGCGCTCGGGCGGACCGGACCGCCCGGCGCGTTTCTGGGGGCTCGCGCTGCGGGTCGCAGACCTCGAGCGCACCGTCGAGAAGCTGGGCGAGGACGTGGGAGCGATCCGCCCCGCCGTCCAGCCGGGACGGCGGATCGCGACCGTGCGGCGATCGGCCGGAGTGTCGATCCCACTGGCGCTGATGAGCGAGCCCGAGCGCCCGGCCCCGGCCGCGGCGTCCTGAGGGCGGGTGCCTGAGGCAGGCAGAGGCCAGCGGACCCGGACCGATACCGTCCGCAGCATGGCCAAGCGCAGCTCCGCCTCGGTGAAGCGGCTGACCCTGATCGCCTGCATTCTGGGCTCGGGCATCGTGTTCCTGGACGGCACCGTCGTGAACGTCGCGCTGCCGCGGATCCAGATCGCGCTCGGGGGCGGGCTGGCGGCGCAGCAGTGGATCGTGAACGGCTATCTGCTGACCCTCAGCGCGCTGATCCTGATCGGCGGCTCGCTCGGGGATCTGTATGGCGAGCGGCGGGTGTTCGCGATCGGCGTGGGCGGTTTCGGCGTCGCTTCGCTCGGGTCTGCGCTCGCGCCGTCGATCGGTCTGCTGGTCCTCGCCCGCGCTGTGCAGGGCGTCGCCGGTGCGCTGCTCGTGCCTTGCTCGCTGGCGGTGATCATGAACACGTTTCCAGAAGACGAGCGCGGCGGGGCGATCGGTAGCTGGACCGCCTGGGGAGCGATCGCCGGGGTGCTCGGGCCGCTCGTCGCAGGCGAGCTGCTCGCGATCGGGTCCTGGCGGTTGATCTTCCTGATCAACATCCCGCTGGCGGCTGTGTGCGTGGTGCTGATCCTCGTGGCCGTCCCCGAAAGCGCACCCCGCGCGCGTGGTTCTCGCCGGGTTGACCTGCCCGGTGCGCTCCTGTGCGCGTTCGGGCTCGGCGGGTTCGTGTTCGCTCTGATCGAGCAGCCGCGGCTCGGCTGGGGGAGCCCGGCCGTGTTCATCCCGCTCATCGGCGGGATCGCGCTGCTGGGCGGCTTCCTTTGGTATGAGGCGCGCGCCTCGGACCCGATGCTGCCGCTGGGGCTGTTCCGCCGTCGCAACTTCTCGGCGGGGAACATCGAGACGTTCTCGATGTATGCGGGCCTCTCGATCCTGTTCTTCTTCCTGGTGCTGTTCCTGCAGCAGATCGGCGGCTACACGCCTCTGCAGAGCGGCCTTGCGACGTTGCCGGTGACGGTGATCATGTTCGTGCTGTCGCGGCGCTTCGGCGCCCTGGCCGATCGCCTTGGGCCGCGCATGTTCATGGGCGCCGGTCCGCTCGTGGGGGCCGTGGGGCTGTTGCTGTTCCAGCGAGTGAGCCTGAAGGTCGACTACGTCTCGGAAGTGCTCCCCGCGCTGCTCGTGTTCGCGGTCGGGCTGTCGATGACCGTCGCGCCGCTGACGGCGGCGGTGCTGGCCGGGGCGGGCAAGGAGCAGTCGGGCATCGCCTCGGGCGTGAACAACGCGATCGCCCGCGTGGCGGGGCTGCTCGGCACGGCGGCGCTCGGCGCGATCGTCGCTGCTTCGTTCGCCTCGACGCTCGAGAGCCGTCTGGCGGGTACCACGCTGGGAGCCTCGGCGCGCGGCGCGCTGCAGCAGGCCAAGCGCTTGCCGCTCGGGCGCCCGTCGGTGCATGGCCTGCCGCCCGCCCAGGGGCGGGCGCTCACGGCCGCCGCCGAACAGGCCTCGCTGCACAGCTTCCATCTGGGGATGATGATCGCCGCGGCACTGGTCGCGGCCGGGGGCGTGGTGGGCGTGATCGGAATTCGCAACCCGAGCAAACTGGTGCACGCCGCTTCCTGCCCCGCGGGCTCCCTGGTGGGAGCCAGCAGCGAGGTGTCCGAGCCGGCGCGCAGCCGTCCGCTCGAGGCTCAGCCGACGGGCTCGCGCGCGTAGGCGCGCATCGCATCAATGATCGGGCCGAGCCGGCGCCCGCGGGTGGTGAGCCGGTACTCCACCGTGGGCGGGCTCGAGGGGATCACCGTGCGCTCGATCAGCCCCGCCGCCTCGAGGTCGCGCAGGCGCTCGACGAGCATCCGCGGCGAGATGCCCGCGACGGCGTCGGCGAACTCGTTGAAGCGCAGTGCGCCCGTGAGCGCGGCGTAGATGATCGACAGCTGCCAGCGGCGCTCGAGGAGGTCCGCCGTCTGGCGGACCTCCTCGGGGACGGGCTCACATCTACGCGTGCGCGACATCGCGAGACGGCTCCAGTGCGCGGTCGAGGACCTCCTGGACGGTCATCACCGGGTGGAAGGTCATCTGCTTTCTGACCTCCTCGGGGATCTCGTCCAGATCGCCGCGGTTGCGCTCGGGCAGGATCACGTCGGTCAGGCCGGCTGCGTGGGCGGCGAGCGCCTTCTGCTTGAGCCCGCCGATCGGCAGCACGCGTCCCTGCAGCGTGACCTCGCCGGTCATGCCGACCGTGTGCTTGACCGGGCGCCCGGACAGCAGCGAGGCGAGCGCCGTGACCATCGTCACACCGGCGCTCGGGCCATCCTTGGGGATCGCGCCGGCGGGAACGTGCACGTGGAACTCGCGGTTCTCGAATGAGCCCTCGTCGATGCCCAGCTCCTCGGCGTGGCCGCGGACGTAGGAGAGGGCGATGCGCGCCGACTCCTTCATCACGTCGCCCAGCTGACCGGTGAGCACGAGGCTCGAGCCTCCGCCGCTGGACTTCATGGCGGTGGCCTCGATGAACAGCACGTCTCCGCCGGCGCCGGTGACGGCCAGTCCGGTGGCGACGCCCGGGGTCGCGGTCCGCGCCGCGGACTCCTGGAAGTACTTCTGGCGTCCGAGCGCGTCGCGCACCGCCTCCACGTCGATCGTCACAGGGGCCTGCTTTGCGGCCTTGGTGGTCTTGGTCTTTTTGGCGGGCTTCTTCTGGCCCTCAACGGCGACCTTGCCGTTGTCCTTGGCCTGAGCCTTGCCGGCGTCCTTGGCGGCGTCCTTGTCCGCGGCCTTGGGCTGCCCGTCGGTCTCGACCTGCGCCGAGGCGATCCTGGTGGCGGTCTTCCTCAGCACCGTGCCGAGCTCACGCTCCAGGTTTCGAACGCCCGCCTCGCGGGTGTACTCCGAGATGATCGTGCGCAGCACCTCATCAGAGATCTGCACCTCGTCCTGTCGCAGGCCGTTGCGGTCGCGCTGGCGCGGCCACAGGTAGCCCTTGGCGATGGCGAGCTTCTCCTCGGAGGTGTAGCCGTCGAAGCGGATCACCTCCATGCGGTCCAACAGCGGTCCGGGGATCGTGTCGGCGACGTTGGCGGTGGCCAGGAACATGACCTGTGAGAGGTCCAGCTCGACGTCGAGGTAGTGGTCTCTGAAGGAGTGGTTCTGGGCAGGGTCGAGCACCTCGAGCAGAGCCGAGGAGGGGTCTCCGCGCCAGTCGGCGCCGACCTTGTCGACCTCATCCAGGAGGATCACCGGGTTCATCGTGCCGGCGTCGCGGAGAGCCCTCACCAGGCGTCCTGGCAGGGCGCCGATGTAGGTGCGCCGGTGCCCGCGGATCTCGGCCTCATCGCGCACGCCGCCGAGCGACATGCGCACGAACTCGCGCCCGGTGGCGCGGGCGATCGACTCGCCGATCGAGGTCTTGCCGGTTCCCGGGGGACCGATCAGCGTGAGGATCGCCCCCGACTTGGGGTCGGCCTCGATGTTGCGGTCTGAGCGCAGCTTGCGCACGGCCAAATACTCGGTGATGCGGTCCTTGACGTCCTCAAGGCCCTCGTGGTCTGCATCAAGCACAGCTCTGGCCGCGACCGGGTCGAGGTGCTCGTCAGAGCGCTTTGACCATGGCACGGCGATCAGCCAGTCAAGGTATGTGCGGATCATGCTCGACTCGCCCGTCTGCTCGCCCATCCGCTCGAGCCGGTTGAGCTCCTTCAGAGCCTGCTCGTTTACCTCCTCGGGCATGTGGGCCTCCTCGATCTTTGAGCGGTACTCCTCCACGACCGAGGCGTCGTCGTCGCCGAGCTCCTTGCGGATCGAGTCCATCTGCTTGCGCAGGAAGTACTCGCGCTGCTGCTTCTCAGCGCCCTCTTGGACGTCCTCGCGGATGCGCTTGCGCACCTGCAGCTCTGCCAGTGACTCGCGTTGCAGCGAGACCGCGAGCTCGAGGCGCTCGGTCACGTCGAGCGTTCTCAGGAGCTCGACCTTCTGCTCGTAGGACAGGTTGGGTGAGTAGCCGGCGGAGTCCGCGAGGGCTCCGGGCTCTGCGATCGCCCTGAGGAACGCGGAGATGCGCCCGTCGTCGCCGCGCAGCTCGAGGATCTCCTCGACGGTGGCGCGGTAGTTGCGCTCGAGCTCGCGCGTGCGCCCGTCCACGGGTACCTCATCAGGTCGCTCGTCGACCTCGACGCGGAGCTCGCCTGAGGGTCCTGTCTGGGCGGCGCCGATGAGCGCGCGGTGGACGCCTGAGATGGCCACGGCTCGGCCGCCTCCGGGCAGACGGATCTGCTCTGAGACCTCGGCGATGGTGCCCACCTCAAGGAACTCGTTCTCGTGGCGGGGGACGAGCACGACGCGCTCGTCATCGCCGACGTCGACGGTCAGCGTGATGCCCATGTTGGGGAACACGACGGTGTCGTCGAGGGGGATCAGCCGCAGCAGGGGCTTCGGCTCGGAAGGCTGTATCTGGGTTGTGTTCGACTGGCTAGGCATCAGTATCGACTCCATATGAGCTTACGAAAGTATAGGTAGTATAGCGCGCGTTCGTTGCGTGCGCAAGTACTCTATGGATCATCCGGAAACGGCATTCTAGAGCCAGATTTCGGGAGACAATGTCGCTTGGCGCCCGTATTGGGCGCGGCCTCGCCGGTCGCCGTGCGGGGGTGTTCCGGGCCTCAGCCGGACTGCTCGGGCGCGTCGAAGGTGACCTCGACGTTCTGCTCGTCGATGCGCTCCTGGACCTCGGCGGTGGCGGTCAGCGCGCGCCGGTCGGCGTCGAGCAGGGGGTCTGAGAAGAAGCTCCGCGGCCACAGGCGGCGGGCGCGGACGACGTTTATCTCGGCCGCGATCAGCGTCACCTGTGCCCCCAGATACAGCCAGGCGAGCAGTCCCAGCACGAACGCGAACAGGCCGGAGGTCTGCTTGGCGTGGCGGACGACGTGATCGACGTAGTAGCCGCCGACGTGCTGGAGAATCTGCCACAGCACGGCTCCGACGATCACGCCGGGGATGAGATTGCGGGTTTTGACCTCGTCGCTCGTGAGCAGGCGGAAAGCGGTGAAGAACAGCAGCAGGTTGAACGCCAGCGCCACGAGGATCCCACCGACGAGCGTCGCAGCGCCGGTCGTCTGGGCGGTGACATAGCCGGCGGCGGCGGTGGAGACGATTGCCATCACGCCCAGCACGAACAGCAGCCCCAGCCCTCGCAGACGCCAGGTGAGGAAGTTGGGGCGACGCTTGTGGGGGATGTACCAGACCTGGTTGAAGGCGTTCTGGGCGGCGCCGGTGATGCCGAGGCCGGCCAGTATCGATCCGATCAGGCCGATCGCCAGTGCGACCCCGCTGCCCTTGAGCGAATGGACGTTTTCCTGCAGCTGGTTGCCGATGATCGGAAACTGGCTGAGCGTCGAGTGCAGCACGCTGGTCTGGGCGCTGGGGTTGCCCTGCAGCACGAAGCCGAGCACCGTCACGAACACGAGCAGCAGCGGGAACAGGGAGAAGAAGCCGTAGTAGGCGATCAGTGCCGCGAGCTGGCTGGCGCCGTCGTCTGAGAACTTCTTGAAGACGGCGGCCACGAAGCTCAGCCGCGGAGCTCGCTGCTGGCGGCGATCGAGCGCGTGGAGGCGGTCGGTGAGGGTCATCGCGGCACCCCCATCGGGTGGGCGGGGGCGTGCCGGTGCGAGGGGGCCGGCATTTGGGAGGGGGGTCTGCGGGTGCTCGCGCGCGACATGTCCATGTGTCTACCGGATATGAGCCTGAAAGACGAGCCGTGGCGCGGGGCTGGCCCGGTAACGAGCGGGCTCGTGCGGGGCTCGACCCGGCTGAGCAGGTGGCGCTGGTCGCACGGGCAAAGCGCGATCTGCTGCTGCGTGCGTACCGCTACCGGCTGCGTCACGAGGATCTCGAGGACTGTTACAGCCAGGCGACGCTTGAGCTGGTCGCGTACGTTCGCAGGGGCGGTGCGTTCGCGAGCCGCCTGCACCTGGGCAACATGCTCGAGCAGCGATACCTGTCCCGGGTTGGCGACCGTCGTCGCGCACTCTCCGGGCGTAGTCCCATGCAGGCCGCGCTGGAGTCGTCCGTGTCTCTGGGCTCCAGCGGCGACGAGGGGCTGGAGATCGCGGACGTGCGGGCCGAGCTTGAGGCACTGGTGATGCTGCGCCACGACCTGCGCTGCGTCGCACAGCTCGCGTCCGGCCTGACGCCGGATCAAAGGCTGGTACTCGCGGGTCAGCTTGGGCAGGTCGGAAGGGCCGAGTTCTGCAGTCGCTTCGGCTGGTCCACAGAGAAGTACCGCAAGGTCGCGCAGCGCGCGCGGTCACACCTGCGGGCGCTGATTGCGGCCGAGGAACGCGAGCCCACGGCTTGAGTGCTCCCCGGGGCACATGTCCCACTCGCGGGTAGCCGTCGAAACAGGAGATAGGGCCCCGTCTATGACCAACTCTCCCCCACTCATAGACCTGTCCCACGGGGCGCCGGCCGTCGGTCTCACACACGACAGCGCGGCGACACCCGACCCAGCGCACGCGGCCGGGAGCCGGGCACTTCCCGGGCTTGGCTTCCGGCCGCACGCGTTTGTGATCTGTCGGCCGGGCGCGGCTGAACGGTGACGCCCGTTTTCCGCAGGGCGCCCCGGGCCGTCTACCGGGTCTACAGCGAAGAGAGCTACCTCGCGGGCGGTGATGAGCTCGGCGATTGGCCGGTCTCTCCGGAGCGTGGGGTCTCCCGCGAGCATCGGCTGCGCCGGCTGGCCGGACTGGCGGCCCTGACCGGTGCCGTAGGGACGGTCGCTGGAGTGATCGTCTCCGCGGGCGTCGGCGGAAACGCGGCGGGTCGGCAGGTCGCTGCGAGCGGACCGCCAGGGACGCGAGAGGTGCCGCCTCGCGGCGGGCACAGGACCGCGGCCGTCCCGCCGGCGCCCGTCGGGCACCCGCAGCGGGTGAGGAGCTCTCGCCTGGTGACGAGGCGATCGACGCCCGCCGAGCGGTCGTCTGTCCGCCGATTCGAGGGCTCGACCCATGCGGTGAGCGCAGGATCGTCCCCGCCGATGCCGGCGAGCGTGCCCGTCCCTCGCGCGAGCTCCGTGGGGAGCAGGCCCGCGTTCGTGGATCGGCGAGGCCGGGGCGTGTCCACCGAGGCCGCGAGCGCGTCGGCGAGCCAGAGCGAGTTCGGGTTCGAGCGCTGACATGCCGGTGACAGAGTCAACGAGATCCCGGCCGAGCGTGAGCGTGCGCGCGATGCCGCTCTGGCGGATCAGGCTTGCCCGCGAATTCGTCAGGTACGTGCTGGGCGCCCTGGCGGTGGCAGGGCTGGCGGCGAGTGCGCGATTCGCGATCGCTCCTCCGCGTCCTGTCATGGCCGCCGGCGCTCGCCCGGCGCCGGCTGCTCTCGATCGGGCCGCCGAAGGCTATGCGTCGCTGTTCGCGCGCCGCTATCTGACCTGGAACGCCGCCGAACCCCAGGGAAGTCAGCGAGCGCTCGCCTCGTTTGTAGGTGGAGGGATGGAATCCGACGCCGGGCTGCAGCTCCCGCCGGGCGGGGAGCAGCACGTCGAATGGGAGGAAGTCGTGCAGGAACGCGAGCCGGCGGTCGGCGAGCACGTCTACACGGTCGCTGCGCAGACCGACACAGCGGGCCTGCTCTACATGACGGTGACCGTGGTGCGCCTAAAGGACGGCGGCCTTTCGATCGCCGGCTACCCGGCCTTCGTGGGAGCGCCGGCCTCCGCTCCCGCGCAGCCTCCCGTCCGGCTGCGTGAAGTCGCAGACCCCGCGCTGGCCACCGTCGTCGAACGCGCTCTGCGCAACTACCTGAGCGCCGCCGCTGGTGAGTTGGCGGCGGACCTGACGACTGGCGCGCGCGTCTCACTTCCGGCGTTGGCGCTGACCCTGGAGTCCGTCCAGCACCTGGACTGGTCACCCAGCGGAAGCTCATTGGTGGCGGTCGTGCAGGCGCAGGACGCGCGCGGCGCTCAATACACCCTGGCCTACGAACTCGACGTGGTCAGCGCCGAGGGCCGCTGGGAGGTGGCAGCCGTGCAGATGGACCCCGACGCGTGATCGCCGTGCCGGCCTCGGACGCGCGAGGACGAGCCAACGCCCCCAAACCCAAGGAGCTCCAAAGTGAACAGGCCTAACCGCTGTCGAAAGCCACGGCTGGCGCTCGTGCGTCGGTCGTCAATGGATCTCGGCATCCTGATGCTGCTCGTCTGCGCAGGACTCACAGTCGCCCCGGCTATCGCACACGCTGCCGTCGACAGCTCAGCCGCGCCGAGTGCTCAGCAGCTGAGTACAGCCGAAGCGAAAGGAAGCTCGCTTGAATCGGCGGCCGCGAAGGCGGGCAGCACGGGACGCGCGGTGGCGATGAGCCTGATCGGCTTGGCCTTCGCGGTAGCCGCCACGGTGCTGGCTTTCCGCCGGGACTTCAAGGAGGCGGCCGGCGTGTTCGCGGTCGGGATCGTGTCCGTGCTGCTGGCCACGCCGGCGGGCATGAATCTCCTGCGCGCCACGGTCACCTCCCTGTTCGGGTCGAGCTGATGGAGATCCGCTCATACCGACGCGTATTCGACCTGGAGCGGCGCATCTACCGGGTTGACAGGCTGCGGTTGAATCCCGGTGGCGTGCCGGTGCGAGGAGTCGTCTACTTCCTGGTGATCTTGGCCGCAGCCCTGATCACGGGGCGAGTGCCACTGCTGGCGAACGTCGCGAGCGTCATTCCGTGGTACATGAGCGACCTCGCGCTGCCGGCGGTGCTTGCCGCGGCGCTCACGATGATCCGCCTGGAGGGTCGGCCGTTCCACGTGGCGGCGTATGTCCTCGGTCGTTATCGCACCGGACACCGATGGCTCGCCGGCATGCGTCCCTGCCCGGCTGTCGGGATGCGCTGGCATCCAGCGGAGGTCGTCTTCCTGCCGGATGGGTCCGACTCGAGGATGCGCCGGCTGCGCTACAGCGGGCCCGGCGCAGTGCTTGTCGCCGTGGAGCACGAGCGCGTTGAGCACGCTGGCCTTCGCTGGCTGCCAAGTGTGGGCGCCATACACCAGCCGGCGCTGACGGTGTGGCAGCCGTCGTGCGGTCCGGCCCATCCGAGCGGACAGGTGATCGCTCTTTCCGCCGGCGCTCGACTGCTCGTGCGCTCGACCGCCCGCCCTCAGGGGTAGGCGAGGTGAGGGCGCCGCTCGCGTTCGTCTACGGCAACTGCGTGTTCGCGGACGGGCTGGACGACTGCTGGGCCGCGTTCGCGGTCGAGGTCTCCTCGTATCAGTGGCTCAGCGAGGACGGCAAGCGGGCTCAGTTTCTCGCAATGCTCGGCGCGCTGGAGGCCGTCGAGGCGGATTTGCAGATTCTGCGGGTCGGCAGGCGCTGGGAGCTCGACCGATACGCGCACGAGGTGCATGGCGTCGGTGACGCTGCGGGCAGCGATAGCGCGAGCGCTAGCGGTCTCGACGGCAATCGCGGTGCGACCGCGTCCGCGTACACGCACACTGGCGCACGGACGCGATACGTCGAGGAGCACCAGCGCCGCCTCAAGGACATCGGCAGGGCGAGACCCGCCGTGTTCCTGCTCGTGAGCCTGCGCGACCCCGAGCGAGACGTCGCATCATATGTCTCTCGGGTCGCCGAGCAGGATCCAAGAGACTGGTGGAACGGCGTAAAGCGCGCCTTCTCGGTGCGCGACAGGCGCGTGTTGAAAACCGCCGAGCTCGAGCGGGCTCGGGTTCGCTCCGATCAGGCGCACGCGCGTCTGGCGGACTTTCTACCGGTGCGCCAAGCGCGTGGGGTCGAGGTGCAGTGGCTGGTCCGCAGGGCGTTCTGCCGCGGCTTGGGGGAGCCGATCCTCGACGAGTTGCATGAGCCCCGCGCGCTCATGTTCGAGCGTAACGGCGAGGCGTTGCTCGCGCCGCTCGAGGGCGACGTGATGCGGTGGATGGACGGATATGTCGAACACAGAGGCCGGGCGCTCCGAGTCGAATCCGAGCTCGGCACAAGCTGGCAGGCGCAGCTCGTGCTGGGGGCACTTCCCGAACAGCTTCAGTTTCCCGGCGCCGGCGCCGAGCTGATGTTCGCTCCCTCCGAGAGCCTGCCGTTCGGAACAGACCTCTCGCTGAACGCCCGGTTCCTGCCCAACGAGCTGGCGCTGCGGATCGCGCGTCGAAGGATCCAGGACGCCGATCAGATCATGCGAGCGGAGTCGGACGGGGAGCAGGGCGTCTCAGACCTCGCGTACGAGCGCACGCAGGAGGCTCGCGACCTGCTGGGTCACCTACAGGCCTCCAGCCGCCCGCCCTTGCTGCGGGCGACGCTTGCAATAGCGATCGGAGCCGAGGATGAGCAGGAGCTGGAGGAGCGGGTCGAGATGTGCAGGCGCTCGTATGGCGACATCCGCCTGTACCGCCCACTCGGGGATCAGCTGCAGCTGTTTCTGCAGCACCTGCCGGCGCAGCGGACACGCGTCGCGGGCTACGACGACACGCTGACCACCGAGCAGGTCGCGGCGATGATGCCGGCCGCGGCTCACGTCGTCGGTTCACAGACAGGGTTCTATCTCGGATACACGCTGTCGGGCTCCCGACAGCCCGTGCGGTTCAACCTGAGAGAGGGATCGGACGGCGACCGCAACACGACGATCCTCAGCGTGGGCGCGCTCGGGTCGGGCAAGACGACACTCGACCAGAAGCTCAAGTACGAGGGATTCCTGCTCGGTGCGCGGGTGATCGACTGCGACCCAAAGGGCGACCATCGCTTTCATCTCCTCGACGAGGTCGCGCCGCACACGGAGTGTGTGACGCTGCGGCCGGACCCGGCCCTGCGCGGAGTGCTCGACCCGCTGCGGGTGGCGCCCGAGCACCTACGCCAGGACACGGCGGTTTCATTCCTGCGCGACCTGTTGCCGGGAAGGGCGGAGCCGGCGTGGGAGACCGCGGTGGTGGCCGCCGTCGACCGTGTCCTTCGCAACTCGCGTGAGCCCACGTGTCTCGAGGTGGTCCGAGCCTTGCACGAGGGAGATGAGATCGAGACCCAGGTCGGCAGGGCGCTTGAGGTGTACGCGCGGTCGGGGCTCACGCAGCTCGGGTTCGCCGATCCGCAGTTGAAGCTACCGCCGGTCGGACACAAGCAGGTCACGTACCTGCCGATCCGGGATCTACCGGGACCTGAGCCCGGCATGCCACGCTCGGAGTACTCCCAGGCAGAGCGTGTCGGCGAGCAGATAGTGCGGTTGATCGCGATGTTCGCGATGCACCTGATGAGCGCCGAGCGTGGGCGCCTGAAGCTGTTTTCCTTCGACGAGGGCTGGCGATTGTTGGGCGATCCCGCCGGCCGCGCGCTGCTCGGCTCGCTGCAGCGGATGGGCCGCTCTGAGCTCGCCGTGCCGATCATCAGCACACAACTGGTGACCGACACGCTGATCGGCGAGCGCGAGTCACTCGAGAACCTGATCGGAGCGACGTTCGTGTTCGGGATGCGCTCTGAGGCGGAGGCCGGGCGTGCCCTGACGCTGCTGGGGCTCGACCCCGACAACAGGCGGATGCGTCAAAGCCTGCTGGAGCTGGAGGCCGGGCGATGCCTGTTCCGCGACCACCGCGGACGCGTCGAGGCCATTCAGGTGGACCTCGTGGTGCCCGCGTTGCTGAAGGCGTTCTCCACGACCCCCGAACCCGCGTGAAGACCGGTTGGAGACGAATCGCAACACTCGTCGCGATCGCCTGCGCCGGCATCAGCGGCGCGACCGCGGTCGCAGATGCCGCCGCCGTGGCGGCACGTCACGCGGCCAACGCCCCGGCGACGCGCACCCGCCCGAGCACTCGCGCGAAGACGGCCCCGAGCAACTCGCCTCTCAGCACCGGGGCGGCAGAAGCCGGTACGGGGACCGAAGAAGAATCCGCTGACGCGGGCACGTCGAGCGCAGGAGACCCCCTGATCAGCAATGGGCTCGGTAGCCCGATGTGCCGCGCCGGCAGTCGCGAAGACGATCTTTCGCAAGCCAGCGAGAGGAACTGCGAAACGTCGGGGTTTGAGGCGGCGCCGGCGCCCACGGGCAACTACGCGTTCGACGTGCACATCAACACGGGAGTCACGAAATGGAAGAACGATGCGGCCTCGACGGTCCAGAACCTCCTCCAATTGGCTTGGACGGCGCTCGTGGCAGCGGTTCACGGTGTGATCGTGATGATCGAGTGGTGCTACACGCTCGACCTGCTTGACAGCTCGGCGATGAGCGGGGTCGCAAGGGGCCTGCGTGAGACTCAGACAGCCTTCACGCAGCCCTGGCTGGTGACGGCGCTCGCGGTGGCGTCGGTGCTCGCGGCCTATCACGGACTTGTGCGTCGCCGCGTGGCCGAGACGATCGGTCAGGCGCTGATGATGCTGGCGATGATGGCGGGAGGGCTGTGGGTGATCATGGACCCCACCGGCACCGTCGGATCGCTGGGACAGTGGGCCAACCAGGCCGGCCTGGGAGCGCTGGGAACGGTTGCGGGTGGCACGCCTGACTCTCCGGATCGGACGCTCGCCGACAGCATGGGAAACGTCTTCAGCGGCGCGATCGGCGACCCTTGGTGCTTTCTCGAGTTTGGCAACGTGCGCTGGTGCAGCGATCCCGCGTTGATGGACCCCAGACTGCGCGCGTCGGCCATTGCGATCGCCGGACTCGAGCGAGCTCAGGTCGGCTGTCGGGTCAGCTCGAGCGCGCTCGGCGCCTGCTCGCAAGCCGGCAGCCAGTCGGCACGTGCGCTCGGTCAGAGCGTCGAGCAGTTGCAGGACGCGCGCACGAACGGCGGACTTTTCCTTGCGCTCCCCGCCAACCAGCTGCTGCGCAACTCGATCAACGACCGCCGGTCGTTGTTCAACGTTCTCTGCGGTGGCAGCGAAATGCCGTGCACGGGCCCGACCGCGGCACAGGCAGAATTCCGCACCGAGCACGGCACGGAATGGCGATTCATCGGCGTCGTGTTCATCTGGGCCGGCGCCTTGGGGATGCTCCTGCTGCTCGGTTTCATCGCCATGCATCTGCTCGGCGCGGCGATTGCCAGCCTGCTCTACCTGCTGGTTGCTCCGGCGGCGGTTCTGGCCCCGGCGCTGGGGGACGGGGGACGGGCGGCCTTTCGCGGGTGGGCGGCGCGACTGCTCGGCGCCGTGATGTCGAAGCTGATCTACTCGTTTCTGCTCGGCGTGATGCTGCTGATGCAGCGGATCCTCACGGTCGATCTGACGGCGCTCGGCTGGTTCACCCAGTGGCTGCTCATATCGGCGATGTGGTGGGGCGTCTTCAGCCGACGCCATCAGGTGCTCGGCTTCACGCAGGGGGCAGGCGCTCGGCCTGAGCCCCAGTCGCTAGCCCGACGTGTGAGCACTGCGCTCGAGACGCCGCGTGGCGCACTGCGGGCCGCGGGCGCGGTCAGACGCAGGCTGTCCGAGGACAATGCGAGGCGCAAGGACAGGCACGAGCGTGCCAATGCCGCCCGCGAGCGCCCCGATGCCCCGCGCGAGCGCGCAAATACCGCCTGGGAGCACGCCGAGACTGCCTGGGAGCGCGCGATTACCGCCCGCCAGCGCGCTCGCGATGGTGCCGCGGAGCAGGCGGGACGCATGTTGGACAGCGAGCATCGCGATGCAGCCGCACAGGCGCAGGCCGAGGCGGAGCGCCAGGCGCAGCTATCGGCCAAGCGAGCGCAACTGGAACGCGTGGGCGGAGAGCATGGCAAGGCGCTCGCGTCAGGCGATGTGCGGCGGGCAGCCGAACTGGCGCATCGTGCGCAGCGCATCGAAGAGGAGGTTGGGCAGTCCCAGCGTGGCTTGAACGCTGCGCGGCTTCTGGCCGGCGACGGCGAGCGGGCGCGAAGCAGGACCGGCAGGGTGTACACCAACGCGCAGGTCGAGGAGCGCGAGCGGTTTCTGGACGCCCAGGCCGAGCTGCCGGGAAGCGGGCGGGGCGGCAGCGCAAGAGCAGGGGAGCGGCGTGACTACGCCGGGCTGGCCGGACTGGCGGGGTACGGTCGCAGCGAGTACGAACTGCTGGACTCCCGCGGCCAGCGGGCAGCCCGCCTGGATGTCGATCGCGAGCTCGCGCTGCGCAAGGAGCGGAACGCCACGGCTGCGAACCTCGCCGCGGCCATCGAGCCTTCGCGGCTGGGGCGCCGCGAGAAACGCCGGGCGAGCGAGGACTTCGACAGCAAGCTCAGGGAGCGGATGCGTGATGGCGGCCACGCCATGCCGAGCTCGCGCCGGGAGCCGCGGGCGCTCGAGTCCTGGCGCAACGCTGGAACGGCTGATCGGGGATCGGACGGGGGGAGGGAATCCAGCGTGATGCGCGATGCGCGCGAGGTGGCTGCGCGGCGCAAACGCCAGCTGGGCCGGGATCAGAGCCGTTGACGACCTTGACCGGCGCAGTTGGTTCGCTCGTGCGCGGGTCATCGAGGCCGGGGCGGTTGGTGCTGGCCGGCGGAGTGGTGCTAGGGGCGTGCGTCCTGCTGACGACGCTGCTGATCGTCTTCTCGACGCTCCCATTCACGATCGGCGCCGACGGCGCCGCGGAACTGGATGCACCCGACGATGGCGTCTCCGCGCTCGCACAGAGGGAAATCCCGCCGCGGTACTTGGCTCTCTATGAGGCGGCCGCGCGACGGTACGGATTGAATTGGGCGATCCTGGCCGGTGTCGGCAAGGTCGAGTGCGATCACGGGCGCGACCCCGACCCCTCGTGCAGCAGGGAGGGTGCGGTCAACTCGGCGGGCGCCGGCGGGCCGATGCAGTTCCTCGAGGCGACCTGGGCGCGCTACGGCGTTGACGGCGACGGTGACGGACGAGCGGACCGTTGGGATCCTGCCGATGCGATCAACGGAGCGGCAAACTACCTGCGCGCCTCAGGCGCGCCCGGCAACTACGCGCAAGCGCTATTCGCCTATAACCACGCCGGCTGGTATGTGAGCGAGGTCGAGCACTGGGCTGCACTGTATGCGTCCCCGTCGGCGCCGCGAACAGCCCTCGCGGCGGGCGAAGTGGGGGAAGGGGAAGGGGCGGACAGGGCGCTGGAAGAAGAGAGTCCCACGCCTGTGCGGTTCGTGCCGGGCGGACGTGCCGTGCTTGCGCCCGGTGACGGCCATCTCGCGCTGGTTCCGGCAGGCGCTCCCGCGGTGGTACAGGCGATGGTGGTCGCCGGCAACGAGCTACAGGAACTGCCCTATGGTCCCGGCGGTCATCCCGACCCGCGGGGAGCGTTCGAAGAGGACTGCTCCAGCACCGTGAACTATGTTCTCTACAGATCGGGGGTGCGAGGAATCGCGGAAATCCTCAGGGACAACCCTGTCGCCCAGGACTATGTGAGCTGGGGAGCGCCGGGGCCGGGACGGTGGGTGACGATTTACGCGGCGGATAGCCCCACCCCACACGTTTTCATGGTAATTGCCGGTCTTCGCATTGACACGAGCTTCAACGGTACCGACGTGGGCCCCAACCGCGATCAGGCTGGTCCTCGCTGGCGGATCCTCGACCACATTCCGACGTGGGCGCATTGGTCGGTCCGTCATCCGCCCGGGTTGTAAGGTGCGTGCTGATGGCGGACCGCAAGGTCGACTACCTGCTGATCGGCGGAGGCCTCGCGTCGGCCAATTGCGCGCGCTGGCTGCGCGAGGAAGGCGCCGACGGGGAGGTGCTCTTGGTGGGTCGCGAGCCCGACCCCCCGTACAACCGGCCGGAGTGCTCAAAGGGCTATTTGCAGGGCAAAGAGGCACGCGAGGCGACCTACTTCCGCCCTGACGAGTGGTGGACGGAGCAGAGCATCGAGCTGCTTACGCGTGCGAGCGTGACCGGACTCGACCTCGAGTCGCGTACGGCCAAGCTCTCTAGCAAGGACGAGATCGAGTTCGACCAGGCACTGATCGCGACCGGGGCGAACGTACGCCGCTTGAACGTGGATGGGTGCCACCTCGAGCAGATCCACTACCTACGCACACTCGGCAACGCCGATGCGATTCGCACCGCGGTGGAGGATGCCGACGAGGTGGTGCTGATCGGCGGTTCCTACATCGCCTGCGAGGTCGCCGCCTCGCTGACGCTGATCGGCAAGCACTGCACGATGGTGATGCAGGAGCAGGCGACCCTCGAACGCGGCTTCGGTGAACGGGTGGGTCGCTTCTTCCAACAGCTGCTCGAATCACACGGCGTGTCCGTGCACGGCAGCGACGAGCTCGAGCGCTTCGAGGGCGAGGGCCGCGTCGCCAAGGTGGTGACGAGGAGCGGCCTCGAGCTGACCGCGGACGCGGTGGTCATCGGCGCCGGGGTGACGCCGGATGTGCAGCTCGCATCGCGGGCGGGCCTCGAGATCGGCGAGCGCGGGGGCGTGCGTTGTTCCTCGCGCCTCCAGAGCGGGGTCTCCGGGGTGTTCGCTGGAGGCGACATCTGTGAATACGACTCGGTCGTGCACGGCGGCGCGCCGGTGCGGATAGAGCATTGGGACGTCGCCTTCAACCACGGCAAGACGGTGGCGCTGAACATGCTCGGCAACGACATTCCGCACGAGGTGGTTCCATACTTCTACTCCGTCTTCGCCGACTGGGGCGAACTCGAGTACGTCGGCCCGGCATATGAGTGGGACGAGGAGATCGTGCGCGGGTCGATGGAGCAGGGGGCCTTCACCAACTGGTATCTGAAGCAGGGGATCGTGAAGGGCGCCCTCACGTTCGGCCGCTCTGATGACCTCGACGCGGCGCGCCGGCTTATCGTCGGCGGGGCCGTGCTTGATGAGACGGACCGACGTGCGCTCGGCGATCTCGACACGGACCTGGAGAGCATCGGGCGCTGAGCGCCGATCCGAATCGGTGAGACCCCCCCCTGGACGGGGGATGTACCCGCCGATGAACGAGGAGTAGGATCCTGATCTTCAACGGTCGGTGGTGAAGGGAAGCCGGTGCGAATCCGGCGCGGACCCGCCACTGTGACCGGGGATGCCCATCGCGGCGCGCGGCTATAGCGCGAAGCCACCGATCCGCCGACGGCGGGCCGGGAAGGCGCGGAGGGGTAGGCCCGGGAGCCAGGAGACCTGCCTCCGACCGAAAGCCCACAAGCCCTCGTGGAAAGGGGTTGGCTCATGGTCTCATCTCGTCGTTTTTCCTTGGCGCTAGGCGCCGCCTGTCTCGGCCTCACCGTATTTGCCTGCGCGGCCCTCGCCGCCGGGCCCGCGTCCGTGACCGTCCGTGTGGAGGGAACGAACGAAACGCTCGTTCCGCCGACCGAAGTCACCACGACGACTACGCCTGTCGTCAAGGACGGCAATCCTGCGGATAGCTGCGCGGGCACCAGCGCCGCGGGCGCGCTGCAGCTCGCCACCTCCGGTAACTGGGGCGGCACCTGGTTCAGCGGGCTCGGTTATTCGGTCGAAACCGTCGCTGGCGAGAGCCACCTGTTCGAACCGGGCGCGCCGGCCGACTACTTCTGGAGTTTCTGGCTCAACAACAGGCCGTCCACCGCCGGCATCTGCGAAGTAGAACCCAACTCCGGCGAAAGCATCCTCCTGTTCCCCGAATGCTTTAGTGAAACGGGGGCATGCCCAGCTGCACCTAGCCCGCTCGGCATCGATGCTCCCGCCGTTGCCGAGGTCGGCGCGCCGGTGACCGTCAAGGTCACCTCCTACGCCAACGCGACTGGTGCGCCCTCGCCTGCGGTCGGGGCAACGGTCGCCGGGGGAGGAGCAAGCGCGATAACCGGCCCTGGCGGGGAAGCTACGCTCACCCTCTCGAGTCCGGGCTCGGTGCTTCTGCACGCAACAGCTCCGGATTCGGTGCGCACGGAGGCCAGCGTGTGCGTCCACAACGCAAACGACGGCACGTGCGGCACGAGCGGTCCGTCCGGATCCTCGAGCTCAGCCGGAGGCGTGCTCGGCTACTCGGGCTCCTCCTACAAAGGCCCCTACGCGGTCGTCGCGAAGATCGCCGGGCTAATCGACGGGCATCGCTATGCGAAGGGCCGCGCTCCCAGGGTGCTCGCCGGCAAAGTGCTGGCTCACACCACCGTCGCCTCCGTCAGCCTGCGCCTGCGACGTTCACACAAAGGCCGCTGTTACGCCTACAACGGCGCCAGTGACCGCTTCGGCTCCGCGCGCTGTGGCGAGGGCAGCTTCTTCAAGGTGGGAACGCAGTCGAGCTTCTCCTACCTGCTGCCGGAAGCGCTGCGGCCAGGGCGCTATGTCCTCGACGTGCAGGCGACCGACGCCGCGGGCAACCGCACGACGCTCGCACGCGGCAGCTCGAGGGTCGTGTTCTATGTCGGGTAGGAGCGATGCCTCCTAGCGACGGCGCTTTCCGGCTCGCCTGGAGCTCTCCGACGCTCGGTGTGGGTGCGGTCACCCTGATGGTGGCCGCCCTCGCGCTGACGGGCTGCGGCCTCGGCGCGGGCCCGGCGCCGAGCGCGGTGCACCTCACCGTCACGCGTGACTTCGGCGGCGCGCTCATCCGCTCCATCGGGGCGCCGCACGTGCGCGGCCAGGAGACCGTCATGAGCCTCCTGATGCGCAACGCCACCGTGAGCACCCGCTACTCCGGCGGTTTCGTGCAGAGCATCGACGGGCTCGCCGGCGGTCAGGAAGGCGGCGAGCCGGTTGACTGGTTCTACTACGTCAACGGCGTCGAGGCGCCGCAGGGTGCGGCGGCCACGAACGTGCATCCGGGCGATCACATCTGGTGGGATCGCCACGACTGGAGCCAGACCGACGATGTGCCCGCAGTGGTCGGCTCCTTTCCCGAGCCGTTCCTCAATGGCCTGAACGGCAAGCGGCTGCCGGTGCGCGTCGAATGCGCGGTCGTGGCCGGCGTCGCGTGCCGCACCGTCCTTCAGCGACTCGGCGTGCTCGGCGTCCCGGCGGCGGTCGCGGCGCTCGGCAGCGGCGGCGGTGAGACTGAAACGTTGCGCGTGGCGGTGGCGCCGTGGACGGCCGTCGAGAGCGAACCGAGCGTGCAGAGCATCGAGCGCGGACCGAACGCGAGCGGCGTCTACGCTCGCTTCTCGGCCAACGGAAGCACGCTCACGCTGCTCGACCAGAATGGGCAGACGACCCGCGTACTCGGCGCGGGCGCCGGCTTGATCGCGGCCACGCGCAGCGGCGAAGACGCGCCCGTGTGGGTGGTGACGGGGACCGACGCGACGGGCGTCGGCGCCGCCGCCGGAGCATTCGATGAAACCGAGCTGCGCAATCGCTTCGCCCTTGCGGTCTCGCCCGCTGGCGCGTTTGCACTGCCGGAGGCCGACGGATGAAGCCGATGATGGGGACGGCGCTCTTCTATCGCCGCATCGCAAGCCCGCTGCACGCGGCGCGGGCGGGTGCCGGCGCCGCGTGGGCACTGTCTCTGACGGCGGCGACGCTCATCCTCTATCACCCCGTCGTGCTCCTTGCGCTGCTCGTGGCGGTCCTCGGCGCGAGCACCGGCGCCGGGCTCGGCCGTCACCTGGCGCGTTCGCTTCGGACCGCGCTGATCGTCGCTCTTCCAATCGTTCTCGTCAACGTGCTCGTCTCGCGCGACGGCCTCACCGTGTTCGCGAGGCTCGGCGACCTGGGCCCGTTCGGACAGGGCGACCTCACGCTCGAGGCGCTGGCATACGGGGCGGTGATCGCGCTCAAGGTGACGCTCCTCATCCTCATCACCACGCTCGCCGGCCTGGCGATCGACCCCGACGAGCTGCTGCGGGTGTTCCGGCGCCTGTCATTCCGCTCAGCACTCACGGCGTCGCTGGCGACGCGCATGCTGCCCGTGCTCGCGGCCGACTCCCAGCGGCTGGCCGAAGCGCAGAGAACGCGCTCGAGCGGTGCTCCGAGCGGCGCGCGTGCCCGCGTGGCCCTGCTCGGCGCCGTCGTCGGCGGCTCGTTGGACCGGGCGATGGACGTGGCCGCGACGCTCGAGCTTCGCGGCTTCGCCGGCGCGCGGCGCGCCCCGCGCGTGGCGCGTCCGTTCTCACGTCACGACATCGCATTTACTGCTTCCGCCGCGGCGATACTCGCGCTCGCGCTCGTCGGCAGGCTCGCCGGAGCAGCATCATTCGCGGCCTACCCAACCGTTCACATGTCCACGAGCGCCGGCACGCTGGCACTGTGCGCAGCCCTCATCGCCGCCACACTGCTCCCGTTCTGCGACCGCCGGGGAATTGAGCCATGAGCGATCCGCTGCTCTGCTTCGAGCAGGTCACCTATCGCTACCCCGGCTGCGATGTCCCCGCATTGGACGATGTCAGCTTCGAGATCCACCCCGGCGAGTTCTGCCTGCTGGCGGGTCTCTCCGGACACGGCAAGTCGACGCTCCTGCGCGCGGCCTGCGGCCTTGCGCCGCACTTCGACGGCGGGCGCTTCGCGGGTCGGGTCACGCTCGCCGGGCTCGACACGCGCGAGCACCCACCGGCCCGCCTCGGCGCGCTCGTGGGCGTGCTCTTCCAGGACCCCGAGACCCAGCTGGTGATGAGCTCCGTGCGAGCGGAGCTTGCGCTCGCCCTCGAAAGTCGCGGCAGTGGCGCGGCCGCGGTCGCGCGCGGGGTGGAGGAGGTGTCGCTCGCGCTTGGCATCGACTCGTTGCTGGATCGCTCGACGCATGAGCTCTCAGGAGGGGAGAAGCAGCGGGTGGCGCTGGGCGCGGCGCTCGCCGGCAGGCCGCGGATGGTGCTGCTGGACGAGCCCACCTCCCAGCTCGATCCGGTTGCCGGAGACGAGCTGATCAGCCTGCTGCGCCGCCTCAACGAGGAGTGGGAGACAACGATCCTGCTGGCCGAGCACAGGCTCGAGCGCTGTCTGAGCGCCGCCGACCGCGTGATCGCACTCGAGCATGGGCGCCTCGCCTGCGATGGCGATCCGGGCGCGTTCCTAACCTGGGCCGGCGAGCGGGTGCCTGCTCTGCAGACGCCCGGTGCGAAGCTGTTCTCGCTCGCCGGCCTCCACCCACCGCCGGTGGGCGTGCGGGCGGCGCGGGCCACGCTGCGCGCCCAGGAGCTCCTGCCCGTCGAGGATCATCAGCAGGATGTGGATCGGACGGAGGCTCATGCCGGGCCGAGGCGGAAGGCCCGTCGCGGCCAGCCGCAGCCGGCGCTACAGATGCGCGGCGTCTGGCACGAGCTGCGCGACGGGCCGGCGATTCTGCGCGGGGTCACGCTGACCCTCGCGCCCAATGAGAGCGTTGCGCTGATGGGCCGAAACGGCGCCGGCAAGTCGACCCTTCTGCGCCACGCTGCCGGCCTGCTCGAGCCCACGCGCGGCCGGGTGCAGCGCGCTGGGAGAGTCGCCCTGCTGCTGCAGAACCCGGGCGACTACTTCTTCCATGAGCGCGTCGGCGAGGAGGCCTCGGCCGCGGCGCTCGAGGCGGTGGGCTTGGCGGGGATGGCCGACCGCAACCCCCGTGATCTCTCGGGCGGGGAGCGCCAGCGCCTGGCGCTCGCGATCGTCACCGGCGCGGACGGGGACACGCGCAGCGCCAGGCCGGCGGTGCTCGCGCTCGACGAGCCGACTCGCGGCATGGACCGCGAAACGAAGGCCGAGCTCGCCGCTGAGCTCCGGCGCAGGGCGAGCGAGGGGCAGGCGGTGATCGTCGCCACGCACGACCCCGAGTTCGCCGCCGCGTGCGCGCAGCGCGCGATCCTGCTCGCCGATGGGCGTGTGATCGCGGACGGTCCCGCCGCCGAACTGCTCGCGGGCGGCTGGTACTTTGCGACCGAGACCGCCCGCATCCTCGGCGGCGCCGGCGGCGCGCTGCTGCCGCACGAGGGGGCGGTGCTCGTGCGGGCACGCGCCCAGCGCGTGCCGGCGGACACCCAGGCGGAGGTCGTCCTGTGAGCTGGCCGCTGGCCTCGTTCGCGATCGTCGGTTTCGTGCTCGTGCTCGGCTGGCTGGCCTACGAGCGCAGGCGCCCCTCTGCGCGCATGGCGGCGGTCGTCGCCACGCTGGCCGCCGTGGCGGCGCTCGGTCGTGACGCGTTCGTGGCCCTGCCGGACGTCAAGCCGATCACCGCCATGACGCTGGTGGTGGGGTACGCGCTTGGTCCGCTGCCCGGCTTCACCGTGGGTGCGCTCGGGATGTTCGCCTCGAACATCGTGCTCGGGCAGGGCCCCTATACGCCCTGGCAGATGGCCGCCTGGGGGATGGTGGGTCTGGCCGGCGCCGGGCTCGGAGTGCTCAGCCGGCGACGGCTGGGGCGCCTTCAGCTCGCGCTCGCCTGTGCCTTGGCGGCGCTCGCCGCCAAGGAGGTCATGAACCTGTACACGTGGACGCTCGGCGCGAGCCACACCCCCGCGGCGTTTCTGGCGATCGCCGTTGCCGCGCTGCCCTTTGACATCACCGACACGATCGCGAGCTTCGTGTTCGGTTTCGCGTTCGCACCCGAGCTGGCCCGGCTGCTCGCCCGCATGCGCGCGCGCATGGACGTGAGCTGGGAGCGCGCGGACGACCCCGTCACGAGCGGCGATAAGCCGACGCCGGGCGGCGCCCTGCCGAGGTTCGGCGCAGCGGCCTCGCTCGCGGCGGTGCTGCTCGCCGGAACCCTCGTGTTCGGGGGCGCGCGCGCTGCTGAGGCCGCGTCGCTCAACCGCGAGCTGTCTTTCCTGACCGGGGCACAGAACGCCAACGGCGGCTTCGGTGGCGCCAGCGGGCAGTCGAGCAGTGAGCTCTACACCGCGTGGGCTGCCATGGGCCTCGCCGCCTCAGGTCGCAACCCGGCCGGCGTGCGCCGTGGCGGGCACTCCGTGCTCGACGCGCTGCGCGATGAAGCCTCGACGCTCTCGGGCCTCGGCGACGCCGAGCGCACGATTCTCGCGGCGCGCGCATGCGGGGCGTCGGCATACTCGTTCGCCGGGCACGACCTGGTCTCAGAAGTGATGGGGGCGCGGGCGAGCGACAACTCCTTCGAGCACCAGGTCAACCTGACGTCGTTCGCGGTGTTCGCGCTGATCGCGGTCGGGCACTCGCCGGCGTTCGAGGCGATTCGCGAAGCCGCCGGCTGGATCGAGCGCCAGCAGAACGGTGACGGCGGCTTCGGCTTCGGTTCCCACGGCTCGCCCAGTGACGTCGACGACACGGCCGCCGCATTGCAGGCGCTCGTCGACGCGCACGCCCGCAACAGCCGCGTACTCGCGGCCGCCGCGGGCTTTCTCGTGCGCGCCCAGAACCGAGACGGCGGCTACCCGCAGCAGCCCGGCGGCGAATCCAACGCCCAGTCCACCGCGTGGGCGGTGCAGGGTCTGATCGCGGCCGGACGCAATCCGGGCAGCGTCCGCCGCCGCGGCAGCCGCTCGCCGCTTGGCTACCTGGAAAGCCTCGTCTCAGCGGACGGCAGCATCCGCTACTCGCGGACCGGCACGCAGACGCCCGTCTGGGTGACCGCGCAGGCGCTGATCGCGCTGTCGGGAAGGACCTTTCCAGTCGGTTGAGCGGGCGCCGCGCCTCCACGCGCGCCGGCTTCAACCTCGCTTTAGCCGCTGTCATACCCTGTTGGTGATGTCGGGACACGCCTATACCGCGCGGGCCATGCATTCACGGCCCATCTCGAGCCGTTCCGGGCGGCGCGCTCCGGCGGGCGCGCTGGGCTTCGCCGGCTTGTGCCTGGCGGGTCTTGCCCTGACGTGGATGGTGGCCGACCTGTTACCGGCAGGCCAGGTGCGCGACTCGGCGGCGCTGCGCGACTTCGAGCTGCTCAGCCGCCCCCATGTCGATTTCGCGGCGAATGCGCTCCTGCATCTGCTCGCCCCGGCGCTGTTCGTCTGCTGGGGCCTCGCGCTGGTGGCCGTCGCGATCTCGCGCCGACGCCCCCGCGTCGCGGTGGCCGTCGCGGTCGTGATGTCGATGGCTCCGCTGACGGCCGAGGTGTTGAAGCCGCTGCTCGCACATCCGCACGTGCAGATCAGCGGCGCCAAGTACATCGCCGCCGCCTCCTGGCCTAGCGGCCACTCCGCCGCCGCGGTCGCGCTCGTGCTCTGCGCCGTACTCGTGGCTCCGGTCCACCTGCGTCCCCTGGTGGCGGGGATCGGCGCCGCGTTCGCCCTCGCCGTCGGCTGCTCACTGCTGATCCTCGCCTGGCACATGCCCAGCGACGTGTTCGGCGGCTACCTCGTGGCCGGCCTGTGGATGGCGCTGGCGGTGGCCGGCCTGCGCGCTGCCGATCGGCGCTGGCCGCGGGCCGTCTCCTTCAGGCACTCAGGACGCGCGTGACCCGGAGTCGGCGCCGTGCGCGCCCGGTTCCCATAGCGACTCGGCCTCGCCGCCCGCGCCAGTCTGCGCGTTGACCGCGCGGCTGAGGATAAACAGCAGGTCCGACAGCCGGTTGAGGTAGCGAACCACCTCCGGGTTGGCCTCCTCGCCGATCGCGATCGAGCGACGCTCGGCGCGCCGGCAGACGGTTCGGCAGACGTGCAGCTGCGCGGCGGCAGGACTGCCGCCCGGGATCACGAACGAGCGCAGCGGCTGAAGCGTCGCGTTGACCTCGTCGCAGGCCTGCTCGAGCCACTCGGTGTAGGCCGGCCCGATGCGCAATCGCTCGTTCGCCGCCCCGCCGGCGGAGCCGGGCACCGACAGGTCCGCGCCGACATCGAGCAGGTCGTTCTGCACGCGGCGCAGCCACTCGGCGAACGCCGAGGGCAGGCCCGGCTGGCAGAGTGCCACGCCGATCGTGGCGTTCAGCTCATCCACGGTGCCGTAGGCCTCGACGCGCGGGTGGACCTTCGACACGCGGCTCATATCGCCGAGGTGCGTCTCGCCGCCGTCGCCCAGCTTGGTGTATATGCGGGTGAGGTTGACGGTCATGGCGGTTCGAGTCTTGCATACCCGGACCGCCGCCCATCGCCGCGATCGGATACGTTCCCGCCCTGCACATGCGGATTGGTGTTCCGAAGGAAACAGCGGCGGGCGAGCACCGGGTGGCGCTTGTGCCGGAGGTCGTGAGCAAACTGAAGGCGAAGGGCCTCGAGGTCGTCGTCCAGGAGGGCGCGGGCGCGGATGCGCTCCTGCCCGATGCCGCGTACGCCGAGGCCGGCGCGCGGATGACGGCGGACGCCTCGGATATCTGGGGTTCTGACGTGGTCGTCACGATCGCACCGCCGGACCCCGAGCAGATTCGCGGGCTGGGCTCCGGCTCGATCCTGATCGGGTTCCTCGCGCCGCTGACGAGCCCTCAGACCACACGCGCGCTGGCCGATGCGAAGGCGACGGCGTTCGCGATGGAGGCGATCCCTCGCATATCCCGCGCCCAGTCGATGGACGCGCTGTCCTCGCAGAGCAACGTCGCCGGCTACAAGGCGGCGCTGCTCGGGGCCGACACGATGGGACGCTTCTACCCGATGCTGATGACGGCGGCTGGAACGATCCCGCCGGCCAAGGTGCTCGTCCTGGGGGTCGGCGTGGCGGGACTGCAGGCACTCGCGACCGCCAAGCGCCTCGGCGCGCGCACGACCGGATATGACGTGCGCCCGGAGGTGGCCGAGCAGGTGCAGTCGCTCGGAGCCCAATGGCTGGATCTCGGTCTCGAGGCCAGCGGCGAGGGCGGCTACGCGCGCGAGCTGACCGAGGAGGAGCGCGCCCGCCAGCAGCAGGCCCTGACCGACGCGATCAAGGGCTTCGACGTGGTCATCACGACGGCGCTCGTGCCCGGGCGCCCGGCGCCGAAGCTCGTCACCGCGGAGGCCGTTGAAGGGATGAAGCCCGGCTCGGTGATCGTCGACCTCGCCGGCGAGGCGGGGGGAAACTGCGAGCTGACCGTGCCGGGAGAGACGGTCGTCCGCCACGACGTGAAGATCATCTCGCCGCTGAACCTGCCGGCGAGCATGGCCGAGCACGCATCACAGCTGTTCGCGCGCAACGTGCTCGCGCTGCTCGAACTGTTCGTCGGCGAGGACGGCTCCCTGCAGCTCGACTTCGAGGATGAGATCGTCGCGGGGGCGTGCATCGTGCGCGACGGCGAGATCGTCAACCCTGGGGCGAAAGCCGCCGTTGAGGCCGCGTCATGATCCTCGCGAGCGTCCTCACCACCAACCTCGCGATCCTCGTGCTGGCCGGCTTCATCGGCTTCGTCGTCATCTCGAAGGTGCCCAACACGCTGCACACACCGCTGATGTCGGGCACCAACGCGATCCACGGGATCGTTCTGCTCGGCGGGCTGCTCGTCATCGGGCTGGCGGGTAACGACACCTTCAACAAGGTCATCCTGGTTATCGCGATCGCGTTCGGCACGATCAACATCGTCGGCGGCTTTCTGGTGACAGATCGCATGCTCGAGATGTTCAAGTCAAAGCCCAAAGGCTCCGCCAAGGAGCCCGAGGGCAAGGGCGATGACGGTCCGGGCAAGGACAAGCAGGAGGCGCCGTGATCCTCGCCACCTCCTTCCTGCAGGGCGAGAGCTTCCGCGACATCCTCTACATCGTCGCCTTCTCGCTGTTCATCCAGGGGCTGCGCGGCCTATCCGGCCCCACCACCGCCGTACGCGGCAATCGCATCGCCGCCGTCGGCATGGCGATCGCGGTGATCGCGACGCTGATCAACCCGCTCGAGGGCAACTGGGGGCTGATCGCCCTCGGCGTCGCGCTGGGCGCGGCCGTCGGCGTGCCGGCGGCGCGGCAGGTGAAGATGACCGCGATGCCGCAGATGGTCGCGCTGTTCAACGGCGTGGGGGGCGGTGCGGTGTTCCTGATCTCCTGGTCTGAGTTCCGCCTCACCGACGGCTTCGCGCACACCCCCACCTACATCGCCATCTTCTCGCTGTTCGCGGCGATCGTGGGATCGGTCTCCTTCTGGGGCTCGAACATCGCCTTCGGCAAGCTCCAGGAAATCATCCCCGGGCGCCCGATCAGCTTCGGCTCCGCGCAGCAGATCGTCAACCTCGTGCTGCTGATCCTGGCGGTCGCCGCCGCCGTGGACATCGTCGGGGGCGACCAGTCCGAAGGCGTGTTCATCGGGCTGCTGGTGTGCGCCGCGCTGCTCGGCAACGCCGTCGTGCTGCCGATCGGCGGTGCCGACATGCCGGTGGTGATCTCGCTTCTAAACGCTTTCACCGGCCTGTCGGCCGCGGCCACCGGGATCGCGCTCGACAACACCGCGCTGATCGTCGCCGGCATGATCGTGGGCGCATCGGGCTCGATCCTCACGAACCTGATGGCCACCGCCATGAACCGCTCGATCCCGGCGATCGTCGCCGGCGGGTTCGGCGGCGGTGGGGCGGTCGAGGGCGCATCCGGCGCCGGCGAGCACGCGGGCAGCGTGCGCTCGACGAGCGCCGCCGACGCGGCGATCCAGCTCGCCTACGCCAACCGCGTCATGATCGTGCCCGGCTACGGCATGGCCGTCGCGCAGGCTCAGCATGCGGTGCGCGAGCTCACCAAGGAGCTCGAAAAACGTGGTGTAGAGATCGGCTATGCGATCCACCCGGTCGCGGGACGCATGCCGGGACACATGAACGTGCTGCTGGCCGAGGCCGACGTGCCCTATGACCAGCTGGAGGAGATGGATGAGGCCAACCAGGAGTTCTCCCGCACCGACGTCTCGCTCGTGATCGGCGCCAACGACGTGACCAACCCGGCGGCCAAGAACACACCCTCCTCGCCGATCTACGGCATGCCGATCCTCGAAGTCTCCGAGAGCCATTCGGTGATCGTGATCAAGCGCTCCATGAACCCGGGGTTCGCCGGCATCGAAAACGAGCTCTACTACGAGCCGGAGACGACGATGCTGTTCGGGGACGCCAAGTCGGCGGTCACCGACATCACCGCCGAGCTGGCCCACATCTGAGGCCCGCGCGGGCCCGGCCTGCCGGCGCCCCGGCGGCGGTGAGGGTCTTCGCGCTCTGGCACACTGCTGGTCGTGATCGAGCGCAGCCAGGCCCTTGCGTCGCTGTCGCAGGACGAGTTCGATGTCGCGGTCGTCGGCGGCGGCATCACCGGCGCGGGCGTGGCGCTGGACGCAGCCACGCGCGGCTACAGCGTGGCGCTGCTCGAGCGAGCGGACTTCGCCTCGGGGACCTCCAGCCGCTCGAGCAAGCTCGTGCACGGAGGTCTGCGTTACCTGCAGAACTTCGACCTCGGACTCGTGCGCGAGGCGCTGCTCGAGCGCCAGCTGATGGTGACGCTGGCGCCGCATCTGGTGCGCCCGCTGCCGCTGGTCGTGCCCGCCTTCGAAGGCGCGCGCCCGGACCGTCTGGTCGGCGTCGGCTTGAACCTGTACGACGTCATGTCGGTCGACCGCGACCGCCTGCGTGCGCGCCGGGGGCGGCGCTCGCGCGGACGCGCGCAGGGAAAGCGCCCGGGCGACCGCACCGCGCCCGGCGGCCGCCCGCCCGACGATCGCTCGCTGGCGCGCGAGTCCTGGAGCCCCGAGCGCCACCGCGTCATCTCAGGCGAGGAGGTCGTCGAGCTGTTGCCCGCGCTCGCCGCGCGTGAGCCGACGAGCGGATATCTGTTCTATGACTGCCAGACGGACGACGTCCGGCTCGTGCTGACCGTGCTCGGCGAGGCCGAGCGCTTCGGTGCCGTCTGTGCCAACCGGGTCGACGTCGCCGGCCTGCTCGTGCGCGACGGTCGCACCTACGGCGTGCGCGCCCTCGATGGCGAGAGCGGCGAGTCGTTCGAGGTGCACGCCGCCAACGTCGTCAACGCTACGGGTGTCTGGGCTGACGAGCTGCGCCCGGACGAGCTACACGACGAGGCCGAGCTGCCGCGCATCCGGCCCAGCCGTGGCACGCATGTCACCCTGTCACGCGAGGCGCTGCCATTGAACGGGGGCGCGATCGTCCCGGCGGGCGCGGGTCGCACGATCTTCGCGCTGCCCTGGCTGGGGCACGCGCTCGTGGGCACGACCGACAACGACTACGAGGGGCCGCTCGACCACGTCAAGCCGTCCGGCGAGGACATCGGCTATCTGCTCGACGCCGTCAACGAGTTCTTCGGCTCGGCGCTCGGACCCGCTGATCTGACGGGCGCGTTCGCGGGCGTACGGCCCCTGATCTCGACCGGCGACCCGAAGAAGTCGGTGGACATCTCGCGCAAGGCCGAGCTGTATGAGACCTCATCGGGGATGATCACGATCACCGGGGGAAAGCTGACGACGTGGCGGCGCATGGCAAAGATGACCGTCGACCGCCTGGTCGAGCGCGACGCGAGGGACGCCCCCTGCCGCACCCAGGAAATCCCGCTCGGGCAGGCAATAAGCGTCGAGGAGCTGCCGCTCGTGGAGGGTGTGCCCGCCAAGTCCTATCAGGCGCTCGCCTCCCGATACGGCTACTCGGCCCACCAGGTGCTGGCGCTGGCGGCCGAGCGCGGAGAGCTGGCCCAGCCGATCGTCCCCGGCCTCCCGGACCTGCTCGCCGAGGTCGCGCTGGCCGCGCGCCGAGAGCAGGCCCGCAGCATCGGCGACGTGCTGCTGCGAAGAACTCGCCTGGGCCTGCTGGCCGCACGGGAGCTCGTCGGCGAGCAGTCGGCGGGGGCACCGGGCGGTCCGGTCGAGCGTGTCGGTGACATCCTCGCGCGGGAGCTGGGGTGGAGCCCCGAGCGACGGGCACTCGAGCTCCGGCGCTTCGCCGAGGAGGCGGCGGCAGAGGGGATTGTCGGCGCCGGCGCGCCCGCGGAGAACCTCGGCGCGGCGGTCAAGGAGGCCTCCGCGCCGCAGCCGTGAGCGCCGGTGCAGCCGTGAGCGCCCCACTTCACCGCGTGCGCGCCGTCGATCGCGTGCTCGAGCTGGGCCCGCGCCCCTGGCTGATGGGCGTCGTCAACGCCTCGCCGGACTCCTTCAGCGACGGCTCGCGCCACACGACGCTTGATGCGCAGGTGCAGCTCGCGCGTGAGCTGCTCGAGGCCGGCGCGGACGTCCTGGACATCGGCGGAGAGTCCGCGAGCACCGGCCGTCCGCCGGTTCCCGAGCAGCAGGAGATCGAGCGCGTCGTGCCGCTCATCGAGCGGGCGGCCGGCGAGCTGGGCGCGATCGTCTCGGTTGACACCTACAAGCCGGCGGTTGCCCGCGCTGCGATCGCCGCCGGGGCGAGGATCGTCAACGACGTCAGCGGCCTGAGCGATCCGGCGCTGGCCGAGCTGTGCTCGCACACGGGCGCCGCACTCGTCGTGATGCACACGCGAGCCGCACCCCGCGAACGGCTGCAGGACGCGGATCTCTACGGCGACATCACCGGCGAAGTGCTCGCCTTCCTGCGCGAGCGCGTTGCGCTGGCGCTCGCCGCCGGCATGGCTCGCGAGCAGCTCATCATCGACCCGGGGCCGGATTTCGCAAAGACACCGGCACAGACGATCCGCCTGCTCGCGCAGGCCGGGCGCCTGCACGAGCTGGAACTACCGCTGCTGATGGCGATCTCGCGCAAGGACTTCATCGGCGCACTCACCGGGCGCCCCCCGCGCGAGCGCCTCGGCGGCACGCTCGCCGCGCTCGCCCACGGGGTTGACGTCGGCGCGCATCTCTTCCGCCTTCACGACGTCTCCGCCGCGAGCGACTTCCTGACGGTGCGCGCAGCGCTGTCCGGTGAGCTCGAGCCGAGCCGCGATCTGGCGCTCGCCGAGGAGCTGCGCCGGGAGCCCTCGGCGAGCGGGTAGCGGCGCGCTGGTGGTGCCCGTGCACGAGCCGGCCGAGCTGGCCGCTAGGCTGGACACCATCACGGGTGCCCGCCGCTGTCCAACGCGCTGGGACGCCAACCGCCCTAACCCACCAGCGAAGGAGAAGTGACATATGGCTGTACTCGAGCGCTCTGAGCTTCAGGCAAGCACTCTGGCGGATCTGCATGCGATCGCCGACCAGCTTGGTCTCGACGGCTTTCGCCGCCTGCGCAAGGCCGAGCTGATCGAAGCGATCCTCGGAGAGGGACCGGGAGACGGCGCGAGCGCCTCCGCGACACTCGACTCCGAGGAGCTCTCCGAGACCGCGTCTGAGCCCGACCGCGCTGAGCCCAGCCGCAGCAAACGCCGCGGCGGGCGCTCGTCGAGCCGCTCGCGCCGCTCGGCCGCTACCCCGAAGGACGACGGCGGCGAGGCCGCAGGCGAGCGTTCCGAGGCCGACGCGCAGGGCGCGCGAGACGGCGGCCACGTCGTCGAGGGCGTCGTTGAGCTGTTGGGCAACGGCTCGGCCTTCCTGCGCGTGGCCCCGCCGGAGCCTTCCGACAATGACGTCTACATCTCCGCGGCCCAGGTTCGCCGCTGCGAGCTGGTATCCGGCGACCGGGTCACGGGACCGGTCCGCACGCCGCGGCGCTCGGAGCGCTACCCCTCGCTCGTACGCATAGACACGATCAACGGCGCGCCTGCCGAGACGGTGTCCGAGGGCGCCCGCTACGAGGACCTGCCCGTGGCCTACCCGAGCGATCGGCTGGCGCTGGGCTCGCAGGACCCCACGCTCGAGGCGATCGAGTGGCTCACGCCGCTCGGTCTTGGCTCGCGTGCCGTGATCGTGGGCGCCGCGCACGCCGGCAAGACGGAGACCCTGCGCAGCCTCCTTGAAAGCGTCGCCGGGCGCGAGGACCTGGATGTGAGCGTGGTGCTGGCCGGTGTCAGGCCCGAGGAGATCGCGCCCTGGCAGCAGGGACCGGTGGCGCCGGTGGCCGCTCTGACCTTCGCCGCCTCCGCCGACGCCCAGGGTCAGGCGGTCGAGCGCGCGCTTGACGCCGCCAAGCGCGTAGCGGCCCGCGGTGGAAACGCGCTGGTGCTGATCGACGGCCTCGACGGCCTGCACCCTCAGGCCGCTCGCAAGGCGCTCGCGCTCGCGCGCAACATTCACGATGGCGGATCGCTCACGGTCATCGCCACGGCCAGCGGCCCGTTCGGCGGCGAGACGACGGTCATCGGGCTCGACGTCGCGCTGACATCGACCGGGCGCCAGCCGATTCTCGATCTGCTCAACTCGAGCACGCTCAAGCCCGAGCTGCTCGTCGGGCCCGATGGCGCCCGCGCGATCGCCCAGGCTCGTGCCGCGGCGATGGAGACGGCTGGCTAGCCCTAGACGTTCCTGGTGCGGTAGGCGACCCGTCCCCAGGAGGGCTCGGGGGCCAGTTCGATCGGCTCGCCGCTGCGGTCAGCCTGCACGTAGGCGAAGCCGCCGGCCTCCTCGTCGAAGGCGACGTCCAGCTCACCCTCGTTCACGCGCTGGTCCAGCCACGCGCCACGGAACACCAGGCGCCGCAGCCAGTGCACCAGCGAGCGCTCGGCCGGTCCGATCAACTCCGGCCAGCAGTCGTTGACGTGCTCGCCCAGCTCCGAGGCCGGGTCGGATATCTCGCCGTTGACCGCGAGGTTCACCAGGTCTTCGAGCTCCTCCTCGCCCAGGCGCCCGCCGACGAACCCGAGCCTCAGAGCCGCCTGCTCGCAGCGCTCGGAGAAGTCGCCCTCGTTGAAGGTGAAGCGCAGCTCTCCATATTCGAGGACGAAGTCCTCTCCCGAGTTGTAGTTTCCGCGTCGCGACATCATAAAAAGGGCCGGGAATCGCCAGAAACCCCGGTCGTCGGCATGATACGGCCGCTTCCTGCTTTCGGGGCTGCGGTGCACGGGATTTTGCACCCAATCGCCGGGTGTGCAGCCGTATACGCTCCACGGTGATGGCACGCCTGACAGAGCATGGACTGCGGCGCTCGGTCGGCGTTTCCGGCCTGTTCGCCACCGCCTACGGCAACGTCGGCTCCTCGATCTACTACGCGCTCGGCCTCGTCGCCGCGCACGCGCTCGGGCTGACTCCGCTGGTGTTCGTGTTCGCCGGCGGCCTGTTCGCGCTCACGGCCAAAACCTACGCCGAGGGCGCCGCCATGTTCCCCGAAGCCGGCGGTTCCTCCTCCTTCGCGCGTCATGCCTTCGACGACATCGTGTCGTTCTTCGCCGGTTGGGCACTCAGCCTCGACTACATCCTCACGATCGCCATCTCGGCGTTCTTCGTGCCCCACTATCTGAGCGCTTTCCCGGGCCTGCACTCGCTCAAGCACAACCCCGGCGACATCGTCGGCGGGTTGGTCGTCGTGGTGGTGCTCGCCGCGCTGAACATCCGCGGCCTGGGCGAGTCGGCGAAGCTCAACTTCGTCCTCGCGATCCTCGATCTGAGCACGCAGATCCTGCTCGTGGCCGTCGGCTGCGTGCTGGTCCTGAACCCGTCACTGCTGGTCCACCAGGTGCACCTGGGCAGCGTGCCGACGTGGAAAGAACTGATCTTCGCCCTGTCGCTGGCGATGCTCGCGTACACCGGCATCGAGACCGTGGCGAACATGGCCGAGGAGTCGCGCGACCCCGGACGCGAGGTCCCGAAGGCCGTCAACCTCGTCGTGCTCGCCGTGCTCGGCGTATACGCCGGCATCTCGGTCGTGGCACTGTCGGCGCTGCCGATCGTCCACCACGGCGTCGGCTACAGCCCGGAGTTGAAAGAAACCTTCACGCAGCCTGGCTACGCCACCGCGCTGGGGGGCTTCTTCCAGAACGATCCGGTGCTCGGCATCATCTCGCGCCTCGGCCTACACGGCACCGTCCTGAAACTGGCCACCTACTACGTCGGCATCCTCGCCGCGACGATCCTCTTCATCGCCACCAATGCGGGCATGATCGGCATCTCGCGGCTGTCCTGGTCGCTGGCCGAGCACCGCCAGCTGCCCAGCCTGTTCTCGCAGCTGCACCCGAAGTTCCGAACGCCGTGGTTCACGCTCGTGTTCTTCTCCTGCCTCGCGGGCACGCTGATCCTGTACGGGAACACCGAAGTGCTCGGCAACCTGTACTCGTTCGGCGCGATGCTGTCGTTCACCATCGCCCACGCGGCGGTGATCGCGCTGCGCGTGAAGGACCCCGACCGCGAGCGCCCGTACCGCATGCCCTGGAACGTGCGCATCCGCGGAGCTGAGATACCGCTGACGGCGGTGATCGGCGGCCTCGGCACCGCCGCCGCGTGGATCGCGGTCGTCGTCCTGCACACCGAGGCCCGCTACGTCGGCATCCCCTGGATGATCGTCGGCATGGGCGGCTACTTCTACTACCGCCACAGCCAGGGCCTCGATCCGAAAAAGGACTACCGCATCGCCCGCCCGGAGCGCCCGGCGGACTTCGAGGCGCTCGAGTACCGCACGGCGCTCGTGCCGATCTTCGGCGACGATGTCAGCGCCTCGGCGCTGTCGAGCGCGGCCAAGCTGATTGGCGCCGAGGGGGTGGTCTACGCGATCTTCGTGCTGCCCGTGCCCAGCCAGCTGTCGCTTGAGGCGGGATTGGAGGAGGAGGAGGCCGAGGGTCGCTCGGTGCTCGAGAGCGCGCGCATCAAGGCGCGCCGCGCCGGCATCAAAATTCACACGGGGCTGATTCGCACGCGCAACCCCGGGGCGGCGCTGGTCGAAGAAGCAGAACGCGTCGGCTCCGATGTCATCTACTGGTCCACCATCCACGCGCCCGCCGGCGAGCAGCGGATCGGGCCGACCGCGGCATACCTCCTGAGCAAGCGCCCATGCCGTGTGATCATCGAGACCCAGAACCGCCCCGCGCGCCCACGCGAGGGCGTGCCTGCGTCGGCCTGAGCGCCGCCCGGCGCCGCTAGCCGGAGCTCAGTGCCGAGCGCAGCGCCTCCTGCAGGCGAGGGTGCCTGAACTCGTAGCCCAGCACCAGCGCCTTGGCGGGCACCACGCGCGCTCCCGTCGTCACGATCCCGGCCATCTCGCCATACAGCAGGCGCAGTGCCGCCGCCGGCACCGGCAGCCACGACGGCCGTTTGAGCGCACCGGCGAGCGTCCGCGAGAAGTCGCGGTTCGACAGCGGTTCGGGGGCCGTCGCGTTGACCGCGCCGCTCCAGCGGTCATCGCCGATCGCGGCGAGCATGACCCCGATCTCATCGTCGCGGTGGATCCACGATATGTACTGGCGCCCGCCGGCCACGGGGCCGCCGAGGCCGAGCCGAAAGGCGGGCAGCATCTTCGCAAGCGCCCCGCCCTCACGATCGAGCACGACGCCCGTGCGCAGCTGCACGACGCGCACCCCGAGCTCTGAGGCTCTCGCCGCCTCGAGCTCCCAATCGGCGCATACCACTGAGAGAAAGTCATCTCCGGCCGGCGCGTCCTCGTCGAGCGGCTCCTCACCCCGTGCGCCGTAGTAGCCGATCGCCGAGGCGCTGAGAAGCATCGGCGGCCGCGGGTCGGCGGCGCGCAGTCCTTCGACGAGGTGGCGCGTGCCCGTGACCCGGCTTTCGCGGATCGCCTGTCTTGCCTTCGACGTCCAGCGCTGGGCGACGTTCTCGCCGGCCAGGTGCACGACGGCGTCGCGCCCCGCAAGGGCCGCGGCCGGTGCCGGCTCGTTCATGAGGTCCCAGCGCACGCCCTCGATCGTCGCGCCCGCGCTGCGCTCGCCAATCGAGTCGAGCCTTGCATGCACGCGCTCGGGGTCGCGGGAGAGGACGGTCACCTGCGCGCCGCGCTCACACAGGGCCGCGATGAGTGCCGGCCCGATCAGCCCCGTCGCTCCTGTCACGGTCACGCGCAGAGCGCTCACGCCGTCAGCTTCTCACACGCGGTTCTCGCCCGGGAGGGCGCCTCGCGCTCAGTAGGAGTCGCCCGAGGAGCTGCCCGTCATCGTGTCCCCATGCGCGAATCCCATCTCCTGGCCGGCGAGCGCGGTGCCCGTCGCGCGCGCCTGGTCGGCGACCGCGGCGGCCACGGCCGGCGCGACGTCGCGGTTGAAGACGGAGGGGATGATGTAGTCCTCGCGCAGCTCTCTGTCCTCGACGATCGCGCCGATCGCCTGCGCGGCGGCCATCTTCATGTCCTCGGTGATGGCGGTCGCGCGAACGTCCAGTGCGCCCCTGAAGATTCCCGGGAAGCACAGCACGTTGTTGATCTGGTTCGGGTAGTCGGATCTCCCCGTCGCCATGATTCGCACGTAGGGAGCGGCCTCCTCCGGGTTGACCTCGGGGTTGGGGTTCGCCATCGCGAACACCATCGCGTCGGGGTTCATGCGCGACAGCGCCTCTGCCGGCAGCGCTCGCGCGCCGGACAGCCCGATCAGCAGATCCGCGCCATCGATCACGTCCGCCGGCCCGCCGTCGCGGCACTCCGGGTTGGTGGCGGCTGCGAACCAGCGCTTGAGCAGGTTCATGGAGCCGTCCAGGTAGTCCTCGCGCTGGACGTGCAGCGCGCCGCGGGAATCCGCGCCGATGATCTGGTGGACGCCGGCTGTGAGCAGGATCTTCGTCACCGCGATCCCGGCCGCCCCGAGGCCGATGATCATGACGTTCAGATCCTGCAGGCGCCGGCCCGTCAGCTTGACGGCGTTCAGGAGCGCGGCCATCACGACCACCGCGGTGCCGTGCTGGTCGTCGTGGAAGACCGGTATGTCGAGCTGCTCCTTCAGCCGCTCCTCGATCTCGAAGCAGCGCGGGGCGGAGATGTCCTCGAGGTTTATCCCTCCGAACGCGGGCGCTATCAGTTCGACGGCCCGCACGATCTCATCGGTGTCGGTCGTGTCGAGGCAGATCGGGAACGCATCCACGCCGGCAAACTCCTTGAACAGGCAGCACTTGCCCTCCATCACCGGCATCGCCGCCGCCGGACCGATGTGGCCGAGTCCGAGCACTGCGGTGCCGTCGGAGACGACGGCCACGGTGTTGCGCTTGATCGTGTACTGGAACGCCTTGTCCTGGTCGTCGGCGATCGCCAGGCACACGCGCGCGACCCCCGGGGTGTAGACCATCGACAGATCGTCCCTGGTCTTCAGGGGGTGCTTGTTGTGCTGTTCGATCTTGCCCCCCGCGTGCAGCAGGAACGTGCGATCGGTGGCGTCGATCACCTCTACGCCCTGGAGCGCGTCGATCGCCGCGATGATCTGCTCCCAGTGCTCTCGCCCGGATGCGTCCACGACGATGTCGCGCAGGCTCTGACCTCCGTCGACCTCGACCAGGTCGACCGCGCCGACCATGCCCCCGGCCTCGCCGATGGCGCCCGTCAGGACGCCGAGCGTGCCCGGAGCATCCTCGATCTTGACGCGGATGGTGAGACGGTATTGCGCGCTCGGGGTGGCGCTCATCGTTTACGTTCCCTCGGTTGTTGGCGGCAGGGCATGTTAGACAGCATCGGCGCCCGGGCCGTGCGGTCGGGTCGATGGCCGCCCAGCGCAGAGGCCGAGCGTCCTCGTAGAGTGATCGGTCAATGGCCCTGAACAGCACAGCCGGAGCGAGCGCGTCCACGGGCGCCGAGGCCGCTCAGCAGCGGCGCCTGTTCCTGATCGACGGCCCCAGTCTCGTCTATCGCGCGTTCTATGCGCTGCCCGAGTCGATCTCGACCTCGACCGGCGTGCCCACCAACGCGATCTTCGGGTTCGCCTCGATGCTCGTCAAGATCGTGACCGAGTACGGCGTGTGTCCGACCGTCGTGGCGTGGGACGCCGGCAGCTCCGGGCGCACTGAGCTGTTCGCCGAGTACAAGGCCCAGCGCCGCTCGCGCCCGGACCTGCTCAAGCAGCAGTGGCCGGCGATGGAACCGCTCGTCGACGCCTTCGGCTACCGCAACGTGCGGCTCGAGGGCTTTGAGGCTGACGACGTGATCGCCTCGCTCGCCGAGCAGGCGCTGCGCGCCTCACCGCCGGTGCCGGTGATGATCGTGACCGGCGACCGCGACGCCTTTCAGCTGATCGACGGCGACGGTCTCGTCAAGGTGATGGCCACCTCGCGCGGGATCACCGATACGAAGATCTACGATCGCCAGGCGGTCGTAGATCGCTACGGCATCCCCCCGGAGCTGATCCCGGACTTCTATGGCCTGAAGGGCGACACCTCCGACAACATCCCCGGGATTCCGGGCATCGGCGACAAGACCGCGAGCGAGCTGATCCAGAGCTACGGCTCGCTCGAGGGCGTGCTGTCGCACATCGACGAGATCAAAGGCGCCAAGCGCAAAGAGAACCTCCGCGAGCACGCCGAGGATGCGCGCGTCTCCAAGCAGCTCGCGACGGTGCGGCGCGACGTCGGCGTCGACTTCGACATCGCCGCCGAGTCCGTGCGCGAGCCCGACCGCTCGCGGGTTCGCGAGGTCTTCCGCGAGTACGAGCTGCGGGATCCGCTCAGGCGCCTGGAGGAGGCGTTGGGCGATCCCGAGGTGGCAGCGCCGGCGTCAGCCGCCGAGGTCAAGCTGAGCGCCCGTGTGTGCTCGGGAGCGCCGGCGGACATCGCGCGCCTGGGTGACCCCGAGGCAGAGCTGTCGCTCGTCGCGCGCGCCGCCGAGGCGCCCGAGGGCGCGCTGTTCGCCGAGGGCCCAGCGTGGCGTTTCGCCGCGGCCGTCGCCGCCGGAGCTGATCGCGGCGGCACGAACGGCGACGGCGCGCGGGCGGCGGTCGAGGTGCTGGCGGGCGACTGCGACGGGCCCGAGCAGGTCGCGAGCGCGTGCGGCGAGCGCGCGGTGGTCGCCCACGACGCGAAGGCGCTCGGGCTGGTGCCGCCGGGGCTGACCCACGACACGCTGCTGGGCGCCTTCCTGCTCGACCCGGCGCGGCGCGGCTATCCGTTCGCCGAGCTCTGCGAAGAGCGGGGCTTCGCCAGCGACCTCGAGGACCCCGCGGCCGCCGACGCGGTGCTGCTCCGCGCGCTGGCCGGCTGGCAGCGGGGGCAGATCGCAGAGCGCGGCCTCGAGCCCGTGATGCGCGACATCGAGCTGCCGCTGGTGGCGGTGCTGCGCGAGATGGAGCTGCTCGGAGTGCGCCTGAACCTCGAGCGCCTGGCGGAGATCACGGGCCGGGTACGCGAGGAGCTCGCCGCCCTGGAAGGGGATATCTTCGCGCTCGCCGAAGAGGAGTTCCTGATCTCCTCGCCGCAGCAGCTGGGGGAGATCCTGTTCGTGAAGCTCGGCCTCTCGCGCAAGCGCCGCGGCAAGACGGGCTTCTCCACCGACGCGCGCGTGCTGCAGGCGATCCGGGCCGAGCATGAGATCGTGCCCAAGATCGAGCGCTGGCGCGAGCTATCGACGCTGACCAAGACATATCTGGACGTGCTGCCGCAGGTCGTCGACGAGCGCTCGCGCATACACACGACGTTCCTGCAGGCCGGGGCGCAGACGGGCCGGCTCGCCAGCACCAACCCGAACATGCAGAACGTCCCGATCCGTACCCCGCTCGGGCGTGAGATCCGCGGCTGCTTCGAGGCCGAGCCCGGCAACGTGCTGATCTCCGCGGACTACTCGCAGATCGAGTTGCGCGTGCTCGCGCACGCGGCCGAGGAGCCGGTGCTGAAGGAGATCTTCGTACGCGGAGAAGATGTGCACACGGCGACGGCCTCGCAGGTCTTCTCGGTCGCCGCCGAGGACATCGATCCCGGCATGCGCTCGAAGGCCAAGATGATCAACTACGGGATTGTCTACGGGCTCTCCGACTACGGTCTCGCCGACCGCCTGAACATTCCCCGCGAGGAGGCCAAGGAGTTCATCGACGCCTACCTCGAGCGTTTTCCGCGCGTGGCGGCGTTCATCGCCGAGACGATCGAGCGGGCCAAGCAGGAGGGCTACGTCAAGACCCTGTGGGGGCGCCGCCGCCAGATCCCCGAGCTTCAGGCGCGCAACTATCAGGTGCGCACGCTCGGCGAGCGCCTGGCCGTAAACACGGTCATCCAGGGCACGGCGGCCGACATCATCAAGCTCGCGATGGTTCGCTCGCACGCTGCGCTGCTTGACTCGGGCCTGCAAACCCGCCTGCTGCTGACGATCCACGACGAGCTCCTGTTCGAAGGGGCGCCCTCTGAAGAGGACGCCGCGCGCGAGCTGATCGAACGCGAGATGTGCGGCGTGTGGGAGCACGATCCGCCGCTGGCCGTCGACGTCGGCATCGGCCAGAACTGGCTGGAGGCCAAGTGAGCGCGCCGCCGCGGGGCTCTCGATGAGCCGCGGCTTGGCCGTTCTCGTGGGTGTCGGGGCCGGCTGCCTGGTCGGCATGCAGGCCCCGATCAACTCACGCCTCGGCAGGACCGTGGGCTCGATCGAGGCGGCCACCGTCTCCTTCCTCGTCGGCACGCTCGCGCTCGTGTTGGTCCTGCTGATAGCGCGAGGCGGAACGGGCGACCTCGGCCAGATCGGGCGGGCGCCGTGGTGGGCGCTCGTGGGCGGGCTGCTGGGTGCCGTCTACGTGAGCGTCGCCCTGGTCGCTGTGCGGACGCTCGGGGCGAGCGGGCTGACTGCGGTCGTCATCACCGGCCAGCTGACGATCTCCGTGGTGATAGATCGCTTCGGTCTGCTCGGGGTCGCCCGCCAGGCGGTCAGCGTGCAACGGATCGCCGGTCTCGTGCTGCTGGTGGCCGGCGTGCTGCTGGTCGTGCGCAAGTAGCGCCAGCGCCCGTCAGCCGAGCGCGCTGGCAAAGCCCTCGCGCCAGCTCGGGTGGCGCGGCGTCCAGCCGAGCCCGCCCTTGGCGCGGGCGTTCGATGCGCCCTGGGCGCGCGTCATCGTCATCACGCCATACTCGCCGGCGAGCGGACGCGCGAGCCACGCGGGGACGTGCCGTGGCGGCTTGGCCCCGAGCGCGCCCGCGAGTGCGGGGATCCACTCTGAGACGAGCGCCGGCTCGTCGTCGACGATGTTGTACGGGCCGGACTCGCCATGGGTCAGGGCCCGGACCGTTGCGTCGGCGGCGTCCTCGATGTGAATGAACGACCACACGCCGGCGCCCGTGCCGACGATCGGCAGCCTGCGCCGGGCAACATCCTCGCCGATCGAGCCGGCGGCAGAGATAGCCGTCGCCGGGCCGTAGAAGTAGCCGTAGCGGAGCACCAGCCCGCCGTCGCCGAGGACGGCGCGCTCGAGCTCGGCGACCGCCGCCGCCGTTCGCTTGAACTGCCCGGGAGGGTTCGCGATCAGAGGGTCGTCCTCGACGTGCACGGTGCCGGCGGGCCCCGGCGCGTATGCAAACGCGATGCTCTGAGCGATGATTCGCGAGACGGCGCTCGCCCGGGCGGCGGCCAGCAGATGCCGTGTCCCTTCCGTGCGCAGGCGGTCGGTGAGCGCGAAGTCGCGCGTCACCTTGCGCGGGTCGATGCGCGCCGGGATCGCGGTGAGCTGGTGGATCAGAACGTCGGCGCGCGCCTCTGCCACCGCGCTCATCACGGCATCGGCGTCCAGCGCGTCGGCGATCACCGGCTCCGCGCCCGCGGCGCGCAGCGCAGCCGCCTTCGTGGGGGAGCGCGTCATGCCCGTAACCTGGTGTGAGTCGTCGACCAGCAGGCGAACGAGCGGGGCGCCGATCGCGCCGGTGGCGCCCGCGAGAAAGACCCTCATGCCCCGCCCGGCGCGCCCGCCAGGCTGGCCGGCGGCTGTGCGGCGTCCGCGTCGCGGCGGGCCGGCGCGATCGCCGGCTCCATGCGCGCACACGCCATGCCTTCGCTGAAGCCGGTCGATCCGATCTGAAACGTGCCGTTGAAACGCGAGCGCAGGTTCTCGACGGCAATCAGGTTGACCAGCTCGACCAGCTCGGCATCGTCGAAGCGCTCACGCAGCGCCGCAAACAGCTCGTCGCCCACCGCGACCGGCGTGACGGTCATGCCCACGGCCAGATCGAGGACCAGGCGCTCGCTCTGATCGAAGTGCTCGCTGTCGGAGTAGCGGTAGAGGTCGAGCAGCTGCTCCTCTGAGATGCCGGCGGCGCGTGCCTCGAAGGAGCCGATGTCCTGGCACATCTCACACCCCTGCATCACCGCCGACTTGAGCACCGCCAGCGCGCGCAGGTGCTCCTCCACAAGCGGCTTCGACGCGACCGCCTTCTCGAGCATGCCGTAGCCGATCAGCGTGCGCGGTCGGTGGGCGCGGATCGGGATGTCCCCGGTCAGCCGATCGCGCTGGCCCGTGAGCTTCAGGATTTCGCGGCGTGCAAGTCGGTAGATGACGCGCACTAGCAGGCTGGCCTGCTTCTCGGATACGCCTTCGATGCGGCTCATGTGATGCTCCTTCCGGCAGTGGGGGACAGGGGAGGTGGGGTGCGCAGCTCCACGGCGGCGGCGGGCCGCGCCCGATCGGCGGCGTCGAGGCTCGCGACGCGCCACAGCCAGGCGAGCACGACGGTCGCGGCGGCGAGCGTGAAGAAGTCGAAGTAGCCCGCCCATGCTGGATGTGCATTGCCGATGTCGATCAGGTGGTTGACGCTGTGCAGCGCGTACTGGACGGTCGCGAGCGCCAGCACGGGGACACGCCAGGAGGGACGGCGCACGGCCACCGCGAGCGCCAGGCCGAGCGCCGCCTCGAAGCTCGCGACGTCGCGTATGTAGTGGCCGTTGAAGGTGCCGAAGGGCCCGATCGCGGTGTAGAAGGCGTGCGGGGAGACCGCCATGAACAGCGCCAGCGAAAGCTCCACGACAGCGAACGCCGCGATGCCCACGGCGAGCGTGCCCACAGGCGGTGCGGCCAGAGAGGGGGGTTGCGTCTGTTCGGCGACGGTCATCGCGGGTCAACGATATGCTGATAGTGGAGCCCCGTAAAGGACCACTTTGAGTACAGAAAAGGGAACCAATTCCGGCCCGGAGCTGTTCGTCGAGCTGGACCGCGCGACCCGCAGGCCGCTGCGGGCACAGCTGGAGGACCGCCTGCGTGAGGCGGTGCGCTCGGGTCGCCTGCCGGCGCGCGCACGCCTGCCCGCCACACGCGCCCTCGCGTCAGACCTGTCGGTCTCGCGGCGGCTCGTGGTCGATGCCTATGCGCAGCTGCTCGCCGAGGGCTATCTCGTCGCACGCCGCGGCGCAGGCACGTTCGTGGCCGACGCCGCAAGCGCCGTCGACGCCCCGGCGGTAGAGCCCGAGTCGCGTGTGCCGATGTTCGACTTCTTCCCGGGCTATCCGGATCTCGCGTCTTTTCCGCGCCGGGCCTGGCTGCGCGCCATCCGCGAGACAATCCGGGACGCGCCCGACCGGGCCTTCGGCTACCCCGACCCGCGTGGCGCTCCCGAGCTGCGGCGCGCCTTGGCGGAGCACCTCAGGCGCGTGCGCGGGGTCGTCGCCGATCCCCAGTCGATCGTCATCTGCTCGGGTGCGGCCCAGGGCTTTGGGCTGTTGGCGCGGGCGCTGGGGGGGCCGTGCATGGCGGTCGAGGACCCCGGGCTGCCGCCGCATCGGGCGATCCTTAGCGCGCACGGCGCCCGGCTCGTGCCGCTCGCGGTCGATGAGCAGGGGGCCCGCGTGCACGAACTGGGCGAGGCTCTGCAGACACCGGCCGCCCGTAACGGCGGGGAGCCTTCGATCGAGGTCGTGCTGGTCACGCCAGCGCATCAGTCGCCGACGGGAGTGGCGCTCGCGCCGGCGCGCCGGGCGGCGTTGTTGGAGTGGGCTAGCAGCCCGGGACGTGTCGTGATCGAGGACGACTACGACGCCGAGTACCGCTACGACCGTCCGCCGCTCGCCGCGCTGCAGGGTCTTGCGCCGGATCGCGTCGTGTACATGGGCACGGTCTCAAAGACGCTTGCGCCGGCCATACGCCTGGGCTGGCTGGCGCTGCCCTCGCGCCTGATCGGCCCGGTCGTGGAGCAGAAGAGCCTGGCCGATCACGGTAGCCCCACGCTCGACCAGCTCGCGCTCGCGCGTCTGTTTGAGAGCGGCGCCTACGATCGTCATCTGCGCCAGGCGCGGCGGCGCTACAAGACGCGCCGCGATGCGCTCGTGCAGGCGGTCTCGCGACACCTTCCCGGCGCTCGCGTGACCGGGGTCGCGGCGGGCCTGCACGCGATCGTGCGCCTCGGCCTGGAGGTGGACGGGATCGAGCTGATGAGCGCAGCCCGGCGCCACTCGGTGGGCGTGTATCCGCTCGGCTTGGCCTATATGGAGATGAGGCCCGTGCACGATGGTCTCGTGCTCGGCTACGCCAACCTTGCCGAGCCGGCGATCGAGGAGGGCATCCGGCGGCTCGCGCGGGCACTTGAGGCATTGCCGGGCGGCCCGGCTGCAACGAACGACGGTGGCGCGATCGCGAGGTAGTGCTCGAATATCCACGTGGCCACGCGGCGGTTCTCGAGCAGGCGGACCCAGGCTATGACGGCGCGGCTCGGCGTCATCCGCGCGAGCAGATGCTGGGTCCCGAGCAGCCAGCGGTATTTGCGCTCGTGTCGATCCGAGAACGCGCGGTAGCGCTCGAGCGCGTTCGCGCGCGAGCGGCGGCCGTCCAGCACCGCACGCAGCTCGCGTCCGGCGGCCAGACCGAAGTAGAGGGCCGTACGGATGCCCTCGGCAGTCAGCGGCAGGCAGTGCCCGGCGGAGTCCCCCGCGAAGAAGACCCCGTCCTCGACGCCGGCACGCAGGCGGTGCGGGATCCAGTTGCCCTGGTAGCCATCGGGCACGAGGCCGAGGTCGCCCGCCAGCCTGAGGGTGGGCTCCTTGACATGGTGGGAGGGCCAGAAGGACCCCGCGCCGACGCGCACCTCATCGCGAGCGGGGAAGCTCCAGGCGTAGCCGGCGCGGACGTAGCCGGGATCGATCCACAGCTCCATCTCCTGCGAGCGCCCGCAGGGGTGCACCTCGAGCCCGCGTGAGAGCGGAGCATTGGGCGGCTGGATCGCGGTCGCGTTGGACAGCACCCGCCGCCAGCCGAGCGCGTCCACGATCAGCGGCGCGGTGAGGGAGCCGCGGTCGGTGTGGACGGTGTGCCCGTCGCGGCCGACGACCGTCGCCGTCTCGAACTCGACCTCGGGCTCGGGTGCCTGGCTTCGCAGCAGCGCGCACAGCTCGGGGTAGTCGAACGTGGCGAACGAGAACGGCAGCGACCAGCGTGCGCTTCCGAAGCGGGTGTGCACGGTCATCTTCTCGAAGCGCTGGCGTAGCGAGCCCATCAGCTCAAGCGCCTCCATCCAGGCGGTGGGCATCGCGCAGGCCGAGGTCTGGCGCTCGCCGAGCTCGTAGCGGTCGACCATCAGCACGCGTGCGCCGGATCCGGCGAGTTCGCGGGCAACCGCCAGCCCGGCGAAGCTCGCCCCGCACACGAGCACATCGCAGTCGCCTCGCTGCAGGGGGGTGCGCTCCGCTCCCCGCTTCGTCGCTCGCGCCGGCATCTGCCCCGCAATGATACGGCTGCGCTAGGCTTTCGTCGGTGCAGACACTGACGGAGAACCCCGACGCTCGCGTGGTCGAGGGGTCGAACGGGCTCCTGCTGGAGATAGACGGCCAGATCGTCCCCAACTACGAGGCCACGTTCCGGCCCATCGAGGAGGGCGAGGTCGTGACGGGCAACGTGGTCCGGATCGACAAGGACGAGGTGCTCGTCGATATCGGCTACAAGTCCGAGGGCGTCATCCCCGCCAACGAGCTGTCGATTCGCAAGTCCGTCGATCCGTCAGACGAGGTTCATCTGGGCGAGGAGGTCGACGCGATCGTCCTTACCAAGGAGGACCAGGACGGGCGCCTGATCATGTCCAAGAAGCGCGCGCGCTTCGAGAAGGCGTGGCGTCGCATCGAAACGGCCGCCGAGTCCGGTGAGCCGGTCGAGGGCACCGTCATCGAGGTGGTAAAGGGCGGGCTGATCATCGACCTCGGCGTGCGCGGCTTCCTGCCCGCCTCGCTCGTGGACATCCGCCGTGTGCCCAACCTCGACGAATACATGGGCACGAAGATCGAGACGAAGGTGATCGAGCTCAACCGCTCGCGCAACAACGTTGTGCTCTCCCGCCGCGCCGTGCTCGAGGAGGAGCGCAAGGAGGTCCGCCAGCAGATTCTCGACGGCCTCCAGCCGGGGCTGGTCGTCGACGGGCAGATCTCCAACATCGTCGACTTCGGTGCGTTCGTCGACCTGGACGGCATCGACGGCCTGATCCACATCTCCGAGCTGTCGTGGTCGCACGTCAACCACCCTTCCGAGATCCTCACGATCGGCGACACCGTCAAGGTCAAGGTGCTGGACATCGACCGTGACCGCCAGCGCATCTCACTCGGTCTCAAGCAGACCCAGGAGGACCCCTGGCAGCGGATCGTGGACACCTACAACGTCAACGACGAGCTCGACGGCAAGGTGACCAAGGTTGTCACCTTCGGAGCGTTCGTCGAGATCCTCGACGGCGTCGAGGGGCTCGTGCATATCTCAGAGCTCGCCCCCCACCACGTCGAGAGCCCACGCGAGATCGTCCATCCCGGCGATGAGATCCGCGTGAGGATCCTCGAGATCGACTCCGAGCGCCGGCGCCTTTCCCTGTCGGCCAAGCGGGTTGAGGATCAGATTCTTCCCATCTCACGTCCAGGTGAGCCCGACGACGCCCCCGCGGCAGACTCGCAGGACGACGCCGCAGAGGCCGAGGCCAGCGAGGCCGTGGATGCGTCAGTCGCCTCCGCGACCGCAGAGGTGGTCGCCGCCGTCGAGGACGCGCCGTCCGCGGAGGTTGTCGAGGCTGTCGAGGACGCACCGTCCGCCGAGGCTGTCGAGGACGCGCCGTCCGCCGAGGTTGCCGAGGCACCGGCGTCCGCTGGGCCAGAGGCACCTGCTGAGCCGGAGGCATCCGCGGAGCCGGAGGCGTCTGCAGAGTCAACTGAGGCCTCGAAGGAGAGCGACGCGACGGCCGAGGGCGACGCCACCGCCGGGGGCGAGGCCGCAGCCACGGGCGATGATGAGGCCCCGGCCGCGGAGACGGCTGCGTCCGAGCCTGAGATCGCTGCCGAGCCCTCGCCGGACTGACGCGGTCGCAGGAACGCCGAGCTGGTGGACGCGGCCGTGCCCTTCGTGGGGCTGACGGGAGGCATGGGGGCGGGCAAGTCGACCGCTCTGGCGGCTCTCGAGCGGCTCGGTGCGGCGGTGCTGTCCTCCGATGCGGTGGTGCACGAGCTCTACGCCGAAGAGCAGCTGCGAGAGGCCGTCGTGGGACGCTGGGGCGTCGCGATGGCGCCGGGTGGGGTGGTCGACCGCGCTGCCGTCGCCGAGCGCGCGTTCGCGCGCGACGAGGACCGGGCCTGGCTGGAGGGCCTCCTATGGCCACTGGTGGGCGCACGCGTCGCCGCCTGGCTTGAGCAGGTGCGCGGCTCGGTGACGGGGGGGCCGCGACCGCGGGCGGCGGTGGTTGAGGTCCCGCTGCTGTTCGAGGCAGGCCTCGAGGGGCTCTACGACGCGACGATCGCGGTCGTCTCCGAGGAGGCGCTGCGACGCGAGCGGGCCGCACAGCGCGGGCATGCTCTGGCGGACGAGCGTGCCGCCCGCCAGCTCTCCCAGGAGGAGAAGGCGCGCCGGGCGACGTTCGTCGTGCGCAACGACGGCAGCGAGGAGGACCTCGAGCTGGGCCTGTCAGCGGTTCTTGACAAGCTGTCCAGATGAGCGGACGGGCGCTTGGTTGGTTCGTGGGCCTCGTGCTCGCGGCGCTGGTTGTGGGGCTGATCGTGTCCGGCGTGGACGACGTCGTGCGCAGGCTCGGGCTGCCGCTGAGCGATGCCAGCGTGATTCGCGAACAGGCGGGCCAGAAGCACCTTGACCCGGCGCTGATCGCGGCCGTGATCTACGCCGAGACGAAGTTCGATCCGCGGCCCTCTCCGGCCGGCGCTGAGGGGCTCATGCAGATCCTCCCGGGCACCGCCTACTTCATCGCGCATATGTCGGGCGGGACGCGCTTCACGGCCGGCGACCTGGCCACGCCGCGCATCAACGTGGCCTACGGCAGCTACTACCTGCGCTACCTGCTCCAGCATTACAACGGCAACGAGATGCTCGCCGTCGCCGCCTACAACGCGGGCCTCGCCAACGTCGACAGCTGGGTGGCGCACGCCAACGCCGCGGGCACGTCGCTGACGGTGGCGACGATCCCGTTCCCGGAGACCCGCGAATACGTGCAGCGCGTGCTGGAAGCCCAGCGCGAGTACCGCACGGACTACTCGCGCGAGCTGGGCCTGTAGGCCTCAAGGCCTCCCTGAGGGGCTGCTCACCGCTTCGGTGACTGCGCTCCTCGCCCTCCGGCCAACTCGAACATCACTGCGAGTGATCCGCAGTTGAGAGTGGGGCGTATAGAGAGACCGACGGCACACGAGGAGCTGTGCCGGCGATAACCGGCAAGTGGAGGAGACCAGTGAGCACGCGCGACGTGGACTATTCGGCTGAGCATCGGGGAGCCGCTTCCGGTAACGCGGAGACCGACGCAGGCACGCTCGCGGTTGAGGACCTGAGCGCCGCCATGGCGCTGATGCGCGGGCGGGGCCTGCGGGTGTCCGCCGCTCGACGGCTGGTGCTGGAGGCGCTTCTGGCCGCCGACGGGCCGATGTCCGCCGAGCAGATCGCCGAAGGGATCGGTGGCCGCGTGCCTTCCTCGGACATCGGCTCGGTGTATCGCAACCTGCAGGCGCTCGAGGACATCGGCGTCGTTCGGCACGTGCACCTCGGCCATGGACCGGGGCTGCACGCGCTGGCCGTGACCGGCGAGCGCGAGTACCTCACGTGCGAGCGCTGCGCGGACTACCGCGCCGTGCGACCGCAGGAGCTCGACGCGGTGCGCGATCTCATACAGCGCCAGTTCGGCTACCGCGCGAGCTTTATCCACTTCCCGATCGTCGGCCTCTGTGACGGCTGCGCCGCTGCCGTGCGCGATCAGCCGCGAACGTCTGTGGGGCGACCGTGAGCAGCCGCGCGAGCATCAGCCGCTGTGGAATCGCCGGGCACGTGCTGCGAGTGGCCAGGGCACTCACCCCCGCCGAGCGGCGCCGGGCGGGACTCATGTTCGCGAGCATCACGGCTCTCCACCTGATCGGGTTCGGCGTGTTCCTCGCGTTCGTCGCCCCCTCGCACTACAGGGGACTGGGAATCGGCGTCGCGGGCCTCGCCTACTCGCTGGGCCTGCGTCACGCGTTCGACGCGGATCACATCGCCGCGATCGACAACACCACGCGCAAGCTGATGGGTGAAGGTAAACGACCGCTCAGCATCGGCTTTTGGTTCTCGCTCGGACACTCCTCGATCGTGGTCGCGATCGGCGTCGGGGTCGTCGTGGCCGAGAAGGCCGTCTACGGAGCGGTCTCGAACGGCAGCTCCAACCTCGAGCAGTTCGGCGCCGTCTTCGGCACGGTCGTCTCGGCGACGTTCCTGTATCTGATCGCCCTCCTCAACGTCATCATCCTCGCCGGGATCTTTCGAGTTTTCCGATCGATGCGCGCGGGCAGCTTCGACGAGGCGGAGCTCGAGCGCCAACTGAACAATCGCGGGCTGATGTTCCGCATCTTCGGAAGGTGGATGAAGACGATCGACAGGGAGTGGAAGATGTACCCGGTGGGAGTGGTCTTCGGCATGGGCTTCGACACCGCGACCGAGGTGGCACTGCTCGCCACGACCGCGCTGCTCGCCTCCCAGCACCTTCCGCTCTACTCGATCATGTGCCTGCCCATCCTGTTCACCGCCGGCATGACCCTGATGGACACGATCGACGGCATTTTCATGAACTTCGCCTATTCGTGGGCCTTCTTCAACCCGGTTCGCAAGGTCTACTACAACCTCGCGATCACCGCACTGTCGGTCGCGATCTGCTTCTTCATCGGCACGATCGAGGTGCTGGGCCTGCTCCCGAGGCAGTTCACCGGCCTGCACAGCGGCTTCTGGAGCTACATGGCCAACTTCGACATCAACAAGGCCGGCTTCGTGATCGTCGGCATGTTCGTCGTCTGCTGGGTGGGCGCGCTCGCCTTCTGGAGATTCGGCCGCGTCGAGGAGAAGTGGAGCGCCAGGCTGAAGCCCCGGGACGTCGTCGCCGACGGCATCGACGCGGCGGGTTAGCGTTCTCAGCGGCGTGTCCGCTTCGGGCATCCCGGGCGATGGCTGCGCGCGTGTGAGGCGCCCGCGCAGGCACGCGCCGGCCGAGAGCGTCGGCTCACCCCCTCGCTGACCACGAGGCCAATCCTCGTCGCGGTGGGGAGCGAGCGGCCCGCCCTGCGACTCTGCCACAGCACACGCCCCTTGCGCACATGCCTTGAGCCGGCCCCGCGCACGCGCCCGACCGCGCAGTGAGCTCTCGCAATCGCCCGCACGGCCGACCTCAGCCTCCGGCCCCTGATGTGCGGCACGATGCACCTCGGCACAACCGCGCAGCGGGCGCCGCGGATCGCTTTCCTTGACGCGCTCGAGCTGCGGCCGCTCCGGCGCGGAGCCAGGCACCTTCTCACGGCGCCGCGCGTCACGCGGTTGGGCGCCGTGGCGGCGCCCGGCAGCACGGTGAAGGTGGCGGACGCGACGGCAATCACGTTTTCTTCTTCTGAGCCTTCTTCGGGTTCGGGTTCTTGCAGGGCTTCCATGAACACGCACACGGTGTACAGCCCGGGGCCGCTGAGGCCTTCGCCCAGCCGGTGGGCGTGGAGGGTGAAGGCCCCCGCCAAGCCAAACGCGGGCGCTTCGCCGGCTTCGGGGGTGAGCAGCGACTCATCAGGGCTGGCCTCGAGCTGGGCGTCCACGCTAGCCGCGCACGGGGCCGGACCGTAGATCTCATAGATCGATGCGCCTGAGGCGCTTCCCGTCGACCCGCTCACCGTCATCGTGAAGCTGCCCGGGAGAGCAAGGCTTGCCGGCACGCCGGCGAGCTCGAGCGAAACGCCCGTCTGCTGCGCGGAGGTGCCGGCGGCGCCGATCAGGGCGAGTGCGCCGACGCTCACGGCGACCGCGACGGGGGTCAGTCGCATCGCGCGCAGCGGAGGAGGGAGGATTCCATCAGGAGTGCCCGGCCGCGCACGCCAGGGACGGCGGGCTGATACCCGGCACGGCTCGCGCGAGGCCGGGTATCAGCCCGCTCATCAGTCCCGCAGGAGCGGCTCGAGGTCCAGCGGGTGCGGCTCCACGGACCAATCGAGTTCGGAGACCGCGCCGCCGGTGACGACGACGTCGCGGGCGCGCGCCACGTCGTCGATCCACAGCGTGTATGCGCCCTCGCGCATGTTGTCGAACACCGCCGTGTACGCCGGCCGCCCGTTGATCTCGCGCTCGAGCACGTCCTTGTGGCTGCGGCGGTCGTCCTGCCCCGCCGCGCTGATCTCCACCTCCACGCCGAGCAGCTCGGCGCGGGTGTGGAGGATCAGCGCCCCGATGTCGCCGCCGATGTCCAGCACGACCTGCTCGGGGTGCCGGCGCGCGGCGTGATTCTCCGCGGTCGCCTGATGGCTGTGGGTGTGACTGTCACCATGGCTGTGCATCTGCTCGGCGCCCCTCTACTTGGTGGTTGACGGGAAGTCGAACCCGTCATGGGGGATGCCGATGTACGGGAAGCTCGACTGGAAGCGCACCGACAGTGGTGGGGTGTCATCGGTGACGGCTTCGGCCGCTTCGTCCGGTTTGTAGCCTTTGTTCACCAGCGGCACCGTGAGTCCCGCTATCGCGCGCAGCTCGATCGTCGTGGTGTCGTCGATCACGCGCCTGCCGTTGGGAAACCCTGCCAGGTCGCCGCCGAGGATCCCGAGCGGGTTGGGAGCGCTGGCGGGCGGGACCGCGACGTTCAACCGCAGCATGTCGGCCACCACCTTGCCGGTGTTGTTCTGAAAACCCGCCACCACACCGGCCGGCAGACCTGTCAGAAGGATCGCGACGAGGTCTTCGCGCGGCGCTTTTTTGGCTTCGAGCGCTTCGAGGCTCGGGAACACTTTGGGGTAGAGCAGCGGCAGAAGTCTCGCGAGCTCCGGGTGCTGGACGTACTGCAGATACTCCTTTTCACCGACCGGGTGATCGGAGTTCCAGGCGTCCTTGCGGCTCATCGGGATGAGCGCCTCGTTGACGAGCGGATTGCCCAGCCGCGAGACCTGCACCCACGGTCCGGCCTCCGAGTGTTCACTGTTGGCGCCGTCTGAGATGCGCACCTTGCGGCGGCTCGCCGAGCCCCACACGCCGAGCACGGCCTTAGAGCTCATGACGTTGGTCGGCACCGAGCCGTCCACCGTCAGGCTCGCGATCGGGACGCGGATCGCGATCGTGTGGACGTTGACCGTCGACAGCGTGTCCACGCCGCCCGCGGCGGGCATCGGGACGACGTGCGCTTCCTGAAACGGGCGCAGGTCGGCCAGGTCGAAGATCGACCCGATGTCGACGAAGAACGGGTCGGTGCGCTGACCGGCGAACACCGTCTGGTTCCCCGCCAGCGAGTGCACGGCTTCCTGCCCGAGCGTCGAATAATTCGGCGTCGAGTGCGGGCCGATGTTGGACGGAGGACACGCAAGGCCTTCAGCGAGCACCTTTTCCTTGGACCTGCCGTGCCTTGAGTGATCGACTCGCGTGACGTTGTAGAACTGGCGTTTGTTCCAGTTGGGGTCGTTGAGCGAGCTGATCGCTCCCGTGTTGTAGAGGAACGTGTTGGGGTTTGTGATCACCGAGTCGAAGCTGAACTCATAGGTGATGTCGGGCAGTCCGTCGCCGTTGTTGTCGACGTGGATCTTGTAGAGGACGTCGTTGCCGAACTCATAGAAGGTGGGCCCCCCGGCCGGAACCTCGGCTGGGAGATAGTTGGTGATCAGCGTGACGGTCCCCGGGTCGTCGGGACTGACGAACGCGTAGGTGTCCGTGTTGTCGGCGACCGGGTCCTTGCTTATCTCCGGAGCCTCGCGGTGGGATGACATGTGTGTTGCCTTTCGTGGTCGATTGTCGAGAGTGCGCGGCGTTTCAGCGGGCGGCGTCGAGCAGCCGCTTCACCAGCACGGGGTCCTTGTAGGTCGTCTCCTGCTTGCCGGACATCACGGTCACCTCGCCGCGCTCGGCGTCGCGCACATATGCGGTGACCGGCTCGGCCGGCGCCGGTCCCGAGGCCTTCGTGACAACGGCCTTCGGATCAGCGGGGACGCTGCTGCCCTGCGAATCGAGCGCGATCGCCGCGACCTTGGGGGTCGCGAGGATCACGGCGGCACCGGCGGCGGCGCCGGCCGTGCCCTGCAGGAACGCGCGCCGGCTGGTGCCCTCCTCAGCCCCTGCGTCGCCTGCCGCGCCGGCGGCCAGGGCCGGGGCGGCCAAGCCGATGCGTGGTTTCAAAAATGAACGGCGGCTCAACTTGTTATCCATGGTGAAACTCCTTTCACCTTCGACTGATATTGCGGGTCAATTTCGGTGACCGTAACATGGTGAAGTCGTAAAATGGCCCGATTTTCTGCGAGCTTCTCGCAGGTAGGAGTGCGCTGCATCTCGGCGCTGCCGAGGCGGGCGAGCGCTCCGGCTTCTGCCGCGGCGGCCGAGCCCTCGCGCCGGGCCCGGGCCGGGAGGGCGTGAGGCGCTCGCTACGGTAGAGGGCGATGCCCGACTTCAAGCTCGATTCCATCTTCACGCCGACGGCCGACCAGCCGAAGGCGATCGCGTCGCTGGCCGAAGGCGTGGATGCCGGCGAGCGCTTTCAGACGCTGCTCGGAGCCACGGGAACCGGCAAGACGATGACCATGGCCGGCGTGATCGAGGCGGTCCAGCGGCCGACTCTCGTGATCGCCCACAACAAGACGCTCGCGGCGCAGCTGTGCAACGAGTTCCGGACCTTCTTCCCGGACAACGCGGTCGAGTACTTCGTGTCCTACTACGACTACTACCAGCCCGAGGCCTACGTCCCCTCGAGGGACCTCTACATCGAGAAGGACTCGGCGATCAATCAGGAGGTCGACCGGCTGCGTCACGCCGCGACGGCTGCGGTGTTCGCCCGCCGCGACGTGATCGTGGTGGCCTCGGTGTCCTGCATCTACGGCCTCGGCTCGCCCGAGACCTACGAGATGAACATGCAGATCCTGCGCCGCGGCGAGGAGATCGATCGCGACGCGCTGCTTCGCAAACTGGTCTCGATCCAGTACACGCGCAACGACACCGCGCTCGCGCGCGGCACCTTCCGCGTGCGCGGCGAGACGCTCGAGGTGTTCCCGGCCTACGCCGAGAGCGCCTTCCGCGCGCGCATGTTCGGCGACGAAGTCGAACGACTGTCGCACTTCGACCCGCTCACCGGCGAGCTGATCGCCGACGACCTCGAGCACGTGGCGATCTGGCCGGCGACGCACTACAACGTCAAGGAGGGCACGATCGAGGATGGCGTGGCGGAGATCGGGCGCGAGCTGAACGAGCGCTGCGCGGAGCTCGAGTCCGAGGGCAAGCTGCTCGAGTCCCACCGCCTGCGCCAGCGCACGCAGTACGACATGGAGATGCTGCGCGAGGTCGGCTTCTGCTCGGGGATCGAGAACTACTCACGGATCCTCGACGGCCGCGCACCGGGCGAGCGGCCCTACTGCCTGATCGACTACTTCCCCAAGGACTTCATCTGCTTCATCGACGAGTCCCACCAGACGGTGCCGCAGATCGGCGGCATGCACGTCGGCGATCGATCGCGCAAGCAGACGCTCGTCGACTATGGCTTCCGTCTGCCGAGCGCGCTGGACAACCGGCCGCAGACGTTCGAGGAGTTCCTCTCGATCACCCCGCAGCTGACGTTCGTCTCGGCCACCCCGGGCGAGTACGAGCGCACGCGCTCGGGCAGGGTGGTCGAGCAGATCGTCCGCCCCACCGGGATCGTGGACCCCGTCGTGGACGTGCGCGAGACGCGCAACCAGATCGACGACCTCATGAACGAGGTGCGCGGGCGAGTCGAGCGCGACGAGCGCGTGCTGGTGACGACGCTGACCAAGAAGATGTCCGAGGACCTGTCGCAGTACCTGCTCGAGATGGGCTTCAAGACCCGCTACCTGCACTCCGAGATCGACACGCTCGAGCGCATCCAGATCATCCGCGACCTGCGCCTGGGGGAGTACGACGTGCTGGTCGGCGTGAACCTCCTGCGCGAGGGCCTCGATCTGCCCGAGGTCTCGCTGGTGGCGATCCTCGATGCCGACAAGGAGGGCTTCCTGCGCGGAGAGACATCGCTCATCCAGACGATCGGCCGCGCCGCGCGCAACGTCGACGGGACCGTGCTGATGTATGCCGACAAAGAGACGCAGGCGATGCGCGCGGCGATCTCCGAGACCGACCGCCGGCGCGAGATCCAGCTCGCCTACAACGAGCGCCACGGGATCACGGCGGCGACGATCGTAAAGGGCATCTCCGACATCGCCGAGTTCCTGCAGGCGGAGTCCAAGGTTCCGCGCGGGCGCAAACGCCGCCGCGGGGCGCGTGCATCCGCGGGCGAGCTGCCACAGCACGAGCTCGAGCGGATGGTGGTGGAGCTCGAGGAGGAGATGAGCCTGGCCGCCGAGGAGCTCCGCTTCGAGTACGCGGCGCAGCTGCGCGACGAGCTGCGCGAGCTGCGCCGGGACCTGCGGGAGATCCAGGCAAGTGAGGCCCCCACGGGCGACATCGCCTAGGATTGCCGGCGTGGATATCGACCGCCAGGCGATCGAACGGCGCGACTTCCCGATCGGCCGCAGAGGGTACGACCCGACAGCCGTGGACGCGCACCTGAGGGCGCTCGCGGCCGAGTTCGAAGAGCTCCAGCGCACGAGCGCCGGCGCGGGCGAGGAGCCCTCGCTGGCGTCGATCGCGTCCACGCAGGTGCAGAGCATCCTGACGGCCGCGGAGACGGCCGCCGCGGACATCGAGCGCCAGGCGCTCGCCGACGCGAAGGACGCGCGCGAGCAGGCCGGCAGGGACGCGCAGCGGACGCGCGAGGACGCGATCGAGAAGGCCCGGGCGCACGTGGCGGCCGTCGCGGCGGCGACCGCGCTGCTGCTGGAGCGGGTCTCGACGATGGACGCGGAGGTCGAGGCCCTGCTCGACAGCGTGCGCGCCGGCGCCGGTCGCCTGGCCGGCGACCTGGCGACGGTGCAGACGAACATGGGTGAGCTCTACGACGCGGCCTCGGGGCACGCCGCCGGCGATCCGGCGCCCTCGCCGAGCGCAGCTCCGCCCCCGCCGGCCGTCGCCTCATCGGCCTTCGGGCCGCCCTTGTCGCCAACCGCACCGCCCGCCCCGCCCCCGCCCGAGGCCGCCCCGGCGGTCGCGCCAGCGCCTGTGGCAGCGCCATCCGCGGCCCAGCCCGTGGCGCCTGAGCCAGCGCCGGCTGAGGCCCAGGCGAAGCAGGATCTCCCGGCCGCCCCGGCGCGCGCCAACGGCGACCCCAACGGCGACCTCGACAGCGCCCGTCTGATCGCGCTGAACATGGCGCTGAACGGCGAGTCGCGCGCCGACGCCGATCGCTATCTGGCGGAGAACTTCAAGCTGACAGACCGCGAGAAGCTGATCGCCGAGGTGTACGCCGCGATCGAGGGGTGAGCCCCGGCGCCGGCGGCACGCCCGCGATCGCCGTCAGCCGGGCGGGTCAGGCGAACATCTGTTCGCCCTAATAGAATGACCCTCACATGCCCGCCGGCAACCAGATAGTCGTCTCCGGAGCACGGGAGCACAATCTCAAGGACATCACCGTGTCGCTGCCGCGGGACGCGCTGGTGGTGATCACGGGGCTGTCCGGCTCGGGCAAGTCGAGCCTCGCCTTCGACACCATCTACGCGGAGGGACAGCGGCGCTACGTGGAGTCGCTGTCGGCCTACGCCAGGCAGTTCCTGGGACAGATGGACAAGCCCGACGTGGACTCGATCGAGGGGCTCTCGCCGGCGATCTCGATCGATCAGAAGACGACCTCGCGCAACCCCCGCTCGACCGTCGGGACGGTCACCGAGATCTACGACTACCTGCGCCTGTTGTGGTCGCGGGTGGGAAAGCCCCACTGCCCGATCTGCGGGCGCCCGATCGTCGGCCAGTCGGCCGAGCAGATCATCGACCAGGCGATGGAGCTCGCCGAGGGGACGCGCTTCATGGTGCTCGCGCCGGTCGTGCGCGGGCGCAAGGGCGAGTACGGAAAGCTCCTTGAGGAACTCCGCAGCGACGGCTTCGCGCGGGTGAAGATCGACGACCGCGTGCGCATGCTGGAGGAGTCGATCGTGCTGGACAAGCGCTACAAGCACGACATCTCGGTGGTGATCGACCGGCTGATCATGCGCCACGACGTGCGCAAGCGCCTGGCCGATTCGATCGAGACGGCGGTCGGGTTGGCCGACGGGCTGGTGGAGATCGAGATAATCGGCTCCGCCCGGTCGGGCTCCGCGGAGGGGTCGGCCGGGAAAGACGAAGGCCCACCCGAGCGTGCGCACGCGACCGGTGCCAAGGGCGCTCGCGCCGCGGCGACACAGATCCTCCCGGGCGTGGCGCCCGAGCCGGGGACGGTGTTCACGTTCTCTGAGAAGTTCGCCTGCCCCGAGCACGGCCCGTCGCTGACCGAGCTCGAGCCGAGGATCTTCTCCTTCAACTCACCGCATGGGGCCTGCGACCGCTGCACGGGGCTCGGCTCGCAGATGGAGATCGACCCCGAGCTGGTCGTGCCGAACGCGACGCTGTCGATCGGCGAAGGCGCGCTCGCACCGTGGGCGAACAGCACCTCGAGCTACTACGGGCAGGTGACCGAGGCGATCGCCGAGCGCTACGGCGTGGACCTGGAAGCCCCCTGGGAGGATCTGCCCGGCGAGCAGCAGGATCTGTTCCTGTACGGGACCAACGGGGAGCCGATCCACGTGACCTACCGCAACCGCTACGGGCGCCAGCGCTCGTATGCGACGAAGTTCGAGGGGATCGTTCCGAACCTCGAACGCCGCTACCGGGAGACGGATTCGGAGTACTCGCGCGAGAAGATCGAGGAGTTCATGTCGCTGCGCCCCTGCCCGCTGTGCGGTGGTGCGCGCCTGCGGGCGGAGTCCCGAGCGGTGCTCGTGGGGGGGACGAGGATCGAGGACTTCTGCGCGCTCTCGGCGGTGCGGGCGCTCGAGTGGCTGGATGAGGTGGAGCTGTCAGACACCGACAGGCACGTGGCCCGGCTGATCCTGCGCGAGATCTCAGAGCGGCTGCGCTTCCTCGAGAACGTGGGCATCGGCTACCTGTCGATGGATCGCGCCGCCGCGACGCTGTCCGGCGGAGAGGCGCAGAGGATCCGCCTTGCCACGCAGATCGGCTCCTCGCTCGTGGGGGTGCTCTACATCCTCGATGAGCCCTCGATCGGGCTGCACCAGCGCGACAACTCCAAGCTGATCGGAACGCTCGAGCGGCTGCGCGATCTGGGGAACAGCGTGATCGTGGTCGAGCACGACGAGCAGACGATGCGCGCCGCCGACCATCTCGTGGACCTCGGGCCGGGCGCGGGCGAACACGGAGGCTGGATCGTGGCGGAGGGGACCGCCGCGGAGGTGCAGCGGGTGAAGGAGTCGCTGACCGGGCAGTTCCTCTCGGGCGAGCGCACGATCGAGGTGCCCGAGCGCCGGCGCACGCCGAGCGGATACATCGAGATCATCGGCGCCAACCAGCACAACCTCAGGGACATCGACGTGCACATCCCGCTCGGGGTGCTCACCTGCGTGACGGGCGTCTCCGGATCGGGCAAGTCGACGCTCGTCAATGAAGTGCTGTTCAAGGCGGTGGCAAACCGCCTGCACCGCGCGCGCCGGCGCCCCGGTTCCCACCGCGCGATCCACGGCCTCGAGCAGCTCGACAAGATCATCGCCGTCGACCAGTCTCCGATCGGGCGCACGCCGCGCTCGAACCCGGCCACCTACACGGGCCTGTTCGACGTGATCCGCGACCTCTTCTCAAAGACCCAGGAGGCGCGCGCGCGTGGATACAAGCCGGGCCGCTTCAGCTTCAACGTCAAGGGCGGGCGCTGTGAGGTCTGCCGCGGTGACGGGCAGATCAAGATCGAGATGCACTTCCTGCCCGACGTGTACGTGCCCTGCGAGCAGTGCCATGGCAAGCGCTACAACCGCGAGACGCTCGAGGTCAAGTTCAAGGGCAGGAGCATCGCCGACGTCCTGGATATGCCCGTGGAGGAGGCGCTCAAGTTCTTCGAGCACATCCCCAAGGTGCGCCGGCGCCTGGAGACGCTGAACGCGGTCGGGCTCGGCTACGTGCGCCTCGGTCAGCCGGCCACGACGCTCTCGGGCGGCGAGGCCCAGCGCGTGAAGCTAGCGACCGAGCTGTCGAAGATCGCCACCGGCCGCACGCTGTACATGCTCGACGAGCCCACCACCGGATTGCACTTCGCCGACGTGCAGCGCCTGTTGGAGGTGCTGCAGCGGCTGGTCGATGCGGGCAACAGCGTCGTCGTGATCGAGCACAACCTCGATGTGATCAAGTCAGCCGATCGGCTGATCGACATGGGCCCCGAGGGGGGCGAGGAGGGGGGGATGGCGATCGCCGTGGGCACCCCCGAGGAGGTCGCGGCCGAGCCGGCCTCCTACACCGGGCGCTTTCTCGCGCAGATCCTCACCCCGGCGGTGAAGCGCGCCGGGGCGAAGTCCGGCAAGGGCACGCCGCGCAAACGCCGGCCCAGGGTTGCCGCTTGAGCCTGACCGAGGGCGCGCGCGAGGCTCGGCTGTGGGCGCAGAAGTGGCATTGGTATGAGCGCAACTCGCTGCCCTGGAACAGGGCGCGCATCCACCGCGAGTTCATGCGCCGCGAGGCCTTCGTCCGCTGGCCCGTGCAGGGCAACGTGCTCGAGGCGCTGCGCGAGGGACGCCTGGAGATCGGGCCCGGCACGCTGTTTGAGCCGCACGTGTGGATCACCGCTCCCGGGCACGCGCGCGTGCGCATCGGCGCGGGCAGCTTCCTGAACCTGGGCGTGATGGTGGCCGCGCAGGAGCTGGTCGAGATCGGCGACCACTGCATGCTCGCCAACGGCTGCTTCGTCTCGGACGCCTCCCACCGCTACGACGACCTTCAGAAGCCGATCACCTGGCAGGGATTCGAGAGCAAGGGTCCGACGAGGATCGCCGACAACTGCTGGCTGGCGGCCAACGTGGTGGTCACCAGCGGCGTGAGCATCGGCGAACGCTCGGTGATCGGCGCCAACAGCGTGGTGACGCGCGACATCGAGCCCTTCTCGGTGGCGGCCGGCGCCCCCGCGCGCGTGATCCGCCGGATCGAGCGCGGGTAGACTCATGCGATGAAGGCGGTTCCCCGTAGCGGCCGACTGCTCCTCGCCGGCGTGCTCGCGGCCAGCCTCGGTGCCGCCGGCTGCGGCAGCGCTGCCAACACGACCTCGACACAGCCGAGTGCCACCACCGCAGCCTCCTCGCCGGCGAGCAGCGCCGCCCTGATTCCAATCGCCTCGCTGAACCCGCCCGCGGATGAGCTGCAGGGCTTCTCCGCCTCCGGCGCGCCGAAGACGGCAACCTCCGCGCAGCACTGGGCTGAAATCAGCGACGAAGGCGATGAAGTGGGCTCGGAAGCAGCGAGGCTCACGCGCAACGGATTTCGAGAGGGCGTGGGGCAGCACTACAAAGCTTCGGGTGGGCAGGCGGCGCTGTCGCTCGCGCTCGTCTTCGACTCGCCCGAAGGCGCCGCGAAGGAAGTCCGGCACTACCTGCAGGTGGATCCGCGCTTCGGCCTGCACGTTGAGAGCGTCAAGGTCCCCGCGATCCCGGGTTCGATCGTGATCGGCGAAGGTCCGGCCGGAAACGTGCTGTTCACCAGCGGCCGCTGCTTTCTGTTGACCGGCGATGAGCTGACCCCATCCGCCACGCCGATGCAGGTCAACGCCGTGCCGATCTCGGCGGCGATCGCGACCTACGCGCGCGTCAAGCGGCTGTGTGGCTGAGCAACCCGTGGATCTGTATGAGGCCATGCGCTGCGCCTACGTGCTCGTCGGCCGTCGTGAGGAACCGTGGCCGTCGCGCCGGTCGCGCAAACCGGTCGAGGAGTTCGCCTGCGCCGAGCGCTACGGCCAGGCGCTGTAGGCCCTACGCCAATCGTGTCTTCAGCTCGGTGAGCTCGGCCGGGTCGATCGAGTAGGTGTGCTCGGGACCGGGGTAGCGCCGCGCGCGCACGTCCTCGGCGTAGGCCGCCACGCCCGCGTTCATGTCCTGTTGGAGGTTGGCGTAGCGCTTGACGAAGCGCGCTCCGAGACCGTCGCGGATGCCGAGCAGGTCATGGAAGACGAGCACCTGTCCGTCGGTCGCGGGCCCGGCGCCGATGCCGATCACCGGAATCTGCATGTGCGGCATCAGCTCCTCGGTGACCGCCGCGGGAATCGCCTCGAACACGAGTGCGAAGCAGCCGGCCTCCTGCAGGGCGAGCGCCTCGCTGGCGATCCGCTGCGCTGCGCTCGCGGACCGTCCCTGTGCCTTCCAGCCGCCGAGGGCGGTGGAGGTCTGGGGGGTGAGGCCGACATGGCCCATCACCGGGATGCCGGCGCCGACGATCGCGCGCGCCCGGCGCACCGATGCCTCGCCGCCTCCCTCGAGCTTGACCACTTCGCATCCGGCCTCCTTGACCATGCGCATGGCGGTGGTGATCGCCTGCTCATCGGAGACCTCGTAGGAGCCGAACGGCAGATCGCCGATCATCAGCGGCGTGCGCAGTCCGCGGCGCACGGCGCGAGCGAGCACGAGCATGTCGTCCAGCTCGACCGGTGTCGTGGCGTTGTAGCCGAGCACGGTGGTGGCCGCGGAGTCGCCCACCAGCACGAGGTCCACGCCGCCGGCCTCGGCGGCGCGTGCCGAGGGGTAGTCGTATGCGGTGACCATCACGACCGGTTCCTTCAGTCGCTTCTTTTCGGCCAGGAGCGGCAGCGTCATCGGCAGGCGCCCCGGATCGGATGGCGATTGGGGGTAGACGGACTGGAGGGCTGGATCGGGATAACTGGACACGGTTGTTCCTCTCTGACGCCGGTTGACTCCCGCTAGGAGAGCAGGGTGGCCACCGCGTCGTCGACTGTGATGATCCGGTTGGTTTGCGCCTCGACGTGGACCACGCGAGGCTCGTAGTGCGCGAGCTCGGCCTGCTCGTAGTTGGCGTAGGAGACGACGATGATCGTGTCTCCTCGATGGACCAGCCGGGCGGCGGCGCCGTTGACCTGCATCGTCCCCGACCCCCTCTCGCCGGTGATCGTGTAGGTCTCGAAACGGGCGCCGTTGTCGATGTCGAGCACGTGCACCTGCTCGTGCTCGAGGATGTCGGCGGCCTCGAGCAGGTCGGGGTCGATCGTGATCGAGCCCACGTAGTGGAGGTCCGAGCCCGTGATCGTCGCGCGGTGGATCTTGGACTTGAGCATCACGCGTTGCATCAGGCGATCGCCTTTCGTGGAAGTGGTTGACGTGCTTGCGCCGTTGTGGCCGGCTCGAGGATCGCGTTGTCGATCAGCCGCACCTCACCGATACGGGCGGCGAGGGCGAGCAGGCTCGGCCGTGTGAGCAGCTCGCACGGCTCGAGCGTCTGCGGGTCCACGAGCGCGACGTACTCGGCCTCGACCGCCAATGCCCGCATCGCCTCGAGCGCGGCCTCGAGCAGGGCGCCTGCGACGCGCTCGCCGCCGCCGGCGCGCTCGCGAGCAGCCGCAAGCGCGGCCGGCAGGGCGAGCGCGCGGGAGCGATCCGCCGTGGACAGCAGGCCATTGCGGCTGGACATGGCCAGGCCGTCAGGCTCGCGTACGGTCGGACAGACCTCCATGCGAACCGGCAGGTTCAGGTCGCTGATTAGACGCCCGATGACTACCGCCTGCTGGGCGTCCTTCTGGCCGAAGTAGGCGGCATCCGGCTGCACCATGCAGAGCAGCTTCGTCACGACCGTGGTCACCCCCCGGAAGTGCTCGGCACCTCGAGCGCGACCCTCCAGGCGGTCGGTCAGGCCGAGTACCTCAACGCTGGTGGCAAAGCCCGGCGGATAGACCTCCTCGACCGATGGCGCGAACAGGACGTCGGCGCCGGCGCCGGCCGCGAGGTCGGCATCGTGCTGCTGGCGGCGCGGGTAGCGCTCGAGGTCGGAGCCCTCGTTGAACTGGGCGGGGTTGACGAACAGCGAGACAACCACCAGGTCGCACTGCTCTCGTGCCCGTCCGATCAGCGAGAGATGGCCCTCGTGCAGGGCTCCCATCGTGGGCACGAGCCCGATTGCGAGGCCCTCGCGTCTCGCCGGTGCCAGCACGGAGCGCATCTCGGCGACGGCGCGAACCGTCCTCATGCGCTCGAAGGTGGTTGATGGTTCATCGGTTTCGGTCCAGTTCCCTGCGGATACCGGCGCGACTAGAGGCGGTGATGCGGCCCTGATCGAGGTCCATTACGAGCGAGCTCGTTAACGGCCTGTGAACGATGATACTGCCCACCGCGGGAGCGTGGCAAAGAAGCCGCGTTGTGTGCGCGACATCACACATGGCCATCGCGCGAGCCGTGCCGTCTGTCGTGGGCGTCGCCCCCAAGGGGGATACTCCCTCGATGTCCGAGGAGAACGTGCAGCGAGTGCGTGAGGCCTACGAGTTCGTCGATCGAGAGCACGAACCGGATATCGATCTGCTCCATCCCGACATCCGCTGGCACACCCGTGCGGATCTGCCGGACACCGCCACGTACCGCGGACACGATGATGTCAGGACGCTGATGGCCGAGTGGTTCGGCGGGGCGTTCGACGACCTAGGCGTGGACGTCGAGGAGTTGGTCGACGCGGGAGACCGTGTGGTCGCGGTGTTGCGGCTGCACGGGCGCGTGAGCGGCAGCGCCCACGAAGTGGACATGTCCGAGACACACGTCTTGACGATGCGCGACGGCCAGGTGACCGAGATCCACGAGTACCCGACCAAGGCCGAGGCCCTCAAAGCCGTGGGTTTGGATGAGTAGGCGATGTCGCGTTTCGCCAATCAGTGATGTCCTATAGGACCCCAGGTTTTCCTTGAGTCGCTGAGGGCCCCCCGAGCCCGATCACCAGGCGTCGACGTAGGGGCGCTTCTTGCCGGGGTGGCGCCACCACTCGCCGGAGCCCTCGCCGAAGAGCGTCGCGATCCAGCGCCGTGAGTCGGCGGGGTCGATCACGTCGTCGATCTCGCCGTAGGCGGCCATGTTCAGCCCCTGGCCGCGCTCATAGGCCGAGGCGACCGTCGCCTCGAAGGCGCGCTCGCGCTCCTCGGAGTCGTCGATTGCCTCGAGCTCGCGCCGCATGCCGAGGCGCACCGCACCCTCGAGGCCCATCGCGCCGAACTCCGATGTCGGCCAGGCGACCGTGAACAGCGGCGCCTTGAATCCGCCGCCGGCCATCGCCTGCGCCCCCAGCCCGTAGCCCTTGCGCAGCACGATCGTCCCGGTCGGCACGCTCAGATTGGCTCCGGTCAGGAACAACCGCGCGAAGTGGCGCACGGTCGCGGTGCGCTCCGCCGCGGGGCCGACCATGAACCCGGGCGTGTCGCACAGGAACAGGACGGGCAGCTCGAACGCGTCGCACAGCGAAAGGAAACGCGCGCCCTTGTCGGCGCCGTCGGCGTCGATCGCGCCGCCGAGGTGCGCCGGGTCGTTCGACACGACGCCCAGGGAATGGCCGTTCACGCGAGCGAGCGCGGTGATCACGCCAGGCCCGAAGCCGCGTCGCAGCTCCAACACGGAGCCCTCGTCGAACAGCGTGGCGATCACGCGGCGCACGTCATAGACGCGCTTGCGGTTCTCGGGGATCAGCGTCCGCAGGAGCTCCTGGTCGGGAACGGTCCCGGCGGCGGCGGGCCCGCGGAAGTAGGATAGGTAGCGCTTGACCGCGGCCACCGCCTCGCCGTCGTCCTCGACGCGGATGTCGACCACGCCGTTTGCATACTGCACGTCGATCGGGCCCACCTCGGCGGGCTCGTAGACGCCCAAGCCCCCGCCCTCGATCATCGCGGGACCGCCCATCCCGATGCTCGAGTCCTCCGTCGCGATCACCACGTCGCAGCAGCCGAGCAGCGCGGCGTTGCCCGCGAAGCAGTAGCCGGCCGCGATGCCGACCAGCGGCACGAGCCCGCTCAGGCGGGCGAACAGCTGGAACGCCCGGCAGTCGAGGCCGGCGACGATCGGCATGTCGACGTCACCCGGCCGTCCGCCGCCCCCCTCGGCGAACAGCACGACCGGAAGCCGGCGTCGCTCGGCGATATCGAACAGGCGGTCCTTCTTTGCGTGGTTGCGCATGCCCTGCGTGCCGGCCAGGACCGTGTAGTCGTAGGACATCGCCACGCACGAGCGTCCGTCGACATCGCCGACGCCCGCCACCAGTCCGTCCGCGGGGGTGCGGGCCATCAGCTCCTCGCGCGAGCGCCGGCTCTCCTGGGCGGCGAACAGCAGCGGCCCGTACTCGATGAAGGTGCCCTCGTCCAGCAGCTCCGCGAGATTCTCGCGCGCCGTCCGCCGGCCGCGCCGGCGGCGCTTGGCGACCGCGTCCGGGCGCGCGGCGTCCAGTCCGAGCGCATGGCGCTCGCGGACCACGCGCAGGTCCGAGCGTTCGCCCGCCTCGGGCAGGCTCTCCGCCTCCGTCCGATCCGTCTCGCCGGCGGTGCTCGGCTCGAGAGTCAACAGCAGCTGGCCCTCCTCGACCGCGTCGCCGACGGCGACCGCGAGGTCGCGCACCACGCCGCCGGACTCCGCGAGGACCTCGTGCTCCATCTTCATCGCCTCGAGTACGACCACCGGCGTTCCCGGTCCTACGCGCGCCTCGCTTGCATGAGGGATCGCCACCACCACGCCGGCGAACGGGGCTGTCACCGAATGCTGGGCTGCGGAGGCCATCTCCAGATCATCGCTCACGCGCGCCCCGTCGGTCGGGTCGCGTCGGGTGCGATCGAGATCGGCCCCGAGCGCGTCGCTGGGCGAGCAGCAATTACCATCCGGGCGCATGTCCTCAGCGGAGTCTCTGCAATCGGCGTCCGAGCGGCGTGAGGCGCTCAAGCTCCTGCTCGCGGAGGCTCGGGGCTGCATGCGTTGCCCGGAGCTTGCGGCAACGCGCAAGACCGTCGTGTTCGGGTCCGGCAACGCCGACGCCGATCTGATGTTCATAGGCGAGGCCCCCGGGGCCAGCGAGGACGAACAGGGGGTGCCGTTCGTTGGTCGCGCCGGGAAGCTGCTCGAGCAGCTGCTCGAGGAGATCGGGATGGCGCGCGCGGAGGTCTTCATCGCGAACACCCTGATGTGCAGGCCCCCGGGCAATCGCGATCCTCAGCCGGTCGAGATCGAGAACTGTCAGGACTACCTCCTGCGCAAGGTTGAGCTGATCCAGCCGCACGTGATCTGCACGCTCGGCAACTTCTCGACGAAGCTGCTGCGCGGTGATCCAACCGGCATCACGCGCGTGCACGGGCAGCCGGAGGTGCTCGCGCTGGGCCGGCGCGCGGTGCGGCTATATCCGATCTATCATCCGGCGGCCGCGCTCTACACCCCGAGCATGCTCGAGACGCTGCGCGAGGACTTCCTGAGACTGCCCGAGCTGCTTGCGCTGGGTGCGCCCGAGCAACCGCCGCCGCTGGAGGTGCCCGAGATCGCGCCCGAAAACCCACCCGCAGCGGACTCGGCGCCCGACGCGCCTTCGCAGCGGGGAACGGAGCCCCTGGGAGAAGTTGACCAGCTGGGCCTGTTCTAGGCGCTTCCGAGCCTCGGCTGGAGGCCTCCTGGACGCCTCTCTGGACACGTTCTGGACTCTTCTGGACGCCTTTTTCGCCCTGTTTATCGCGGGAAAAGGGGATTTCCGCCGAATGTCGAATTCCTAGGCACAGGTCCTAAAGTAAGTCGTGATGACTGCCGATGAAGGCCCTGTCTCCCTCCCGCAAGCAGTACCGACCGGCCCGCGCTCCTTCCTCCCGCGGGCCGGCCGCGTTAACGGGTAGGGATGGAGGTGGGGGTGGGTTGGCTCTAGAGTCTCGTCGTGGCCCTGCGCGTCGTCGAAACCTCGGACCCTGCAGGCACGGAATCGCTCGGTGCCGAGCTTGCAGCGTGCCTCAGGGACGGCGACCTGGTGCTGGTCGGCGGCGAGCTCGGCTCGGGCAAGACCACGCTGGTTCGGGGCGCCGCACGCGCCCTGGGGGTGACTGACCCCGTGACCAGCCCGACCTTCAGCATCGGCCACCGCTACCGCGCCTCGCACGGGACCGTCTCACACCTCGATCTGTATCGCCTGGCGGGGCTGGAAGACGAGGATCCGGCGCTGCTGGCGGACTACCTCGGTCCGGGCCGGATCGCCTTCGTCGAGTGGCCGTCGCACGCCGAGCGGGAGCTGTCCGGCGCACGCGTGCGGGTCACGCTCAGCCATCGCGGCGGCGACCGCCGGCGCATCGAGCTGGCCGACGCCCGCGGGCGCGATAAGGAGAGCCGGCCATGATCGTGCTCGGCTTCGACACCGCCACACCGTCGACGATGGTGGGGCTTCGCCTCGACGACGGGTGCACGCTCGAGGCACGCGACGATCCCGGCCGCGACGAGCGCCCGGGGCACGCGACGCGGCTCTTGGGAATGAGCGCCGAGCTGCTGCGCGGCGCCGGTGTCGCCTGGAGCGCGCTCGACCGGATCGCGGTGGGAGTTGGACCGGGCACGTTCACGGGTCTGCGCGTGGGGATCGCCACCGCGCGCGGGCTGGCGCAGTCGCTGTCAGTGGAGCTCGTCGGCGTCTCGAGCCTGCGCGCTCTCGCCGAGGGAGCGTGTGCGCGCGGCGCGCACGCAGGTGGCCTCGTGGCGGTGATCGACGCACGTCGCGGTCAGGCGTTCGCCGCCGCCTACGGCGTCGGCGACGGGGGAGCGCTGAGCGAGCTCGTGCCGGCGCGCGCGCTGGCCCCCGAGGAGCTTGCGGGCATCGTCGGGCAGGCCGAGCGAACGGTCGGCGAGGCCCTGGCACCGTGGCTCGCCGTCGGCGATGGGGCGATACGCTTCCGTGCTCATCTGGAGTTTGCCGGCGTTGCGGTCCCCGCGGATTCCTCGCCGCTGCATCTGGTGGGCGCGCAGGCTGTATGCGACCTCGGGGTACGTGCTCCGGCGGTGGCCAGCTACGAGGAGATCGTGCCGGACTACCGGCGTCGTCCGGATGCTGAAATCGCTCTGGAGGGCGTTTGAGCCTTGGAGGGCCGAGAACCGTGACAGAGCTATCCGCTGCCCAGCTAGGAGCAAGTCATTCACCGCCGATCGAGATCCGCCGGCTGATCTACACCGATCTGCCCCAGGTGATCGGGATCGAGCGGCGCGTGTTCCCGACGCCATGGTCGCTGGCGATGTTCGTGCTGGAGCTGTCCAAGCAGTCGGGGATCTGCCTTGCGGCCGTCTGCGAGCAGCGCTTGGTCGGATACCTGATCTGCTCGCGCTACGACACGGTCTGGCACGTGATGAACGTGGCGGTCGACATCGATCGCCAGCGCATGGGCCTGGCCTCGGCGTTGCTGGCCGAACTGTATGCGCGGGTCAACGACAAACAGGCGCGCTTCACCCTCGAGGTGCGCCGCTCGAACCACGTCGCCATCCATCTGTACGAGCGAGAGGGCTTCCGCGCCGCCGGCGTGCGGCGCCGCTACTACCAGGACAACGGCGAGGATGCCCTCGTGATGTGGCGCACGCCCGCGACGCTGGCCGACTCCTCGGGGATCGCACCGTTGACGGATGTGCCGAACCCAGGACCTGTATGAGCTACATCCTGGCGCTCGAGACCAGCTGCGACGACACGTGCGCGGCGGTGATCGGCAGCGATGGGCACACGCGCGCGAACGTGATCTCATCGCAGCGGGTGCACGAGGAGTTCGGCGGCGTCGTCCCCGAGATCGCCTCCCGCCACCACCTGCAGCTGGTGAACCTGATCGTCGAGCAGGCCCTGGCCGAGGCCGGCACGACGCTGGCCGACATCGACCTGGTGGCCGCCACCCAGGGGCCGGGGCTGGTTGGGGCGCTGCTCGTCGGCCTGTCCACCGCGAAGGCGCTCGCGGCCGGCAGGGAACTGCCGTTCGCCGCGGTCGATCACCTGCAGGGTCATGTCGCGGCCAACTTCCTCGCCTCGCCCGCGCCCGATCGGGAAGCTGAGAACGGCGCCGGCGCCGGCGCGGCGGGCGGGCCCTTCGAGCCGCCCTTTCTGTGCCTGATCGCCAGCGGCGGGCACACGCTGCTCGCGCGCGTCAGCGAGCACGACGGCTTCGAGGTGGTCGGGCGCACGCTCGACGACGCGGCCGGTGAGGCGTTCGACAAGGGGGCGAGGATGCTCGGGCTGGGCTACCCCGGCGGCGCCGCGCTTGAGCTCCTGGCCGCGGAGGGCGATCCCGAGGCGTTCTCCTTCCCGGGCTCACGCGGCGAGCGCTCGCGCGGTGGGCGTGGGACCGGCAGGCAGAAGTTCGCCCGCAGCCTCGACTTCTCCTTCGCCGGGGTCAAGACCGCGCTGCTGTACCGCTTGCGCGAGCTCTCGGGAGCCGAGGCGAGCGCGCGCGCCGCCGACCTGGCCGCCTCCTATCAGGCGGCGATCGTGGACAGCCTGATCCTGCGCGCCGAGCAGGCACTGGAGCGGACGGGGCTCGGGCGCCTTGCGGTGGGGGGCGGCGTGGCCGCCAACGGCGAGCTGCGCCGGCGCCTGCGAGCGCTCGGCGCGACGCTTCACGTTCCGCCGCGCGTGCTGTGCACCGACAACGCGGCCATGATCGCGAGCGCAGCCCGCTTCTCCGAGCAGCTGCGCTACCCCCACTACCTCGCGCTCGACGCCTACGCGACCGGGGAACGGCCGCGGTGACGACGCTCACGGTCTACTCCAAGCCCGACTGTCACCTCTGCGCTGAGGCGATGACGCTGCTCGAGCGGTTGCAGGCGGAGCTCGGATTCGAGCTGGCCGAGCGCGACATCACCGCAGACGATGTGCTCCAGCGCGCCTACTTCGAGCGCATTCCGGTGGTCGCGCTCGACGGCGAGGTCCTGTTCGAGTACTTCGTCGAGGAGTCGGTCCTGCGCGAACGACTAGAGTCACGACGATGAGCCCCGTGGAAGCGACCACAGGCCCGGCGGCCGCCGAGCGAGGCGGAGCCAGCTCCGGCGAACGGCTCTCGCTCGGGGTCGCCGCGCGGCTGTCGCGGTACCTGCAGGTGCTCACGCAGGCCAAGAAGATGGGCAAGGAGACGATCTCCTCACAGGAGCTGTCCGATTACACGCACGTCAACTCCACCCAGATCCGGCGTGACCTGTCGGGTTTCGGCAAGTTCGGCAAGCGCGGGGTGGGCTACAACGTCGAGGCGCTGGTGTCGCAGATCCGCAAGATCCTGCGCACCGCCGGGCAGCACAACATCGCGCTGCTCGGGGCGGGGCACCTCGGCAAGGCGATCGCGTCCTCGGACATCTTCGCCGACCACGGTTTCCGCGTCGTGGCGATCTTCGACGTCGATCCCGCCAAGGTCGGCACGAGGGTGGGGGCGCAGAGCGTGCGCCACATCGGCGAGCTGCGCCAGCTGGTGGAGGACGAGGACATCGTCGTGGGTGTACTGGCGGTGCCCACGCACGCGGCGCAGGGACTCGCCGATGAGCTGGTCGAGGCCGGGGTGAAAATCATCTTCAACTACTCGGAGTCACTGCTGGTCGTGCCGCCGGAGGTGACCGTGCACACCTCGAGCCCCGCCGTTGACCTGCTGTACGCCCTGTACTTCTATCTGACCTGAGGGTCGTGGCCTCTCCGAGCCGCATCACACTGGACATCTGAGAGCTCTGAGCGCAACAGGGGTACGCCAACATGAGCCTGGACCTAGACCGAGCGGCCGAGACCTTCGCAGAGGCATCCGACCTGACCGTGGGCGTCGAGGAGGAGTTCTCGATTCTCGACCCGCGGAGCCTCGAGTTGCTGCCCCGCTTTGAGGAGCTCCGTGCGGCGGCCGAGGCCGATCCGATCCTGCACGAGGGGATCACCGGCGAGCTCATCTGTTCGGAGATCGAGATCATCTCGGGCGCCGGAGCCGACCTTCATGACGCGCTCGCGCGCCAGCGCGACCGCCGCGGGCGACTGTTCGCGCTGGCGGGAGCCCAGGGGGTGGCGTTGGGCGCGACCGGCACACACCCGTGGGCCGACTACCGCGAGCAGCCGATCATCGACACCGAGCACTACCGCCGTGTCGAGGAGGGCCTGAAATACGTGGCCTGGCGCAACAACACCTTCAGCCTGCATGTCCACGTGGGCGTCCGCGACATCGACCGCGCCATCCGCGTGTGCGACCGGCTCAGAGGCGTGCTGCCGATGCTGCTTGCGATCTCCGCGAACTCGCCCTACCTCGACGGCCGTGACACGGGGCTGCACTCGGCTCGGACCCAGAGCTTCACCAAGAGCTTTCCCCGCTGCGGGATACCGGATGCATTCGGCGGCTGGCAGGCCTACCGCGAGTACATCGAGTTCCTCGTGCGGACGCGCTCGATCGTCGAGTTCACCCAGGTCTGGTGGTCGGTGAGGCCGCACTTCAGCTTCGGCACCGTAGAGGTGCGTATCTGCGATGCGCAGGCGACGGCACAGGAGTCCGATGCGCTCGCTGCGCTGATGGTCGCGTGCATAGCGCAGGCCATGCGCGACGCCGATGAAGGAGCTCCCTTCTCAGACCCTGCCCCGCGGTTGATCGAGGAGAACATGTGGCGGGCGATCCGCTACGGCCTCGACGGCCGGCTGATCGACCTGGAGCGCGGCGCGGAGTTCCCGGCGCGCGAGGCGATCGAGCGTCTCTGCGCGTGGACGGCGCCGATGCGGGGCGAGCTCGGCATCGAGCTGGCATTCCCCGAGCGCAACGGCGCCCAGCGCCAGCGACGGATGATCGAGGAGGGGTCCACGCGCGAGGACGTGTTCGGCGCGTCGGTGAAGGAGACTAGACAAACCTATTCAGAGGAGGTGACGGTTTGAGCAGCGATCCATCAGCGCACCCCGGCGAGTCGCCGCCCGCTCCGGGCGGGGCCGCGGAGGGGCCGGGCGAAGCCGAGCTGCGGGCGGCGTATGAGGCGGAATTGAGCCGCATCACCCCGGCGGACATGATGCTGCAGGCGGCCGTGTCGCTGTTGAACCTGGGCGCCCGCCGGCTGGGCCTGACCGGCGCCCCCGAGCGCTCGGAGTCCGGGGATGCCGGCGCCGGGGCGCCGGTGGGCGGCGAGCACGATCTCGGGCAGGTACGTGACGCGATCGACGGCGTCAAGGCGCTGCTGGGGATCCTCGAGCGCAGCATGCCCGAGGAGCTGCGCCCCCTGCGCGACGCGCTGTCGCAGCTGCAACTCGCCTACGCGCGCGAGGCCCCGGCCGGCAGCGAGGCTGATCGCCCGGAGGCCCAGCCGGCCGCGAGCGCGAAGCCCCCCACGGCCGAGGATGCGCCCGACGCTCCCGGGCCCGCGCAGTCGAGCGGCAGGCTGTGGGTGCCGGGGAGCTGAAGTTCCGCTCCTCGGTCGTTCGCTGGCCGGCACGCCGACCGCCGGCACGATAGACTGCGCGCGCGTTTGCGCCCGGTAAGCGCTCGTGTCGAGCGATCCGTGCGACAAATGTGCGCGCGAATATCCTCGCGCGGCACACAAATCAGACCGCGGAGGATTTCTGTTGAGCAGCTTTCTGACGAACCATGGGGTCGTCGTCGCCCTCGTTTGCGCCGCCTGCGCTGTGGTGTACGGGCTCGTGACCACGCGAGCCCTGCTTGCGCTTTCACCGGGCAATGAGCGGATGCAGAGCATCTCGCTCGCAGTTCAGCAGGGCGCGCGCGCCTACCTGAACCGCCAGTACACGACGATTGCGATCGTCGGCGTGGTGCTGTTCGTCGCGCTGATCTTCATCCAGAACATCGCTGTCGCGTGCGGCTTCGCGATCGGCGGCCTGCTGTCGGGCTCGACGGGCTACATCGGCATGAACGTCTCCGTTCGCGCAAACGCCCGCGTGGCCGAGGCGGCGCAGGACGGCGTCTCCCCGGCCCTGAAGGTGGCCTTCCGCGGGGGCGCGATCACGGGCCTGCTGGTCGTCGGGCTGGCGCTGATCGGCGTCGCCGGCTACTACGGGGCGCTGACGTCGATCTTCAACGACAGCCCGAAGACCGCCGTGGACGCGCTGATCGGGCTCGGCTTCGGCGGTTCGCTGATCTCGGTGTTCGCGAGGCTCGGCGGCGGGATCTTCACGAAGGGCGCCGATGTCGGCGCCGACCTCGTGGGCAAGGTCGAGGCGGGCATTCCCGAGGATGACCCCCGCAACCCCGCGACGATCGCCGACAACGTCGGCGACAACGTCGGCGACTGCGCCGGCATGGCGGCGGACCTGTTCGAGACCTACGCGGTGACCGCGATCGCGGTGATGCTTCTCGGTGTCCTCACCTTCCACGAGGTCACGCGCGTGGTGCTGTATCCGCTCGTGATCGGCGGCGTGGCGATCATCGCCTCGATCATCGGCACCTTCGCGGTGCGCACCAAATCCGACAACGTCGAGCGCGCGCTGCTTCAGGGTCTGATCGTCTCCGGCGTCCTGGCCGCCGCGGCGTTCGCGCCGATCACCTACTGGCTGATGCGCGACCTCACGTTCAGGGTGGTGGGCAACACCGTCAACACACCCAGCTGGGGGCACCTCTACCTGTGCTCGCTGATCGGCATCGGCGTCACAGCGCTGCTCTTCGGACTCACGGAATATTACACCTCGACTCGCTTCCCGCCGGTCCAGAAAACCGCGAGAGCGTCCGTCACCGGCCACGCCACCAACATCATCCAGGGCTTCGCCTCAGGCCTTCAGGCAACGGCGCTGCCGGCGCTCGTGATCGTGCTCGGCATCTTCGGCTCGTGGAAGCTCGCGGGCGGCGGCATCGCCGGAATCTACGGCATCGGCATAGCCGCCGTGGGCCTGCTCTCGCTGACCGGCTTGATCGTCGCACTCGACGCGTTCGGTCCGATCACCGACAACGCGGGCGGCATCGCCGAGATGGCCGACCTGCCCGAGGACGTGCGCAAAGTCACCGACCGCCTGGACGCCGTCGGCAACACCACCAAGGCCGTCACCAAGGGCTACGCGATCGGCTCGGCGGTGCTCGCCGCGATCGTGCTGTTCGCCGGCTTCGAGAAAGAACTCGAGCTCAAGGCCGGACACCTGATCTCCTTCGGGATCAACGAACCGCCCGTGCTCATCGGCCTGCTGCTCGGTGGCCTGATGGTCTGCCTGTTCGCGTCGCTGTCGATCGAGGCCGTGGGCCGCGCCGGCGGCGCCGTGGTCGAGGAGGTGCGCCGCCAGTTCCGCGAGCACCCTGGGATCATGGACTACACCGAACAGCCCGACTACGCGACGTGCGTGGACATCGTGACGAAGACCGCCCAGCGCGAGATGATTCTTCCCTCGCTGCTGCCGATCGTGCTGACGCTGATCGTCGGCTTGATCGACACCCAGGCGCTCGGCGGCCTTCTGATCGGGGTGATCGTCGTCGGCTACTTCTTCGCCGTGCTGATGACCGCCGGCGGCGGGGCCTGGGACAACGCCAAGAAGCTCATCGAGGACGGTGCCTTCGGCGGCAAGGGCTCGGAGGCCCACGCCGCCTCGGTGACGGGCGACACGGTGGGCGACCCCTTCAAGGACACGGCCGGCCCGGCGATCAACCCGATGATCAAGGTGGCCAACATCGTCGCGATCCTGATCATCCCGCTGATCACCTGAGACGCGGGTTTGGCGACCCGCGCGGACTGTGGGAGCGCGGCACTCCGCGCGGCGCGTGCGCCGTGCAGGCCGGAGACCCCGTGCGCGTGGGCGGGGCCCTAAGCTCAGCGTGAGATGATCGGCCACGGGGCGCATCGCATGGTCACGTTCGTGCTCTCGCTGGTGATGGCGGCGATCGGCGTGGGCCTGATCGTCGAGGCGCTGGCGGGACACGGCGGCGTGATCTCGCCGCGCCTGCTGCTGGGCGTGCTGTTCCTCGCCGCGGGCGTCGGCCGCTTCTACCTGCAGCTCGGGAGGGGTCGCAGGGCATGAGCGTTCAGGGTGGCCAGGATGGCCATGGCGTTCCCAACGGCGACGGCGCCACCCCGGAGCTCGCATCGCGCTCGCGCATGATGCTGCGGCGGAGCATCGGCTCGCCGATTCTGTTCACGGTCGTCTACTCCTCGCTCGCGAGCGCGATCTACTTCTCGCTGGGGGTGATCGCCGGTCATGCGCTCGGGCTCACACCGCTCGTGTTCCTGCTCGCGGCGCTGTTCTTCACGCTGACAGCGATGACCTACGCCGAGGGCGCGTCGCTGCATCAGGACAGGGCCGGCTCGACGGTGTTCGCCCGCTACGCCTTCAACGAGCTTGTGAGCTTCATCGCGGGCTGGGCGATCGTTCTCGACTACATCATCCTGATCGCCGTCACGGCCTTCTCGGCGACCCAGTATCTGCGCGTGTTCTGGCATCCGCTCGGGCATCGCGGCGAGGCGCTCGGCCTGGCGCTCGCCTTCATCGCGCTGGTCGTGCTGAGCAATATCCGCGGTTTCGGGGGGCGCCGCGCACGGCGCGTGGGGATGCTCGTGGCGGGCGATCTCGTGCTGCAGGCGTTCATCGTGGTGCTCGGGCTGGTGCTGTTCTTCAACCCGCACACATGGCTTGCGCCGATCCATCTGGGGACCGCCCCGACCTGGTCCGGCCTCGTCTTTGCGCTGACGATCGCGGTGATCTCGTTCACGAGCCTCGAGTCGGCCACCGGGCTGGCCGGCGAGGTCAGGATCAGCCGCGCGGGCCTGAAGCGCATCGTGGCAAGCGGCGCCGCGACGGTGGTGTTCCTGTACGTGGGCATTGCCCTGGTCGCGGTGACGGCGCTGCCGGTCCACGACGGCCACACCACCCTCGCGACTCACTACGAGAACGCACCGATGATCGGGATCGTCGACCAGGTACATCCGCATTGGCTCAGGGAGCTGCTCAGGTATCTCGTGGCGGGTCTGGCCTCCGTCACGCTCGTCGCCGCCGCGAACTCGGCGATGCTGGGCCTCTCGCGCCTGGCCTACTCGCTGTCCACCAACCGCCAGATCCCGAGCGGACTGGGACGCTTGCACCCGCAGCGCTCGACCCCATACGTGCTGATCATCCTGGCCGGCGTGATCGCGGCGGGCCTGGTGGTCCCGGAGGACCTCGAATTCCTGATCGGGATCTACGCCTTCGGGGCGATGCTCGCCTTCACGATCGCCCATCTGTCGATCTGCCGGCTGCGCTACTCAGAGCCCGACCGCGATCGTCCCTACAGGGTGCCCCTGTCGATCAGGGTGCGTGGGGGCGAGCTGCCGTTGCCGGCGGCCTTCGGCGCGCTGATCTCGGCGGCCGGCTTCGTGGCCGTGATGGTCGTGCACGAACCGGCCCGATACGTGGGGCTGGCGTGGATGGTGATGGGGACCGTGCTGTACGTCGTGTATCGCCGCGCGGATGAGACCTCGCTGCTTCGGCGTGTGACGGTATCGCCGCAGGTCCTGCGCGCCGAGCAGCCGCCGCCCGACGACTACGGATCGATCCTCGTGCCCCTGTTCGGGACCCAGCTCGACGAGGACATCGTGCAGACGGCGGCGCGGCTGGTCTCCGGCGAGCCGACCGACGAGGCGGCGATCGACGATGCGACGATCGAGGCCGTCTGGATCTTCGTGATACCGATGTCGCTGCCGCTGGATGCGCGTCTGCCAGAGGAGCAGATAAAGCACGCTCGTCAGGCGCTCGCGCGGGCCAAGGCGGTGGGTGAGGAGTACGCCGGAGTACAGGTGGCCACGGCGACGGTGCGCACGCGGCGAGCCGGCTTTGCGATCGTCGATGAGGCGCGCCGGCGGGGGGTGGAGGCGATCGTGCTCGGCGCCGAGGAGCCCTCGCTGATTCGCGGCGGCGCCCGCCTGGGCGGCCGCGGCGGGCGCCTTGAGAACTTCGTCGGCGACATCACCAAGTACGTGGTGAGCAAGGCGGAGTGCCGCGTGATCGTCACAGCCCCCGCCGCACGCGACTTCGCGGGCCCGCTGTCGGCCCCTGCGGATCAGGCAGGCGCCCCCATCGTCTAACCTCCGCCCAATGTTCATCCTGATCGTTGGCGCCGGGCGCGTTGGCTCGGCGGTCGCCAAGTCAGCGCTGGCGGCCGGTCATGAAGTGTCGGTGCTCGACGAGGACCCGCTCTCGCACGAGCGCCTCGACGCCGGCCAGAGCAAGACCTGGGAGGACGCGGACGGTCAGTTCACGGTTGGCACGGCCCTTGAGACGGACGCGCTGATCCAGGCCGGGATCGAACGTGCGGACGTCTTCATCGCCTCGACGGCAGGCGATAACACCAACCTGATCATCGCCCAGATCGCCCAGAAGCGGTTCGGCGTGGAGAAGGCGATCGTGAGGGTCATGGACCCGGCGCGCGCCGGCTGGTACGGCGAGCAGGGCCTTCACACGATATCCCCGACCCAGCACGCGATCGAGATGTTCGAGCGCGCCCTGCAACCCGAGCTCGCCTAGCCCTCATGTACGCGATCATCGTCGGCGCCGGCAAGGTGGGCCGCAACCTCGCACGCGAGCTCATCATCAAGGGCCACGAGGTCAGCCTGATCGAGTCCTCGCGATCGTGCTACCTGGCGATCGAGGAGGAGTTCGAGCACGCAGCGCAGTACGGCGACGCCACCGAGCTGTGGGTGCTGGAGCGCTCGGGCATCCAACGGGCCGACCTGGTGGTGGCCGTCACGGGTGACGACGAGGACAACATGCTCGTATGCCAGGTGGCGAAGGAGAAGTACCTGTGCGATCGGATCATCGCGCGCGTGAACAACCCGCGCAATCACGACCACTTCCGGCTGCTCGGGATCCAACCCGCCGTGTCGGCCACCGACCTGATCCTGCGCCTGATCGAGCACGAGGTGCCGCGCTACGGACTGGTGCACCTGCTGGCACTCGAAGAGGAGCGTCTGGAGATCATCGAGCTCGAGGTGAGCACCGACGCGCCGACGGTGGGCGAGCGGGTATCCGAGATCTCGCTGCCCGAGGGCAGCCTGATCATCTCCGTGCTGCGCGAGGGATCCGGGTTCGTGCCCAAGCCGGACACGGTGATAGAGGCCGGCGATGAGGTTCTGCTCGTGCTCGACCCGGGCCTCGAGGAGGCGATCACGGCTTACTTCGCGCCCAACGGGCACTCCGTGTCCTAAGCGAGAGGATCCGCGCGACGCGTGGCGCGTCCCTGGCAGGCCGGTTGGGCCGGGGGTCCCCGGCTCCGGGCACCGGTTGACTATCCTTCGCAGGTCGATCCGGGATGGTGTAATTGGCAACACGCGTGCCTCTGGAGCACGAATTTGGGGTTCGAGTCCCTGTCCCGGAGTTGCAAGCGCCCCGTAAACACGGGGCGTTTTGCGTGGTAAGGGTCACTCGTGCCAGGATTCGTGCCAGTAATGCACGCGTGCGGCCGCATGAGGGCCCCACATCGCGAAGCCGGAGCCTCCTGCTATCGTGGCTCGCGCGGTTGCCTCGCAGCGCGAGATGTGACCGACTGAATAGCCGCACCCACTGACTAATTCACTTACTGAAAGGAGGGCACTCGATGCCCACTAAACGTTCCGTGCCTGCCGCCGCCGAGCTGTACGACCTGATCTGGTTCCCGCAGCAGGAGTGGTGGGGCGACCTCGCCGCAATCGCGCTCCCCGAGGAGTGGGGCGACGACGGCGGCCGGATGTCGATCCTGTTCAACTACATCAAGTACTACACCCGTCGAATCCACGAGGAGGGCCTCTGGACGGAAGCGACGTCGACAGGCGGCGTCAAGCTCGCGGCGTTCGACACCGGTCTGCTTTCTCGGCACTTCGAGCCCATCTACGCGGTGTTCGAGGAGAACCGCAATGCCGGCAGACAGCCGTGGGTACATAAGGACTGGGCGACCCCTTCGTCGTCGCGCATGAAGGCGTTCGATCTGGCCGAGGTGAAGCGCGCGGTGTTCTTCTCCGATCCCGCGGAAGTCGTGTACGACCCGCGCGTCCCGGTCATTCCCAACCTGGAGCACATCCTCGACGAGAACGTCGACCGCTACCCGGCGTCGCTTCAGGAGAACAGCTACCTGCGGAAAGCGGCGCTGGAGAACGCGATCCACGTCGCCGAGGCAAGGGCTCGCGCCAACTGGCGCCTCGCGGCGCCCCAGTTCCACTGGTCGTCGCCTGACGCTCCGGGGCGCGTCCAGCTGCTCCTACCGCTGTCGTTGATCAATCCCGAGACGGTCGATCTTGCACTCGTGCTCGATCGCACTCCGCCCACAGCGGAGCATCCGGACCCTGTGGGCGCCAGCTACCGAGCCTTCACGGTCTTGCCTTTGGAGTGGGCCTATGGGAACGCGAGGCTCATCACCCGCCCGGAGGCGCTCTGGCTCGACATCAACATGCGAGAGGCAGTCGCCGGCGCCGGAGTAGGTGCGCAGCCCACCGGAGACTTCCGGTGATGGCTGCGTCGGCTACGGCACCATGGGTGGCCGCTGGCGCTGCGGTGCTCCTCGCGATCGCGACCGGCGTCCTCGCGTACCTCGCGTTCAGGCAGATGCGAGCGAGTTGCCGGCAGAGCGATGCCCTCAATCGGCAGGCCACAGCGATGGACGAGCTCGCACGGACGGCCGCAGCGCAGGAGTTCAGAACACAGATCGGCAACGCTATGGGGGTATTCTCGACGCCCGAACAGGACATGGCCAAGGCCCTTCGTGGGATCGCTATAACCCTCGCGCACGCGTTCCCGCAGCCGGCCGTTCCCACGGATGAGGAGCCGCCCGAGGGTGAGACATCGGGCCGTGACGGTTTGAGGTTGATGTCGGGCCGGCAGCTCAGTCCACAGGAGTGCGCGGCGCGGGAGGCCGTCGCGCACCAACTCGGCGCCAAGCTGATCGACTCAGATGGTGCGAACGGGGCGCATGACTTCGACGTCGTACTCCCCGACGGGCGCGATCGCGCTGGAGATCAGCTCGGCGCGCGATGAGGCGATTGAGAGTCTCCACAACGCCGCCGTCCGAGGCGAGTACCCGGCGCCAACGCTCGGGAAATGCATCAGTGTGATTTGGTGCTCTCCTCGGCCGACGCCTGCGCCATAAAGCGATAGACATGATCGGGGCACAGCATCCATCTTGCGGTTACGTCGGCATCGTCTTCGCCTGATATCCGCACGATGGCACCGGCGTCCACCGCAAACGAGAACGCGGCGGCGGCCTGCTCCGGTTCTCCGGGGAACCATTCGATGATCTCGTCTTGGCGGCGCGCGCCTTTTTCGGCCAGCCACCTAAACATGTCTGATGTGGGCCTTGGAAGCTTCATGGCCGCAGTCTTTCACGAAGGAGGCTCTCCTTGGCAACTATCTCGTACGAGGCGTGGCGAGAGCGATGCGCCCCAAACTGGATCCCCGGCATCGCGCCTTACGTGGACGCCCTGCTTGAGGCGGGCATCGAAACCTTCGAGGCCTGCGAGGGCGGCGAGAGGCATATCTACCCCCCCAACCAACGATCCGCTTCGACGGCCGCCTGGACGAGGGCTTCCGTGCCCTCGCTGTGGCCCTTCGGCATGGCTTCCCGGTCCGTGCGATCCGCCGCTATTGGGTTGTGCGCGATGATGAGCCTCATGGCCACGACTGGGAAATGACGTTCTGGCGTCCCGCGCCGTCGGTCTAACCTTTCGCTTCGCACACCTCGCATAGGCGACGACCGACACCTTTGCCCTCGACGTAGTGCTTTTTCTCGATTTTTTTGCCGTCGGGACAGTCTTTGTAGGTGTGGTAGACGTGCGGTGCGCTCGTCTCAGACGTGTGGTATGCCATGTGGTGCTCGCTTTCTGCGTTCGCTTGCTCCTGTCCAGGCGACCCCGGGGCCTGGAGTGGTATCCGTTTGACGGCCTCTTCATGGCTTTAGTGGCTTGGACGCGAAAGGATGTCCGTCATGCCACGAACGAGACCGCCGTATCCGCCGGAGTTTCGACGCGAGGCTGTACAGCTGGTGCTCGCCGGCCGCAGCGTCAGGGACGTAGCGGAGAGCTTGGGGTGCAGCGATCAGTCGCTGCATAACTGGGTCAAGCAGCACCAGCTCGACAGCCGAGAACGCGACGATGGGCTGACGAGCGCGGAGCGCGATGAGCTCCGTGAGCTTCGCAAACGGGTCAAGCGCGTCGAACAGGAGCGCGACATCCTCAAGCGAGCCGCGGTTCTCTTCGCAGCGGAGACCGAGACCCGGTGAGCATCTACCGGATCATCTCGGCGGAGAGGGCCAGTTTCCCAGTCTCTGTTATGTGCGAGACCCTCGGAGTCTCCAAATCGGGGTTCCACGCCTGGGAGCGCCGCGCACCGTCCGACAGGGCGTTGAGCGATGCGTGGTTGACCTCGAGGATCACCGAGATCCACGAGAACGCGCGCGGTGTCTACGGCTCCCGGCGTGTTCAGGCCGAGCTGCGGCTCGGCCAGGACATTGTCGTCTCACGCAAACGGATCCGCAGGCTCATGCGCCACGCCGGGATATCGGGGCTGGTGAAGGTCAAGAAGGGCCGCACCACGATTCGCGTACCCGGCGTCCGTGTCGCCGACGATCTCGTCGAACGCAAGTTCAGGGCGAACGCTCCGAACGTGCTGTGGGTCGCGGACATCACCTATCTGCGGACCTGGGAGGGGTGGCTCTACCTCGCCGCCGTCCAGGACGCATATTCCCGGCGGATCGTTGGGTGGGCGATGACAGAGCACATGCGCACCGAGCTCGTCGCCGACGCGCTGCAGATGGCCGTTGCTCGCCGCCGGCCGGAGCCCGGCCTCATACATCACTCAGATCAGGGCTCGCAATACGTCGCTCTGGGCTTCGGCCAGCAGGCCCGCGACGCCGGGATCGCGGTCTCGATGGGATCCAAGGGCGACGCCTACGACAACGCCGTCGCCGAGAGCTTCTTTGCGACGATCAAGAAGGAGCTCGTGCATCGACAGTCATGGCCGAGCAGACGCGATCTGTCCTCGGCCGTGTTCGAGTACATCGAAGCCTTCTACAACCGCCAGAGACGACACTCGACTCTCGGCTACCTCTCACCAGAGGAGTTCGAGGGAGGGAGAATCACGACCACGAACAACGACTAGCGACTAAAGCCCGTGACAGGCCACGAAACGGGTACCACTCCAGCCGGTACCCCGGGGTCGCCTACCAATGAAACTGATGCGTCTCTAGGTGACCCGCCTTGAGGATGCAGCGTTTGCCCTGCCAGACGTAGGTGCAACGATCGTCGTTCTCGGGCTTGTTGACCCCCTCGTTGTCGGCGGTCGCTTCCCGCACTACTCGGAAGGCAGCCTGGTTCGCGTCCTCAACGTCGCTTGCATCGCTCATGTCTTGAGTGGCCAGGTATCGGGCGCCAGCCCAGCGAGGACCTGTTGGCGATTGTTGATGGCCTCGGCGTTCCAGGTGTCCTCCTCCGCGATCTGGCTCGTCAACTCAAACGCCGATTCAGCGTAGATCGGCTTCTTCTCCGCGAACGAGCTGCTCTTGAGACCCGAGTTGCTTGTTGCCCTGAGAAGCGCCATGTTGCCGAGGCGGGTGTAGAGTCGCTGCGCCTCGTCCTTCTCGAACTGCGGCCAATTGTCCTCAGGCGTACGCGGCAAGACATGGTCAAGATTGATGTGCCGCGTATCCTCCTCCGGGACAAACGAGGGCGCTGGATCGTCTTTCGCGGTCTGCTCAAGCGAGCGAAGGAAGTAGCGCGCAAGACTGGCCTTGGAGACCCTGGCCATCTGGAAGGCTTCTCGAAAGCGTGGATCGCCTGGCGTGATCGCTGAGAGCGCTTCGGCCAGTTGCTTGGCGGTCCTTACGTCGCCGCTATAGACGCTCTTTGCCGTGTTGGCGAGCGGCTCCTCAACGGCGCGAGACCGCGGGTTTGCCGCGACGATGAGCCGGACTCCAAGACTGAGCAAGAACCGCAACGCATCTGAGCCCTCCTTCTGATCCATCTTGGCGCCGACTGCAAGAAGCAGGGGCCGCATCGGCTTCATGTCGATCAAATCAAGTGCCCGGAGCGCACGGCGAGCTACGTCAGGGTAGGAGTTCCATCGCTCGTGGTCGCCGCTAAAAGTCGCCACGTAGATGCTGGCAAGCGCCTCCAGTGTGGAGGAGAGCGTCACGGCGGACTGCTCTGATTTCACAATCTCGCGGACTTCGTCGTAGAGGTCCGCCTCACGCATGTGGCCACGCTGCGTGATGAGAGCGTGCCGTACGAAGTCGATCGTAATGTTCGGATCTTCTGACGCGGACTCCAACGCGCCCCGCATGTGCGACCAATGGTTCTGTGCCTCGGATAGCCGGTCTTTGGCTTCGCGGAAGAGGTAGTTCTTGATCAGATCTGCCTCGGAGGTCTCAAGTCCGCGATCATTCAGCGTCTCGAACATCCTGAAGGCGTCACGTTCGCTCGGGACCTGGAGGAGAACGGCGTAAGCGCCGTGCTCTATGAACTCGACCCATTTGACAAGCACGCCCGCGCGCTCACGACGATCGAACTGCGCGACGATGGCCTGTACCTGCTCTTGCGCCTTAGCGAAGGCATCAAGTAGCAGCTCGTGAGACACCAGAGTGGCTGAGCGTTGAAGATCCTCCGACTCGCCCCTCATGATGTGGCTGAAGAGCTCGTTGTCGTCGACGTTCAGGGTAAGTCTCGGAACGTATTCCCGTCTGGCTAGATCGATCGTGGAGAGGTAGTCGCTCTGGATCGAGTTCACGAGCATCTCGTCGTCTATCTCCTGCGCATAGTCGCGAATGGCTGCGAGGAGGAGTGCTGTCGTAGCAAGCCGCTGCTGCCCGTCAACAATTTCGAGCGCACCGGGATCATCCTCCTGGGGGATGGTGACAATGGCCCCGAGGAAATGCGACCCGTTCGCGCTGACGGCGAGAGAGTAGTCCTTAAGGAGATCCTCGACCTCAAGGTCTTCCCACGCATACTCGCGCTGATTGGGGGGAACGCGAAGGCGGTGGCGCTTGAGAAGGCTCCCTAGCCCAAGCTCATCAAACGCGATGCGGTTTCTAGGCGCCGCCACTGTCTTCCCTCAGTCGAATGGGCCGCACGAACGGGGCCTTCTGCCCGGCGCTCTCAAGCTCACGGATCGCCGCCAAGCGCAGTCGCTCTCTGACCCAGGCGGATAGAGGGATGCCAGCTAGGTCGGCGGCAATCTGAAAGCCGAGCTTCTCGTCCTCCGATAGCCGGATCTGCAGTACTTGGGCCTTTGGCATGCGTTGATTGTACTGCGATATGCATGCGATTGCAACCATGCTCTCGATATGTACTGCATAGTACAGTACAATGTGGCGGAGTCCCGAATGCCCAACCGATGCAAGCCGAACGGCTTCTGCAAGGTTTGTCCCAAGTCCCGGGACTAGGGACAGATTGGTAGACTGCGGGTCATGCTCAAGGGTGAGGACATCGTTGTTCTACTCAAGTTGACGGCTAGTTCGCCGGCCTGGACGGTTCGCTCGCTTGAGGCTGAGATCGGGATTCCGCGTAGCGTGATCCAACGCTCGCTGGTGCGCCTGGAGGAGGCGGGGCTGCTTGAGGAGGGGCGCCGGCGTGTGAACGTGGGCCCTGCCGAGGAGCTTTTGGTCCACGGCGTGAAGTATGTGTTCCCACCGATAAGAGGCGGTGAGACCCGTGGGATCCCGACGGCGTGGGCGGCGTCCCCGTTGCAGGACAAGCTCGCGGACTCTCGTGAGCTGCCGCCGGTTTGGCCGGACCCGATGGGGAGCGTGCGTGGGATTGCGCTTGACCCGCTTCATGACTCCGCGCCTGAGATCTCGCGTCGGGACCCGGCGCTCACCGAGCTCCTGACGCTGACCGACGGGATTCGGCTCGGCGATGCGCGCGTGCGCGGCCTCGCTGAGGAGCTGTTGCTCGCACGTCTGCGCACTGCGGCTGTGGCGTGAGTGTCGAGCTCCTCGAGCGTGCCGCGCAGGCGCTGGAGCCGGTGCTGAGCGATGTCGTGTTCCTCGGCGGCGCGAGCATCGTGCTGTGGATCACCGATCCTGCCGCGCCAGCTCCCCGGCCGACCAAGGACGTCGATGTCGTAGTCGAGGTGACCTCGCGCACTGCGTTTCATGCTTTTGAGGAGCGGTTGCGCGCGCTGGGTTTCAACGAGGATCAAGAGGACGGCATCATCTGCCGCTGGCGGCACCGTGACCACGATCTGATCCTCGACGCGATGCCGGCAGACGCAGCCATCCTCGGCTTTGAGAACCGTTGGCAGGGTGCCTCGATCCCGCACGCTGTCGAGCCCGTGCTGCCTTCCGGAGCGAAAATCCGCGCGGCTCCACCCGCCTATCTGTTGGCAACAAAGGTAGAGGCGTTCAACGGTCGTGGCCACGGGGACTTCCTGGGCAGCCGCGACTTCGGCGACATGATCGCCTTGATTGACGGTCGTGAGGAGCTCGTGACCGAAGTCCAGCAGGCCGAGCCGGAGCTGCGCGCCTATCTCGTCGGCGAACTCGGGCGCCTACGCGCGCATCCGCGATTCCGCGAAGGCGTTGCTGGGGCGCTCGGGGCTGACTTCGCGAGCCAGGCGCGAGCCGAGGAGGTCGTGCTGCCGCGCCTAGAGCAGCTCATCGGCTAGCGCCAGCCACACACGCGAAGCGGCCAGACGCCCTCTGTCCGCTCACCCATCGGTCCCTTGAATGGCACAAAGGACATTGTCGGTCTTGTCTTGGTGCGCTCGCACAACCGCGTACCCGGATATACATTTGCCTTCATCCACCCGAGCGCGAACGGCAGAAGTCGTGGGAAAGTATGTGCCCGGAGCAACCGAGAAGCTAAATTTTCCATTCGACGCGTACTGTTTGCCCACTGCGCTGCCTGTCCTGCCACGCACGCGCAGCAGGGTGACGGTCGCTGCGACGCCCGAGCACTTCTGCAAGTTCTCTCGGCATGCCTCAACGGTGCCAATCAGCCGAGCGTCGCGTGTGGGCTCCTGTGCCGCCTGGGAGCCGGCAGCATAGGCAAGGCTAATCGCGATTGCCGCCAAGGCTAGCCCCCGTAGAGGGCGTGACAGATACCGGTTTACCTTAGTCATGATCGACGGTAGGTGCCAAGGGTACCGTGAGCGCCGCGAGCATCGCCAATCGCTTCGTCGAACCCTCCGTCAGTGGCGCCCGGCGCCGGCGCCGCACTACGCCGATCGGCGGTTGCCTCACGAGCCGGCCAGCGGTGTTGGGGCTGAACACCGTCCCGCGCACCCCTCAGCGTCTTTGCCTGGCTCGGATGCCGGACCGCCTGCGCTCGAGCGACGATTCTCGGCCTGCCCGAGACTACCGAGCCGCCTCCCAGGCGGCGCTTCATGTTCGTGTCGGGTGTCCGGTTGGCTGTCCGGATATGAACCGGACACCCATCCGGCTACCCTGCTGCCCGCTCGCTCCGGAAATTTGGCTCTGCAGCTGGCCCGAGGAAGGGGGTCCCCGCCTCTCCGCTTCGCTTCGACCCGGGGACCCCCTTCCTCGACCAACACATCACAGATGTTTATGGCGAGGCCAGATGCAGAGAGTGGGGCGGGAGCGAGCGGGCAGCAGCACGTTGATAGACGTGAAGACGAACTACGAGACGACCGATAGGGAAGTCGAGCACGAGGTGTAGGTGGTACCGGGACTCTCGGGAGGTGAGGGCGGCGGGGTCATGGGCGATGCGGACGGCCGGTGGCGAGCTCGGCCGGTAGGCGTTGGGCACGAGGCGCGGATGTGACGGCAGCTCAGACGAACCGTCCGGGACCGCGTCGAGGGAGTGCGTCTGGTGGCGATCGCCTTCATGGCCGTTGGGTTGCTCGTTGAGGCGATCCACTCCGTGGAGGGGAGCGTCGCTCCCGCCGGGCGCCGGCCGCGACGCCTCATCGATCATCCGAGCTAGGAAGGGCGAGCGAAACGAGTAGCGAAACTCCCGGCGAGTCAGTCGCCGATGATGGCGCGCCCCCGGCTGTCGAGCCTCGGCGGATTCGCCCTCACGGCACGAGTACGGATGCCGCGCCGAACTACGTTCAGTCGCTGCCCGCACTTCGGGCATGCAAGGGTGCCGAGGCGAGTGAGGAAACCGTGCCGACACTCAGGGCAGTAGACCTTCCATTTCGTCGCACCGGCGGTCCGTGTCTGAGTCATCGCCTGCTGCTGGAGTCGGACCTGCTTTTCTGCGGCTTTTGCCGTGCGCTCCTTCTTCGAGTTGGCCCGAACCCCCGCCGCCCCAGACAGTCCCCCCGTGCCAAGGAACAGTGCCTTGCGCATGAATCCCATCGCTGGATCGTACGCGTATCGGTCACCAAGGCATAGGGCTGGGCGTGGCGCTCATTGCTCGCCCCGTCCGGCATGAGCGGCGAGTTCCTTCTCGACATAGAGCTTGAGTTGGGCCAAGGTCATACGCCAGCCTTTGTCGAGCTTCGGGAGGGCGTAGCCGCCGACTTCACCCCTCCAACTGTCTACGTTGGCCGCAAGTTCCGCAACAGCGTCTTCGGCGAACGGCTCCGGCACCGACATGCAACGGAGTTTCGCTTCCGTGATCGCTTGGAGCAGTTTGTTGCCATGCTTGGCTACGCGTGCAGCGCGTTCGTGCTCGGTCGGCCGTGACTCGATCGTTTCCTGCGCCCGCTGGTGGTCGGACTGGGCCTCTATGCCCGCTGCAGCTCGACCGCGCGTCTCGACGTTCTGCTCAGCATTACCGGCGGCAGCCGATGGTGCCGGGGGAAAGACTGGCTGAGCGGCCTCCGCAGACTCCGTAATCGAAGCCGGGGGCTCGGGCTCTGACACCTCGGCTCTCTCGCGTAGACGCTCGTAGAAGCGATGATCCTCGACGAGCGGCAATCGTCCGAGGTCAGGGAAGCGACGCTGCACGACCCGAGTGCCCGCGATAACGAGGGCCAGCACGGCGGTTGCCAGCAACGCAAGCACGATTGCCAGTGGCTTGCTGATTAGCACTCCTGAGGCTATCGCGAGCACGTAAATAGCCCCAGAAGCCACTCCGCGAGGCAGCGTCCTCTTTGACATCGGGCCGAGTCTAAACGGAGCCCATAATGCGGGTTTTTCCGCCCGATCCGTAGGCTCTCGCTCGGGATGTGGGAACACGAGCGAAAGCTCCACCGGGCGGCGCAGCACTTCGAGCAACTGAAAGCCCAAGTCGTCGAGTGGGAAGAAGGACAGGGCTATACCCTCCGGGCGACCAAAGCCTCGCACCGCGATCCAACGCTCTATGAGATTCGGGCTGAGGTCGTTCGGCCCGTCGAAGATGAGCCGTTTCCTCTCGTCCTCGGAGACTTCCTCCAAAATGCCCGCGCTGCGCTCGACTACATCGCCGGCGACCTCGGGAATGTCGGAGCTGGCGGATGGATGTCCGAGAGCGATGCTCTCGCCACGATGTTCCCGATCACGCGCAGCCCCGAGCGCTTTGCGGAGGTCATCGAGCGACGGCTTCCAACTGTCACGGAGCCTGTGCGGGCAGCTATCGAGGACCTGCAACCGTATAAGGCGAGCGGCGACTTCCCGGAGATGGAGCCCCTCTGGATTCTCAACGAGCTGGCCCGCCTCGACCGACATCGGTTTCTCCAAGTTGGATACGAGCGAATCGGAATGGTCCGCCTGAACCCCGACACGAGTCGGAACGTCAACGTCACCGACATCCGCGCGGAGGCCGGATCGTTTGAGTCCATCCAAGTGGATGCCTGGGAAGATGCCGAGATCGCGCGTGCCGAAGGCCGTCGCGTCGAAGACGGCGCAATACTCGCCACGTTCACCGCGACCCCTATCGACCCCAGTCAGGAAATGCACATGGACTGGGAGAGCGCGATAGAGATTGGCTTTGACGAGGACCGACTGCCCGAGACGCTCTCGCACCTCGGGGGCACCTATGGTCTGTCGGTTACCTCCGTGTTGCGATACATCGTGCCGGACATCCGCGAAGTCTTCCGGGCGCTTGCTCCCTTCCTGCCCGCCGAACCGCCTCGCTGGTAGCGGGCGAGGGCTACGTGGGGTAGAGCCCTGGCGATCATGGGGTACGGTCACGACCGTAGTTCCCTGAGGGCCTCGCCGCTATTGCCTGGGGGAGGTTCGCTAATCCCTCCCAGAAGGATGGCTGGCTCGGTGGGAGGCGCCCATCCGTTTGCCGCGGGCGGACGTGGCTCGGCTTTACGACCGAAGGCCACGTGAAACCTCCGAACGAAACAGCTCGCAACCCTGGTCCTCTTTCCGCTCAGCAGACCCGAGAGCAATCCGGGAGCGACGCGGCGATGGCGGCCCTCGCCGGCGTCGCACAGAGAATGGTCCTCTCGGGCGAGAACCTCAGTGCCGGGAGTGTTCAGTGGGGAAACCGCCCGGGCTCGGCGCCGGCGGTCGGGCTCACCGTCAGGGACCTCCGTCTCATGGCCCTGACTCAGGACGTCAACTTCCTCTCCTCAAGCCAGCTCGTCATGCTCGGCTGGGGCGCCTCGGGCGAGCGGGCAGGGCAGAAGCGGCTGAAGCGCCTACACGACCACGGCTATCTGGATCGCTTTCGCCCGATACACGAACGCGGCAGCTCCGAGTGGAACTACAGATTGAGCTCGCTTGGTTGGTCGGCGCTCATCGAGCAAGGGCTCGCGCCCGAAAATGGTGCCTACACGCCGACGGCGATCACCAGCATCAGCTACACCGAACACGATCTGCAGATCGCATCGCTCGTGCTCCAATTGGCCCAGGAGGCCGCGGGTGGCCAGGGAGCGCTCCTAGACAGAATGCCGTTCACATGGCAGGGGCCGCGCAGCGGGCGAATCGACACCGACAGCGACGAGGAGTTCGAACGCTCTCATGCCGCCGAGCTGCCGGTGGGGACGCGCCTACACGCGGAGGGCAGCCGTCAGGGCTATCTGGAGCCCGACGCCACACTCATCGGACGCTCGGCCGAGGACACCTGGGCGGTACTGATCGAGTACGACCGGACCGAACGTCCGCACAAGCAGGTCGACCGCCTGCGCCGTTACGATCACTCGCTGCTCGCTGGCTGGCGCTGGGGTCGCTTTGCCGAACACTCGATCCCTCCTTCGGTGATCTTCCTGACCTCGCGCGAGGGGCCCCTGCGCCGCCTTATCGAGACCGCCGATCGGACCTTCGAGGCCTGGCACGGCCAGGTGCATGCCGGCCCGCGCCAAGGCACGCACCCGGCGCGGCAGCGGGTCGTCTTCACGAGCCGCGAGCGCATTCTCGCCGGGGACTGGACGATGCAGCGGACGCCGCGCCTGCCTCCTGAGTTGCGCGAGGACTTCCGCCTCTGCTCACCGCGCTCGATCGACTACAACCTCCCCGCATTGTTCGGCGGCTCTGACGCTCGTGCCGGTACCGCCGAGCACGCCCCGTCATAGGGCTCGAGCTCTGTCTCGATAAGGAGCGCGCCGCGAGGGTGGGTGAGACAGAAAATCTGCTCGCTCGGAACGGACGTTGGTCGGCTTTATAAGCGAACGCCAAATGGAACAGCCAGGCCACCAAGACGCGGGCATGAACTCGTTTGCCAGTCGGACAACCGCGATGGCACCGATCGTGCCGCTTCCCCCGGCCACCCGCCGGGCCCCAAAACGGAGCACGCCTGCGCTCGCGCTCAGTGTCGAGCAGGCATGCGACGCGCTGGGGGTGAGCTGGGATACATGGAAGGAGCACATTGCGCCTGACATGCGGATCGTGCGCGTCGGCAGGAGGAAGCTGATCGCCCTGTCCGAGCTCCAGCGCTGGCTCGACGACCATGGCGAGCGTGTCCGGTGAGCGAACAGGGCGACCCGGCCGCCAAAGGCAGCCGCGCTCAGCGGTACGCTCGGCGTCGTTAGCTCTGGCAAGCCGGCAACGAGAGAAGGGGCATGGTGACGACGGACGACGACCTCCACCGGATCGAGACCGGCGCCCTGATCTACCGACATGATCCGGCGCCTTCGCGCTCGGCGACTGAGGCAAGGATTCACGCGTGATGGCCGCCGGCATCCTTCAACGCCATGGCCTCAAGTGCAGCGGCAGGGGCCGCTGCACTTGCCCCTGGCAGGCATCGGTGTACTCCAAGCGTGACGGCAAGAAGATCCGCAAAAACTTCCCCACCCGGGCAGCGGCGAAAGCGTGGAGGGACGACAAGCTCGGCGCTGTCCACCGCGGCGAGCTGCGCCCGCCCACCTCTACCTCCGTCCGAGCAGCGGCCGAGGCGTTCATAGTCGGTGCGCGCGACGGTTCCATCCCGACGTCTTCGGGCCGACGCTATAAGCCCGCCACGCTCCGCGGCTACAGGGTCGGGCTCAACAAACGCGTCCTGCCGACGCTCGGCGATATGCGGCTGTCGGACGTTCAGCGCCGCGACGTGCAGGATCTCGCCGACCGTCTGACCGCGGAGGGCTTGAGCGCGAGCACGATCCAGAACACGCTTGATCCGTTGCGCGTGATCTATCGCCGGGCGATCCGGCGCGATGAAGGCGTCATCGTTGATCCCACCGAGGGGCTTGAGCTCCGCCGCCCGAATGGCCGGCGCGATCGCATTGCGGACCCCGCCGAGGCGAGCGCGCTGCTAGCCGCTCTACGCGACGATGACCGGCCGCTATGGGCGACGGCGATTTACGCCGGCCTGCGCCGCGGCGAGCTGATGGCGCTGCGCCACAGCGACGTTGACCTCGCCGAGAGGGTGATCCGCGTCTCACGCGGATGGGATGCCATTGAGGGCGAGCAGGCCGCCAAGAGCGCCGCGGGCAACCGCCGCGTGCCGATCCTCGACGCGCTGGCGGGCGAGTTGGCCGCGCATAAGCGACGCACCGGGCGCGACGGCGACGACCTCGTGTTCGGAGCGACGGCCATTAAACCGTTTCCGCCGGAATCGATGCGACGCCGTGCGCTCGCGGCGTGGGATGCGGAGAATCAGCGGCGCATCGACGAGGCGGAGGACGCGGCGAGCGTCGAGATGCTCGCGCCGATCACACTGCACGAGGCGCGGCACACTTGCGCGTCGTTGTTCATCGCGGCCGGCGTGAACGCAAAGGCGCTGAGCGTCATCATGGGGCACTCGACCATCGCTATGACGTTCGACACCTACGGTCACCTCATGCCCGGCGGGCTCGATGAGGCGGCGGCCGCCACGAACGCCTACCTCGCTCGACTCGCCGAGCGTCCGACGCTCAAGCTCGTGGCATAAGAACTCGTGCCAGTCTCGTGCCAGGCGTGTACCGATTTGACCGGATTTGACCGGACCCAGCCGGATTGGGGATCGGCCGCAATCCGCTTGTTAGAGCCATTTTCGGCTCCAGAGCTGGGATAGCGGCATCGGCTGCCCGCGCTTCGAGTCCCTGTCCCGGAGTTGGTCCGCGCCGTGCGTCTACGGGGCGTTTGGCGTTACGGGATACTCGTCGAGCGATGCTCGAGGAGTCCACGACCCCCGACCCGGTGGAAATCGCCCGGCGCGTTGCCGAGGCGGCGAAGCGGCGCGATTGCGGCGCCGTCCCGTGCCTACTCGGGGAGTAGGCGGTGTCGCAGCAGAACATCGAACTCCACGAACGCGACGTCGCGACTCTCAACGCCCGCGCGCTCTCGGACGAGCTGGCGGCGGAAAATCTCGCACCCGGCTTCCGCATCGAAAATGCCGTGACGGCTGTCACCGACAAGACCTACTACGGCGCGGAGGGCGTTCGCGAATGGGTCCGAGACATCTTCGAGGGGCTCGACGAGGATGCCCGCTATGAGACCGAAGAGATCCTCGCCGACGGCGAGGACTTCGTGGTGGCCCGGGTCCGGCTTGTCGGCCACGGCGCCCGCTCGGGAGCCCCTGTCAAGCTCCGCTGGGTGGCTGTCACCTGGTATGAGGACGGCAAGGCGACTCGGTCGGCGGGCTACCTGCGTCGCCGCGAAGCCCTCGAAGCCGTCGGGCTGGCGGACTGAGCACCAGGCGTTTGTCGCGTCAGGAGGGTGGTCGATGCCGTCTCCGCGCAGCTCGAAGCCGAGGCCGAGCGCATGGACGGGTTCGCCCCGGCGACAGCCAGGCGATCGGCGGGTGCGTGAGCGCCCACCCCGGAATCCCCGGACACGAGGTGCGGCGCCAGCACCTCGCAGTCCCCCTTCCCGGGGCGTGGGCAGTGTTGCGCCCTACGCTTCGCCTGTTCCGTGACACCCTGCTGACCTTCCGCTGACCCTTGAGAGCACGCACCAATTCGATCAAATCCTCGGCGATCCGTGGTGCGCCAATGTGGCGCGCCGGATTGCTCAAAACGCGCCGCATCGTCCCGTAGCTCCCGCGATGCCCGCACGCGGAAGGATCGCAGTACACTTTCAGGCTCGGAAAGCTGGGAGGGAGTCATGGCGGACGAATACGGGGGAGATGGCTGCGCGCTGCCGGCTCGCCGCCGCGGAGCGCGGGGCGGTCGCTGGGCGGCACGCGCTGTCGGCCTGATTACGCTCGCGCTGGCCCTGCCGGGTGCTGTTCACACGCAGGCAGCGAGCGCGGATGGACGCGGGTTCTCCTGGACGCCCTCGAGGACCGAGCCCTATGCGACGTGCGGCCATCCGGCGCCGGGCCATGCCGCCTGCCTGGCCGTGGTCGTCCCACCCTACTCGACCGGCTCGTTGACGGAATCGCTGAAAGAAGCCGATCCGGCCTCGGCGAGCCCGGCCTACACCGGCACCGGCATCGGCGGAGGTTACGGCCCCGCGGACCTTCGCTCCGCATACAACCTCCCGACGGGATCGCAGGGCACCGGCCAGACGGTGGGGATCGTCGACGCCTACAACGATCCCGACGCGGAATCCGATCTGGCCGCGTATCGCTCGCAGTATGGGCTGCCGGCGTGCACGACCGCAAACGGCTGCTTCAAGAAGGTCAGCCAGACGGGAAGCACCACCAGCTACCCAGCGTCGAACGCCGAATGGTCGGTTGAGATGTCGCTCGACGTGGACATGGTCTCGGCGGCCTGCTCCAACTGCCACATCCTGCTGGTCGAGGCCTCCTCGAGCTCGAGTGCCAACCTGTACGCCTCAGAGGATGAGGCGGCCACGCTCGGTGCGACCGAGATCAGCAACAGCTGGGTGGGCGGGGAGGAATCGGGCGAGACCTCGAACGACAAATACTTCGATCACCCCGGCGTGCCGATCACGGCTGGGGCTGGTGACGACGGCTACCAGGTCAACTATCCGGCATCGTCGCAGTATGTGATAGCCGTCGGCGGGACAAAGCTGAGTCAGGCATCGAACTCGCGGGGGTGGTCCGAGACCGTCTGGAGCGAAAAACCGACCCAGGGGACCGGCAGCGGCTGTAGCGCCTATGAGCCCAAGCCGAGCTGGCAGACCGACAAAGCCTGCACGCACAAGACGAACAATGACGTCGCCGCCGACGCCTCCGTGGAAACCCCCCTGTCCGTCGCGGACTCCTATGAACTTCCGACCAAGTTCGCCGAACGATCGACGCAGCCGGGATGGACGCTGGTGGGCGGAACGAGTGCCGCAACACCGCTTGTCGCCGGGGCGATGGCGCTGGCGAGCCCCTACACGCGATCGCTTGTCGGCGGCCACGCCTTCTACCTGGAGGAGGCGGCCGGGGGTGGCATCAACGATGTCGTGTCCGGGAGCGACGGCAAATGCACCCCGCCGGCGGAAGACGAATACCTCTGCACCGCCGGAGTCGGCTACGACGGCCCGACGGGTGTCGGCACCCCCTCGGGCGCGCCGCAGGCCCCTCCGACGGTCGTGACGAAAGCCGCGTCGTCCATCGCGCAGACTTCAGCCGTCCTGAACGCGACCGTGAACCCCAACGGCGGCTCGGTCAGCGAATGCAAGCTCGAATACGGCACCACCACCTCCTACGGATCAAGCGCGTCGTGCACGCCGTCGCCGGGGTCAGGTGAAAGTGCTGCCGCGGTTTCCGCGTCCGTGACGGGGCTTGCCGCGAACACCACCTACCACTTCAGGGTCTCGGCGACAAACTCCGGCGGCACGGTCAAAGGCTCCGATGAAACGCTCAAAACCTCCGAAGCAGCCACATCCGCGCCGACGGTCGAAACGAAGGCCGCCTCCTCGGTCGCACAGACCACGGCGAGCCTGAACGCAACCGTCAACCCCAATGGGGGATCGGTGAGCGAATGCAAGTTCGAATACGGGACGACGACCTCATACGGCTCCAGCGCCTCCTGCGCCTCGCTGCCAGGATCGGGCACCAGCCCGGTCGCCGTGTCGGCTTCGATCACGGGCCTCAGCGCCAACACCACCTACCACTTCAGGATCTCGGCCACCAACGCCGGCGGCACGAGCAAAGGTGTCGATGAAACGCTCAAAACGCCCGCGAACGCGCCCGCGGTGGTCACGAAAGCGGCCTCCGCTGTCGCCCAGACGGCGGCCACGCTGAACGCCACGGTCAACCCCAGCGGCGCGGAAGTGAGCGAATGCAAGTTCGAATACGGGACCACGACTTCATATGGCTCGAGTGCGTCGTGCGCCTCGCCGCCAGGATCGGGCACCAGCCCGGTCGCCGTGTCGGCTTCGATCACGGGCCTCAGCGCGAACACCACCTACCACTTCAGGATCTCGGCGACCAACTCGAGCGGTACGAGCAAAGGCGCTGATGAAACGCTCAAAACCGCGGCGAACGCCCCGGTGGTGGTGACAAAAGCCGCCTCTTCGATCGCCCAGACGTCCGCTAGCGCGAACGCAACGGTCAACCCGAACGGCGCGGAAGTGAGCGAATGCAGGTTCGAATACGGCACCACCACCTCCTACGGATCGACCGTCTCGTGCGCGTCGCTGCCCGGATCCGGGACCAGCCCGGTTGCGGTGTCCGCTTCGATCACGGGCCTCAGCGCCAACACCACCTACCACTTCAGGATCTCGGCCACCAACTCGGGTGGTACGAGCAAGGGCGCTGACGAAACCTTCAAAACGCCGGCGAACGCGCCGACGGTCGAAACGAAGGCCGCCTCCTCGGTCGCTCAGACCACGGCGAGCCTGAACGCGACCGTCAATCCGAACGGCGCGGAAGTGAGCGAATGCGAGTTCGAATACGGCACCACCACCTCCTACGGCTCGAGCGCGTCCTGCGCCTCGCTTCCAGGATCAGGCACCAGCCCGGTCGCCGTGTCCGCTTCGATCACGGGCCTCAGCGCCAACACCATCTACCACTTCAGGATCTCGGCCACGAACTCGAGCGGTACGAGCAAGGGCGCTGATGAAACGCTCAAAACGCCCGCGAACGCACCGGCGGTGGTGACGAAAGCGGCCTCCGCTGTCGCCCAGACGGTTGCGACCCTGAACGCCACGGTCAACCCCAATGGTGCGGAAGTGAGCGAATGCAAGTTCGAATACGGCACCACCACGTCCTACGGATCGAGCGCGTCCTGCGCCTCGCCGCCGGGATCCGGGACCAGCCCGGTCGCGGTGTCCGCCACGATCACGGGCCTCAGCGCCAACACCACCTACCACTTCAGGATCTTGGCCACGAACTCGAGCGGTACGAGCAAGGGCGCTGACGAAACGTTCAAAACGCCTGCGAACGCACCGGCGGTGGTGACCAAAGCGGCCTCCGCTGTCGCCCAGACGGTGGCCACCTTGAACGCCACGGTCAACCCCAACGGTGCGGAAGTGGGCGAATGCAAGTTCGAATACGGCACCACCACGTCCTACGGATCGAGCGGGTCCTGCGCCTCGCTGCCGGGATCCGGGACCAGCCCCGTCGCCGTGACGGCTTCTATCACGGGCCTCAGCGCGAACACCACCTACCACTTCCGGATCTCGGCCACCAACTCGAGCGGTACGAGCAAGGGCGCTGATGAAACGTTCAAAACGCTTCCCAATCCCCCCACGTTCACACCGTGTCCGATCCTGCCGATCACGCAGACATCGGCGCGGTTGTGCGGGAAGGTGAACCCCAACGGCACGGAAGTGAGCGAATGCAAGTTTGAATACGGCCCGACCAACGCCTACGGGTCAAGCGCGCCGTGCACGCCGCCACCGGGGTCGGGTACCAGCCCCGTCGAAGTGTCCGCAACCGTGACGGGCCTCAGTCCGAACACGACCTACCACTTCAGGATTTCGCTCTCCACCGCCGACGGCACGATCACAAGCGCTGGCGAAACCTTCAAGACGCCTCCGAACCCACCGACGGTCGCAACCGAGCCGGCCTCGACGGTGACCCAGACCACGGCGAGCCTGAACGCAGCCGTCAACCCCAACGGCGCAGAAGTGAGCGAATGCCGCTTCGAATACGGCCCCACAAGCTCCTATGGATCAACCGCACCATGCGCTCCGGAAGCGGGAAGCGGAAGTCTCCCGGTTGAAGTGAGCGCGCCGGTGAGCGGCCTCAGCGCCAATACCGAATACCACTTCAGGATCTCGGCGACCAACGCCGGTGGCACCAGCTACGGAAGCGATGAGCAGCTCACGACCCCGGCGAGCCCCGCGACGGTCGTTACCGAACCGGCGTCGGCCATCACGGAGACCTCGGCGACGCTCAATGCGACGGTCAACCCCAACGGCGCGGAGGTGAGCGAATGCGAGTTCGAATACGGCACCAGCAGCGCCTACGGATCAAGCGCGCCGTGCACGCCGTCACCGGGGTCGGGTAGTAGCCCCGTCGAAGTCTCGGCATCGGTGACGGGCCTCAGTCCGAACACGACCTACCACTTCAGGATTTCGGCGACCAACCCGGGTGGCGCGAGCACGGGCTCGGACGAGACGCTCATGACGACGCCGGCCGGCACCCCTCCGACGGTCGAAACAAAAGCCGCCTCAGCGGTCACCCTGACCTCGGCTACGCTGAATGCGAGCGTCAACCCCAACGGCGGGGAAGTGAGCGACTGCCGGTTCGAATACGGCACGACGAAAGCGTATGGATCGAGCGTTCCGTGCTCCTCGCTGCCGGGGTCGGGGAGCAGCGCGGTGGCGGTCTCCGCCCCTGTGACGGGGCTTGAAACCAACACCCTGTATCACTTCAGGATCTCGGCGACCAATCCCGGCGGCACGAGCAAGGGCGTGGATCAGAAGCTCATAACCGATCCGCCCACGGTGGTGACCGGATCGGCCACATCGGTGACGCAGGGCGCGGCCACGCTGAACGCCACGGTCAATCCCAACGGCGAAGAACTCAAGGAATGCACACTCGAATACGGGCCGACGAACGCCTATGGATCAAGTGCGCCATGCTCCTCGCCACCGGAAGCCGTGGAATATCCGGTGGAAGTCTCCGCGACCCTGAGCGGTCTTACCGCGAGCACCACGTACCACTTCAGGATCTCGGCGACCGACCGAAGCGGCACGAGCGTGGGCTCTGACGAAACGTTCAAAACGCAGGCGGCACTCGCGGTCACGTTCACCGCGAGCTTCACCCACATCGAAGCCAAAGGACTGCCGTTCGGCGAACCGAGCGCTGTGGCGGTGAGCCCGAGCGGCAACATCTTCGTCGCCGACGGCTCGCGCCTGCATGACCGCATCCTCGAGTTCAACGGCAAGCACGAATATCTCAGGCAGTTCGGCTCGGCCGGCTCGGGCGAAGGGCAGTTCAACCAGATCGGCGGTATCGCGACGGACGCCTCGGGCGACCTGTACGTGGTCGACTCCGGCAACAACCGCGTTGAGGAGTTCAACGAAGAAGGCAAATACCTGAGCAAGTTCGGCTCCTTCGGGGTGGGGAACGGGCAGCTGTGGTCTCCGAGCGCGATCGCGCTTGACCAAAGCGGCGACATCTGGGTGCTCGACTCCGCCAACTACCGCGTGGAGGAGTTCTCCGCGACCGGCGAATACATCTCCAAGTTCGGCGAAGCGGGCACGGCAGACGGAAAACTCGGCTGGGCGACAGGGCTCGCCGTATCGGGCGCGAACGTGTATGTCTCAGAACCCTACGGCGCCAGAGTCCAGGAGTTCTCCCCGGGCGGCGAATACGTGAGGGTGTTTGACGAAAAGGGCTCGGGCAACGGGAAATCCAAAGCGCCGTTAGGGGTGGCGACAGACCCGACGACGGGCAACCTCTACGTGGTCGAAGGTGCCAGCATCCTCGCGGGAGCCGCCGCCAACCGCGTACAGGAGTTCTCACCGGAAGGCGGCTTCATCACCGTATTCGGGTCAAGCGGCGTGGGCCCCGGCCAGCTCGCCGGTCCGAGGGGGATCGCCGTGAGCTCCACCGGTGTGATCTTCATCGCCGACAGCGGCAACCAGCGGATCGAGGAATGGCTGCCGTAGGCCCGGCCGACCGCGGCCAGCCTCTCGCTGTCCACCCGGGGTCAGACGTTGCAGACCGGCGCGCCAGTAGTCGGCCGTGACTACACGGCCGTCTGGGAGGCCCAGTCGCGATACAGCTGGTAGTAGGAGCCCTCGGCGGCGATCAGCTCATCGTGGGTGCCCTGCTCGGTGATGCGGCCGTGCTCGAGCACGACGATGCGACCCGCCTGGCGGATGGTCGAGAGGCGGTGGGCGATCACGATCGAGGTGCGTCCGGAGAGCAGGCGGCGCAGGCCCTCCTCGATGTGGCCCTCGGTGTGCAGGTCGACGTTGGAGGTCGCCTCGTCGAGCACGAGGATGCGCGGGTCGGCGATGAGCGCGCGGGCGAACGCGATCAGCTGGCGCTGGCCGGCGGACAGCTGGGAACCGCGCTCTCCGACCTCGGTGTCGTATTCGTGGTCGAGTTCTGAGATGAACTCCTCGACGCCGACCGCGGCTGCTGCCGCGCGGATCTGCTCATCGCTCGCCTCGGGACGACCGAAGGCGATGTTCTCCCTGATCGTGCCTGAGAACAGGAATGCCTCCTGGGGAACGATGCCGAGCTGGGAGCGCAGCGAGGAGCTTGAGATGTCGCGCAGATCGTGCCCGTCGACGAGCACGCGTCCTTCGGTCGGGTCATAGAAGCGGGCGAGGAGCTTTGCCATTGTGGACTTGCCCGCTCCGGTGGCGCCCACGAGGGCGACAGTCTGACCAGGTGGGATGTCGAGGCTCACGTGATCGAGGGCGAGCGTAGTCTGCTCGGAGGACCCGTTTGCGGCGGGGAGAGGGGAGGGCGCGCCGTTGCTCGACCCGTTGCCGGCGGCGGCGGCCGAGCCGTTTGCGCCCGAGACCTCACCCTCGGCCGGCGGGGCGCTGCGCCTGCGTGTGGCAGCGTAGGCGAAGGAGATGTCCTCGAAGGAGACCGCGCCGTCGATGCGCGGCAGCTCGATGGCCTCGGGGCTGTCGGTCAGGTCGGGGCGCACGTCGAGCAGTTGGAAGATCTTCTCCAGTGCCGCCATGCCCGACTGGTAGGTGGTGTAGAGCTGGGAGAGCTGCTGAATCGGTTCGAACAGGTTCGACAGCGCGGCCACGAACGCGACGACCGTGCCGGCGGTGACATGCCCTTCGATCGCCTGCAGCCCGCCGTAGATGATGATCACCGCGACCGCCACCCCGGAGAGCATTTCAACGGAGGGGAAGTAGGCGGCGTTGAGGCGCACCGTGACCATGTTGGCCTCGCGGTTGTCCTCGTTCAGCTCGGCAAAGCGGGCCTCGTGGAATGGCTCCTGTCCGAAGCTGCGCACCACGCGTATGCCCGAGAGGGTCTCCTGCAGGTAGGCCGTGATCGAGCCGATCGTCTCGCGCGTGCGCCGGAAGGCACCGGTGGACACGAGCCGGAACCAGATCGAGCCCGCGATGACGAAGGGGAAGATGCCGAACGTGATCAGCGCCAGCGTCGGGTCGAGGATGATCAGGATCACGATCGTGCCGAGCAGCGTGAGGCCGGACTGAAACAGCGTGACCACGGAGTCCGTGACGAGGCTGTCGAGCGCCTCGATGTCGTTGGTCATGCGTGAGATCAGCACGCCGGCGGGCCGGCTCTCGTAGAAGCCGATCGGCAGCGACTGCAGGTGCTTGAAGATGCGAATTCTCAGGTCGGCGAGCGCCCGCTGGCCGACCCAGCCGACCAGATAGGTCTGCAGGTAGGTCATCGCCCACACGAGCACAGCGGAGAAGAGGAAGGCGACGACGACGAGCACGAGCACTTTGGTGTCGTGCTGGGTGATGCCCTGGTCGATCGCGACTTTCACGAGCAGCGGCGGCGCGAGTGCGGCGGCGGTGCCGACGAGCAGGGCGGCGACCGTCGCCGCCGCGCGCGCACGGTAGGGGCGCAGCAGTCCCAGCAGGCCTCTGAGGTTGCGCCCGCGGCTCCCCTTGGACGCCCGCTCGCCGTCCCACTGGCTGCGGCCGAAGCCGCCGCCGCCACCACCGGGGCCCCTGCCTACCGCCGGGCTCACAGTCCGCTCACCTGGGCCTCGGTCGGGTTGCGCGTCAGGAAGACCTGATCGGGCAGTCCCTTGGCGACGATTTCGCGATACAGCTCGGAGCTGTCGAGCAGGTGAGCGTGGTCCCCGTGGGCGATCACGCGTCCGCGGTCGAGCACGACGATCTCATCGGCGAGCGCGATCGTCGACAGGCGGTGGCCGATGATGAAGGTGGTGCGGCCGGCCATCGCCTCGTCGAGTGCGAGCTTGATCAGCCGCTCCGTCGAGGAGTCGACCGAGGAGGTGGCGTCGTCGAGGATCAGCACGCGCGGGTCCGCGAGCAGCGCGCGGGCGATCGCCATGCGCTGGCGCTGGCCGCCGGACAGGCTCAGCCCGCGCTCGCCCACCCGCGTCTGGAAGCCGTCGGGAAGACGCGTGATGAACTCCTGCGCCTGGGCCCGTCGCGCCGCCAGTTCGATCTCGGCGAGCGTCGCGTCGGGCCTCGCGTAGGCGATGTTCTCGGCGACGGTGGCGGAGAACAGGAAGGGGTCGTCGCTGACGACGGCCACGGAGTGGCGCAGCGATCGCAGGTCGATCCCGCGGACGTCGGCGCCGTCGATCAGCACGGAGCCCGAGCTCGGGTCATACAGTCGCGAGATCAGGGATACGAGGCTCGTCTTGCCCGAGCCGGTGGCGCCGACCAGCGCGACCGTACGGCCGGCCGGGACGTCGAGGTCGATATCGCACAGCACCGTGCGCGAAGGGCGCGCCGGGGCGGGGGGGAGGGCGCGGGCGCAGGGGCGGAGGCGACCGGTCCGTTGGTGCTCGCCGCGGCCTGATCTTCGCGCGAATGCGAATAGCTCGCGCCGAACGTGTCGGCGTCCTCGTAGCGGAGCGTCACGTCGCGCAGCTCCACGTGCCCGTTGCCGGAGGGCAGCGGCGGGGCGTCCGGCGGAGCGGTCAGGTGCGGCGGGCGATCGAGGACCTGGAAGATGCGCGCGCCCGAGGCGGTCGCGCGCTGGGCCAGGCCGAGCGTGACCCCGAGCGAGCGCATCGGTGAGATGAGCATGTTCAGATAGAGAATGAACGCGCTGAACTGGCCGAGGGTCAGGTGAGCGTGGATGACCGACTCGCCTCCGAGCAGCAGCACCGCCGCGAGCCCCAGCTGGGGCAGGAAGCCGATCATCGGGTTGTATCGGGCCTCAAGGCGCGTGGCCACCATCGACTGGTCGAACACGCGGGCGACGCTGTGGCGAAAGCGGCGCAGCTGCAGCGGCTCGCGGGCGAAGGACTTCACTACGCGCACCCCGGAGATGTTCTCCTCGGCGTTGGCGGTGAGCTCGGCGATCCGCTGCTGGACCTCCTGGACGGCGGGCCGGGCGCGGCGTCCGTAGCGCTGTGAGATGAGCACGACGAACGGAACCGGCACCATCGCGATCAGGCCGAGCTCGGCATTCAGGTAGATCATCGCCGCCCCGGCGAGCACGAGCGTCAGGGCGGACTGCAGGATGAACACGAGGCCGTAACCGAGGAAGAAGCGGACGGCCTGCAGATCGACGGTCGCGCGGGACATCAGCTGGCCGGTCTGCTGGTGGTCGAAGAAGCCGAGCTCCAGCTTCTGCAGGTGGCCGTAGAGCAGCTCGCGCAGGTCGAATTCGATCGCCAGTGAGACACGCCCAGCGATCAGGCGGCGAAAGTAGGTGAGCACCCAGCGGATGAGCACGACCCCGACGAGCACGATCGCGAGCACGAGCAGCTTGTGCCGGTCGTGGTCGCGCGCGAGGATCTGATGGTGCTGAGCGTGCTTTGCTCCGCTCTGCAGCGCGTCGACGGCCTCGCCGGTGAGAAGGGGGATTGCGACCGTCACGACCATCGCGGCGCTGGCCAGCAGCCAGGATGCGATCAGCGCGCGCTTGTAGGGGCGAAGGAACCCGAGAAGTCTGTAAAAGGTGGTCATAGTTGCTTAGTCAACGAGTATCGCATGCGGGTGCGGAATCAGGACGCCCTGGGCTCGTGCCCGCGGCAGGCGAGTACCGGCAAGCGCGGGTAGCGAGGGTAGGCTGGATCCTCTCGCGAGCGCCTGCACAGCGAGAACGTGGAGCCACGGGTGTTGCGCACCTGCTGCTGGTGGATGCACGTGTCGCACAGCCCGGCCGTCCCGCGCTCAATCGGTGGCGGTTTGGGCGCCTTGGACATGAGCCAAGCTTAGGAGCAGCGCAGCGTCCGAGCACGTGGGGATGCCTGTGAGGATGGGGCCGGCACGGCCGGCCCGGTCGGGTCGCGCGGTTCGGCACGTGGTGGGTCGGCGACGCCGCGCCTCAGCCCGCCGTGGTGGCGACCGGCTCCACCTCGGGCGCCTGGGTCGCGCTCCGGGAGGCGACGAAATCGCGGCCGCGCACCAGCGCGAACGCCAGCACGGCCCCCACCAGGGCCACCATCGCCGCGATCGCCGCGATCGTGGTGAAGGCTTCGGTGAAGCCGACGCGATAGGCGTGATCGAGCGCGGTGCGGGTGGCTGCGGGGAGCGAGTGGGCGATGTTCGTGACTTCGCCTGACTCGAGCAGCGTCGCGAGTTTGCCGTGGGCCGCGCGTACGGCCTCATGGGCCTGGCCGGAGGCGACGAGCGCCCGGGTGGTGCCGTGGCTGACGCTGTGCTGAAAGACCGCGCCGAGTCCCGCGATGCCGGTGGCGATGCCCACCTGGCGGAAGGTCGCGTTGATGCCTGAGGCCATGCCGCTGCGCTCGTCGGGGACGACGCCGATCGCGGTGGCCGCCAGCGGGGGGTTGACGAGGCCGACGCCGGCACCGGCGAGCACGAAGCCCGGGATCAGAACGGTCCAGCCGGAGGCCGCATCGACGGTGGTCATCGTCAGCAGGCCGATGCCGATCAGCGCGAGACCCGAGCCCAGCAACAGGCGCACGGGCACGCGCACGCTCAGCTTGCCGGAGATCGGCGCCACGATGAAGGACAGGATCGTGGAGGGCAGAAATCGAAGGCCGGCCTGCAGCGGGCTGTAGCCGAGCACGTCCTGGATGTAGAGGGTGAGGTAGAGGAACATCGCGAAGAACGAGCTCGACAGCGTGAACGCGACTATGTTGGCCCCGGCGAAGGCGGGCCGGCGAAACAGCGTCAGGTCGAGCATCGGCCGGCTCTGGAGGTGCTCCACGACGACGAACGCCACGATCAGGATCACCGCGCCGGTCAGGCAGGAGACGATCTCGGCCGAGCCCCATCCCTTTTCGTTTCCCTGAACGAGCGCGTATACGAGCAGGAACAGCGACCCGGAGAAGCTGACGAGGCCAGCCCAGTCCACGCCGGTGGCGTTCGGGTCGCGCGAGTCGGCGACATGCCTGAGCGTGATGAAGACGGCGATCGCGCCGATCGGCACGTTCACGAAGAAGATCCATTCCCAGCCGATCGCCGAGGTGATGAGCCCGCCGATGACGGGGCCGACCGCCACCGCCGCACCGGTGACGGCACCGAACACGCCGAAGGCGGTGCCCCTCTCCCTGCCGTGGAAGGCCTGGCGATCAACGCCAGCGAGGTTGCGAACATCATCGCCCCGCCGGTGCCCTGAACGGCTCGCGCGAGGTTGAGCATCAGCGGCGTGGTGGACAGCCCGCAGACCGCCGAGGCGGTGGTGAAGACGACGAGGCCGGCTACGAACACGCGCTTTCGCCCGATCAGATCGGCGACCGCGCCGGAGGTGAGCAGGAACGCGGCGAGCGTCAGCGCATAGGCGTTCACCACCCACTGCAGATCCGCAAACGAGGAGTGCAGCGAGCGCTGGATGTCCGGCAGCGCGACGTTGACCACCGTGATGTCCAGCAGCAGCATGAAGATCGCCACACACACGGCAATCAACGTCCACCACTTGCGTTCCAACCCTGCTCCTCGCACTCGCGCGCCGTTATCGAACTCGCAGGGCACTATATGAAGAGCAGTCGCCCCTTCCGGAGCACTGCGGTGCAGGATTCCTAACCGGCGGCCATCAGGTGTCGTGCCAGGAACGGCACCACCTCGGCCCACAGCGCCTGCGCGGGGCCCGGCCGGTAGGTGGGGCGGTAGTCGGCGAAGAAGGCGTGCCCGGCGCCGTCGTAGATGTCGACTTTGACCTCCTGTCCGCTCGCCGCGGCACGCTCGCGCAGCACTTCACCCAGCTGCGGAGACGGGTTCGTGTCCTCCGCCCCGACCGCGCCCAGCAGTGGGCAGCTGAGGCGCTCGGCCAGCTCGAGCGGCGGCGTCGGGCGCTCGGGGGTCGAGCGCTCCTCTGGCGTGGCTTTGTCGATGAACCCGCCCCAGCAGTCGACAGCCGCGTTCAGGCGGTCGCTGGCGCACGCGAACAGCAGCGTGTAGCGCCCGCCCATGCAGAAGCCGATGCAACCGACTCGCTCGCTGACGTCCTCGCGCGCGCGCAGGAAGTCCGCGGCGCCCTCGAGGTCGCCGAGCGCCCGCGCGTCGGACATCGCGAACAGGCGCTTCATCAGCGCCTGCACGTCTCCCGCGGGCGGGGCACCACCTTCGCGGGTGTACAGGTCGACAGCCAGCACGATGTAGCCGAGGTTGGCGATGCGGTTGGCGACGTCGTGGATGTGATCGTTCAGCCCTCCCGCCTCGTGGATCACGATCATGCCGGGGGCGGCGCCGGCGGCGTGCCGATCACGCGGCCGCGCGAGATACCCGTTGACAGGCGTTCCCTCGGCGCCTGTGAACGTGAGCTCCTCGCCGCTCACGTTGGCGGGATCGGTCAAGGCGCCTGGGACGCCGGCGGGACTCGCCGTCACCTGGATGCCGGGCATATCGCTGCTAGAGCCCCTCCTTGCCGGGGTCGCTGCGGTCACAGGATCGCCTTCGGATAGGCGCGGGTGGCGGCGGCGAGCATCACGGCGAAGAAGCTCGCCACGACCAGGAAGTCCAGCCACAGCACTCCGGCGCCGCCGAACCCGACGAGCATCTGGCGCAGCCCCTGGACCTCGTAGGTGAGCGGGTTCGCGCGCGCGACCACGCGCAGCCAGCCGGGCATCACGGCCAGCGGGTAGAGCGCGCTCGAGGCGAAGAACAGCGGCATCATGATCAGCTGGCCGATACCCATGAAGCGCTCGCGCTCCTTGACGACGGCGGCGAGCAGCATCGACATGCTCGCGAATGCGGCCGTTCCGAGCGTCAGCATCACGAGCGTGCCGAGCACGCCCGTGAACGTCCAGCGCACGCCGATCCCCGACACCGCGATCACGACCAGCAGCAGCACCGCCTGCACGAGCGCGCGCACGCAGGCGCCGGCGGCCTTGCCGAGCACGATCGACGAGCGCGACAGCGGCGTCGCGAGCAGGCGTTGGAGCTGGCCGACGTCCCGCTCCCAGATCACGGAGAGCCCATAGAAGATCGCGATGAACATGGCCGCCTGCGCCATCACTCCGGGCGCGATGTAGGCGCGGTATTCGAGGCTTCCGATCGGCAGCAGGTGGGTGTGGCTGAGCGCGGTGCCGAAGATGAACAGCCACAGCAGCGGCTGCACCGAGCGGGTGACGATGTCGAGGTGGTCGTGGCGCAGCTTGCGCATCTCGGCCTGGGCCATGGCCAGCGTGCCGGACGCCATGCGCGCGAGCGGGCTGGTCAAAAGCGCCGGTGGGCGCCGGTCAACCGAGACGGCGGGCGACGCGGCGCTGGGCGCGGACATCGGACAACCTCCCCTCATCCTCGTCGCTCTCGCCCGCGATCGGGCGTCCGGTGACGGCGGTGAAGACCTCTTCGAGGCTCTCGGTCCCGTGGCGCTCCAGCAGCTCGCCCGGCTCGCCCTGCTCGACGAGCCGTCCTCGGTCGATCACGCCGAGACGGTCGCAGTGGCGCTCTGCCTCCTCCATCATGTGCGTGGTCACGAGGATCGTCGTGCCGGCCTGCTCGACGAGCGCGTTCAAGCGCTCCCACACCATCCGCCGAGCGGTGGGGTCGAGCCCGACCGTGGGCTCATCGAGGAACAGCACCTCCGGGCGGTTGAGCAGGGCGGTGGCGATCTCCAGACGACGCAGCATCCCGCCCGAGAGCGTTCGTGCGAGGCGGTCGAGCATCGGCTGAAGCTCCATCGTCTCGATCGCCTGCTCGATGCGCTCGCGCCGCTCGCGCCTGGGGACACCGGTGACGCGCCCGTAGAAGTCGAGATTCTCATAGGCGGTGAGCGCGCCGTCCACCGATATCGCCTGCGGGATGTAGCCGATGCTGGCGCGCACCGCGAGGCTGTCTTTGCGCACGTCGTAGCCTGCCACGAGCGCACGACCTTCGGTCGGTGCCAGCAGCGTGGTGAGCACGCGGATGGTGGTCGTCTTGCCGGCGCCATTCGGCCCCAGCAGGCCGAACACCTCACCGGGCGCCACGGCGAACGATACGCCGCCAACCGCCGTGAGCTCATCGAAGCGCACGACCAGGTCGTCGACAAGCACCGCGGGCGCGCTCACCGGGGGAGAACTTCCTCGGCCGGCGTCGCAGCGGCCTGCTGCACCGGCTGCTCCGCCGGCGGGAACGTGCCCTCGGTGGCGGCGTCCAGGCCGCGGATCTTGCGGCGAACGCGCTTGCGCGTCTCGCACAGCTCCTGTTGCAGCTTGGCGAGCTCGGCGGCCCGCCGGCGCACGAGCTCCAGCTGGCGGTCGATGTGGCCCAGCGCCTCGCTTAGCAGCTCCCGGCGGCGCTCTGGGTCGACGTCCTCGCGGCGCAGCTGTGCGCGAACCTCGGCGCGCGCATCCTCGGCCGTGAGCAGCGTTTTCAGCTCCTCGAGTGAGACGCCGAGCAGGTCCTTCAGGCGCATCACCTCGCGCATCCGCTCGACCTCGGCCTGGCTGTAGATGCGGTGCCGGCCAGACGGTCGCGCGGGCGCGTCCGGGAGCAGCCCGATCTCCTCGTAGTAGCGGATCGTGCGCGGCGTGGTGCCGACCAGGCGGGCGACGTCGCCGATGCGCAGATTGTCCGCGCGCGTCCTGGGAGTCTCTTGGGAGGGTCCGCTCATCATCTCGCTCACTTGGTCTCGGCGTGCTCCAGCGGGAGCTGGTGGGGCAGGGGCAGCGGCGCCGCCGGCGGCATCGCCGGCGTGCTCGGGCCCGCGGCGCCGTTCGCCGGCGCCGGCGCCGGCCGCGCGAGCGGCTCGCGATCATCGCTCCGCCCGGCGCGCTCCGAGGCGCTCGCGGGCGCGTGGCGCGGGCGCATCAAGCACACGGCGGCACCCAGCAGCGAGGTCGCGGCCAGCACCCACAGCGCGGCGTGCATGTTGGCGATGAAGGGTGCGAGCTTCTGCGCGGAGAGGCCCTTTGTCAGGCCCGAGAAGACCGCGAACAGCGTCGATTTCGGCACGGCCGAGGTGACGATCGCGAGCACGAACGCGATCGACAGCACCGCGCCCGTGTTCTGCACGAGCGTTCTCGCTCCGGCGGCGATCCCGCGCCGGTATGCCGGCACAGCGCCCATCATGGCGGCGGTGTTGGGGCTGTTGAACATGCCCGAGCCGACCCCGACGACGAGCAGCCACAGGCCGCTCTGCCAGTAGGGCGTGTTGACCTCGAGCGTGGTCATCGCGGCCAGGCCGGCGGCGCTCACGAGCATGCCGAGGGCGGCCAGCGTGCGCGAGCCGTGGCGGTCGGCGTAGATGCCGGCCAGCGGAGAGGCGACGAGCATGCCGAGCGCGAGCGGGATCAGCTTGATGCCGGCGTCGATCGGAGAGTTGCTCTGGGCGCCCTGGAAGTAGAAGACGAACAGGAACATCAGCGCGAATCGCGCCAGCCCGTTGATGAAGGCCGCGGCGGTCGCCGCCGCGAACAGGCGGCTGTTGAAGATGTCGAGGTCGAGCATCGGCGCGCGCGAGCGGCGCTCGATCAGCACCCACGTCGGCAGCAGCACGGCCGCGGCGACCAATCCGGCGATCACGACCGGGTCATCCCAGCCGCTCAGCCCTCCGCGTGAGACGCCGAGCACGAGACCGGTCAGGCCGACGATGAAGGTGGTCGTGCCCAGCACGTCGTAGCCGCGCACGGCGTCCGGTTTGGCGAGCTCGCGCAGGATCAGCGCACCCCAGCCCGCACCCGCAAGCGCGAGCGGGACGTTGAACCAGAACACCCAGTGCCAGGAGATCGCCACGAGCGCGCCGCCGAGCACCGGGCCGAGCACGAGCCCGATCGCGGCGACCATCGTGTTGGCCCCCATCGCAAGCCCGAGCTGCTCCTTCGGAAAGGCATCCGTGACGAGCGCGGCGGCGTTCGCGAACAGGAAGGCGGAGCCGATTCCCTGCAGCACGCGCCACAGGATCAGGACGTCAACATTCGGGGAGAATCCTGCTCCGAGCGAGGCCAGCGCGAACACCAGGAAGCCGCCCACGTATGCGCGCTTGCGGCCGAACAGGTCGCTCAGCCGCCCGGCCGTCAAGACGAGCACCGTGGCGGCTATCAGGTAGGCGAGGATCACCCAGACGAGTGCGAGCAGGCTGGCGTGCAGCGAGCGCTCGAGGTCGGGCAGGGCGATGATCAACGTGCCCGAGTTGGTCGCCGCCAGGAGCATGCCAAGGCTCGTGCAGGAGAGCGCCCACCACTTGTAGTTCTGATCGCCGGCGGCGACGCCGAAGCGCGATTTCCCGTTAGGGATCTTGTGGGCGATGGGGGCGGTGGACAACCTGTTTCGCTCCTGGGCCGCTGAGGCCGAAGTTGACGTGAACGTAAGGATCATAATAGCAAGCGGCCGATGGCGACTCGGGGCGCCGAAGAAGGGCCGCGGGTGCTAGAACTCCGGTTATGGCATCTAGCGAACCCAAGGTCAGCAAGTCAGAGCAGGAGTGGCGCGAGGAGCTCACGCCCGCGCAGTACGACGTGCTGCGCAAGGCCGGCACCGAGCCGCCGTTCACCGGCGAGTACGTCTACAACAAGGCCTCCGGCGACTACCGCTGCGCGGGCTGCGGGGCGATGCTGTTCGCCGGGGACACCAAGTTCGAGTCGGGCACCGGATGGCCGAGCTTCACCGAGCCCGCCGTCGCGGAGGCCGTCGAGCTGCGTCCCGACAACAGTCTGTTCATGCGCCGCACCGAGGTGGTCTGCCGCACATGCGGCGGGCATCTGGGCCACGTCTTCGACGACGGCCCGGGACCCACGGGCGAGCGCTACTGCATCAACTCGGCCGCGCTGAGCTTCGCGCCTGCCGAGTCCGCCGCCGGCGAGCCCGCCGATGACGGCGAGCCCGCCGAGCGCGAGCCCTAGACCGCCACGATCGCATGATCATGTTCGATCAGTCGCGGCGGCTGTCCGAGCCGCTGCGCTGGGGACGTCGCGAGCGGACGGTGATCGCGGTGCTGCTCAGCTGTGTCGTGCTGTCGGCGATCGGGCTCGGCGCGTACGCGCTCACCACCGGTGCGTCCGCGCGCAGGGACTGCGTGACCGTGACCTTCGCGAGCACGCTCGGAGGCGCACAGCTGCACGGCTGCGGCGCGCGCGCCCGGCGCATCTGCATATCCGGCTCCTTCCATGCGATCTCGCGGGAACTCCAGAGCGCGTGCAGACACGCCGGATTCCCGTTCAGAGCAGGCTAAACGCGCCATCACAGACGGCCTGAGGAGGCCGTCTAGACAAATGTCGAAAGCCGTCGGCCAAGTGTTGGCCAGGGTGGCCCTAGGCGCACACTGCTCGGCCGGATTTCATACCTCAACTGGAAATTGGTGCGCCTTCGCCGCTGCGCGGTGGGTGCGCGAACAGAAAAATACGTAGGGAACGGAGGCACATGACCTGGCTGGCATATCCAAGTTGGCTGAACGCGGGGGATAACGCGTGGCAGATGACCGCAGCGACGTTCGTGGGGCTGATGAGCCTCCCGGGCCTGGCGGTTCTGTACGGCGGTGTCATGCAGAAGCGCTGGTCGGTAAACAGCATGATGCTCACGTTTGTCGCGTTCTGCGTGACGCTCATCGTGTGGTGCCTATGGGCGTTCAAGATGGGCTTCGGCGCTCCGATCGCGCACAGCGGGTCGGGCGTGTTCGGGACGAAAGGGTTCCTCGGCACGTTCCTCGGCGAACCGGGCAGCGTGCTCGGGCACGTCGGCGAGGAGGGCCAGGCGCTCATCCCGTCGGTCACCGAAGGACCGCCGTTCCACTTCCCTGAGGCCTCGCTCGTGTACTTCCAGTTCGTGTTCGCCGCGATCACCCCGATCCTGGCGCTCGGCTCGGTGCTCGGGCGAGTCAACCTGAAGGCGTGGATCCCGTACGTGCTGCTGTGGATCACGGCCGTGTACGCGGTCAACGCGTTCCTTCTGTGGGGCGGTGGTTACTTCGCGGCGCACGGCGCGCTGGACTACTCCGGTGGTTACGTGATCCACCTGTCCGCAGGGATCTCAGGATTCGTGTTTGCGTGGGTGATCGGCCCGCGCTTGCAACGAGATCGCGAGGTCGATGCGCCGAACAACCTGCTGATGGTCGCCTGCGGAGCCGGGCTTCTGTGGCTCGGCTGGAACGGCTTCAACGGCGGGGACTCCTACTACGCGGGCGCTGACGCCTCCGCGGCCGTGCTCAACACCAACCTGGCCACGGCGGTGGCGATGATGACGTGGATCGCCTGGGACTACATCTTCCGCGACAAGCCGTCGCTGATAGGTGCTGTCAACGGGATGATCACGGGCCTCGTGGGGATCACTCCGGCGGCAGGGTTCGTCAACGGCTACGGGGCGATCATCATCGGGGTCGTCGACGCGACGATCGTGTGGATGGCGATCCGCTACCTCAGCCGAGCTCCCATGTTCAGACATGTGGACGACACCCTGGGGGTGATCTATACGCACGGGATCGCCGGCTTGGCAGGAGGTCTGCTCGTGGGGCTGCTGGCCGATCCGAACGTCGTCGAGTACATCGGCGTGGGCGGTGCATCGAACCTGCCCGGGAAATCGGGGTTGCTGATCAACGGCAGCTGGACGCTGCTGCGGTGGCAGGCCGAGGCGGCGCTATGGGTGATCGTGTACACAGCGGTGGTGACGTTCATCATCCTGAAGGTGCTCAGCATCTTCGTGCCGCTGCGGGTCACCGACGAAGAAGCCGAGATCGGCGATCACGCGATCCACGGCAACGAGGTGTACCCCGCGGACGTGCCCACACTCGGCGGCTCGAGTGGCCCGACGTGGCGCCCGGACCCGGCGCCCGCCGGCACGTAGAGCGGCAGATAAGCCTGTCGGCCTGGACGCATCATCCCTACGGATGTGTTCGGGCCGACAGCGACGGTCAGCGGCCCCGCTTCGGCGGGGTCGCTGCTGTCATGCGCCCGTGAGACCGCCGCGCCTCGCGCGCGGTCCCGCCGTGCAAGCGCATGAGAGGAGGGCCGCGACGTCAGAGCCGGCCGTGCCAGGCCGAACGAGCGCCGGCAGCTAAGCCGGCCGCGCGAGGCCGACGGGGCAGCTGACGCCAGTGCCGCCGAGCCCGCAGTAGCCGGCGGGGTTCTTTGCCAGGTACTGCTGGTGGTAGTCCTCGGCGTAGTAGAACGGTCCAGCCTTGACGATCTCGGTCGTGATCTCGCCGTGGCCGGCCTGCGTGAGCATCTCCTGGTAGGTGTCCCTCGAGGTCTCCGCCGCGATGCGCTGGGCCTCGCTGTACCAGAGGATCATCGAGCGGTACTGGCTTCCCACGTCGTTTCCCTGGCGCATGCCCTGCGTGGGGTCGTGCCCCTCCCAGAACAGCTTGAGCATCTGCTCATAGCTCGTGGCCGCCGTCTCAAACGCGACCAGCACCACCTCGGCGTGGCCCGTCTGCCCGGAGCAGACCTCCTGGTAGGTGGGGTTCGGGGTGAAGCCCCCGGCGTAGCCGACCGCGGTCGTGTAGACGCCGTCGGCCTGCCAGAAGATCCGCTCTGCGCCCCAGAAGCAGCCCATCCCGAAGACAGCCGTCTCGACGCCGTCGGGGAAAGGCCCCTTCAGTGGCGTGCCGAGCACCTCGTGCCTTGCGGGCACGGACACCTCCTCGGAGCGACCGGGAAGCGCCGACTCCGCGGTCACCGGGCTCGCCTGCTTGCGCGTGAACAGCATCGTGGCATCTAGGGTAGCGCTCGCCCAAGCCAGTGGGGCACGCCAGCGTGCTCGAAGATCGTCTCATAGCGCATCCCCACCTTTTCGAGGACCCGCCGCGACGCGCCGTTGGCGATCGCCGTGAAGCCCAACACCTCCTCCAGCCCCAGGCGCCGCGCGTGCGCCATCGCGACCGTGGCCATCTCCGTCGCATGGCCTTCGCCCCAGGAGTCCGAGCGGACCGCATAGAGCAGCTCGACGGATGGGCGTCCCAGCACGGTTGCGCGGCGAAGCCCGCATCGGCCCACGAACACGCCGGTGGTCGTTTCGAAGAACAGCCACGGCCCGAACGACTCGCGCTGCCAGTGCAAGAGATCGGTGGCCAGGATCATCGAGGCTTGGCGATCGCTGCGGGGACCGCCGTGGGGACCCGGCCACAAGGTCGTTGCAACGGCAGGGTCCGCGAACAGGTCGCGGTACAGGCCGGCATGCTCCTGCCACGGTCGCTCCGGGCGCAACCTCATCAGCCGGACCGGCGCTTGGAGCATCGCGGACAGCGCCTCGCAGCTAGCCGGACTCGAGCACGAACACGGCGATGTCGCGTGACGTGCGCTCGTCGTAGTCGTCAAAGCCCGCGTACAGTTCGTTCATCTTGCGCCACAGCTCGGCGCGCTCCTCACCCTCGGCGATGCGCGCTTTGACAACTCGTCGCTGGGCACCAATCTGCACTGCGCCGGCGGGATTGGCCTTCAGGTTGAGCGACCACGCGGGCGGGTGCGCGTTGCCGGCATTGGAGCCGATCACCACAAGCCGGTCGCCGTCGTCCATGTAGACCACGGGCGCCGTGCGCTGTTGACCCGAGCGCCGGCCGGTGGTCGTGAGAAGCAGCACGGGAGCACGGCCCCACGTCGCGAACAGGCGGCCGCGGCTGGCGCGGTAGAGCGGCACGTTCAGCTTGCCCACGCTCCGCAGCACCCCGGCGGGCAGCGACATCGAGAAACGCGACAGCGTGCGGTCGCTGGGCATGGGCGCAAGTATCGCAGGCGATCTTCGTGCGCACCTGCAAGCGCGTGCCTCATCTGCGATCTTACGGCCGTGGCATTGATCCGCGCGAGTGCTCCTCTGAGCAGACAGCTCCAGCAGCTGCTCCCGTCGCGGCCGTTCCGCGTTAGTTTCTGGGATGGCGGGGCCGTGGCGGCGACCGCCGCGGACGCCCCGACGTTCTTTGTGCGACGACCCTCGGCGCTCGCGCACTTCCTGCGGGCTCCCGGAACGCTGGGCCTCGGTCGCGCCTACGTTGACGGCTCGCTGGCCGTCGATGACCTCGACGCTGCGTTCGCCGTCGTCGACACCTGGGAGCCGCCGCCGATGAGCGGCGGCGACCGTGTTCGCCTGGGAGCCGCACTCGTCGCGGCCGCGCTGCCGGGCGGGATTCCGCGGCGCCCGAGCCTCGAGCTGATCCTGCGCGGGAAGCTCCACAGCATCGAGCGCGATGCCGAGGCGGTCCGCTACCACTATGACGTCGGCAACGACTTCTTCGCGCTGTTTCTGGATGAGTCGATGACCTACAGCTGCGCCATCTTCTCGAGGGGCGCGCAGACGCTCGAGGAGGCTCAGCGCACGAAGCTCGACCTGGTCGCGAGCAAGCTCGATCTGAAGCCCGGCATGCGGCTGCTCGACGTGGGCTGCGGCTGGGGCAGCTTCGCCATCCATGCCGCGCGCAACTACGGGGTGAAGGTCACCGCCGTGACGATCTCCCCGTCCCAGGCGGAGCTCGCGCGCGAGAAGGTGACCGAGGCGGGCCTCGGCGATGAGATCGAGATCCGTGTGGCCGACTATCGCCAGCTGCCGCGATCATCGTTCGACGCGATCGCGAGCATCGGCATGTCAGAGCATGTGGGCGACTCTCAGATCGATATCTACGCCCGGTCGCTGTTCCAGCTGCTACGCCCCGGCGGAGTGCTCCTCAATCACGCGATCGCGGCGCTGGACCCCGAGGATGAGCCACTCGAGGATCTCTTCTCGATGCGCTACGTATTCCCGGACGGTGAGCCGCTGCCGCTCTCGCGGGTGCAGCTAGCGCTCGAGCGCGCGGGCTTTCACACGGAGCATGTGGAGGCCTTCAGGGAGGACTACTCGGTCACGCTCGACCATTGGGCGAAACGGCTCGAGGAGCACCTGGACGAGGCTCGACAGCTCGCCGGAGACGAGCGCACGCGCGTCTGGCGGCTGTATCTGCGCGCCGCGCGGCGTGGCTTTGACATCGCCCTGACGGCGGTCTATCAGGTGCGCGCGCGAAGGCCCTCCTCGACGTAGCTGCGGGCGGGGGTTAGAATGGCCCGACCGCGCGGATGTAGCTCAGCTGGCTAGAGCGTCGCCTTGCCATGGCGAAGGTCGAGGGTTCGAATCCCTTCATCCGCTTTCTACGAATTACCTGCAAATCGGCAGGTTCTGGCCGTCAGGATGGATGGCCAGTAGCCCCTCAGATCGTCGCGGGTACCACCCGCGAGTACCAAACGCCACGCGTCGTGGACGCTCGAGCACGAGCGGAAACGCGAGCTCGGGAAGGGAGTTCGGTCGATCTTGACCTGTCTCGAGGCTTCGAGATCGTGCAAACGAGACGGGGATCGAGACTGTCCAGCACTCAGACGCCAAGACGGCGGGGGAGGGCCAGAATCGGCAACGAGCTGGCATCGCATCCGGACGAGTGGCCATGCTGAGCGGCCGTGGAGGACGAAGCCCTCGCAGGTGAGACGACGGACCCCGACGGCGAGCGGATTGTGCTGCTCGATGCGGTCTGGGCCGAGAAGATCGCACGCGGCCATCCAGAGATCGGCGCGCATTTGTCCGCCGTTCTCCGGGCCGTGTCCACGCCCGATCACGTTGCTCCCGACCCCATCTTCGCGGACCGCACTCGCTACTACGCTCGCGGTGCCGGCCCGAGTCAGTGGCTGCTGGTCGTCGTAAGCTATGAGCAGACGCCGGCGCGGATCGTCTCCGCGTTCGCCAACCGGAAGGATCCCAAGTCATGGAGCGCGTAAACATCACAATCGGGCCGTTGAGCTTCGATCACGCCGACTACGACGCCGATAGCGACGTGCTCTACCTCCATGTCGGCGCGCCCCAGCCAGCCGAGGGCGAGGAGACGCCAGAGGGCCACGTCGTCCGCTATGCGCCCGGCACCAGCCGCATCGTTGGCTTGACGGTGCTCGGCGCGCGACACGTCTTGGACCGCGATGGGCACCTCGCGGTTACGGTTCCCGAGACCGTAGAGACAACCGCGGAGCAACTCGCCCCCGCGCTCGCTGCGGTTTAACGAGCAGCGCAACACGCCTGGGGGCGCACCCTGGTGCTGTCGCCCACGGGTCAAGGCTGAAACGCGGTGGCGCCACCCCGACCTTGTACGACACCCACGACGAAACTCAGGCGTCTTGTCCGGTGCGACCGAGACGTCTGCTTTCGGTCCCGCCGAGGTCAAAGCAGGCGTGTCGCGGGCCCGCGTCGGGCCGAGTGCTCCTCGTCCGGAGCGCAAGCGACGTTGGCACCGGCTGTGAGTGCTGCATTCCCACGCGAGCAGCTGTCTCGTCGAAGTCGGCGCGAGCCCAGAAGTCGGAGCGGATCCTTCGAAACGGTTAGACCGCGGATCGCGTTAGGTCCAGAACTGGACGTGGGAATGTCCAGAACTGCGTGGACGGAGCCCCTGCGAGCGTTGACCCTTACGGCGTGAGGTTCGGCCGCATTCCAGGGAACGGAGGTAGCGCAATGAGACGGTTTACTGCCCTACGGGGCGCAGGTATGTGCGCCGCTTTGGCGCTGATGGTAGTCGGCGTGCTCGGCTTCAGCGCGAGCGCGTTCGCTAATAGCGAAACATTCAAACCCGTTGGTCATGAGCAGGCCTACACCGTCCCGGCAGGCGTGACGCAGGTCGAAGTCGCGGCAACAGGGGGCGCCGGGCAAGGTGTCGCCAACTGCAACTTTGGCTACGCCGCGGGAGGGTCGGGCGCGAAGATCACGGCGCAGCTCTCGGTGATTGGGATCAAAACGCTCTACGTCGACTTTGGTGGAGGCGGGAGCGGCGGAGCACCAGTAGATTGCGCCCTGGGTGAGTCGGTGAATGGTGGTGCTGGGGGTGGTGCCTCCGACGTGCGCACGGAACCGGGCTCGCTCTCCTCGCGCCTGATTGTGGCCGGCGGGGGTGGCGGCGGCGGTTACGGCCGCGGCTCGGTCTACTATGAAACGGGCATCAGCTACGTTCTTGAATACTCTGTCGAAGGCGGCCAGGGGGGAAGCGCAGAGGAACTTGCTGGCAGCGCAGGGGCTAGCGCGCGCGAGTTCGGCGAAGAACATCTCCTCGCGACCGGGGGCGCAGGCGGCGGTGGGACAGCCGGAGGGGAAGGCGGTGTGAGCGTGAGCGTCGAATGCCCGGGCAGCGGTGAACCGGGCTCTGAGGGAACCGGCGGCGCGGGTGCCAGCAGCGGATGCACTGGGGATGGCGCTGGGGCTGCCGGTGGCGGTGGCGGTGGCGGCTACTTTGGTGGCGGAGGGGGTGGCGTTGGCAGCGCCACCACGGTGCCCGTCGAAGGGTACGGTGGCGGTGGTGGCGGTGGGGCCGGCTCCAGCTACATCGCTCCCAGCCCTCTCGCTAGCAGCGTGAAGTCGGGCGCAGGCGATCCGCAGGAGGTAGTAATCACTCCCACAGTGGTGTCACCTCCCGCCAGCGGGGCGACCGGAGCAACCGGCCCCACGGGCAGCCCTGGGGCTACGGGCAGCACCGGTGCCATGGGACCAACAGGACCACAGGGAGTGACCGGAGCGACCGGAGTCCAGGGCGCGACCGGAGCCGCTGGAAGCAACGGAACTGACGGCGCCACGGGCGAAAAAGGTGCCTCGGGCGTGGGCTCCGGCGCCACCGGAGCGACTGGACCCATCGGAGCGACTGGAAGTAATGGCGCTGCCGGAAGCAACGGAGCGACGGGTGCGACCGGAGCCCAGGGAGTGACCGGAGCCATGGGCCCAACAGGTGCAACCGGAGCAACGGGTGCGACCGGAGCGATGGGTGAAAAAGGCGCCACGGGTGTCGGTTCTAGTAGTACTGGCGCGACTGGAGCCACTGGACCCACAGGTAAAGAAGGCAAAGCGGGTGCGACCGGAGCTACTGGCGAAAAAGGTGCTACGGGTGTGGGCTTCGGTGCAACGGGCACCCAGGGCGTGACCGGAGCGACCGGAGTCCGGGGAGCCACCGGCGCAACCGGACCGCCCGGAGCAACCGGAAGCACAGGTGCTACCGGACCGAACACCCTGGGCGGCCACGAGGCGATATTCGGAAGTTCGGACAACGTCCGCACGGGCCGGTGCCTGGGTAACGTCGCCAACCTCTCGGAAAGCAGCAAATGCCCGAAATCCGCCGGGGGCGACTTCCAGTTCACGGAAGGCCCGGTGTCCGCGGCTGGCGGATCGATCTCGAACCTCTGGGCGGAAGCCGGAGCCCCGGTGCCGTCCAAAAAGAGTTCGACGGTGAATGTCATCGACGAGACGCCCGCCGGGGTCCAGACGGTGGTCCTGACCTGCGTGGTTGCCGAAGGGGCGAAGACCTGTTCGAACACGAAAGCCATCCCGATCGAAGCCGGGCATTACCTGATGGTCCGCACCGACACGACAGCGGCCCCAACGAGCTGGCGGGTGAGCTTCCGTTACTAGACGAATAGACCGATGGCAGCAGTCTGGGCGGGTGGCCTGTGCCTGGCGGCATGGGCCACCCCTCCTAGGCGAGCTTGCGCTCTGCGAGCATAAGCGAGCGTCCAAGCAACACCTGAGCAGACGACCGCATCGGACGAAAAGCACTCGTCCGGCCGGCCCCTCGGCTCGCGACTGCTTTCCCACCGAAGCGGGGCGTCTCGGCCGCCGGAGAGGCCCAACTCAGTAGCGCCTGGCGCCGGCGCCGGACCACGCCGATAGGCGGTTGCCTCACAAGCCGGCCAGCGGGGCTGGGTCTGACCACCGTCGCGCGCACCCCTCAGTGCCTTGCCCTGCTCGGATGCTGGTCCGCCGGTGCTGGCGTGACGACTCTCGATCTGGCCGATCGGGGCGCGACTTGGTTGACCCTTACGCCCGATGCCCGCATTGCTTGCGTCTGATCGGCTCTGCTCGGCTTAACGCGTGGGCGGCGGATGGCCGCCGTGGAAACCGAGCCGAAGGAGCGTCGTGGGGAGTGGGTGTCGAAGAGCTTCAGTGGTGGAGGGCCATGCGAGCTCTGCGGCTGAGCGGGCGGCGAGGGCCGGCTCCGGTCTTTCCGCCGCAAGCATCCATTGGGGCAGGCGTGCAGCGGCTTCAAAGCCGCTCGCGGCCACCGAGCGCGACCGCCGCCTGCTTGCGCTCTTGCATGACGTCAACTACCTGTCCTCAAGCCAGCTGGCGCTGCTCGGGTGGGGCGGGGACTCGACGTGCGCGCGGCGGAGGCTGCGCCTGCTGCACGATCGCGGACTGATCGACAAGTTCCGCCCCGCAGCGCCAGCGGGCAGCTATGAGTGGAACTACCGCCTCACCGGGGAGGGGTGGCGCATGCTTTCAGACCACGGGATGTCCGCCGACCGCAAGCTCTACAAGCCGGCGGACATCCACAGCATCGCCTACGTAGAGCACGACCTGCAGGTCAACGCGCTCGTCCTTGACCTCGCGTACAGGGCACGTGCCGGCGAGGGCCCATTGCTCAATGAGATGCCATTTGCCTGGCACGGCCCACGCCGTGGCGAGATCGACCCGCGCGAGGAGCAGAGGCCCGAGAAGGAATCGGAGGCTCGCGCTCGGATGCTCCCGCGCTTCTTCCACGGAGGCTCGCGCGAAGGCGTCATAAAGCCCGATGCGACGCTGATCCTCGGCGGCGCAGAGCCGCGCCAGGCGGTGCTCCTTGAGTACGACCGCACCGAACGTCCCCATAAGCAGATCGACCGCCTGCGCCGCTATGACTGGTTTCTGACCGAGGGATGGACGCGCGGCCGCTTCGCTAACCATCCCGTCCCGCCTGCGCTCGTGCTCGTCACCGAGGCTGTTTCGTAAACCCCCCGGTCTGTCCGGTGTCGTTAAGACACTTCTGGGATGCCCCAGAACTTCATCGAATGTGATCGTGAGCAGTTGTTGTTGATGTCGCCCTCGCTGCGCGAGTGGCTGCCGGAGAACCATCTGGCGTGGTTTGTGATCGACGCGGTCAAGGACATGGATCTGTCGCCGTTCTACGCGCGATATCGCGAGGACGGTTGGGGTCGCGCGGCCTATGACCCGGCGATGATGGTCGCGATCGTGCTCTACGCCTATGCGAAGGGACAGCGCTCATCGCGAGGTATCGAGCGCGCGTGCCTGGAGGACGTCGCCTACCGGGTGATCGCGTCGAACCTCGCGCCCGATCACGTGACGATCAATCGCTTTCGTTCAGAGCACTCAGACGCTCTGGCCGGACTCTTTACCAGCGTGCTCACGCTGTGCGCGCGAGCGGGGATGGTCAAGGTCGGCACGATCGCCGTCGACGGCACCAAGGTCCACGCCAACGCGAGCCGCGAGCAGAACGCGGACTTCGATCAGATCGCGCGGGAGATCCTCAAAGAGGCCGCCGAAGTCGACGCAGCCGAGGACGAGCTCTATGGCGATAAGCGCGGCGATGAGCTGCCGGAGCATCTCTCGACCAGCCAGGGCCGTCGCGGCTGGCTGCGCGAGGCCAAACGCCAGCTCGATGAGGAACGCGCCAAGGAAGCCAAGCCGATCCCGCGTTCTCGCCCGGCTCGCTTGAAAGAGGCCAAGCGCCGTCTGCAGGAGGAGCTGTGGGCGGAGTCCCGCGCGAACGCCGCCTACGAGCACTACCGCGTGCATGCACGGGACAGCAGAGGTCGCCGCCTCGGGGCCTCACCAACCCCCTACTCACCACCCGAGACTCCCGCGGGGAAGATCAACCTGACTGACCCGGACTCGCGCATGTTGAAGGTCGCGCGCGGCTACGTTCAGGGCTACAACGCCCAAGCCGCCGTCAACGAGAACCAGGTCGTGATCGCCGCCGAGGTCACGGTCGACTCACCAGATTTCGGGCATCTGCAGCCGATGCTCGACGCGACCCAGAGCGAGCTTCAGGCGGCGGGTGTCACAGAGACGCCGGGGGTGCTGCTCGCCGACGCCGGCTACTGGCACAGGGAGCAAATGGAGAACGCCATCGACCGTGGGATCCAGGTACTGATCCCGCCCGACGCCGGCCACCGCAAGGGCACCCGTCCAGGGTGGGATGGCGGCGCCTACGCACACATGCGACGAGTGCTCTCCACCGAGCTCGGACACGCGCTCTACCGAAAACGCCAGGCGATGATCGAGCCGGTGTTCGGACATACGAAGTTCAACCGCCGGATGGATCGCTTCCAACGCCGTGGCAGAGCCGCCGCCAGGTCGGAATGGCGACTAATCACCGCTACGCACAATCTGCTGAAGCTCCACAGCCGCCAAATAGCGACCGCCGGGGCCTGAAAGGGGCCCGGGAACGCCCGGTCGGGCCCATCTGTCTCACCGCTGCCAAGACCACCACGCCCCTCAGAGCGCGAAACCCACCGCGAACGCCCGCGCTGACGGACGCGCGAATGTTTGCGAAACAGCCTCCATGGCCTAGCGGGCGTGCGCCCACGCTCCGTCGACACATCGTGAGTCTGTGTCGGTGCCGGCTGCGCCATCAGGATCAGGCCTGCGGCTCGCTGGTGCCGGTCGCGGCCGACGAGCCACTCGCAGGGCTCTTCACAGCTTGCGCGGAGTGGCCCTCGACATCCTCGTATTGGATCAGCGAAGGCTGCCCATCGCCATCCGTAAGCGGCTGCAGCACGTCGGCGACCGTAGGCTTCTCGAGCGCGCTGGTCGCGCGCGGTCGCTCGATGTCGATCCCACGGCGCAAGAGCTTGGTCGTGTAGATCGAGCCGTATGTGAGGTGCTTGGAGAGCGCCGCGGCGACGCCGGCCGCGAGCATGACGGCCAGCGTGATGCCAAAGTTGCCGGTCATCTCCACCACGCTCGCGATTGCTGTCAGCGGCGCCTGCGTCGCGGCGGCGAAAACGCCGCCCATGGCCACCACGCCGTAGAGCGCCGGCGGCCCGACGGCGGGGCCGAACACATGCTCCGCGATCGTGCCAAAGGCCACGCCGCCCGCTGCCCCATGAACAGCGACGGCGCGAACACGCCACCCGAGCCACCGATCGAGAGCGTGAGGCTCGCGGCGACGATCTTGCCCACCATCAGAATGACGAGGAACCACAGCGCTTCGTGGCCGGCAAGGACTTTGTCCATCACGGGGTAGCCGACCCCGTACATCTGCGGCAGGGCGAGCAGCATCACGCCGAGCGCGATGCCGCCGACGGCGGGCCGAGCCCACTCGGGGCGGCCGTGCCAGAGCTCGTCGGCGACGTCCTCAAGCTTGTACAGGAACGTCTTGAAGCCGACGCCGACGACCCCTGCGCCGAGCCCGAGCAATGCAATCAGCAGATAGGCGTAGTCGTGCGGCACCAGCAGGTCGTGGGGCACCTGGGCGAAGAACGGGCCTGACCCGAAGAAGGCGTGGCTTACGAGATCCGCGCTCACGGCCGCGAGGATGGTGGCGAAGAGGGCGTCGAGTGAGAACTCGCGAAGCACGATCTCAAAGCCGAAGAACAGACCCGTGATCGGCGCGTTGAAGGTGGCGGAGATCGCGCCGGCAGCGCCGCACGCCACGATGATGCGCAGGCGGCTCGCGGGCATACGCACGAGCTGCCCCAGTGTCGAGGCGAGCGCAGAGCCCACCTGGACGATCGGACCCTCACGCCCCACCGATCCGCCGGCGCCGATGCAGATCGCCGAGGCGAGCGCCTTGACGGTCACCACCTGGGGTCGGATCCGCCCGCCGTTCTCGGTCACGGCGAGCATCACCTCGGGCACGCCGTGGCCGCGAGCCTCGCGGGCGAAGCGCTGGATCAGCGGCCCGTACAGCAGGCCACCCGCGACCGGGATGAGCAGCAGGAACCAAATCCCCAGCCAGGGGAAATGCAGGCTTCCCACACGCCCCTGCTGGCCGAACTGCTGATACCCGGTTGCAAGCCATGTCACGGCATAGACCAGCCAGCGGAAGAGGACCGCGCCGAGGCCCGCCAGGGCGCCGACGAGTAGCGCCATCACCACCAGGCCGAGTCGCGCGCCCCCGAGCCAGGCAAATGTGGCCGTGAGTGCCGAGGGCGCGACGGGATCCGTCGTTACAGCCACCGGCTCTGCGGGCTCGGCGCTCACCGGTGCAGGCGCCACCCCAGCGACCAGTCCTGCTCGGGCACCTCGCCAGCCGCATCGGCGAAGGCGCGAAGGGCCGTGAGCACCGGACGCTGGTCCGCCTTGGGCATCCGCTGCAGGATCTGGGCGATCTCGGCCCGACGTTGCCCGGTCGCCTCGTCGACCAGCTCACTTCCAAGCGGCGTAAGTGCGACACGCACGCTGCGCCGGTCTGCGCGCGTACGGCGCCTGCTTACGAGCTGTTTGCGCACCAGCCGCTCGCACATCCTCGTTGCCGTCGAGCGGTCCACAGCGAGCGCGGTGGCGAGGTCGGCCGGGCGCTGCGGTCCCCGGGCGGCCAGCTCGACGAGCACCCGATATTGGGCCAACGTCACGTCCTCGGCCAGGTTGGCGAGCGAGCGCGCGGCCACCGCCACGAGCGCACGGCTCGCTCCAAGAACGGCATCGACCAGCTCGTCTCGATCCACTGCAGCACGGGTGGTCTTGGAGGCAATCGCTGATGGCAGTGGGTGTCGCGCAAACCCCCCCGATCCGTCCGAGCAGATTAAGACACTTCAGGGCATGGCTATGAACTTCCTGGCGTGCGATCGTGAGCAGCCGTTCTTGATGCCTCCAGACCCGCGTGATTGGCTCCCAGAGGACCATCTGGCGTGGTTCGTATTGGCCTCAGTCGAGGAGATGGATCTGTCCGCGTTCTTCGCCGTCTACCGGCGGGATGGATGGGGCCGGGCGGCGTTCGAGCCGTCGATGATGGTGTCGCTACTGCTCTACGCCTACGCGAGAGGTGAACGCTCATCGCGCGGGATCGAGCGCAAGTGCGTTGAGGACGTCGCCTATCGGGTGATCGCTGCCCAGCAGAAGCCCGATCACGCGACGATCGCGAGGTTCCGTGCCCGCCACGAGGACGCGCTGGGGAAGCTGTTCGGCTCCGTGCTCTCGTTGTGCAAAGAGGCAGGGCTCGTGAAGGTCGGGGTGATCGCGATCGACGGAACAAAGGTCCATGCCAACGCCTCGCACCACTCGAACCTCGACTACGAGCAGCTCGCCAGGGAGATCCTCAAGGAGGCGGGTGAGATAGACGCGGCCGAGGACGAGCTCTATGGAGAGGCACGCGGCGATGAGCTGCCCGAGCACCTGAGGACCCGCGAGGGGCGACGGGCCGCTCTGGCAGAGGCAAAGCAGAAGCTCGAGGCAGAGCGTGCCGAGAACGAGAGCGCAAAGACCGAGGCGGCTGGTGAGCCGGTAGCTCCCGCGGTGGAGATCGAGCTTGACTCAGAGGTGATCGTCGCCCGGACTCAGGGCCGCGAGGGATGGTTGCGCGAGGCTCGCCACCAGCTCGATGAGCACCGCCGCTGCGAAGCAAAGCCAATCCCCCGCTCACGCGCCGAGCGGCTGCTCGAGGCAGAGCGGCGCCTTCGGCAAGACCTCGCAGTCGAGCGGACCGCCAACGAGGCCTATGAGCACTACCGCGAGCACGGGCGCGACAAACAGGGCCGAAGGCTCGGCCACCCACCGAAGCCGTTCAAGCCGCCTGAGACCCCCGCCGGCAAGATCAACACGACCGACCTTGACTCGCGCAACGTGAAGACCCCGCGCAGCTATACCCAGGGCTACAACGTCCAAGCCGTAGTGACCGAGGAGCAGATCGTGCTCGCGGCCGAGGTGAGCGCGAGCTCCCCGGACTTCGGTCACCTCGAGCCGATGGTCAAGGCGACCAAGCGCGAACTCCAGGCGATTGGTGTTACAGAGACACCAGGGGTCGCGGTTGCCGATAGCGGCTACTGGAATGAGCAGCAGATGGACCATGTCGTGGCCGACGAGCATGTGCAGGTTCTGATCCCGCCGGACGCTTCAAAGCGCGGGACCCCGCGGCCGGGATGGCAAGGCGGAAGGTACTCGGCGATGCGCCAAGCACTCGCGAGCGAGTATGCAGACAGGCTCTATCGGCGACGAAAGGCGATGGTCGAGCCGGTGTTCGCACAGACCAAGCACAACCGGCGCATCAACCAGTTCCAGCGACGGGGAAGATCGGCCGCGCTCTCTGAATGGCGGCTGATCACCGCCACCCACAACCTACTGAAGCTCCACAAGCACCAGATAGCCGTCGCGGCGGCCTGAAAGACGGTCCGAGCGGCCATCGGGCCGCCCAGGCAGCACCTACGGCCCGACTGACACGCACCTCAGTTGCGGCGCGTCGCCACCACCGCGGCCGCCAACCTTTGCGCGACACCCACGGCATATAGCGATTATTGCACTAAGCAATCAATCCCTCGACACCGACGGCCGGCTGCGCCGAGGACGAAGAACCCCGGCAGAGCGACCGGCCGGCGCAGAGAACAGGTCCGGGACGCACGGCAGCCGGCAGGCGCCCACATCGCACCCTGCGGCCAGCCTTAATTTGCGCGGCATGGCTGCGAGCGCGCCGTTGAGAGCGCCGGCGAGGGCGCCAAGTCCGCCGGACTAGCTCTCAAGGCGGCAGGCAAGGCCGCGACATCGCATTTGAGGTGACCAGTTCGCCCGCGAATTTCGATCGCAAATCCCGCCGTGTTGCTAGGGCCGGGGGGCGCCGCCGCGTCTGACAGAGCCGCTCCTGTGCACAGGCGTGGAAGCGGCCGCGCCTGTGCCACAAGGGCAGTCCGCCATTCTGGGCCCGCCGCTGTCATTGGAGCTCTGTGTTCCAGGAAGTCCTCTTCGCTGGCGCTGGCGCGGCCGTGCCGATCAACGCCAGCTCCCGACTGGAACGCGCCGTAGGGGGTAGTAGAACCGTCGAGATGGCAATCGCTCCCCAGGCTGAGGACGCCCAATCGCGTGATGAGACCCCCCTCGAGCGCTTGGATCGCAACCTCGAGGAGCTGATGGGCGAGTTGCGCGTTGTCGTCACGGGCGTGCAGGTCCTGTTTGCGTTCCTACTGGTCGTTCCCTTCGATACCGGCTTTGCTCACGTCGGGCGGTTCGAGCAGGCGGTGTACCTGATCACGCTTATCCTGGCCGCGCTGGCTGCTGTGTGCACGATCACACCATCGGCCCAGCACCGCTTCCTGTTCCGTCACGACGACAAGCAGCATGTCGTCTTCCAAGCAAATCGGGTAGTCATCGCAGGCCTGGCCTTCCTCGCATTGGCAATGTGCGGTTCGCTGCTGCTCGTGACGACAAAGCTGTTCGGGGTGGCCGCCGGGATGCTCACGGCGGGCCTTGTGGCGCTCCCGTTCGTGGCGCTGTGGTTCGCGATTCCTCTCAGGCGACGGCGGATGCTGGACGCGCACAAACGGCGACAGACGTTCCCGGCTCGGCGATAGTCGCGAGAACCGCGGCAGCCTTCGCCCACGACCAGACGCTGGCGAGCCATCGTCGCCTGGCTGCGCAGTCCGGCGGCTACCAGCCGTCGTCTTCGCACTATTTGCGAGCTCGCTCGGCGCGAGGTCCGTCAGAGCCGTCTCCCAACGTGCGATCGCGGTAGAAGCCGAACGGGAGCGGCTCCAGCACCCCCTCCTCCACGGCTGCGTGCAACGCGCCATCGAGCCCACCCTCGGGCCAGCGCTCGGAATGCATCATCTGCGACAGCGCGTCTCGACGAAGTACTCCATACGGCGCGATGGCGTGCATCAACCGCCGCACCTCGGCTTGGATGACCGCCTGATGATGGCGTCGCAGACGAGCCGCCTGGACCGCTTGAACATCACGCCTGTCGTCGCTCGCGCGTCTCATCTCGATCTTCTCCAAATCACCACAAGCCCGAGTCTGCACCGACGAACGACGCGGCTGAAGGGCAATAGTCCGGATGCTGACGCCACAGGCAAAGCGGCACTACCCCACATCTCAGTGCCCGCTCGGCCGCGCGACCCACTGTGCCGGCCGGAGCCGGTAGTCGCACGCTGACCGATGCCGCGTCAGCACTTCGCATACCGCCGCTCGCCATCGCGGGCGCCCTGCCCGCCGCCGTAGCGCGTCGAACACGGCCCGCTGCGCTCGCAAGCGCACCGTCAACTGGTCTGCCGCACGCCCGGCTCGCGCATGATCGCATCGAGCGCCTCGCCGGATTCGCCGGCAGAAACACGTCCTCGGCCGTGGCGGAACGTCGGCAGCACTGGCCGGCGCTGCTGACCCTCGAGCTCGAAGGCAAGCACCGCATAAGCAGCCGCGCCGCTCACCGCCAATCCGACGATTGCCGCGACGCGACTCCACGTGGCCGAACCGCCCACATCGTAGATACCGGCAAGCGCGAACCGCAGGGCCGCGAGTAGGAAGACGAGCCCCGCGAGCCTGTTGGTGCGAGAGACCGAGCTGGCCGACACGGTGAGAGCGAAGCCCGCAGCGAGCAGCAGAAGACCCAAGGCGCCACCGCGCCCCGTGCCACCGGCGGTCAAATGAAGGACGCCGATCCCCAGCCACGTCGTCGAGAGCACCCCGACGGCCGCTCCAGTCGCGCCGTCGCGTGCCAGGTAGCAGAAGACGCATGCCAACAGTTGCAGCACAAACGGCACCGCGATCAGAACCACGCCGACCTCGCGCGCCTGCGAGGACGCGATCCAGCCCAGCGCGAGGCCGCTCTCTACGAGAGAGGCGATCCCAAGCCCAGAGAGCCCCACCGTTAGCGGTGGTCCGACGGGACGAAGCACCACTCGCACGGGTGTAGTAGGGCCGCCATCTGCCTCGCAAGACGTCCCTCGGCTATTCACCTCACTGGAATCATGTGGGAGCGGGTGGCGCTCGACCGGAGCAGTAGGGTCGCTCGGGGGCGAGTCGAGAAGCGGTCTGCTCACTGTTTGCACCGCACGGCGGGTCCACCCATCTCGAACTGCAGCGGGATGTGCTCGTGCCCCCCGGGCAACTTGGCGGGCTCGCTGATCTGTCGCAAGGGAACGCTGACCCGGCCCGCTGCGACGCCAACGTCATCCGCGGCGAATGGGAAGACGTAGACGTCGGAGGCCGTGTTGCTAGACCAGCCCGCCATGTTGGCCGCCACCATGAACGTCGCCCCGGCGTACCCCAAAGAGCCCAGAATCGAAGGGGCGGCGAACGGCTGCAGGAATACTCGCGTCTTTGCACGGGATGCAACAGGATCGTCGGGGGCAACCGTCCCGTTTCCCTGGTGCGCCACAAGAGTACTCAGCGACGGCTCCTTTCGAGAGGTGATTGACACGTAACAAGATGCCCGCTGTGCCCACCCTATTAACGACACGCCGTCCCGCAGGTCAGGGTGCTGACTCCCGGCGGACGAGCGACCCTTAGGCCTTAGCGATCCTTGCTATCGGGGCCATTGACGCTGACCACATGAGGTGTCGCCCGCGCGTCGAGTCCGCGCCGGCGGGTAGGTCGGCAGGACCGCTCTGAGCTATAGCGGGGAGTCCTTGCCTGGCGCGGTGCCGAGCGGCGGGCCGGGCGTGACCGACCCGGGACCCTCGGGGCTGTCGGCGAGCACCTCGAAGCGGCCGTCGGCGCGGCGCTCGATCAGCGAGCCATCCCACTCGCGCAGGGGGTGGGTGCCGCTGCTTTGCAGGGCGCGGCAGATGCTGCGCGTGATGAAAAAGACGATGATCGGCAGCACCCACACGCCGACCCGCCAGAAGTGGATCTGCGCTTGGTAGGAGATGTGTAGGCGGAAGAAAAGCCGGTCGGTCGAGCCGACGGCGAAGATGATCACCACCCAGCTCAGGAAGCCGGCGCCGATCGCCGTGCGCGTGGGCCGGTCGCGCGGGCGGTCGAGGAGGTCGTGGCGGCGGTAATCGCCGGTCACGCGGCGTTCAATCGCCGGCCACGCATACATCACACCGAAGACGACGAGTGGGAACGCCACCCCGCCCCAGAAGGGGTTGGGGATCAGCGTGTGCCCGCCGATCGTGAGCTCCCAGTTGGGCATCAGCCGCAGCGCGCCGATCAGCCAGCCGATGTACCAGTCCGGCTGCGCGCCGTTCTCCGACAGATACGGATGGTACGGGCCCCACTGCCAGATCGGGTTGATCTGCAGCAGCCCACCGGCGAGGAACAGCACCGCGGCGACCGCCAGAAACAGTCCCACCGAGCGCAGTGCATACGCGGGCCACATCGGCGTGCCGACGACGTTGCGCTCACGCCTGCCGGGCCCCGGGAACTGCGAATGGTGCTGGCGCATGATCATCCCCAGATGCGCGGTGAGCAGCATCGCAAGGCCCGCCGGGATCAGCAGCACGTGGACGATCTCCAGGCGCGAGAGGAAGGAGCTCGAGCCGGGGAACTCGCCGCCCCACACCAGGTAGCCGAGCTGCCCGCCGATCAGCGGGATCGAGAACGCGACCGAGTAGGCGATCGCGAGCCCCATCCCTGACAGCAGGTCATCGACGAGTGAGTAGCCGGCGAACCCCTCGAGGATTCCGAGCGTCAGCATCGTCAGGCCGATCATCCAGTTCAGATCGCGTGGCTTGCGGTAGGCGCCGGTGAAGAACACGCGCATCAGGTGCAGAACGATCGAGGCGATGAACACGTCCGCCGCCCAGTGGTGGGTCTGACGGATCAACAGTCCCGCGGGCACGCTGAAGGAGATGTGCAGAACCGAGCTGTAGGCCCCGGACATCGTTTCGCCCTGAAGCAACGTGTAGGGGCCGTGGTAGACGACCTGGGCGTCGCTGGGGACGTAGAACAGCGTCAGGTAGATGCCCGTTATGACCAGCACGATGAAGCTGTACAGGGCGATCTCGCCGAGCAGGAAGCTCCAGTGGTCGGGGAACACGTAGCGCAGCGCCGACTTGACGGCACGGCTCGCACCGAGGCGTTCTTCGCCGGCGCGCATCGTCCGCTCGGCGCGCCGCTCGAGCGGGCGTCCGATCATCGCCAGCCGCCCCCGCGGCGTCCGCGCGTCCCACGCCCTGACAGACGGGCGGCGCCTGTGCTCACGACTCGCTCCGGTGCGTGCCCCACCATGACGGGCCTATGTCCTCGTGGAATGATCCGGCGGCGCGCAGGTTGCCTTCGCCGTCGATCATCAGCGGCAGCTGCGGCAGCGAGCGCCCGGCCGGTCCGAAGATCAGCCGCCCGCCCTCGCCGGGGAGGAACGTTGAGTAGTGGCAAGGGCAGGTGAATGCGGGACCGTTGCTCGTGGGCTGGTACAGCGGGTAGCGGTAGAGCGAGATCGCGCAGCCCGCGTGCGGGCAGATCTTCGAGTAGGCGAGAATGTTCTCCGGTGCCCAGTCGCGACGGGCGGGCGGCAGGTGCATGTAGATCGGCGCGAGCTTCACGACGAGCAAGCCGGCCCCGAGCAACTCGGGATCGGCGTGCTCGGGCAGCGCCGTGTAGAAGCTCCCGATCTGGACTTCCGCAGCGCTGTAGGGGTTGCCCCTGTCGTCGACGAGGCGCACGCCGCGGTGCCAGGGCGTTTTGTGGACGCCCGCGATGGGTGGGCCCAGCGACGCGAGCGGTGTCGCCGCGGCGGTGATAAGCCCCGCGCCGGCGAGGCCAGCTGCGCCGGTGAGCAGCTTGCGCCGAGTGATGCCCTGCCCGCCGGACTCGATGACCTCGAGCACGTTCTCGACCTCGGGCTCCTTCAGCAGGACGTCGCGCTGCTCGATGTCGGTCTCCTGCGGGACTACCGCCTTGCCCGCGATGATCGCCGCCGCGGAGAGCTGCGCGAGCGCCCCTCCGATCGCGATGCCGAGCAGCTGCGGGTTGAGCCCGTCGACGATGTATAGGGCTGTGAAGCCGAGCGCGAACGCGGCGGCGCCGAGCAGCAGCAGCGCGACCGCCGCCTCGACCCGCGGGTTGGCGGGGACCTCGTGGCGCTTCGGGTCCTCGTCGGACTGCGCCGGCGACGCAGGCAGCGCGCGCGGCCGCCTAAGCGCCCCGAGCAGCGCCCGTACGCCCACGAGTAGCCCGATCAGCGACCCCGCCCGGCGACTGCGCCCGCCCTCTTGCTCTTTCTCGCTCATCGTCCTCCCTTCACGCCGTTGTCTCTCCGATCAGCCGCGCGGTGAGCACCAGCGCGGCCAGCAGCAGGAACCATGCGACCATTCCCTCGGGGATCGGGCCGAGGTTGTAGATGCCCCAGCCGCCCTTGTTCGACGGGTGCCTCGTCCACAGCACATAGCGGGCGATCGAGTTCAGTTCGGACTGGTCGATCTGCTTGGCGCTGAAGTGCGGCATCAGATAGGGGCCCATGCGCACCGCCTCCGCAACCTGCTCGGCCGTGGCGCTCTGCAGGTCGGGTACCGCCGCACCGACGGTCAGCCCGCCGCGGGCGACGATCTGGTGGCAGCCCGCGCAGTTGAGCGTGAAGGCGTGGAACCCCTCCTGGAGGTCGCCCTTCGACGGTTCGGCGATCGGCGCGGGCGGGCCACCGTAGGCGGCGATGAACGCCACCAGTGCCTGGATCTGCGCGTTCGAGAAGTGGGTGGGAGCGCGCAGCGGCTCCACGCGCGGGTTGCTGAGCGGCATCCGTCCCGTCGACAGGTAGAACTCGGCGGGGCCGGCGCCGACCCCGACGAGCGACGGCGCGATGTCCCTGCGCCCTTCGAGGTTCGCGCCGTGACAGGATGAGCAGGCCTGGTGGAACAGCGTGCGGCCTTCGCTCACGAGCGCCGGAGACGTGGGGGAGCGCGCACTAGGTTCGCCCGGGCCCGGCGGCTCGGGCGACTTGTCCGGGGCGTTGGGGCTGTTCGTTGGCGGCCCGCCTTGCGCGGTGAGCGAGCCGGTGGTGGTCCCGCTGGCGCTTTCTTCCTTCATGGCCGCCGGCGCAGCGTGGCCGCTCGTCGCCTGGGCGGAGAAGATCAGCAGTGCACCGGTTCCCATCAGGAACGCGAGAGCCCCTCGCAGCCGCGCTGGTGTACGCGGCCTGCGGCGCCGCCACCGCTGCGCCAAGGCGCTCATGCCGGTCTCCCTGGCACGGTCGTGTCTGAGGAGAGCGCAGTCGCCGAGGCGATCTCGGCCGGAGCCTCGATGCGCTGCGCAGGTTGCCCCTCGGCGAGCATCTTGATCATCGCCGCGCTCGATCGCCGCTCCTCGACCGCCATCATCGCCATCGCCGAGTAGAGCCCGCCAGCGGCCATGATGCAGCTGCCGACGACCCACATGATCGCCCCTGCCTGCTGCTGGTTGAGCACGGCTGAGATACCCAACGCGTGGGCGCTGGCGGCGTACGGAGCGTAGACGACCGTGTTCGCGCGATTCAGATAGGCGCCGATCAGATCCTCAGGCACCATCGCAACGAGCATGTAGAAGATTCGCCCGATGCTGCCGAGGCGCTGGCTCGGCACCGGGTCGCCGTCGACCAGCGGCCACCACAGGAACAGGCCCGCGATTAGGAAGGCGGCGTGCTCGCAGTAATGGACGAACGGGTGGCGCACGGCCGCGTCGAAGACGGGCGGCAGGTGAAAGCCCACGATCACGACGGTGAACACCGCGAGGCACACCGGCGGGCGTGTGAATTTCCGCGTGCGCGCGAGCAGTGCGGCGAGTGCCGGACGCTGCTCCCCCGGCAGCGCACGCAACGCAAGCAGCACCGGCGCCCCCAGCAGCAGCAGGGGCGGCGCGACCATCAGCAGCAGCACGTGCTGGAGCATGTGCGCCGACAACAGCCGATCGTCGTAGGCGTCGAGGCCTGACTGCAACGCCACCAGCACGACTGCGACGCCGGCCAGGAACGCCGCGGTCCGCGCGGCCGGCCAGCGTCGAGCGCCGACGCGGGCCACTCCCCACAGGTACAGGCCGACATACACGGCGGCTGCGAGGTCGAGTCCCCATGCGGGCTCCCATGCCCGCAGCGGCAGCGAGAGCAGCGACGGGGCGGCTCCCAGCGGGCTCACGGCACGCGCTCCCGGCGCACTTCCTCAGGCGGCTGCGGGGGCGTGCGGTAGCGCTCGAGCGTCCGCCGCTGCGAGCGCAACTCGACGCCGACACGCGCCACCCCGATCACCATAAGGCCCGCTCCGAAGTAGATGAAGAAGTGCCCGAACGCCAGCCCGAATATCAACGCTCCGAAGCCGACTGCGGCTAGCGCCGCACCGAAGCTGATGTCCGGCACCGCGTCGGGGCGCCCGTCGCACTCCGGCGCCCCCCGCCGGATGGCACGCCGATGACTCGAGACCGCGAGCGCCACGACGCTCGTGATGATCACCAGCATCGCGAACGCGAAGGTGCCGATCTGGATCGTGTCTCCGGTCCAGACGGCGTTGGTCGCCATCAGCGCGCCCAGCAGGCATCCCCAGACGAGCAGCGGCAGCGCGCCGCCCCTCATGTCCCCTGCCCCCGTAGGGTCGGGCCGCGGCCGCCGCCGGCTGGCGTGCTTGGCATCTGCTCGCCGCCCTGTTCAGCGGTGCGTTCGCGCAGGTCGAGCAGCGGCGCGTAGGATGTGATCGGCGGCAGCGGCCGCTCGAAGTTCAGGCGCGGCGGAGGCGAAGAGGTGGCCCACTCCAGGGTGTGGCCGAGCCATGGGTCATCGCCCGCGGGTTCGCGCTCGCGCAGCGAGATCCACACGTTTACGAGAAAGACCGCGACGGCGAGCGCGATGATCCCGGCGCCTATGCTCTCGATCAGGTTCAGCGTGCCCCAGCCAGGATGCTGCGGGTATTCGGCGATGCGCCGGGTCATGCCCTCTTCGCCGAGCACGAACATCGGGCCGAACGTCATATTCGTGCCGATCGCGAGCAGCACGAGGTGGACCTTGCCGATACGCTCGCGCAGGTAGGCGCCGGTGACCTTCGGGAACCAGTGGTATACCCCGGCGAAGAACCCGAACACGCTCCCCGCGAACAGCGTGTAGTGGAAGTGCGCGACGATCATGTACGAGGCCTGCGCCTGGTAGTCGAGCACTGGCGAGGCGATGAAGATGCCGCTGAGCCCTCCGATCAGGAACTGGATGAAGAAGCCGAGCGCGAACAGCATCGAGGTGCGCATCACGAGCGCCCCGCCGATCAGCGTGCCGATCATGTCGAAGTACTCGATTCCCGCCGGCACCACGAGCATCGTCGAGGTGAACGCGAAATACTCGTTCGTGACGCCGCCGGTGGTGAACATGTGGTGCGACCACACGCTCATCGACAACGCGGAGAAGGCGAGCATCGAGAGCACGAACGCCTTGTAGCCGAACCAGCGCTTGTGGGCGTTGACGGCGATCGCCTCCGCCGCACAGCCCAGGTAGGGAAAGAACATCACATAGACGACCGGATGGCCGAAAAACCAGAACATGTCCTGGTAGTCGATGACGCCTTCGCCGCCCGTGTAGATGTGGGCCCCGGAGCGTTCGGCGTAGAGCAGCGCCATCGTCACGATCAGCACTGGGAAGGAGCCGACCACCATCAGCACGCTGACGAACGACGTCCACGTGAAGACCGGCATCCGCAGGACCGACATGCCCGGCGCGCGCCGGCGTGTGATCGTCGCCAGCAGACACGCGGCCGTGAGCGTCATGCCGACTGCGGCGAGCAGAACTCCGAGTGTCCACAGGTCCTGGCCGATACCGGGCGTGTTGGAGCTGTTGGACAGCGGCACGTACGCGAACCAGCCGTCGCGTCCCGCGCCTTCCGCGGTCAGCCAGCCCGACTGCATCACGATGCCGCCGCTCAGCCAGACCCAGAAGCCCGCGACGGCGAGGCGCGGCCAGGCGACCCGCGCGGCTCCGATCTGCAACGGCACCAGGTACATGCCCAGGGCGAGCGCCATCGGCGTGACGAACAGGTAGATCATCGTCGAGCCGTGCATCGTGAACAGCTCGTTGTAGGTTTCATCAGAGACGAAGTGCGTGGCCGGCTGTGCCAACTGCGTGCGCATCATCAGCGCCATCACGCCGCCCACGAGGAAGAAGAACAGCGAACACAGGCCCATGTTCAGGCCGATGCGCTTGTGATCGGTGCTGACGAGCGAGCCGACCCAGCCGGGCACGCGCGAGGAGGTCGTGACCGCGGGCGCGACAGCGCTCACGAGCTGCTCCTGTCTGCGCCGACTCGTGTTCGCGCCGCGCGTGCACGCGCAGCGGGGGACTCGGATTGCGCCCACGCGTCGAATTCCGAGGGGCTCACGGCGTCGACGGTGAAGATCATGCGCGAGTGGTAAAGGCCGCAGAGTTCAGCGCACTCACCCGGGAAGCTTCCGCGCTGAGAAAAGGTCAGCGTCATGTACTGGGGAAATCCCGGGATTAGATCGTGCTTGTAGCGCAGCTCCGGCACCCAGAACTCGTGGATCACGTCCAGCGAGACGAGGTGGAAACGGATCGCCTCGTTCGTCGGCACGACCAGCGTTTCGTGCCCCACCGTGCCGCTGTAGCGGTTGATCCCGTAGGCGGGATAGTTGAAGTGCCACTCCCACTTGGCGCCGATGACGTTCACTTCCAGCTGTGGGCGCTCCTCGGCCGAGACGGTGTCGACACGGTACTCGGCGCTGAACGTCAGGTGCAGCAGGAACACGACGATGCCCAGCAGCATGAGCGCGTAGATCGCCTCGAGCGGGTTGTTCTCATGCCAGCGGGCGGCACGCTCTGCTGGGCGGCGCCGATAGCGCAGGACGGCGAGGAGGACCAGTGCCACGGTGAGCACGAACACGCCGACCGCGATCGGCACGTAGACGTCAAACAGGCGTTTGTATTCCGTGCGGGTGACGACGAGGGCGGCGATGTCCACGGCTCGTGAGAATGCGAGGGCGCCCGGCACGGTGGGTCACGCACAGACGGCCTTGTCGCACCCGTATCCGTGCTGCTCCCACGCAGATGGCCATCGCGCTGGCGTCACATCACAATGCGAGCGCGACAGTGCCGGGCCGCGAAGCGTAACGGTCGGGCTGATTGCGTGGGTCGCATTGAGCACTCGATTGCGATGCCATCCGTCGTCGGACATGTCGCACCTCACGTGCCGTTGAAGGCTTCCGACAGCCCGGCGAACGAGCACCCTGGGATGCCGCCAGTCTTGCCGCTGCCGGGGCAAATTGACTTCACGTCCTTACGGTGGAGCGCAAAGACGCCGCAATGTAATCCCAGCCGTCGCTCTCCGTCAAGCGAGCGGGTGTCAGGATTCTGACGAGACGCGTCGTGCGGGCGATGCGGCCTGAGGACGACGAGCGCCGGGGGATGACGGCTGCCTCGCAGCAGCTCAGCGCTCGCCGGGACGCACCGCGGCTCTATAGGGCTGTTGGAGCGATGCGACTGGCCACGACCATACGGCGCCGTCAACCGCAAGCAGCCCGGAACTCGCTTCGCCGAGCTGAACGACTCCCTCGGGTCCTACAGCTGGTCTGCCCTCAGATTCAAAGCTTGTCTACGCGAGCCAGATACGCAGTGGTGAAAAACACGGCGAGATCTGTCAGATTGGACGCATGAGTAGCGCTGTCGACAAGGCTTCTGAGATCTGTCGCGTGCTGGAGGAAGACGTCGAGCTCGCCGAAGCGGTCGCCGTCGAGCGCCGCAGCCAGGCAACTCGGGAGTGCCTCGCCAGGAGCTTCGCAATCCCGATCGGCCCCTGGCAAGCCTCGCATGCCTCACCGATCAACGAAGGCATCGGCCTGCTCGTTCTCACCGGCCTGTTGATCCGTCGCGTCGGCATCGACGGCAGGTTCGGGGCCGAGCTCCTCGGCGCGGGAGACCTGCTGCGACCATGGCAGGGCGAGGAAGAGCAGCTCACGTTGCCCCTCACCACGGGCTGGCGCGTGATCGAACCAACGCGGATGGCGCTACTCGACGAGCCGTTCGCCATGCGCGCCGCGCGCTACCCGGAACTCAGCGGCAGATTTGTCGCGAGAGCGCTGCAGCGCTCTCGCGACCTTGCGGTGAACATGGCGATCGTGCATCAGGCGCGTGTGGATGTGCGCCTGCACATGCTGTTCTGGCATCTCGCGGGTCGCTGGGGCCGGGTACGCAGCGACGGCGTCAGCCTGCCCTTGAGGCTCACCCACAACGTGCTGGCCGACCTCGCCGCCGCCCGTCGACCAACCGTGACCAGCGCGCTCTCGGAGCTAGCCCGTCGAGACCTCGTCAAGCCCGTCCAAGAGGGCTGGCTGCTCTGCGGAAAGCCCCCCAGCGAGCTGCTCGAACTCGGCGCGGCCCGTCCGACGCTCGCTACCGGCATGACGCTCTCCGACAACGGTCACGTGACTGACCTCAGGTCGTGAACCGACGACGCTCGGCGCTTCAGGAGCGTCGACCCGGGTAGTAATGCACTCCTCAAGGTTCCCTTGGTTCTGCTGGGCGTTGGGGTTGGGCTCGCTACCGCCGTGACGCTCATGACCGCCGCGACCTCGTTTTCACCCACCACAGGTGCGGATCGCGCGGATGCGCAGCTCTCCAAAGAATCTCCGGCGCGGACTGTGGGGCAGGAACGATGATCTCGCGATCACCGTCGACGCGCACGATCAGCTGCCATCACACGATCTTTCGTTGGGCAGCCGAGGTCAGCGCGAGCTGCTGCACCGCCTCAACGAGCTAGACGCAGTCGGGTCACGAACCGTACGGCCTGCAGGACGCGCGAAAGCACCGACGGCAGGCTTGCCTGGCCCAAAGCTACGGCGTGAGAAGCCGTCATGGCTCTCACCTTTCGGTCATAGCTCGGACCTTCACAGTTTGCGTCGTTTGGTCCCGTGTCTATCACTGTTGATGAGTGCAGTATTCAGTAGACAATCGCGCGGAGGTAACAATGCGTATTCGCTATTTGTCATTTCTATCACTCGCTCTGGCGGCTGGCTTTCTCGTCGTGGCAAGCCAGGCCTTTGCGGCATTCGATATCGCGAACCTGGCGCTCGGCGTTGGGATCGGCATGCTGGTCGTCTCGCTTGGCACCGCAGGCCGCTACCGGCGTCACCTGCCGTCCGTGATCCCGGCGGGCGCCGCCGCTGTCGGCAGCGCGTGGATGATCGTCGCCAGCCAGGTCTTCTCGCTGGGAACAGTACAGAGCCTCACCTTTGCCGAGGCGCTGGGAATCCTCGGTTTGGCGATCATCGGTCTCACGGCACATGAGCTCACCACCGAGCGTGTCGTTCACGCCCTCGCTCCGCGTCGCGCTCAGGAGCAGAGTGAGTACGGGCCCAACGGGCGTCCACTCGAGCCGCTCGCGAACTGAGCACGGGCGGGGATCATCTCGCCCGCGGTCACGTCGCCGACAGGCGTCTCCCCGGAGCCAAGCCGCGCCGCGGGAGACGCCTTGGCGCGGGCTCCTCACGAGCAGGCATGAGGATGCCGAGCAATCTCACATCCGGCGGGCTCCCGTCAACGCATGTGGTTTGGCACACGTCAACACAATGGTTTGCTACACGGCGTACTTTTCGGCGTCGCGGCGCTTTAGCTCAAGCCCCATCCCGGGACGATCCAGGTTGGGCCACAGCGCACCGTCGCGGAGTTCGGGCACACCGTCGAAGAGCATGCCCTCGATGCGAGCGTGGTCGTGGAAGTACTCGACGTGGATGAGCTTCTCGATAGCGGCCGCCACATGCACGTGGATCGTCGGACCGCAATGGCAGGAGAACGGCAGGTTGCGCGCATAACAGAGAGCACCCACGCCAAGCAGGCCCGTGACCCCGCCACAGCGCGTCACGTCCGCCTGGAGCACGTCGACCGACCGGGCGGCGAGCATCCGCTCGAAGTAGGCAGCGTCGTAGCCATACTCACCGGCGGCGATCCTCATCCCGGCCGGCCCGTGGTCGCGCAGCAGTCGCAGCCCGAGCAGGTCGTCGGAGCTGACGGGCTCCTCGAACCAGCTCACGTCGCTCTCCTTGCGAAACTGCTCCGCGAGAGCGAGCGCCTGCTTGCGCTCATAGGCGCCGTTGGCGTCCACGAACAGCTCCGTGTCGGGCCCGATCGCCGCGCGGGCGAGAGCGACACGCCTGGGGTCGGCGGCAGGGTCGGCGCCGATCTTCATCTTCACGCGGGGGATGCCCTGCTCGACCCACCCCGCGAGCTGCGCCTGCAGTCGCTTCTCCGAGTAACTCGTGAACCCCCCCGAGCCATACACAGGCACACGATCATGCGCCCTGCCGAGGACCACACACAGCGGCGCCTGGAGTATCCGCGCGTGGAGATCCCACAACGCTAGATCGACAGCGGAAATCGCCATCGACGATATCCCCGGCCGGCCGAGATTGCGTATCGCCTTGACCATCGCGGCCCACGAGCGGCGCGGAGCGCTCGCGTCCATGCCTTCCACCACGTCGGCGAGCTTGCTCTCGATCAGCTTCGCGGTGGAGACGTCGGCGTAGGAGTAGCCGACGCCGATCACGCCAGCACCATGAGCGTGCACCACGACGATCGTCGTCGCATCCCACGCGAGCGTCCCGTCTTCCTCCGGAGCATCGGTGGGAACTGTGTATGCATTCACCTCAAGACGTTCAATCGCCGTCGGTGGGCTGGCCATCGCAGTTCTCCTCATCGAGATGTGCGTTCGGCGCGCGAACCGCTGGATCTTCAGTGCCCGCGGCGCGCCGTCGGCAGCGCGCTGTGGTCAGAAACCTGACACCGTGAAAGCTAAACCCCGACACCGGTGGTTCACGCGAGCGAGGACGGGTAGCCCATCATGCGGGACGCCGGGGCGTTTCACCGCGGCGGCTCACGACGATTACATCGATCTCGCGAAAGGGTGAGCCAGACTTGAGCACGACCGCAGCAGACAACCTGTGTGAGCGCCTGAGCGCGTGGGATGTGAAGGCGATCTACGGATTCCCCGGCGATGGCATCAACGGGATCCTCGGCGCGCTTCGCCGCCACCAGGACGAGCTGCGCTTCGTCCAGACACGCCATGAGGAGATGGCCGCCTTCATGGCCTGCGGCCACGCGAAGTTCACCGGCGAGGTCGGTGTCTGCATGGCGACCTCCGGCCCAGGCGCGATCCATCTGCTCAACGGCCTGTATGACGCAAAGCTCGACCACCAGCCGGTCGTCGCGATCGTGGGACAGACGTTCGTGCGAGCGATCGGCGGCGACTTCCAGCAGGAGGTCAAGCTCCTGCAGCTTTTCAGCGACGTGGCCTCCGCGTTCTGTGAGCAGGTCAACGAGCCTTCGAGCGTGAGGCACATGATCGATCGCGCCATCCGCATCGCGAAGGCCGAGCGCACCGTCACATGCGTGATCGTACCCGCCGACCTCCAGGACATGGATGCCGTGGAGGCCCAGCCCCACAAGACGCACACCGTTCACAGCGGGGTGGGCTACTGGCCCGCACGGCACGTGCCTGAGCGCGAGCAGCTCCAGCAAGCAGCCGACATCCTCAACCGTGGCGAGCGGGTCGCGATGCTGGTCGGGCAGGGTGCGCTGCACGCGACCGACGAGGTGATCGCCGTGGCGGACGAGCTCGGGGCGGGGATCGCCAAGGCACTGCTCGGCAAGGCGGCCGTCCCCGACGACGTGCCCTTCTGCACGGGCAGCATCGGGCTGCTCGGCACCAAGCCCAGCTGGGACATGATGCAGGACGCCGACACGCTGCTGATGGTCGGCTCGAGCTTCCCCTACTCGGAGTTCCTTCCGAAGGAAGGACAGGTCAAAGCCGTGCAGATCGACCTGGCGGGACGAATGCTGAGCATCCGCTACCCGATGGACCTGGCGCTCGAAGGGGACAGCAAGGACACCCTCAACGAGCTGCTGCCGATGCTCGAGCGCAAGGAGGATCGCTCCTGGCAGGAGCAGATCAAGCAGGGCGTCGGCGACTGGTGGCGGCTCATGGACGAACAGGGCGAGCCGGCCGACCGCGACGGGCGCATCCGCCCGCAGGGACTGTTCAGCGCGCTCTCGTGTCAGCTGCCCGACAGCGCGATCCTCTCCAGTGACTCCGGCTCCGCGGCCAACTGGTACGCGCGCCACATCAGAATTCGCCGCGGCATGAAGGCGATGCTCTCGGGCAACCTCGCCACGATGGTTCCCGGGGTCCCGTATGCGATCGCCGCTAAGTTCGCCTACCCCGACCGGGTGGCGATCGCGCTCGTCGGCGACGGCGCCATGCAGATGGGCGGAATGGCGGAGATGCTGACCGCCGCCAAGTACTACAAAACATGGGCAGACCCCCGTCTGATCGTGCTCGTGCTCACCAACGAGGACCTCAACCAGGTCACCTGGGAGCAGCGCGTGATGGAGGGCGACCCGCAGTTCGAGGCCTCGCAAGAGATTCCCTACGTCGACTACGCCGCCTACGCCGAGCAGATCGGACTGAAGGGCATCAAGCTGAGTCACGCCAGCGAGATCGAGGATGGCTGGCGGTCGGCGCTAAGCGCCGACCGGCCGGTGATCATCAGCGCGCTGAGCGACCCGAACGAGCCGCCGCTGCCACCGCATATCACCTTCGAACAGGCGGAGAGCTTTGCCAAGTCGCTGCTCGCAGACCCCCCCGGCGGGCTGCCGGGCGCAGTCGAGTCCGTGCGCGAGAAGGTCCACGAGTTCATCCCCGGCCGCTGAAATGCGCCTGCGCAAAAGCCGAGCAACGGCCAAGCACCGCACGGAGCATCGCATCGACCGTTGGGTCGCCAACATCGAACACGGGCGCTTCGAGCGTTCGCTGTCCGCGCTGACGGCGTTCGCTGCGCTGGTGACGACCGCGGAGGTGTACGCCGAGCACTACCGCGCGAGCTTCGGCAACAAGATGATGTGGAGTCCGATCCTCGTCACGCCACCGGTCGTGATCGCGGGGGTGGCGGGCGTCTCGAGCAAACGCTGGGCCAAGACGGCACTGCCGATCGCCTCGACCGTGTACATGCTCGACGGGGTGGTCGGTGGGTACTACCACGCGCGCGGGGTGGCGCGCCGTCCCGGCGGCTTCTCCCAGGCGAGTTACAACATTCCGATGGGCCCGCCGATCATGGCGCCCGGACTGATGTCGATCGTCGGCGCGATGGGCGTGCTCGCAGCGTTGCTGCGCCGGGAGCCGTGAACGATGCCCGATATGCGCAGTCCCAGTCATCTGCCCAACATGCGCACGGGCGGCGAGCCACCCCGTCCGGACTGGCTGCCGCGCCAGCGCAAGGGGACGAGCCCGCAGATGGTCGGGCGTTTTCCCGACTATGACGTGCTCGAGTCGGCATCCGACTGGGATGAGGCGACGCGCAAGGTTGTCATGGCACGTCTGGAGCTCTCAGGCGATTTGAGCTTCTTCTCCGAGGAGCAGGCTCCTACGCTGCGCGCCCTTTGCGATGTCGTACTGGCACAGGACATTGAGCCGCGGGTGCCGGTGGTCGAGCTAGTCGATGAGAAGCTCGCCGCCGGCCGGCTCGATGGCTATCAGTACGAGGACATGCCCGACGATCGGGACACCTGGCGCTTGGTGCTCGAGGGTCTGGACTTCACGGCAGGCGAGTTGCACGGACGTGCGTCGTTCGCCGAGTGCGCCACCGAGGATCAGCAGGGCGTCGTCAAAGAACTCGCTGCCGGCCGGCTCGCAGGCGGGCCATGGCAGCACGTGAACGTCTCGCGCGCATGGTCGGTGTGCACCCGCATGATGCTCGAGGCGTTCTATTCCCACCCGTGGGCGTGGAACGAGATCGGCTTCGGCGGGCCGGCCTACCCGCAGGGATACATGCGCCTCGGCCCGGTCGGCGTATTGGAGCCCCGGGAGCGCCCGGGCGCCACCGATGAGGACCCTGTTCGCGTCTCACCCGAGATGCCACCGTCATGACCAACATCCTCAAGGGGTCACGCGGTCCCGCCGCCAACGACTCGCGCTTCCTGCTGGACGTGCACCGGCGCGATCTGCCGGGGGAGCGCACCATGCGCCACTACCCCGAGAGCGAACAGGTTGACCTGCTGATCGTCGGCGCCGGTGCGGGCGGCGCGGTGCTCGCGCAGCGTCTCGCGCGCAGAGGCTGGCGGATCGTGATCCTCGAGGCCGGCCCGTTCTGGCACCCCGACGAGGACTGGGTCTCAGACGAGGCCGGCTCGCACCGGCTGTACTGGAACCAGAAGCGGATCATCGGCGGAGAGGACCCGATCAAGCTCGGCAAGAACAACTCCGGCCGGGGGGTGGGGGGCTCGATGGTCCACTACGCCGGCTACGCGCCGCGCTTTCACCCTTCGGACTTCGAGACCTTCAGCAGAGACCAGGTCGGCGCCGACTGGCCGATCACCTACGCCGAGCTGAAGCCCCACTACGGGGAGCTCGAGCGCGAGCTACCCGTCGCCGGGCAGGACTGGCCGTGGGGAGACCCGCACTCCTACCCGTACTCGCCACATCCCGTGAGCGGTGCCGCCCAGCTGCTGTGGCACGGCGCGCGCCAGAACGGGATCGAGATGCGCGCCGGCCCGGTCGGAATCGTCAACGGCACGTTCGGCAACCGCCCCCACTGCATCTACCGCGGCTACTGCCTGCAGGGCTGCAAGGTCAACGCCAAGGCCAGCCCCTACGTCACCCACCTTCCCGATGCGCTCGAGCACGGCGTTGAGATCCGCGCGCATAGCATGGCGATCCGCGTCGAGCTCGACGATGGCGACAACGCGATCGGCGTCACCTACATCCGTGAGGGCGACGAGCTCGAGCGCTTCCAGCCCGCCGCCGCGGTCGCCGTCTGCGGCTACTCGATAGAGACCCCGCGGCTGTTGTTGAACTCGGTCTCCGCGCGCCACCCGCATGGACTGGGAAACAACGAGGATCAGGTCGGGCGCTACGTGATGGTGCAGGGCGCCTCCCAGAGCGCGGGGCGCTTCCCCGAGGAACAGCGAATGTACAAGGCGCCGCCGCCCGAGGTCTCCTCCGAGCAGTTCTACGAGACCGACGAGGCCCGCGGCTTCGCCCGCGGGTTCTCGATCCAGACGATCTCGCCGCTGCCGATAGGATGGGCCGAGCACGTGATCGCCGAGGGACACTTCGGCCGCGCCCTGCGCGAGTACATGCGCGACTACAACCACTGGACGACGATCGGCGTGCTCAACGAGCTGCTGCCACAGGCCGAGAACCGTGTGACGCTCGCCTCCGAGAACGATCCCTACGGCGTGCCAGTGGCGCATTTCTCCTACTCGCGCTGCGAGAACGACAAGCTGAACATGGACTACTCCAAGAAGATCCTGCGCGCGATTCTCGAAGCCGCCGGCGCACAGGACATCCTCACGATTCAGCGATACGCGCACCTGATCGGAGGTGCGCGCCTCGGCACCAGCCCCGAGAACAGCGTTGTCGACGCCGAGCACCGTGTCTGGGGTTTCCGCAACCTGTTCGTTGCCGACGGCAGCGTCTGCCCGACACAGGGTTCGGCCAATCCGGCGCTCACGATCATGGCGCTCTCATCGCGTCTCGCCGCGCGCCTGGCGAGCAAGCACAGCTCGCCGCGGCCTGCAGCCCGCAGACGGCGCGGGCTGGCAGCCGTTTCGCTACTCGCCCGGGTTGCCGCTCCACGCGTTTGAACCACCTAGACACCAGGTAAGGAGAAAAGCATGAGCACAAACGGAAACCCCGAGGTCGTAGTCGTCACCGGCGCATCGGGCGGAGTGGGAAGGGCGATCGCGCATGCGTTCGCAAAGCGCGGCGCCCACGTGGGGCTCCTCGCGAGGGGAGAGGATGCCCTCGCTGACGCCGCAGAGGAGGTCGAGTCCTTCGGCGGTGTCCCGCTCGCCGTGCCCACCGACGTTGCCGACCACGAGCAGGTGGAGGCAGCAGCAGCGGCCGTGGAAGACCGACTGGGGGCGATTGACGTCTGGGTCAACGACGCTATGGCGACCGTATTCGCCCGCTTCATCGACACCGAGCCAGACGAGTTCAAGCGCGCGACAGAAGTGACCTATCTCGGCGCCGTGTACGGCACGATGGCGGCACTCAGGCGCATGAAGCGCCGAGACCAAGGCAAGATCGTGCAGGTCGGTTCGGCGCTCGCATACCGGTCGATCCCGCTGCAGGCCGCCTACTGCGGCGCCAAGTTCGGGATTCGCGGCTTCACCGACTCGATCCGCACCGAGCTCGCCCACGACAAAAGCAAGGTGCAGATCACGATGGTGCAACTGCCCGGAGTGAATACCACGCAGTTCAACTGGTGCCGATCGAAGCTCCCCGACCACCCGATGCCCGTGCCGCCGATCTATCAACCCGAGATCCCCGCGGAGGCTGTCTACTGGGCGGCACATCACCGCCGGCGCGAGCTATGGGTCGGCTACAGCGCGGTCCAAGCGATCCTCGCCACCAAGTTCGCGCCGAGCTTCCTCGTCGACCGCTACCTGGCGATGACCGGCTTCTCCGGCCAGCAAGTCAAAGACATGCCGATCGACGGCGAGCGCGACGGCAACCTGTTCGAGCCGGTGCAGCACGATGCTGCAACCCACGGCATCTTCGACGAACAGGCGAAGAACCGAAGCCCCCAACTGTGGGCGGCCACCCACCGACCGCTGCTCGGCGGGGCGTTCCTCGCCGCGCTGGCAGGCGTTGCCGGCGGCGCCGTTCGAGTGAACCGGTGAGCATCGCTGGCGATAACGGTAGCGTTGGCATCGATGCCCCGCACGTTCTGCGCGAGTATGCCTTGCTCGCCGACGGCGAGCGTGGCGTACTGGTCGGCCCGCGCGGAGACTTCGTCTGGATGTGCTTTCCCCGGTGGGACTCGGGAGCGATCTTCTCCTCGCTGATCGGCGGCGCCGGCGCCTACGCGATCACCCCCGCCGAACGACATGTCTGGGGCGGTTACTACGAGCCTCGGAGCTTGATCTGGCGCAGTCGATGGGTCACACCCGAGGCGACGATCGAGTGCCGCGAAGCGCTCGCGCTCCCGAGCCACCCCGGACGCGCGCTCGTACTTCGACGCGTGCACGCACGCAAGGGCAGCGCCCGCGTCGAGATTACTCTCAACCCGCGCGGCGAGTTCGGAGAGAAGCCGTTGAGGCGACTCTCAAAACGTGAGGATGGCGCGTGGACCGCACGGCTGCCCGGCACCGGGCTCTGGTGGATCGGCGGAGAGAACGCCAAACCTCAGCCAGACGGCCACAGCGGCAAAGCGCTGAAGCTGACGCTGACACTCAAGGAGGGCGAACACCACGATTTCATGCTCATCCTCGCAAGCGACGGCTGCGAGCCCGACGAAATGCCCGACCCGGACTGGGCATGGCAGGGCGTCGAGGGCGCCTGGCACGAACGGGTCCCCGAGCTTCAAGGAGCCGTGGCCGAACGCGACGCGACCCACGCCTACGCTGTCCTGGCCGGGCTCACGAGTGCGGGCGGAGGCATGGTGGCCGCCGCCACCACTTCGCTTCCCGAGCGCGCGCGCCAGGGCCGAAACTACGACTATCGCTACGTCTGGATCAGGGATCAGTCCTACACAGGGCAAGCGGTGGCCAGGGCCGGCCCGCACTCGTTGATGGACGACGCCGTCAGCTTCGTGTCCGAGCGCCTGCTCGAGGACGGAGCGGCTCTGAAGCCCGCCTACACGATCAGCGGCGAGCGCGTGCCAGACCAGCACAAGCTGAAACTCGCCGGATATCCCGGCGGGTCGGACATTGTCGGCAACTGGGTGAACCAGCAGTTCCAACTCGACGCATTCGGCGAGGCGCTGTTGCTGTTCGCGGCGGCCGCGGGCCACGACCACCTGGACCCACAGGCTTGGCGCGCGGCCGAGGTTGCAGTGGAGGCGATCGAACAGCGCTGGCAGGAGCGCGAGGTCGACGCCGGCATCTGGGAGATCGAACCTGACGCATGGACTCACAGCCGCCTGATCTGCGTGGCCGGTCTACGCCAAATCGCCAGCTGCGGAGCTAGCGACGAGCAGGCTGCACGCTGGGTCTCGCTCGCCGATCGGATCGTGTCTGACACCGCAGCGCACGCCTTGCATCCGTCGGGGCGCTGGCAGCGCTCACCCACCGATCCGCGCCCTGACGCAGCGCTACTACTCCCCGCCATCCGCGGCGCGATCCCGGCGACTGACCCACGCTCGATTGCGACCCTTAACGCCGTCCTCGATGAGCTCACCGAGGACGGCTACTGCTATCGCTTTCGTCCCGATGAGCGGCCCCTCGGTGAAGCCGAGGGAGCCTTCCTGTTATGCGGCTTCATCATTGCGCTCGCCCACGGCCAGCAGGGCGACCATGTCGCCGCCGCCCGCTGGTTCGAGCGCAACCGCGCGGCCTGCGGTCCCCCAGGGCTGTGCTCTGAGGAGTTCGACGTCCGCCAGCGACAACTGCGTGGCAACCTGCCCCAAGCGTTCGTGCACGCACTGCTGCTCGAGTGCGCCGTTCAACAGCGAGAGCCAGCCCCCAGAAGGGCGAAAGCGTCATGAGCGCAGGCGCGGCCTTCGTTCGCCGCCGACCTTCACCGCCACGGTTACTCGCCGGGCTGCACCTGCTCTGTGGTAGCGGCTGGCTCGCAGCTTCAAGGACCCGCTCGCCAGGCGCAAACGGACCGTCCACCCGCAAGCGCGCCTTCACACGACTGCTCGGCGCACGTCACATGGGCGAGGGTCTGCTGCTGCTGTGGCTGCCAACACCAAGATGGATGCTCGTCAGCGCTTTGACCGACGGTGTCCATGCCGCCAGCATGATGCTGCTCGTCCGGGCCAGCCCAGCATGGCGCAACCCGGCGCTTGCGAGCGCCACGCTCGCTACCAGTCTGAGCGCATACGCCATCCGCTGCAGCCGGGTCTCGATCGTTCCTGTCTGCGCTTCTTCGCTGGCGTTCGCGCCCATGAGTCACTCATTCGCCGAAGGACACGCGAGGAGCCCTGGGCGGTCAGCCTGCTGACAGAGAAACTCTCGCGCGGGCCGCTCCTGATTACGCTTCCAACAAGCCGGGGTAGTTGTCGCGCATGCCCGGAGAGCGGACCGACATCCAGACGACCAACCGACGTCCCCCGTTGAGCCGGAGCTCGGTACCGCCGCCGAGCGCGATCGCTACGGCGGCGCCACTCGGAGCGGTGCTCCTGATGGTCGCTCTCATTCTGATTGCGCTCAGCCTCATCGGTGGATGGTTCGGGCTCGTGATCGCGATCCTGCTGATGCTCGCTGGGGTCTTTGGCCTGACCAGATACGTGCGGCGCATTGCCTGGACGCGTAACTCGTCGCACCAGCTACAGACTGAACTCCCCGGGACGAATGAGGATCCCTCGGTGACAGACGAAGCGCACGGACAGATCTCGCTGCGCGACGTGCCGGCGGATGGCCCCGCTCACCGTGAGCTCCACGACCGTCCTCGCCACGGATCGCGGGCGCCGGGATGAGGGGCGGCGCTCAATAGCACCGACACCTTTGAGCCACGGGAGAGAACGTCACCATGCCCAAAACATCTGCCATGTCCGTGTTGATGTCCTGACCTAACAAGCTTGTCGTAATGCCAAAGTTCGGGGCGCAGGTCCGGCTGCCGCGATTCGCGACTCCGCTCAAGTCGAGCCAGGGTGTCGTTCTAGACGCCGACCGCGGCCGGCAGTGACCACTCCAGGACGAAGTCCACGACAGCACGCGAGAGCAGCCGACCCTCGGTCGCCCATGTTGTGGTCCAGGCGGTCGGGGGTTCGAGTCCCCTCGCTCACCCTTCTTGAAAGGCCTGCAAATCCGCTGGTTTTGGTAAGCGTTCAGTCCGTAGCTCAGCTGAGCAACGGGAGCGGGTCCCCGCGGGCGTGCGCGCTGAGCAGGTCCACGAGGTAGGCGTACAGGCTTCGATGCTGTAGGCGGCAGGTGATCGAGGCCGAAAGCAGCCGCGCGACGCGCTGCTCCCCCTCCTCAGATTGGCTGCCGAGGGAGAGCTTGCGGTAGATGACCGCGCCCCGGAGTGCGCGCTCGGCGTGGTTGTTGGTGGGCTCCACGCCGGAGACGGTCGCGAAGGTCCATAGCGCTGGCCAGAGCTTCAAGAGGTTGCGTGCCATCCCGCGGCAGTACTTGTTGCGCGGTGATTTGCTGGCGAAGCGTCTGAGCGCGGGCTTCAGCTGGTGGCGCAGCAGTCCGATCTGGCGCTTGAGCTCACGGCGGTCGTGGGTGTGCTGGAAGACCTCCCATGCCCAGAACAGCTGCTCTGAGATCTCAAGGCCGAGCTTGCCGAACTGTTTCTCTGTGCTGAGGCCTTCGGCGTGCGCGGTGAAGTCCCGGCGCAGGTGCGCCCAGCAGATCTGCCGGCGCTGAAGGGGTATATGGGAGTAGGCCCACCAGCGGTCTGAGGTGATGATCGCCTGGGTGTCTGAGAGCAGTGCCTTGGCGTGATCCTCATGACGGTCAGCTGCGACGTGAAAGAACGCTGTCTGGTCGGTGAACGCGCCCCACAGAGCACGCTGGGATCCACGCAGACGCCAGCCGGTCTCATCGATGTTCAGATGCTCACTTGAGCGCACGGCGTGAAGCAAATCCTCGTGAGGCTCAGCCAGCACGCCTCCGACATGGGCGAGCACCCTATCGACCGTGCCCGTTGAGATGCGTGCCGCGAAAAGCTCTTCGAGCAGCTCGACCGCATCACGCCGGGAGACGCGGTTTCGCACCGACAGAGTCGCGACGGCGGCCTGCAGCCTCAGACCCAAATGACTCCCGGCGAGCTCCGGCGGGAGCCCACCGGTGCGCCGTCGGCCACACCCAGAGCAGCGCACCCGCTGGCAGCGGTGCTCAGTGACGCGCACCGCGATCGGCGGGAGCTCCTCGACCTGATGGCGTGCAGGCTCACCATCAGCCACCCGTTCGGCCTCGCTGAAGACATGCCCACACCCGCAGCTCGCCGGCCAGTGATCGATCACCTCATCGACCGCCCACGCGGGCAACAGCGGCCGCCCACGACCCTCATGCCCAGGCTGGCCACCGCGCTTGCGTCCAGAACGATCCTTGCCGCGCTTGGGCGCTCCCCGGGGAGGATCTGAGCTCGGCGGACTCGAGGAGTTCCCCGAGTTCCGAGCCAGCTGACGCTCGAGCTTCTCGACACGGCCCTCGAGCTGCTGGATGCGGCGATCCATCGCCAGCAAGACTTCGACTACGGCCTCACGCCCCGCGTCATAGATCGCCTCCGCCTCAGCGCGCTCCACGCACAGATATTCGACGGAGCAGAGTTATGTCCCCCACGGACTGAACGCTTACAGGTTTTGGGTTGCGGGCTTGGTGGTTGGTTCGGGGTCGGGGTACCAATGGGTACCAAACTCGAGCGCTGGGGCGCGGACGTTGATTGCCTCCTGCGCAAGCTCGCCGGGCGCTTCGCGCTGAAAGCGGCATCGAGGGGTAGGGAGGTTGGCCCCGCCGCGAGCGCGGTAGCAGTTACTTCTGCCGTGGCGCAGGCTATAGCTGTTATCGCGACGATGGCGGCTTCGGGCAGGAAACCGCGCTCACTTCCCTCACGAGGATGGAAGTGCCCCTGTGCACGATGTAGAGCTTCTCGTGCGGCCCGATGCGACTCGGATCAACTACGAACCGGCTGACCGTCACGTTCGTGGCGCCTTTCGCCGTGAACGTGTGCACCTGGATGGCTGCGTTTTCGCGGGCTTCCGCGGCGCCCGGCGCTGTACCCCGTGGAACCCTGGATTCGGACTGCACGAGCTGGCGCGTTTCGTTTGCTTCGTCGCCAGCGCCTGCCTTTTCGGGAGATGCGTTCATTCCAGCGGCGACGACGCACGGGCCCGCCTTCGTAGCTTCAAAGTCGACGACCGCGGGTACGCCTGCGGCTCGAAGGCTGCGCTGCAGCGCCTCCGCGTCGCCGATTTTGTAGATCGAGACCGCCACCTTGCCGCCTGGGCGTACCTGGATCGCGTAGGCGCCGGTGGTTCTATTGCCGCTTCCAATCGCGACTGCAGCGATTGCGACGATTGCGACGATTGCAGCACCGGCACCGGAAAGCACCAGACGCCCGCGAACGGTACGGCTGTGAGTGGGTTCGCGAGAATCTTCACGCTCGGCGACGACGCGCCGAAGTTGCACGAGCAGCCGGTCCTCGAATTGCTGTGGTGCGTTCATGGTGATACCTCCATCGACCTCGTTCTAGGTTGAGCCTCTTGCGGTGCGAGTTCCGTCCGCAGGGTGTGGCGCGCGCGATGCAGGCGGACCCGTGCGGTGACAGGGCGGATTCCAAGCGCCCTGGCCGCCTCCGTCGCGCTGAGTCCGTCGAGCGCACTGAGCTCGAACACCGCGCGCTCGGCATCGGTCAGTCCGTCGAGCGCTGCATACAGTTCACGAGACCGCGCCTCCGCGTCGATCCGTTCCTGCGCTCTGACGATGTCATCGTCAGCGAGCAGTCGCCGCCCCGCAAACCGCGCGTTCACTTGTTTCTCGCGTGCCGTCCGGCGGAACTCGCTGTTGACTACGTTCCGCGCTACACCGAACAGCCACAACGCCGGCGCGCCACGACGAGGGCGATACGTCGCTGCCGCATCGATTGCGGCGAGGAACACTTCCGCCGTCAGGTCTGCCGCCAGATACGGATCGGCGATGCGTCGCGCAACGAAACGCTGCACCGCGTCGATGTGCTCACGGTAGAACACCTCGAATACATCGGGATCGTGAGCGATCCGCACCAGTGCATCGGGCCTCATATCTCTACTTGGTATCAACCGGCCGACGCGTTACATCGCACGCCAACGCCGAGTGACGAGGGGTAGCGGCGACGATTCCCGCGAGCGCGCCTGCTTCTCAGAGCAACCGCCGTTACGCTTGCTCGTAGTGGAACAAGCGCGCGAGACGCACGTCCACGGCGACGCCGACGTCACAGATTTCATCAAGCTGATGAATAGCCACGGCCCGCGCGCGTTCTTCTGGCTCATGCGCCATATGCCCTCAGAGCCCCGCTGCCGACTGTGCGGGGCGCCTTACGGCGGGTTGGGAGGCCGCCTCATGCGCCGGGTGGGCTACGGTCCCTCGCGCAAGAACCCGAGCATGTGCGTCACGTGTTTCGAGAAGGCCCCGATGGGCGGCGCGCAGATGGAGATCGGCGTGCTGTTCGCCGACCTCCGAGGCTTCACGGCGCTCAGCGAGTCGATGGCGCCGCAAGCGGTAGCGGAGCTGCTCAACGGCTTCTACGGCTCCGCGACCAAGGTGCTAAGCCGCTGCGCGATCATCGACAAGATGGTTGGAGATCAGGTGATGGCCTTGTACTTGCCGCCGCTGCTCTCAGAGCATTGGGAGAACGAGATGTTGCGCGACGCACGCGAGCTGCTCGCACGGGCCGGCGAGCGCGTCGCCGCCGAGGCCCCGCTGCAGCTTGGGGTCGGTCTCGACGTCGGCGAGGCGTTCGTTGGCAACGTGGGCTCGGGCGAGGTCAAGGATTTCACCGCGCTCGGGGATGTTGTCAATACCGCCGCCCGCCTGCAGTCGTCCGCGCAGGCCGGCCAGATCGTGATCACCCAACGCCTGTATGAGCGCCTGAGCGCGCCGCCGCTCGAGGCTCGCGCGGCGACGCTCGAGCTCAAGGGCAAGAGCGAGGAGATGCCCGCATATGTGCTCGACATCGCCGACGGCGCGCGAGCGCAGCCGCATGCCAGCGCGGACAGACGGGGCTGAGATACAACGACCGCGAACGACGGCTCGACCGGTGCGAGAAGCTATACGCCACGGGTCGTGTGATATTGGGCATACAGGCTGACGGAAGCAGCGTTGACGTCTAGTATCGACCCATGACGCAAGAGCAGCGCGCGGGTGCGGTTGCGGTGGCCAACGAAGAAGCGGTGCGTGCGTGGGACACGGTCCTGTATGAGCGGTGGAAGTCGAACCGCACCGTGTTCGTGGGCGCGCTGGCAGAGGTGACCGAGGAGGTCTTCGAGCTCTTTCCGCCGCCCGAGCGTGGGTGCTGCATCGACATCGGGTGCGGCTTCGGCGAGACGACTCAGCAGCTGGCCGAGCTCGTCGGACCAGGGGGCTTCGCGCTCGGCACCGACTCCTCGCCCCGGTTCATCGAGGACGCCCGTCGCGAGGCCGCCGAGGCGGGTGTCGAGAACGTTGCGTTCGAGACCGCCGATGCGCAGACGGCTGCATGGGATCCCATCTACGACTACGCCTTCTCGCGCATGGGGACGCAGTTCTTCGCCGCACCGGTTCCGGCTATGCGTGCGATCCGCGGCGCGCTCAAGCCCGGGGGTAGGCTCGCCAAGGTCTGCTGGCGACGCAAGGCCGACAGCCCCTTATGGGCGGAGACCGAGCAGGTCGTTGAGCGGTTCCTCTCGCGCCCTGAGGATTACGTGGCTGACACCTGCGGGCCCGGGCCATTCTCGCTGGGTAACCCCGAGACCACCCGTGGGATTCTCGAGGCGGCCGGGTTCGACGAGATTGAGCTGCATCAGCGCGACTTCGACTACTTCATGGGCGCGGACATGGACGAGGCGATCGACTCCCTGCTCGCGATTGGACCCGGCGCCGAGCTGATCCGCCTGAACGGCGAGTACGGGGAGAGCCGTCGAGGCGAGATCGCCGAGGCCCTGAGGGACCACTACACCGCCTGGCAGAAGCCCGACGGCTCCATAGTCGGCCGCGGCTCCATCTGGATCGTCGCGGCCACGAACCCCGGATAGCACAGGTGCCCGCGTCAAGCGACCGTGCTAGCCGTCTCGGTGCGCGGCGAGGTGACCCGTGCCAGACCAGCAGAAGCGCCCGGCGACGGACTGCTCGACACGGTGGACGACGTGCCGGGACGCCTGCGCGAGCTCGGCTCGCAGATACCGGCCCACACCTCCGCGCCGTGGCGCCCTTCGCCTGGCCAAGCGAGCGTCGGACGCTGGTTCAGTTGGCGAGCCTGCCTCGAGGCTTGCGGAGATAGCCTGCACCCGTCAGCGCTGCGGGCGAGCGACGCTCGGCGGATCGCCAAGCCATGAGCCAAAACAGGCACTACAGCGAGAGGGAGTTTGAGAAGCTCGTGAGCTCAGCGCTCGACGAGCTGCCGATCGAGTTCCAGCGTGCGCTGGAGCACGTAGCGGTCGTCGTTTCCGACCGCGGTGCCGAGAACCACGCCTACGGCATGTACGTGGGCTCCAGGCAGGGTGGCACAGCTTACTTCGGGGGCGGTGGCTTGCCAGACGAGATCCTGATCTTTCGCGACACACTCGTGCGCGACTTCGGCAACGATCCCAACCGCCTCCGCCAGCAGGTCATCAAGACGGTGCGTCACGAGGTCGGTCACCACCTCGGCTTCGACGAGACGGGCGTTCGCAAACTCGGGCTCTAAATCGTCCCACCTTCGCGAACCGAGGTCCGAGCCCACTAATCGCCAGGCCGACGCGGCGCGCCGGGATCAGCCGACATTGGCGCATGCGCTTCTCGGGATTCCGAGCACCCGCTGCGGCTCCGGTCGACCTGTTGCTTGCCCGGCAGAACTGGTTGCGCACGCAATCATCTTGCGCTATACTACCTATACTTTCGTAAGCTCATATGGAGTCGATACTGATGCCTAGCCAGTCGAACACAACCCAGATACAGCCTTCCGAGCCGAAGCCCCTGCTGCGGCTGATCCCCCTCGACGACACCGTCGTGTTCCCCAACATGGGCATCACGCTGACCGTCGACGTCGGCGATGACGAGCGCGTCGTGCTCGTCCCCCGCCACGAGAACGAGTTCCTTGAGGTGGGCACCATCGCCGAGGTCTCAGAGCAGATCCGTCTGCCCGGAGGCGGCCGAGCCGTGGCCATCTCAGGCGTCCACCGCGCGCTCATCGGCGCCGCCCAGACAGGACCCTCAGGCGAGCTCCGCGTCGAGGTCGACGAGCGACCTGATGAGGTACCCGTGGACGGGCGCACGCGCGAGCTCGAGCGCAACTACCGCGCCACCGTCGAGGAGATCCTCGAGCTGCGCGGCGACGACGGGCGCATCTCCGCGTTCCTCAGGGCGATCGCAGAGCCCGGAGCCCTCGCGGACTCCGCCGGCTACTCACCCAACCTGTCCTACGAGCAGAAGGTCGAGCTCCTGAGAACGCTCGACGTGACCGAGCGCCTCGAGCTCGCGGTCTCGCTGCAACGCGAGTCACTGGCAGAGCTGCAGGTGCGCAAGCGCATCCGCGAGGACGTCCAAGAGGGCGCTGAGAAGCAGCAGCGCGAGTACTTCCTGCGCAAGCAGATGGACTCGATCCGCAAGGAGCTCGGCGACGACGACGCCTCGGTCGTGGAGGAGTACCGCTCAAAGATCGAGGAGGCCCACATGCCCGAGGAGGTAAACGAGCAGGCTCTGAAGGAGCTCAACCGGCTCGAGCGGATGGGCGAGCAGACGGGCGAGTCGAGCATGATCCGCACATACCTTGACTGGCTGATCGCCGTGCCATGGTCAAAGCGCTCTGACGAGCACCTCGACCCGGTCGCGGCCAGAGCTGTGCTTGATGCAGACCACGAGGGCCTTGAGGACGTCAAGGACCGCATCACCGAGTATTTGGCCGTGCGCAAGCTGCGCTCAGACCGCAACATCGAGGCCGACCCCAAGTCGGGGGCGATCCTCACGCTGATCGGTCCCCCGGGAACCGGCAAGACCTCGATCGGCGAGTCGATCGCCCGCGCCACCGGGCGCGAGTTCGTGCGCATGTCGCTCGGCGGCGTGCGCGATGAGGCCGAGATCCGCGGGCACCGGCGCACCTACATCGGCGCCCTGCCAGGACGCCTGGTGAGGGCTCTCCGCGACGCCGGCACGATGAACCCGGTGATCCTCCTGGATGAGGTCGACAAGGTCGGCGCCGACTGGCGCGGAGACCCCTCCTCGGCTCTGCTCGAGGTGCTCGACCCTGCCCAGAACCACTCCTTCAGAGACCACTACCTCGACGTCGAGCTGGACCTCTCACAGGTCATGTTCCTGGCCACCGCCAACGTCGCCGACACGATCCCCGGACCGCTGTTGGACCGCATGGAGGTGATCCGCTTCGACGGCTACACCTCCGAGGAGAAGCTCGCCATCGCCAAGGGCTACCTGTGGCCGCGCCAGCGCGACCGCAACGGCCTGCGACAGGACGAGGTGCAGATCTCTGATGAGGTGCTGCGCACGATCATCTCGGAGTACACCCGCGAGGCGGGCGTTCGAAACCTGGAGCGCGAGCTCGGCACGGTGCTGAGGAAGACCGCCACCAGGATCGCCTCGGCCAATTCGGACGCGGGCGGGGAGCCGGCGCCGAACACGTCGCTAACGATCGACCTCGACGACGTGCGCGACGCGCTCGGTCGCCAGAAGTACTTCCAGGAGTCCGCGGCGCGGACCGCGACGCCTGGCGTTGCGACCGGACTCGCGGTCACCGGCACCGGCGGAGACGTGCTGTTCATCGAGGCCACCGCGATGAAGAGCGGCGGCAAGGGCGGCCTGGTCCTGACCGGCCAGCTCGGCGACGTGATGAAGGAGTCGGCGCAGATCGCCCTCTCCTACGTGCGCGGTCACGCCGAGGAGCTCGGCATCGACGAGGGCGCCTTCGAGGATAAGGAGTTCCATGTCCACGTTCCGGCAGGAGCTGTCCCAAAGGACGGGCCGAGCGCGGGCGTGACGATGGTCACGGCGCTCGCCTCGCTTCTGTCAGGGCGCCCGGTCAAGCACACCGTCGGGATGACCGGCGAGGTCACGCTGCAGGGCCGCGTGCTGCCGATCGGCGGCTTCAAGCAGAAGGCGCTTGCGGCCCACGCGGCCGGCCTGACCGATGTGATCCTGCCCGAGCGAAACCGTGGCGATCTGGACGACATTCCCGAGGAGGTCCGCAACCGGTTGACGTTCCACCCTGCGATCACCGTCCAGGAGGTCCTCGATCGCGCATTGGAGCCTGCACGTGAAGTCGCACACGTCTCCTAGATGCAAGCCCATTCCAGAGGAGGTCCGCCGGACGGCGGACCTCCTCGAGCGGCGCTGGCAGCTGTCCGTCCTGTACGCGGCGCTGACCGGTGCGCTGCGCTTCAACGAGTTCGCCGCCGCGGTGCCCGGCATCTCTCCGCGGATGCTGTCCGAGCGCCTGCACGACCTAGAGGCGGCTGGATTGATCGAGCGCACGGTGGTCCCCTCGAGCCCTCCCAAAGCTGAGTACCGGCTAACCGAGCGCGGACTCAGGCTCCGCCCCGTCATCGAGGCGATGCGGGCCTACGCTCGTGAGCCGGTTGGCTGAGTCATACGCTGCTCGCGGCGGCATCGCGCCCGATGCTGCGCGCGGCCGCCCCAATCGTTCTCACTTGGGTCGCGCACCCGCCACGCGGCGGCGGCCGCGGTGACGGGTCCTCCCGAGAAGCTGCGTCCCCGCGTCTATCAGCGACGCAGCGAGCACCGAGAGGGCGATGCGGTTCCCGAGGCGTTCCGCACGAGACATCAGCGGCTCAAGCTCGCTGGCCCTCAGGTGCACGTCGAACCCGCCGTCGTCGAGGATGTTCAGCGCGTGGCGCAGTTGGCCCGGCAGATCGCTGGCCAGCTCTGCCAGATCGACGCCGGCGTCCTGCAAGCGATGCAGCAGCCCGGGCGCGGTCACCCCTGCGAACAGGTGTCGGCGCACGTAGGGCCCGAGCGCCTCGATCAGATCAAATTCGCGATCCAGTCCCGCCACGATCCCTTCCTCGAGCAGGACGGTCCTCAGCAGCAAAGACAGGTCGCGAGGGATGCGCAGTCGGTGACGTCGGACCGCCTCAAGCATCGAGCGGATCACGCCACCGGCGCCGGGCTCGCCCGCGCCATGGCCGAGATACGCGTCGATCAGCGAGCTCAGATCGTCCCGCAGCGCCCCCCGGTCAACCAGCCCGCCGGGGCCCTGGATCGCGATCAGCGCTGAGGCGAGCCGGTCCGGGTCACGACGATCCAACGCGAGCAGAATCCGCCGAACCGTCGCACGAAGGCTCTCGTCCAGACTGCCGACGATCCCGAAGTCGATGATCCCGAGCCGACCGTCAGCCTCGACGAAGAAGTTCCCGGGGTGTGGATCACCGTGGAAGAACCCGTCGACGAAAACCATCTTGCCCACCGTCAGCGCCGCGTTCTGGGCGAGTCTTAGACGATCGACCCCGGCTGCCTGCAACGCCTCGAGGTCCGTGATCTTCATCCCCTCAAGCCGCTCCAGCGTGATCACCCGTGAGCTCGACAGCTCCAAGAAGACACGCGGAATATGCACGCCGGTCTCGCCGGCGAAGTTCACGGCGAACCGCTCCGCGTTACGCGCCTCGCGGACGTAGTCGAGTTGGCCTCGCAGCTCACCCGCGAACTCCTGCGAGAGCCCGATCACATCGAATGCCGCCGCGGTTTCAGACCGCCTGCTCGCGCGCGCCGCGAGGTTTCCGATGATCTCGAGATCTCGCTCGATGAGCTCCACGACACCGGGCCTGCGTACCTTCACGACCACCTTCGTGCCGTCGTGAAGCACCGCCGCGTGCGCCTCTCCCACCGAGCCCGCCGCCAGCGGTTGCGGGTCGAACTCGGCGAACGCGCCGGCGACGCCGCCCGGGAGCTCGCTCTCGACGGTCTCCCGGATCGCGTCAGCGGGAGCGGGTGGTGCCGCGTCCTGCAGCTTCGATAGCTCACGCGTGTAGGCGGGCGGCAGCAGGTCTGCGCGCGTTGAGAGCAGCTGGCCGAGCTTGATGAACGTCGGACCGAGCTCCTCAAGAGCGAGCCGTAGCTCCCGCGCCGGAACGGCCGCGGCACCGGAATGCGCAGGATCGGGACCGTTGTGCCCGCCGTGCGGCTCAAAGCTCAGGATCCCGGCGAGGAAATGCAGCCCGTGGCGAGTGAGGACATGGGCGATTTCGCGCTCGCGGTGACGCCTGCCGGCGCCGGTCCGCTCCCCGGAATGCTCCGCGGGCGGCGGCGAAGGCCCTCCTAGATCTCGGGGAGGCTCAGCCACCGCGAGGCCTCACTCTTCGCGTCGCCGCGCACTGTAGGCCGACGCTCTTGCGGACGAGACACGAAAGTAGTGTTCCATGCACGCCGCCAGCGAGCCGCGAAGGCCGACTTGAACGGGTGATCTCTGTTCAGCGAGGGCTGTTGGTTCTGCAACAAGCGCTCGTTGATAACGATCTCCTCGAGCTGGGGGCGGTCTCGAGGCGTGCTCGCGGGAGGCAAGCCGATCAACTGGGCCTAACTCGCAAGTGAGCTGCAACGCGACTCGTTGTCTTTCGCTACTGAACCTAGGTACGTTGTCTCAGACCACTTAGGTGCGGGTACAGATTCTTCGTTGCAGAAAGCAACTTCGACGCGTATTATCTCGCGACACTCTGTTTCCGATGAGGAGGAGGCGTTTCGTGGACGAACCCGGCGGTGCAGCGGTGGCACAGGAAACCGCGGTGACGGTCGAGCGGCGTGGGCACGTGCTGCTGATGGGTCTCAATCGGCCGCAGAAGCGAAACGCGTTCAATCTCGCGATGATCGATCAGCTGGCTCGCGCCTACCACGCGCTCGAGACCGACGATCAGTTGCGCTGCGGGGTGCTGTTCGCTCACGGCGAGCACTTCACCGGCGGGCTCGATCTCGCCGAGGTCGGCCCGATCATCCAGGAGGGGCATCTCGAGCTGTCCGGGCGCGGGCGTCGCGACCCCTGGCGCAAGGACGGGCCCTGGACCACGCCGATCGTGGCGGCGGTGCAGGGCTGGGTGATGACGCTCGCGATCGAGCTGCTGCTGGCTGCCGACATCCGCATCGCCGCCGAGAACGCGCGCTTCGCTCAGATGGAGATCAACAGGGGCATATACGCGTTCGGCGGCGCCACCGTTCGCCTGCCGCGCGACGCGGGCTGGGGCAATGCGATGCGGTGGCTTTTGACCGGTGAGGAGTACGACGCCGCCGAGGCACATCGCATCGGGCTCGTGCAGGAGGTCGTCGATACCGGCCGCGAGCTCGATCGGGCGCTCGAGCTGGCCGAGGCGATCGCTACGCGCTCTGCGCCGCTCGGCGTCAAGACCACGCTCGAATCTGCCCACCGAGCGCGGCTCGAGGGCGAAGCCGCCGCGTTCGCGCGCCTTGAGCCGGACATGGTCGCCCTGTTCGAGAGCGAGGATGGGCGCGAGGGGCTGATGTCATTCATCGAGCGCCGCGAGGCGAGGTTCACGGGTCGATGAGCGCCTCCGCGCCAACAGTCCACTTCAGGCGGGACGGAGACCTCGCAATCGTCGCTCTGGACAGTCCGCCGATGAACCAGATCGCTGAGGATCTGATCGAGGACCTGACAGGCGCGGTCGAGCAGCTCGAGGCAGCCGACGGTCTGCGCGCCCTGCTGCTCAAGGGGAACGGAGACGTCTTCAGCACGGGAGCCGACGTCAAGCTGTTTGTCGGCCGCGGCGCCGATGAGATGCGTCCGTTGATCGCCTCGTTCCTGGATCTCGGCAGCAGGATCGAGGCTCTGCGGTTCCCAACGCTCGCGGCGGTTCACGGCGTGTGCATGGCAGGCGGCTTTGAGCTCGCGCTCTTCTGCGATCTCATCTGGGCGGCCGAGGGCACCGTTATGGGTCTGCCGGAGTCAAGCCTCGGGATCGTTCCGCTCGCCGGCGGCATCGAGCGGGTCGCAGCTCGCGCGGGCATCGGTCGGGCGCGCACGATCGCCCTAGGCGGCGGACTGCACAGCGCTGGGGACTTCCTCTCGTGGGGGGTGATCGACCGTGTTCTTCCCGCAACGGAGCTGCACGGCAAGGCGGAGAAGTTCGCGCGAAAGCTCTCCGCTGGCCCGACGCTCGCCTATGCCGCGGCAAAGGACATCGCGCGTGCCTACATACAAGACGGGGTCGTGGCCGCTGACGCGCGCCTGCTTGACGTTGCCGTCGGACTGTTCGACACCGCCGACGCACGCGTGGGGATCCGCAGCTATCTGGAGTCCGGACCGGGCCACGCCAGCTACGAGGGCAAGTGAAATGAGACACGCTGAGTTGCTCGATGAGAACTGCGCGATCGCGCGATCCTCGGGTGTTGTCGGTGAGCGTTGGGTGTGGGTCATCCTGCGTCAGGCTTTCAACGGCGCTCGGCGCTTTGAGGAGTTCCAGCGTGGTGTCGGTCTTGCGCGCAACGTGCTCACGGACAAGCTGAACATGCTCGTGGAGCATGGCCTCATGGAGCGCCGCGCGTACGCCGGCCACGGCGTACGGGAGCGAAGCGAGTACCGCCTCACCGACAAGGGCCGCGCGCTGTTCCCGGTCTATACCGCGCTAATGCAGTGGGGCAACGAATGGACCGACCTGCCGGCCCCACCCGTCGAGCTGCTGCACAAGCCCTGCGGGCACCGCACGGCTGTTCGCGTCGCCTGTGCTGAGTGCGGCGAGGACATAGAGATTCACGACACCGAGCCGGTAGTCGGACGTGGCTTCGTGAGCGGCGGATTTCACCAGCGGACCTAGCAGCCGACGCGTCAGGTTTCGAAGGACTGGTTACGGTCCAATTGGGGTCCAATTCTTGCTGGCCAGCTGCGGATCGTCGGGGCAATAAGCTCTCGGTCCGTGCGGTTCGCGATCTCGATCCCGCAGTACGCTCGCGACAGCCGCTTTGACGAGGCGGCCTTCCGCTCCCACCTTCGCCGCGTCGAGGAGCTCGGGGTGTTCGAGAGCGGCTGGGTGCAGGAGCAGGTGATCGGCGCAGCCGGCGTCCTAGCGGCGCTCCAGACGCTCACATATGCCGCGGCTTGCACCGAACGGTTGCGGCTGGGCTGCGCGGTGTTCGTCCTGCCGTTGCACAACCCGCTGCACCTCGCGAAGGCGATCAGCTCGTTGGACTGCCTCAGTCATGGCCGCGTGGAGGTGGGCGTCGCCACCGGTGGCCGTGAGCGACCGTTCGCGGCCTTCGGCGTCGACCCGGACAAGCCTGTCGCCCGCTTCAACGAGGCACTGGCGTTGATGAAGACCTGCTGGACCGACGCGCGGATCGACTTCGACGGGCGCTTCTGGAGGCTCCACGGAGCGACGATGGAGCCCAAGCCGGTGCAGGAGCCGTACCCGCCGGTGTGGTTCGGCGGCAACGCGCCCGCCGGGATGCGGCGCGCCGCGCGTCACGGCGACGGGTTCATGGGCGCCGGATCCCAGACCACCGCTCGGTTCGCCGAACAGGTCGCGATGGTGAAGGACGAGCTGGCCGTCCAGAACCGCGACCCAGGGAAGTTCCGGTTCGGCAAGCGTGTCTACGTGCACGTCGAGGACGATCCCGCGATCGCGCGACGGCGGCTTGAGGACGCCCTCAGACATCACTACGGCGGCGGCGACTGGTCGGAGCAGATGCTCGCGGGCACGGCGGAGGAGTGCATTGCAGGGATCCGCGCGGTTGCGGACGCCGGCGCCGGGCTGGTCCTGCTCAATCCGCTCACGGACGATCAGCGACAGCTGGAGCGGCTCGCGGTTGAAGTCATCCCGGCCCTCGTGTGAGCGCTCGACCGCACTGGCAACTCAGCTAGCGGCCTCGGCCCGAGCGTGGGAACGACTTTCCTGCCGGCCAAGCGTCGGGGAGCCTGAGGGTCGTGTGCAGCTGCACCGCGTGAGCAGCCTCAAAGATGTGCCGAGACGGCAGCCAACGACAGCCAGCCGCCGTCCCGGGAGCCCGCCAGCGCACTCGGGGCAGCGTCGCGCCGGAGCCTCAGACGGATGCGATCTCGCGAACCTGGGTCAGTCGCAGGCTGTTGCCTGACGGGTCGCGGAACCCGGAGTCGATGCCATACGGCCGGTCCTCGGGCTGCTCGGTGAATTCGACGCCGCGCGCCTTGAGCTCCTCGTAGGAGGCGTAGCAGTCGTCGGTCGTCAGGAAGACGGTCCCCGCGAAGCCCTTCGCCATCAGGCTCCGCACCTGCTCTGCGGTGTCGGGGTCCATCACCGGCGGGCCGGGGATTGCCATCAGCACGATCGCGAAGTCGGGCTGCCCCGCCGGGCCGACGGTCAGCCAGCGGAAATTGCCCATCTCGGCGAGGGTGACGTCGGCGCGCACCTCCATGCCCAGCTTCTGGGTGTAGAACGCGAGGGCGTCGTCCTGGTCGTGGACCCACAGCTGCGCGTTGGCGATCTTGATCATCGGTTGCTCCTAAGGGTTGATGGAACGGTTGCTGAGCAAGCTAGTGCAGCGCGGGCCGCCTGTCTTCTCGAAACGTGCGGTGTCGCGGGCGCCCGTGAGCGCGCAGGACACACGTCGGGACGAGCGCGTGTTGGGCCGCCGGCGGGAAGCTTGCGCGGTAGGTCGTTGGGGATATGCCGTATGTCCGGGTAAAGCTGGTCGTAAAGGAACCGACGCTCCGCAATCCCACGGAGAAACAGATGTCGGCGACGGACCGGTCGGTGGTCCGCAGGAGCGCGGCGGCCCGCTCCAGGCGCCTGGTCAGGAGGTACGCGTGCGGCGACTCGCCGAAGGCGCGCCGAAACTCGCGACTGAAGTGGGCACGCGACAGGCCCGCGGCATGCGCCAAATCGTCCACGCCGAGCGATTCGAAATAGCGGCTGTCGGCCGCGTCCTTCGCGCGAAGCAGGTGGCGGGCAGGCGGGACGAACGCCATGCCTCGAGTATCGCACCAGCAGGTCTCGTGGACGGTCGCTCGCTTCGAGCTGCCGCCGTGCCCTGCGCCACAGCGTTGCGCCAAGCCGACGGGGCACGCGCAGCGACCAGCGGAGCGACCGGATCGCACCGGGGCACACGCCGGCGCGATGCGCGGTATAAGCGCGACCATGGGCCCATTCCAACAACGGAGGTCAGCATGAGCACCAACGACGAGGAGATCGTCCTGGCTCACTTCATCGTCTCAGATGATGTCGAGCGTTCCCGCCGCTTTTACACCGACGTACTGGGCGGCAAGACGGTCATCGGCGGCGAGGCGGGTGATGAGGTGACATACGTCGCGCTAGCCAACAGCTGGATCATCATCAACGTCGGAGGAGGTCCGACCGACGACAAGCCGACCGTGACGCTCGAGACACAGCCCGACCCGGATCGGGTGAGCAGCTTCCTCAACATCCGGGTCGCGGATATCCAAGCCGTCTACAGCGAGTGGAGCGCGCGGGGCGCCCAGTTCCTGACGGAGCCCAAGCAGCACGAGACCGAGATTCGCTGCTACATCCGCGATCCCGACGGCTACATCATCGAGGTAGGCCAAACGACGCTCGCCAGAGGTTGGCGTCCACCGTCTTGAGCGCCTGTTGGGTGCGCTGTCTGGGGACGGCAATCCGCGTCGCCGTCGCGGATTCGACTGTGTGCCGATCGTGTGGCGCACTGACCAGGATGCCTGTGACGATATGGTCCGGCCGTGGCGTCCTACGACCTCAACGGCAAGGTCGGACTCGTGACCGGCGGAGCGCGCGGCATCGGGTTTGCCACGGCGCGCGCGCTCGTCGCACGCGGGGCCTCGGTCGTGATCGTCGACCTCGACGCGACGGCGAGCGAGCAGGCGGCGGCGCAACTGCACGACACCAAGGCACTCGGTATCGGCAGCGACGTGACCGACCGCGGTTCCATGCAGCGCGCGGTCGCGACGGCAGTCGAGCGCTTCGGCGGGCTCGACGTGGTCGTCGCGAACGCCGGCATCGCATCGCGCGTGGCAACGTTCCGGGCGATGGCGAGCGAGACCTTCGAACGCGTCATCGAGGTCGACCTGATGGGCGTCTGGCGAACCGTCGATGCGGCGCTGCCCCAGATCGTCGCCCGTCGCGGCCACGTCGTCGTGACATCCTCGGTGTACGCGTTTCTCAACGGTGTCGGAGCGCTGCCTTATGCGATGAGCAAGGCGGCCGTCGAGCAGTTCGGGCGCGCGCTGCGTCTCGAGCTGGCTCCGCACGGCGCCAGCGCGAGCGTCGCCTACTTCGGCTTCATCGACACCGAGATGGTCCATCGCGCGCTCGATGCCGATGAGCTCGCGAACGAGATGCTCTCGAGCTTCCCGAAGCCGTTGCACAAGCGGCTCTCGCCGACCGTCGCCGGTGAGGCGATCGTGCGTGGCATAGAGCGGCGCCAGCCACGGATCATCAGGCCGCGGCGATGGACGATCTACTCGGCGCTGCGCGGCGTGCTCAACCCGCTGACCGACGCGCGCGCCGAGCGCGACGAGGCCACTCAGGAGCTGGTGCGCCGGATAGACGAACGAGCCGGGGAGGACCAGCCCACGACGGCCTGAGCCGGCCCGTCAGAGTCGCGGCACTCGGACCTTTGGCGATTGCAGGAGCGCCAGTAGTGTGTCGCTTGGGTGCGAGCGAGGAATGGCGAAACCGGCGGTCCGCTTCTTTCGGTGATGCTGATCGTCCCGGACGCCGGTGCGGCGGTCCGCTGGTACACGGCGGCACTCGGCGCGGCCGAGCTCTGGAACCTCGGCGGAGTTGCCGGGCTCCATATCGACGGCGCGCCGTTCTTCATTCACGAAGCCGTGACAGGCCGAAAGACAGAGCCGAGCCCCACCGACATCGGTCTCACCACCACGCGGATAGAGCTCTTCGTCGATGAACCGGGCAGCTTCATCGAGCACGCGGGCGAGGCCGGCGCGACAGCGGTAGAACCCCCCACGGATCACGAAACCCCTTGGGGAACTCATCGCCAAGGCGGCTTCACCGATCCGTTCGGACATCGATGGTCCGTCGGGGACCGGACGCCGTTGGAGTCGTTCCCGCGGCTGTAGGATCACGCTCCATGCTCGTCCGCCTGGGCATCCGCGCTGCTACCTCGCTCGCAGGCATTGCGATCGGACTCGTGCTCTCAAGCGCCGTGCTCGACAAATTCTCGCTCAACGCGACCGCCATCATTGAGGCAACCCTCGTCTTCTGGGTCATCCACCTGGTCGTTGGCTTCGTGGCTCTGAAAGTGCTCGTCCGCGAGCCTTCCCTGGCGCTGGCAGGATTGCTTGCCCTTGGGTCGACGATCGTCTCGCTTATCATCGTCAACGCCATCGTCAGCGGGCTATACATCAGCGGCCTGCAGACGTACGTCCTCGCGACCGCGATCGTGTGGCTCGCGACCGCGATCAGCGATACGGTCGGAAGACGAATGATTCGAGCGCGGCGCAGGGAGTGATCGGCGGGGCACGTCGTCTCGATCGCGCATCGCGAGACGTGGACGCGGGAGGGGCCGGCCGCACGGCCCGATCGCTTAATCTTGCGGGGCGATGCCGCAACAGCGCCGTCACCTTCACCGAGCTCAGCGGATCGGCTGCGGGTGAGCGAGGAACCCGAGCCGGCGGGCGCCGGGTTGTATTTCAGCCATCCGGCGTGCTTGGAGCACGATCCGCGGGTGTACATGCCCGAGCATCCGGACACGCCGGAGCGGCTCGAGGCGGTCGAGCGTGCGCTGAGGGCGAGCGATTGGCTCGGCTGGGAGCGGCGTGAGGCTCCGCCGGCGACGGAGGCGCAGCTCGAGCTCATCCACAGCAAGCGCCAAATCGAGAGGATCAGGGAACTGTCCCTGGCGGGCGGCGGCGCCGTCGATCCGGACACGATCGTGGGGGAGCCCTCCTATCGCGCGGCACTGCATGCGGTCGGCGGTGCGTGTGAGATGACACGCGCGCTGCTGGCCGGTGAGGCGGCCGTGGGATTCTGCGGCGTGCGACCGTCGGGCCACCACGCCGAACCGGATCGCGCGATGGGCTTCTGTCTGTTCAACAACGTCGCGATTGCGGCCGAGTTCGCACTTCGCGAGCTGGGCGCCGAAAGGGTGTTCGTCCTCGACTGGGACGTTCACCACGGCAACGGCACCGCCGAGGCGTTCCGCCGCCGCGAGGATGTCCTGTTCGCGAGCATTCACGAGTCCGGCATCTATCCGGGCACAGGTGCGCTGAGCGACATGGGCTCCGGCCCCGGCGAGGGCTACACGATCAACCTGCCCGTCCCCAGCGGCTCTGAAGAGGACCTGTGGCTATCGCTTATCGAGCACATCGTGCTGCCCGCCGCGCAGGCGTTTTCACCGGATCTCGTGCTGCTCTCTGCCGGCTTTGACGCTCATCGCGAAGACCCCTTGGCCGGCTGCCTGCTCGAGGACGGCTCCTTCGCGGAGATGACCCGTCACGTCCGCGGGCTGGCTGCACAGCTCGAGGTTCCGCTCGGAGCGGTCATGGAGGGTGGATATGACCCGGCCGCGCTGGCGCGATGCGTGGGGGAGACCCTGACCGCGCTGAGCGGGGACGAACAGGCGCGATCCTCCGCGCCCGAGCCGCTGTTCACCTCGCGCGCCGCCGCCCACGTCGCTCACTACTGGCCCCTGTAGCCCATCTCATGAAAGCCAAAGCCGCCAACTCGCCTGACGCCGCGCGCGGCGGTGGCGGCCTCGGCGAGACGGAGTTGGTGCAATTGCGTGATCGCTCCTCGGTGGGGGTGCGTCCCGCGAGCGCGCGCGATGAGCCGGCGCTTGAGTCATTCCTGTCCGGGCTGTGCCTTGAGGCTCGGCGCCTGCGCTTCTTCTCCGGGGGAGCTGACATGACGCTGGCCGCGCACCTGGTGGCCGCCACGGGCGCCGGCCGCTTCGGGCTCGTGGCACATGACGAAGTGGGCGTGCTGGTCGGGCACGCCGTCTACATCCAGATCGATGAGACGCGGGCGGAGGTCGCGGTCGAGGTCGCCGACAGCATGCACGGTCTGGGTCTCGGCACTACCCTCATCGAGCGGCTGGCGGACGTCGCGGAGCAGCGCGGTGTCACGCGCTTCCTTGCCGAGGTGCTGCCCGACAACCGGGCGATGCTGGACGTGTTTCGCGATGGCTTCGACGCGCAGCTCAGCTTCCACGACGGAACCCATGCGGTCGAGTTCCCGACGGCGTCGTGGCGGCTGGCGCGGGAGCGCTTCGACGAGACTTGAAGAGTGCCGGCGGAGGGGACCGAAATGATCCCCGAGTGATCCGGGAGTCCGCGGATGAACTAAACGAAACAGGCACGAGCGGCCACGAGCGCTGCGTGCCAAATGTGAGAGGTCTCTCATCGACGCAAGGCGTTTCGAGGGCTCTGTGCCTAGCGACTCGGACTACGATCCATACACGGTTCCCACTCCGAGAGGGGCGGCTTTGTGAGCGTGCTGGCGGCGGTCTTCAATCTGAATCACCCCGCCCATACGGTGGATTGGAACTTCATCCACCTGTCGGTGGCGAACGTCGTGGTCATCGGCCTGATGCTGATCGTGTTCGCCCTTGCGATCCTGCTGCCGTTCCCGGGCGCCGCCGGGCGAGACGCCGCCCGCCGCGGCGGAAATGCATGATGAGCGCCACCCCGAGGACCCCGGCGAAGTCCTGGACCGTCAAAGTCCGCGAAAAAGGCGTAGAGGCGCTGCCGCCCGAGAAGCTCCTGCCCGACGGCCAGCCGACCTACGTGGCCTCGTGGATCTACGTGTTTGGGGTGGCGAGCATCGCCGCCCTGGTCGTGATCATCGGCTCCGGCTCGATTCTCGCCTTAAAGGGACCGGCTTGGTGGCACGAGACCGGCATCGGGCACTTCTTCAACAGCATCCACCTGTGGAGCGTTGAGCTGTTCTTCTTCGCGATGGTCGTCCACCTTTGGGGCAAGTACTGGATGGCGGCCTGGCGCGGAGGCCGCGGCCGCGTGTGGGTGACCGGTGCCATCACCTTCCTGGTCGCGGTGCCGTGCGCGCTCACCGGTTACGTCTCCCAGCAGAACTTCGACGCGCAATGGATCTCAACCCAGGCCAAGGACGCGATGAACTCGGTCGGCGTCGGCGCGTTCTTCAACCTCACCAACTTCGGGCAGATGTACAGCTACCACATCCTCCTGCTCCCAGTCGCGATCGTGGTGCTCGTGAGCCTGCACGTCCTGCTCGTTCGTCGCAACGGGGTCGTGCCGCCGTTCGAGTTCGAGGAGAAGCTGAGCGTCGTTCGCGCCGCAAATCCCGCTGCGGACGGCTCCGCCTAGGCCACGAGCGGCGCAGAGCCATGAGCTTCCTCGGACAAAAGGACGATACGCAGCCCTGGAAAGGCCGCTACGCGCCGTATGACTTGGTCAAAGAGCTGTGCATCGCGATCGCCGTCATCGCCCTGCTGTCCGTCCTGCTCACGGTGCTGCTCTCCTCACCGGATGACAAGCCGAGCACGATTGCCCAGTGGTCGCACGAACTGCCGGGCGACTTCGCCGCCACCGCGGCCAAAGAGCTCGCCGGAACCAGCGACACGGCCGAATACGGCCCCCCCTACAACCACAACTCTGGCAGCGTGCAGCACTTCCTGTTCCTGCACCCGCAGCGGTGGTTGGGCGTCAGCCATCCCATCAACACGGCTGAGGACTATGTGGTCAGACCGCTCGAAACGATCCCCAACGACCCGGCCCTTCAGAAAGCGCTGGCCGAGTACAAGGCCGCGCCCGAAAAGCAGAAAAAGGAATGGTCAGAAGCCTACGCCAAGCCGCTTGAAGAATATTCAACTGCTGTGGAAGAAAAGAAGACGCTGCCGGGCACGGTGTCGGTCGACCAGAGCACGGGCACGGTAACCGTCAAGTCCAGCCGCAGCGGTCCGGTTCCGACGATGATGACCAGCCTCCAGGGCCTCGCCCAGAGCGGTGGCCTGGAAGACGGCCTCCTGTCGAGCAGTCAGTTCTTCCAGACCGATTACACCAAGCCGCTCTTGTTGATGGCCGACGGCGGTCTGCTCGGCGAACGGGCCGAAGGGCAGCACCTGCTGGGCGAGCAGTGGGGCCTGATGAACGAGACCGGCAGCTATCCCGGCCAGCCTTGGCTGTGGCTGTATGCCCTGTGGTACCAGGTCGAACCGTTCAAGTCATCCCCGAACGCGGACATCGACGTGCTGCTCGTGATGGGCCTCTTGAGCCTGGCGTTTATCTGCATACCCTTCATACCCGTCGTCAACAGGATCCCACGCTGGATCCCGACCTACAAGCTGATCTGGAAGGAGCACTACCGCTCGCTTAAAGACGGCACGAGCTGAGCCAGGCGCCGCTCATCTGGCTGGGCTCGCTGACGGTCCGCCCGGGTCCCCACGCATTGGCCGTTGCGCACTACCCAGCTTCGCCGGCCGAGCCATCGGCGGCACGCGGCAGCACGAGCAGCGGGCAACGTGCATGGCGCTCCAGGTAGTCCGAGGTGCTGCCGAGCACCAGACGTCGCACGGGTCCGTAGCTTCGTGAGCCCACGAGCAGGATGTCCACCTCGTCCCCGAAGGCGGCAAGCTCCTCGGCGGCGAGGCCATATGCGGCTCGACCCTCGACGCCCGGCAGCTCCTGCAGGGCATCGTTTGCTTCCCTCACCAGGTCCTCAACCAGCTGGCCGGTATCCGGCGCGATTATCCCCGTGTAGGCATAGCTCGTGATCGCGACTACCTGAAGCGCATGCAGGCTCGCGTCGGTCTGGGCTGCCAGCTTCCTCGCCACAGCGAGCGCGGTGCGGCTCTCCTGCGAGCCGTTGTATGCGATTCCTATCCTGGCGATCGGCGCCGGGTGCTGGGCGTAGCCGCGTGTGGCGATCGCGACCGCGCACGGGGCTCCGTTGAGTGCGGCGCGGGTGTCGTTGCCGAGCATCGCCCGACCCAACGCGCTGCGGCCGGAGGATCCGACGACCAGCAGATCGGCGTTCTGCTCTTCGGCGTATATATGCAGCCCGCTGCCCGGGCTCGTCGCCACGATGCTCGCGAGCTCCGCGCTGATCTGCGCCGCGGCACGCTCCCGTTCGAGCAGCTCCTGCGAGGCCGCGCTCTCCTCTCTGTCGGCGCCAGGGCTGATCGCGTGCGATAGGCGCAGCTCGCCGCCGTGCGCGTGGACGAGGGTCAACTTGCCGTCCGGGCCGATCAGGCGGGAGGCGAGCGCGATCGCGTCGCGGCCGTTGGGCCGGCCATCGACGCCCACAAGCACGTTGGTGAACATCACATCTCCTTGTCGGGATCGAGGACACTCTAGATCGCGACCGCGGGCGAGCCGCGCGGTCGCGCGATCGGAGCGCGGGCGGGGCGTACGATGATGCCACCGTGGCGGACCCATCAGGCCCCCTCTCAGGCGAGCAAGAGCGAACGTTGCATGCCTACTGGCGGGCCGCCAACTACCTGTCGGTGGGCCAGATCTACCTGCTCGACAATCCCCTGTTGCGCGAGCCGCTCACGATCGAGCACATCAAGCCGCGGCTGCTGGGGCACTGGGGCACCACGCCAGGACTGAACTTCATATACGCCCACCTGAATCGCGTGATCAAGGCGCGTGAGCTGAACGTCCTGTACGTGACGGGTCCGGGCCACGGCGGCCCCGGCCTGGTGGCCAACACCTATCTGGAGGGCACCTACTCGGAGGTCTACCCGCACATCGGGCGCGACGAGGAGGGCCTGCGGCGGCTGTTTCGCCAGTTCTCGTTCCCCGGCGGCATTCCGAGCCATGTCGCGCCCGAGACGCCCGGTTCGATCCACGAGGGGGGCGAGCTCGGATACGCGCTCGTGCACGCGCACGGGGCGGCGTTTGACAATCCGGACCTGCTGGTCTGCTGCGTGGTGGGCGACGGGGAGGCGGAGACCGGTCCGCTGGCCGCGAGCTGGCACTCGAACAAGTTCCTGAACCCGGCGCGTGACGGCGCCGTGCTGCCGGTGCTGCACCTCAACGGCTACAAGATCGCGAACCCGACGGTGCTGGCGAGAATTCCACAGGGCGAGTTGCGCTCGCTGCTGGAGGGCTACGGCTACGCGCCCCGCTTTGTCGAAGGATCGGACCCGGCGGCGATGCACCAGCTGATGGCTTCAACGCTCGACCGGGTCGTCGAGGAGATCGCGGCGATCCACCAGCGCGCACGATCCGTTGGCGACGTCGCCCGGCCGCGCTGGCCGATGATCGTGCTGCGCACCCCCAAGGGCTGGACCGGCCCCAAGGAGGTCGACGGCCTGCCCGCCGAGGGGTCCTTTCGCTCACACCAGGTTCCGCTCGCAGACCTGGCCTCAAAGCCCGAGCACCTGGTGGCGCTGGAGAGCTGGCTTCGCTCCTATGAGCCCGAGGAGCTGTTTGACGCGGGCGGGGCGCTGTATCCGGAGCTGGCGGGGCTGGCGCCGGAGGGCCAGCTGCGGATGGGAGCCAATCCGCACGCCAACGGCGGGCTACTGCTACGCGAGCTCGAGATGCCGGACTTTCGCGATCACGCCGTCGAGGTCTCACGCCCCGGCGGGAGCACGAGTGAAGCCACGCGCGTGCTCGGAGGCCTGCTGCGCGAGGTGATTCGACGAAACCGCGAGAACTTCCGCTTGATGGGCCCTGATGAGACGGTGTCCAACCGGCTGGGTGCGGTATTCGAGGTGACCGACCGCGTGTGGGAGGCGCAGACGCTCGTGAGTGACGACCACCTCGCCGTCGATGGGCGGGTGATGGAGGTTCTCTCAGAGCACCTCTGCCAGGGGTGGCTCGAGGGCTACCTGCTGACCGGCCGCCACGGCCTGTTCAATTGCTATGAGGCCTTCATCCACATCGTGGACTCGATGTTCAACCAGCATGCGAAGTGGCTCAAGGTGACCCGCGGCATCCCGTGGCGCCGGCCGATCGCCTCGCTGAACTACCTGCTCTCCTCACATGTGTGGCGCCAGGACAACAACGGGTTCTCACATCAGGACCCCGGATTCATCGACCACGTGGTCAACAAGAAGGCGGAGATCGTCCGCGTGTACCTTCCCCCGGACGCAAACTGCCTGCTGTCCGTCGCCGACCACTGCCTGCGCAGCTGCGATTACGTGAACGTGATCGTCGCCGGCAAGCAACCCGCACTCAACTACCTGGATATGGACGCGGCAATCGCACACTGCACTCGCGGCATCGGCGTGTGGGATTGGGCTAGCAGCGATGAACGCTCGGAGCCCGACGTGGTGATGGCCTGTGCCGGCGACATCCCGACGCTCGAGACCGTCGCGGCCACCGCGATCCTCGCACGCGAGCTGCCCGAGCTGAAGGTCCGGGTGGTGAACGTCGTGGACCTGATGCGCCTCGAGCCCGACAGCGAGCACCCCCATGGACTGCCGGAGGATGAGTTCGACGCGCTCTTCACCACGCGACGACCGGTGATCTTCGCCTACCACGGCTACCCCGCGCTGATTCATCGCCTGACCTATCGGCGCACCAATCATTCGAACATCCACGTGCGCGGCTACATGGAGGAGGGCACCACCACGACGCCCTTCGACATGGTGATGCTCAACGACCTCGATCGCTTTCACCTGGTCATGGACGTCATCGACCGCGTCCCGGGTCTGGCCGAGCAGGCCGCGCACCTGCGCCAGCACATGATCGACGAGCGTCTGCGCCACCGCGCCTATACGCGCGAGCACGGCGACGACCCTCCGGAGCTGCGCGACTGGATCTGGCCGGCCGATCCCCGAGCCGCGGCCGCCCAGGCGCACTCCTCTCCGCCTCACAGCGGTCACTAGCTCCTAATGCGCGTGCTCGTCGTCAACGCGGGCTCGAGCAGCCTCAAGCTGCGTCTGCTCGGCGAGCAGGATGCGATCCTCGCCGAGCGGGAGCTGCCGGGGTCTTCGCAGGAGCTCGACGGCAGCGCGCTGCGACGAGCGCTCGATTCCCCCCTCGGGGAGGCGGACGCGATCGGTCATCGCATCGTGCATGGCGGTGAGCGCTTCCGCGCAGCGGTGAAGATCGACGCCGCTGTCGAGACTGAACTGCGCCAGCTGGTCGAGCTGGCGCCGCTTCACCAACCCAAGTCTCTGGCCGCGATGGATGCGGTCAAGGCCCTATTGGGAGAGTTGCCGGCCGTGGCCTGCTTTGACACCGCATTCCACGCGAACCTGCCCGCCGCGGCGGCCACGTATGCGCTGCCGGCCGAGTGGCGCGAACGCTGGAGGCTGCGGCGCTACGGCTTCCACGGGCTCTCGCACGGCTGGGTCGCGCGGCGGGCACCGCTGCTGCTCGGTCGAGCAGCGGCGGGCCTGCGGATCGTGAGCTGCCATCTGGGCGCCGGCGCCTCGCTGTGCGCGATCGCGGATGGCTCCTCGCTCGACACCACGATGGGGTTCACGCCACTGGAGGGGTTGGTGATGGCCACCCGCTCCGGGAGCGTTGATCCGGGGATGCTGTTGTGGCTGCTTGAGCGTGAGGGGGTGCCTGCGCCGGAGCTGGCCGAAGCCCTCGAGCAGCGCTCGGGGCTGCTGGGACTGTGCGGCACCGGCGATATGCGCGAGCTCCTCGCGCGCGTGGACTCAGATGACCCCCCGGCGCGGCTCGCACTCGAGGTCTACCTCCACAGCCTGCGGGCCGGGATCGCCGCGATGACCGCTGCCCTCGGCGGTCTGGAGGTACTCGTGTTCACAGGAGGAGTGGGGGAGCGATCGGCCGCGGTGCGTGAGCTCGCCACCGACGGACTCGGCTTCCTCGGCGTGGCGATCGACGGCGAGCGCAACCGAGCGCCGACCACCGATCGCGAGGTGTCGGCCCCGGACGCATCCGTGAGCACGATCGTGCTCGAGGCTCGCGAGGACCTCGAGATCGCTCGTCAGGTGAGAGCTGTGTTGGGAGGTCTGTAGCCGACCCCGCCGAGCGCCGAAGGCAGTCTGAGCTCCTCTGTCAACGCGCGCCGCATTAGGCGGTGCGTCGGTCATGGCGCGCTCGCGTTGGCGGCTCCGGCGCTCGCGAGCTCGTGTCCGTCTCCACGTCCCCTCAAGAACGACGCCCGTGGTCCTTTCCGGGAAGACATCCGTCGTCCCTTTCGGGCATATGTCCAACCGGCTGACAGGCCGATAAAGAGTTCGCCCGCCACGGCCGACGTGGGGCCCATGAGCACGAGGACCGTCGCGGCGACGCGGTTGAGAGGCGCGCGGCGCAGCTGGGGAGGGGGGGGCGTCTCCGCGTGGCGACCCTCGGATGCTTCGCGCTCGGCGGACTGCTCGCTGCGGCAACTCCTGCCTGCGCCGCGATCCCCTACACCGCCTACGTGTCCACTCTGACCGAAGAAGCACTGAGTCCGATCAACACCGCCACCAACGTCGCCTCGTCACCAATCACCGGCGTCAAAAGTCCCCCCTTCCTGGCGATCACGCCGAACGGGGTGACCGCCTGGGTGACGAACAGCACGCAGGGCACGGTGACGCCTGTCACGCTGGCCAGCGGCGCGCTCGGTACGCCGGTCCCGGTGGGCGCGAGCCCCGATGCGGTCGCCATCACGCCCGACGGCACGAAGGCCTACGTCGCCGATCACGGCTCGGAATCTGTTACGCCGATCAACCTCACCACCGACACGGCTGGGCCTGCGATCAAAGTCGGCAAGGAACCGTGGGCGATCGCGATCTCTCCCGACGGTAGCAGGGTCTATGTGACCAACTATGGCTCAGGCAGCGTCACCCCGATCGCGGTTGCCACGAACACCCCAGGCACGCCGATCACCGTGGGCGCCGGGCCGCAGTCGATCGCCGTCACACCCGACGGGACGACCGCCTGGGTCGCCGACTTCACCGCCAACGCGATCACTCCGATCAACCTGGCCAGCAATACTCCCGGCTCGCCGGTCACCGTCAAAGAACCGAACTCCCTGGCCATCACCCCCGACGGCGCGGGCGCCTATGTGAGCGACTACACGCTGAACACCGTCACTCCCGTGAACCTCCTCGCCAAAACGGCGGGCAGCCCGATCAAAGTGGGAAGCGCGCCCTACCAGGTCGCGATCAGCCCCGACGGGCGCGCGGCATACGTGACCAACAACTCCTCGAACTCGGTGACTCCGATCAACACCGCCACCCAGACGGCCGGCGCGGAAATCAAAGTCGGCGCGGCACCTGACGGCATCGCGATCACGCCCGACCAGGCCCCGGTGGCGTCGTTCACGGTGAACGCGGGCACGGCCGGTTCGCCCTCCTCCTTCAACGCCTCGGCCTCGAGTGTCGCCTATGGGGCGATCACGACCTACGCCTGGAGCTTCGGCGACGGCGCCACCGCCACCACGAGCACGCCAAGCGTCACTCACACCTATGCCGCGGGGGGCGACTACACCGCCACGCTGACCGAGACCGACTCGGCGGGGACGTCCACGACCCAGGTCTTCACCGGACAGACCGTGAGTCGCAACGGGGGACCCAGTGCGCAGACCGCCCGCACCGTCGCGGTCGCATCGCCGACTCTCGCGCCGTCCATCCCGGGCGACCTCCGGCCCACGCCCGTCCTCATCTCGATCAGGTCGGTGACGGTTGATCGCCACGGCAACGCCCTGATCCCGGTGAGCTGCCCGGTGAGCGCGAGCGGTGGCTGCCGCGGCACGATCACGATCACGGTCCAGGTCGTCCAGCTCCATGCCAAGCGCGCGAGCGCGGCGCGCTGCGCCCGCGGCTGCCGCCCGCTGGGCACCACCAACTACCAGGCCCGCGCAGGACAGAAGGTCAACGTGCGCGTCCACATCGCCTCCTTCGGGCGCCGGCTGCTGAGCCAAAAGAAATCTGTTCGCGTGACGCTGACCGCCAGCTCGGTCGCCGGCGGTCAGACGGTGAGCGTCACCCGCGCGGTCTCGCTGAAGCGCTGAGTCCAGCTAGGGCGCGCCGATGACCGACCGCGCGGCACCGCCGATGCGCTGTCGGGCGATCCAGCTGTCATCGAGGATTCGGCGACTGAGACCGACACCGGCCACGTTGAAACGTCGGGCCGCCCGCTGCGGATCTTCAAGGTCGCGGCGCAGCCGCTCGGTGCGTCCGCGCCGGATCTGGCCCGCGGCCCGGCGCAGGCTGAGGCCCTTCTCCGAGGGCAGGTGCCACAGGGCCGGCAGACGCGAGCTGTCGGGACGAGGTGCTTCGTTGCGGGGACCGGTCGGGACTCGCCCGGCCACCGAGGAGAGCTCGCGAAAGCGCACCCGGCGAAGCGCCCCGGCGAGGGTCAGCACCTGCTCCTCCGTCAGCAGTGCCTCGCCACGCTCGGCCAGACGCGCGTCGATCTCCTCGCAGGCGGCGACCAGGTCCCGCAGCGTGCCGACGGTGCCGCTCAGCAGCTCTCCGCCGATCCACGGCGGTGACATGTCGTGGGTGCCGTTCATGCTTGCCGCAAGCTCGCCCATGGCAGTGCGCGTCACGGCGAAATCGCCGGTCCCCACCCCGTCCCAATCGAGTGGGTAGCCGATCTGCAGGCAGCCGATCTCATCGGCCGGCGGGCTGGCCGCGAAGACGCGTTCCGCGTCGAGCCACACGCAGTCGAGATCGGTCAGCCACAGTTGCCGCTGTTCGGGCTGGTCCTTCGCAGCGGCCAGGATCGCGTCGAGCACGTAACGCGAGGAGATGTAGTAGTCGTTGTCGTCGCCCGGTCGGTGGCGGTACTCGGAGAAGATGATCGAGACGCCGAGTGCTTCGATTCGCTCCAGCAGCTCCGTGCCCTTGCGGCCGAGCACACGCCTGTCGGTGACGTTGGTGACGAGAGTCTGTTCGCAGTCGGCCTCGCGCAGGGTCAGCGAGGCGGCCTGCACGAGCGCGCACTCGAGGTAGCGCGCGGCGACACGTGCTACCGAGGAGCCCGAGCGAGCCGTCGGGTAGGAGAAGCCTTCACCCGGTTCGTGGACATACAGATACTGGACGACGAGTGGGGTTGATTGGTTGTACATGGGATTGCTTTCCCCCGCTACTCTCCGTGAGGCGCTGCACCGCCTGGCGGCCAACGTGACTCCCCGTGACTCGCCGCGCCCGGCACTCGTTCCTCGTCATCCACGATATAGCGTCGCCGTTAAACGTTTCCTAATAACGAGACCATTCGCAGGCCGGGTATCCGTCGAAGAGTCAAAGTTCTGTAAAAGGCTCCTGTTCCGGGGTCGGGCTCCGGCGCTCTGCCCCGAACCGCGTGGGGCTGGTCGATGAGGTTTCGCAGCGATGCCGAAAGGCCCGTGCTCTCATCGGCAACTGAGACGTTCAGTCAATGCCCTGGTAGACACCGTACCGGCGCCTATCCTTCCCGGCCATCCCTCGGATGGCAGCAAGCGGGGCGGTCGCGGGAAGGTTCCCGGCGGCGGCCGGCGAACTGATGGGTGTGCTGGTGCTGACTCGCAAGCCGAAACAGCGCATCATGATCGGCGATGACGTCGAGATCACCCTCCTGTCCGCCGCCGGCGGCAAGGTGCGGCTCGGTATCCAGGCGCCCGCGGACGTGCCGGTGTACCGGACGGAGATCTATCCGGGGCAGCGACCGGAGGGCGGCGTGCAGGCAATCACTGAGACCCGCGCTCGCGGGTAGGCGCTGTCGTGAGCCGCCGGCTCGTATTGTCTGAGCGGTGCTGCGCTTCGCATCGAGCGAGCTGACCGACGCCGAGCTCGGGCTCCAGGCAGAGGTGCGGGAGTTTCTCGAGGCCGAGCTGCCGCGCGGGAGCTTTGCTCCGGGTCTCGGGATGGCGGCCGGCCGCGACCAGGATTTCTCGCGCGCGCTCGCCGCACGCGGCTGGCTCGGCATGGCCTTGCCGCGCCGGTACGGCGGCGCCGAACGGGGCGTTGTCGAGCGCTTCATCGTGGTCGAGGAGCTGCTGCGCTGGGGAGCGCCGGTGCGCTTCCACTGGGTCGCCGACCGTCAGAGCGGGCCGCTGATCCTGCGTTACGGCAGCGACGTCCAGTGCGAGCGCTTCCTGCCCGCGATCTGCCGCGGCGAGCTGTCGTTCTCGATTGGCATGAGCGAGCCCGGCGCGGGCAGCGACCTGGCCGCCGTGCAGACGCGAGCAACGCGTGCCGACGGCGGCTGGCGGGTGACCGGAACCAAGCTGTGGACGGGCGGCGCACATGAGAACGACTGGTTGGTCGCGCTGTGCCGTACGAGCGAGGAGGAGGATCGCCACGACGGGCTGACGCAGCTGATCGTCGACCTGCGCGCCGCGGGCGTCGCCGTACGGCCGATCGCATATCTGGACGGCAGCGAGTTCTTCAATGAGGTGCGCCTCGACGAGGTGTTCGTGGCGGACGAGCTCGTGATCGGCGACGTCGGCGCCGGCTGGGCGCAGAACACCTCGGAGCTGGCGCTCGAGCGCGCCGGGCCCGAGCGCTGGCTGTCCACCTACCTGGTGGTGGAGCAGTACCTGCGCGAGCACGGAGCCGCTGACGAACGCGCGCAGGCGGTGCTTGGGGAGGCGGTGGCCGGCTGGTGGGGAATCCGCATGCTGTCGCTGTCGGTTGCCCGCCTGCTGGACGCCGGCCAGGCGCCGGTCGCCGAGTCGGCGCTCGTCAAGGAGCTCGGCACCCGCTTTGAGCAGGACGTGCTCGACACGGTCTGGCGGCTCGTGCCCGAGGATCCCGACCCGGCGGCGGAATCGCTGTTCGAGCGGTTGCTCGCCGCCGCGATCCTGGGCGCTCCGTCGTTCACGATCCGCGGCGGCACGAACGAGATCCTGCGGTCGGTCGCGGCGAGGGCGCTGCGCGCATGACCGTCGCAGAGGCGCTCGGCGTGCTGCGCGAGCGCGGTCCCGAGCGGGCGGCGGAGAGCGAGCTGCTCGGCGAGTGGCTGCTTGCGCGGGCCGGCCTGCAAGAACAGGCCGCCGCGGTCACCGTGGCGCCCGGCGGTGCGCGCGATGAGGTCGTACTGCGAGACGGCCGGGTGACCGGGAAGGCGCATCGCGTGCCGTGGGCACGCGATGCGGATCGGATCGCGATGCTCCTCGACGGTCGCGTGCTGGTGGTCGAGCGCGTCGATGTGGTGATCGAGCCGCACGTGAATCTCGCGGGCGAGGCGCGCGACACGCTCGTGTTCGACGGCGTCGGCGCGCGGTCGGGCTCTGGCGTGGACTCGGGCGAGCTGCTCATGCGCGGCGCCTTGACGCGCATCGCGCTGATGGCCGGAGCCCTCGATCGCGTGTATGAGATCGCGGTGGCGTATGCGAGCGAGCGGCGTCAGTTCGGACGGCCGATCGGCTCCTTCCAGGCGGTTCAGCAGCACCTCGTGACGATCGCCCAGCAGGTCGCGCTGGCGGGTGTGGCCGCGGATGCGACGGCCCGTCGCCCGAAGCCGTTCGAGATCGCCGCCGGCAAGGCACTCGCCAACCGCGCGGCGTTGATCGCAGGGCGGGCCGCTCACCAGGTGCTGGGCGCGCGCGGCACGACGCGCGAGCACCCGCTCGGAGCGCTCACCTGCCGGCTGTGGGCGTGGCGCACGGAGTACGGTGACGAGCACCGCATGAACACCGCGCTGGGTGCCGCGCTCGCGCGTGCGGGCGCGAACAGCCTCTACCCTGCGATCACTGGTGGCTCCGCCGTGCTGAGCGTCTGATGGACGACATCTCATATACCGTGCACGGGCCGCCGAGCCCGCGAGCGCCGTTGCTGCTGACGCACGGGTTCGGCGCCAGCCGGGCGATGTGGGAGGCCAACCTGCGGGCGCTCGGGGCCGACCGCCAGATCCTCACCTGGGACCTCCCCGGGCACGGCGCGAGCGTGGCGCCCGGCGGGCTCACACACGAGCGGTGCATCGCGGACATGCTGGCGCTGCTCGACGTGCTCGACGCGCCGCGAGCGGTGGTCGGGGGAATGTCGCTGGGCGGGTTCCTGTCGCTGCTCTTCTGCGCGCGCCATCCCGAGCGGGTCGCCGCGCTACTCCTCGTGGACACCGGCCCGGGGTTCCGCGACGACGGGGCGCGCGAGACCTGGAACGGCTGGGTGCAGGGGTTGGCGGACGGCCTTGACGAGCGCGGCCTGTCGGCACTCCAGCCCAGCCCGGAGTCCGCTGCCGCCGAGCACGCAGCCGGCGCTGCGGGCTTGGCGGCGGCTGCGCGCGCGATCCTCACCCAGCGCGACGCGGAGGTGTTCGAGTCGCTGGGCGCGATCGCGGCCCCGACGCTGATCGTCGTCGGCGCGGAGGACGATCGTTTCCTCGCGGCGGCGGACGCGATGGCGCGGCGCATTCCCGGCGCCCGCAAGGTGCTCATCGAGGAAGCCGCTCACGCCGCGAACATGGAACAGCCCGCCGAGTTCAATCGCGCGGTGGTTGAGTTTCTGGGGGATGTATGAACGGGGAGCTGACAGTGCTCGTGGGCGCGGACCATGTCGCGACGGTCGAGTTCGATCGCCCTCCGCACAACCACTTCGACGTCGATCTGATCGCCGCGCTCGCCGATGCCTATGAGGCGCTCGACGAGGACCCGGCGTGCCGGGCGATCGTGCTGTGCTCCGCTGGACGTCACTTCTGCGCCGGTGCGAACTTCGCGGGCCCCGGTGAGGCGGGCGGGGATGCACTCTACGTGCAGGCGGTACGGCTGTTCGCTTCAGCCACACCGGTCGTCGCCGCGATCCAGGGCGCGGCGATCGGCGGCGGTCTGGGCCTCGCGCTCTCAGCGGACTTCCGCGTGGCGAGTCCCGCCTCGCGCTTCGCGGCGAACTTCGCGCGTCTGGGCATCCACCACGGCTTCGGGCTGACGGTCACGCTGCCCGCGGTCGTGGGGGCGCAGGCGGCGCTCGAGCTGCTGTACACGGGCCGGCGCGTGAAGGGCGAGGAGGCCTACGCGCTCGGGCTGTGTGACCGCTTGGCCGCCGATGACGGTCTGCGCGACGCGGCGCACGCGCTCGCCGGCGAGATCGCGGCCTCGGCGCCGCTGGCGGTGAGGTCGATCCGTCAGACGATGCGCGGCGAGCTGCCCGAGCGCGTGCGGGCGGCGACCCAGCGCGAGGCTGAACAACAGGCCGAGCTGTTTGCGAGCGAGGACTTCCGCGAGGGCGTTCGGGCTACCGCCGAGCGGCGCACACCCGGCTTCATCGGCCGCTGAGTCGACCGGCGATGCTGTTCTCAGCTGGAGACTCGCGCGTGGGCGAGGTGAGAGCCGGGGCTGGGATGAAGGCCGTCGCTGCGACCGCTGCAGTAGCGCGCGCCGAGCTCGTCGGGCCCGAGGTTCTCCACGAGCTCGAGTCCCGCCCGGCGCAGGTCGCCGTCGATCTGATCCGGGTCAAAGCCCGACACCCACGGCTCGCCGACCGACGCGACCAGCGCACGCGCCCGCTGCATCGGCTCGGCGCGTCGTCTGACTCCAAGAGGCTCTGATCGATGTAGCTGAACACGGGCTCGCTGCCGGCGGGCGCACAGGATGCGATTGCCTCGAGCGTGGCGAGGTTGGCCGTGCGCGTGAGGTAGGGCGACACCCCGAGCCACGAGAAGAAGGTCGGCCGATCGCGGCGAAAGGACGAGTTTGCGAGCGCCGCGTCGAGGCTCGTCTGGCTGAGGTCCGCGGCCACCGCTCCACGCCCGGCGGCACCGGGATATCGCAGCGCGCAAGCCGGCCGATCTTGAAGGCTGCGTCGCTGGGTGGTCGACCTCGAAGATCTCGAGGGCGCGCGCGAAGGGCGGGCGACGCAGGGCGAAGCTGTCCATGCCGGCGCCGATCAGCACGTACTGGCGGGCCCCGCGCGCGACTGCGTCTGCCAGCGCGTCCTCGGCGTAGCGGCTGCGCATGATCACCGTCCCGTATGAGGGGTGGCCGCCGAGAACCGTATCCAGGTCGTGGGTGCCGGCGCGCACGGCCATCGCCTCGCGTTCGGGGGCGAGGACCAGGCGATCGCCCCACGGATCGTCGATCAGCGGCGGGCGGTCGAGGCGAGTGTGCGCCGCCCGCATCAGCGCCGTGCCGATCGCCGTCGTGCTCGCCATTCCGTCGTCCATCGCCACGATTCTCGCACGCCCGTCGTGCGGTGCCGAGGTCGGCCAGCTTGACGCCGATGCGGCCAATCCGGGGGTCCAAGCAAGCCGCATATTGCGCACTCGCAATATGCACAAAGATGTGCAACGATTCCCGCCGTCACGCCGACTGCGGGCGCATCGGTGACGATCAACGACACCACGCCGGGCACCGACCCCTACGACCTGCTTCTAGTCGAGGTACCCGTGTCGGAAGACGCACTCAGCCGCCTTTTCGAGCGCCCGTGGCCGGTGAGCCGGCCGCAGCGCTCGCCTTGGCCAGAGCGTCATCGCATCTTGATGCCATGATGCAAACGATGTCAAAGGTCGGACGGCTCTCAGGATCGACGAATCGGTGATGAAGGCAGTCGAGATGCGTGCGGCGGAGAGGACTCCTGGCCGCGGGTGACTCGAGAGCACCACGGCTGGACGTAGCTGCGCCAGCCCCCTGATTGGCGGATGATGGACGGATGAGCTCGACTTCCATTCAAACGGTGTCGATGCTGATAACCGATTTGGTGGGCTCCACGGCGATAGCCGACCGGATCGGCCCGGCCGCCACGGAGCAGCTGCGCGCAGAGCACTTCGAGCTGCTGCGGGGGCCGCTCGAGCGTACAGGTGGCCGGGAGGTGAAGAATCTCGGCGATGGGCTGATGACGGTTTTCGAGAGCGCGGCTCAATCGCTGCTGTGCGCAGTTGAGATGCAGCAGGCTGTCGAGGCGCGCAACCGCCGCGCAGAGCAGCAGCTCGGCGTGCGGATCGGTGTGAGCCTCGGTGATGCCGCCGTCGAGGAGGGAGACTATTTCGGTTGGCCGGCCGTCGAGGCGAGCAGGCTGTGTGCCGCGGCCGAGGGTGGGCAGATCGTCGTCAATGCGCTGGTGCGCCAGGTCGCGGGAGCGCGCGAGGAGAATCGCTTCCGTTCGCTTGGTGCCCTTGAGCTGAAGGGCTTCTCCGAGCCGTTGGAGGCGTTTGAGCTTCTGTGGGAGCCGCTTGCTTCGATCGGCATCGCGTTGCCGCAGCGGCTACGCGAGCTGCCTGCGAGTGGCTATGTCGGCCGGGTGGCCGAACGGGAGCGGCTGACCGAACTCTGGGCGCAAGCGTCCGGCGGGTCGCTGCGCCTGGCGCTGATCAGCGGAGAGGCTGGTGTCGGCAAGACGCGGCTCTCAACGCAGCTGGCCCTGCAGGTTCATGACGACGGCGCGACCGTTCTCTACGGGCGCTGTGATGAGGATCTCGGCGTGCCCTACCAACCCTGGGGGCAGGCGCTTTCATACCTCGTCAAAGAGGCGCCGCAGAAGATCCTCAACGCCCATGCCGATCGTTTCGGTGGCGACCTCGCCCGCCTCGTGCCCGCCCTGCATGATCGTTCACCCGATCTGTCTCCGCCGCGCGAGAGCGACCCGGAGACCGAGCGCTATCTGCTCTACGCCGCCGTCACGGGCCTGCTCGAGGGGGCCGGCGAGGCGGAGCCGCTGCTGTTGATCCTCGATGATCTGCACTGGGCCGATCAACCGACGCTGTCGCTGCTTCGCCATGTGGTGACCGCGGGCGTCTCGATGCGGGTGATGGTGATCGGGATCTACCGCGACTCTGACCTCTCGCGCCATCATCCGCTGACGGCGCTGCTGGCGGACCTTCACCGCGATGAGGGTGGGGAGCGCGTGAGGCTCACCGGACTCGAGCCTGAGGACGTGCTTGCGTTGATGGAGGCAAGTAGCGGGGCAGGAGCTCGACGAGGACGGGCGCGCGCTCGCCGCCGAGATCACGCGTGAGACCGCCGGCAACCCGTTCTTCGCCGTCGAGCTCCTTCGTCACCTGACCGAGTCCGGCGCGATCGTGCAAGAGGAGGACGGGCGCTGGCGCGTGGCGGGGGATCTGGCCAAGCTGGGCCTGCCCCAGAGCGTGCGTGAGGTGATCGGGCGGCGCGTCGACCGTCTGGGCCCGGATGCCCGCACGGCGCTGAGTGTCGCTGCCGTGATCGGCCGTGACTTCGATCTCGATCTGCTGCTCGCGGTGCTCGAGCTCCCCGAGGCGCGGCTGCTCGACCTGCTCGACCAAGCCGTCGGCGCATCGCTACTGCGCGAGAGCTCAGAGCGAGTCGGACACTTCTCCTTCACCCACGCGCTCGTCGAGCACACGCTGTATGAGGATCTCGGGCGCCACCCGTCGTGCCCGGCTGCACAAATCGTGTGGCGGAGGCGCTTGAGGAGCAGTGCGGCGATGAGCCCGGCGAGCGGCTCGGTGAGCTTGCCGGCCACTGGGCCGCCGCGGTCGTGAGTGCCGACTCCGCCAAGGCCATTCACTACGCCCGCCGGGCAGGCGAGCGCGCCCTTCAGCAGCTCGCCCCCGACGAGGCCGCTCGCTGGTATCGCCAGGCGCTCGAGCTATACGACCGGGCGCCCGGCGGCGACGCGCTCCGAGCGTTGCGAGCTGTTGATCGGCCTGGGTGAGGCCCAGCGGCAGGTCGGTAACGCCGAGTATCGCCAGACGCTGCTCGACGCGGCGATGCTCGCCCTGGAGCTCGGTGACACGGACCGTCTCTACCGCGCCGTGCTGGCCAACAGCCGAGGATGGACCAGCCAGGTTGGCGCGGTTGACTCCGAGCGCGTTCAGGCGCTCGAGGCCGCGGCGGAAGCCCTCCCGGACGACGATCCGCGGCGGGCGCAGGTGCTCGCGCTGCTGGGCCAGGAGCTCCACTACTCCGGTGACCCGGCGCGTTGCCGGCGGCTGGCTGCAGAAGCGATCGAGATAGCCCGAGCCGCCGGCGATCCGGTCGCGCTCGCGAATACGCTGTTCATCGCCTGCTGGGCCATCTGGGCACCCGACATGCTCCAGCTGCGCAGACGGCTGACCGGCGAGCTCCTCGAGCTGGCGCAGAGCCTGAACGACCCGTGGCTGAGCTTCTGGGCAGCGAGCAGGCAGTGGGAGGTGGCTATCGAGACCGGGGATCGCCCGCAGGCCGAGTCCGCTCTTACGACGCATGAGAACGCTGGCCGCCTCCGTCCAGCAGCCGTCCTTCGTGTGGTTGCGGCTGCTCGACGAGTTCGCCTGGGCGTTCACACAGGGTGACCTTCCGTCATCCGAGCAGTGGGCGATCCAGGCGTTCGAGGCAGCGACCGCGTCCAGCGAGCCGGACGCCGCGCTTTTGTTCGGTGCGCAGCTGCTCGCTGTCCGCCTACAGACAGGGCCGGTCCGGCGAGCTCGTCGAGCAGGTGGTTCAGTCCGCGGGCGAGCCGGATTGCCCCGCGGGTGGCGCGCGGCCGCGGCGCTCTTGCTTGATCGAGAGCCGCCCGAGGCCGAGGCGCGTGACTGCGCGCTCGCCGAGGACTTCCAGAGCGTCCGGTGGGACGCAGCCTGGTCAGCGGCCATTGTTCTCTGGGCCGAGGTCTGCTCCAGTCTAGGCCTCGAAGATCGCGCGGGCCAGGTCTATGAGCTGCTGGCGCCCTTCTCCGGCCAACTCGGCGTCCGGCGGCTCCCTCGTGTACGGCACGATCGCCTGGTCGCTCGGAATTCTCGCGACGACCCTGAGGCGCTACAGCAGGCCGAGATCCACTTCGCCGCCGCCGCCGAGATTGACGAGCGGCTCGGCTCGCCGCTGCTCCTCGCCCGCACCCGCGGCGACTGGGCCCGCGCGCTGATCACCCGCGGCCAGCCCGAGGATCTCGATCGCGCACAGGCCGATGCTAGAGCAGGCCGCTGAGCCTGCGCCTGCGGTTGGGCGGTGAGGCCGTCACGCGAGACGTCGCCGAATGCCGCGACGCCCTGGCAGCGATCGGCACCCTGAATACATGACCGATGTGGCACCCGGGACGTTTCTCGCCTCGTTGAACAGCGATGAGCGCGATGCGCTGCACGGGCTCGGGGTACGGCGAACGTTCCCCCGCAGCACGGTTCTGATGTTCCAGAACGAGCCCGACGCGCGCGTGATGCTGCTCTTGGCCGGACGCGTGAAGGTCACGCGCGTCGACCACGACGGGCACGAGATGCTGCTGAGCATTCGCGACCCCGGGGATGTCCTCGGTGAGCTGGCGCTCGATCGACGGTCTGCCCCGCGTCGCCACGGTGACCGCGCTCGAGCCCGTTGAGGCGCTGGTGGCGGCCGTCGATATATTCCGCCATCACCTGGAGAGCACCCCGCGCATCGCGGTCGCCCTGCTCGAGGTCGTCAGTCGACGTTTTCGTGAGACGACGCTCAAGCGCTCGCAATTCTCGGCTTCAGACACGATGGGCCGCTTGGCGGCGCGCATAGTGGAGCTGGCCGAGCGCTACGGCGAGCCATCGGATGATGGCGTGACGCGTCATCTCGCCCCTGTCAAGAGAGGATCTCGCGGCATGGACGGGCGCCTCGCGCGCGGGCGTCGCACACGCGCTTCAGGGTCTGCGCGAGCTCGGCTGGGTGCAGACCGAGCGCCGAGCGCTGCTCATCCGTGATCTGCAAGCGCTGCGTGCGCGGGCCGCTTAGGCCCTTCCTCCCAGCGTCGATCCGGGTGGGTCCAGAACTGGACGCGGGAACGTCCAGAACTGCGTGGATGGCGCCGCCGCGAGCGTGGAGGCTTCCCGCATAAGCACTCGCCGCGCGGATGCGCACTCCTCGTGCGTCTTCCGGGTGGCAGCTGAGTCCGACGAACCGGAGGCCGGACATGAGCACCAACACGAACATCGCCGAGGCAGCACCCCAGCTTGGGACATCCAGGCAATTGCCGCGGACCGGCTTGACTCTGCGCGTGCGCGTGAGGCGCGCCCGACTGGATCGTGACCTGGCCGGTGCCCGCGAGGGCGAACGCTCTGAGGAGCACGCGCTGCGTGCAGCGCAGCTCACCTCTGGGGTCACTTGTCGTGACACAGCGCGCTCGCTGCGCGAAGTGGTAGCGGCCGCAGATGATCCTCGGGCGGAGTGGTTCGGCTCAACAGCCCTCTTGAACAGAGACGTCGTGGCGGTCTGGCGGGACGCACTCATGGGACTGGCCGAGCGACTCGAGCAGCCGGGTCCGATTGGTTCGTGTGGCGTCGCGCGGGCGCGCGTGCTGGCCTCCGACGGGATGGGCCCGCTGTACAACCCCGCCTCCGAGCGGTCCATGGGTGAGGCGATCGCCTGGGTTGCCGAGGGCCTGGATATGTCCCAGCTGGATGGCGACCACGTAGGGGTGCGAGCGTTCGATGCTTGATTTCCCGCCTGGTCGAGCGCACGCCAGGATGGTGAGCCCAATAGACGAGTCACGCATCAAGCAGATCAAGCCCTTCGCGGACCTGTCGGCTACCGATCGCAAAGCGCTCGCCGGGGTCCTCGACGAGTTCAGCGCGGCCAGAGGCACCACTCTCGTGCGCCAGGGCGAGTGCGGCCACGCGTTCATGGTCATCGAGGAGGGCACGGCCGAGGTGTTCCGCGACGGCGCTCGGATCGACAGCATGGGCCCGGGCGACTTCTTCGGCGAGCTGGCCGTGATCGACGAGGTAAGCAAGCGCGACGCGAGCGTGGTAGCCACGTCGCCGGTACGCGTGCTGGCGCTCACCGCCTACTGCATGCGTGTCGTGCGCGAGGACATGCCGCAGATCGCCGATCAGATCGAACGCGTGATCGCGGATCACGCGTACTGAGCCAGGCGCTGCGGAGTCCGGAGGGCGAACGGCCGCGTGCACGTTCGCCCTCTCCACTCGTCTAGGTCCAGAACTGGACGCGGGAATGTCCAGAACTGCGTGGATAGCTCAACCGCAGGAAGGGAGGCTTGCGGCATGGCTACATACGCGCCAGTGGAGTGGCCCGATGCATCCAAGTGGGGCATCCAGATATCTCAGCACGAGAGCGCCCCTCACAGCAGGAGAGGGCGTGGCACGGGTGGGCGACGTTCAGGTTCGCCCGCACCCCAGGGAATGGAGGCAGCATGATGAAAACTTGCAAGACCCTAACGCGCGCGGACGTGTGCGGTGCTTTGGTACTGATGGTCGTTGGGGTGCTCGGCTTCACTCCATGCGCGTTCGCCGAAAGCGAGACGTTCCAACCCGTTAACAATCAAACGCCGCAGGCCTTCGTGGTCCCCGCGGGCGTGACCCAGGTGGAAGTCACCGCAGTGGGTGGAGCCGGCCAGGCGGGGGGACAGTGCCACAGTGGAGGGTCTGGTGCGGGCGGTCCGGGCGCAAAGATTACCGCGCAACTGCCGGTGATCGAAGGCAAAATGCTGTTTGTCGAGTTCGGTGGAGGCGGGTCCGGCGGTGCGGGCACCTGCGGTGGCGGTGGCGCCGGCGGCGGTGCCTCCGACGTGCGCACCGAATCGGGCTCGCTTTCCTCGCGACTCGTTGTGGCCGGTGGCGGTGGTGGTGGTGGAAGCGGCCTGGGACTGCTGACGAACAGCGAAGACGGACTCGGAGGCGCGGGCGGAAGCGCAAGCGAACCGATTGGTGCCAGCGGCACGCTCGGCCAGTTCCTTGCGTCGTTCGCGATCGCGACCGGGGGTGAAGGCGGCGGTGTGGCCAGCGGAGGCGCAGGCGGCGCAGGACCCGCAGGCAGCTGCGTGGCGGGGAACGGCAGCGAAGGCGTCGGCGGCACGGCCACCTCTGGAAACAGCTGCGGTGGCGGTGGCGGCGGTGGTGGTGGCTACTTCGGCGGTGGCGGTGGCGGTGGCACCGCTGGCGCAAGCCAAGCCTCGGGTGGCGGCGGAGCGGGCTCCAGTTACATCGCTCCCGCTCCCAACACCAAGGAAGGAAATATCGGGTCGGGTGGAGGCGACCCGCAGGAGGTCGTGATCACCTACACGCCAACAGTGAGCGCTACCGGAGCTACCGGAGCTACAGGTGCGACCGGTACCACCGGACCGACGGGAAGCATTGGCGCGACCGGTGAAAAAGGCGCCCAGGGTGTGACCGGAGCGACCGGCGCGACCGGAGCGACGGGTCCCACCGGAGCGACGGGGCCCGAAGGCAAAGAAGGGAAAGCGGGCACGGGTGACACGGGCAGCGGCACGGGGTCGACCGGTCCGAGTGGCCCCGAAGGTCAACGAGGCGCGACCGGAGCAGCCGGCCCGACGGGTGGAAGCGGCGCTGAAGGAACCAGGGGAACTACCGGTGAAAAAGGCGCAACCGGAGCGTCCGGAGCGACTGGAGCCTCCGGAGCGACGGGCGCAGCCGGAGACAAGGGCAAGGCTGGTGCGACCGGAGCGCAGGGTGTGGCGGGCGCAACCGGCGCTGCTGGTGCGACCGGAGTCAAAGGCGAAAACGGAGCAGCCGGAGCAGCCGGAGCGGCCGGAGCGGCCGGAGCGGCCGGAGCAGCCGGAGCGGCCGGAGCAGCCGGAGCCGAAGGTAGAGAAGGAAGACCGGGCCCAAACGGAGCCACGGGAACCCAGGGCATATCAGGCGTGACCGGTGCGACCGGTGCAGAAGGTAGGACCGGAGCAACCGGAGCCAAAGGCGAATCCGGAGTCACGGGAGCGCTGGGCGTGACAGGCGCGACCGGTGCCCAGGGAGCGACCGGGGCCAGTGGAACTGAAGGAAAAGAAGGTAAATCGGGAGCAGCCGCAGCGGCCGGGGCTACCGGAGCGACCGGAGTGACTGGAGCCACGGGCGTAACTGGAGCGGAAGGTAAAGAAGGTAGAACCGGAGCGACCGGAGCAACCGCACCCAAGGGAGCAACCGGAGCCGCAGGCAGCACGGGCGCAACCGGAACGGCAGGCAAGGCAGGTAGCACGGGAGCAACCGGAGCGCTGCGGAGCCACCGGCGGCACAGGTGCTACCGGTTCGGCCGGGAGCGGGGTCGTGGGTGGTGGGCTAGGCGGCACGATTGGGGCCAAAAGCTTCAACATGTCCCTCTACGCGCTGGCAACGGCGACCCCGATGATCCAGGCGGGCACGCTCTCGCACTTCACGGTCCACTTCACCGCCAACGTGAGCAAGAACACGGTGTTGGTGGTGGAAAGGGACGGTGCTGCCACGACGATTACCTGCACGGTCGCGGAAAAGACCAACTCCTGCTCTGACAACACGGACATGGTTGCCTTCGCGGCGAGCGACACGATCCTCGTCCACGCCTCCTACTCGGGCGCCAACAGCGCGACGAACCCGTCGTGGAGCGCGACCTACCCGTGATGCGCTCATGGGTAGATAGCGATGGAGCAGAAAGCTCAAGTGAAACAAGAGCGCGGCGGCTTCCGATCGTGCCCGTTGGCACGCTGATCCCGAGCAAGAGGAGGCGGAGATGAGACTAACGGACTACCACGGAGTAGTACGGCGCTTTGCGCCATCCGCGGCCGCAGCGTCCGCAAGAAGGCGTAGCGGCACGGAAAGAGCTCAGGGGGCGAAAACTTTGAGAATGGGAACCGTCGGACTTCGCTTGTTGGGGCTGGCCTTGGTAGTGGTGTTGGGGGTAGTGCCCACAGTCGCGAGCGCCTCGGCCCCGGCCGGCACGGTCACAGAGTTCTCGACTGGGATCACAGCTGGCAGCGAGCCGCTCGGCATCACGGCGGGCCCGGAAGGCAACCTCTGGTTCACCGAGCGCAATCCATTCCTCGGAAATCAAGGTCGCCCGGATCACCCCGGCGGGGAACTGTCACACAGTTCCCCGTCCTTGATCAGGCCAGCGTCACGCCGCAGGGGGTCGCGAAGGGCCCGGACGGGAACATTCGGTTCACCGAGATCGAAAGCCCGGAATGCGAGGTGGGGGGTGCAGGAGCAAGGTGGGGCGAGTCACGCCCTCCGGCGCGGGGTCTAAACGGAATTCAAAGACCGGCATCACCGAGGTGGGGCTAGCCAGCCAGCCATGGGTTAAAAAAAAAGTGCGGGCCCGACGGCAACCTCTGGTTCACCGAGCCGGGAACGCGATCGGGCGGATCACCCCCGCCGGCCAGGTGACCGAGTATCCGCTGCCGACGGCCGACAGCCTTCCGAACGCCATCGCCGCCGGCCCCGACGGCAACCTCTGGTTCGTCGAGACGAACACCGATCAGGTCGGCCGCATCACACCGTCGGGCGCGGTGACGGAATTCCCGATCCCGGCACAGCGGGCTCCCGACGGCATCGCGGCAGGCCCTGACGGGAACCTCTGGTTCGCGCTCGGCGGCGCGAACGACATCGGCCGGATCACGCCGAGCGGGACGATCACCCTCTTCCCGACCCCGACCACGGACAGCGGGGCGACCTCGATCGCACTCGGCGCCGACGGAAACCTCTGGTTCACCGAGCAGGCCGCCGACGATCGGCCGGATCACCCCGGCCGGCACGATCACGGAGTTCCCCCGTGCCCATCGCCGGCGCACCCCTTAGGGATCACAGCGGGCCCCGGCGAGAACATGTGGTTCACCGAGTCCCATGAAAACCGGATCGGGCGGATCAGCGCTGGCGTTGCGACCGAACCCACCGGAGCTACCGGAGCTACAGGGTGCGACCGGTACCACCGGACCGACGGGAAGCATTGGCGCGACCGGTGAAAAAGGCGCCCAGGGTGTGACCGGAGCGACCGGCGCGACCGGAGCGACGGGTCCCACCGGAGCGACGGGGCCCGAAGGCAAAGAAGGGAAAGCGGGCACGGGTGACACGGGCAGCGGCACGGGGTCGACCGGTCCGAGTGGCCCCGAAGGTCAACGAGGCGCGACCGGAGCAGCCGGCCCGACGGGTGGAAGCGGCGCTGAAGGAACCAGGGGAACTACCGGTGAAAAAGGCGCAACCGGAGCGTCCGGAGCGACTGGAGCCTCCGGAGCGACGGGCGCAGCCGGAGACAAGGGCAAGGCTGGTGCGACCGGAGCGCAGGGTGTGGCGGGCGCAACCGGCGCTGCTGGTGCGACCGGAGTCAAAGGCGAAAACGGAGCCAGCCGCGGAGCGGCCGGAGCGGCCGGAGCAGCCGGAGCGGCCGGAGCAGCCGGAGCCGAAGGTAGAGAAGGAAGACCGGGCCCAAACGGAGCCACGGGAACCCAGGGCATATCAGGCGTGACCGGTGCGACCGGTGCAGAAGGTAGGACCGGAGCAACCGGAGCCAAAGGCGAATCCGGAGTCACGGGAGCGCTGGGCGTGACAGGCGCGACCGGTGCCCAGGGAGCGACCGGGGCCAGTGGAACTGAAGGAAAAGAAGGTAAATCGGGAGCAGCCGCAGCGGCCGGGGCTACCGGAGCGACCGGAGTGACTGGAGCCACGGGCGTAACTGGAGCGGAAGGTAAAGAAGGTAGAACCGGAGCGACCGGAGCAACCGCACCCAAGGGAGCAACCGGAGCCGCAGGCAGCACGGGCGCAACCGGAACGGCAGGCAAGGCAGGTAGCACGGGAGCAACCGGAGCGCTCGGAGCCACCGGCGGCACAGGTGCTACCGGTTCGGCCGGGAGCGGGGTCGTGGGTGGTGGGCTAGGCGGCACGATTGGGGCCAGAAAGCTTCAACATGTCCCTCTACGCGCTGGCAACGGCGACCCCGATGATCCAGGCGGGCACCCTCTCGCACTTCACGGTCCACTTCACCGCCAGAACGTCGGCGCGGACAACGCGGTGTTGGTGGTGGAAAGGGACGGTGCTGCCACGACGATTACCTGCACGGTCGCGGAAAAGACCAACTCCTGCTCTGACAACACGGACATGGTTGCCTTCGCAGCAGAGCGACGCGATCCTCGTCCACGCCTCCTACTCGGGCGCCAACAGCGCGGACGAACCCGTCGTGGAGCGCGACCTACCCGTGATGCGCTCAGCCCAGGCGCGGAAAAAGCCCCGCCACCGGGCTTTCTCAGTGCGCCCGAGTGGACTCGAACCACCACGGGGAAATTTCCCCACAAGGCCCTCAACCTTGCGCGTCTACCAATTCCGCCACGGGCGCAGAGGGGGCGAGTATAGCCCCGGGTGGTCGCGGCCGAAACGCGCGCTGGCGCCGTCGAGCGCGGGACGCCGTGCTTGCATCCGTCGTCGCCCGACGCTAAAGTGCGAACACACGTTCGTTTCAGGCCACAGTCCAACAGAACCGGGAGTCCGGAGACATGGATCTGACCAAGCGCCAGCAGGAGATATTCGACTTCATCCGCAAGTACTCGGCCAAGTACGGCTATCCGCCGACGGTGCGCGACATCGGCAAAGCCGTGGGGCTGGCGTCTTCCTCGACGGTGCACGCGCATCTGGCCAACCTGGAGAAGATCGGACTGCTGCGCCGCGATCCTTCCAAGCCACGGGCGATCGAGTTGCTCGACCGGGCCGTCGAGAGCGTGCGCGGCATCGTGCGCGGCGAGTGCCTGCCGCTCGTGGGCTCGGTGGCCGCCGGGCAGCCGATGCTCGCCGAGGAGAACGTCGAGGAGTACGTCTCCGTGCCGGAGATCGCGGGCGGCGGAGACGGCGAGTACCTGCTGCGGATCCGCGGCGACTCGATGAAGGATGCGGGCATCCTCGAGGGCGACTTCGTCGTGGTGCACTCCCAGGACACCGCGCAGGATGGCGACGTCGTGGTTGCGCTGCTGGGAGAGGAGGCGACGGTCAAGCGCTTCTTCCGGGAGAGCCGACCACATCCGGCTGCAGCCCGAGAACGAGACGATGGAGCCGATTCGCAGCAAGGAGGTCAAGGTGCTCGGCCGCGTGGTGGGCCTGCTCAGGAGCGTCTGAGCGGCGGCGGTCCGATGCTCGCGTGGCCGCCGGTCGCGCACATCTGCGCCCGCGCCTTCACAGCGCGGGCGCTACGCGCTAGGTTGGTGGTGCAGGTCAGGCAGCCGCGATGGCAAAGTGCCTTCGAGGAAAGTCCGGACATCACAGGGCAGGGTGGTCGAGAGATCGACCCGGGGAAACCCGCGGGAAAGTGCCACAGAAACAAACCGCCGATGTGCGCCGTCCCACGTGAACGGCGGGCAGGCAAGGGTGAAATGGTGCGGTAAGAGCGCACCAGCGTCGCGGTGACGCGGCGGCTGGGCAAACCCCACCCGATGCAAGGCCAAACAGGACCGCTTGCAGGTGGCCCGCCAAGGTCCAGGTAGGCCGCAAAGATGGATGGCTGTTCAACGACAGAATCCGGCTTATCGATCTGCTAAGGAAAAGCCCCGCAAATGCGGGGTTTTTCTATATGTGCAGTCGCTGAGGTTCTTGACGGTTAGGGCTCCCTGGACCGTCCTGTATCGCCTATGCAAGCGTTAGGACTGTGACGTAGGCTGTGGCTCTCTGGGCAAGAGCCGGTGTACGTAGACGACCGCCGTGGCTAGGTCGATCAGCTTGCGGTTATCGACCCGGGCCTGCTCGCGCAGCATCTCGAAGGCGCTCGCCTCGTCGATACAGTGGCGCTCCATCAGGATCCCCTTGGCGCGCTCGGTCAGGGCGCGGCGACCGAAAGCGCCTGGAGATCTTGGTACTCGGCGAAGCGTTAGGAGCACATGTCAATCGCGCTCTGCCAGTCATCGACGTCGGCATCGCTGATGTGGGCGAACACGCCTCGCTTGGACGCCTCGCTGATGAACTCAGGGTCGCGGGCATGGAGCAGGACGATAACCGGGCAGGCGGCCGTCCGGACGATCTTGTCGATTAGCTCGAGTGCGTGCGTTGAGCTATCTCCAAGTCCTGCGAGCGCGACGTCGGGTCGCTCTCTGGCAGTCGCAGCCCCGACGTCTGAGACCTCGATCTCGCGCGCGATCACCTCGTGGCCGAGTCCAACGACGATGGGAGCCACGAGCGCGAGGCGGTCCTTGCGCTCGTTGGCGATTAGGACACGCAAATGCTTGGTCTCGCGGAGGCTGGCATAACCGGGTGGCATCTGGCGGACTGCGCCGCCGCATGCCGGCTGCTCAGTACGTTAGATGTTCGCATGTGTCGAGGCGCACTTGGCGGGTGGTAGAGTCATGTGTGGCTTGGCCCTAACTTTCGGCTCGAGCTTGTAGTACCCGGCTCAAACGTTCGGCCGGTGGAGCGCGAGCACAGAGGCCGTGATCGCGCATACCCACCGAGAGGAGCCGTGTCATGGGTCGCAGAGTCTTTGACGTTCTAACCAGCGCCGTCGGGCTAGTTCTCGTAGTCGTTCTCCTCGTGGCAGGAGGACTGTTGATGTGGGGCTACGGCTACGACCACAGCAACGTCCACAACCAGCTCGCCGCGCAGCAGATCTTCTTCCCGCCGAAGGCCGCTTCGCCCACGCGAAGGCCGGCAGCGAGATCACCCCAGCGATGATCCCCTCGGTCTCGCAGTACGCGGGACAGCAGCTGCTAACTGGCCCGCAGGCCGAGGCCTAGGCCGATCACTTCATCGCGATCCACCTCTCCGAGATGCCTTACGGAGGGGTCTACTCAAAGATCAGCACCGCCGCGCGCGCCGAACCAAAGAACACAAAGCTCGAGGCGCTCGAGACGACGTCCTTCCAGGGAACGACGCTGCGCGGGCTGCTGCTCGAGGCCTACGGCTTCTCGAAGATCGGCACGATCATGCTTTATGGCGCGATCGCCTCGTTCATCCTTGCCCTGATGATGCTCGGGTTCGTCGTCCTTGGCTTCCGCCACGCACAGCGCACCCCGATCGAAGAGGAAGCTGCTGCCCCTCAAGCGCGAGCGCGAGCCGGTCCTGACGGGAGCGCCCTCGTCGACGGTCTGACCACGCCGGAATCGCGCCTCAACGGCCGGTTACCCCACAGAGATTGGAGATCAACATGAAGGCCCTCGTTTATCACGGCCCCGGCCAGCGCGGCTGGGACAACGTGCCCGACCCCACGATCATCGATCCGACCGACATCGTGGTGCGGATCGACACCTCGACGATCTGCGGGTCGGACCTGCACATCCTCAAGGGCGACGTACCCGAGACGACACCCGGCACGGTGCTCGGCCATGAGGCTGTCGGGACCGTGCAGGAGATCGGCGCCAGTGTGAGCACCGTGGCGGTCGGAGACCGGGTGCTGCTGTCATGCGTCAGTGCCTGCGGGCGCTGCCGCTTCTGCAAGGAAGCTCGCTACGGACAGTGCCTCGGCGGGGGCGGCTGGATCTTCGGCCACTGATCGATGGGCTACAGGCCGAGTACGCCCGCGTTCCGTTCGCCGATAACTCCGTCTACAGGGTGCCCGAGCAGCTCTCAGACGAGCAGGTCCTGTTCCTTGCCGACATCCTGCCGACCGCCTACGAGGTCGGCGTGCTAACGGCAAGGTCTCGCCCGGGAGATGTCGTGGCGATCGTCGGCGCCGGCCCGATCGGCCTCGCGGCGATGCTCACCGCCGGCTCTACACACCCGGGCGAATCGTGGCAATCGATCTTGCTGACAGCCGCCTAGAGAGCGCGGAGCACTTCGGAGCCGACACAACGATCAACAACGGACGCGAGGATGCCCGTCGCGCAGATCATGGACCTCACCGACGGCCTCGGTGCCGACGTCGCCCTCGAGGCAGTGGGCGTATCCGACACGTTCGAGCTGGCATGCCAGCTGATCCGACCGGGAGGGCGCGTGGCGAACATCGGGGTGCACGGCCACCCCGCCGACCCTTCACCTCGAGAAGCTGTGGACGCGCGACGTCACGATCACAACGGGACTGGTCGACACCAACACGATCCCCCAACTGATGAAGCTGGTCGCCGAGCGGCCGCCTTGACCCGACCGTGTTCGAGACACACCGCTTCGCGCTCAAGGACACGATGAGCGCCTATGACACCTTTGCCGACGCCTCGAACAGCGCCGCACTGAAGGTGGTGCTCGAAGGAAGTGAGGTCGCTCGCAGCGTGGACCCACCCGTCGCGGTAGGTGCAGTGGCGTGAGCTTGCCCATGATGTCAGTGGAGCACGCCGATGTGGTTGTCGACGCGCTCACGATTTCTGGGCGCGTCGACACTGGAATGGCTTCCTCCGAGCCATGACTACCGAACCCGCGCACCCCGAGAAGCTCCGCGTAATCATCGCCGGCGGGGGAGTGGCCGCCCTGGAGACGGCGTTGGCCCTGGCCCATCTTGCCCCCGGTCGCACTGACGTGACCGTGATCGCGCCGAACGCTGAGTTCGTGTACCGACCGCTGACCGTCCGTGAGCCGTTCGCGTATGGGGCGGCCCGCCGCTACCCGCTGGCGTCGATCGTCCAGGACGCCGGCGCGAAGCTGTTCGCTGGCGAGCTCGGCCTGGGTTGATCCCGACAAGCAGATGATCCACACCAAGGACGATCAGGCGATCGAGTACGACGTGTTGATGCTCGCGCTCGGCGCGAGGCCCGCGGCGCACTACACCCATGCGCTGACGATCGACGACCGTCGCATGGACGAGACGCTCACGGCCTGATCCAGGACGTGGAGGGCGGCTATCTGAAGAGCCTCGCTTTCGTCTCGCCCGGGCGGATGGCCTGGCCGCTGCCGCTGTATGAGCTGGCGCTGATGAGCGCCGCGCGCGCGTATGACATGCAAATCGAGCTGTCCGTCACGATCGTGACGCCCGAGGACGCGCCCCTGGCGATCTTCGGCTCGCAGGCCAGTGGCCTCGTGAGCGAGCTGCTTCAGAATGCGGGTATCGAGATGATCGGCTCCGCCTACGCGGAGATCCCCGCCGAGGGGCAGATCGTGATCAACCCCGGTGACCGCCGCCTTGAGGTGGACCGTGTGATCGCCCTGCCCGAGCTCTACGGGCCCTCGATCAGGGGCATCCCGCTGGGAGAGCATGGCTTCATCCGCGTCGACCCCTACGGCAAGCTCCGGGATGTGGGCCCGATCTACGCTGCCGGTGACGCGATCGAGTTCCCCATCAAGCAAGGCGGGCTCGGCTCCCAGCAGGCCGACACGGCCGCCCAATCGATCGCAGCGCTCGCCGGAGCGCCGGTCACACCCGAGCCGTTTGATCCCGTGGTCCACGGGATGCTCTTGACCGGCGCCAAACCTCTTTACCTCACCGCGCAGATCACCGGGGGGCACGGGTTCAGTTCTCAGATCAGCGAGATCCCCAGCTGGTCACCACCGAGCAAGATCGTCGCGAAGTACCTCGCACCGTACCTCGAGGAGCAGGACCACAAGAGCGCCTCCACGTGACAGACACTGACACCGGAGCACCCCAGCGTCCGTCTTGGCGCTGAGAACACTCAGAACGCCGGCATGCCCCCTGCTCAGTTGGGCCCACGCGGCGCGCGGTTGCTGTAACATACATACATGTCTGTACGTAACCTGGGAGAGCGAACACGCACCCAGACAGGGCTCGCCCCGGTCGGCGGGCGCCGCTCGACCCAGGCCGACCGAAGCGCGCGCACACGGGCCGCGTTGCTCGAGTCGGCGGCTCGTGGCCTGTCCCGCCACGGCTACGGGAATCTCGTTCTGGAGGAGGTGGCACGCGAGGCTGGATACAGCCGCGGCGCCCTCTATCACCAGTTCGAGGACAAGGAAGACCTGGCGCTGGCAGTGGTCGCCTGGGTGGATGAGACGTGGCGGCAGGAGGTGGGAGTGCGCGTCGACGGCGAGCCGGACCCGGCGCTCGCTCTGATCACCCTCGCCCGCGGCCACGCCATCTTTTGCCGGCGAGATGTGGCTCGCTTGGCGATCGCTCTGCGCCTTGAGTTCGCCGCGCAGGATCACCCGGTTGGACGCGAGGTACAGCGTGTCTCCGAGACGCTTGTCAAACGCTGCGGCCGGCTGATCCAGGCCGGGCGCAGAGCGGGGTCGATCCCACCCGGCCCACCCGTTCGAGCGGTTGCGCTGGCCTACGTCGGCGCGCTGGAGGGCGCGGTGATCGAGCTCGCCGGACAAGCGCCCTACGACGAGTTGCTGGCGGCACGCGCCGTGGCTGGAGTGCTCGGGTTGGGGGAGCTACCGGCGTTCGCCGGTGAGGCGGAGATTCAGCTATGAGGCTCCCGAACGCCGCGCACACTGAGCGGCCCTGGCGGATCCACGAGCTGACCGCCGATTTCCGGCTCGAGGACGTGTGGTCGCTGCCGACGCCGGGCGGCCTCGACGACTTTCCCCGGCTGGTCGAGGGGATCGCCTCCGGCGAGCCGGGGCAGAGCTCCTCCCGCGCTACCCGCGCGCTGTGGGTGGTCCGCTGGAAGATCGGGCGGCTGCTCGGTTGGGACCGCCCGGACGCCGGTCTCGGCGCCCGCGTGCCGACGCTCCGCGATCGGATGCCGGCGGATCTGCGCGAGGCCCCATCGGGTCCGGGCTTCGACGGGCTCCCGTTCGTGTCGCTCTATCTGCTCACGGACGAGTGGGCGGCGGAGATCGCCAATCGGACCGTGCACGGGGTCATGCACCTCGGCTGGGTGTCGGACGGGAGCGGCGGCTATCGGGGTCAGATGGCCGTTCTCGTGAAGCCGAACGGTCTGCTCGGGATCGCCTACATGGCGGCGATCAGGCCGTTCCGGCACCTGATCGTCTACCCGCGCTTGACGCGGCAGATCGGGCGCGACTGGCGCGGGCGCACGCCCGCCGCCGCCGACAGCCGGGAGACGGCCTGAGGTCGAACACCAGGATCTGGCTGCGAGCCCACAGGGAGCCCGGCGAATCTACTGGTCGGGCAGATGCTCCTCGTCGGCTTCTCCGTACACCGAGGAGGCCGGCTCCTCCTCTGGTCCAGCATCGCGGATGATGCGCGAGGGAGTGTGATCGTCGCCGTGGGAGGCGTGCTCGATCAGCTCCTGCTCGGCGAGCTCGAAGCCCTCTGACTCCCCGCCGCCGGCTTCTTCGACCGCCAGGCGCTCGAGGCGCCGACGCTCCTCGAGGGGAAGGATGTGGCCCGCGGGCGTGCCCTCGTCCATACCCCAACTGTACTCGCCTGCCAGCAGGCGCCTGATCGTGCAAGGCCTCGATCGGCCCGGCTGTGCGCCGGTCTGCTGCTCGAGCGCCCTAGGCTTGCAGCTGCTCGCGCGCCGAGTCCATCAGCGTGCCGCCGCTCTTCAGCTCGGTCAGCGCCACGAGCATCGCGTCGAGCTCGCAGTCGATCTTGTGAGGCCACGGCTTCTGCGGGTGGTCGTCGAGGGTCTTTAGCCCGTTTCCGGTGATGATCGCGACAACCGTGTCGTCGGCTCCGAACCGCCCGCTGGCGGCGAGTTTCTCGAGCACCGCCACGGTCGTGCCCCCGGCCGGCTCGGTCAACAGGCCCTCTGTCGCCGCGAGCAGGTCGATCCCGGCGAAGATCTCGGGGTCGGTCGCGAAGCCGCCGGTGCCGCCGCGTTTGAGGACGGCGTCGACCACGAGATAGCCATCGCCCGGCGCCCCGATCGCGAGAGAGTGGGCGGCGGTCTCCGGCGTCACCGGATGAATCTCGGCCTCCTCGGCCAGGATCGCGCTCGCGATCGGATTGCAACCCCACGGCTGGGCGATGTGAATTTGCGTCTGATCGGTGTCTGAGAGACCCAGCAGCTGCAGCTCGCCGAGGCCCTTGTGCAGACGTGAGGAGAGCGTGCCGCCCGCCGCCGCGGTGACGATGTGTTCCGGTGCCTTCCAGTCGAGCTGCTCGACGATCTCGAACGCTGCGGTCTTGGCACCCTCGGCGTAGAACGGGCGCAGCGTGATGTTGGCGAAGTCCATGCCGGTCGTTTCGGCGACCTCCCGGCAGAGGCGGTTGGCTTCGTCGTAGTTGCCCTCGACCTGACAGACCTTGGCGCCAAGAGCCATGCAGGCCCGGGCCTTCGTATCCTCGAGGCGGTTCGGATAGAACACGTAGGCATCGACGCCGGCCTTGGCCGCATAGGAGGCCACCGCCGTGCCGACGTTGCCGGTTGAGACGCAGCCGAGCTCGGTCTTACCCCGCTCGAGGAGCCTCGCGACCGACATCGCGACGACACGGTCCTTGTAGGAGAGGCTTGGGCGTGAGGTGGAGTCGTCCTTCAAATAGAGGTTGCTCAGCCCGAGCTCCGCGCCCAGTCGGTCTGCGCGGATCAGCGGGGTGTAGCCGGCGTGCAGTCCGACGCGCGCCTGCGCGGAGGCATCGACGATCGGCAGAAGCTCCTCGAAGTGCCAGATGTTGTGAGGGCGCTCGGACCCTGGGATCTCCTTGAAGTGGGCGGCGGCGCGCTCGTAGTCGTAGACAACGTCGAGCCCCTTGCCGCAATCCGGGCAGGAGAACACGGTCGACTCGAGCGGATAGTCGTGCTGGCAGCGGTGGCAGGTCAGGCCGGTCGCGCACGAGCGCGTCCGCTGTCGCGCCCCGGTCGTGGCGCCCTGTGCAGTCTGTGTGCTCATGCTGGCACCTGTAACGATGCGGCCGGCCACGGCGTCTGTGCGGACGGTCCGTCGTGGCCGAACGCGATCCACAGCTCCTCGGCGAGGTGGGGAGCCAGGGGACCGAGCGTCTGCACGAGCAGCGTGAGCGCGTCGATCAGCGCCTCCAGGTTGGCGCGGCTGAGCTTCTCCTCGCGCGCGATCACGCGCTTCTCGAAGTCCTTGATTCGGTCGAACAGGCGCATGACGTTGCGTACGGCGCTGTGCATCTCGAGGCCCTCCATGTCCTGCGTGATCTTCTCGACAGCAGTCTCGCACCATTGCGTGCGTAGTTTCAGCCTGAGGTGCTCGGTCGTGTCTCTCATCGGCTCGCCATCAACACCGGGCTCGGTTGCCTCGGGGCGCTCAGAATCGGCAGCTGCCTCGGCGAGCTTTAGATGCGCGTACTCCCAGACCTGCGTGAGGAACCGATGGCAGCGAAGCACCGCTGAGTCACTCCAGTTGAGCGAGCGCTGCGGCCGGGCCGCATAGAGGACCGCCAGGCGGACGGTGTCCGCGCCGAAGCGCTCGACCAGAGCGTCGGGGTCGACGACGTTGCCGAGGTGCTTGCTCATCTTGCGTCCGTCCGCGATGACCATCTCATGAAACAGGCAGCCGGCGAAGGGCTCGCCGTCGCTGAGAAACGCAAGCGGCCCGATGTCGCGCAGGGCCTTCGTGACGATGCGCTGGTCGAATACGAAGTTGCCGCTGTCCGAGCCGGCGACCACCCGCTCCGACGGCAGCCAGTGGCGCAGGTCGGGCAGCGCGAGGATGTCCTCCAGGGCCTCCTCGCGCGCCTCGGGTGGGACGCACGCTGGGACCCACAGCCACAGCGCGTCGAAGTGGCAGTCGAGCGTGTCGGTCTCGCGGCGGGCCGGGCCGCCGCAGCCCGGGCAGGTGGTCTCCACGAACTCCCGCGACTCGGCCAGCGGGTTGCCCGTGCCCGTGGGGGTGATGTCCAGCGGCAGCAGCACCGGCAGCTGCTCGCGCGGCACGGGCACTGCCCCGCAGCTCTCGCAGTAGACGATCGGGATCGGCGTCCCCCACGAGCGCTGGCGGGAGATCGAGAAGTCATCGGCGCGATAGCGCACGGCCGGGCGTGCCGGCGAGTCAGCGACGGCTCCTCCGGGGAGGGCCTGTCCCGCTCGAGCGGGCGTCCGCTTCTCAGTATCTGTCTGGGCAGGCACGTCCATCCCGAGGCGCTCGGCGATCATATGGTCGGTGCGATCGTGCTCGGGTATGCCGAGAACGGCGGTCGCTCCGAAGCGACCGTCGACCACCGGCGAGATCAGCACGGGGAGGCTGGCCTCGCCCGCGGGCGCTTTCAGCGAGTGGCCGGTGTCGATCAGCGAGATCTCATCGGCGTCGCGCGAGCTGCGCTCGAGCCCGCCCGAGCGCACCTCCTCCACGCGTGCGCGCACGTCTGGATCATTCGCCCAGATGTCGATGTCGGGGTGCTTGGGGGAGATCAGCACGAAGCGCGCGAGCTCGAGCGCGTCGGCGTGCGGCGTGAACACCGTCAGCTCCCTCTCCGAGGGGCCGCTGAGGTCGATCTCGACGCCATCGACGCGACCGAGCACGAAGCGCTGGCTGGCCAGCGAGTTCTCGTCCCAGTTCTCGAGCTCGTCCAGGCGCCCGTCGTTCTCCTCGACGTATGCGCTCACGCGCAGGTTCCACTGCGGCCGCTGGATCAGCCGCACCGGGTTGTGACAGCGCCAGCAGAGGCCGTTCTCGACCTGGATCGTGGCGAGGGTGGTCTGGCAGGTGTCGCACCAGTCGACGTTCCCGGTTCCCCGGTAGACGAGGTCCGCCTCGAGCAGGGTGAGGAACAGCCACTGCGACCAGCGGTACATGATCGGGTCGGAGCTGAGGAATGCGCGCTGCCAATCGAAGGAGAAGCCGAGGCGGTCGAGCTGCCCGGTCATGTGCCGCGCGCAACGGCTGACCCACTCGCTCGGAGGCTCTCCCGCGGTGATCGCGCCGAGCTCGGCGGGCAGGCCAAACGCATCGAAGCCGAAGGCGAACAGCACCGCGTCACCGCGCGCGCGCCAGAAGCGCGCGTAGGCATCGCCGATCGAGTAGCTGCGTACGTGCCCTATGTGGATGTTCCCCGAGGTGAAGGGCGCTGAGGGCTTGATGTAGCGGTGCGGCTGCTCCTCGAGGACGGCCGGCGTGCGGAATGCGTCGCGCTCACGCCAGGCGGCCTGGCGGCGAGTCTCGATCGCCTGCGGGTCGTAGCTCCTCTGGGTTCCCTCGCTCATGGTCAAACGAGCATAGCCAACGGGACTCGATCCCATGTGACCATTGCTATGCTCAAAGTCGCTTGTCTTTTGCCCCTGACAAGGTCCCACCGGAGCTCCGCCGACCCCCCTTTGGCCCCGCCATGTGCGGGGTTTTCTTGTCCGCATCAACTGCGAGGATGCCACGATGGAAATAGAGATAGGACGCGGCAAGAAGGCGCGCCAGGCGTACGGCTTCGACGACATCGCGATCGTGCCGTCCAGGCGCACGCGCGACCCCGACGACATCGATATTTCCTGGAAGCTCGGCCCCTACCAGTTCGAGCTCCCGATGCTCGCGGCCGCGATGGACGGCGTCACCTCGCCGCGGACCGCCGGCATCATCGGCGACCTGGGCGGGCTGGCCGTGCTCAACCTCGAGGGCATCTTTACGCGCTATGAGGACGCCGAGGAGCAGCTCGAGCGGATCGCCTCACTGCCCAAGGAGGCGGCCACGCGCGAGATGCAGGACATCTATCGCGAGCCCGTCAAGCCCGAGCTGATCGCGCAGCGGATACGCGAGATCAAGGAGCAGAAGGTCGTCGTGGCGGCGTCGCTGACGCCTCAGCGAGTGCTCGCCTACTACGAGATCGCGATCGAGGCGGGCCTCGACGTGCTCATCATCCAGGGCACGGTGGTCTCCGGCGAGCACGTCTCGACTGTCTCCGAGCCGCTCAACCTCAAGGAGTTCATCCCGACGCTCGACGTGCCGGTGGTGGTGGGCGGTTGCGCCTCCTACCACACGGGCCTTCACCTGATGCGGACCGGCGCCGCCGGGGTGCTCGTCGGAGTGGGGCCAGGTGCGGCCTGCACGACGCGTGGCGTGCTGGGCATCGGCGTGCCGCAGGCGACCGCGATCGCCGACGTCGCGAGCGCACGCTCCACGCACATGCTGGAGACGGGCGAGTACTGCCAGGTGATAGCCGACGGCGGCATGCGCAACGGCGGTGACGTGTCCAAGGCGATCGCGCTCGGCGCCGACGCGGTCATGATCGGCTCGCCGCTGGCGCGCGCATACGAGGCACCGGGGCGCGGCTTTCACTGGGGGATGGCCACATTTCATCCGACGCTCCCCCGTGGTGCGCGCGTGGCGACGACTCAGAACGGAACCCTCGAGGAGATCCTCGTCGGCCCCGCGCGCGAGAACGACGGCACGTTCAACCTGTTCGGCGGCTTGCGCACATCGATGGCCACATGCGGGCACAAGGACCTCGCCGAGTTCAACCGCGCCGAGGTTGTGATCGCGCCGGCCCTGCAGACCGAGGGCAAGGCGCTACAGCGTGACCAGGGCGTGGGCATGGGCGCCACCAACGGAAAGGCTGCCGCCCTCGTCAATGACTGACCCGTCGGAGTCGGTCCCGGCTTCCTCTGGCGGCGTGCTCGATCGCTCTCCCGCCGAGGGCGCGGCGCCGACCGCGACGTCGAGCGCCTCAGCGCGAGCGCCCGTAAGGCCCGTGGCCGTCGAGGAGGTCGTCGTCCTTGACTATGGCGGTCAGTACTCGCAGCTGATCGCTCGCAGGATCCGCGACTGCGGGGTGTTCTCAGAGATGCTGCCTCACGATGTGCCGCTGGAGGAGATCGCGAGGCGCAAGCCACGCGGCGTCATCCTGTCGGGCGGGCCGGCGTCTGTGTATGCGCCGGGTGCTCCGCGCCTCGAGCGAGGTCTGTTGGAGCTGGGCGTGCCCGTGATGGGAATCTGTTACGGCATGCAGCTGCTCATGCACGAGCTGGGCGGTCGCGTCGAGGAGGCCGATGTGGGCGAGTTCGGCCGCTCGGAGCTCCACGTCAGCACCCCTGGTGTGCTGCTACGGGAGACACCGCGCGAGCAGACATGCTGGATGTCCCACCGGGACACCGTGTTCGAGCCGCCGCCCGGCTTTACGGCGCTGGCCTCCTCCAGCGTCTCACCGGTGGCGGCTGTCGAGAACGCAGAGCGGGGCATCTATGGGATCCAGTTCCATCCCGAGGTTGTGCACACCCCATACGGCCAGGAGATCCTCACCAGGTTCCTGACAGACGTGTGCGGCTGCGAGCGAACATGGACCGCCGCCTCGATCGTTGAGGACCAGGTGCGCCGTATCCGCGAGCAGGTGGGCGAGGGCAGGGTGATCTGCGGGCTCTCGGGAGGGGTGGATTCCTCGGTCGCCGCGCTGCTCGTGCATCGCGCGGTGGGTGAGCAGTTGACGTGCGTGTTCGTCGATCACGGGCTGATGCGCAAGGACGAGGGAGAGCAGGTGGTGGGCGCATTTCGCGACACCTTCAAGGTGCCACTGGTAGCCGTCGACGCGGAGACGCGCTTCCTTGAGAAGCTCAAAGGGGTGACCGAGCCCGAGGCCAAGCGTAAGGCGATCGGGGCGGAGTTCATCAGGGTGTTCGAGGAGGAGGCCGCGAAGCTCGCGGGACCGGATGGCGGCGCGGGCGCGCAGTTTCTGGTGCAGGGCACGCTCTACTCGGACGTGATCGAGTCCGGCGGAGGGACCGGTACAGCGACGATCAAGTCGCACCACAACGTCGGCGGTTTGCCTGACGATCTGCGCTTCGAGCTGGTGGAGCCGTTGCGGGCGCTGTTCAAGGACGAGGTGCGCGCGGTCGGTGCCGAGCTCGGCCTGCCTGAGCGGCTGGTCTGGCGCCAGCCCTTCCCCGGGCCGGGTCTGGCTATCAGGATCGTGGGCGGTGAGGCGACGAAGGAGCGCTTGGACGTGCTGCGGGAGGCCGATCACATCCTGCAGGAGGAGATCCGCAACGCGGGTCTCTACCGCGAGCTGTGGCAGTCCTTCTGCGTGCTGCCCGACGTTCGCACGGTGGGCGTACAGGGGGACGAGCGCACATACGGCTACGTGGTGGTCCTGCGGGCGGTCACCAGCGACGACGCGATGACGGCGGACTGGGCGCGGCTGCCCTACGACCTGCTCGAGACGATCGCCTCTCGGATGATCAACGAGCTGCGCGAGGTCAACCGCGTGGTCCTCGACATCACCTCGAAGCCGCCGGGCACCATCGAGTGGGAGTAATCGCCTATGATGTTGATCGCGCCGCGCGCTACCGCGTGGCCTTTTTTGCGTGATGGCCCCCTCGACTAGAACTTACGTAGCGAAGCCGACCGACCGCGAGCGCAACTGGCTCGTGGTGGACGCCGACGGCAAGACGCTGGGTCGCATGGCCACGCAGATCGCGGATGCGCTGCGGGGCAAGCGCAAGCCCGAGTACACGCCGCACATCGATACCGGAGACTTCGTCGTCGTCGTGAATGCCGAGAAGGTCCACGTGACCGGGAACAAGCGCAAAGACAAGCGCTACTACCGCCACTCGGGCTACCCCGGCGGATTGCGCTCGCGAAGCTTCGAGGAGATGCAGGCGCGCCGGCCCGAGGAGATCATCCGCCTGGCCGTCAAAGGCATGCTGCCACGGAACCGGCTCGCTCGAAGGCAGATCACGAAGCTCAAGATCTACGCCGGACCCGAGCATCCGCACGTCGCGCAGAAGCCCCAGCCAATGGAGCTCGAGGGATGATGGCCGACGAGGATAAGGACGAGGCTCCGGAGGAGACGCCTGAGGCGGTCGTCGAGCCCATCGCCGACGAGCAAGCCGAGGCTGTCGCCGAGGAGGTCGTGGCCGAGGAGGCCTTGGCCGAGGCTGTCGCCGAGGAGGTCGTGGCCGAAGAGGCCTTGGCCGAGGTTGTGGACGAGGAGGCCGTGGCCGAGGAGGTGTCCGAGGAGGTCGCCGAGGAGGTCGTGGCCGCGGAGGTGGAGGAGATAGCCGCCGTCGAGGACGCGGCCGCCGAGACCGCAGAGCAGGCCGAGCAGACAGAATCCGCGGGCGCATCTGAGGAGGACGGCGAGGAGGAGTCGGCACCGCGGGGGAAGCCGTCGGTGCCGGGAGCGCACCTTGAAGTGGACATCGTCCCCGAGGGCGTCGATCCGCTCGGTCGCAGCGAGACCTACGAGGATCCCTACGCGATCGAGGACGACGGCGCCGAGCAGGTTGAGAGGAGCGACGATGAGGACGAGGAGACGCTCGTCGAGCCGATCTCCACGGCCGCCATCGATCTGGCCTCGGGTGCGCGCTACAGGGCAACGGGCAAGCGCAAGACGGCGATCGCGCGAGTGACCCTGCGGCCGGGGACCGGCACATATCTTGTGAACGGACGCGTACTCGAGGAGCACTTCCCGCGAGTGACGCTCCAGCGCAACATCCGCCAGCCGCTTGAGGCGGTGGGCTATCAGGAGCGGATGGATGTGGTCGCGCGCCTGCACGGCGGAGGCATCTCCGCTCAGGCCGGGGCGCTGCGCCATGGGGTGTCACGCGCACTGCTCGAGGCCGACCCGAATCTTCGCGGCGAGCTCAAGCGCAGAGGTTTCCTGACGCGTGATTCGCGCGCGAAGGAGCGCAAGAAGGCCGGCCTGAAGAAGGCGCGCAAGCGTCCGCAGTTCTCCAAGCGCTAGTGCACCGACCGCAAGGGAGAGCATGACCCGCAAGCTGTTCGGGACCGACGGCGTTCGCGGCGTCGCCGGGCAGTTTCTGAGCGCCGAGCTGGCGCTGGCGCTGGCCCAGGCGGCCACCCGAGCGGCCGGCGCCGAGCGCCCGCAGGTGTTGATCGTGCGCGATACGCGCGAGTCGGGGGAGATGCTGCAGGCGGCGGTCGCGGCCGGCGTCAGCGCCGCCGGGGGAGATGCGCTCCTGGGCGGCGTGCTTCCGACCCCCGCGGCACCGCTGCTGCTGGCGCGCTACGGCTTCGATCTCGCCGTCGTTCTCTCGGCTTCCCACAACCCCTACCAGGACAACGGGATCAAGTTCTTCGCCGGCGACGGCTACAAGCTCTCCGATGAGGCCGAGCTTCAGATCGAGCGGGAGCTCGAGCAGGATGAGCGCTCGCAGCTCGACGGGCGTGAGCGGTCATCGGTGATTGGGCGCGTGCGCGAGCTGAGAGGTGCCCCGGAGGACTATCTGCGCGAGCTCCACACGCACTTCTCCGAGCTCGACCTCGCCGGATTGGACGTGCTCCTGGATTGCGCAAACGGCGCCACCTACCACGTGGCGCCGGAGATCTTCCGGCGGCTGGGGGCGAAGGTGACGGTCATCGCCGACGCCCCGGACGGGCGCAACATCAACGACGGCTGTGGCTCCACGCACGTCGAGGCGCTCGCTGAGCGGGTGCTCGAGGGCGCTCACAGCGTGGGATTCGCGTTCGACGGCGACGGTGACCGCGTGCTGGCCGTGGACCGGCGGGGCGAGGTGGTGGACGGGGACGAACTGATGGCGCTGGCGGCGCTTCACCTGCGAGACGCGGGGCGGCTGGCCGGCAACGGCGTGGTCGTGACGGTGATGACCAACTACGGCTTCCACGCGGCGATGCAGGGCGCCGGCGTGGCGGTGGCGACGACGAACGTCGGCGATCGATACGTGCTCGAGGAGCTGCGCGCGCGCGGATGGGTACTGGGCGGGGAGCAGTCCGGGCACCTCATCGACATGAGCTTCAATCGCACCGGTGACGGCATCGCCGGCGCGTTGCTCACCTTGCAGGCGCTGGCGGGCAGGGACCTGAGCGAGCGTGACGCGATGGCAAAGCTTCCCCAGCGCCTGGTCAACGTGCGTGTGCGCGACCGCGCCGCGCTGGAGGGAGCCGGAGACGTCCATCAGGCCGTGAGCGCGGCGGACGACGCGCTGAAGGGACGCGGGCGCGTGCTGGTGCGCTCCAGCGGCACCGAGCCGCTCGTGCGGGTGATGGTCGAGGCGCCGACCGACGAGGAGGCCGAGGAGGTATGCGGCCGGCTGGCTGAGCTGCTCGCGCGCGAGCTCGGTTAGCGGTCAAGCGGCTCGGCCAGAGGTCCGTCCCGGGCGGCCTTGAGGGCCGCTGGTATCTTCGATGCGATGTGCGGCATCGTTGGCTACGTGGGCAGGCGCCCCGTCCGTGAGCTTCTGCTCTCGGGGCTGGCCAAGCTCGAGTACCGCGGCTATGACTCGGCGGGCATCTCGGTCATCGCCGGGGACCGCATCGAGGCGGTTCGCGCCGTCGGCAACCTCGACGCGCTACGCGCCAAGCTCGACGAACAGGCTCACGCCGGCGAAGGCGGCGTCGTGGCTGTTGCCGCTCCGCCTGCCACCATCGGCATCGGACACACCCGCTGGGCGACCCACGGGCGGGTCAGCGAGGAGAACGCGCACCCCCACTACGACAGCGCCGACCGGCTGCACGTGGTGGTCAACGGGATCGTCGAGAACTACATGTCGTTGAAGGAGCGCTTGATCGCACAGGGCAGCACGTTCACCTCCGAGACCGACGCCGAGGTGATCGCGCATCTGATCGCCTCTCACCATCACGGTGACCTCGCCGACGCGGTGCGCGCGGCCTACGCCGAGCTCGAGGGTCACTACGCGTTCGTCGCGATGAGCCTGGACGAGCCGGACGTGCTCGTGGGGGCCCGCAAAGAGTGCCCGCTCATCGTCGGCCGCGGCGACGGCGAGCAGTTCGTCGCCTCCGCGGTGCCGGCCTTCCTCGCGGCGACCCGACGGGTCCAGTACGTGGAGAACGGCGAGATCGTCGTTCTGAGCGCAGACGCGGTGACGGTGACGACGCCCACGGGCGAGGTGCTCGAGCGAGCGGTGCAGACGGTCGACTGGGACGAGGAGACGGCCGAGAAGGGCGGCTATGAGACCTTCATGCTGAAGGAGATCAACGAACAGGCGGACGCCGTCGCCGATGCGATCTCCGACCGAACCGCGCGCGGCGACGGGGTCGATCTGGACGAGCAGGGAGCCCTGGACGAGGCGCTGCTGGCGAACGTGAAACGGGTCGTCGTCGTCGCCTGCGGCACCTCCTACCACGCAGGCCTGATCGGGCGCTACGCGATCGAGGAGTGGGCGCGGCTGTCGGTCGAGATGGATATCGCATCGGAGTACCGCTACCGCAATCCGGTCGTCGGCGAGGGTGATCTCGTGATCGGGATATCCCAGTCCGGCGAGACAGCTGACACGCTCGCGGCGATGCGCCTGGCACGCGAGCGCGGGGCAACGGTGCTCGCCATCACCAACGTGGTGGGCTCGCAGGCCACGCGCGAGGCCGACGGCGTGCTGTTCACGCGAGCGGGCCTTGAGATCGGCGTGGCGGCGACGAAGACGTTCCTCTGCCAGGTCGCCGTCATCTACCTGCTCGGCCTGCGCTTGGCCGAGCTGCGCGGCACGATCGAGCCGGCGCAGCTGGCCGAGCTGGTCGCAGAGATCAAGCGCCTGCCGCATCGCATCGACGAGGTCCTGGCTTCAGCGGGTGAGCCGGTCGCTCGCATCGCCGATGCCTACTGGCAGAGCGAGTTCTTCCTGTATATCGGACGCCACGTCGGTCTGCCCGTCGCCCTGGAGGGCGCGCTGAAGCTCAAGGAGATCTCCTACATCGCCACCGACGCCTACGCCGCGGGGGAGATGAAGCACGGCCCGATCGCGCTGCTGGACGACTCAACGCCGGTCGTGTGCGTGGCGACGGACTCACCGGTGCTCGAGAAGCTCGAGTCGAACATCCAGGAGGTGCGCGCGCGCGGAGCGCGTGTGATCGCCATCACGACCGAGGGCAACGAGCGGGTCGCAGAGCACGCGGACGCGGTCATCAGGCTGCCCGCGGTGAACTGGATGCTCCAGCCGATGCTCGCGGTCATACCGCTGCAGCTGCTCGCCTATGAGATCGCGCGCCGACGCGGGTTGAACGTCGATCAACCCCGCAATCTGGCAAAGACCGTCACGGTCGAGTAGGGCGACCGCGCGCGGTCCCCTTGACGCGCTGAGCCCGCCGTCGCGCTGGGCCGGCCCAGCACGTGCGCGGTGACCGACCATCTAGCATCGCTGTTCGTGGATACCCTGCCGGACTGGCTGACCCCTCTGCCCGATGCCGAGACGATGCGGGCGGTTGACCGCTGGGCGATCGAGCAGCGCGGGGTGCCGTCGCTCGAGCTGATGGAGCGCGCCGGCGCCGCCGTCGCGCGCACGGTCGAGCGGATCTCACCAGATGGCCCGCTGGCGGTGGTGTGCGGGAAGGGCAACAACGGAGGTGATGGTCTGGTCGTCGCGCGCCTGCTTCGCGACGCCGGCCGCGAGGTGGCGGTGGTGTGCGTCGCGCCGCCGCAGGAGTTCTCCGGGGACGCGCGCGAGAATCTGAACAGGCTCCCGGGCGATGCTCCGCTGTTGCTGGCCGCAGCGGAGGAGTCCGAGGCCGATCAGTCGGGCGCGCGCGCGATCGCGGGCGCGGTGGCGCTCGTCGACGCGTTGCTTGGGACGGGCTTTGAGGGAGAGCCGCGCGGCCTGATGGTCGAGGCGATCGATGCCATCAACGCCTCTCCTGCGACGGTCGTGAGCGTGGACGTGCCGAGCGGCGTGGCTGCGTCAAGCGGAGTGGTCAGCGGGCGGGCCGTGCGCGCCGCGGCGACCGTGACCTTTCACACGGCCAAGCCGGGTCTGTGGATCAGACCCGGCAAGGCGCATGCGGGGGTCGTTGAGACCGTCGATATCGGCATCCCCCGCGGGGCACCGCAAACGGCCACGATCGGACTGCTCGAGCCCTCGGTGCTCGACCTGCTCCCGCGCCGAGGTGCCTCTTCGACGAAGTTCACGAGCGGCCATGTGCTCGTGGTGGGCGGCTCGCTCGGGTTGATGGGTGCCCCCCGGATGGCGGCGCAGGCGAGCATGCGCGCGGGAGCGGGATACGTCACGGCCTGTGTGCCCGCCTCGCTGCAGCCCACCCTCGCGAGCGCCGGTCCCCCGGAGCTGATGAGCCGTGCGCTCCCCGACGAGAACGGCGCGCTGACGGCCGAGGCCGAGGAGCGCGTGTTGAAGGAGACCGAGCGCGGGGGGGCGCTGGCACTGGGACCCGGGCTCGGTCGCGCGGACTCCTCATTTGCGCTCGCGCGCGCGCTCGCGCGCCGCGCGACGGTCGCCCTCGTGCTGGACGCCGACGGACTGAATGCGCACGCGGGATGCCTGCCCCAGCTGACGGTGCGGCGCGCGCCCACGGTGCTCACGCCCCATGCAGGTGAGCTCGGGCGCCTGCTGGGAGTGGACAGCGCGGAGATCGAGCGCGAGCGCCTGCGCCACGCACGCGCAGCGGCCGAGCTAGCCGGTGCGGTTGTCGTGCTGAAGGGCGACGACTCGCTGATCGCTGATCCCACCGGTCGCGTCGCGGTCAGCCCGGGCGGCACGCCGGCGCTCGCTACCGCGGGCACCGGCGATGTGCTCACCGGCGTGATCGCGGCGCTGCTGTCACAGGGCCTCGAGGCGTTCACCGCGGCCGCGGCGGGCGTGTGCCTGCATGCCGCCGCGGGCAGCGAGGCGGCGCGCCGTCAGGGCGCCGCCGAGGGAGTTGTCGCCTCCGATGTGATCGACGCGCTGCCCGCGGCTCGCACCGGCCAGCGAGCGCCCAGGCCGGCAGGCGCGGGGGTGCGCCAGACATGACGAGCGCACGCGCGCTGGCGAGCGTGAACGTCGCTGCGATCGAGCGCAACTGCGTGCGCCTGCGCGCGGAGCTGCGCGACGGTGCGGCGCTGTGCGTGGTGGTGAAGGCCGACGGCTACGGTCACGGCGCGGCGGAAAGCGCGCGGGCCGCGCTCGCCGGCGGCGCGAGCTGGCTGGCGGTAGCCGGCTCGCAGGAGGCGCGCGAGCTGCGCGAAGCTGATCTGAGGAATGTGCGCGTGCTGGTGATGGGGGCGCTCAGCTCGGGTGAGCTCGAGGAGGCGCTCGCCGCCGACGCGGACGTGGTCGTATGGCACGAGCGGGACGTTGACGCCGTCGCAGCGCTCGGCGGGGGAAGGGTGCACGTCAAGCTCGACTCCGGCATGGGACGGCTCGGCACGCGCGACCCGGCCGAGGCATCGCGGGTGCTGGCAGCGGCGCGGGACGCCAGCGGGGTTGAGCTGGCCGGGGTGATGACGCATTTCGCGACCGCCGATGACCTCCGAGACGGCGGCTTCTTCCAACAGCAGCTCGAGGCGTTCACGCGGTGGGCTCGGGCGGCGAAGGCCGAGCAGCCGGGGCTCCTGCTGCACGCCGCCAACAGCGCCGCGACGTTTCGCGACCGCGAGGCGCACTTCGACATGGTGCGCTGCGGAATCGCCGTCTACGGCATGGACCCCTTCGGGGAGGATCCCTCGGCCCGCGGGCTCGAGCCCGCGCTCGAGCTGAGCTCCTACGTCGCAGAGGTCAAGCCCTGCCGTGCGGGTGAGAGCGCCGGATACGGACGGCGTTTCATCGCCGAGCGCGACACGCAACTGGGGGTGCTGCCGATCGGCTACGGCGACGGCTGGCGGCGGGGGCTGTCGAACAACGCCGAGGTGCTCGTTGCCGGACGGCGATACCCGCTGGTGGGCACGGTCAGCATGGACAACATCACCGTCGACCTCGGCGCCGGGGCAGCCACGGAGCGGCTGCGCGGTGAGCGAGCGATCCTGATCGGCGCGCAGGGGAACGAGCGGATCACCGCCGAGGAGGTGGCCCGGCGACTCGCCACCATCAACTACGAGGTGACGTGCGCGCTCACGCCGCGGGTGCCACGGACATATCACCGCGATGGCGCCCCGCTCCGGGGCAGCGGGGCGAGGACGGGCGCCCCGTTGGCGCCCGCAACGAACGGATGAGCGACGGGCTGCAGGCTGCGCGCGCGGCGCTCGAGGGCGAGCGGGCGTGGCTGGTCGGCGGCGCGATCCGCGACCGCGTGCTCGATCGCGCGACCATCGATGTCGACGTCATCGTCGACGGCGACCCCGCCGCCGCGGCGCGCGCCGTGGCGCGGGCGGCGGGGCGGGCGGCCTGCTTCGCCCTGTCTGAGGAGTTCGGGGCCTGGCGGGTGGTGCCGCGCGACTCCTCCTGGCAGATCGACCTGGAGCCCCTGCGCGGCGGCTCCGTGGAGTCCGATCTGGAATTGCGAGACTTCACCGTCAACGCGATTGCCGAACCGCTCGCCGGCGGAGCGCCGATCGATCCGCTCGGGGGGTTGGCGGATTTGTCGGCGCGTCGACTGCGCATGGCCGGCCCGGCAGCCTTCGCGGAGGATCCGCTGCGGGTACTGCGGCTGGTGCGGCTCGCGGTCGAGCTTGACCTACAGCCCGACGGCGGCACGCTGAGCGCCGCCCGAGCGCATGCCGGCGGGCTCGCAGGCGTCTCAGCCGAGCGGGTGTTCATGGAGTTGCGGCGGATCATTGCGGCGCCGCAGGCGCCGCGCGGCCTTGAGACGATGAGCGCGCTCGGCGCCACCGCGGTGGTGCTGCCCGAGCTCGAGGCGCTGCGCGGCGTCGAGCAGAATCGCTTTCACCACCGCGACGTCCACGGCCACACGCTGGAGGTATTCGAGCGGGTCGTCGCGCTCACCGCGGCCACGGCTGACGGCGCCTCGAGCGATCTGAGCGTGTCGTCCGAGCCTCAGGAAGAGGCGCTGCTGGGCGGGCAGCGCGCGCAGGTTGACGCGCTTCTGGCGGAGCCGCTGGCCGATCAGCTGACGCGCGGAGATGCGCTTCGCTGGGGAGCGCTACTGCACGATGCGGCCAAGCCGCTCACGCGTGAGATCCGCGCAGCGGATGGGCGTGTGACGTTCATCGGCCATGACGTTCGCGGGGCCGAATTGGCGCGCGCGATCCTCGGGCGGCTGCGCGCCTCAGAGCGGCTGCGCGTCCACGTGGCCGCGCTCGTTCGCCATCACCTGAGAGCTGGCTTTCTGGTGCACGAGCCACAGCCGCTATCGCGACGGACGGTGTTCGGCTACCTGCGTGCCTGCTCTCCCGTCGAGGTGGACGTGACGCTTCTGTCGGTCGCCGATCGCCTGGCCACGCGTGGGGAGCGCGCCGAGGAGTCGATCGAAGCGCACCTGCGCGTCGCGCGCGGACTGCTCCTGGATGCGCTGAGCTGGCGCGCGTCTGGCCCGCCACGGCCGCTCCTACGAGGCGATGAGCTCGCCGGCGAGCTGGGCATCGCGCTCGGCCCGCGCGTCGGGGAGCTGCTCGAGGAGCTGGCCGCGGCTCAGTACGCGGGCGAGCTGGCAACGCGCGAGCAGGCGCTCGCCTATGGGCACAGCCTGCTCGGCAAAGCGTGACGCCCGCGGGCAGGGCGACCATCTAGGCTTTCCGGCGTGGCCGATCCCGACTGCATCTTCTGCAAGATCCTCGCCGGCGATCTCCCAGCCGCCATCGTCGATGAAGACGAGCGGACGATCGCCTTCATGGACATAGCTCCAGCCACGCGCGGACACGCGCTCGTGATCCCGCGCGCACACGCGGTAGACCTGTTGAGCGTGGACCGCGAGGACCTGTACGCCGTGGCAACGGCCAGTCAGCGGCTCGCCGCGCGCGCAAAGGAGCGTCTCGGGGCCGACGGAGTGAATCTGCTCAATTCCTGCGGTGCCGCGGCCTGGCAGACGGTCTTCCACTTCCACGTGCACGTGATTCCGCGCTACGAGGGCGATCCGCTGCGGCTTCCGTGGGTGCCCGAGCCGGGCGATCCGAGCCTGATCGCAGCCGCCGCGCAGGAGCTCGGGCGGAAGTAGCGAACTAGTTCGACCGCTACCTGTAGCCGCAAGTCGTGTTGAATGGGAGACATGAAACGCATAACCATGGCGATCCTTGCGAGCTTCCTGCTCGCCCTCGTGCTGCCCGCCGCCTCGCCGGCGACGCTGACCGAAGTGGGCGTGATTCCGCCCACCAGCCCGGAAACGGTGCCCAGCTGCCCGGCGACGCCGTGTCTGGCCGTGAGCCGCACGACGGGTTTCCAGGTGAAGGTCGCCACCGCCAACAACCCCCTGGGCGCGCCTCGCAACGGCACCATCGTCGCCTGGACGATCATGTTGGGTAAGCCGAACGCGACGCAGATCAAGTACTTCAACGCCAACGAGGGAGGCGTGGCGGAAGCCGGTATCGCGGTCCTTCGCCCCCAGAAGAAACCCAACCTCACCTACAAGCTGATCGCTCAGAGCCCGCTGGTCAAGCTGCAGTCGTACTTCGGCAAAACGGCTCAGTTCCCGCTCGAAACCACGCTGGCGGTCAAAAAGGGCGACGTCGTCGCCCTGACGGTGCCCTCATGGGCCCCCGCGCTGGCGCTCGGATTCGCCAAGAACACCTCGTGGCGTGCCAGTCGCCAGAAGAGCCAGTGCACGAGCACGAGCACCCAGACCGCGCACACGCAGGTCGGCACCCCGGTGCAGTACTACTGCCTGTACCAGACCGCCCGCCTGACCTACAGCGCGACCCTCATCTCGACCCCGTAGGCGGCCGGCCGCCGGCTTTGCCTGGCGGTGGTGCAGGGCGCGCTCTGTTCCCGTTCGCTTTCCGAGCCGTCGATCCCCGCGCGCTGTGGCGCGCCCGGCGCGCTCTGCTATTTGCCCGACGGCGCGTTGGCGCCGCCGGTCGGGCTTGCTTCGCCCGTGCCTTTGGTGGCGCCTTCGGTGGGGGCCGCCGCTTTTTCTTTTTCTCCCGCGGAGGTGCCACCGGCCGCGCCGCCGCTTCCCGATCCGCTCGAGCTTTCGCTGTTCGAGGGTTCTTCGCTCGGTTCGCCGCTGGAGGGTTCTTCGCTTGCCGATCCCGAGGAGGAGCTCGTGCCCTTGGCCGTCGTCGAGGTCGAGGTCGTCTGCACGGCGGCCTTTTCGGCGGATGTGTCGGTCGGCGGGATGATGTCGGGTGTGCTCTTGGGCACCGCTTCCGAGCTGGCGCCTCCGCCTCCGCATGCAACCAGGGTCAGGCTGGCCAGCAAGACGACGCAGGCGGCGAGGGCGGCGCGCGGAACCAAAGCTCGAGACCTCAAGCGCCTCTCGGCTGGCGCGGGAGTGGTCCCATGCGCCGGCCGCACGTTGGGCAGTCGTTCAGGTCCTTCTGGGCGAGCTGGCCGCAGTGCGGACAGATGCGCAGGTGCTCGACGGCCCACGGTAGGCGCGAGCGGGAGGGGGCCAGCGGCAGCAGCTTGCCGACCACCTGGAGCCGATCGCCGGAATCGCGATCCAGATATACCTCCCCGGGCTCGGCCTCGACGATGATCTCCCGACCGCTGGCGGGGCTGCGCAGGCGGTAGCGCTGGCTCGTGCTCACCTGCGGAACTCTACCTGAGCGGGTGGCGCATCAACCCCGAGCAGCACCCGCGATCGGCCTCTGGGCGCAGCCGAGCTGACCGACGATCGCCGCAGGTAGGGTGCCGGTCGGTGCGCATCCTGATCTTCCACGGCTACCTGCTTGGCGGGACGGGGTCGAACGTCTACAACGCGCGCCTGGCCGAGGCCCTCGTGGCGCTCGGCCACGAGGTGCACCTGCTCAGCCAGGACCGTCATCCCGCGGAGCAGCCGTTCGTGGACGCCGTCGGCGACTGGGACGACGGCGTGCTGCGCGTGCACAGGCTGGATCGGGTGGCGTCCGACTCGCAGGTGCGCTGCACCGTCTACCGGCCCAACATCGGGGGCCTTCTGCCCGTGTATGTGGCCGACCGCTACGAGGGGATCGAAGCGCGCACCTTCGCCGAATGCAGCGACGAGGAGGTCGCGCGCTACATCGCCGCCAACGTGGCGGCCGTGCAGGAGCTCCTCGCGCGGGTGCACCCCGAGGTCGCGCTCGCCAACCACCTGGTGATGGGGCCGGTGATCCTCGCGCGCGCGCTCGCGGGCGAGGTGCCCTACGCGGTCAAGATCCACGGCAGCGCGCTCGAGTACACGGTCAAGCCGCAGCCGGAGCGCTTTCTGGGGCTGGCCGGCGAGGGGCTCGCGGATGCTCGCGCGATCCTCGTCGGCTCGCGGCACACCGCACAGAGCCTGTGGCGGGCGCTGGGGGCGGAGACGGTCGTGGCGCGAACCCGTCTCGGCCCGCCGGGGGTCGACGTCGAGCGCTTCGCTCCGCGCGAACCCGCGGCGGCCGCGGCCGCGGTGGGCTCGCTGGTCGAGCATCTTCGTGGCGGGGACGCGGGCGAAGAGCCCGCCAGCGCGTTCGCCCGTGACGAGCGGGCCGCCGCGCAGGCGCTCGCGCGGCTGCGGCCCGGCAGCGACCGGCTGGTGTCGTTCGTGGGCAAGCTGATCGTGAGCAAGGGCGTCGACCTGTTGATGGCGGCGTGGCCGCTCGTCCTGGAAGAGGTCCCGCGCGCTCGACTCGTGGTGGTCGGCTTCGGCGCCTACCGGCAGGGGCTGGAGCGGCTCGCCGCGGCGCTGGCCGCCGGCGAGATCGAGCAGGCGCGGGAGATCGCCCTCGCCGGCAGAACGCTCGAGGGATCATCAGATCCTCGCCCGCTCGGTCATCTGCTGGCCTTTCTCGACGGACTGCGAGGGCAGGCGCGGGCGCGCTACCTGAACGCGGCGCTGGCGCTGGGAGAGGCCGTCGTGTTGACGGGGCGCCTCGACCACGAGGAGCTCGCCGAGCTGCTGCCGGCCTGCGAGGCCCTGGTCGTGCCCAGCACCTTTCCCGAGTCCTTCGGGATGGTCGCCGCCGAGGCGGCCGCCTGCGGCGTCCTGCCCGTCAGCGCGGCCCACTCGGGCCTTGCCGACGTGAGCGACGCCCTAGCCCGTGCCGTGCCCGAGCAGGCCGCCGGGTGGCTGTCGTTTCGGCTCGACGACGGCGCCGTCAGGGCGCTGGCGCTCTGCCTGCTGGGCTGGCTCACGGCCGATCCCGCGCTGCGGTCGCGCACGCGCGCTGGCCTCGTCTCGACCGTGCGCGAGCGCTGGTCCTGGGATGGCGTCGCGCGCGGCGTGATCGCTGGCGCGCGTGGGGAATTGGACCGTTTGGAAAGGCCGTGAGGGTTGGCGCGGGGCCTCGAGGGGGGCGCCGAGGCACCCGCTCGTTCGGATAGTGTTCCGCCCGCTCAATGAGGCCCGTGACCGCTTCCACCACCGCTCGCGCCCGCGCCGGGGAGAGCCCGCGCGGGCGACGCCTGCCCGCGCGCGCCGGGGGGCTGCTGCTCGCGCTCGCGCTGGCTACGAGCGGCTGCTCGGTCAAGGGCGCCGACAACGCCGACCTGATCGAAGGCAAGCAGGCGTTCGTCGCCAAGTGCGGCTCCTGTCACACGCTGGCGCGGGCGGGCACGAAGGGCATCGTCGGGCCCAACCTCGACGAAGCCTTCCGTGCGAGCATCGCCGAAGGGCTCGAGCGCAACACGATCCGCGGAGTGGTCGAACACCAGGTGGAGTTCCCGAACCGCGAAGGCGTCATGCCGGCCAACCTGGTGCGTGGGGCGACGGTCAGCAACGTCGCTGCCTACGTCGCCCAATCGGCCGACCGCCCCGGCCCGGACACCGGGCTGCTGGCGAGCGCGGTGGCCGCGCCGGGTGCGGGCAAGCCGGCGATTGAGAAAGCCGGCAAGCTGGAAATCGCCGCCAACCCGACGGGCCAGCTGGCGTACACGACGACCAAGGCCACAGCCACGCCCGGGGCCGTCACGATCACGATGGCGAACATGTCCGGCGTGTCGCACAACATCGCCGTCGAAGCCGGCACCGGCGGCGCCAACCCGACGACCGGAAGCGTGCTCGGGGCGAGCAGCTTCATCACCAAGGGCAGCACCTCGGTCACCGTCACGCTGAAACCCGGCAGCTACACCTTCTTCTGCCAGGCGCCCGGCCACCGTGCCGCGGGAATGTTCGGGACCCTGACCGTCAAATAGCGCCGGTGGCGCTCACAGGATCGCGCGCAGGATCACGATCACCGCCACGATCACCGCCGTCGTGGCGACCGCGTAGAGCAGCAGGCGGAAGGCCTCCCCCTCGGAGCGCATCGGGTTCAGCATCGTGCGCTCCTACCGTGTCCGGTCCGCCGGCATCCGCTCGCAGCGTCGCCCGGCTAGAGGACGTAGACGGTCGTGTAGACGACGAGCCACATGATGTCCACGAAGTGCCAGTAGATGCCGGGCACCTCGACGCCGCGATAGGAGTCCGGGCTGTAGTGCCCGCGGAAGGAGCGGATCGTCACGCTCAGCAGCAGCAGCAGGCCGATGAACACGTGCGCGCCGTGCAGTCCCGTGAGCGAGTAGAAGATCGTCTGCTGGGCGTGGTCCTGGGGGGCGAAGCCGATGTTCGCGTACTCGTTGATCTGGATGAAGAGAAAGGTGCAGCCGAGCATGAACGTGAGCAGGATGCCCGCCTTCAGGCCGAAGCGGTTGCCTCGCTTGATCGACTCCTGCGCCCAGTGGAGCGTGAACGAGGAGGACACGAGAATCGCGGTGTTGATGCCGGCCACGAGCTCGGGGATGTGCGTTCCCGGTGCCGGCCAGGGCGCTCCCTGGGCGATGCGGATGAAGAAGTAGGCGGTGAAGAAGGCCCCGAAGACCATCACCTCGGAGATGATGAAAAGCAGCATGCCCAGCAGCGGGGCTTCGACCCGCGAGCTGCGGTTCGCGGCCGGCGGATGCGCGTCGTGGCCGTCGTGGCCGGCTGCGTGCGCGATGCTGGCTGCCTCCATCGCCGCGCTCGCTATGCGGCCGGAGCCGCGGTCGTGGGGGCCTCTGCGTCGACGACCACACGCTCGACCTTCGCCGAGGTCGCGTGGCTGACGCGCTCGATCAGGTTTGCGCGTAGCCACCCGGACCGCTCGTCCGGGAAGGTGGAGATGACGACGTCGTCGACCGTGAACAGTTCAAGCGCATTGACGGCCGCGTTATAGGGGTCGGGATCGCCGATCATGCCCGAGCTGAGCAGCCCGGCGGACTGCATGCGGTCGAGCATCCGCGCCAGCCGCGCGCGCGCCTCGCGCGGAGCCGTCCCGCTGCCGTCGTGCTGGGGAACCACCGCGATGAACAGGTGCCACCCGTCGTGCGCGGCCTTCTCCTTCAGGCGTTCCAACAGCTCCTCGCCGCTCGAGGTCCTGCTGGCGAGCACGAGCGTCACGTTGAACAGCAGGCCCTCCTGCTGGATGTCGGTGACGATGTGCTCTACCGGCAACCCGGAGGCGTTCTGGATGCGCTCGATCAGGTCCCGCCGCAGCCAGCCGGAGTGGATGGCGGGGTAGGTCGAGACGATTATCTCATCGGGCCGGTGTGCGGCGACGGCGTCCATCGTCGCGAGGAAGGGGTCGGGATCGCCGATTTCCCCGCTGGCCTCGATGCCCTCCGCGGTGACCGCCGTGACGGCGAGGTCCACCCGCACCTGGGCGGCTTCGCGCACCGCCTCGTCGTAGATCACGAGCCCGGCCGACGGCTTGGTCTGGGGCACGATGAGGCGAAAGCGCAGCTCACCGGACGCCGCGCGCATGCGCACGGCGTCGAGCAGCTTGGCCCCTCCGAGCGTGCGGTTGGCCACGACCAGGACTTCCTTCACCGGGTCCCCCGTCCCTTCATTGGCTGGGTGTCCCGATGCCGCTCGAACCGGCTCCCACCGTGGCCGGGGCCGGAGCCGGCGCGAAGGTGCCGTGGACAGCTCCGGGCACCCCGTACTCATACGGACCGCCCACCACCGTCGGCAGCCGGTCGAAGTTGAAGACCGGGGGCGGCGAGGACACCTGCCACTCGAGCGTCATTCCCCGCCATGGGTTGGCGACACTCAACGGGCCTCCGCGCCAGCTGGTGACCATGTTGTAGACGAAGATCAGCGTGCTCAGCCCGAGCGCGAAGCTGGCGATCGAGATGAACAGATTTAGGTCGGCGAACTTGGCCGCATATGTCGCCACGCGCCGGGGCATGCCCTGCAGCCCGAGCACGTGCATGGGCCCGAACGTCAGGTTGAAGAAGATGAACGTGGTCCAGAAGTGCCACTTGCCGAGCCGCTCGTCGAACATGCGCCCGGTCATCTTCGGGAACCAGTAGTAGACGCCGGCGAAGATCGTCATCAGCGAGCCGCCGAACAGCACGTAGTGGATATGAGCGACGATGAAATAGGTGGCGCTGACGTGGATGTCGAAGGGGATCATCGCGAGCATCACGCCGCTGATCCCGCCGAGCGTGAACGTCGTCAGAAAGCCCAGCGCGAACAGCATCGGCGTATCCAGGTGCAGCACTCCTCGCCACAGCGTCGCCAGCCACGAGAAGATCTTGATGCCCGTCGGAACCGCGATGATCGCGGTCGTGATCGCCATCGGGATGCGAATCCAGGCGGCCATCCCCGACGTGAACATGTGGTGCGCCCACACGGTGAAGCCGAGGCCGACGATCGCCAGCAGCGAGAAGGCCATCATGCGGTAGCCGAAGATCGGCTTGCGCGACTTGACAGCGATGATTTCCGAGACGATCCCGAAACCGGGCAGCATCATGATGTAGACGGCCGGGTGAGAGTAGAACCAGAAGACGTGCTGATACATCAGCACGTCCCCTCCCTTGGCGGCGTTGAAGAAGTTGAAGTTGAGCGCGCGGTCGAGCAGGATGAAGAACTGCGAGGCGGCGATGAAGGGCGTGGCGATCACGACCAGAAGCGACGTCGCGAAGTTTGCCCACACGAGCAGCGGCAGCCGGAAGAAGCTCATGCCCGGAGCGCGCATCGTGATGATCGTCACCAGGAAGTTCAGCGCGGTCATGATCGAGGACGCGCCCGCGAACTGGACCGCGACCGAGAAGAAGCTCTGACCGATCGGCGCGTTGGTCGACAGCGGGGTGTAAGCGGTCCAGCCGTCGGCGAAGGCGCCGCCGGGGACGAGAAAGCTCGCGAGCATCATGATCCCGGCGACCGGCAGCAGCCAGTAGGAGAGCGCGTTCAGGCGCGGGAAGGCCATGTCCGGTGCGCCGATCATCAGCGGGATGACGAAGTTGCCGAGGCCCGCGAACACGGGGATCACGAACAGGAAGATCAGCAGCGAGGCGTGGACCGAGAAGAGGCCGTTGTAGGTGTTGGCGGACACGAACTGCGAGCCCGGCTGAGCCAGCTGGGCGCGCATCAGCATTCCGATCAGCCCGCCCACGAGCAGGAAGAAGAAGGAGGTGACCGTGTACTGGATGCCGATCACCTTGTGATCGGTGTTGATGCGGAAGTAGTCCCTCCAGCTGTAGGCCCCGTGGCCGGAGTGGTCCTCCGGACGCGTCGGGCGCCCGGTGGCCCAGTAGAACCAGTAGTCAAAGCCGCCGATCCCGGCGAGGAAGGCGAGCGGCACCGAGAACAGGCAGACGGTGAGGATCGCGTCGGTGTTGAGGTAGTGCGAGTAGGTGCTGTGCCCGTTGGCCATGCGCACCAGCCACGTCAGCCCGAGCGCGAACGCCAAGCCGAAGACCATCCACAACGTGGCTCGGTAGAAGCCCGGCGCGCGAAGCCTCGCCGCCATCAGGATGTTCCCGTGAAGGTCATCTGGCTGGGACACATTATCCCGTAGCCCCCCCGGAGGCGATGCCCTGGCCGGTCGCCGCGCTCGCGCCGGCGGCGCCGCCGGCGGCCGTGCTCTGCTGGCTCTTGATCCACGCCTGGAAGCTGGCCGGCGGGACGACGTGCACGGTCGAGCGCATCAGCGAGTGCCCGACGCCGCACAGCAGGTTGCACACGACCGGGTAGCTGCCGAGCCGGTCGGGCGTCACGCGCCAGTGCGTCGTGATGCCCGGCACCACGTCCTCCTGCAGGCGGAACGCAGGGACCCAGAAGGCGTGGATGACGTCCCTGGAGCGCAGGTTGAAGTACACCGTGTAGTTCTCCGGGATGTACAGCTGCGTGCTTTTCAGGGGTGCCCCGCCCGTGATCGCGCGGGGGTATTCATAAGACCAGAAGAACTGCTGGCCGTAGACGTTGATCTGCGCTTCGGGCAGGCCCTTCGGTTTTTCCTCGTTCTTGTGCAGGATCACGAACGAGTAGCCCACCATCCCGAGCAGCAGCACCGCCGGCAGCGCCGTCCAGAAGACCTCAAGACGGGTGTTCCCGTGAATCGGCGGTCCGTCCTTGAGCTCCTCGCCCGGTCTCATGCGGAACTGCCAGACGCAGTAGAGGATCACCGACACGACCAGCACGAAGATCGGGATCGTGGCGATCACCAGGACGTGGTACAGCTTGTCGGTTTCGTGGGCCTGCGTGGAGGCCTGCACGGGGAACCAGTGGATCACGTAGCTCAGCGCGATCCCGATCGCGGTGGCGATCACCGCGAGGACCGCGGCCAGGGTGATCGAGGCGCGCCTAGACATCGGCGGCGTCACCGGCACTTGCGAGGCGTGTGTCTTGGGCGATCCTCTCCATCGGGAGGCGTGATCCTAATGCCTCGCCCACTCGAACGGCCGGGACCTTGACGGCGGAGGTCCTCCCGAGTAGATTGAGGCAATCGTTGCAAATAACTGGGCCAGCCGTCCGCCTCGAGGCCGAGAGCGAAAGGAGCCGGGAATGCAGGTTCGGGAAGGCATGACCCCCACGGTCCTCACGGTCGGGCCGGGGCATACCCTGCGCGCGGTCGCGCGGCTGATGTCCGATCGCGGCGTCGGCGCGGCCGTCGTCATCGATCCCGAAGGCCATGGCCCCGGGATCATCACCGAGCGCGACATCCTGCACTCGCTGGCCCACGGTCAGGATCCCGACAGCGAGCCGGTAGCCGATCATCTCACCCGCGAGGTCGTGTTCGCCGCTCCCGACTGGTCCCTGGAGGAGGCGGCCGTGGCGATGGTCAACGGCGGCTTTCGCCACCTGATCGTGCTCGAGCGCGGCGAGACCGTTGGCATCCTGTCCGTCCGCGACGTCGTGCGCTGCTGGACCGGGGACGGCGCGATCTGCCCCGTGCCGGCCAGCGCGGCGGTGGGGTGAGGGGACCCCGAGGGCGAGAGGGGCCGGAGGTGTCGCGCGCGGTGGGGGCAACCTGCGCGACGCCCCCGGTCAGTCGAGCGGGAGCTCGTCGATTTCGTGTCGCGTGTCTTTGATCCAGCGCGCGATGCAGCCGATCGTCAGCAGCACGCCAATGACCGTGAACTCGATGAAGGTCGTGATGCCCACGAGCGTGAGCGTGATCCCGACCGCCGTCAGCACCGGCAGGATGCTCGCTCCGGGGAGGTGGATCTCCTCGCCGGCGGGCGGGATCTCGGGGTCGAGCGGGCTCACGACACGTACACGGCCGCCACCACGAACGTGATGCCGAACATGAACATGCAGATGGCGCTCACGATCAAGCCGGTGCGGATGTTCTTGTTGGCGAGACGTCGGTTCATCGCGGGCGCAAACAATACCCTGCGCGGGGGGGCCTACAGGTGGACATCGGCGACCATCGCGCAGAACAGCAGCGCGAGATAGGCGAGCGAGTACAGGTACAGCTTCAGTGCCGAGCGCCGGTCGGCGCGGCGGTACAGGCGGATCGCGCCCGCGACGAAGCCGAGTCCCAGCACGACGGAGGCGACCAGGTAGATCGCACCGAAGCCGCCGGCGCAGTAGGGCAGCTGCGTGACCGCGTACAGCAGCACCGAGTACAGCAGGATCTGCCGACGGGTCTCGGCCTCTCCGCGCACCACCGGAAGCATCGGCACGCCGACCTTCGCGTAGTCGTCCTTCATCAACAGCGACAACGCCCAGAAGTGGGGGGGCGTCCAGAAGAAGACGACGAAGAACAGCAGCACCGCGGTGCCGCTGACCGACCCCGTGACCGCCGCCCAGCCGACCAGCGGGGGGACGGCCCCGGCGGCTCCGCCGATCACGATGTTCTGGGGTGTGCGCCGCTTCAGCCAGACCGTGTAGACGAACACGTAGCCGAGGAACCCCGCAAACGACAGAGCCGCCGCGAGCGGGTTCACGGCCAGCGACAGCTCGAGCAGCGACAGTCCCGCGAGCGTGATCCCGAACGCCAGCGCCGCGTGCGGCGACACGCGTCCTGAGGGAACCGGCCGCGCGGCCGTGCGGGCCATGCGCGCGTCGATGTCGCGATCGAACCAGTGGTTCACGGCCCCGGCGCCGCCGGCCGACAGATAGCCGCCCAGACACGTGAGCGCGACCAGCGCCGGCGACGGGTCGCCGGCGACGTACATCGTGGCGATCGTCGTCAGCAGCAGCAGCGACTGCACCTTCGGCTTGGTCAGCTCGATGTAGTCGCTGAGCAGCTGTCGCGCGCGTGGAGCCGGCCCCACGTAGGCCGCCCGCCGCGGCTCGAGCGCGGGCGTCGCGGCGGCGGGGGGCGTGGTTGCCATCAGATGCCCACCTGCGTGGCGCCGGCGGGGACCGTGACCCCATCGTGGGTCCGTCCTTGGCCGCCGCGGCCGCCGCTGCGCTGCTCGACCTCGCGGCGGATGTCCTTCATCGGTTCGGCCGAGCGCACGAGCGGCAGCACGTCGAAGTTGTTGGCCGGCGGGGGCGAGGTCGTGAACCACTCGAGCGTGTTCGCCCGCCACGGGTCCGGACCGGCCACGACGCCCACCTTGAGGCTGCGCGCGACGTTGATGATCGTCACGAGCACGCCCGCGCCGAGGATGAACGAGCCGACCGTCGAGATCAGGTTGTACAGCGCCAGGTGGCCGACGTTCGGGTACTCGTACACGCGCCGCGGCATGCCGTCGAGACCGATCACGTGCTGGATCAGGAATGTCGCCAGAAATCCGAAAAACATCAGATAGAAGCTCAGCCGCCCCAGGTCCTCGCTCAGCATCCGCCCTGTGATCTTCGGGAACCAATAGTAGATCGCCGCGAACACCGTGAACACGGCGCCGCCCATCAGCACGAAATGGATGTGGGCGACCACGAAGTAGGTTTCGTTCAACTGCCAGTCGACCGGGAAGACGGCCAAAAACACGCCCGAGATACCGCCGATCAGGAACAGCGCGATGAAGCCGACGCAGAACAGCAGCGGCGTCTTGAATTCGATCGTGCCGCGCCACAGGGTGGCGATCCAGTTGAGCATCTTCACGCCCGTCGGAACCGCGATCAGGAACGAGCTGAGCATCACGAACACGAGGATCGCCTCGGGGATAGGGGCGGTGAACATGTGGTGCGCCCAGGTGAGGAAGCCCAGGAAGGCGATGGCCACGGTCGAGGCGGCGATCGCCTTGTAGCCGAAGATCGGCTTTCGTGCGAACACCGGCAGGATCTCCGAGACCAGGCCGAAACCGGGCAGCACCATGATGTAGACCTCCGGATGTCCGAAGAACCAGAACAGGTTCTGCCACAACAGCGGCGATCCCCCCTCGCTGGGGTCGAAGAAGTGCGTGCCGAAATGCCGGTCGGTGAGCAGCAGCGTCACCGCCGCGGCGATCACCGGCATCGCAAAGATGATCAGCACCGAGTAGGTGAGGATCGCCCACACGAACAGCGGCAGCCGCCCCCAGCTCATGCCGCGCGCGCGCATGTTGGCGATCGTCGCGTAGAAGTTGATCGCCCCCAAGATCGACGACAGACCCGTCAGGTGGATCAGGTAGATCCACGCGTCCTGGCCGCCGCTGGGGGAGTAGATCGCGTTGGACAGCGGCGCGTAGCTGGTCCAGCCCGCTTCCGGCGGGTTCCAGAAGATCGAAGCGTAGAAGACGATGCCGCCCGCCAACAGCAGCCAGTAGGAGAGCGCGTTCAGACGCGGAAAGGCCATGTCGCGCGCGCCCACCATCAGCGGCACGAAGTAGTTCGCAAGACCGGCCATCATCGGCACGACGAACAGGAAGACCATCGTCGTTCCGTGCATCGTGAACAGCTGGTTGTAGGTCTCCGGCGTCACCAGCGTGTTGTTCGGGGCGCCGAGCTGCAGGCGCATGATCAGCGCCTCGACTCCGCCCAGGCAGAAGAACACGAACGTCGTGACCATGTACATGATCCCGATGCGCTTGTGGTCGGTGGTCGTGATCCAGCTCGTCCAGCCGCGCGCCTCGGGTTCGACTCGGTGGGTGCTGACCTGGGGGATGGGTGCTAGGTAGGTGGCCATGTCGCGGGCGGGTCTCCTCGGTCTCCTATGGGTTTTCTACCTGTCCGGCGCCCGTCTGGGCGTTCAGTTTCGCTCGTGCCACCTGCGCCGCGGCGTTGGCCTGGGCGATCAGCTTCTTCTGATAGGCCAGCCAGGCTTCGAACTGGGCGGGCGGCACGGCCTTCACGGTCGCGATCATGCGCGCGTGGCCGCGCCCGCACAGCAGGGCGCACTGCCCGTGGAAGACGCCGGGCTTGAGGGCCTTGAACCAGGTGTAGTTGTGGTAGCCGGGGACGGCCTGGAACTTGCCGCCGAGTTCGGGGACCCACCACGAGTGCACGACGTCCTCGGAGACGATGTCGAGGGTGATCGTCGTGTCGGTGGGGACGACCATTTCCTCGTAGGAGTAGGGGGCGCCGAGGCCGTCGGGTTCGTTCGCGCCCGGGTAGATGTACTGCCAGATGTACTGACGCCCGATCACCGTGATGTTCAGGGATTTGCCGTTGGGCGGCAGCTTGCGCTCGGCGCTCGCGTACAAGAGGCCGCTCTCCCCGGCCAGGCTGGCGCCGCCGGGACCGGAGTCCGGGGGGTCCTGGATGGAGGAGAGCTTGGCGAACGTGACGACCGCCAGCGCGAGCAGGATCACCGCCGCGGCAGCCGTCCAGCCGACCTCGAGACGGGTGTTGCCGCGGATTTGCGCGGGTACCGCGCCCTTGCGCGCGCGGAACTTGACAAGCGCGTAGGCGAGCGCGCCCTCGACCAGCACGAAGATGACCAGCGCGATGTAGAGCGTGATCTTGTAGAGGCTGTTGATCTGGTTCGCGTTGGGTGATCCGCCCGACTGCGGGGTGAAGAACGCAAGCGTTGAGGGGACGAGATGGCCCAAGGCGGCGGGGATTCTATTCAGCCCCGGGCGGGACGCGCTTGATGACTTTTGCCACGAGCGCGGGCTACCTCCCCGAGAAGCGCGCGGGACGCTTCTCCACGAACGCCCTGGCGCCCTCCAGGAAGTCCTCGTTGCCGGCCATCTCCTGCTGGATGCGCGCCTCCAGATCGAGCTGCTCGTCCATGCGCGAATACATCCAGCTGTTGATCAGGCGCTTGGTCCCGGCGTAGGAGCGCGTGGGCCCGCCGGCCATTCTGCTCGCGAGCGCCGTCGTCTCCTCGGTCAGGGCCGCGTCGGGAACGACGCGGTTGACGAGGCCCCATTCGAGTGCCTGCGCCGCCGCGATGCGCTCGCCCAGCATCGCCATCTCGGTCGCACGGGCCATTCCCGCACGGGTCGGCACGAACAGCGAGGAGCCGCCGTCCGGGACCAGGCCGATGTTCACGAACGCGAGCAGGAAGTACGCGCTCTCGGCCGCCACGATCAGATCGCAGCACAGCGCGAGCGAGCAGCCGATGCCCACGGCGCCGCCATTGACGGCTGCGATCACGGGCTTTGGCATCTCGCGGATGGCGTACATGATCGGGTGGTAGCGCTCGGTCAGCATCCCGTAGACGTCCGGGGTCCCGTCGGCGCTGCTGTCGCGCGCGCTCATGTCCTTCAGGTCGGCTCCGGAGGAGAAGCCGCGACCGGCGCCGGTGAGGATCACCGCACGCACGCTCTCCTCAGCGGCCACGTCGCGCAGCGCGGCGAGCAGATCCGCCCCGAGTTGCGCGTTCCAGGCGTTCAGCACCTCAGGTCGGTTCAGCTCGACGGTCGCGAAGCCGTCGGCCAGGTGCACGTTGACCGTCTCAAGCTGGGTGGTGGACGCGGTCATGGTCTCCTCTCCTGTAAGCGGGTCGTCGATCGGCTCTGCCGACGCGGTGGACGCCTGTCGGCCTGGTTGATCCTATGGTGTAAGGCATGAGGCGACCGATCATCGGCATCTGCACCGCCGTCGAGCAGGCTCGCTGGAGCGTGTGGGAGCAGCGGGCCCTGCTACTGCCGCGCAACTACGTCGAGGCCGTGCAGCGGGCCGGAGGGTTCGCGCTGATGCTCCCGCCGGACCCGCGGATCGTCGAGGATCCCGCGGAGGCGCTCGAGCTGATCGACGGTCTTCTGCTCGCCGGCGGAGCCGACATCGATCCGCTCTCCTACGGGCAGCCGGCGCACGCCGAGACCGCCGGCACGGTGGCCGAGCGCGACGCCTTCGAGATCGCGCTCGCCCGCGGCGCGATCGAGTTGGACCTGCCCGTTCTCGGCATCTGCCGTGGCATGCAGCTGATCAACGTGGCCCGCGGCGGAACGCTGCTTCAGCATCTGCCCGAGCGCTTGGGCCATGAGGAGCACCGGCGCGTGCCCGGCTCCTTCGACGGCGCCGATCACGACGTCGAGCTGCTCGAGGACACGCTTGCCGCGCGCGTGGTCGGCGAGGCACGCCACTCGGCCAAGTCCCACCATCATCAGGGTGTCGACCGCCTGGGCGAGGGCCTGCAGGTGAGCGGGGCCTCGTCACTGGACGGACTCCCGGAGGCGATCGAGCTTGCGGGCAGCCACTTCGTCCTGGGCGTGCAGTGGCACCCGGAGGCCGACCCGGAGAGCCCGGTCGTGGCGGGGCTGGTACGCGCCGCGAGCCAATATGCGCAGGCGCAGATGACCGAGCCCGTCGCCTCCGGTCGCTGAGCGGGCACGCACCGGAGCTCGCCATATACTTGCGTCGAGTGCGGCGGTCGAGCATGAGGAGGGCCCTCACAGCAGCCGCTTGGGGAGTGGTCGCCGCCGGAGTCGCCGCGCCGCTCGTGCGCAAGCGGGTGCCGGCCCCTCCGGTCCTCACGCAGGCCGTCGCCTTTGCCGCCCCCTTCGGCCTATGTGTCGCCTTGCCCCGCTCGCGCCCGCGCGACCTCGCCGCGTGCGCTCTGCAGATGTGGGCATACCTGGCGGCCTACAAGTCGCCCCACGATGACCCCGCCGCCCAGGCGAAAAGGGTGCACGTCGACTACCCGATCCTCGCCGACCGCCTGCTGGGCCTGGGCGAGCTGCCGTCGCTGCGTCTGCAGCGCGCGCTCGCGCGCGAGGGGCCCGGTGGAGCGGAATGGAGGGCGCTCGACCGCGGCCTCGTGTGGGCCCACTGGATGTGGTTCATGGTGCCGCACGGCGCGCTCGTTTACATCCTGGCGCGTCACCCGGAGCGTTTCCCGCGCGCCGCCGTGATGACATATGCGGTGTTCGATGTCGGCGCGAGCGTCTACTGGCTGGCGCCGACTGCGCCGCCGTGGTACGCGGCCGCCGCGGCCGCGCAGGGCAGTGCCGGCAGGCCGGCGGTGCGGCGGATGATGGTCGAGTACGGAGAGTTCTTCTGGCGAGACGGCTGGGGCTCGCTCTACAGTGTGTTCGGAGGTAATCCCCTGGCCGCGATGCCCTCGCTGCACTTCGCCACATCCGTGATGGCTGCACTTCTGCTAGCCGAGGTGGGATGGCTGCCGGGCGCGCTCGGGTTCTCCTACGCGATCGTGCTCGGGTTCGCGCTCGTGTACCTGGGCGAGCACTACCTCGTGGATCTGCTGGCCGGGGCGGCGCTCGCGGGCGCGGTGCGGCGGCTGGAGCGGCCGGCCGCACCGGTGTTCGCGCGCGTGGGGCGCGCGGTCGCCGCGCTGGAGTCGATCGCCCACGAGGCGACCTGAACGGGGAGTGGGCGCGAGGCAATGTCGCAGGACCACCGGCACGAGACGATCTGCGAGGCGCACGAGATGATTGATGACGGCGCTGAGCCGGCGGCGGACGGGCGTGAACCGACGGCGGGGGCCGCGCATGAGGAGGGCGCGCACGCGGGGAGCGCGCATGAGACACCGTTGCCCGGCGCCGCGCCGGAGCCGAGGGAGGTGGCACGCGAGGCGGCGCACGATGAGGAGATGCCGCGCGTGCAGGTCACGCGCCGGCGGGCGGTCGGCTTCGCCGTGTTCATCCTCGCGGGCGTCGGCTTCCTGTACTTCGTGCTGCCCAACCTCGCCGGGGTCGGCAAGGCGGTGCACCACATCGAGCACGGAGACAAGTGGTGGATCGCGATCGGCGTGGTGCTCGAGCTGCTCTCGTTCGCCGGATATGTGGTGCTGTTCCGCGCGGTGTTCGTGCGCGGGCCCGGCCGCATCGGCTGGCTGGAGAGCTACCAGATAACGATGGCCGGCGTGGCCGCGACGCGCCTGTTCGCCGCGGCCGGGGCCGGGGGGGTGGCGTTGACGGCCTGGGCCCTGCGCCGCTCGGGGATGGAACCGCGGCTGGTCGCCTGTCGCATGGTCGCGTTTCTGGCGCTGCTGTATTCGGTCTACATGGGCGCGCTGGTGATCGACGGCATCGGGCTGGGCACCGGCCTGTTCCCGGGCGGCGGCTCGTTCGCGATCACGATCGTCCCCGCCATCGTCGCCGCCGCCGTGCTGGCGCTGGCAGGTGCGGTGGCGATGCTGCCGGGCGACATCGAGCGGCGTCTCGCGCGCTGGGCGTCCGGCTCCGGGCGCCTGGCGCACTGGGTGGCTCGCGGGGTGACGGTGCCCGCGCTGGCGGCGAGCGGCATCCGCACCGCGATCGACTTGATCCGCTCGCGCGACCCCGGCCTGCTCGGAGCCGTGGCGTGGTGGGGCTTTGACATTTCGGTCCTGTGGGCGATGTTCCACGCGTTCGGCTCACCACCGCCGTTCGCGGTGATCGTGATGGCCTACTTCATCGGCACGCTCGGCAACCTGCTGCCGCTGCCCGGCGGGCTGGGGGGCGTCGAGGGAGGCATGATCGGCGCGTTCGCCGCCTTTGGCGTGAACTTCAAACTCGCCGTGCTCGCGGTGCTGGCCTATCGCGCGATCTCCTTCTGGCTGCCCACGCCGCTCGGCGCCGTCGCCTACCTGCAACTGCGTCGCACCGTGGCGCGCTGGCGCGACGAACAGAGAGCGCACCCGGCGTCCTCGCCCCACGGTGAGCCGGCCGCGGCGACCGGACCGGCCGGAGCCACCGGGGCGCTACAGGGTTCGTGATAGAAAACGAGGCGTAGGCGCTATACTTTACAAAGTAAAGTGACCCCGGCAGTCGGGCGAGGATTGGAGATGAGATGGACATCGAGAACGTGATCGTGATCGGCAGTGGCCCGGCCGGATATACGGCCGCTTTGTACACGGCGCGCGCCAATCTCACCCCGCTCGTGATCGAGGGCTTCGCGTGGGGCGGGCTGCTGCAGCAGACCACCGATGTCGAGAACTACCCCGGCTTCCCCGACGGTGTGATGGGACCGGAGATGATGCAGAAGTTCCGCGACCAGGCAGAGCGCTTCGGCGCCCGCCTTCTCACCGAGCAGGCCGACCGAGTGGCCCTCGCGAGCGAGCCGGGCGGCGTGCACAGCGTTTGGGTCGGAGACACAGAGCACAAGGCGCGCACCGTGATCCTTGCGATGGGCGCCGAGCACAAGAAACTGTGCGTCCCGGGAGAGATGGAGCTCGGTGGCCGCGGGGTCAGCTACTGCGCGACCTGCGACGCAGCCTTCTTCCGCGACGCCGAGACGGTCATCGTGGGCGGCGGGGACTCGGCGATGGAGGAGGCGATCTTCCTGTCGAAGTTCGCCAGCAAGGTGACGATCGTGCACCGGCGCAAGGACTTCCGCGCTTCCAAGATCATGCTCGAGCGAGCGCGCGCGCAGCCGAACATCGAGCTGCTGACGCCCTACACGGTGGTCAAGTTCGTCGCCGGGGAGAACGGCGCGCTGGGCCATGCGGAGCTCAGGAACACGGAGACCGGCGAGGAGCGCGAGATACCGGTATCGGGCGCGTTCATCGCGATCGGCCACGAGCCGCAGTCGGAGCTGATCGAGGGTCAGATCGACACCGACGAGAACGGCTATGTGGCGACCGGCGGCAAGTCGACGCGCACCAACCGCCCGGGCGTGTTCGCCGCCGGCGACCTCGTGGACCACACCTATCGCCAGGCGATCACAGCCGCCGGCACGGGCTGTGAGGCTGCGCTCGACGCCGAGTGGTACCTGCGCGACACCCCCGGGGTGCCCACGCCCGAGGGCATGCCGGTCGGCGATCTGGCCGAGGCCCAGTGGGCTGCGCCGGCCGCCAAGAGCGCATAGCGACCGATCGAGTCTCAGCGGCTGCCCTGGAGCGCCCCCTCGAGCTCGAGCAGCCAGCGCTTGCGCTCCACGCCCCCGCCGTAGCCGCCCAGGGCGCCGCCGGCGCGCAGCACGCGATGGCAGGGTATGACGATTGGGATCGGGTTCGAGCCCAGGGCGTTGCCCGCGGCGCGCGACCCGCGCGGACTGCCCGCGTCGGCGGCCACCTCGCCGTAGCTGAGCACGCCGCCGTAGGGGATCTCGGAGGTCACGCCCAGCACCCGGCGTCCGAACCGCCCCACGAGCGTCCAGTCGAGCTGCAACTCGAACTCGCGCCGGCGCCCGCTGAAGTACTCATCCAGCTCGCGCCGCACCGTGTCCAGGGGCCTCGGCGTCTCGACGATCCGCGGAGAGATTCGTCGCGCGAGACGTTCCAGCACCGAGTCGACGTCCTCCTCGGGAAACGCAAGTCGCACAAGTCCCTGCTTGGTGGTAGCCACGAGCAGCGTTCCAAACGGCGAGTCCACGCTCGCGTAGCCGACATCCGCGAGCCCTTCGGCGCCGATGCGGGCAGCCAGTCGCCGGGCGGCGTCGCCGGCCCCGCGCGCGCTCGCCGCGCGCTCGCCCTCGAGCGCCTCACCATCCCGCGGCGCCGCGCCGCGGCGCAGCGCGTCCTCGATCGTGTTGGTCTGATTCGGCGTGCGACTCTTCATGCTGGCACCACCTTCCTTAATCTCGTCAGTCCCTCGTGCAGCGAGCGGCGAGCCGCCTCCTCTGAACAGCCGATCGCAACGGCGATGTCACGGTGGGGGAGATCGGCGACGTAGCGCAGGACAACCGCCGAGCGCTGGCGTGCGGGCAGCTCTCCGACGGCCTCCCAAAGCGCCTCATCACGCGGCGGGCGCGCCGCCGCCGCACGTTCGTCGAGCACCGCGGGATCGGCCACCGGCAGAGCGCGCCGGCCGCGGCCGCGGTGCGCGTCCAACGCCTTGCGATGGGCGATCGTCAGCACCCACGCGCGCAGATTCGAGTCCTCGCGCAGCCGCGGGTAGGCACGCAAGGCGGCGATGAAGGTCTCCTGGAAGCAGTCCTCGGCCTCCGAGTACCCGACCGAGGAGACCAGGAACCGCCACACGGCGTCGCGATGGGCGTCGAGAAATCGCTGGAAGGGCGGCAGCGTGCTATTCACCCTGATTGAACGTCCCCGCGGATGAGAACGTGAGATTCGCCGTCAGACGTCCGCGTCGTAGTCGAAGAAGCCCGCCCCCGCCGCGCGCCCGAGCCGCCCGGAGCGCACGAGGCGCCGCAGCGCCGGAGCGGGCCGGTAGCGGTCCTCCCGGTACTCCTCGCACAGTGCATCGAGCACCGTCAGCACGTGCTCCAACCCGATCGCATCCGCCCACGCCAGCGGGCCGCGCGGATAGCTCAGCCCGAGCACCATCCCGGTGTCGATGTCCTGCGCGTCACCGACGCCTTCCCCGAGCGCGAATGCGGACTCGTTGATGACCTGGCAGACGATCCTGCCGAGCACCAGGCCCGGCGCATCGCCGACCCAGCTGGTGTGCTTGCCGAGCGCCTCAAAGAAGCGCTCCGCGCGCGCCGCCGCCAGCGGAGAGGAGCTGTCGCTGCGGGTCAGCTCGACGAGCTCCGCCTGATCGAGGGGTCCCAGCACGTGGAAGCCGACCGCGCTGCCGCCGGGGTCCAGAGCGCCGAGCGATCCCTTCGTGCACAACAGCAGACGGGCGCCGCCCTGTGGCTGGAGGCCCCCCCGGCGCTCAGGCCTGCGTGCCTCCGTGCTGCCCCCGTCCTCTCGCGGCGGCGGATCGCAGCCGCAGTCGACGATCAGCGCCGGCAGCACGCCGCCGGTGGGCGCGTGTGGGGAGCGCACCTCGTAGCCGGCCTGCACCGCTGCGGCGCGCAGCTCATCCGCGAGCACCCCCTCGCCGGCGATGATCACGACGCCTTCGCCGTGACCCGGCGTTCCCGTCTGAAGCGGGGCCGGGTCCTCGCTTCGGTGCTGACCGCGGCCCGCGGCCTCGCCCGAGGCTCCGGGGGCGCCGTACTGGTAGTAGCCGCGCCCGCTCTTGCGACCGTACAGCCCGGCGGCGACGTAGCGCGCCGCGATCGGCGACGGGCGCCAGCGGGGCTCGCCGAAGCTCTGCTCGAAGAAGCTCTTGGAGATCTCGAACCCGGTGTCGACGCCGACGAGATCCATCAGCTCGAACGGCCCCATGCGAAAGCCGCCCTGCATCCGGCAGATGCGGTCGATCGTCTCGACGTCCGCGATCCGTTCCTGAAGCAGCCGCAGCGCCTCGAGTCCGAACGGCCGGTTACAGCGATTGACCAGAAAGCCCGGACCGTCGTGCGCGCGGATGACGGTCTTTCCCATCGCCTCGCCCGTGGTGTGCGCGAGCGCCAGCGCCGCCTGCGAGGACTGCTCGCCGGCGACCACCTCCAGCAGGCGCATCACCGGCGCCGGGTTGAAGAAGTGCATCCCCACCACCCGCTCGGGGTGGCTTGCTCCCGCTGCGATCGCGGTCACGAGCAGGGAGGAGGTGTTGCTCGCGAGCACGCACTCCTCGGCCACGATCTCAGACAGCGCGCGATAGATCTCATGCTTGAGGTCGAGACGCTCCGGCACCGCCTCGATCACAAGCTCACACGGGGCCAGCGCGCCGAGATCGTCGACCGCCTGCAGGCGTTCGGCCGAGGCCTGCGCGTCTCCCTCGCTCAGGCGGCCGCGTGCGGCTTCTTTCTCAAGGCCCGCCCGCGCGCCCTGGATGCCTCGCTGCAAGGCCTCCTCGATCGGGTCATACAGGAGCGTGTGGGCGCCCGAGCGGCACGCGAGCTGCGCGATGCCGGCTCCCATCGTGCCTGCCCCGAGCACCCCTATGACGCTTGCAGCCTCGCCGACCGGGCCGGCGCCGCCGGCCTGTTCATCGTCCATCACTGGCTCGCTTGCGGCATCGAGATAGCGTCCGCGCCGCCCACCTCAGGCGGGCACGAGCGCGTTGATCCCGGTCATCCCGCGTCCGATGATCAGTTTCTGGATCTGCGAGGTTCCCTCATACAGGGTCGTCACGCGCGCGTCGCGGAAATAGCGCTCGACCGGGTGGTCGTCCACGTAGCCGGCGCCTCCGTGCACCTGAATCGCGAGGTTGGCGCACTCGAGCGACGCCTCCGTCGCGTGCAGCTTTGCGATCGAGGTCTCAATCGTGTTGGGTCGCCCCTTGTCCTTCAGCCAGCCCGCGCGCCAGACCAACAGCCGCGAGGCGTCGGTCTTCAGGACCATGTCGGCGATCATCGCCTGCACGAGCTGGAAGCTCGCGATCGGCCTCCCGAACTGCTCGCGCTCCTTGGCGTACTTGACGGACTCATCCACACAGCCCTGGCAGATGCCGACGCAGCCGGCCGCAACCGAGTAGCGCCCGGAGTCGAGGTTGGACATCGCGATTTTGAAGCCGTCGCCGACCTCCCCGAGCACGTCGTCGTCTGCGACCTCCACGTCTTCGAGTGAGATCGACCCCGTGTCCGAGCCGTGCAGCCCCATCTTGTGCTCGATCGTCTGCGCGCTGTAGCCCGGCTGGTCGGTGTGCACGAGAAAGCACGCGATCCCCTTGTGCCCGAGCGCCGGGTCGGTCTGGGCGAAGATCAGCGCCAGCTTGGCGTAGTTGGCCATCGAGATCCACATCTTCGCGCCGTTGAGCACCCAGCCGGAGTCGGTCTTTTGCGCGCGCGTCTTCTGGTTGGCGGCGTCAGAGCCCGTGTCCGGCTCGGTCAGCCCGAAGCAGCCGAGCCACTCGCCCGAGCACAGCTTGGGCAGGTACTTCTGCTTCTGCTGCTCTGTGCCGAACTTGACGATGCCCGAGCACACCAGCGAGGTCTGAACCGAGATGACCGTGCGGATCGCAGAGTCCCCGCGCCCGATCTCCTCCACGACCAGGCCGTAGCTGAAGTAGTCGAGGCCCGCGCCACCGTACTCGGGCGGGACGATCGCGCCGAGATAGCCCTGGTCGGCCACCTTCTTGACGAGCTCCACGTCGAAGTGGTGGTTGCGCGCGTTTTCGCGCGACTGCAGCACGATCTCGTTGTCGGTGAACTCCCGTGCGGTCTCCTTGATCAGGCGCTGCTCGTCGGTCAGGTCGAAGTCCATGTCTCTCCTTCTCAGCCTAGCTTTGGTGTCTTCCAGGGGGCGATGATGCGCCTCTCGATCTCCTCGGCGATGCCCTCGATCGCCAGGCGCTCCTGCGCCAGCGAGTCGCGATCGCGCAATGTGACGGTGCCATCCTCGAGGCTCTGGTGGTCGATCGTCAGGCAGAACGGCGTGCCGATCTCATCCTGACGGCGGTAGCGCCTGCCGATCGCGCCGCCGCCATCGTACTCGGCCTGCACGCGCGCGCGCAGCGCGCGATGGACCTCATGCGCGAGCTCCGGCTGGCCGTCCTTGCCGACGAGCGGCAGCACCGCCGCCTTGATCGGAGCCAGGCGCGGGTGCAGCCGCAGCACGGTCCGCGTCTCACCCTCGCCCGTGCCCTCGCGCGTGATCAGTTCCTCCTCATAGGAGTCCACCAGGAACGCCAGCGTCGCGCGGTCGGCTCCCGCCGCCGGCTCGATCACATGCGGCACGTAGCGCTCGCCGGTCGCCTGGTCGAAGTACTCGAGCTTCTCACCCGAGAACTCTGCATGCTGTGAGAGGTCGAAGTCGCCGCGGTTGGCGATCCCCTCGAGCTCCGACCAGCCGATCGGGAACAGGTATTCGACATCGCTCGTCCCCGATGAGTAGTGCGACAGCTCGTCGGGCTCGTGCGCGCGCAGGCGCAGGTGGTCGGGGCGGATGCCGAGCTCCACATACCAGCGCTCGCGCTCGGACAGCCAGTGCTCGAACCACTGCTGGGCCTCGGCGGGCGGCACGAAGAACTCCATCTCCATCTGCTCGAACTCGCGCGTGCGGAAGATGAAGTTGCCGGGCGTGATCTCGTTGCGGAAGGACTTGCCCACCTGTGCGATCCCGAAGGGGGGTTTCTTGCGCGAGAACTGCAGCACGTTCTTGAAGTTGATGAAGATCCCCTGCGCGGTCTCCGGGCGCAGGTAGGCGGTGGCGCCGGACTCCTTCACAGGTCCGATGGTCGTTTCGAACATCAGGTTGAAGTCGCGTGCCTCGGTCAGGTCGCACTCGTCGGTTTCGCCGGGATGCTTCGACGGTTTGCGCCCGCACTCGAGCTCCTGCAGGTGGTCGGCGCGGAAGCGCTGGCCGCAGGTCTTGCAGTCCACCAGCGGGTCGGTGAAGCCGGCCAGGTGGCCGGAGGCCTCCCACACGCGGGGGTGTTGCAGGATGGCCGAGTCGATCGCCACGATGTCGTCGCGCTCCTGCAGCATCGCCCGCCACCACTCGTTCTTGACGTTCGACTTCAACAGCACGCCGTAGTGGCCATAGTCGTAGGTGGAGCCGACCCCGCCGTAGATCTCAGACGACGGGAACACGAAGCCGCGCCGCTTGCACAGCGCCACGATCTTCTCCATCGTCACCACATCCCCGGCCGGGGCGTCGGCGGATAGGGCGTCCGCGCTCATTGCCGGCTGGCGTTCGGGCCGATGTCCGCGTGGGCGGCTTCTGGGGGATGTCGGTTCATGGGCTTGGGCGCGTCTGCTTGCTGATCGCCGGACGCGGATGCTAGTGCAGGCTTGGCGCCCCCGAGGACCCGGCGGCTCGCTCGCGCCTGCACGGCCGCTCGGCGGCGACGCTCGAGCCGGGGGAGCGCGGTGCGTAAGATGCGCCGCCGTGGCGCGGATCCTGATGCTCGGCGGCGGCTGCAGAGGCAGGCAGCTGGCCTCGCGGATGGTGGCCGATGGGTTCGCCGTGCGCGCGACCACCCGCACGGAGGCCGGGCGCCCGGAGATCGAGGCGGCCGGAGCGGAATGCTGGATCGGCACACCCGATCGCCTGGCCACGCTGCGAGGGGCGCTCGAGAACGTCACGATCGCGTGCTGGCTGCTCGGCTCCGCCGCGGGCGCGCCCGCACAGCTGCGCGCCCTGCACGGCTCCCGCCTTCAGTTCTTCCTCGGGCAGGCGATCGACACGACCGTGCGCGGCTTCATCTACGAAGCGTCCGGCACGAGCGTGCCCCCGGAGGTTCTCACCGAGGGCGAGCGCATCGTCCGAGTCACCGGTGAGCGCAACGCCATGCCGGTGGCTTTTCTGAGAGCCGCTGCCGCGGATTCTGAAGCCTGGCTGACCGCCGCGCGAGTGACCGTGGACGCACTGCTTGAAGGCGGGTGAGCCCTAGGCGCCGGCCGAGCGGGCGGCCGAGCTGAGATCGGCGGAGTCCAGCCGCACCAGCAGGTTCTCGAGAATGCGCGCGGTGGCGCCCCAGATCAGGTGCTCATCGACGACGAAGGCATCGGTCTGGAAGGAGATTCCACGACGCGTCAGCCGCGCTCGCGTCCTACTCGCCCTGAGCGTGGCCAGGGGCAGCTCCAGCACCTCCTCGACCTCATCGGCGGACACCCGCCAGGCGAGTCCCGCAGGGATCAGGCCGACGAACGGATGAATCAGGTAGTTGGTGGCGAACGTCGACGTCAGCGGAAGCTCCCACAGAAGGCTCACCTGCTGCCGGGGCAGGCCGATCTCCTCCTCGGCCTCGCGCAGCGCGGTCTCACTGAGGTCGGCGTCCTCTGGGTCCCGGCGGCCGCCGGGAAACGAGATCTCCCCCGCGTGGCGGCGCAGATCGCCGCGGCGCTTGGTGAAGACGGCGTGAGGCTCCTCTTCCGCGGAGGTCAAAAACAGCGGGACGAGCACCGCCGCGTGGGTCTGCTCTGCCGACGCGATCTGACCGATGGCGTGGTGGGAGGACGCCTCAGGCGGCCATGTTCACGCGCTCGAGGCGCTCCTGGAACATGACCTCGCCATCGAGCACGCGATGGACGGGGCACTTTGCGGCGATCACGCGCAGCCGCTCCACCTGCTCCTCGGGAAGGTCGTCTGCGAGGCGCATCACCAGCTCGAACTTGGTCGGACATCCGCGCTCGGCGGGGGTGTACTCGACGTCGATCTCGACGTGGCCTATGTCCCAACCCTTGCGCGCCGCGTACATCTCCATCGTGATCGCGGTACAAGAGGCGAGGCTGACTGCGAGCAGCTCCTGCGGGTCGGGCCCGGTGTCGTGGCCGCCGAGGTCCATCGGCTCGTCCACTGTCAACTGGTGTTCGCGCACCTGCACCGTATGCCTGAACGTTCCATCGTCTCGTCGCGCCGTGGCTCTCATCCTTGTCAGCCCTCCCGTTTGGGTCATGTGGCTCCCCTGTTTAGATACCTGTCTTTACATCGTACTCCCCGCAACAGCTCTTCTTTTCACTGCAGCGGGTTGAACAGCAGTCCGGTGAGCAGCTTAGGGAAGAAGTAGGTCGACTTGGGCGGCATGTTCTCGCCCGCGGCCGCGACGTCGCGGACCTGGGCCACGGGTGTGGGGCGCATCAGGAAGGCCGCGTCGTACTCTCCCGAGCGCACCATCGCGAGCGCCTCGGCGGTGTCGCGTGCATAGAAGAGGCCGTTGAAGTGTGCGATGTCCTCGTCGCTGAGACCGAGTGCGCCCTTCAGCACGAGCGCCTCGAGCACGCCGGTGTCGAGATGACGGTAGGCCTCTGAGCGCCCTGGCAGCGCGGCGTCGGCGATCGCCTGGTCCTTCAGCTTCAGGCGCAGGGGCCGCCCATCGCGAGAGTTGAAGTAGCCGAGTTCGAGCACCGCCGGCTCGGAGACGGCCGGCGGAGCGATCTCCTCGAGCGCAACCTCGGATATCTCGAAGTCCCGCGACAGCGCCCGCTCGAGCGCCTGCTGTCGCTCCTCGTCCAGCCCGCGGATGAGGCGGTGCGTCGGGAACACCGTCAGGCCCGGATCCTCGAGCGCAACCAGGCACATCAGAATGAAGCGGTGCTCGCCCTCGCCGCCGACCTCCTGCGCGTAGGCCTGCATCGTCTCGTAGCGGTGGTGGCCGTCGGCGATCAGCAGCTCTGAATTGCCGGCGGCGGCCTGCACCGCGGCGATCGCCTCCGCGTCGGTGACTCGCCAGAGGCGATGGACCGTGCCGTCGGAGTCGCTGACCTCGCCCCACGGCGCCTGCCCGGTCGCAGGCGACAGCGCCTCCCACGCAGCGTGGGAGGGATCGGAGTAGAGCGAGAAGATCGGCGAGATGTTCGCCCGCGTGGCTCGCGTCAGACGCAGCCGATCCTCCTTCGGGCCGGGGTGCGTGCGCTCGTGCGGGCGAACGCGACCCGGGCCGTAGTCCTCGATGCGAACGCGGCAGAAGAACCCCCGCCTGGTGAGCCTCTGCCCGTCCGGTCCCGTGTAGTCCTGCGTGTGAGCCCACACGGCGGGCTCCTGGTCGCGCACGATCGCACCCTGCAGCTGCCAGCTCTCGAACAGTTCGCGCGCGGCCGCGTATGGGTCGGGCTCCCCGCGCGGAAGATCGACGGCGACGACGTTGAACGGCGAGCGCGCTATCAGCGCGGCGCGCTGGTCCTCGTCGATGACGTCGTACGGCGGCGCCACCCCGTCGGCCAGCGGCCCGGCCACGGACTGCTCGTAGTGAAGGGCGCGGAGTGGTTGCACGTCGGCCATGGCGGTGGCGGACCCTAGCAGCGGCGAGCGCGGGGGCGAGCGCCGCGGCGGTGCACGGCGGCCGCCAGAATGCGCGAGTGCCGCCGCGCGCTCTACCCTTGGGTGCAACGGGGCGTGGCGCAGCTTGGTAGCGCACCTGCTTTGGGAGCAGGGGGTCGCCGGTTCAAATCCGGCCGCCCCGATCAGTCGTCCGGCGCGAGGAAGTGCAGATAGTTTGACTCACGCCCAGCGAAAATTGTCGCAAATAGCGACAAACAACGTGGCGGAGATTACGATCTGTTGGCGGTGTCTAAGGAAGATGTTAAGCTGGCTGTCCAGCAAGGAATGAGTGGGCGCGCCCCCGGTTCCACAGCTCCTCCGGCCGGGGACGCGCAAATTTGTGCAGCTCGCCTCAGGCCGAGCCTCCGCGCCGCCAGGGATGCGCGATCACTGCGCGAGCATCGCCAGCATCGCCTCGAGCAGCTGCGGCTCGGCGGGCAGCTCCGCCAGACAGCCCGCCAGCTCCGCCGCCATCTCCACCCTCGGCGCGCGACTCTCGCTCAGCCAGCGTGCCAGCCAGCGGCAGGCCCACGCGTCGTAGGTGCTCTGCTCGGCCGCCGCCAGCGACACGAGCCTGAGGGCGAGGTCCAGCTGTATCGGTCTTCCGTACTCGCGCTCGGCATCCTTGGCCAGCGCGGTGGACATCTCAAGGTCGCCGTGAGCGATCGCGCGTTCGAGGTCGCGTATCGGCCGCCAGGGCCCCAATCCCATCATCATACGAACACATGTTCGCATACCTGGACGCGCACCGGAGCGGCAGGTTTCTCAGGGTCGTAACAGGTCCGTCTCAAGGCCGTAACAATCGGCGAACCGCGTGCGGATTACCTTTGTGACCGCAGCGGTTCGGTCGGTACCCTCCTCTCGCACTCGCTGTCGCCCGAACGTAGGAAGCTCAGGAGGAGAAGCCCGGCTTGGTCCGGGCTTCGGGCGTTAAGGGGGGCTCTCGCCGGCCGGCACCCGGCATGCCCCAGCCGGCGCCAGGTTCAGCGAGGGCTGCGTGGCGGGGCGAGGCGCTCCGTGCGCGGGGGCTGAAGAACGCCCGAAGCCCGGACTAGTCCGGGCTTCCTTACGCAGTCCCCTGTGCGCGGCCTCCATACCCCGCGGGCGGCAGCGGCGTGGGGTTCACTGCTGCTGGTTAAAGAATAGCGCGCAAACACCACCGTCGTTCACTGGAAAACGTTCGCAAAGTGCGGCGGTTTCGCTTCCCCGGGCGAGGATGGAGGGCAGCGCGCGCGTCCTCGCGCGCCCGCCATCGGCGCCGGCCGCGGGACGGGTCGCGGCCGGCGGACGGTAGGGTCCGTTCATGGCCGAGGCCACACCCGATCTCCAGGCGTCGGCGTTCGCGGATTTTCAGAATGAGATCTACGCGCGGGGCCTGGCCGGCGAGACGCCGAAGCTGCCCCTCAGCTACTCACAGCTTGAAGAGCGCGCGCGCGAGGTCCTCAGCGCGGAGGCCTTCGGTTACGTGGCTGGTGGGGCGGGCGCCGAGCGGACGATGCACGCCAATCTGCAAGCGTTCGAGCGCTGGAAGATCGTTCCGCGGATGCTGCGCGACGTGTCGGTGCGCGAGCTCGGCACCTCGCTGCTAGGCACGGCGATGCCGGCGCCGGTGTTGCTCGCTCCGGTCGGTGTTCAGTCGATCGTCCATCCCGAGGGGGAGCTCGCGGCGAGCCGGGCCGCGGCCGCCCTCGGCGTTCCCTTCATCGCGAGTACCGCCGCCTCGCACACGATCGAGGAGGTGGCCGAGGCGATGGGGGAGGCCCGTCGTTGGTATCAGCTGTACTGGCCCCGCGACCGCGACCTGGCTCAGAGCTTCCTCGATCGCGCGGGCGCGGCCGGCTACGGCGCCGTCGTGGTGACGCTCGACACGTGGATGCTCGGTTGGCGCCCGCGCGACCTGGGGCAGGCCTATCTGCCCTTCCTGAAAGGCCAGGGCGTGGCCAACTACTTCAGCGACCCGGTATTCCGGGCCGGGCTCGAGCGGACACCCGAGCAGGATCCGGGGCCGGCGATCGGCCAGTGGGCCTACCAGTTCGCCAATCCCAGCGTCACCTGGGCCGACCTGGCGTGGCTGCGCGAACAGACGGGGCTGCCGCTCGTGCTCAAGGGCATCCTTCACGCCGACGACGCGCGACGGGCGCTCGAGGAGGGGGTCGACGCGCTGATCGTCTCAAACCACGGTGGCCGGCAGGTCGACGGGTCGATCGGCGCACTCGATGCCCTCCCCGGGATTCGTGCGGCCGTCGGCGGCGAGCTTCCGGTTCTGTTCGACAGCGGCATCCGCACGGGAGCGGATGTCTTCAAGGCGCTTGCGCTGGGGGCCGACGCCGTCTGTCTCGGACGGCCCTACGTGTGGGGTCTCGCCGTGGACGGCCAGAAGGGCGTCGAGCAGGTGCTGCGCCGCCTGCTCGCCGAGCTCGACCTGACGCTCGCGCTCAGCGGGTACACCTCGCCGGCCCAGTTGGACGGCTCAAGCCTCGTCCCGGCGCCCTGACCGGCCCGCGCGGCCGCGCGGGCCGCCCGCCAGCTGCCCGCCGCGCACCCGCAACGCGGCGATCAATCAACGGTCTGGCCGTTGGCGCTCAGCCGCACGTCGATGTTGCCGCGGGTCGCGTTCGAGTAGGGGCACACCTGGTGGGCGGCACGGACGAGGTCCACCGCCTTGGCGGGATCGCTGATCGCGGGAAGCGTGACGGCGAGCTCCACGGCGATCGTGAAGGCGCGCTCCTCGGTCGTGACGAGCATCACCTTGGAATCGATCGCCACGTCGCCGGGGTCTTCTCGCGCGCGCCGTGCGACCGTCCCGAGGGCGCCCTCGAAGCAGGCGGCATATCCGACGGCGAAGAGCTCCTCCGGGTTCGTGCCCCCGCCGTCACCGCCCATCTCCTTGGGAAGCCGCAGGTCGACCTCGAGCGCGCCGTCGGAGGTGCGCCCGTGGCCGTTGGCGCGGCCGCCCGTGACATGTGCTTCGGCGGTATAGAGGGCCTTCGTCATCGCAACTGCCTCCGATCGGGTTTCGTGCAGCGGGCGGATTGCCCGCTCGCCTGAGCCTAGCCGCTGGCGCGCGCTGCGAGCGCCCTGCGGGTAGGCTCGCGCGTGCGATGCCGAGCCGGCTCATCTTCCGCGAGCGCCCGGCCGCGGCGGACCCGTTGGGGCTGCTGGTCCTGCACCACGGGCGCGGTGCCGACGAGCACGACCTGCTGTCGCTCGGCGACGCCCTTGATCCGCAGCGGCGCCTGCACCTGGTCACCCCGCGCGCGCCGCTGTCGGTGCCCGGTTGGCCCGGCCACCACTGGTACCTCGTGCCACGGGTGGGCTTCCCCGACCCCGACACCTTCCACGCCGCCTACCGCGAGCTGGCAGCCTTCCACGACGAGCTGTGGCAGCGCGCCGGGATCGCGCCCTCCGCCACCGTCTTCGGCGGCTTCTCGATGGGCTCGGTGATGAGCTACGCGCTCGCGCTCGGATCCGAGCGACCGCCCCCCGCCGGGATTCTCGCGTTCTCCGGGTTCGTGCCGACTGTCGAAGGCTGGCACGCGGACCTCGACAGCCGCGGCGAGCTGCGCGCGTTCATCGCCCACGGGCGGCGCGACCCGGTGATCGACGTCGCGCTCGCGCGCGACGCTCGCGATCTGTTGCGGGCGGCCCACCTGGAGGTCGACTACCACGAGTCCGACGTCGGCCACAACATCGACCCTGCTGACGTACCTCTGGCCATGCACTGGCTCGAGCGCATCTTCGCGCCCGGGGAACAGGGCCGGGGCGCCGGGCCCGAGCGCTGACGCGAACGGCCCGCGCGCCGTGCTGGGCGGCTCAGGCCGCGGCCGGGCTCCGATCGCCGAGCGAGAACAGCGGCCAGCGGCCGGGAACGCCCTTCAGCTCGTGGAAGCCCCGGTCCTCGAAGGCGAAGGGGCCGCCGACGACGGTCCCGCGCACCGTGCCCGAGACGAGCACCTCGCCGGGCCCGGCGAGGCTGTTTACGCGGGCGGCGATGTGCACCGCCATGCCGCCCACGTCCTCGCCGATCAGCTCGCACTCGCCGGTATGCATTCCGATGCGGACCTCCACTCCGAGTTCGCGCGCGGTCGCCGTGATCGCCAGTGCACAGCGCAGCGCTCGCGAGGGCGGCCCGGCGAAGGTCGCGAGGAAGCCGTCGCCGAAGGTCTTGACCTCGTGGCCGTCGAAGCGGGCGAGATCCCTGCGCACCTCCTCTTCGTGGCGGCTCAGCAGATCGCGCCAGCGTCCGTCTCCGATCTCAGCCGCGCGCGCCGTCGCATCGACGATGTCGGTGAACATCACCGTGAGCAGCGCCCGCGCGAGCTCCCCGCCGCCGCGGCCACCGGTGAGGAACTCCTCGATCTCTTCGAGGATCGCGTCGCCGTCGCCGACGAACGGAAATGAGTCGATCCCCTCGAGCGCGACGTAGCGTGCGCCCGGGATGTGCTCGGCCAAATACAGCGAGTGGCGCACATCCCACACCATCTCCTGCGGGCGGTGCATGATGAGCGTGGGCACGCGGATGCGCGGCAGGGCGTCGCGCACGTCGAGGTCGATCATCGCGCGGGAGATGATCCGCGCCTCCCCCGGGCTGGCGGCCAGGCGCTGCAGGCGCGCGAACCACGCGACCAGAGCGGGGTCCTCCGCCATCGAGGGCGCCCATGCCGACATCGCCTCGCTGTTCTCCTCGCCCCACGTGTCGATCGTGCGCTCGCTCAGCGCTTCGCGCTCATCGCGCGTCATCGCCCAGTCGTAGTCCGCGGCCCACGAGGTGCGGGCCACCGATGCATACATGATCAGCGCGCCGATTCGCTCCGGGTGGTCGGCGGCGAGGACCGACCCCACGAGGCCCCCCTGGGCGTAGGTGAGCAGGGCCGCGCGTTCGCTGCCGGCCGCGTCCAGCACCGCCAGCGCGTCGCGTGCCTCCTGCTCGACGGTGTAGGCCTCGAGCACGCGCTCTGACAGGCCGGTGCCGCGGCTGTCGAACAGGATCAGCCGGCCGAACGTCGCCAGGCGCTCGAGGAAGCGGCGGTTCGCCGGCGCCTCCCAGAGGTGCTCGATCTGGGTGATCCAGCCCGTCAAGAACATGATGTCCAGGCCGCCCTCGCCCACGACCTGGTAGGCGATGCTCGCCTCGCCGCTGCGCGCGTATCGGGTGACGGGCACCATCAGTCGTCGGCTTCGAGCAGCGCGCGGAAGGCGTTGGCCGGCTCCACCGTGGCGCCGGCCGCGTGCACGCGATCGGCCAGCCAGCCGTCGGATGTGACCACGCGGATGGCGCCGGGCTCGGCGTCGACGACGAGGCGGCGAACGATCTCGTCATCGGCCGAGTCCCGGCGCGGCCGCGGCGCGTGGGCGATCTCGATCACGGTCGAGGAGATCGGCGGAGACGGCGGCTGCTCGAACACGACGGTAACGTCCTCGCCGCTGACGGCCACCCAGATCTCGAGCTGGTGGACGAGGCGGACCATCGCCCCGTGACGGTCCTGCCACCACCTGTCCGGACGTGTTCCGATTACGTTCATACCGTCGATGAGCCATCGCACAAACAGCAAGCCTACGTCCTCCCCAAGCCCCGCCGCCGGCATCGTGGGAGAGCGGCGCGCCGTGCTTTCGCTGAAATCCTGCTGGAGTTGGGGGCCACGTGCGGCTTGAGGGCATCCAAACCGGAGACATCGTCGAGGTCGATCACAACGGCCGGCGCTTCTACGCGATCGTGACCGGTCCCTCCGCGGGCGGCCTGGCGCTCCAGCCGACCGACCGGCGCGTGAACTACTACAGCGCGCGCAGCCGCGAGGTGGTCGGTCACTGGGCCAAGCGCGGAAGGCCGCGCGAGACGAACGCCCCTCTAAAGCCATCCCCGCGTCAGCTCGAGATAGACCTCTAGCGCGCGCACGCCGCGACGGCGATCCTGCTCGGAGCGCTCATCCGCCGAGCTGTGAGCGGTGCGCGGCCGCCGCCTGCTCGAGACGATCATCGCCCCAGTAGAGCTCCCCGCCGAGAAGAATCGTCGGCACCCCGAAGACGCCGAGCGCGAGCGCCTCATCAGTTGCGCTTCGCAGCGCATCCTTGATGTCGGGGGCGCTGAGCGCGTTCGCCAGCGCGCCCGTGTCGAGGCCCGCCCGTCGCCCGGCCTCGAGTACGGCGCTCTCCTCACCGAGATCCGCGCCATCGAGGAACGCCAGGCGCATCGCCGCGAGCCCGAGCGCCTTGACCTCGGACTGCTCGCCGGGGTCGGCGGTGCGCTCACCGGCCGGGCCTTGGCGCGGCGCTCCGGTGGCGCCTTCGGCGAAGGTCATCGCGCGCGCGATCAGCAGGTCGCTTGTCGGCCAGGGATCGGGCCAGCGGATCGGGCCGAGCCCGTGGGCGCTCGCTCGTGCCTCGCAGTCGGCGATCCCGCCGTCGCGATACTCGGTCGATCCCCACGAGACGCGATCGTGGGCCTTGAAGATCGCGCCCGCGAAGACCCCTCGCCAGCGCGCGTCCGGCAGCAGGCCGTCGATACGCTCGGCCGCAAACCAGGAGTACGGCGACATCGCGCCGAACAGGAACAGGGGCGGCGGCGGCTGGGATGACACGTCTCGATCATCGCGCATCGTTCACCGCCGCGGGCGCCACCCGCCCGCTCGAGGCGCGGCGGCGCGAGAGCGCGAACAGCGTCGTGAAGATGGCCAGCGCGAGGACGTTGAAGAACAGCCTGTAGTCGACGCTCACGCCGCTGAAGATGCTCGCGCGCGTGGGGCGCACGTGCGGAATCAGTCCGGCGGCGCTGAATAGCCCGTCGACCACCAGCGCGCTGGCCACGATCGTCACGAACATCAGCGCCACGATCCGCACCGTGAAGCGCCTGCCGTAGTACTTGCGGTAGATCAGCACGATCGGCACCACGAGCAGATCGGCGAAAATGAACGCGATCACCCCGGCGAAGGAGATGCCGCCGGACCACAGCACGGCGGCGAGCGGGACGTTGCCGACGGAGCAGACGAAGCTGAGGATGGCGATCAGCGGGCCGACGAGCACGTTCTCGAGCAGCCGCAGCGGTTCGGGGGCGTCCACGATGAACAGGCTGTTGAAGAAGTCGTTGCCCAAGAGGCCCACGAAGCCGGCCAGCAGAAAGCCGATCGCGACCTCCTTGTAGACCATGCTCCAGTCGTGGCGGAAGTTCTCGGCGACCTCCGACCAGGCCTCGCCTGAGCTCAGCCTCCGGCGCAGGGGCATGCCCGCGTCGCCTGAGGCGTGATGCTCATGGCCGGCTTCCACGGCGCTCGCGTGCTCGCGCGCGTCGGCCTCCACGCGGCCTGAGACGAATAGGCGCAGCAGCACGGTCATGACGGCGATCAGCACGAGGCCGCCGACGAACTCGGCGAGCGTGAACTGCCAGCCGATCAGCACCCACATGACCAGTCCCAGCTCGAACACGAGGTTGGTCGAGGCGAACTGGAACGCCAGCGCGCTCGCCGCGGAGGCACCCTTCGCGAACAGCGAGCGGGCGATCGCGATCGCGGCGTATGAGCAGGAGGAGGAGGCCGCGCCGAGTCCGGTCGCGGTGGCCACGGGGCGCCACCCGCCGCCGCCGAGTGCTCGCTGGATGCGCGCGCGCGGCACCCAGGCCTGCACGATCGCGGAGATGGCAAAGCCGAACACCAGCGCCCACCACACGGTCCAAGCCATCAGGAAGGCGTTGGCGAGCCCTTCCAAGATGGTGTTGATGACGCTCATCGCGCGTGTACCCGCCGCGGTCGTGCCGTGTATGGCTCAGCGCCGCACGGCCCACTCACGCGTGCACGGTCTCGGCCTCGGAGACCGTCGCGGACGCCGCCGATGGGCGGCGGTGGAAGTCCCGGATACGCACGAGCGCGAGCGCGCCGAGCGCGCCGAGGAGCACGAGCGCCGCGCCGATCAGGAGGATCTCGTTGAGGCCGGCCGCGAACGCACGCATCGCCGCCGGGACGACGTCCGAATGTCCATGCGCGAGCGTCGCGGCCGCACGCTTGCCGCCCGAGGCGACCGCTTGCCCAAGGCCGTTCTGCCTGCCTCCGAGCGACGCCTGCAGGCTGGTTGTGATGCGCTGCTGGAAGATCGCCCCCAACGCCGCCACCCCGACGGCCAGGCCACCGATGCGGAACGTGTTGCTGATGCCGGATGCCATTCCGCTGCGCTCGGGCGGAACGACGCCGAGGGCGATGTTCGCGATCGCCGGATTGGCCAGGCCGATGCCCGCCCCGACCAGCAACAGGCCGAGGAGCAGCGCCGTCCACTGTGAGCTCGCGGTGACCCCGTGCATCGCCAATAGCCCGATCGAGGTCAGGCCGAGACCGGCTCCGAGCAGCAATCCCGGCGCGCGCGGAGCCAGGCCGCGTGTGAGCAGGGGAACGATGAACGTGAGCACGGTCGCCGGCAGCAGCCGCAGGCCGCCCTGCAGTGGCGAGTAGCCGAGGGCGTTCTGCAGGTAGAACGTCAGATAGGGGAACATCGCGAACATGCCGGCCCCGAGGGTGAAGGTCGCCAGCGAGACGCCGCAGAAGGACCGATTGCGAAACAGCGAGAGGTCGAACATCGGCCGCCGCTGGCGCAGCTCGACGAGCAGGAAGGCTCCGAGCAGGAGCACCGCGCCCGTGAGCACTGACACGATCAACGTGCTTCCCCAACCCTCCTCGGGGCCGCGGAGCAGTCCGAATATGAGCAGGAAGAGCGTGCCCGAGAACGTGACGAGGCCTGCCCAGTCGAGCCGCTCGGCGCCGGGATCGCGCACGTTGATCATGCGCGTCAGCGAGATCGCGATGGTGGTCAGGCCGATGGGGACGTTGACGAAGAAGATCCACTGCCAGCCGAGCCCGTCGGTGAGGATGCCGCCGATCAGCGGACCCACCGCCACGGCGCCGCCCACGGTCGCGCTCCACGCGGCGATCGCACCGGCGCGCTCGGGCCCCTGGAACTCCTGCGCGATGAGCGCCAGCGAGGTCGCGAACATGGCCGCGCCGCCGATACCCTGCAGGGCGCGAGCCAGGATCAGCATGGTCATGCTGCCCGACAGCCCGCACAACAGCGAAGCGAGCGTGAAGACCGCCAGGCCGCCTATGAAGACCCGCTTTCGCCCGACGCGGTCGGCGAGGCTGCCGCTCGTGAGAATCAACGCCGACAGCGTCAGCGCGTAGGCGTCGATGACCCACTGCAGGTTCGTGAAGCTGGCGTGCAGTTCCCGCTGGATCCGTGGCAGCGCGACCTGCACGATCGTCAGGTCGACGAGCAGCATGAAGGTCGCGCCGCAGATGGCGATCAGCGCCCACCACTTCCTTGAAGGGCCCCGCCCGGAGTGCGGGGCAGCGGCCTCCGGGCTCTGCCTAGAGTCCACCGCCAGCTCCGTTTAGGATCCGTCGCCCGACTACATGCACGGGCTCACACTAGCGTCGCCCCGCGGGCGCGCCGTGCCCGCTTCGGGGCCAGGCTAGATAGGGTCCCGGTGGTGAGCAATCGCGTGCTGCTTCTCTCCTGGGAGTATCCGCCCGTGATCGAGGGCGGGCTGGCGCGGCACGTGCGCAAGCTCGCCGAGGCGCTCGTCCGCCAGGGGGTTGCGGTGGACGTGCTCACGCGCGGGGTCGGCGAGGAATCGGAGCTGGCCCGTCCCGGCGTGCGCGAGCTCGGCGGCGTGAGAGTGCACCGCGTGCGTGAGCCGGGCTGGCCGCGCGACCTCGATCGCTTCGTCGCGTGGGTGGAGCAGATGAACGACGACATGCTCGCGGCCGGCGAGATGCTCGGCGAGGAACACTCCTACGATCTCGTCCACGGCCACGACTGGCTCGTGGGACACGCCGCCGCCACGCTCGCCGACCGGCTGGGCGTGCCGTATGTGACGACGATCCACGCGACCGAGCACGGGCGCCACCAGGGCTGGGTGCAGGACCCCCCGCAGTCTCATATCCATGCGGTGGAGAAGTGGATGGCCGCGCGCGCAGACGCGGTGGTCGTCTGCTCCTACTACATGCGCGGGCACGTGGCCGACATCTTCGACATCGACGAGCGGCGGATCGCGGTGATCCCGAACGGCGTGGATCCGAACGACCTGCAGCCCGTCGGGGACCTGCGGGCCCTGCGCCGTGGCTTCGCCTCGCCGCAGGAGAAGCTCGTGCTGCTGGTCGGGCGGCTGGTCTACGAGAAGGGCTTTCAGCTCGCGCTCGACGCCTTTCCGGGCGTGATCGAGGCGGTCGGGAACGTGCGCTTCGTGGTCGCCGGCAGCGGCACCCACGAACAGGAGCTGAAGGCGCAGGCGGAGCGGCTCGGGCTATCGGCGCACGGGACCTTCCTCGGCTGGATCGGCGACGATGCGCTGCACTCGCTCTACCGGATCGCCGACCTGTGCGTGGTCCCTTCGATCTACGAGCCGTTCGGGTTGGTGGCGCTCGAGGCGATGGCCTCGGGCTGTCCGTGCATCGTCGCCGACACGGGCGGGCTGCGGGAGGTCGTGCCGATGGGCGAGCGAGTGGGCTTGCGCTTCAACGGCGGCGATGCCGAGCATCTCGGCGTGATGATCGAGCGCCTGCTGGTGGACCGTCAGCTGCGCGATCGGCTGGTGACGGAGGCCTCCGAGCACGTGCTGCGCTTCGACTGGGATGACATCGCCCAACGGACGCTGGGAATCTATCGATCGCTGGCCGAGCCGGCGCTGCGCAAGGAAGGAGCACCGAGGGGATGAGCGAGCTGTTGGAGGGCCTGATGCAGGACGACTTCCCGCTGACGCTGCAGCACATCCTGCGCAGGATGCGCTCGTGCAGCCCGGCCAAGGAGGTCGTCACGTTGAGCGAGGCCGAGGTGACCGAGCGCGCCAGCTACGGCGAGGTGTCCGAGCGCGTCGACCGCCTCGCCCGCGCGCTCGCCCGGCTCGGCGTGGAGCCGGGTGACCGTGTGGGGACATTCGCCTGGAACAACCAGCGCCACCTCGAGCTGTACTTCGCGGTCCCGTGCGTGGGCGCCGTGCTGCACACGCTCAACATCCGCCTGTTCGAGGAGCAGCTCATCTACATCGTCAACCACGCCGAGGACAAGGCGATCTTCGTCGACGATTCGCTCGTGCCAGTGCTCGAGAAGCTCGCCCCGAGCTTTGAGAACGTCGCCCACTACGTCGTCATGGGCGACGGCGACACGGGGACGCTGCCGAACCCGCTGCGCTATGAGCAACTGCTCGAGGAGGCCGGGCCGGGGACGTTCGACTACCCCGAGGTGGATGAGCGCCGGGCCGCCGCACTGTGCTACACGAGCGGCACCACCGGCAATCCCAAGGGCGTGCTCTACTCCCACCGCTCGATCAGCCTCCACTCCTCAGCCACGCTGATGAGGGACGGCACCGGGCTCTCGCGCGCCGAGCGGGTGCTGGCGGTCGTGCCGATGTTCCATGCCAACGCGTGGGGGCTGCCGTATGGCGCCGCGCTGGCCGGCGCCGATCTGATCCTGCCCGACCGCTTTCTCGGGGCCGAGCCGCTGGCGAAGCTGATCGCGGCCGAGCGCCCGACGCTGATGGGCTGCGTGCCGACGATCTTCGCCGACCTGTTGCGCTACGCGGACGCGCACCCCGAGATCGACCTGTCCTCGCTGTCGAACGCGGCCTGCGGGGGCTCGGCGGTGCCGCGGCAGCTGATGAAGGACTTCGAGGAGCGCCACGGCGTGCGCATCTTCCAGGCCTGGGGCATGACCGAGACGAGTCCGGTGGCCACCTACTCGCGCCCGCAGGAGGGCGAGCACGACGACGCCTACTGGGATGCCCGCGCCAAGCAGGGCCGCCCGCTCCCGTGGGTGGAGCTGCGGCTGATGGACGACGCCGGCGAAGAGGTCCCGTGGGATGGGGAGTCGACCGGCGAGATCCAGGTACGCGGACCGTGGATCGCCGCGCGCTACTTCCGCGATGAGTCGGGCGATGAGAAGTTCGACTCCGGGTGGCTGCGCACGGGTGACATCGCTGCTGTCGACGAGCAGGGCTTCGTGCAGATCACCGATCGCGCCAAGGACGTGATCAAGTCCGGCGGCGAGTGGATCTCCTCGGTGGAGCTCGAGAACGAGGTGATGGCCCACCCCGACGTGGTCGAGGCGGCGGTGATCGCCAAGCCCGACGAGCGCTGGGCCGAGCGGCCCCTGTGCTGCGTGGTTCTGCGAGAGGGCGCGAGCACGACGGCAGAGGATCTGCTCGAGCACCTGCATGGGCGAGTGGCCAAATGGTGGCTGCCCGATGAGTTCGCCTTCGTGGCGGAGGTCCCGAAGACGAGCGTGGGGAAGTTCGACAAGAAGGTGCTGCGGGCAAGGCTGACCGAGGGGACGCTCGAGGGGCGCGTGTCGGTTTCCTGAGCCGCTCCTGCGGGCGATGGCTCACGACGTCGCCCTCGCCGGATGCGGGAATGGCCCATACGCAGCGATGTCATCGCGCGCAGCGCTGTTTTCCGTCGGTCCCGTGCCGCGAAACGGTGATTCGGGCCTTTTACGACCGCGAGTGCTGATAGACCTTCCGCTCAAGCAAGCAGGCGACGGCCTCGATATGGCGAACCAGACAGGATGCGTAGACCAAGATTCACCCGGACAGTCACGAAAGAGACCCTGACGTGGGGTCGGAGCGTACATCACACCATCAACAGGAGGTTGGCATGACTCAGACCGATGTCGTGGCCTCGGTCAGGCCGCAGGCGCAAGATGCAGCACCGATCAGGAGGAGGTCGCCGCGCGCGTTGCGTAGGCTGCACGTCCTTCCGGTCGCGCTGTTGCTGACGGCGGCGCTTGTGGTGCCGACCGCAGCCCTCGCGGCGACCACGGGAACCACCGGTTACAACCAGACGCCGCCGGCACCGGCGAGCGGGACGTCACCGTCCAAAGAAAACAGCACGCCGAAAAAAGAAACCGCTCCGGCGAAAGCCACGAGCACACCGACCACCACGACGACGGCGAAAGCGAGCACTCTGCCCTTCACGGGCTTTGACCTGCGCTGGACCGTCGGCATCGGGCTGCTCCTGATGGGCGCGGGCTTCTCGATCGTGACCGTGCAGCGTCGCCAGCGCCGCGACGGCGGCAGCTGACTCAATCACTGACAGCACTGCGTAGGCGCAGAAGCGACCGCCGGCTCAGCCGGCGGTCGCTTGGTCTTCCCGGTCATACGCGACCGCAGGCCTTTGGTGCCGTCGGGGCGGTGAGCGACACGTGGCTTTAGGCGATCAGCCTTTGATTTCGTTGTGAACCCGGGCCACCATCGGCTCGTTCAACTCGATGCCCGCCGCCGTGAGGATCGGGATCAGTGTTGCCCCGAACGCGTCAAATGCCTCCTGCGACTCCCACACGTCGAAGACCTGGATCTCACCGTTCGTCTCGAGCGCGACGTGAGAGATGCGTCCCTCCGGGGCTCCGACACCCGCCTCCTCCAGCTGGACGGTCGTTGTGTCATACCGGTCTTGCGTAAAGCCTTTGGCAGTGATGTAAAGCCCGAGGGCCATTTGTTTCCCGATCCCTTCGCGCGGTCTGCGCAGTGGTTACCAGTGACCGGGCCGACTGTACTCGATGGACCGAGCTCGACTGCTACCCAGCTCGATCGTGAGCCGCCCGTGGCTTGCCGAGACGCTCAGCGGAGTGCGGTCTCGCGGCGTAGACTGGACAACGTGGGGAGACGCGGCGCGGCCCGAATATTCTCCGTCCTGGTCGAGCATCACATCGCTCGACATGCTCTCGTCGTTGCTGGGATGGTGCTCTGTGTGGCTTCGGTCAACCCGGCGGGCGCGTCTGCGCGCCCGGCCAGCTCCTGTCACGTCCCGCGATTGAGGGGGCTCACGCTTAGAGTGGCTCGGACACGGGCCGCGCACGCGGGTTGCAGGCTACGCGTGAGGGGTGCCGCGCTCGACCATGCCGCTGCCCAGACGGTAAGGCGGCAGTCGCCCGACGCCGGTGCACGCGCCTCCAGCGTTGCCGTCTGGCTGAGGCCCAAAACGAATCAGCGGTCGCAGACCGGACAGACCGCGCCGAGTTCACCTTCTACGCAGGTCTCGCCCTCACAGCCCGAAGAACCACGACCACCATGCTGGGGCTCCGCCGAGTTTGGCCCGGGGATCAGCGAGCCGCTCCTCACTCCCGGGCCGACGGAGCTCGTCAGCGGCTTCTACCTCGACGGCGGTCCGCTCGTGGGCTTCTCGGCTCCCGGCTGCAAACGCCCCGCTCCGCCGCCTGGGGGTGGAACGGTCGAAGTGTTCAGCGAAAGCGGGACGCTGGTGGCGACGCAGACCTCCGAAAACGGCCAATTCGCCGAAATCTCGTTGCCGCCGGGCTCCTATAAGATCACGGGCACGTTCCTCGGAGCGAGGATCTGCACTGGAATCGCGGCCACCACCTGCGTGCACGCGACACAAACCGAGTGGGTCGTGATCCCGGCCGGGGACACCGTGCGCGAGGACTTTGTTCTCCAAATCGCTTAGGGCGAGCCCGCCGTTCAGCGTGCCGCGGACCACTCGGCCTTGTGGGCGCGCTTGGCCGCCTGGTACTGCTCGAGCGCCTCGCGGGAGTCGACGTCGCCGAGCGTCGGATGAGACGGCACGAGCTTGGCCGCCGCATCGATGCCGAAACGCTTGGCAAGCACCGAGCCGAGTGCCTTGATCTTCATCTCGCCGAAGCCGGGCAGCTCCGCGAGGTTTTCGCGCAGCGCGTTCGCGTCGGGGGCGTCGAGCCACACGCGCGCCGCGTTGCCGTCGTAGCGGTCGCAGACGTACGCCGCCAGGTCGTGGACGCGGCGGGCCATTGAGCCCGGGAAGCGGTGGATGGCAGGCTTCGCGCGAAAGACGGGCTCGAGGTCTGATGACGCCAGCATCACCGGGTCGAGCGAGCCGATGCGCTCACGCAGCACCAGCGGACCGGCGAACGCCTTCTGGACCGAGACCTGCTGGTCCAGGGCGAAGCCGATCAAGAGGGCCATCGGGTCCTCGGCGATCAGCGCGTTGGCCTCGTCGGAGTCTGTGAAATGCAAAATGCCCCCCGTAGCTTCAGTGTTTACGGGGGGTTTTGCATTCTGTCGGGGTCCGTCGGATGCGGTCGGTGGGGCAAGGTTGGGGCGAGCTTTGGCGCTCATGGGGAGACGGTACCAATTCGCCCGATGTGCTCCTTACGCTGTGCGCCATGCACTCGACAAGAGAACGCTCCACGGCAGTCCTCGTCGTGGTCGTGGTCGTGGTCGCCGTGGTGGTCGCCGCACTTGTTGGCCTAGGTTGGGGCACGTTTGTGGCGGTGATTGGAACCGCCGTAGGGACTCTTGGACTCGCCTTCTACACGCGGCTGCTCGCCGTCCGCACGCTCAGCGCTGTGGAGGCGTCACAACAGCTTGAGATCGCTGCCCGTGAACAGGCGGACGCCGCCAGGGATGCCGCGCAGCAGGCGCAACAGGCGAGGCTGGATGAGCTTGCTCCCATCATCGACCTTAAGATCACGCGTGGGTATGCGTGGTATCGGGGCGTGGGGGAGGGCCGTGGCGTTGAACACAACCTTGCCGAAATTCCCGACAAACCAGAGCCGCCTGTCGTTGACGGGCCTACGTATGAGGCAGGGACATTTGTGCTCACTCTTACCCTTACTCTTCGCAACTTCGGCAAGACCCCCGCGTTCGTCGAGTTTCGTCACATTGGCATAGCTACACCCGTTCCCCATCAGCTATTGCGGGTCGAGCCCGCGGACAAATACACCTTCGACACGACTATCGACTGGGCTGGCGGGAATGAGCGTCCCGGCGATGCAAAGACCATTACGTTCACGGCTGTCATTCACGGACCTCTCACGAAGACTACGGTGGACACTCTGACGTGGACGGGCGATGTCACGCTCCTGATAGAAACTGGCCGTGGTTGGCAACTGAATCATCGCGTCGGCAGCGAAGCGCGAACAGCTAGAGATACGCGCCGACGAACAGCGCCGCCACCGTCGCGCCCGTGAAAGGCGCTCTGAATACATATGACCGAACGTGGCGACGGGCCGATCACAAACGGCGTCTTAGATGAGGTCGAGACGACACGGCGTTTAGACGTTGCCTATGATCGCCCCCGGAGCGCCGGAGCGTGGCGACGGACGGAGCGGCAAACGTCGCGCGGGCGGCGTTATGCCACCTACGAACACATCATGCCCCGTATTCCCGATCAGCTACTCAACTCGGTCGTCTATCTATTCCGGGATGAGGCGCACGCGCTCTCGGGCAACGGTGCGGGGGGAACTGGCTTTCTCGTTGACTACCCGAGCGCGTTTGGTCGCCAGACGTACGTAGTCACCAACCTGCACGTCGTCGGCGAGGGCTGCACGACGCTTCGGATCAACACGGGAGACGGCGGCGTCGAGGCACTCCCGATCCACTCGGGATGGGAGGACAACGGGGACGGTGACGACGTGTCGATGGCCCCGATTGACTTTGAGCTTCCATTCAGGTGGGCAATCAAGCCGCTGCCATGGGAGAGCTTCTGTCCTACGCCGGAACGCATGGATGAGCTAAACGTGGGCGTCGGGGATGACGTGTTCATGCTGGGTCGCTTCTCCGGGCACTCCGGTTGGCAACAGAATCAGCCGCTCGCCCGCTTCGGCAGTCTCGCAATGATGGACGGCGAAAAGGTCAAGGACGGTCGCGGGATGCTCGTAGACGCATACCTTGTCGAGATGCGGTCACTGCCCGGCTTTAGCGGCTCTCCGGTGTTTCTTACGATGGGGGCCGGTAGCTATCGCGGTGTCTACGGCGCTGATCAGCAGGCCAAGATGATGCCGTTTTATAGCGAGACCATCGCGTTGCTCGGCATCGATACGGGCCATAAGCGGATCAAGACCTACGTACTGGATGAGGCCGGGCACGAGGTCGAACCGGCGCGCCTGATCCTGGAGAACTCAGGGGTCGCGATCGTCGCGCCCTACTACAAGATCAAGGACGTTCTCGAGGGAGACGCCCTAGTGAAACAACGTGAAAAGGCCGCCGAGGATGCCGTAGACGACCCCGAGCGCGGCGTGAGCGACGTCGCGCCGGACGACGAAAACCCCGAGAAGAACAAGGAGTCCTAGCGTTTGGGCGCTCTACTTCGGGACTATCTTGATCGTCCAGTTGCCGAGGGCGTTTACTTGAAAGGCTTTATAGGTCCCGGCTTCAAGCACAGATGATCCGCTATGCGCGTATGAGTTGACTGGGACCCCTTCAGAGGTGTATATCCCAAAGTAGGCACCGTCGTTTGTCCATTCAAGTGTTGATTCCGTTGGCACCGTGATTGTCCCCAAGCTCTTGCCCCCGTTACCGCTGAATGATTGACTTTCGCTGCTCGGAGTCGGGATCGGTGATGGCGTAGCTTCCTTGGCGGCGTTTTCGTTCCCCCGCGCTTCACCGGCTTCGCGGGCAGCTTGGGTCTTTGCTTCCGCTTCCTTCGCCTGTTTCTTCAGACCTTCGGTGGTTTCGGCAGCGTTGTTCGTATGCTTTTCAACCAGCCATTGCCCGTCGCTGTAGATCAGTTCGTCGGTTTCTTCCAGTTCCGGATTGATAACCGTGGCGTGGTTGCCGACGACAAGGATTTTGTACTGTGCCACGGCAGCAACATTTTTCTTCAGGGCGCTTGCTTCCAGCTTTTGTTCGGCGGCGGGTGATAGGACACCGGGCTTGATGTTCCAGTTCTTGAACAGGGCCGCCTCGCAGGTAGTCGCTTTTGCATTCGCCGCGATGCTCGCCTGGTCGCTCTTGGTGGAAAGGGCACACGCGGCTTGCGCGTTGCCCGTCCGCTCGTCTGCGAAATATTGGTAATACGACGCGCGGACGCCCGCAGCATTGCGATTGTTTGCCGTGGTCGTAGTGGCGCTGCCGCCACCGCACCCATCGAGGGTGAACACAATCCCGACGATCCCCGCGCACATAAGTCCCCTGAGCCCCCTCACAGCCAACAAGCATAAAGCTTTTGGAACGATGACCGAGAGTTGAGCCGGACCGGGTTTGACGGAGACCGGGTTGTTAGCGTTTCTCTTTCATGATGTGGTGATGGTTGGCCTTGTTTTCTCAGCGTAGAGTTCCTCGATCTCGCGTGGTGGCCGGTCCCCGAGGTTTTCGTGTAGGCGGCTGTCGTTGAACCAGCTGATGTACTCGACGATCGCGAGCTCGAGTTGGCTTCGTGAGTGCCAGACCCGGTCGGTGATGAGCTCGGTCTTGAAGCTGTCGACGAAGCTCTCGGCCATCGCGTTGTCGTAAGCGTCCCCGGTGCTTCCGACCGACCCGAGGACATCGTTGTCCTGGAGCGTTTGGGTGTAGTCACCGGCGAGATATTGAGACCCCCTGTCGGAATGGTGAATCAGGCGGACCTCCTCAACTCGTTCCCGGGTCGAGAGCGCCATCCGCAGCGCGTCCAGGACGAGCGTTGTGCGCATGTGGCTGGCGAACTGCCAGCCGACGACCTTGCGGCTGTAAACGTCGATCACGAAGCTGAAGAACACGACGCCCTCCCAGCAGCGCAGATAGCTGAAGTCAGCGACCCACAGCTCGTTCGGGCGCTCGGCGGTGAAGTCGCGCTCAACGAGATCAGGGCGCCTCGCCCCCTGCGGGTCGGGGGTCGTGGTGCGCCAGGGCTTGCCGCGGCGCTTGGCTCCCCGGATACCGTTGGCGGCCATCAGCCGCTGCACCTGGCAGCGCGGCACCTGCTCGCCGGCCCTGAGCAGCGCCTTCCAGGTTCGGCGGTAGCCGTAGGCCTCGTAGTTCTTCTTGTGCGTGTCGCGGATCACGCCCAGCAGACGCTGGTCCTCGAGCCGACGCGCTGAACGCTGCCCCGTCTGGCGGTGGTAGAACGCGGACGCCGACACGCCCAGAGTCCTGCAGATCGGCTCGACCCCGAAGCGCTCCCGGTGCTCGTGCACGTAGGCGCTCACCTCGTTCGGTCTGGGTCGAGCTCCTTGGCGAAAAACACCGAGGCCGACTTCAAGATCTCGTTCGCTCGCCGCAGATCCTTGACCTCTCGGCGCAACGCCTTGATCTCCTCCCGCTCTTGGCTCGTCAACAGCTCGCCCCGCCTGCCGCTATCCGCTTCGGCCTGACGCACGGCTTTGCGCAACGTCTCAGGCGCGATCCCCAGATCACGACCAACATGGGCGATCGGACGCCCACTCTCAAGCGCCAGACGAACACCGCGCTCGATCAACTCCGGTGGATACTTCCTCGCTCTTGGCATCCTCGAAGGCTCCCGTTCCCCGCGGACAAAACCACGGAACAGGGCCTCCGTCAAAACCGGCCTGGCTCAAGTCTTCGGCGTGCTCAGCAACGCCGGGGCGATCTAGGCCGGGATGCCCCTCAAAAGCTCAGCCCCAACCATCCCGTTTTATGCCCCGACGCCTCCGCTCCCGCCTCACCCTTGCATCGTGTTCTTCGATCTTGTCGGTGATCCAACTGACGCCGAGCAGCACGGCCACGACCGGAATTATCAGGAGGAGCGCTAGCAGGTTGTTCATAAGCCCGCAACGATACACCGAAACGCTAGGCCGCGTGGCCGTCAAGCTGGCACACGGGGGGATGGAACCCGTTCCGGCCTTCGGGGAATTCCCAACCCCACCGCGTATATGCGGGGCGACCGTGCCATGTGCCGAGCCGCGAAAGCACAACCACCGCTAGGGAAGGTGCGCCTTCAGCCACGCTCTCGTGAGAAGTGAGGGTCCAACCGACGCCGAGTCCCACGGCGACGCGGCCACCCCACGTTAGCCAATGGATACGGCAGACAAGGCCGGTGGGGTCGCCGCCTAGAAAGATGGTTTTGGGCTTGACTTGCCCGAAGCCTTTGGCACCGGGGGAAGGGCCGAATTCCGTGGAAGCACCCGCTCCCGTGAGGATCGGCACGGTGGCGCTCGCGGCGGTGGCCCCGATGAGGCTGAGCGCCATGACGATGAGAAACACCGCAAGCCGGTTCATCGGCAGCCCTGTCGGTGACGAATCGTGTGCTCGATGTTCTGGTGATAATGCACGGATCATGGGCAACGCTTTTCCGCTTCCTTGGCTTCTCGGTTGGCTTTGACTACTTCGAGGTAGCGGCTTGTACCTTCTTTGATCGCTTGCGCTTCGCGTTCCACTTCTTCTTTCATATGCTGGCTGTGTTCGTGTTCGCATTTAGCGGGTTCACTATTTTCGGTTGCTTCGCGACTCTTGGCGGCTTCCGCCTCTGTGGGACGACTTGGTACGGGTTCCTCGTTCGGGCCGATGTAACAGATTTGCTTCGTGAGAGTCAACGAGCCACCTTCACTTGCCTCCTTGAGTCCCGCAGAGGTACGTTCGACGAATACTGAGCCGCTAGCGACGGCGCAGCTTTCGAGCCGCCGATAGGGAATGTTGATGAGACATTGAACCTGTGGCCCTCCCGTTGCGGCGCATTTGACGGCGGTCCTTCCGATCAGGTCTGCGCCGCGATTGCGTATTTCGGAAAGGTAGCCGGGAAGCAGGGACCGTGCGTAGGATTCCGCGTCCCCGATGGATGGTGCAGACGCGGCGTGCGTTGCCCCCGTCGTCGCGGTCGTTCGTGCGGGTGCGCTGGTCGTGGGCGATGATGACCCGCCGCAACCAACTAGCACAACCACAAGACCAACGAGAGCGACATATGCGACTCTCCGGGATAAGCGGGTCACGGTGTGCGGCCCGCAACCCTTACACCGGCTGCGGCGCACTCCACGACGAGAGATGGCTTCACGCCGACGCCTGTGCGCTGCTCAAACTCGACGATCTTCATGCACAGCGCAGTGGCCTTTGCTCCACAGGACCGCTTGCGGGCGAGGAAAATGCAGACTCCTCCTTTCGCTGTTGGCTTCTGCTGATTGGATGCCCGCTGCGTCGGACTTGCCGACGTACCGACAGTCGTCGCGGGAGCGGTCGGCGTCGTCGCGCGCGTGCTGACGTTCGTCCCGCCGCATCCAACGAGCGTCGCAACGCATCCGGCGAGAACCACCGTAAGCCGGTTCATGCTAACTGTGTCAATGCACCCGTGACGCACAGTGTTTGACGCTGTAGCGCAAAACGCACTCCGCGCGCGCCCGCGTGCCTTCCCGGCGAGACGAGAGGGAGCAGGATTGGGAGTAGCTTTCTCATGAGCTTGGGATGGCGACGATTCGGTAAGCGTTCAGTCCGTGGGGGACATAACTCTGCTCCGTCGAATATCTGTGCGTGGAGCGCGCTGAGGCGGAGGCGATCTATGACGCGGGGCGTGAGGCCGTAGTCGAAGTCTTGCTGGCGATGGATCGCCGCATCCAGCAGCTCGAGGGCCGTGTCGAGAAGCTCGAGCGTCAGCTGGCTCGGAACTCGGGGAACTCCTCGAGTCCGCCGAGCTCAGATCCTCCCCGGGGAGCGCCCAAGCGCGGCAAGGATCGTTCTGGACGCAAGCGCGGTGGCCAGCCTGGGCATGAGGGTCGTGGGCGGCCGCTGTTGCCCGCGTGGGCGGTCGATGAGGTGATCGATCACTGGCCGGCGAGCTGCGGGTGTGGGCATGTCTTCAGCGAGGCCGAACGGGTGGCTGATGGTGAGCCTGCACGCCATCAGGTCGAGGAGCTCCCGCCGATCGCGGTGCGCGTCACTGAGCACCGCTGCCAGCGGGTGCGCTGCTCTGGGTGTGGCCGACGGCGCACCGGTGGGCTCCCGCCGGAGCTCGCCGGGAGTCATTTGGGTCTGAGGCTGCAGGCCGCCGTCGCGACTCTGTCGGTGCGAAACCGCGTCTCCCGGCGTGATGCGGTCGAGCTGCTCGAAGAGCTTTTCGCGGCACGCATCTCAACGGGCACGGTCGATAGGGTGCTCGCCCATGTCGGAGGCGTGCTGGCTGAGCCTCACGAGGATTTGCTTCACGCCGTGCGCTCAAGTGAGCATCTGAACATCGATGAGACCGGCTGGCGTCTGCGTGGATCCCAGCGTGCTCTGTGGGGCGCGTTCACCGACCAGACAGCGTTCTTTCACGTCGCAGCTGACCGTCATGAGGATCACGCCAAGGCACTGCTCTCAGACACCCAGGCGATCATCACCTCAGACCGCTGGTGGGCCTACTCCCATATACCCCTTCAGCGCCGGCAGATCTGCTGGGCGCACCTGCGCCGGGACTTCACCGCGCACGCCGAAGGCCTCAGCACAGAGAAACAGTTCGGCAAGCTCGGCCTTGAGATCTCAGAGCAGCTGTTCTGGGCATGGGAGGTCTTCCAGCACACCCACGACCGCCGTGAGCTCAAGCGCCAGATCGGACTGCTGCGCCACCAGCTGAAGCCCGCGCTCAGACGCTTCGCGAGCAAATCACCGCGCAACAAGTACTGCCGCGGGATGGCACGCAACCTCTTGAAGCTCTGGCCAGCGCTATGGACCTTCGCGACCGTCTCCGGCGTGGAGCCCACCAACAACCACGCCGAGCGCGCACTCCGGGGCGCGGTCATCTACCGCAAGCTCTCCCTCGGCAGCCAATCTGAGGAGGGGGAGCAGCGCGTCGCGCGGCTGCTTTCGGCCTCGATCACCTGCCGCCTACAGCATCGAAGCCTGTACGCCTACCTCGTGGACCTGCTCAGCGCGCACGCCCGCGGGGACCCGCTCCCGTTGCTCAGCTGAGCTACGGACTGAACGCTTACACGATTCGCTCGAAATGCAGGTGGTTGCCTTCGCTTACGGTAGGTTTACAAGCGACACCAACGTCTCTATAGGTTTCGGTGGAAGGATCAAGTTCGGCAGCCATGCCTATTAGCTGAATCGTTCCCTCACTTAACCCATTACCGGCATCAAGTCGGACTTCCTTCTTTTCGCCCGACCTCAACGGACGAACCAATCCGATGTTCTCCCACAATTCACATGTTGTTGGACTTTCCGTGTCACCCTTCCAAATAATCGTGTAGGGTGATGTTCCCGAAAGCTGAATCTCGCTTATTTCTTTCTCGGATTCTTCCTTAATGATTGGAAGGGGAGCCTCTGACCCCGTTGCTCCCGTTGGGCCTTCTGGACCGATATAGCCTTGTTCGCCCGTAGGTCCCGCGACACTTGTGCCCTGCGGTCCTGGCGGTCCCTGTGCGCCTACAGCGCCCCGTGGCCCTGTGGAGCCTTGGATGCTGGTGCCCGGTGGTCCCGGTGGTCCTTGAATGGATCGTCCTGGCGGTCCCTGAATCTCTGCGCTCGTCACGGGTTTGCGCAACTGCTTCAGCACGGACGGCTTGATCTGCGAGGTGCTCGTGATTATGTAATGGCTCGCGGCAATACTTGTTCCCGCGAGCGAAAAGAACAATGCGAGCCAAGCAACGACCTTAGTGGTCACGATGTCTCCTTTCGCTGCGGGTGGCACACGACCGGCATTCTATACCCGAGCAATGGGGGACTTACCGTGGAGCAGTCGGGGCGGCGCGAGAAGCGGGGCTAGCAGTCCGTAGGCGCTCGCGGTAGGATTGTGCCCGACCAATCAAGTGCCCCCGCGCTTGCGGAAACAAGCCGGGGGCGTGGCACCGAGAGATGACGCTCCCGGCGCGCAGGCATCGTATCGGTGCCCCCTCGCTAGAAGCGGTCCCCCGGAGCCTTCCGACCAAGGAGGTTTCGACCATGTGTGTGCAGAATCTGACCACGACCGATCTGGTAGGTATCTGAGTCATGGCTGCCACCGGACTCAGACAACGGCACGGGCGCAGGTGCAGGGGCGGGCGTTGTGATTGCCCGTGGGAGGCGTCGCTGTATTCCAAGGCTGACCTTCGCAAGATCAGCCGCACGTTCCCCACGCGGGCGGAAGCGGTCGAATGGCGGGCGGACAGTCTGCCCGCAGTGCGCCGGGGAACGATGCGCGCTCCTACGGCGCAGACGGTGAAGCAGGCATCCGACGCTTGGCTAGAGGGTGCCCGTAGCGGGCTGATAAGGACGCGCTCAGGCCACACCTATAAGCCGTCGGCAATCCGCATCTACGGGGACGCGATGCGGCTTAGGGTGCTGCCTGTAATCGGCTCAAAGCGCCTTGGCGATGTGACGCCGACTGACCTTCAGGACATTGCCGATGACCTGCTAGCGAAAGGACTCAGCCCGAGCACGATCCGCACTTCGATGCTTCCGCTGAGGGCCATCTACAGGCGGGCAATGAAACGACCCGAGACCGGCGTCACCGTCAACCCGACCACCGGCCTTGAGCTACCGAGGGGCGAAAACAAACGGGACAGGATCGCGCCCCCAGCCGAGTGTGCCCTGTTGCTCGCGGCGCTCACAGAGACCGACCGTCCGTTGTGGGCAACGATGATGTACGCCGGACTCAGGCGCGGCGAGTGCCAAGCGCTCAGGGTTGAGGACATCGACCTAGGCGCGGGCGTGATCCACGTTCGCCGGGGATGGGACCCCGTAGAGGGGGAGATACCCACCAAGAGCGGTAAGGACCGCAGGGTGCCGATTGCGGGGGCGCTTCGCGCATTCCTCGCTGAGCACCTTCTGCGGCTTGGCTGGCGGGAGGGGTTGGCGTTCGGCGGCACGCCCGCTGACCCGTTTCCCCCGAACACCTACATCGAACGCGCGAAGCGCGCTTGGAAGGATGCGGGGTTGAAGGCGATCTCCCCGCACGAGTGCAGGCACACCTTCGCCAGCCTCATGATCGACGCGGGCGTCAATGCGAAGGCCCTCAGCACCTACATGGGCCACGCGAACATCTCGATCACCTTGGATCGGTACGGGCACCTCATGCCGGGGAACGAGCGGGAGGCGGCGGGACTGCTCGACGCCTACCTTGAGCGCCAAACCGGCGCGACTGCGGCGAGAATTGGGGCGAGCCTTACCAGCACCGCATAGGAAAGCCAAAAAACGGGCATCCGCCCGTATCCGTGAAGTACAGGCGCTCGGGCACAGCCGCATGGTATCCAGGCCCAGGGTCGGCGGTGCCCCACGCGCGGCGGGCCTAGCGTCGGAGCGAAGGTGCGGCAAGCGGGCTGTGAACCTCCTTGGCGAGGGCATCCAGCGGAGGGCATACAGCGCGAGTTCGGTAGGCGCCCTAGCACGCCATCGTTGCGCGAGCCGTACGAAAGACGGATGATGGGCGGATGGGTGGCGCGGGCGTCGAGACGGTCACGATCTTGATCACCGACCTGGTTGGCTCTACACAGCTTCAGTCACGGGTCGGGCCGGTCGCCGCCGAGGGCTTGCGGGAGGAGCACTTCCGGCTACTGCGCGACGCCGTCGGTGAGGCAGGGGGCCGTGAGGTCAAGAACACCGGCGATGGGCTGATGGTGGCGTTCGAGAGTGCCGCCGCGGCGATCTCGTGTGCGGTCCTGATCCAGCAGCGCGTTGAGCGGCGCAACCGCTCCGCCGTTGAGCCGCTGTTGATCAAGGCGGGCGTCAGTGCGGGGGATGCGAGCATGGCGGAGGGCGACGTGTTCGGGATGCCGGTGGTCGAGGCCGCACGGCTGTGCGAGAAGTGCTCGGCTGGACAGATCTTGGCGACGGAGATCGTTGCGCATCTCGCGGCGGGGCGCGGACATTCCTTTACGGCACTGGGTGCGCGTGAGCTGAAGGGGCTGGCGGAGCCGGTTGAGGTCGTGGAGGTGCTCTGGACGCAGCTCGGGCAGGCGGGGTCGATACCGTTGCCTGAGCGCCTGCACGAGCCGCCGGCGACGGGCTACGTGGGAAGACAGGCCGAGCAGGGCCGCTTGACGGAGCTGTGGGAGCAGGCCAGCGAGGGGGCGCTGCGCCTCGCGCTGGTCGGCGGGGAGGCGGGCGTTGGCAAGACGAGACTGTCCATCCATCTGGCGCTGCAGGTCCATGGCGAGGGCGCGACAGTGCTCTACGGGCGCTGCGACGAGGATCTGAGCGTGCCCTACCAGCCGTGGGGGCAGGCGCTCGGACACCTGGTCAAAGAGGCGCCGCGGCGGGTCCTCGACGCCAATGTTGAGGGTCACGGCGGGGAGCTCTCGCGTCTCGTGTCCACGCTCGGCCATCGCGTGCCCGATCTACCCCCGACACGCCAGAGCGATCCGGAGACGGAGCGCTATCTCCTGCACGGCGCCGCCGCGGGTCTGTTGCAGGCGGCCGGCGAGGAGGAGCCGCTGCTGCTGATCCTCGACGACCTGCAGTGGGCCGACTCCTCGACGCTGTCGCTGCTTCGCCACGTTGTCACTGAGTGTCCGTCGATGGCAGTGATGGTGATGGGCCTCTACCGCGACTCCGATCTCGGGCGCGACCACCCGCTCACAGCCCTCCTCGCCGACCTTCACCGCGACGACCAGAGCGGGGAGCGAATCAAGCTTGCCGGCCTGGAGTCGGAGGATGTGCTCGTGTTGATGGAAGCCCTGGCCGGGCAGGAGCTTGACGAGGATGGCCGTGAGCTTGCGGTGGAGATCACCCATGAGACGGCCGGCAACCCGTTCTTCGCCGGTGAGCTCCTCCGTCACCTGATCGAGTCAGGAGGGATCGCCGAGGGCTCCGACGGACGCTGGGGGCCGCGGTCGTCGATCGCGGATTTGGGACTGCCGCAGAGCGTGCGCGAAGTCGTGTCCAGGCGAGTCGAAAGGCTGGGCGAGCAGTCGCAACAGATCCTGACCATGGCGGCCGTGGTCGGACGCACGTTCGACGTCGAGCTACTCGATCTGCTCGTCGAGGACGATGAGGAAGGACTACTCGACGCGCTCGAGAGGGGAGCCCAGGCCTCGCTACTGGTGGAATCCCCGGAGCGGGTGGGGCGTTTCAGCTTTGCCCACGCGCTGATCACTCACGCCCTCTATGACACGCTGGGCATCACGCGACGCAGCTGGCTTCACCGGCGGGTCGCCGAGGCGCTCGAGGAGCTGTGCAGCGAGGCGCCGGGCGAGCGGCTGGTGGCCGAACTATCCGAGGCGGTGGGTTCCGCTGGCGGCTCGGCGGCGACCCTTGCTCACCACTGGCGCGAGGCCGGTCAGATGGACAGGAGCATCCACTTCCTGCTCATGGCCGCTGAGCGGGCTGTGCGTGGAGGCGCGGAGGCGGAGGCGGTGACCCTCTACAACCGGGCCCTCGACCTGATACCGGAGGATGATGCGGATCGCAGGCGCGACGTGCAACTGAAGCGGGCGATTGCCTATGCGCGCTTCACCCACACCGTATTCGGAGACGCTTAGGATGGACCGGGGCGCACTCGGGGCTTGGCGTGCGAAGCCGCTGAAGGTGACGACCGACGAGGGCTGACGCACTCGACTCGGAGGACTCGACCCTGACCGCGCGAGGTCGAGTGTGACAGTCAGGTCGCGAAGTCCGCCGGTGTGACGATGGCGCCGATCTCGTACAGCTGCGTGATGGCGTGCTCACCGACCCTCTCGGCGTGCTGGCGTATGCGTTCCGCGTTCGGAGCCTCGTAGACGCAGAAGGTCTTGATGCCGGACACATCGCTGACGACGTAGCTTCGCTCCCAGGTCATGTCCGGGAAATCCTCCTCGAGTACGCGCTTCGAGTTTGAGCTGATCCTCCCCATGTCCTCCTCGACCGCCTCGCCGAAAACGCGCTCAATCATGTACCGCGGCATTGTTGCTCTCTTTCCGCCCGTGAGGTTGTGTCGCTTATCCGAACAGCACTAGTGTTGCAGTTCGGCGACGACGCATTTTCGCCATCTGAAGCAGCCAGCAGCATGTCGATGAGACGCGGCTCACGGCTTTGCTCCAGTGGGCCGATGTCTGCTCCTGGCCGCATGACGTCGGGCGCGCGGACGAGCTCACGGTGACCTACGCGCGTGCGGGAGCTCGCAACCACTCGGCGGGCAGCACGCCTGGCTCCACCGCTCCTACCATTGGCGGGAAGTAGCGTGTGAGCCGAACGGCCGGACGGCCCTCGATCAGCGGACGCACGTCGCCGATGCTCGTGAGCAGGCGGACGCTGCTGCCGATCTGCAGGTCGGCAGCATTGGGCTGATCGCCGCCGAGCAGGCCGTCGGCGATCCAGGCATCGATGCGATCGAGGTGTGCCGGCAGTGCGTCGAGATCAGCTTGGGCGAACTCGTCTCGCGCCTTATTCCTGCTCGCCATCATGCGCGCGGTGAGGGGCAGCGCGGGGCGCAGCAGCGCACGCGGAAGTGGCAGCTTGACGTCTCCCGCGTAGCTCTCCATGGCTTCGGGGCGGCGCAGGAACGCAACGTCGATGATCCGTCGGGGGACACCTTGCAGGACCTCGTCGCCCCAGCGCTCGGCCTCGAGCACCGCCTCGTATGAGGGCGCGTCACGTGCAGGCAGCAGCGCTGGCTCGGGCACGAGCGCGTCGAGGCGGCGCATGATCGGGCGCGACCCGACGATGCGCTCGCCGTGGAGGCGCATGCCCGGCACCGTGGTGCCACCGTACCTCAGCCGACCGATCAGCACCTGACTCAGCGGTAGCAGGTCGACGCGGTCGTAGTCAATCGCCTTCAGCGTGAGCGCGGCTTCCACGGCGGCGCAGGGGTGTGAGCCCGGCTGCAAGTACAGCTTCGGGGTCATCACGCCCCCAGCCTGCCCGCCATGCCTCGAGCATAAGCGATAAACCCAGTGGCGTGGCCGGTGCGGAGGGGGATCACGCGAGTGTCTCGCGCTGAGCCGAACACGGTCTGCCCGCGGCGCCCGCTCAGCAGGGACCTTTTCAAGTGCGGATGAGAGGACTCGAACCTCCACCTGGTTGCCCAGACACGGACCTGAACCGTGCGCGTCTACCAATTCCGCCACACCCGCGCGCGTACGAGCCAGCGAAGATAGCGCACCCTCGGCCGGCGGCGGGGTGAGCGGGTGCGCGCCGGAGCCACAACCACGCTGTCGGAGGAGCCCAACCCGCTCCGAGCGCTTTGCTAGCCTCGAGCCGACCGATTTCGCGCCGCTATCGTCCAGGGGACTAGGACGCCGCCCTCTCATGGCGGAAACCCGGGTTCGAATCCCGGTAGCGGTACTCATTTGGCCCCGTAAACAACGGGGCCAAGTCGTTCCAGAGGCGCAGGGTGAAAGTTTGGGTGAAAGTCGAGCACGACCTAAGCCTGCGCGCCGGACCAGGCCTCGAACGCCGCGAGTGATTCCCAGCGTCCGACCTCCGCATCACGCCGGACACGGCACCTGGCCGTGCTCGGTCAGGCCCGCCGCCCGGCACGGAGGTGGCGGACGCCTGCTTCTCGTCGTGGCTGTCGCATAAAGCCCTCGCGCGCTCGACGCACCTGATGGCGTCCCCGTGGTGGGATGGCCGAGCTACCGCTCCTCGGCGTCTGAGCGCTTGAACCGCAGAATCAGGCGGTCGGCCGGGTCTTCGTCCGCCTTGGGCGGGTCGAAATGGCCTCGGGTCATGGCGCCGATCGTGCCATCCTCGGGATACTCCACCAGCTCGGGCATCACCTTGTTGGACACCATCAGGTACCGCACCGGCTCGTGGGTTCGATTAGCCAGCGTGTGGCCGCCCCGGCGGCCACGGGGGAAGGCGACGATGTCCCCGGGCGCGAGCTCGGACTCGCCCACGAGCGTCCGTAGCGTTGGCCGGCCAGAGATCACGATGGCCAGCTCCTCCATTCCGTGGTGGATGTGCAGCGGGACGCCCTCATGGCGCGGAGCCAGCTCGTACAGCGTCCCGCCGAGCAGCTCGCCCCCCGCGGCCTTCACGACCGGCTCGGCCCGCAGGCCGGAGCGCTCCCTGCTGAACCTCTCAGCGAAGACATTCGGTCGCGTGCCGCTCACGACAGCGATCATAAGGCGCTGTGACGCGAGGTGTGGGCACTGCTTGCTCGACACGGCGTCGGCGTCCTTCACTCACCTCGCTTCGCGCGGCATGCGGCGCGTGGGATGAGCGAGTCGGTCTGTACCCGTGCTCCTGCGATGCCGTGATCGACGATATTTTGGCTGTGGATCGCGGTCTCAGCATGTGCGGCCGTGGCTGCACCGTAACGACCGATTGGAGTGCAGATGGCCAAGCTGATCTATGCGGCGATCGCCTCGCTTGACGGGTACGTCGAGGACGAGGAGGGCAAGTTCGACTGGGCGGCACCGGATAACGAGGTGCATGCGTTCGTCAACGATCTCGAGCGGCCGATCGGCACCTACCTATACGGGCGCCGGATGTGCGAGACGATGGTGTTCTGGGAGACAGTGAGCACCGAGGCCGACGAGCCGGCAGTGTTCTGGGACTACGCAGGGATCTGGCGGGCAGCTGAGAAGATTGTGTACTCGCGGGCGCTTCAGACGGTATCCAGCCCGAGGACGCGGATCGAGCGCGAGTTCGATCGAGACGCCGTCCGGCGGCTCAAGCAGTCCTCGGGGGCCGACATCACAGTCGGGGGTGCCGAGCTCGCTGGCCACGCAATCGGCGCCGGGCTGGTCGACGAGTGCCATCTGTTCTTGTGCCCGATCGTGGCGGGAGGCGGCAAGCGCGCCCTGCCAGACAACGTCCGCGCGCAACTCGAACTTCTCGATGAGCGCCGGTTCCGAAACGGCGTCGTTCACCTCCACTACCGCGTAAGCGTCTGACCGAGCCGGCAGCGCCACGCGAGGCAAAGACCCGCTCTAGCGATCGCGCGAGCATCTGGCTGGCTCGCCGCAGCGACCCATTTCGCGCAGGGTTCACCGACGCTCCGGGCATGCCGACGACGGGGAACGCCGGTCCGCATGGGGCGCCGCTTTGACACTCTGTCCTGATGCGCTTCCGCAGAGACGGCTCTCGCCGCGATGTTTCTCGCCGTCATCTGGCCCCCACGCTTGGGGTTCGAGATATGGCGATCGACCTCGGTACGGCCAACACCCTTGTGTACGTCGGGGGACGGGGCATCGTGGTCTCGGAGCCTTCCGTCGTGGCGTCGGACTCCCTCACCGGTCGTGTCCACGCGGTGGGAGCGGACGCCGAGCGCATGATCGGGCGGACGCCGGCGACCATCTCTGCGACGCGCCCGCTGCGCCATGGAGTGATCGCTGACTTCGACATCACCGAGGAGATGCTGCGCTACTTCATCCGCAAGGTGCTCGATCGGAACAGAGCCCATCCCCGTCTGATCGTCTGCGCCCCTTCCGGGGTCACTGAGGTCGAGAAGCGGGCAGTCGAGGAGGCGTCGCTGGCGGCCGGTGCGCGTCGTGTCCACCTGATCGAGGAGCCTATCGCGGCCGCGATAGGTGCCGGCCTGAATATCGGAGAGCCGGTCGGGCGCATGGTGGTCGACATCGGGGGCGGCACCAGCGAGATGGCCGTCATCTCCCTTGGAGGCATCGCCCTGTCCCGCTCGCTGCGCGTGGGAGGTTACGAGATGGACGAGGCGATCACGCGTTATCTGCGCGCCGAGTATTCGCTCGCGATCGGCTCGCAGACGGCCGAGGCGATCAAGATCGCGATCGGATCGGCTGTCGCGCTTCAGCCCGAAGAGACGACCGAGGTGCGGGGCCGTCATCTGCTCACTGGCCTGCCGACCCAAATCCAACTCCGCAGCGAGGAGGTGCGCACTTCGATCCGTGGTCCGCTGCGCGAGATCGTCGACGCGATCAAGGACACGCTCGAGCAAACGCCGCCTGAGCTGACGGGAGACATCGCCCGCGACGGGATCCTGCTCGCCGGCGGGGGTACGCTGCTGCGTGGTTTCCCAGAGCTCGTCGCTTCGGAGACAGGCATACCGGTATTCCTCGCGACATCGCCTCTTACTTGCGTCGTCACGGGCTCGGGCCAAGCCCTCGATCATTTCGACCAGCTCAGCCGCTCCGGCAGGGCGGGCCGGCGGCGGGGCGGGGAACGCGGCTGAAACTGAGCGCGCTATGGCCTCGGAAGATGAGGTCAGATTGAGCTTCCCTCTGGGCTCCACGCCGAGCGCAGGAGCTGCAGCAGCTACCGGGGCAGCAGCTGGACGATCGGGATGACCCGTCCTGCCTTCGCCGCCCATTCTCGGTAGTCGGCGAACTGGGGGAAGACTCGGTCGGCAAGATCCCATAGGCGTTGCCGCTCGGCATCGTCCTGCACGATTTCGGCGCGGAACGGCAGTCCCCCGTAGGCGACGTCGGGATGCGTGCGGAGGTTGTAGTACCAAGCTGGATTTTTCGGCCATCCCCGCTTCGATGCGATGATCGTCACGCGCTCGCCGTCGTGGAAGTAGAGGGTGGCATTTCGCCGCGGCCGACCTGTCCGCGCGCCTCGCGTTTCGAGCAGCGCTGCTGCAACCGGCCCCGCGGTGCTGAAGCGGCCCCTGGTGAGCTTGAGGAGAAGGGGATCGAGCTTCCAGGCGACATTGGCAGCCAGCCAAAGGCCTACTTTGGTCGTCGAGAAGCGACAGATCGCGAGATACAGACGGCCGCGCCTCTCGTACGGATCGACGTAGCGGAGCTTGGGAACCTGGGCCATCGCGGGGTCGAGGGCGCTTCGCTCGGCGGCGCCAGCACGCGAGAAGAGGATACGACACGCCTCGTGGCCCTCCCAAGCCGCCTTGCTGCCCGCGCGAACCGGGAGGCTGTCGACCGGGGTAACGATGCGGCTCCTGCTGGGCAAGGCGAGTGTCCTGATAGGCGATCCTCTAACGAGGCATGGGTCGGCCTAACGGACCGGCGGGCTAGGCTTCAGCGATCGTGTCGCTGACCGCCCTGACGTCCGCGGAGATCTCGCTGCCGACCGAGGCCGATGGCGCGCGCGTCAGCGACCGGATCGCTGTTCTGGCCGACACCGTCGACGTCGTCGGGTTGACCGACAATCACGCCGGCCGGCCGCGGATGTCGCCCCTGGCTGCGGTGGCGCTCGCACGGGAGCAGGGCGTGGGGACAATCGTCCACGTTTCCTGCCGCGATCGCAACCGGCTTGCCCTGCAATCCCAGGTCGTGGGCGCGGCGGCGCTCGGCGCTGAGGCGGTCCTCTGCATGCAGGGCGATCCGGTGCCTGGCATCGAACATGTGGGCGACATGACCGCCACCCAGCTGATTGCGAGCGCGTCTGCATGGAGCGCCCCGCACCCGCTGGCGATCGGGGCGGTCGTCAATCCCTTCGCCGAGGACGTCGACCGTGAGCTGCGGCTGCTGCGGCGCAAGATCGCCGCTGGAGCAACCTTCCTGCAGTCGCAGATGATCTTCGACCTCAAGCGCCTCGAAGCGTTCCTCTCGGCCGCCGAGGACACCCTCGCGGGCGTGCGGTTCTACGCTAGCGTCGCGCTGCTCCGCAGCGCGCACATGGCAGAGCGTGCCTGTGCGCTGCCGGGGGTCGCGATTCCTCAGCGAGCCGTGGCGCAGATCAGTCGCGGCGGCGGCATCGACCTAGCCGGCGAACTGGCGGCGGGCCTTGCCAGTATCTCGCGCGTAGATGCGCTTCACGTATTTCCTCTCGGAGCCGAGGCGTCTACACGCGAGGTCGCCGCGGAGTTCCGCGTCGCGCGGGGTGTCAGCGCCCAGCGCCCTGCAGGGACCGGTCCGTAAGCGGAACCGCGACCGGGACGACGAACGGGGACGGCCCCTGGCCGACCGAGAGCCTGCGAGCAGATGGTGTTCGAGTCTCACTAAGCACCTCGCGTCCGGTAGCACCCGCCCGGAAATGTTCCCGCGACAGGGGGTACAGGCGGGACACCCGGCTCATAGCGAACGGCGCAGAGCCTCTCCGAACAGGAGAGCGAGGCTCCCGTCCGAGCCATGCCACTTCCCCGGTCTTCGCCAGAAGCAGGCGAAGTTCTGGGGCGTACCGCTGCGCGGGCATTAGGCTTGCTATGTCACGCGACTGTTGAGGAGGTAAGTGTTCATGCCGAGATTCGTGACCATCGGATATGGAGATCGCGCAGGGTACGACCGGACCGACCCCGCAATCCGTGATGCGGCTCATCAGCACGACAAGCGCCTCCTCGCGGAAGGAGCGTTGATGGGCATCGCCGGGCAGCCTGTGCAAGTGCGCAATCACGACGGGGCGGGCGTGGACACGAGCGAGGGAGCATTCCTGCGCTCAGAGCGCGAGAAGGACAGCGGTGTCGTCAGGTCGCCGTGCTGCTCGAGCGCGGCGCGTAGCTTCGCAGGGGTGAATCCCGTTTCGCTGCGCACGACGCGGCAGAGATGACTCTGATCGGCAAACCCCAACTCAGCGGCAAGCCGGGCGAGGTCGCGCTCGCCACCTCCGAGGCGCTCCAGCGTCGCGCGGGCCCGCAGGCGCATCCGGTGGCGGGCGATAATGTGACCGGTCACGGCGCGAAAGACGCGACTGAGATGGTGAGGTGAGACCGCCAGCGCACGAGCCAGGTCCAGTAGCGAGCGCTCCGGGTTGGCGACGAGGGCCTCGCGCGCGCCGTCGACCAGGGCGCGCCGAGCACGATTGGTGGCCGGTCGACCTGAGGCGACCCTGCGAGCATCGGCCTGCTCGAGTGCGCTTGCGAGCAGAGCGACAACGCGCTCGGCGAGCTCGTGCGAACTGGCACCGCGACGGGCGAGGGCAAGTAACAGCCGATGCTCAACGTCGAGCTGCGGCGAGACCGGCAGCGAACACTTCGGGAGAGTCGGCTCGCCGCCCCATAGCGAGGCGAGGAGATCGGCGTCCACACTTACCGACGTGCAGTCGTCGCCATGGGCATGGGGATGGTCGAAGCGCTGCTCGTCACCAGGGTTCATGCAGTACGCCAAGGTCGGATCGAGTAGGGCCCGGGTGCCGTCCACGTTGCGCACGAAGCAGCCGCGACGGACGAACACGAGCGCGTGCACGCTCGCCTGCTCTAGATGACGGCCACGGCCCGCCGGATGATCGCACGCGACGTCGGCGACCTCGAGCCCTTCGCGATTCAGGATCGTCTGCACCGCGAGCATGGGGAGATCGTCTCATATGCGCACGAATGTCCAAGACCGCGGGAGTTAGCGTCGGCATGATCCCCAGCATGGCTTCGATACGCAAGGAGAGGCTGATCGACGCGGACCCGCACGATGTGTGGGCAGCGCTCAGCGACTGGGGAGCGTTGCACGAGCGCCTCGTACCCGGCTTTGTGGTGGATGCCCGCCTCGACGGCGACGATAGGATCGTCACGTTCTTCAATGGAACAGTGGTCCGGGAGCTGCTCGTCGACCTCGACGACGAGGCTCGCCGGCTCGTCTGGTCGGTCGTCGGGGGGCCTTACACCCACCACAACGGATCGGCGCAGGCATTGAGCGACGGTGACGGACATACTCGGTTTGTGTGGATCGCCGACCTGCTTCCGAACGAGCTTGCCGAGCGAACCGACCAACTAATGGAGCAGGGGATCGACACCGTTAAGCAGACTCTGGAGTCGTTACCAACCTGACCCGCGCGCCACCGATTGCCCCCGCGATGCGAGCCGGTCGGGCTTTCGCCGCGAAATCACCGAGTACGGCGCACCGCTTGCGGCGACCGGCGGGGAGCCGGACAAGACCGACACCACCTCTTTCGCACGAAAGCGCAACGTGCGGCAGGTCCACGAGGCCGGCTCCGTGTGGGCGATAATCCTTCGATGTCCGCCAACATTGACCTCGTGCGCTCGATCTACGCGGCGTGGGAACGCGGCGACTACGGCTCTACGGAGTGGGCACATCCCGAGATCGAGTTGGTGGCTGCCAGCGACGGACCCGACCCCGGTTGCTGGACGGGCCACGCTGCGATAGCGCAGGCTTGGCGCGACTACCTGAGGGTCTGGGAGGACCACCGCTCCGAGGCGGAGCAGTACCGCGAGATCGACAATGAGCGCATTCTCGTGTTGATCAGCGTCACCGGGCGCGGCAAGACCAGCGGCGTGGACCTGGGGCAGATGCAGGCGCAGGGTGCGAACCTGTTCCGCATCCAAGGAGGCCAGGTGACGCGGCTCGTCCTCTACACCGACCGCGACCGTGCCCTCGTCGACCTCGGCCTCACACCGGAGGCGCGGCATGACCCTCGCTGAGAAGCTCGCACTCGCGCAACGCTCGTATGCCGCGTTCGGCAGGCTGGATAGCGAGGCGCTGATCCCGCTTTACCACACTGAATGCGAATGGCGCATGGGGTCGATGGGCGCAGCCTTCGGAACGGAAGCGTTTCGCGGCCATAGCGGGCTTCGTGAGCTCGTCACCGCGATCTCAGAGGGCGTGGATAGCTACCTACCAGAGATCGTCGAGGCACGGGTCACACGCGAGGAAGCTCTGCTTGTCGCCTTCGTGGCCCGCGCTCTAGCCAGCTACACGAAAATAGACTTTACGTTCAAGGCCTGGCAGGAGATCGAATTCTGCGACGGCCTCATCCTGAGCATCACGCAGTTCGACGGGCCGCCTCCGGGGTGGGAAGACGCCACACCGCTGGACCTCGGCCTCGCACCGGATACGGGCACCTGACCGCTACAGTCCAGCCGCCTGCAACGCCTCGTCGTGATCGAGATAGGCGCGGGCGCGCGAGACCTTGCCGCCGCGAATGTCATAGATGACGGCGAGCGGCGTATCGACCGGCACACCGCTACCGCGTCCCCGTCCCTCAGTCCGACCCAGCCAGAGCACACGGTCGCCGAGATCGCGTAATTCGCCACCGACCATGCAGAGGTCCTCCCAAGTGTCGCGGATTTCCCCGAGGTAGGTTTCAATGCCCTGGAGTCCTTGGTAGCCGTCGCCCTCGACAGCCCCAGGCAGCGCCGGAAACCACTCGAAATCTAGAGCGGTGACCTCAGCCAGCGCTTCGACATCCCGCCGATTGAACGCGTCTATCCCTCGTTCCGCGATCTCCACATTCGTAGCTCCTATGTCAAGCACCCCCCGGAAATTGCGGGATTGAGGGCAATCGGATCGGGGTCGACGACTGGCATCGAGAGAAGACGATGAATGCGTCGTGCGAGGTGACGCTTCAGGCAGCGTAGGGCCTCACGCTTGGTCTTGCCCTCGACACGCTTTCGCTCCAGGTAGGCCTTGCTCTGCGGATCGATCCGCGCCCTGGTGATCGCGATCATGTAGAGGGCACGGTTGAGCTGTCGGTCCCCGCCGCGGTGCAGGCGATGGCGATCGACTCGCCCTGAGGAAACCGGAATCGGTGCCACGCCTGCTTGACGCTGGCAGATCGCCTATCTCGACCGAGGGCCACCAACCACACCGGCTCGGGGGGCGACACGTTTCCACGCCGCCGCCCCCTCCGCTTGTTAGCGGCTGTGGGGATCGATGTAGACATCATCGATCGCCCATGCTCCTCCGTACTGTTCGGGTTTGAACACCAGTCTGGCGTTGAGCGTGCTTCCCGACTGCCACAGCGGCAACGTCGTTGCAAGCTGCAGCACCGGACTTGCCTGCCAGGAGGTACCGGTCTGAAGTGCACCCACGGTCGTTTCGTGCGTCGCCCCGGAGGCTTCGCTCCAGCGCAGGATCACGTCGGTGTGCGCCAAGGAGCGCGTGGTCTCGGTAGAGGTAAAACAGTGAACAGGCGGCGCAAAGCCCATTTACGTGGAAACAGCGGATCCGCGGCGCGCGGTGATTGGCGGCTGCCGGTCCAGCACGCGCAGCGACCGGATACGAGGGGCTCGCCCGCGGCGCGCACATCTCGACCGGCCACTTCAGCCGCCTTCGATTCGCCTGACGGAGCGCGGGGCACAAGCCGCAGCTAACGTTACCTCCATGGATATTCCGCTTCACACGCGCCTTCTCGTGCACGATGACTCGCACGCATTGCCGGACTTCTGTCGCGAGCGACCGGAGGCGGTCCGGGCGGTTCTCCTCGTCTTGAGGGCCGAGCCCGGCCGAGACGAGCGGCCGACCGCGAAATCGTCCTCTGGGGCGAGGGGGGCCGTCGATTTTCGGAGTTCCCGTTCGTCGTAAGGCCAGGCAATCCCGACCCAGACCCACGACCCCAGGAGCGACTATGAGCGACTCTTCCACGCAGGGAATCAAGACCATTCTGCACCCCGTGTCCGACCTCGCCACGGCCAAGCCGGTCTACGCCGCTCTGCTCGGAGTACCGCCCCAGAGCGACGCGCCCTACTACGTTGGCTTCGAGGCCGGGGACCAGCACGTCGGGCTGTTGCCGGGCGGTGGACCGCAGGGCATGACCTCACCGGTGGCCTACTGGCAAGTGCCGGACATCGAGGCGAAGCTGGCCGAGGTGACCGCCGCCGGCGCCACCGTGAAGGAGCCCGCGCGCGACGTCGGTGGCGGCCGCCTGGTGGCCACCGTCACCGACCCCGATGGCAATGTCCTGGGGCTGCTTCAGGACCCATGAGCGTCGCTCCACACAAAAGCCCGCTAAATGCGTCGTCGAGGACGGCCGTGGCGTCGGTCTTCGTGCACCGCGGAGTAGCGTTCCAATAGAGGGAAGGGAGGGCGGGGTGACAGCAGCACAGCACGCACGTCTGGATCGAATGTCTGCCAACGCGCGGGTGGTCGGCGTGGACCGTGAGTGCCCCCTCGTACGTCAGCCGAGCGGTCGGCTTGTGCGGATTCAGCCCAGCGGGCGGGTGGTCGCCGCGACGACGATGGCGAACCGATCCGTGAGCGTGAGACCTGCACGCCGGAGCGTCGCCGCGGCCAAATCCTACAGAGAGGTCTGGTCCTGACAGCCACGCATCGCCGCGCCGCAGCGCCGGCCATCGACGCCCCAGACGACGCGCGAAGAAAGTGGGAGACGGGTCTCGACTTAAGTGCTCTCAGGCATAAGCATTTCGTAAGTGCCCGAGAGGCCGGCGGCTGCTCGTGCGCTCAATCGGCCCAGCCCCCGATCGGGCAGGCCGAACTTCCCCACTTGACTGAACAGGACGAACCCGAGACAACGGACATCGATGGCTTCGCTTTACAAGACACGGGCGGCCACCCCCCGATTGCGTCCGGGTCCGAGCGGGCTGCCACGCGTGCAGGTCACCGAGATCCAGCGCAATCGCATGCTTGCTGCCGCGATGGAGGCTGTCGAGGAGGTGGGCTACGCACGGATGACCGTGGCACAGGTCATCGGCCGCGCAAAAGTGTCGCGCAAGACCTTCTACGACGTGTTCACCGACCGTGAGGACTGCTTCCTGGCGGCCTTCGATCAGGCAATCGCACACGGGCGCGCGCTGGTCGTCGAGGCTTACGCGCAGGAGCCGGGGTGGCGCGAGGGCGTCCGCTCGGGCTTGACCAGGTTGTTGGTCCTGTTGGACGACGAGCCCGCCATCGCGAAGGTCTGCGTGATCGAGGCGCTGGGAGCCGGACCGAAGGTCCTCGAACGTCGCGCGTCGGTGCTCGAGGAAGCAGCCGAGGCGATCGACCGGGGACGCTCGCTGGCTAGTACGACCAGCCAGCTCCCCGACGTCGCCGCAGAAGGCGTCGTGGGTGCCGTCTTTGCCGTCCTGCACACGCGACTGCTGGAGGGAGGCGCGGGGCCGCTCGTCGACCTGCGCGGTTCACTGATGAGCATGATCGTGCTGCCCTATCTCGGAGCCAGAGCGGCCAGCGACGAGCTGCGCCGGCCGGCGCTCGAGCCCAGCCGGGACGGTATCTCCCCGCGCTCGCTCGGAAGCAGCGACCCGCTGGACGGCCTGAATATGCGTCTCACGCACCGGACGGTGCGCGTACTGATGGTCATCGCCGAGCATCCGGGCGCGAGTAATCGGGAGATCGCGGAAAGCTCGGGCATCGTCGATCAGGGACAGATCTCAAAGCTCCTCACAAGGCTGGCGCGGCTGGAGCTCGTCGAGAACACGGGCGACGGCCAGGAAAAGGGCGCCTCGAACGCGTGGCACCTCACCGCGCGGGGCCAGCAGGTCGAGCGAGCCACCCGCCCGCACTGAGCGGGTGCGGCCGCTACCGGCCGCCCGCCCGCGCGACCTTCCGACCGCGTTTGGTCAGCGAGGTCGTGCGCTGACGGCGCACCGCTGTCCCACGGCGGGCTCGCGGTCGGAGGAGGGGATAGGTGCTTCGCTTCCTGCTGTGGCGGCTTCTTGGCGTGTTCGCCGTCATGGCGGGCCTTGCGCTGGGGGCATGGTGTCTGCAGGGCGGGCCGGGAAAGCTACTGCGAGGTTCCTCGCCGGAGAGTGCCCTCGGGGTCATCGCCTCGGGCGCCTCCGCTCTCACGGACGGACTGAATCGTGGGATGCGCGCCGGCTGGGGCTGGGCTCCCGTCGCGGGGGCGTCGCCGGCAAAGCTGCTCCTCGGGGTAGCGCTCGGGCTCGCGCTGCTCGCTGTGCTGGCGCGCCGGTGCGCCCGTGGTCGACGTCGCTATGTGCGCCTTCGGCTCGAGGTCTACCGCACCGACAGGGCGAGCGCGGAGGCCGTGGTGGCGATGTTCGAGGTATTGCACAAGCGTCTGTTGCGCCGCTGGTGGCGGCGTCTGCTGCTGGGTCAGCCGGCGGTTGCGCTCGAGGTGCATCACACCTGCACGGCGCAGACGCTGCGCGAACCGCATCGCGCGCCCGAGCTGCCTGCCCACTCAGCCTGGCTTGCGGTCACCTGTCCTGCGGGCGATGAGGGGATGGTCGAGGCAGCGCTGCAGACCGCCTACCCGAACTGCCGGGTGGGGCCCGCCTGTCAGCTTCTCGGCAGGCCGCCGGCGGTCTTGCGGCTGAAGAAGCACCGGGAGTTCATCAAGCGGGTCAAGCTCCTCGACCGCTTCGAGCAGGATCGGGAGCCGCCGGTGAATCGGCTGATCACCGTCATGGGCGCATGCGGCGAGCCGGCTTTCGTGCAGCTGGCGATGACGCCCACGCCGGCGTTCTTCGAGCGGTTCGCCAAGCAGCTGTACAAGCGCCACGAGAGGCGCCTCACGCGTGAGCGCCGAAGGGGATCGCTCGTGCGCGACCGGTCGATGGTCGAGGACGCCGAGCTCAAGGGTGCGCTCGAGGTGCAGCACAGGCCGCTGTTCTTCGTGGACCTACGCGTGGTCGCGCCCGACCGCCGCGTCTGCGAGCGAATCGCTTCCGAGCTGCGGGCTGAAGGAAGGGAGAACCGCCTGGTCGAGCGTGGGACCTCGGTCCGCCAGGGCCTGCTCGGCCTTTACACCCGCCGTGTGCTGCGAGGCGAGGGCAACCCACTGCCGTCCTTCCATAAGGGAGTGTTTGCCTCGACCGAGCTGGCGGCCATCTGGCAGCTCCCTTCGATCGACTACATGACCGTCCCCTTCGCGCGTACCGGGCTTCCGCTCGCGCCGGCCTCGCCCTCGATCCTGCGGCCGGGCGTGGGCGCCGGCACGCTGCGCGACGCGCTCGGCGCGGTTTCCATCCATCCGGCGCTGCGCAGGCAGAACACGGCCGTACCCGGAGCCGTCGAGCAGGGCAAGTCCAGCTACCTCGTGGCGACGATCGCCGAGGACCTGCTCAGAGAGCGCTGCGCCGTGATCGTGCTCGACCCGAAGGGGGACGCCGCCGACGCCGCGGTCAGCCTCGTGCCGGCTGGACGAACGTGCACGCTGCTTGACTTCTCACATCCCACCTGTGGCTTCAACCCGCTCGCAGTGGATGCTCCGGCTGACGTGATCGCCGACTACGTGGTGGCGGCGCTCAAGAACCTGTTCACCGACGATGGCGCTATATTGAGCAAGACATGAACCTTGAGGCTTATGTCCGAGTCTCGAAAGTCGGAGGGCGGTCTGGCGAGTCCTTCATCAGCCCGGAGGCCCAATCAGAGGCGATTCGCATCTGGGCCGAGGCTCACGGCCATCACTTGACTTGGAACGATCCCGAGCTTGACGTATCGGGCGGCTCGATGGAACGTCCGATCTTCAAGCGGATCATGGAGCGTATAGAGACTGGCCAGTCGGACGGAATCATCGTTGCCAAACTCGACCGCTTCGCCCGGACGCTCGTGGGAGCGCTCAACACCATTGAGCGCCTTGAGGCTCACGACGCTGTGCTCGTCAGCGTTGCCGACAACATCGATCTCTCTACGGCTACTGGGAGGGCGTTCATGCGCATCCTGCTGGTCTTTGCGGAGCTTGAGCGCGAGCGGATCACCGATGGACTCGATGACGCCGTGAGCCGAGCGGTGCGTCGTGGAGTCCACATTGCCAAGTACGTCCCACGCGGCTACGACAAGATTGATCAGAAGCTCGTGCCTAACGATCTCGCCCCGGCGATCCGCGAGGCGTTCCTTATGCGGGCCGCCGGTCACAGTCGGACAAAGATTGCGCGCAAGCTTGATGAGATCGCGCCGCTACCCGATGCAGGCTGCTGGACTCCGCCAATGGTTGATCGCATGATCTCGATGCGGGTCTACAAGGGTGAAGCCTACCGGGGCGAGAAGTCAAACCCGAACGCTCACCCGGCAATCGTCAGCGTCGCTGAGTGGAATGCCGCTCAGCTTGCGCCTGTCATGGGAGCATCCCGTAGCAAACAGCCAAACCTACTCGGGGGCATCGCCCGCTGTGCAGCTTGCAGGTACGTCCTTGCCCCTACGATGTCGGGGTCGCGCGACGGTGGCAAGTGGCCGAGCTATCGATGCCGTGGCCGTCACACAGCGGGTGTTTGCCCGAGTCCGGCGAGCGTGAACCGACGCAAGCTGGACGAGTACGTAGAGGCTCTCTGGCGCAAACAAATGGCAGGGGAGGGGGTCGTAAACGTGACCGACTCCGAGACCCTACGGGCGGCCTCCGCCGTCCTCTCAGAGGCGGAGGACGAGCTACATGCGTTCGCTCGCAACACGAAAGCACGAAAGCTGCTCGGAGATGATGCCTACGACGAAGCCCTCGCTGTGCGAGCCACTGAGGTCCGAGAGGCCCTGGTCGCGCTGGACGCCGCGACGGTTCCGGCTAGCGGGGCGCTCGACGTTCGCTCTTATGACGATCTTCCCACGGAGGACCGCAAGCGCGTGTTGGCGGCGTCAATCGACGCAGTGTTTGTCTCTCGCGCTCACAGTCGAGTTCCGATTGAGGATCGGGTGACCATCCTCTGGCGAGGCGACGGCCCAGACGACTTGCCCCGACGTGGGCGAAGCAACGGAGCCATTCGCCCCTACGTCGCGGCTTAGCGGCATAAATCGCTGGCCGGGATTACGCTCACTTAGAATCGCGGCGAGTGTTCCAAGCGCCGCGTCCTTGGCCGCTCGGGTCATGGGCGTCTGAGCGGCACTGATGGCCGGCTGTAGCTGCACCTCCATGCACGGCCCAGAGGATGTGGAAACTGAAACCTTGTGGCTGCGGGTCTGAGCCGCGCTCGTATGGTCCTCGGCCTGCATGATCGCCTCGTGCGCGGCCTCGTTGCTACGCCCGTTGCTCGTCGTCGCGGTGCTCATCGGGCCAGAATGCCCCTAGTGGCAGGCGAAGGGTAGAGAAGTTCAAGCGGGCGCTCCTCGATCTGCTCTTCAAGCGCGGGCAACAAAGCGATCCTCCCAGGCAAGGATCTCAATGCCGCACGCTCCAACTCCTCCTGGTCGAGCATGACCTCGCGCATGGCGAGACCGTACTCGCCAAGGTTCTCCTCGATGGCCTCCTTGAGCAGGTCAGCGATCACGTCCGGTGGTAGAGCCTCAAGCTCCCACTTGACCTTGCGCCCCGACTCGTCGGTCTTCTTCCACACCAGCGAGCGCTGGTCTTCAGTCGTCAGAGGTTCTGGGGGCAGTTCGTGTTTCTTGATCTGCTGCTCGGTCAGGCAGACCTGCACGACGATGAACTCCGCTCCAGGCATGTCCTCCTTGAGGAAGGCGCTCACGTCCTCGTTGATCCGTTCCAGCATGCTGACGCCGGACGGGTCCCAGTCGCCCAGGTGGAGCAGGACAGTCTTCCTCGGCGGCTCTCCGTCTTCAACACGGGCGCGCTCCTCTTCGAGCACCGTCTGCACGACTTGCCGGATGGAGGTCAGGCTGTTGAAGCCACCGCAGGAGTACGCAGGGATCGTGTACTCATCGCACACTTTGGCGATCTGCGGTCGCATCCCGGCAGACTCGCACCACGCCTCCATGCGGACCTTCTGCCAAATCTGCTGATCAGTCGCGTACGTGTGGAGTTCATCGTCGTGCCCTTTGAGGAAAGTCCTCAGGCTGTACCACGCGCCGCCGCCTTGGATTCCATCGTCTCGGATCTTCCAGAACGGGATCTCTTCAGCGCGGCGCGCGAGGACCATCATGGCGTAGAGCGCGTCCTTGAAGGTGTCGCCCTTCTCGTATTTGAAAGCGGCGATCATCCGGTAGTAGATTTGCCTCACGGTCAACGGCAGATACTCGGCGTATTCGTCCAGGATGCACTTGACCCGGCCAAGCATGATCTTCGATTTCGAGCTTGGCCTCCACTCGCGGTAGTAGCCAGCCGGGTTGCGCTTGGCCTTCGGCTTGTGATCGGGGCAGTTGGCGGGCCTCCGACCTCTCTTCACCGGGCGCTGCCAGTCGTGACCGCCCTCCTTGCAGCGAAGCGTCTCCAATTGAATCCCGGCAGGGTTGGATCGATTTCCCATGGGCTTAGTGCCGCACAGGGGCGGGAAGCCGCCCGGTCGAGGAGCCGACCGAATCGCTGAGGCCCGTCTTGCTCGTGGTCGTCAGATCGCTCATGACGGCCTCCGAGGATGTTGATCCCCACCTCTGCTGGGAAGTGCCCTTAGCGGGCTCTAGAGACGCCTCTGAGGGGCTGGTAACGAGTCCCCCTATCGTCCCCCGGCCTGCCTCACTGCTGTACTGCGATCCTGCTGGTGGGAAGCCGCTGATTAGCGGCACGGACGGGTCGTTCGCTTTCATGACCGACCCCGCCCACGTCTGCACGCTATGCCTGTTGTCTGGCAGATCCATCTTGCTCCTCTTTCTGTTCGAATCGCTTGATTGTTTTCGATGCTTCATGAGGCCCTTTACGTTCCTAAGCTTCCAATAGATGTAGGGAGCCGCAAAACCATGTCCTTGTCGCTCAGGGACTTATCTTTTGCCACGTCTAGCGCGAGGAAAAGTTCAGGCTGATACCGCGCCAGGGTGCTTCGCTGCGCCCTGCGGAATCGTCGCGCTCCCTTCTGGCGCTCTCCGTGCCGCCAGTGGTGTTTGCTGCCGAAGACGGCCTGCTCCTGTCCCAGCACGTAGCTGGTCACGCGAAGTGCGTCTTCGAGCGTTGGCTCGATTTGCTTGACCTTTCCCTTGCCGAGGCCCAGTGCCTTTGTCTGGCCGTGGAAGGTGTCCATGTGAGGCCGCTTCCAGAAGAGCAAGTGAAGATGGTGCCCGTCATGGTCTTCGCCTTTTACTACTGTCCCGAAGTAGATGATGGGCCGCTTCGGAGTTGATGTTCTGCGCCGTATCCTTGGCACCATAAGCTCAAGACAGCGAGAAAGCTCGACACGAGTCAGGTTGGCCGAGCTAAGCGTGTAGAAGTGCGTCGGATAGGTTGACGCGACCGCCAGGGCGATGCGCTCCATGTCCGTCATTTGTCTTCCAAGGGGAAGGCCACGCTGGAGAGCCAACACAACCAGCCACGGGTCGTGCTCTGGGTGGGTGCTCAGACGGGTGACACGCGATTTGTCGAACCGTCTTTTGGGCGTGGCGGAGGCTACCTTAGAATGATTCAACCGTAGCCTCATGGTAATCCCGCAATGTACCAGGTCTGTCACCCATTTGTCAAAGAAGCAGCGTTCCTTTCACGCGACGAATCACCTGCCACATAGACATCGGCGAAGGCAATCCACCGTCCCGTTTCTGACGGAGGCGCAGAAGCCGTTTATCGACCCTCTCAGCGGATGCAGGTTTTACGTTCGACATGTGGGCGAGCTACCGCAACGGCGGCGCTTTGAGTACGTCTTGGGAGGTTCGCTGACTTGGTAGATGCATGATCAGGCTGGTCACACCAGGCACCAGCCAAGTACGGCGTCTTCCCTCGCATGAGCGAGCACCTCCCGACAACCCGGCTACGTGACCCAGTTCAACGACTAGATGTGCTTCGTGCGCCACTGGCAGGGGGCGGTCCTCTGTATAGCGGAAGCGCCGACTTCCGTCAGGAAAGTTGCCCTGACCTAGCTTCGACATGGTTACACACGCGGAATAGAAGAGTACGGAAGTTGACGATGAACGAGTGGCAAGAAGAATGGCGAGAGCAGCGCGATAGCTACGGCTACACGCACCGCAGCGCGGCGAAAGAGACGACGAAACCCAAGCGTCCGACCTTCGTCTGCTTCATCCAAGCTGAACACGGAGGCCCTGTCTTGATCGGATGGAGCCGCTCGCCTGAGCGTCGTCTGAAGGAGTTTCAGGAGCACTCGCCGTACGACCTCGTGCTTCAGAAGGTCGTGCCCGGCACCGTCAGGCTTGAGCGCGCTCTGCATCAACGGTGGGATAATTACCGGCTGCTGGGCAAGTGGTTCGAGCCACAACCCGACATGCCAGGCTGCCTCTTCGCAGGTCGCATGACAGCGCAAGCGGCGGCTTGGTTGGATGACGAGGGGGCAGTCACAGCCATTGAACAGCAGATCGATGACGAGCGCATTCGCAAGCGACAGCAAGCACGCGAGCGACGAGAAACCCGGAAGCGCAGGGAAGAACCGTTGCCTCGCAGCGTGGCCAACGGATTCGCGCTCGTAGGACAGATCGGCAACGAACTGTTGGACCAGATAAGCGATAGCGCCGAACCGACGCCCTCGGGACACCTATAGGCATCCGCCACCCGACACGACTTCTCCTGGGGAACGCCCCCGGCGAGCCTCTCGCGCGCCCGCGTAGGGATCGGATAGGGCTCAGGTAGTCTCTGGCTCGGTCAGCGCCTGCTCCAGTTCGGCGCGCAGTCGGACTGCACGATTTCGTACCGGCGCACCGTCGCGACCCTCCGCCTCAAGCGCCGCAGCACGCTGCTCCAGGGTGTCGATCATTCCTTCCGTCAGCGCTTGAACCGATTCCCGTGTCGTTTTCTCTTCCATCGAGTCGAGGTCACCGACGACCTCCTCGGGCGTCACCCACTGTGGCGCGACCGCGTGCGACCCGCCCTCAATGACCAGAAACCACCCAGTCTGCCCTGCCGGGTCCTGCTCATCGACGTAGGCGTGGTACGTCAAGATCGAGCCGTCGTTGCCCTGGACAATGATTTCGTGATCCTCCGTCATTAGCCGCCGATCCTATCTCTCCAAGGCGGACAGCCTGCTGCTAGCCCAACGACGCAGCGCAACAGCAATGAGCAGCACGCCGCTCCAGCGAGGTCCGGCCCAACCACGCGACAGCGGGACGCGACATTCGCGATACTCGGCAGATGAGTCTGGAATCCCTCGCTGTACTCATCAAGCGAGACATCCGCCCGCCCGAGTGCGCGGTGCCGCGCGAGCCAGTGTTTCAGCCGGTTGACGCTCGCCTACCGGAGACGGGGACGCAGCCAGCAGCGTTTGAGGCCAAAGCGTTCAACTTCTTACTGGCCAAGAAGCACTCGCTAGGTATCGCTCGGCTTTTACGGTGCAAGAACGCGAGGATAGACGGCCTAATCGAGCTTGAAGACGGCTGCCGGGTCGGGCTGGAGATCAAGTACAGAATGAACTGGGAGAAGGCCTGTCAGGCATGCGCACAGATGGCCTTCTACCAAAGGCATTTTGCAGGCGACCAGAAGTTGGATAGCGGCCTGGTCGTATTCGAAAGGTTTTCTGCCGACTGGGCTCGCAAGAAAACGGCGGGTTCGCCGGTCGAGATTGGATGGAGCCATTGGTATTTGGAGCATCACGATGCAGAAGGCTTGCGGATGGACCTCGCGCGTATCCAGGACGACAACTTCGAGTCGCTCCCATCGAGTCTCGCCGCGTAATGCCGCGAGTGACGCGGACAGGTCAGCCGGGACCCGTGTCGGCTATATAGAGGAATACAGGTCTATAACCTCTACCAATAAAACACTGGTATACATGCGTCACTTTGACGGCATGGTCTACCCGTCCGGTAATTCGTGCGAGGCTATCTCCAAAGGCGCTTAGAGGGCACGCCCAACCTTGTCGCAGACATGTCGTGAGACGGCACAGAACCGGCTTCTACGGCCACAGAATACTGAAAGCGTAGTCTTCCCCCTCCTTAGCTTTGTGATTGGCAGACGGCTCTTATTTGGTCGCAGGGATTGGCACGCAGCCCAACCACGCGCCTGGTGCATACTGAGCCGATGTCCGCCAACCTGGACCTCGTGCGCTCGATCTACGCGGACTGGGAACGCGGCGACTTCGGCAAGACCGATTGGATCTTCTAGGCACTCTGCTTCTCGCGAAGATCGGAGAGGACCGTTCGAATAAGCCTCACCGCGTGGTAGCCGACGACGATGGCGATGATGAGGGCGACGACCGAATCGAGCCAGAACAGCCCCCCGGTTATCAGGATCACCGCTCCACTCACCGCCACTCCGAGGGCAGCCGCCGCATCGGCCACGGTATCGAGCATCACCGACTGCATGTTGAGATCGCCCTCCACGTCACCGAGAATCAGTGCGCAAGCGATCATCGCTCCTGCGGCGACGACGCTCACGACGACTACCGGGAGGCCATCTATGGACGGCGCTCCCGTGCTGAGCCGGTATACCGCCTCCAAGGCCACCGCCGACGTGACGAGCAGCAGAAGGGTCGCATTTACCAGCGCAGCGTACGAGGTAGCCCGTGGATGCCCTTGCGGGCCGCGACTCATCCGCAGCGCGACAAGGCTAAGGCCGGTTCCGAGCGCATCCCCGAGATAGTCAGCGCCTGAGGCCAACACGCCGAGCGAATTGGCTGCCAAGCCCACGCCGACAAGTCCGAGGACCATGACCGCGTTGATCGTCAAGACGAGGGCGAGTCGTCGGTCTGCGGTCAAGGTACCCCTTAGGGCGTGCTACGGCGTCGGCAGCCGCACGCTCGCCCCCAACGCTCCACCAGGTTGGCGGTCGTTGACTTCTGCGGGCGATCTACCTCCGGGTCGGACAACGCAATCAGGCGTGAGGGGTCGCGCGTCCCGAGTGCCACCAGAACCTCCCTAGCCCGCTTCACGGTCTCCTGCGACATCGCCTACTGCTCCAGCGCGACGGCTTTGAGGGCCTTCTCGTGATCCATAAAGTAGTCAGCCTGAGAGATCTGACCATCGCGAACCGTGAAGATAGCGCTGAGGTTCGTAGACGCCGCCAGGCCGCTGCCAGCTCCTGTCGCGCTCCACTCGGATCGCACCAGCACACGACCATCTCCGAGGTCGCGGCTCTCCTTGGGGGTCACCCGAAGGCTTGACCATGCCGACCATGTCTCCTCCAAGAGCCCCCGGAACTGATCGCGGCCAGCCAAGGGCGTCGCCTCGGGGAAGACAGCGTCCGGGTACACCTTCACACCGGCGGCGCACAAACCAACAGCCCTTGAGCCGGACCGGGTTTGACGGAGACCGGGTTGTTAGCGTTTCTCTTTCATGATGTGGTGATGGTTGGCCTTGTTTTCTCAGCGTAGAGTTCCTCGATCTCGCGTGGTGGCCGGTCCCCGAGGTTTTCGTGTAGGCGGCTGTCGTTGAACCAGCTGATGTACTCGACGATCGCGAGCTCGAGTTGGCTTCGTGAGTGCCAGACCCGGTCGGTGATGAGCTCGGTCTTGAAGCTGTCGACGAAGCTCTCGGCCATCGCGTTGTCGTAAGCGTCCCCGGTGCTTCCGACCGACCCGAGGACATCGTTGTCCTGGAGCGTTTGGGTGTAGTCACCGGCGAGATATTGAGACCCCCTGTCGGAATGGTGAATCAGGCGGACCTCCTCAACTCGTTCCCGGGTCGAGAGCGCCATCCGCAGCGCGTCCAGGACGAGCGTTGTGCGCATGTGGCTGGCGAACTGCCAGCCGACGACCTTGCGGCTGTAAACGTCGATCACGAAGCTGAAGAACACGACGCCCTCCCAGCAGCGCAGATAGCTGAAGTCAGCGACCCACAGCTCGTTCGGGCGCTCGGCGGTGAAGTCGCGCTCAACGAGATCAGGGCGCCTCGCCCCCTGCGGGTCGGGGGTCGTGGTGCGCCAGGGCTTGCCGCGGCGCTTGGCTCCCCGGATACCGTTGGCGGCCATCAGCCGCTGCACCTGGCAGCGCGGCACCTGCTCGCCGGCCCTGAGCAGCGCCTTCCAGGTTCGGCGGTAGCCGTAGGCCTCGTAGTTCTTCTTGTGCGTGTCGCGGATCACGCCCAGCAGACGCTGGTCCTCGAGCCGACGCGCTGAACGCTGCCCCGTCTGGCGGTGGTAGAACGCGGACGCCGACACGCCCAGAGTCCTGCAGATCGGCTCGACCCCGAAGCGCTCCCGGTGCTCGTGCACGTAGGCGCTCACCTCGTTCGGTCTGGGTCGAGCTCCTTGGCGAAAAACACCGAGGCCGACTTCAAGATCTCGTTCGCTCGCCGCAGATCCTTGACCTCTCGGCGCAACGCCTTGATCTCCTCCCGCTCTTGGCTCGTCAACAGCTCGCCCCGCCTGCCGCTATCCGCTTCGGCCTGACGCACGGCTTTGCGCAACGTCTCAGGCGCGATCCCCAGATCACGACCAACATGGGCGATCGGACGCCCACTCTCAAGCGCCAGACGAACACCGCGCTCGATCAACTCCGGTGGATACTTCCTCGCTCTTGGCATCCTCGAAGGCTCCCGTTCCCCGCGGACAAAACCACGGAACAGGGCCTCCGTCAAAACCGGCCTGGCTCACGACGACGAGCGTACGATTCGACGCGCGATGAGCGACTTTACGGAAGCCGCGAGAGGGCGGTATTGTCTTTAGTGCAGCGAGGATCAGTGCAGCTCCGATGGTGAGGATGCGCTTCATGAGTGACACCGCTGCCGACGCGATGCGGGAGACATCGCGGGAGAGCCTCGATAGAGCGGACCCCAAGGTTCAGGGTTTTCTGTCCAGCCGACTTCGTACCAGCTACAACCGTTGGAGGTCAGTTCGCCGTAGTCGCTCCAGCCTTCATAGGTAGCTGATGTGAGAGTGGCGTGGCAGATGAAGCCATGGTCTGGAGGAGAGCATGACACGCGGAGGATGACCTTCACGCTTGACGAGCCCGTGTTCTCCATCCACGTACTGGTGTTCCCGTGGAAGGCTTCGAAGAAGTCTTTTTCGCCTTCAGAGTTGACGGCATTTAGGGCAGCCTCCCCAAAGGTGGCCCGTGCCTCTGCCGTCGCCTGCGTACGTGTGAGACTGTGGTTCGCCTGGGCGCTCGCCGGGATCGCGAGCATCGCTACTGCCGCGATCAGGATGGAGAGTGAGCGCTTCATGACGTTCCTTTAGTCGAGTGACGAGGAAGTCCCCCGCTCATAGGAACGCCCGTGAAGGTGTGCCCATGGCCGAGCAGGACTATTCTTCGGACGACGAAGACGACGAACTAGAGTTCGATTCAACTTGAGCCGGTGGCTCTGAGGCGTTCGGACCTGATTCCTGGACCTGCGGTTCAGGAGCGACTTTCGTTTCAGCCTGCGCTTCGTAAGTCTGCGTGCTGCTGTGGGACTGCACTTCCGCAGGCTGTCCTTCGTTATTCGATCCGGGAACTGATCCGGTCGGGTTCGCTTCGCGCGTGCGGTAGGTGGTGCGGGTTTCGCCGCCACCGCCGTTGGTGCTGGCTGCGGGGGTTGTGACGACGTGAGTGACGGTCTTGGTGCTGCCGCCGATCACGCTGATTCCAACCACGACGCCACCGCCCACGAGGGCGAGTGCGGCAAGGGCCGTGAGGATTCTACGCTTCATGGTGTTCCAGATCGCATCGTCACGGTTGTCGGAGAGCGTGAGCGCCGGGCTCGTGGCCGGACTAATCGCGCCCTGTGCTAAAGCACGCCATCGGACGCGGACATTCGAGCCTCGTCAGACCGCTATCTGCGCAACGCCATCATCGCGGTGCTTGCGTACGACCGTGAATCGACCCTGTGGGATGCGGCGCGCCTGCTCTCGGTCGGGGAGGAGGGCTACTCCTACCGGAGCAGCGTGGGCACCCACGTGCGGGCGCTGCCGGAGTTCAAGGAGATATCCCAGTTCTTCACCGCAGAGCTCACGGCGCAGCTCGCGGACGCGCGCAGCATGACGACGGCCAAGCTCGATGCACCTGTCAACAAGCTCGCGCGGCTGCTCAACTCCCCGTCGATCAAGCGGGTGCTGCTCAATGACTCCATCAGAGTCGACTTCGACCGGGTGATCTCCGGCGCGCAGGTGCTCGTCGTCAAGGGAGCGCTGGGCGCGATGGGCGCGGGGAACACGTCCGTCTTGATGCAGCTGCTCGTCGGCATGCTCGATGCCGCGCTGGGCCGCCAGCAGGACCTGGTGCCAGCAGCACAGCGCGTGGCGGTGGCGCTGAAGGTCGACGAGGCGCCGCTGGTGCTCAACCGTGGCTTCGCCGAGACGATCGCGCTGAAGCGCTCCGCCGGCCTCGAGACCGTCGCCTGTTGGCAGACCGACGCGCAGTGGACCGATCGGGAGATCCGCGATCAACTGGACGCGCTGTTCGCACACCGGGTGTACTTCGCCACAGCCTCGACACGCGAGGCAAGGGCCGCTGCCGAGCTGACGATGGCCGAGTTCTCTGACACCGTGCGCCCGGGCCTGGGGCAGCTCTCGACGCTCGGTCGTCCCGACGTTCGTCTGCACCTGCCCAAGCATCACGCGATCGCGAGTTGGACCACTCCCGAGGGGCGCCAGGCTCCATTCATCGCGCAGACGATTCCATTGCAGGTCAATCAGGAGCGACTCGCGCTGCATGCCGCACGCCAGCTCGAGCGGGGCGGGCGCCATCGAACGGACCTGCGCCAGCCGCACTGGGATCGCCGGCGCCGTGGAGCACAGAGCGCGGCGGCCGACGGCGGGCCGGCGGGCGGCGAGGGGGCGATCGGTGCGGCGAGCGCGGATGCGTCGGCTCCCGGCGCGCGGCCTGAGGAGACCGCCGCGGTGCGGTCGAAGCCGTCAGACAGCTATCGCGAGCTCATCGAGCTCGATGGTGCGCACAGCGTGCGCTGGGCGAACCGGGTCGAGTCGCCGCGATCGCTCGAGCCGGATCACCTGGACCTCGAGATCCTCGCCCTGATTGCGCGGATGCGCCACGTGCTCACCAGTCAGGTGCATCGGCGGTTCAACCCCAGCCGCTCGGCGACGACGACTCAGAGACGACTCAAGCGACTGTCAGACGCCGCCTTGGTGGAGCGGTTCCAATTCCACCGTCGCGACGGGGGAGGGGTACCGATGTGCTACGTGATCACACTCGCGGGCGTCGAGCTGCTGAGAGCCGGCGACCGCTTCACCGGCCTCGCCGATGCGGACGCGCTCGCTGCGCGCGCTTCCGCGACCGCGGTCTCCCCTGACAGCGGGCGCCTGCGAAACGCACGTCACGACGTTCATGTGACGGGCTGGGTGCTCGCGCTTGAGCGGCTCGCGACCACCGCTCACCCTGCGCTCCGCGGTTCGGCAGAATCGGTGCTGTCGCCGCCGATGCGATCGACGCCGGAGGGAAGGGTGGCACTCGCGCCCGCTGATCTGCAGCTGCCGGGCGGGCGCGCCGCACACGACTTTCTGCGTACCGCTGCCACGGGCGAGAGCATCGAGGTCGAGCGCTTTGAGACCGTACGCCCTGACGCGCTCGTGGAGATTGCACCGTCTTCAGGCGAGCGGATGTCCTCTGGGCGTGATGGCGAGTCCGCGCCGCGTACGACGGCGACAGACCTGATCATCGAGCTCGACGATCGCCTCCCCATCGACGGTGCGGCCGGGAAGCTCGAGCGCTATGACCATTTCCTGGCAGGCTGGTCGGTGCATCTGGGTCGATACGGACGTCGAGCCGAGGCGGTCCCCGTGGTGGTCTTCGTATGCCGCGATCGTGCCCGTGCGCGCGAGTGCGCCAGACGAGCCGACTCGCGGCTGAGGGCCTGCCGCGCCTACGCCGGGGAGTACCCGTTCGATTGGGAATATCCCGGGCGCGAGCGGATCCTGTTCGTCTCAGAGCGCGACGTGCATGAGGGCCGGCTCTGCGCCTATGGGGTTCCCCGGCTTCCGCCGCAGGTGCGCGTGAGCGCCGCGCATGGAGATCCTCGTGCGGGCGAGGCCTTGGCCGAGCCGAGGGAGATTCCCGCCCAGCAGACTCCCAGCCGAGGGTCCTTAACGCAAAAAAGGGCCTCAGGGCCCACAGCGGAGACGCCGCTATCAGCGTCCCCGCCGTCGTGCCCGCTTCACCGCTGTTCGAACGATCTCCCTCGAACACGCGAGCGGCTCCTAGAAGACGAGCTCCTCCTCGGCAGCGCTGCCGACGCCGGAGGCGCCGTCGCCTGGCTCATCCGCGCCCGGCTGCCCTGCCTCCGAGCGCTCGCCGGGGCTGTCAAGAAACTGGATCGTGTCGGCGACGACACTCACCGCCTGGCGTTTCTGCTGGTCGCTGGTCTCCCACTCGCGCCACTCGAGCCGCCCATCGACGGCGACACGGCTGCCCTTGCGCATGTAGTTGCTGACGCTCTCAGCCGGTGCGCCATAGCTGCTGACGTCGAAGAAGTTCGGCTTCTCCGTGTAGCCGCCGTCGCCGTCGCGGCGGCTCGAGTTACAGGCGATGCGCACGCTGCAGACGCTCACGCCGGAGGGCAGCTCGCGCAGCTCGGGATCGCGCGTGAGGCGTCCGACCAGAACGACGCGGTTGATGCTGAAATGGGACATTCTGAGCTTCCTTTGCTTGATGGTTGACCCCCGGTGAGCAACCTACGCGGGCCTTGGGACGGTTCTCGCCGTCGGACAAACGCCACATAGGGGCAACAAGCCGGCCCTCCTGACCGGACTCTTGGCTATCGATGCCATCATCGATCGGCTCTATCTCCGTCCCCCCTGAGACCGAGCGCACCTCGCCCTGGGAGCCCGTGGAACAGGCTCCTATAGTGGGATTGGTTGTCTGCTCAACAAAGGAGCCTGCTGTGGATGTGGAGATCTGGTCGGACGTCGCGTGCCCGTGGTGCTACATCGGCAAGCGCCGTTTCGAAGCTGCGCTTGAGCAGTTCGAGCACCGCGACGACGTAAACGTGACTTGGCGGAGCTTCGAGCTCGACCCCGGCGCGCCGCACGAGCGCACGGGCGACCGCGCCGAGCGCTTGGCAGAGAAGTACGGCATGACCGTCGAGCAGGCGCGCGAAGCGGAGGCGCGGCTGACGGCCGTCGCGGCAGGCGAGGACCTTCCCTTCCGCTTCGACATCGCCCGCGGCGGCAACTCCTTCGATGGCCACCGCCTCGTGCACCTGGCCGAGACCCACGACCTCCAGGACGCGATGAAGGAGCGCCTGCTGCGCGCGTACTTCACCGAAGGCGAGCTGATATCCGACCACGACACGCTCGTGCGCCTCGCCGTGGAGGTGGGGCTGGATGAGCAGGAGGTCCGCGAGCTGCTCGCCGGCGAGCGCTACGCCGATGAGGTTCGCGAGGACGAGCGCACGGCCGGCGAGCTGGGAATCAGCGCGGTGCCGACCTTCGTGGTCGACCGCAGGCTCGGCGCCTCCGGTGCGCAACCGCCCGAGGCGCTGCTCGAGCTGCTGCGCGAGGGATGGGCCAAGCGCAGCCCCGCATCGGCGCTCGCCTAGGATCACCGCGATGGCGATCTTCGAAAACCTGAGCACGCTGAGCGGCACCCCGCTGGCGCAGGACGAGCTGCGAGGGACGCGCGGTACTGGTGGTGAACGTCGCCTCGCGCTGTGGGCTGACCCCCCAGTACACGGGCCTTGAGCAGCTGCAGGAGCGCTACGGCGAGCGCGGCTTCACGGTGCTGGGCGTGCCGTGCAACCAGTTCGGCGAACAGGAGCCGGGCAGCGCCGAGGAGATCGAGACGTTCTGCTCGACCACCTACGGCGTCAGCTTCCCGATGACCGAGAAGCTCGAGGTCAATGGGCCCGAGCGCCATGCGCTGTACAGAACACTGACCGCCACCGCCGATGAGGCGGGCGAGGCGGGCGACGTGCAGTGGAACTTCGAGAAGTTCCTCGTCTCCGCCGACGGGCGCCCGGTGGCGCGCTTTCGCCCGATGGTGGAGCCGGAGTCGCAGGAGCTGATCGACGCGATCGAGTCCGAGCTCCCCTCCTGAGCACCTGACCTCTACTCGGAAAGAACCCGCCGCATTAGCGAACGGTTCATCGCGGCGCCACCGGAGCTCAGCTCGACGCCGCCGCGGTCAGGCGGCCCTCACGACCTCGTAGGTGACGAAGGTGAGGTCCTCGCCGATGGTCGTCGCGTTGACGAGGCGCAGGGGCGTCTTGTCGCTGATCTCGTCGAACAGGCGATCGCCGGCTCCGAGCACGACCGGGTAGACCGTCAGCCGCAGCTCGTCGACCAGTTCGTGGTCCATCAGCGTGCGCACAAGCTGACGACTGCCGAAGACGACGATTTGCCCCTCCAGCTCGCGCTTCAGCTTCGAGATCTCGTTCACCACGCCGGGCTCCAGTACCGTCGCGTTTTTCCAGTCAGGGCCTACGAGCGGGGTCGAGGACACGACGTACTTGGGCAGGCTTCTCAGCCTGTCCGCCCACTCACCAGGCCGCGATGACCACCTCGCTGCGAAATACTCATAGCTCCGCCGACCCAACAGCAGGGCCTCGGTGCCCAGCGCCTCCTGGAACTCGACCTTTCCCCAATCTTCGCGGTCCTTGTCTCCAACCTGGAGGAACCAGCCGCCGTGCCTGAAGCCCTCCTCACCAGTCGGGTCCTGGACGACTCCATCGAGCGAGACGTTCTCGTTGATCACGAGCTTTCCCATTGCGGATGTCCTTTCGTTGGTGTTTTCACCGTCACAAATGCAGACACCGCAACACCGAGAAACTGGGCGCCGCCGGACCGCCCAGTTCGCCGCCTGTCCGGTGTCTATAGAGAGGATGGGACCAGGACGCGGTTCGGAAAGGAGACGCGACGGTGGGCACAGACGACCTGATCACGAGAGCACGCGCTGGGGACAACGACGCGTTCGAACAGCTGGCCCAGCCCTTCCGCCGAGAGCTCCAGGTGCACTGCTACCGGATGCTCGGCTCCTTCCAGGATGCCGAGGACGCGCTGCAGGACACTTTGCTGAGTGCCTGGCAAGGGCTGGACGGGTTCCAGGAGCGTGCGTCGCTCCGGACCTGGCTGTATCGGATCGCGACCAACCGGTGTCTCAACGCGCGTCGATCGGCAAGTCGACGCAAGGCCAAGGAGTGGGACGTGCCCGGGGTTGAGCCGCCCGAGCCGACGCGACTTGGCGAGGTTCCCTGGCTGCAGCCATATCCCGACACCCTGCTGGAGGGTGCGATCGATATGTCTCCCGGCCCGGACGCCCGTTACGATCAGACCGAGTCCATCTCCTTGGCGTTCGTGACTGCCCTCCAGCTCCTTCCGCCTCGACAGCTGGCAGTGCTCGTCTTGCGCGACGTGCTCGGGTTCCACGCCAACGAGGTGGCAAAGATGCTCGACTCGAGCGTGGAGTCCGTGAACAGCGCCCTCAAGCGAGCCCGCGCCGGCCTGGAGATGAAGCTGCCGGCGGATGGCGAGCGGCTCCCGGCACCCGCCTGCGACTCGCCTTCGGAGGACGCGATCGTGGCCAAGTTCGTCGCCGCGTATGAGTCTGCTGACCTCGACTCGCTGGTCGCACTGTTGACCGACGACGTGTTCATCTCGATGCCCCCGCTGCCCTTCGAGTACCAGGGCCGTGGCCCGGCTTCCCGCTTCTATGCCAGCATCTTCGCCTCAGGCCGCAAGTTCGACTTCCTGCGGACGCGAGCCAATGGCCAGCCAGCGCTGGGCGCCTACGTGCGAGATGCAAGCGGCATCAGCCACGGGGTGGGCCTCTTCGTCTCCACTCTCGCCGGCGATGAGATCCGTGCGATGACTCGCTTCGAGAACGCCGTGCTTCCATGGTTCGGGCTGCCGCGTTCAATCCCGAGCCGGTACACCGAAGCTCCGGGAGCTGTGCCCCGAAGGCACGCGCCGACGCGCTCCAGCGGAACCTCCACGCCGTCGCGCTAGCACTTCGCGAGACCTCTCCTTCGCCATGGCGAAGTGAGCGTCTGGCACTTCGGAGCACGAGACGCTGGCGGCGCGTCCGATGCAGGAGCTGCGTCGCCGCCCACTCAGACTGGCGCATTCCGCCAGAAGGCCGGAAGCGCGCTGAGCGAGTCTCGACCTCGGGCCACCGGAGGATCGGCCAATAGGGCGACCCGCTCGTTCAGCTCACACCGATCTCACGAAGCGGCGTCGGTCGACGTCTTGTCGAGGTGAGCACGGTTTACGACATCTGCCAGACAGCGGGAGAGAGCTCGTGAGGTGATTGCGGGGGGGGCGAAGCTGGGGCGGGGGGGAGGCCTAGTCGCAGAGGGAGTTAGTCAAGGAACGAGTTGAGCGGAGAAGGCCGCGGGTCGCCGAGGACGGCCTTGCCGTGCGACGACGAGTCGAGGTGAGCACGGTGAACGAGATCGACGAGACTGGGGGCACAGCACCTGACGAGACTGACGCAAGCGTACTGGTCGCTGTTACGAGAGTGCACTCGGTCGACGTCGGCGAGGCGTACGACATCTCCCAGACAGCGGTCGCCAGCACCCAACGAGACTGCCGCAAGCGGGCCGGCAGCTGTTATGAGATTGCCGTCGCCGACGGCGCGAGAGTGTGGGTCCGCGCGCTCGAGCCGAGTGATCGCGACGCGCTGGCGAGGGCATTCGAGCGACTGAGCGAGCGGTCGCGTACCCAACGTTTCCTCGGCCCGAAGCGCCAGCTGACCGACCGCGATCTCACACGCCTCTCAAACATCGATCACGTCAGACACGAGGCTCTCGTCGCGATCGACCCAGCCGACGGGTGGATCATGGGCGTGGCGCGCTATTGCAAGTGGCCCGGGAGAGATCGCGTAGCTGAGCTCGCGGGCGAGGTCGTCGACGACTGGCAAGGGTGTGGCGTCGGAGGCGAGCTGCTCGCTCGCATCATCGAGCGCGCACGCGCGAACGACATCCACAAGCTCACCGCGAGCGCCTTCTCCGACAACGCGCCCGCCTTGGCACTCCTGAGGCGCACAGGTTTCACCACGACCCGTCGTTGCTATGGCGTCAGCGAGCTGCAACTCGAGCTCGTGCCCCCATACGGCGACAATCGCCGATCGACGCGCATCCGCACGGAACCCGTGCAAGCAGGAGATCACCGGGTCGATTCCGGTGAGCTGCGCTAAGGCGCTCGGTATGTGCTCGTCAGCAAGTCCTGGGCGGGCGACGCACGAGCACGGACGGCAGCGCCTCGATCGGCACCACCGCGATCCGCTCGCCTGCTCGCGTGGTCTCGATCGCGCGCGCGAGTGCACGCTCGACCTCTGCCGGCACGAGATACAGCACGCCGGCGACCGAACGGCACCTTGCCCAGGCCAGGCAGATGCCCGCGAGGCGGCGGGGCGCCTTGACCGTCAACTCGACCTCGACCGCGATCGGCAGCTGCTCGCGTGAGGGCGATGGCAGCAGGACGAGGTCGGGACGGTGCAGCAGCGGCGCACCGGCCGGCCCGAGACCCAGATACGCGCTCGCCAGCGGACGACCGAGGTCGCGCTCGTCGCGGCGCAGCTCGCGCTCGCCGAGCACGTCGTGGTCTGGATAGCAGTGCTCCAGCGCCGCGGCGACTTCGGCGCACACGATGCAGTGGAGGGCATTCGACCCGCTCACGCGACACGGATCGAGGCCGCGCTCGCCGCAGGCGCCGAGACCGGCGCGCGTGACCGTGTACAGGGCCGGCTCGCCCGCCAGCGGGCGGCGGCGTGAGAGCAGTCCTGCGCGCTCTGCGGCGAGCAGTCGGGCGCGCGCGGAGGCGGCCGAGATGTTATGGCGATGCGCCAGTGCTTCGGCCGTGACGGCTCCCATGCGCGCCGTCCAGCGGACGATCTCTTCGCGCTCGGGGGTGAGGGTATGGCCTGCTCGGAACATTGCTCCTCCATTCGTTGGTTTCGCGGGGCGCGCGCGGATCGGCGCGCCCCGCTCGTGGGTTCGGCGATTTGCGGGGAGGGACTCAGGCGCTCCCGGTGGCGGAGAGAACGCGCGCGAAGCGCACGCTGCCGGCCCGGCTGAGCACGATCACGGCGGCCCAGCCCGTCCCGAGCCTCGTGACCTCGCCCGGGTCGAGCACGTCCTCGCGCACACGCGTGCGCGTGGTCCTGCCGTCGCTGTGGCGTGAGGTCCGCCACGCTCCCTTCCTTCCCGCGAGGCTCGCGATCAGCCGGGCCGACTCGGGGACAACCTGACGGTGGGCGATCAGCACGGACAGGTTGCCCATCACCTGCTCGAGCAGGCGCTCGTATCCGGGCAGACGCAGATCGGACAGCTCCTGCGTGCCGAGCAGCAGGCTGAAGCCCGCCGAGCGCGCTCGTCCGAACAGGCGCACGACCTGTGCGGCAGCGACAGCGGAGAACTCGTCGATGATCACGAGCGTCGGCAGTGGCTGGCCCTGCAGCGCAGCCACCGTCGTCTGCAGGTCTTGCACGATCGCTGCCCCGAGCATCTGGGTCAGCAGCGGCAGGCGATCGGACTCGAGGCTGAAGTAGACGACGGCTCGCTCGCGCACGGCCTCCAGCAGGTCGAAGCGCTCGCCGCCGCGGGTGTGGGGATCAAGCCACGTTCCGACGTCCGACTCCGACAGGATCGCCAGGCGGTCGCGCACTCCGGTCAGGTCGCTTCGCTGGCGGGCGCTCAGCGAGTCCAGGTAGTCGTGCGTGGCCTGAGCCTCGCTCTCGGGCAGGCGACGAGCGAGACACTCAAGCTGCGGCGGGTCCATGTGCTGCACGAGCGCCGGAAGACTCACCTCGAGCTCGGCCCCGCGCAGCGCGCGCACCACATGGCCGAGGTAGCGCTGGGCCTGGCGCAGATAGTGCGGCTCGGTGAAGTGCTCACCGGCCAGTGCCTTGTCCGCGATCTCGCTGTCACTGCCGCGTGCGAACGGGTTGTACACCGACGAGCCCGTGGGGGTCCACTCGATGAAAGCCCTGTCCGCCGCGATGGCCGCCCGGCGAAGCGCCGCTCGCATCGCCTCATCGCCCTTGGGGTCGACGACGACAGCGCCCATTCCGCTCGCGATCGCCTGCGCACCGACCCAGGTCTGGGTCACCGTCTTGCCCGAGCCGGTCGCACCCACGACCAGCGCATGCGTGCCCCCGCCCGCGCCGGCGAACGGGATCGAGACCGCACGCCGACTCTCGTCATGGCCGAGGATCAGCTGATCGGCGCCTCGCCGATGCGGGCGGAGCCGCACGCGCCGGCCACGCAGGTGCGCTCGACGCGCCGCCAGGCGCAGCACATCCAGCGGTCCGTGACGGTCGGCCGCGAGCGGGGCCAGGTCGCCGCCCGACTCGATGTCTTCACGGTGCCAGCGTCTGCCCCAGGCGGTGGCGCTGACGGTGGCGACGCCCACTGTCGAGAGCAGGCCCGCGAGCGTTCCCGCGAGCAGCACGACGAATGTCGATCCGGCGGCCGCCCAGCTCCAATGCAGATGTCTGCTGCGCAGCAGACGCGCCGCGAGCACGCCGAGGAGCAGGCCGAGGACCACGTGCGACGTGGTGCCCAGCAGCCAGTCGGCGAGCCCGTGCACCGGCGCCAGGGGGTCGGCCGGGGGTTCAAATTCGGAGTTCGAGGGGGGCATGGTGGCGCTCCTTTCTGAGACCCACGCGAAGGGCGCGGGTCCTCGAGCCGGCGAGGCCGGCGGATGTGGTCGATGAACGACGGCGGGCAGCAGCCCCCCGTCGCGATGCTGTGCTGCATGCCGGGCCGCGCGGGCCCGCCAAGATCTGGATTGCGAGTCCCGCGCCGGCGACGGCTCGGAACGCTCAGGTCAGCCGGTAGCCGACTCCCCGCACGTTGATCACCCAGCGGCGGCCACCGTCGACGTCAAGCTTGCGACGCAGCCGGCTGGCGTGGCTGTCGAGGGTGCGCGTGGAACCGCTCGCGCGGTATCCCCACACGGTGCGCAGGAGCTCGTCCTTCCCGAACACCCGCTCGGGCTCTGACGCGAGCTGGGCCAGCAGCTGGAACTCCTGCCTGCGCAGATCGACGGTCTGACCGTTGAGCCTCACCGAGCGCGCGCTCGGGTCAATCGAGAGCGCTCCAACGCGCACTGCCCGGCGCTCTGCGCCGGCGGGGCGCGCGCGGCGGAGGATGGCGCGCACGCGTGCCCGCAGCTCGAGATATCGAGCTGACCGGGCGAGGTAGTCGTCCGCCCCCGCCTCGAATGCACGCAGCACGTCGAGCTCCCGAGCCCGCGGGCCGATCACCAGCACCGGCGTCTGCGGCGCCCAGCCTGCGCATGCGCGATCGTCGCGACGGATCTCTTCGAGCAGCGCCAGAGCGCCGCGCGGGGAGCCGAGGTCGCCAAGCAGGATGAGGCTCGGCGGGCTCGCGCCGGCTCGGACGCGTGCGTGCTCGGCCGTGCGCGCCAAGGCCGCCCGATAGCCGTCGGCAGAGAGCTGCTCGACGGTCACTGCTCCCAGCTCGAGATCGGACTCCACGACGAGCACCTGCTCGCCGCGGAGGTGATCCTCGGCGGGCGGGCGAAGCGTCATTGCAGTTCTACCTCACGCGGACTGACCCCCAGCCCGCGACGCGCGATCAGGGCCAGCACATCGCTGTGGATCCAGGGAGTGGGCGTGTCACGTCCACCCTCCGGGAGGATCCCGAGACGCCGCGCGAGCCAGCTGGTCTCCCCGCTCTCGTTGCCGCGGTGATCGCGCTTGACGCGCCCGCAGCGGATGGCTATCTCGCTCATGCTCAGATGCCGTTGCTGCATCATCTCGAGCACGCTGCGGCGAAGCTCGCGGTTGAGCACGATCGGGCTCACCAGCACCCGCTGGAGCTCGGCCCGCAGTGCCGTCGTCGATACCCCGGCGCCGGCGCGGTGAAGCGCGAGCGCGCGCTCTGTGATCGCACGCACGGGCTCATAGGCTTCGAGCTGGGCGATCGCGTCGCGCACGCTCACCGCCCGCGGCTCCCCTGCGCTCGGCTCGCGAGCGTGTTGGCGCCAGCGCAGCTCGGGGATCGACATCGCGCTCGGCGCGAGCTCGAGGCGGTAGCAGCAGCCGTGCTGGTCCACGAGCCCCGCGGCGGCGCCGCTCGAAGCCGGCGCGTGCCCCGCCTGCATCTCCTCCGGGAACGGCGAGATGTGGAAATCCTCAGCCGTCAAGGGCCGGCAGCGGCCGCGGCTGGCGTCGTTGAGATAGCGCTCGCATTCAAGCGACGCGTTGGCCCGCGGCTCCTCGGCGGCGAGATGCGCGACCAGCCGGCGGTCGTCGCGGGCGGCGAGCGTGCGATCCACCACGAGCACACTTCCCGACCACCCCTGCTGGGCGACGACCTCGCGAGCTCGGCCGCCGTCATCGCAGTAGCGGGCGAGCAGCCGGCCCCCCTCGCTGGTGCTCCTTGCTGGGCGGCTGCGCGAGCGGGGGCGATCCTCACGCGCGGCGGCGCGGCTCTGACGGCGGGCGGATCGGCGCGCGTCGGAGGCTGGGGACGAGAGGCTCGAGGTCATGGCGTTCTCCTGGCCGGTCTGAGGGAGGCACCGCGCCGGGGCGCTGGTGGCCGTTGGTGGCGCTGCTTGTAGGAGCAGAGCGGGCCGGCGTCAAGGCAGGAGAACGGTCACCAATCGCCGTGCAGCGCCACTCCGAGAGCCCCCTTTAGGGGGTCTCGGAAATCTCGATCTCACGCCACCTCAGCGAGCGAGGTTGGCGGGGAAACGCTCGCCTGCGGTCGACCGCTGAGCGGTTCGCGGGCGCGGCGGAGGCGAGCTTGCGCTTTGCGTGAGGACGCCGCCTGAAGGCAGCGGGGGCCGGCGGGTGCCGTATGAGCCAGGGGGGAAAGGAGAAGTGAAGGCCGTGAGCGTAGCCGCTGGGGGGGAGATCGACCGTCGTCACGGAGCCTCGCGGGCGCAGTGCCCGCCGCCGCCCCTGCCCGATCCACGCAGTTCGGCTCTGGAATGCGGGCATACATGCTCCTCAGATGCAATTGCCCGGCTCGCGCGGGCGAGGGCAACTGCGCGATCGGACGCCTGCGCGCGGCGGCAACTGCGCGCAGGGGGGACCCGACGGCGTTTTTGCGGGGGCAGATTCGTGAGCGTTTGCGCGCCCGTGCAACGGCCGCACTGATGCTTCCGGTGCGGCGAGCGCGCTCACCGCCCAGCCGCCGAGGAGCGCCACCCTGGGTGCGCGGGCAGGCGCCGGGCGCATAGACTGGCGCGCCAGAGGAGCCTCGAACAGACCAGCCGCCAAGGAGCCCCGCCAGATGCCAGTCAATAGCCAAGCGGTCGGCAAGACCTACGAGCCCACCGTGTACGCGGCCGGTAGGGAGAAGATCAAGGAGTACGCCCGCGCGGTGGGCGAGACCAACCCCGTGCATCTCGACGAGCAGGCCGCGCGCGCGGCCGGCTATGCGGATGTCGTGGCGCCCCCGATGTTCACCGTCGTCTACTCCAGCCCGGCGCTCGGGCCATCCATACTCGACCCGGAGATCGCGATCAACTTCGCGATGATGGTCCACGGCGGCCAGGAGTTCGAGTGGGGTCCGCCGGTGGTCGCCGGCGATGAGATCACGACCACCGTGAGCGTCAAGGACATCTCCGAGCGCGCGGGCCTCGGCTACTACGTGTTCGAGTCGATCTCAACCAATCAGCGCGGCGAGCAGGTCTGCCGTGGAACCTGGACGCAGATTGTTCGAGGAGTGTGACGGCGATGGCAGAGCTCGAGCCAGGAACCCAGATTCCCGAGGTGAAGGTCGTCCCCGACAAGTACCTGACGGTGCGCTACGCGGGCGCCTCGGGCGACTTCAATCCGATCCATATCGACGAGGAGTTCGCCCGCTCGGTGGGTCTCCCCGGTCGGATCCTGCACGGGCTGTGGACGATGGCCCAGGTGGCCCGCGCTCAGACCGAGGCCGCGGGCGGCCCCGAGCACCTCAAGCGGCTGTCGGTGCAGTTCCGCGGGATGGGCGTGCCCGAGCAGGAGATCATCGTGAGCGGAACCGTGCGCGAGGCCGGCGACGGGCGCGTGGTGGTCGACACCGTCGCCGAGCAGGCGGGCAAGCAGATCGTGCGCAACGCCGAGGCCGAGCTCGAGATCTGACGTCCGGGACGCCCGGGGTGGGCGCCCGGTGCGCCCCTACAATCAACCCATGCCTAGCACCCCTGTGAACGGAACGGGCGGGCCCGTGACGCCCGTGGACGCGCTTTGAGAGAGATGCTCACCTCCCGCCAGGAGCTGATCCTGTGCAGAGTCGTGGACGGCTACCTGCGAACGGGCGAGCCGGTGGCCTCGCGCGCGATCGCCGCCGACCCCGAGCTCGATTGCGGGCCGTCCACCGTGCGCAACGAACTGGCGCTGCTGGAGGAGCTCGGCCTGCTCGCCCACCCCCACGTCTCGGCTGGTCGCGTGCCCACCGACGCCGGTCATCGCTATGTGGTCGACCGCATGCTCAGCTCGGGTGAGGGGCTCGAGCCGGAGCGGCGGATGGAGCTCACGCTGATTCGCCGCGAGGTCGAGGAGGCGATGCAGGCGACCACGGAGACGCTGTCCAAGATGACGAACCTCTTGGCGGTGGTATCGGCGCCGTCGCTGAACACCGCGACGATCAGGCACATCGAGGTCCTGGCGCTGCAGCCGCAGGTGGTGATGGTTGTGATCATCACGTCGACCGGCGGCGTCTCGAAGATGCTGACGACCTTCGACGGAGCCGTCGATCAGGGCCTCGTGAGCTGGGCCGGGGAGTATCTGAACGAGCGGCTCGTGGGCCTCGGGCTGGGTGCGCGGATGCTCCACCAGCGGGTCCTCGACCCGAGCCTCCCGGCGATCGAGTCGGCCTTCCTCGATCACCTGATCCCGGCGTTCGGCAACCTCTCCGGCGGGGCCGAGGACTCGCTGTATGTGCAGGGGACCGGACGGCTCCTGTCGGCCGGGCAGATCGTCGGCACGAGCCAGATCAACGAGCTGATGAGCCTGCTCGAGCGTCGCGTCGCGCTGCTGCGCATGCTGCGCGCAGCGCTCGTCGAGCCCGGCGTGTACGTGCGGATCGGCCACGAGAACGAGATCCCGGCGATGCACTCGCTGGCGCTGGTGGCGACCGGCTACGGAATGGCACAGCGCAAGCTGGGCACGGTCTCGGTGATCGGTCCGGTGCGCATGGACTACGCCGGTGCAATCGTCACCGTCCGCGAGGCGGCGAACGAGCTGTCGCGCTTCGTCGAAGACGCCTACGCGGAGAGTTGAGCTCCTCCCGGTATGCATGAGCGCCGCCAAGCAGGCAGCCGATGAGTCGCACGTCCACGCCGCGTGATCCCTACGAGGTGCTCGGCGTCGAGCGCAGCGCCTCGGAGGGGGAGATCAAGAAGGCCTTCCGCCAGCTCGCCCGAGAGCTGCACCCCGACGTCAACGCGCACGACCCCGACGCCGAGGAGAAGTTCAAGGAGGCCGCCGAGGCCTACGAGATCCTGTCGGACTCCGAGCGACGCGCCACCTACGACCGCTACGGCCACGAAGGGCTCAGGTCCGGGGGATACGCGCCCAACTTCGATGCGTTCTCCTCGATCGGAGACCTGTTCGATGCATTCTTCGGCGGCGGGGGCTTCGGCGGACGCTCGGGTCCCGCGCCGGGCGCCGACATCGCGGTCGCCGTCGAGGTCGATCTGCTCGAGGCCTCACACGGCGCGAAGATGGAGGTCTCCTTCGAGGCGGTCGAGCGCTGTGAGCACTGCCACGGCAACGGCGCCGAGCCGGGAACTCCGATCGAGACCTGCAAGCGCTGCGGCGGCGCCGGACAGCTGCAGGCGAGCACGCGTACGCCGTTCGGGCAGATGGTCCGAAGAGTGGTCTGCGACGTCTGCCAGGGCGACGGCCGCGTGCCACAGGAGCCCTGCCATGAGTGCCGCGGGCAGGGACGCCAGGCGACCACGCGGACGCTCGAGGTGGACGTGCCGCCCGGGATCTCCGACGGCCAGCGCATCAGACTGAGCGGGCGCGGGCATGCCGGCGAGGCGGGTGCCGCGGCGGGCGATCTGTATGTGCTCGTCAGGGTGGCAGAGGACGAGCGTTTCGTGCGGGAAGGCGATCATCTGATCACCGCCCTCGATGTCGCTGCTCCGCTGGCGGCGCTCGGCGCCACGCTCGAGGCTCCGGCGCTCGAGGGTACGGTCTCGGTCGAGGTGCCGCCGGGCACGCAGCCCGGCGACGCGATCACCCTGCGCGGTCAGGGCATGCCGTCCCTGACGCGTGGTCGCCGCGGTGATCTGCGCGTGGTGGTCAACGTCGTGATTCCACGGCGACTGAGCGAAGAGCAGCGAGAGCTGCTCGAGCGTCTGAATGAGACGCTCACGCCAGAGAACCTGCGCTCGCAGGAGTCGCTGTTTCACAAGCTGCGGCGCGCGCTTCACAGCCAGACGGCGTGATCCGTCTGGCTGTGCGCGTTCGGCGCGAGCAGGCGGAGCTCGTGCTGGCGGAGCTTCTGGAGCTCGTGCCGGACGGCGTGGAGGAGGTCGAGTCCGGCGCTGAGACGATCGAGTATGCGGTCTATGGGGCGCCCGGAGAGCTCCCCAGCCTGCCGGATCTGAACGCGGTCGTGGGGGATGCGCTGGTGGAGATCTCAACCAGCCACACGGCTGATGACTGGCAGGAGCGCTGGAAGCGCTTTCATCGCCCGGTGCTGATCGAGCCGCCGCCCACCCGCGCCGGCGAGCGCCGCGTTCCAGCCCTGTTCGTGCGGCCGCCGTGGGAGGCCTCGAGCGCGCCGCGCGATGAGGGAGTGGAGGAGATCGTGATCGACCCGGGGCAGGCATTCGGGACGGGCGCACATGCCAGCACCCGCCTGTGCCTTGAGCTTCTGCTCGCGCTGGCCGCGCTCGAGCGACCGGCGGGGCCGCTCGTGGATGTCGGCACGGGGTCGGGCGTGCTCGCGATCGCCGCGGCGCGACTGGGGTTCTCACCGGTACTCGGCCTCGACCACGAGCGCGAGAGCGTCGAGGCGGCGCGTGAGAACGCGGCGGCGAACCGCGCTGAGATCGAGGTGCGTCGTTTCGACCTGCGCACGCGGACGCTGCCGTTGATGGACACCGAGCAGGCTCCTCCGGGCTCGATCGTGATCGTCGCGAACCTGCTGCGCCCGCTGCTGCTCGAGCTCGCGCGCACGCTGCCGCGCGCTCCGGCGCACCTCTTGGCGGGCGGGCTGCTGGCGCAGGAGGTCGATGAGATCGCCTCGGCCTTCGCCGGGCGCCTTGGCCTGCGCGCGCGAGAGGTGCGCCAGAGCGCCGGATGGGCCGCCGTCTGGCTGTGCGCGCCGTGAGCGGCGATCGATCAGGCGCTGTCGGGTATCTCGGTGGCCGCGCGCACGATCGAGCGATACACGAGATCGATCGCCGGGCGGATGCCCTCCTCGCTCGTGAGCAGGGCCTCGGCCGCGCCCAGCGCGGTGCCGATGACCTCGAGCGCCTCACCGACGGACCCCGGCTCGGGGTCACGACAGGCGGCCAGCGCCATATCGAGCATCGCCCGCGCCTGGTCGGCCGCACCGGTGAACAGGGCCGGGCCGACGAGGCTGGCGTAGCCGTACACGCGTGCGAGCCGGCCTGAGAGCGTGATCGTGTCCCCGCGTCGCGGCGCGGCGATCGCCGGCAGTGGCTCTCCGTCGAGGAGCTTTGCCATCGTGCCGCCGAGCACCGCTCTCGTGGCCGCCTCGTCGAGGCCCGCATACCGCGCCACCCGCAGCACCATGTAGAGCGAGGTGGCGGGCAGGCCGTAGGGCGGATCTGACGCGAACACGATGCGCTCGGCCGGCACCCGCGCGAGCAGCTCGATCACGTCGAGCGGGAAGAAGCAGGAGGTGTCATACAGCACACCGGGATGGTCGGCCAGGCGCGTGGTCAGGATCCCCTGGTCGCAGATCGCGCCGTGGGCCAGGATCAGCACGGCGCCGGGATGGCGCAGGGCGAGATCGACGAGGCCCTCGGCCAGCGGCGGCAGGCCGCGCCCGGCGTGGATCAGGATCGGCACGCGTGCCTCTTCGGCGAGGGCGAACACGCCATCCATGTCCGCTCCGTCGAAGACGAAGTCCTGGGCTCGCGGGTGAAGCTTGATGCCGCGCGCCCCGGCCGCGAGGCAGCGCTCGCTCTCAGCCAGCGGGGTTTCGGCGGGATCGAGGCGACAGAAGGGCGACAGCCGCCCCTCGCTTTCGCCTGCCCAGGCGAGCACGCGGTCGTTGGGCAGGCTGTAGGCAGGGTGGCGCTCGGGGTCGTGCAGCGGGAACACGCACGCCCTGCGCGCCTGGGCATCGTCGAGCTGGGAGAGCAGTTGCGCCAGCGTGAGCGAACGCCCGTCCTCGTCCAGCCCGAGATGTGTGTGGGCGTCAATCACTTCGGCGTGCGCCGGGCGCAGGTCGCGCACCTCGGCAAGAAACGGGGCCAGGGCTTCGGTATAGGGAGATGAGCTCATCCCCGGGACCCTATTCTGTCCTGGTGGCCCGGCAGCTTGTGATCGTCGGCGGGGGCCTCTGCGGCTTCCGTGCGGCGCGCGCTCCGGAGCGGCTGCCGGCGGCGCAGCAGCGCGCGTGTGACGTTGCGGTGACAGATCGTCCGGAAATCGGCGGACCGGCGTATCCTAGTCCGAGGATGGCGATACTCGAGGAGATCAAGGACGACCTGAAGGGGGCGATGCGCGCGGGCGAGAAGGACAAGGTCGGGGCGCTCCGGCTGGTGCTGTCCGAGCTGCAGAAGGCCGCCAAGGAAGGCTCGGACGACGAGCTTTCGGTCTTGCGTCGCGAGCGCAAGCGTCGGCTCGAGGCCGCCAGGGCCTATCGCGAGGCCGGACGCGACGATCTCGCAAGCGGCGAGGAGGCCGAGGGGGAGCTGATCGGCGGCTATCTGCCGAGCGAACTTTCAGACGACGAGCTCAAGACGATCGTCGCGCAGGCCGTCCATGACAGCGGCGCCGAGTCCGCCAAGGACATGGGCAGGGCCATGAAGCAGGCGATGGCCGCCGTCGACGGGCGCGCAGACGGCAGCCGCGTATCGGGGCTGGTGCGGGCCTCGCTGAGCGGATGAGGATGCAGGTCGAGCTTCCGAATGACGTCGCCGTCGAGCTGGCGGGCAGTCAGGACGCCGTCCTGCGGGCGCTCGAGGCGCATCTGGACTGCAAGGTGTTCCTGCGCGGGAATCTGCTGACGTTCGACGGAGAGGAGTCCGAGACGCATGCGGGCGAGCGCGTCGTGCGGGAGCTCTCGGAGCTGATCTCCCGCGGGCATCAGATCGGTCCCGGGACGATCGCGGCGGTGACGGGCGCGCTGGACGCGCACGAGTCGCCGGCGCGCGTGCTGGAGGACGTCGTCTGGCGCCACCGCGGGCTGCGGGTCGCCCCCAAGACGGTCCACCAGAAGGCCTATGTGGACTCGGTGCGGACCAACACCGTGACCTTCGGGGTGGGGCCGGCCGGCACCGGCAAGACGTTCCTGGCCGTGGCGATGGCCTCCGCGGCGCTCGCCCGCCACGAGGTCAACCGCATAATCCTCACGCGGCCCGCCGTCGAGGCCGGGGAGCGTCTGGGATTCCTGCCGGGCGATCTGATGGCCAAGGTCGACCCCTATCTGCGGCCGCTGTTCGACGCGCTGCACGACATGCTCGATCCCGAGAAGGTCTCCCAGTACATCGACCGCGGCGTGATCGAGATCGCTCCGCTCGCGTTCATGCGCGGACGCACGCTGAACGACTCGTTCGTGATCCTCGACGAGGCGCAGAACACGACGCCCGAGCAGATGAAGATGTTCCTCACGCGCCTGGGCTTCGGATCGAGGATGGTGGTGACCGGCGACATCACGCAGGTGGATCTTCCCCGCGAGCAGCAGTCCGGGCTGATCGTCGTGGGCGACATTCTCGATCAGATCGAGGGAATCGAGTTCGTGCGCTTCGGCGCCGAGGACGTCGTCCGTCACAAGCTCGTGCAGCGGATCGTCGAGGCATACGACGTGCACTCCCAGCGCGACGGTGGCGACCGCGCGGACGCCGGGCGCCCCTCCGCCGACCCTCGCGGCTGAGCCGCGATGATCGAGGTCGAGGTGTTCGGCGCGGAGCTTGCCCGCGAGCTGCCGGCGCTTGAGGAGGTGCGGCGCCTGTGCGTATCGGCGGCAGCGTCCGCGGGGGTGCTCGATGGGCACCTGGCGATCGAGTTCGTCGCCGCCGAGCGGATCACAGAGCTGAATGCGGCGCACCGCGGCAGGGCGGCCGCCACGGACGTGCTGTCGTTCCCGATCGACGGCGCCGAGCCGCTCGCGGGCGCTCGTGAGCTGGGCGATGTCGTGATCTGTCCCGAGCACACCGCTGATCTGCGCGAGGCGATCGTCCACGGGGTGCTGCACCTGACGGGTATGGATCACGAGGCCGACGACGGCGAGATGCTCGCGCTCCAGCGCCAGCTGCTCGCCGGCGAGGTCCCGTGACCAGCAGCGGCTTCGTGGCGCTGGCGGGCAGGCCGAACGTCGGCAAGTCGACGCTCGTCAACCTGGTGGTCGGGGAGAAGATCGCGATCGTCTCCGACCGGCCACAGACCACACGGCGAGCGATTCGCGGAGTCCATTCGAGCGGCGACTGCCAGATGGTGCTGGTGGACCTGCCGGGCGTGCAGCGCCCGCGCGACGAGCTCACCGCGCGCATGGCCCGGCGCGTGCAGCAGGAGCTCGAGGACTCCGACGTGGCGCTTCTGATCCTCAACGGCGAACAGGGCGTCGGTCCCGGTGACCGCTTCATCGCACAGGCGCTCACCGGCGCCAACACGCCGGTGACGATCGCGGTGAACAAGGTCGACCGCCTGTCGCGGGCTGCGACGGTGGCCGTGCTTGAAGAAGCGGTGCAGCTCGAGGTGGCCGAGGAGGTGTTCCCGATCTCGGCCCGCACCGGAGCGGGAGTGCAGGCCCTCGTCGAGCACCTGCTCACGCTGATGCCGCAGGGGCCGTTCATGTTCGCCCCGAGCACGACCTCAGATCAGCCGCTTGAGGTGCGTCTGTCCGAGCTCGTGCGCGAGGCGGTGATCCGGCGCACCTTCCAGGAGGTGCCGCATGCGGTCGACGTGATCGTCGAGGAGATCGAACGGCCGCGCGAGGGTCTGGCACGGGTGCGGGCTTTGATCTGGGTCGAGAGCGAGTCCCAGAAGGGGATCCTCGTGGGAGCCCACGGGCGCATGATCAAGGCGATCGGAACGGCGGCGCGGCGTGAGGCCGAGCGCGAGCTGGGATGCCAGGTCTACCTCGACCTGTCGGTCCGCGTACGCCGCGACTGGCGGGCCGATGAAGGCCTGCTCGATCGCCTCGGCATAACGTAGCTCTACAGCTTTCGCCCGAGCTGCTCGGCGATCCGCCGCACCGCGGGTAGATCGAGCTCTGAGGCGAACACGAAGGGCACGCCCAGCACCTCAAAGCGGCGGCGGCGCAGGCGGGCCACCTGGTTGTGCTGAAAGCGCGCCCGGTCGTGCACGGCGCGCGCGGCCAGCGCGGCCGAGCGCACGACGACCTCGCCGGGTGCTGCCCCGTCGCGCTTGCGCGTGCGAGCGGCGCCCGCTCGCCGTGCCGCTGGCGCGGCGCCGTTGAGCTCAGCGATCCGGTGAAGCTCGGCCGCTGTGAACCGCTGGGGCAGGATCCCGTTGACGACGACGGCCTCGAGTGCGCGGCCGAGGTGGCGCTGCAGGTCCTCCTTCAGCTCGAGCGTCTCGGTCACGGCCATCTCCGTGGCCTGCGCCACCGCCAGAAAGCCCGAACGGCGCGGGTCGGCCAACAGCTCTCGCACCTGCTCGGACTGTCCGGCGATCGGGCCCACGCGCGCGATCGCGCCGAACGTCGACGGCGAGCGGAGCATGCCGAGCGCATGCCCGGTGGCGGGCCCGTCGATCAGCACCAGGTCATACGGCGCCGTGCCTCTGCGCCAGCGCTCGCCCTGGGTGAGCTCCCAGATCTTGACCATGCTCACGAGCTCCTTGGCGCCGGGGGCAGCCGCTGCGAAGTACTGGAAGGTGCTGCTGGAAGCGAGCACGCGGCCTGAGACGCGACCGCCCAGTTTCTGAAGCCACTCGAGCAGGGCGCGGTCCGGGTCGATCGACATGCTCCACAGGCGCGGCTCGAGTTCGATCTCAACGCCGGTGTCGGTGCCGCTCATCCCGAACAGCTCGGGCAGCCGCGCCTGGTCTCCGACCTCGACCACGATCGTGCGCGCTCCGCGCTCGACCGCGAGCAGGCCGAGCGCGGCGGCCACCGTCGTCTTGCCCACGCCGCCCTTGCCGGTCACCACGAGCAGCTTGCGTTCGAGCATCGATGTCATCGTCTTGGCAGTCTCTCTGAAACCGCGGCGGGCGGGCCTCGACCTACAATCGAGCGAATGAGCGCACACCAGGGCGAGGAGATCGACGGGCAGGTCGCATACGACGAGCGGGGCCTGGTGCCGTGTGTCGTGCAGGATTGGAGCACCGGCGAGGTGCTGACGCTCGCCTATATGGACGAGCGCGCGCTCGAGCGCACGCGCAGCACGGGCGAGCTGCACCTGTGGAGCCGCTCGCGTGAAGAGCCGTGGCACAAGGGCGAAACGAGCGGCAACATACAGAGGGTGCGTGCGCTGCGGCTGGATTGCGACGGCGACACGCTGCTTGCGCTCGTGCAGCCGGCCGGGCCGGCCTGCCACACCGGTGAGCGCACCTGCTTTCACCGCGGTGAGCTTGAGCCGGAGGCTCCATATGAGACGCTGCCGTCGCTCGAGCGAACGCTGCTTGAGCGCGCGCGCGAAAGACCGGAGGGGTCCTATACGGTCGAGCTGCTCGACGATCCTCCGCGCATCGGCGAGAAGGTGATGGAGGAGGCCGAGGAGGTGGCGCGGGCCGCGCGCGAGGAGTCCGTCGAGCGCCTCGACGAGGAGAGCGCCGACGTGCTCTACCACCTGCTGGTGCTCCTGCACAGCCGCGGACGCTCGCTCACCGACGCAGAGCGGGTGCTCGATGGCCGTCGCTCCTAACCCGCCGGGAGCCCGCGCCGGGGGACCGTCTGAGACGAGGCCCACGGGCGTCGAGGAGGATGACACCGCGGCGCAGGCGTCGCAGGTGGCGCCGGCGCCGCTGCTGAAGCCCAGTCTCAGCGAGGCACGCGGCCTGGCCGTCGGCCACAGCCTGATCCCGCTCGGGCACAGCTTCGTCGACGACTGCGAGACGCCCGTGTCTGCGTTTCTGAAGCTGCGCGCGCTCGCGCCCGGGGAGCCCGCGTTCCTGCTCGAGTCCGCCGAGCAGGGCCAGCGGGTCGGACGCTGGTCGTTCATCGGCTTTCGCCCACGCGCGGTGCTGCGCTGGTCGCTGGCAGACGGCGGTGATCCCTATGCGCTGGCGGCCGAGCATGTCAGCCGCTTCAGCCAGGCGCCGATGGCTGACGCGCCGCCGTTCACGGGCGGAGCGGTGGGCTTCTTCGGCTACGACCTGGTGCGCTCGGTGGAGCCGCTCGGAGAGCCCGGACCGGATCCGGTGGGGCTGCCGGACATGGCGCTGATGCTGTCCGACTCGCTGGTCGTCTTCGACCACCTCAAGCACACGGTCACGATCCTCGCGAATGCCGATCTCCACGCCGAGCCCGACGTCGAGCGCGCGTACGCCACGGCCGCGCGCACGATCGGGGAGGTGCGAGGGGTGCTGGCCGGCCCCGTTCCGCGTGGTCGCGCGGACGCTGCGGGTGTACGGGAGATGCCGAATTTTGAGTCGAACATGGCCAGGGCGCAGTTCGAGGGCATGGTCGAGCGGGTGGTGGAGTACATCTACGCCGGGGACGCCTTCCAGGTCGTGCCATCGCAACGCTGGTCGGCTGCCGTTCCGGTCGAGGCCTTCTCGATCTACCGCGGCCTGCGCGCGGTCAACCCGAGCCCGTACATGTACTTCCTCGATTTCGGAGACTTCCAGGTCGCGGGCGCGAGCCCCGAGCCGCTGCTCACCGTCAACGGGCGCCACGTCAGCACGAAGCCGATCGCCGGAACCCGCCCGCGCGGCTCGAGCCCCGAGGAGGACCGGCGGATCGCGCAGGAGCTCCTGGACGACGAGAAGGAGCGCGCCGAGCATGTGATGCTCGTCGACCTAGGGCGCAACGACCTCGGTCGCGTGTGCGAGTACGGCAGCGTCACCGTCGACGAACTGATGGAGGTCGAGGTCTACAGCCACGTCATGCACATCGTCTCCTCGGTCTCCGGCACGCTGCGAGCGGAGGTGGATGCGATGGACGCTCTGCGCTCGGTGCTTCCGGCCGGAACGCTCTCGGGCGCGCCGAAGGTGAGGGCGATGCAGATCATCGACGAGCTCGAGCCGGTCAAGCGCGGCGGCTACGGCGGCGCCGTCGGCTATCTGAGCTACGCGGGAGACCTGGACACCGCCATCCACATACGCACCGTCGTCGTCAAGGACGGGCTCGCTCACGTGCAGGCCGGGGGCGGCACCGTGGCCGACGCCAGGGCGGCGTATGAGTATGAGGAGTCGGTGGCCAAGGCACAGGCGGTGATGCGTGCGATCGAGCTCGCCTGCGAACAGCCGGACTGGTCATGAACGGGGACGCGCGCAACGATGGGCGCCGGTCCGTGCGGGTCCTGGTCATCGACAACTACGACTCGTTCACCTACAACCTCGTGCAGTACCTGGGCGAGCTGGGGGCGGAGATGCACGTGGTGCGCAACGACCGCGCCGCCGTCGATGACCTGCTCGCCGGCGGCTACGAGCGCTGCGTGATCTCGCCCGGACCGTGCACGCCGCTCGAGGCGGGCATCACCCTGGAGGCGGCGCGGCGCCTGCCCGAAGCCGGGATAGCGACGCTCGGAGTGTGCCTGGGCCATCAGGCGCTCGCACAGGCGTTCGGCGGGCGCTGGAAGCTCAATCAGCCGGTGCACGGCAAGGCCACGAGCATCGAGCACGACGGGCGCACCATCTTCCGCGGCCTGTCATCACCGCTGACGGTCGGGCGCTACCACTCGCTCGTCGTCGACCCCGAGCTGCCGGACTGCCTCGAGGAGTCCGCGCGGGGGGGCGGCGTGCTGATGGGGCTGCGTCATCGCGAGCTGCCGCTCGAGGGAGTGCAGTTCCATCCCGAGTCGGTTCTCACCGACGAGGGCAAGCTGCTGTTGTCCAACTTCCTCGGCTCGGATTGATGCCCAACGCGATCCTCACGCGCGCGATCGACGCGCTCGCATCCGGCAGCGACCTGAGCGCCCACGAGACCGCCGAGGTGCTCGACGAGATCATGCACGGAGAAGTCTCCGAGACCCAGATCGCGGGCTTCCTGATCGCGCTGAGGACGAAGGGCGAGACGGTCGAGGAGCTCACGGGTCTGGCGCGCACGATGCGCGAGCTGGCCGCGCACGTGCCGACGAAGCGAGCGGATCTGCTCGATACGGCGGGCACCGGGGGTGGGCGGAATACGTTCAACGTCTCCACCACCGCCGCGCTGATCGCCGCCGGCGCCGGCGCCGCTGTGGCCAAGCACGGCAACCGCTCGGCCACGAGCTCCTCGGGATCGGCCGATCTGCTCGAGGCGCTGGGCGCACGCATCGACCTCGATGCGCAGGCGGTCGGGCGCTGTATCGATGAGGCGGGCTTCGGCTTCATGTTCGCGCCTGCGCATCACCAGGCGACCCGCTTTGTGATGCCCGTGCGGCGCGATCTGGCGGTGCGCACGATCTTCAACCTGATCGGACCGCTGACGAACCCCGCCGGGGCGCGACGGCAGCTGATCGGCGTCTCCGACGCGCGCTTCCTTCAGACGATCGCGGGCGCGCTCTCGAACCTGGGCGTCGACCGGGCGCTGGTCGTGGCGGGGGAGGACGGGCTGGACGAGATCTCGATCGCGGCGCCGACGAAGGTGGTGGAGGTGAACGGCGAGGAGATCACGAGCTACACGCTCAGTCCCGGCGACGTCGGCATCGAGCTCGTCAGCGACGAGGACTTCAAGCGCGACTGTGCCGGGGGTACGCCGCTTGAGAACGCCGCGCTCACGCGCATGATCTTCGAGGGCGGCGATCAGGACGTGAAGCGCCCTGCGGCCGTCGAGCTCGCGGCGATCAACGCCGGTGGCGCGATCTACGTCGCCGGCCTGAGCGACACGATCGCCTCCGGTGTGGAGGCGGCGCGCGCGTCGCTTCGCGACGGGCGCGCGGCGAGCGCGCTCGAGCGCTACGTCGAGGCCAGCCGCACCTACGGGCCCAGCGAGGTCGCTCGGTGAGCGCTCAGGGCTCGACCATCCTCGACCGTATCCTGGCCGAAACGCGTGAGGAGGTGGAGCGCCGAAAGCGCGAGGTGCCGCTCGAGGACGGGGAGCGGGCGCAGCGGGAGGGCGGGCGTTTCCGCGACGCGCTGAGAGGCCCGGGCATCGGCGTGATCGCGGAGTTCAAGCGCCGCTCGCCTTCCGCCGGGAGGCTGCGCGAGGACCCCGACCTGCAGGAGATCGTGGGCGCGTATGAGCGTGGCGGCGCCGTCGCCCTGTCGGTCTTGACCGAGGGCCCCAACTTCGACGGCTCGCTCGAGGATCTGACAGCGGCACGCGCGTCGGCGGGCCTGCCGATCCTGCGCAAGGACTTCATCCTCGACGCCTACCAGCTGCGCGAGGCACGCGCCGCGGGCGCCGATGCGGTGCTGCTGATCGTGGCGGCGCTGGGAGCGGGCGAGCTCGGATCGCTGCATGAGAAGGCGCAGGCGATCGGGCTGGATGTGCTGGTCGAGGTCCACGACGGCGAGGAGCTCGAGTGCGCGCTCGGCCAGGGGGCGGAGCTGATCGGGATCAACAACCGCGACCTGAGAGACTTCAGCGTCGACATGGAGCGAACCGCGCGACTGATGCAGAGGATCCCGGACTCGGTCACGGTCGTATCGGAGTCGGGAATCTCCACACCCGAGCAGCTCCTCAGGCTGCGCGAGGCGGGCGTGCACGCGGTGCTGGTGGGCGAGAAGCTGATGCGCGCCGGCGATCCCGAGGCGGCGCTGCGTGCACTGGGAAACATTTAGCCGCTCGCACGATGCGCTTTAGATCGCCTTCATAGCCGCCGATCATCCTCTCTGCAGATGAGGCGCACATTCACAATTCCTTTCATCTCGGCCCTGATAGGGGGCGGAGTGGTCGTCGCCGTGGTCGCCGCCTTCGGCGGGCTGAGCGAAACCGACAAGAGCGTCACCACGATCCAGGCGGCTCCGCTGACGCCGTCGAACGCGTCCCAGCAGAGCCCGGGGCTGACCCCGCACGACATCTACGTGCGCGACGCACCCGGGGTGGCGTTCGTGACCTCGACGGTGGTGCAGAAAACCGAATCCCCCTTCAACCTGTTCGGCGGCGGGGAAACGCAGCGACAGGGCCAGGCGACCGGCTCGGGGATCGTGATCAGCAACGACGGCACGATCCTCACCAACTACCACGTCATCGAGAACGCCATCAAGGTCACCGTCAGCTTCGAAAAAGGCCAGACGGTCGACGCTCAGGTCGTGGGCAAGGACCCCTCGAACGATCTCGCCGTGCTGCGCATCCCGACCGACGGGCTGACGCTGCACCCGCTCACGCTCGGTGACTCGAGCAACGTTCAGGTGGGCGACCCGGTGCTCGCGATCGGCAACCCCTTCGACCTCGAACGCACGCTCACGACGGGCGTCATCTCCGCGCTCCAGCGCCAGATCACGGCGCCGAACGGCTTCACGATCGACAACGTGCTGCAGACCGACGCGCCCATCAACCCCGGCAACTCGGGCGGGCCGCTGCTCAACGCGGCGGGCCAGGTGATCGGGATCAACTCGCAGATCGAGACCGGAGGCTCGGGCGACGGCAGCGTGGGCATCGGCTTTGCGGTCCCGATCAACACGGCCAAGTCGGAGATCCCCGTGCTCGAGAAGGGCGGGACGGTCCGCGGCGCCTACCTGGGCCTGACCTCGCTGACGATCGACGGGTCGCTGTCGGCGCTCAACCTGCCGGTCAAAAGCGGCGCGCTCGTTCAGAGCGTGCAGAAGGGCACGGCGGCGGAAAAGGCGGGCATCCGTGGCGGCAACCTCACGGGCTCGACAGAAGGCGGCCAGGTGGCGGTCGGCGGCGACATCATCACCTCGATCGACGGCAAAACGGTCGCGGGCTCGGAAGAACTGGCGAACGACATCGAGGCCAAGAAACCCGGTCAGACGATCAGCGTCGGCTTGCTGCGCGCGACGGGCCATGGCGGCTACGAACACAAGACGGTCAGCGTGACGCTGGGCACCCGCCCCAACTCGGTGCCCAACCCGAACACTCCCGAAGGGTAGGTTCGACGCCCGCTACCGTTGGGGCATGGCACAGACGCCCGCCCATGACGTAGCGCCCGCAGTCTCAGTGGAGACGCCCGCTCGTCACGAGGTCAGGAACGGCCGCGACGCGCGCGAGCCCGCGCTCTATCAGCCGAAGGTCAAGATCTGCGGGATCACCAATCTCGAGGACGCCGAAATGGCGCTCGAGCTTGGGGCCTGGGCGCTGGGAATGATCTTCTTCCCCGGCAGCCCACGCCGCTGCTCGGCCAGCGAGGCGCAGCGGATCGCCGCGGTGCTGCGCCGCAAGGTGGAGCTGTGTGGGGTGTTCGTGAACGCCCCGCTGGAGGAGGTCGTGTACACCAGCGAGGAGCTGGGCCTGAGCATGCTGCAGCTGCACGGCGATGAGGGGCCGTCATTCTGCGCGGAGGCCGCTCGCCGCAACGGCGCGCGGGTGATCAAGGCGGCGCAGGTGTCGGGCCCCGGCGACGTCCGCGACCTCGAGCGCTTTCATGTGGATTTCCATCTCCTCGATGCGCGCGCCTCGGCGCCGGAGCGCCAGCAGCTGCGCGGCGGAACGGGAGAGACATTCGACTGGACGCTGCTGGCTGGGCGGCGCTCGAAGGTCCCGCTGATCCTCAGCGGAGGCCTGACGGCCGAGAACGTGGCTGAGGCGATCGCCGCGGCTCACCCCTACGCGGTCGACACCGCCAGCGGCATCGAGGCCGCCCCCGGACGCAAGGACCCGCGCAAGCTGAAGGCGTTCTTCGACGCCGTCGAGCGCCCGGCGGCGCTCACGGGCTCGAGCGCAGACGGCGCGGGCGCGGCGGGCGGGGTGGGCGGGGACTCTGAATGAGCGCGGCCGGCGCCGGGACGAATCTCGAGCATCGTTTCGGGCCCTACGGCGGGCAGTACGTGCCGGAGACGCTGATGCCGGCCCTCGACGAGCTCGAGCAGGCGTGGCAGGAGGCGCGCGAGGATGCAGGCTATTGGGCTGAGCTGCGCGGCCTGCTGCGCGACTTCGGCGGGCGGCCGACTCCCCTGTTTCGCGCCGGCAGGCTGTCCGAGCGCCTCGGACGGCCCGTGTATCTGAAGCGCGAGGATCTCAACCACACCGGCTCGCACAAGCTCAACAACGCTCTCGGCCAGGTGCTGCTGGCCAGGAGGATGGGCAAGCAGAGGGTCATCGCCGAGACCGGCGCGGGCCAGCACGGCGTCGCCACCGCGACGGTGTGCGCGCTTTTGGGGATCGAGTGCGTGGTGTATATGGGTGTCGAGGACACGCGCCGCCAGCGCCCCAACGTCCAGCGGATGGAGCTGTTGGGGGCGACGGTGCGCCCGGTCGACGCGGGGGCAAGGACGTTGAAGGAGGCCACCTCCGCCGCGATCCGCGATTGGGTGACGAACGTGCAGAGCACGCACTACGTGATCGGCTCGGTCGTCGGCCCCGCTCCCTATCCGGCGCTCGTGCGAGACCTGCAGCGCGTGATCGGCGACGAGGCGCGCGAGCAGATGCTCGAGCGCGAGGGAAGACTGCCGGCGCGTGTGGTTGCGTGCGTGGGCGGAGGCTCGAACGCGATCGGCATCTTCACGGCGTTTCTGGATGACGAGCAGGTCGAGCTCGTCGGCGTCGAGGCCGGCGGCGAGGGCATCGAGACAAAGCGTCACGGGGCCCCGCTGACCGTGGGCGGGCGCGCGGGCATTCTGCACGGTTCGCGCTCGGCGGTGATGCAGGACGAGGAGGGGCAGATCCTGGAGGCGCACTCGGTCTCCGCGGGTCTCGACTACCCGGGCGCCGGGCCGCAGCACGCGTTCCTGCGCGACAGCGCCCGCGCGCGCTATGTGGCGGTCACCGATCACCGGGCGATCGACGCCTTCAAGCTGTTGGCCCGCCTCGAGGGCATCATCCCCGCGCTCGAGACCGCGCATGCGCTCGCGTGGGTGCTCGCTGAAACGACCGGCGAGCTGGACCTCGTGTGTCTGTCGGGTCGCGGCGACAAGGATCTCGCCGAGGTGCTCGCACAGCCGTGAGCGCGGCGCGCGCAAGCGGCGTCGAGCGCATCGCTGAGGCCTTCGCGGGCACCGGCAAGCGCGCGGCGCTGATGCCCTACCTGATGGGCGGCTTTCCGACGCTCGAGGAGTCGGTCCGCATCGGTCAGGCATACGTGGCCGCGGGTGCCGATCTGCTCGAGCTCGGCGTGCCCTACTCCGACCCGCTGGCCGACGGCCCCGTGATCCACGCCGCGGGCACGCGCGCGCTCGCGGCCGGGAGCAGCATCGCGGGGGTTCTGGAGGTGGCGAGAGTGCTGGCGGCGGACCTGCCGGTCGTGCTCATGTGCTACGCAAACATGGTGCTTGCGCCGGGGGCCGAAGCCTTCGTCGAGCGCCTGGCGAGGAGCGGTGCATGTGGGCTGATCGTGCCGGATCTGCCCGTCGGTGAAGCGCCCGAGGTGCTCGAGGCGTGCGACGCGCACGGCCTCGCGCTCGTGCCGCTGGTCGCTCCGACGACCACGCCGGAGCGCTTCCGGGAGATCGGCGCGCAGGCGAAGGGGTTCCTGTACACCGTCTCCGTCGTCGGCACGACCGGCGAGCGTGAGGCGCTGGCCGGCCGCTTCGCCGAGATCGTCGCACGCGCGAAGGCCGCCACCAGCGTCCCCGTGGCGCTCGGCTTTGGGATCGGCACGCCGGAGCAGGCGCGGATGGCGGCGGATGCGGGCGCGGATGGCGTGATCGTCGGCACGAGGCTGGTGCGCGCGGCCGGCGAGGCGCCGGAGGACCCGGCCGGGGCCGCCGGAGCGATCGTTGAGGGATTGGCCGCGGCGCTGCTTCGCTAGGATTGCGCCGGCATGGGACTGATCCTCACCGTCACCGCCGGCCTGATCATATGGATCGTGCTGTGGGCGCTCGGAGCGAAGGGCTTCGACGCCTTCATGCTCGCGGCGGCGATCATCCTGATCGGCGCCTCGCTGAAGATCCTCGCCGGCTACCTGCCCGGTCGGCGCAGCTAGCCCACCTGTGCGCGCGCGCTGGCTCCGCCCGGTGTCGCGACTGGCCTTGCTGGTGGCGGTGCTGGTTGCGCTCGCGGCCGTGTCATCCACGCTGGCCGGCTGCGGTGGCGTGGGCGTCTCGGGTGCGGAAACAGCCATCGGCAACCAGCTCACGATCTATTCGAGCCTGCCCCTGCAGGGGCCGTCGGCGGTCATCTCGCAGCAGCTCGTGAACGGTGAGAAGCTGGCGTTGGCCGATGCCGGGGGTCGCGTCGGGCCGTTCACCGTCAGCTATGTCTCAGAGGACGACTCGAGCCCGACGAGCGGGCAGGCGGCCCCGGGCATCACCGCCTCGAACGCGAAGACGGCAGCCGACGACACGACCACGATCGCCTACCTCGGCGACTACGACTCCGCGGCCACCGCCGTGTCGCTGCCGTTGATCAACGCCGCCGGCATCCTGCAGGTCTCGCCCGCGAGCCCCTACGTCGGGCTGACGTCCTCGGAGGACGCCGGCCAGGACGAGCCCGAACGCTTCTACCCGAGCGGCCACCGCACGTTCGGGCGTCTGCAGCCGGGCGATCCCGCGCAGGCAGCCGCGCAGGTGAAGCTGATGCGCGAACTGGGCGTGCACAGCGTGTATGTGCTGAACGACCAGGAACCGTTCGAGGTCCCGCTCTCGCAGATCGTGGCCGCTGACGCCAAAAGCGCGGGTATCACCGTCGCCGGCGAGGACGGCGTGGATGTGACGGGCGCCACGACGTTCACTGGCGAGGTTGAAAAGATCTCAAACAGCGGGGCACAGGCGGTGTTCTTCGCCGGTGCCGGCGGGGCGGGCACGGTGGCGCTGTGGCGGCAGCTGCACAGCGCCGACCCCCACCTGCTGTTGCTGGGGTCGAGCGCGATCGCGAACGAATCGTTCACGAGCCAGCTCGGCGCGGCGGCGGCGAGCACCTACATCACGACGCCGGCGCTCCCGGCAAGCCTGTATCCGCCGCCGGCGGCGCGCGTGCTCGCCGACTATCGCCGTCACTTCTCAGGCGAAGCGGGGTCGTATGCGCTGTACGGCTACGAGGCGATGAGCGTCGTGCTGCACGCGATCCGCGCGGCCGGCCAGCACGGGAACGACCGCCAGAGCGTGATCGATCAGTTCTTCGCCGTCAGGAACCGCGATTCGGTGCTCGGGCGCTACTCGATCGAAGCCGACGGTGAAACCACCCTGTCTCGTTACGGCGTAGTTGAGGTGATGAACGGCAAGCCGGTGTTCGATCGCGTGATCGACGTCGGCTGAGCCTCATTCGGTGTGCTGCAGGCCCAGCACCGCGCGGAAGCGATCAACGCCTTCCCCGAGGCTCTTGCCGCCGCCGGCGAGGGTGGTGAATGTGCGCAGGTACGGGACGAGCTTTGAGAGGGTGGGTTCTTCGCTCAGGCCCAGGCCTTCGAGCAGGCCGAGGAACGTGGGGAAGTCGACGCTGAGGCTCGGCCGGATGCCTTCGCCGAGGGCCGTGCTGGCCGCGCTGTAGGGCGCCGAGGCCGACAGCGTGCTCGACGGGTTCAGCGCGGCTGCCACGGAGGCTTCCGAGAGGCCGATCACGAACTTCGTGTGCCCGTTGGCGGCGCGTGCGTCGACGATGTCGAGCGGGACCGGCAGGCCCGAGAGCTGCACCGACACCGCCGCCTGCGCGCCTGGGACCGAGACCGGCTGCACCGACGCGCCCGACGTGCGCATGATGGCGCCGAGCTTCCCGACGGCGGCGCGGGAGAGGGCGGGGTTCTCGGAGGTGATGACGATCCCCGCCTTCAGATCGACGATGCCCGTGCCGCTGGCGAAGATTCCCGCCGAGCCCATCCAGCTGGCGAACTCGCGCCGAGCTTCGGCGCTGTTGGCACCCAGCACGGACAGCGGCTTGAGGATCGCCTGGAGCAGGCTGCTGAGATTGAAGGCTCCGGATGAGGGTGCTTCCGAGCTCGAGCCCGACAGCGAGCCGGCCAGCGAGGTGAGGGCACGCAGCCCCGCGACATCCGCACCGAGTGACACGCCGACCTTCCCCAGGCCGACGGCGAGCCAGGATTCAGCCGGCAGTTCACCCGCGGCCTGAGCGCCTTCGGAGACCGAGGCGAGCAGCCCGCCGGAGGTCGTGCCCGAGGTGAGCGCGTCCGCGTCTACCCCGATCGAGGTGGTCGAGGGGACGAGCGAGATGTTCGTCTCGCGCGTGCCGGCGAGCAGGCCCACGAGGCCCGAGCCCTGCGATGCGCCCGATGCGCCCGGCGCGCTCGGGTTGACGAACACGTGCGCGAGCGTCCCCGACGGTGCGACGGCGGCGAGCTTTGAGTAGCCGGCGGCGTGCGCCAGCGACGGTCCCCCGAGCGTGGTATCGATCACGCCGTGCAGGCCGTCGACGCTGCCGATGACCGCCAGGCCGTCGACGAGCGCGAAGGCCGTGCCGTCGGGGGCGGCCTGATAGGCCACCCCGCGATAGCTGGCCGCGCTCGCCCCCGCGAGCTTGGCCTGGGATTCGAGGAAGGAGCGGGCCTTGGCGGCGTCGCTCGTGTCCAGCACGATCGCGCCCTGCACGCCGTGCGCCGCGAACGGGAAGGCGTTCGCCGCCGAGGTGCCGCCGAGCAGATCGCGCGCGAGCGCTGACAGCAGTTCGCCGATCTTGGATTCTTCTGCGGTATCGAGTGAGCTGAGGAAGATGCCGGCGTTCGGCCCCAGCCAGGGCGCGATGTCGCGGTTGAAGTTCAACGGCGCGCTGCCGGGCGTCTGTAGCGCGCTGATCAGGCGCAGGTAGGGATCGGCCTGGCGGGTGATGGTCTGCCCGGCGGCCGACGCCGCGGCCTTCTCCGAGCCGGTGGGCCGCACGACGGCGCCGGCAAACAGCGGTGCCGAGGCGGGAACTGCGTCCGCGGGGTCGCTCGTGGTGGTGCTCTTGTGCGAGGAGCCGCAGCCGGCCATCGCCGCCGAGAACGCCAGCAGGAGCAGCGCCGTCGCGAACTGGGATCGCCTGCCCGGACGGGGATCGGAGTGGACAGGCATCAGAGGCGATCGTATCGCTGATGCTGGCTGCCGACGCCGCCTGCGGGCGCGCCGCCGCCGGGCGCATGCGCTCGCGTGCGGGGGGTACGCGCTGCAAGCGGTCTCCCAGCGCGGCGATCTGCACGGGCGCTTGCAGTTGCCGGCGCTGCCGGCACTCACGCCGGCGCGTCGAGAAAGCGCCTGAGAGCAGGGACTATGGCGTGATCGTGGGTCCGTGGCGCAGGAAGTGGGAGAAAATGTGCAAGTGGGGTTGCATTGTGGGGCAAAGTGGGGTAAGTTCGCGACAGCGAGCCGGGGTGGAGGGGCTCCTCCCACTCCTCCACCGCGGCTCGGTTAACAAGCTTGGAGCACAACAGTGGTTCCCTTTCGCGGCACCTTCGACCATACGCTCGATGCTAAGAACCGCCTCACCGTTCCGGCCCGCTATCGCGGGGCCCTCGCCGAGGGGGTAGTGCTGGCGATGCCCGTGGACCAGGAGCCCTGCGTGGGCGTATGGCGCCCGGAGGAGTACGAGCGCTACTCCCAGCGCGCCCTGGCCGAACTGCCGCCGCTGTCTCCCCGCCTGAGCGAGCTCGAGCGCTTCTTCTACGGGAGCTCCCAGGATGCCGACCTCGACGCGGCCGGGCGGATCATGGTCCCGGGCTTCCTCGGCGATCACGCGGGCCTTCGCAGGGACGTCGTGGTCGTCGGGGTGGGGGACCGTCTGGAGCTGTGGGACAAGGGACGCTGGGACGAGCATCGACCGACGCTGCTGGGCGGCGTCGCGGCGATCACTGCGAGTGTCGATGACCCTGCTTGAGATGAAACGCGCCGGCGGACGCGCGCGCCGCGGGCGCCAGCCCGCTCGCGCGCCGCGGCTGAACGCGGGGGCCGATCCGCAGGGCGGGCGCCGGGGCCATGTGCCCGTGTTGGCGACCGAGCTGCTCGAGCTGCTCGATCCCCGGCCCGGCCAGACCGCGATCGACTGCACCTTCGGCGACGGCGGTCACGCGCGGCTGTTGGCCGAGCGGCTGGGCTCGGCCGGAACGCTGATCGCGATCGACCGCGATCCCCTCGCCGAGGAGCGATTCGCGGCGCTGGCACCGGAGATGCCCTGCACGCTGCGCTTCATCAGGGCCGGCTACGCGGAGGGGCTCGAGCTGCTCGCGAACGAGGGGGTGCGCGCCGACGCCGCGTACTTCGACCTCGGCATGTCCTCGATGCAGGTCGACACGCGCGAGCGCGGGTTCTCCTACTCATACGAGGCGCCGCTCGACATGCGCATGGATCCGGCGCAGGGGCTGAGCGCGCGCGAGATCGTTGCCGACTGGGACGAGCGTCGCCTCGCGCGCGCGCTGCGCGACCTCGGCGAGGAGCGCCACGCCAACGCGATCGCGCGGGCGATCGTGCGCCGCCGAGCACAGGCACCGATCGACACCACGCTCGAGCTCGTCGACACGATCAACTCGGCGATTCCCGCTCCCGCGCGTTTCGCCGGCGGCCATCCCGCCAAGCGCGCCTTCCAGGCGCTGCGGATAGCCGTCAACGACGAGCTCGGACAGCTGGACCGCGCGCTCCCGCTGGCCTGGGAGCTTCTGCGCGAGGGTGGTGTTCTCGCCGGGATCTCATTCCACTCACTCGAGGATCGACGCGTCAAGCGCTTTCTCGCGGCCCGCGCCCGCGGCTGCATCTGCCCGCCGGATCTGCCCGTGTGCGCGTGCGGGCGCGAGCCCGAGGCGCTGCTGATCACACGCCGCTCGATCGTGCCCTCCGCCGAGGAGATCGCGCACAACCCGCGCGCCGCCTCGGCGCGACTGCGTGCAGCCAGGAAGCTCAGTGAGAATGGAGAGCAGGCGTGAGCGGGCCGGCGAGCGCAACCGCCGCCGTCCGCGCGGGAGGCGCAGCGGCCCCGGCGCGGCCGTTGAGCATCCCGCCGAGGCCCCGTCGCGTCTCCGGCCCGTCACGGCGGCGAGTCCAGGAGCGGTCGGGTCGCGCTCGCGCGCAGGATGACCTCGGCGTCGCGCGGCGGCTCCTCACCGCGCTGGAGGCCATCTCGCGCCATCGTGCGCTCGGCGGGCGCACGTGGATCGGTCTCGTGGCCTTCGCGCTGATCGGGATCGTGACGCTTCAGCTGGGGCTGCTCAAGTTGAACGCCGGCATCGGCCGGGCGCTCGAGCAGGAGGCCGCTCTGCAACGCGAGAACGCGGCGCTCAGCATCGAAAACTCAGAACTGGCCACGAGCGGGCGCGTGATCTCGCTGGCCGCGGGACTGGGCATGGAACCCGTCCCCACCAGCGCGCTGCGCTTCCTGCAGGCGCGTCCGGGGGTCGATCTTGCCAAGGGCGCCGCGGCGCTCAGCGCGGCGGCCCGGGCCCCGGGCTCCGGGGAAGCCCCGAGCTCCTCCGCCGCCTCCTCGGCGAGCGCCTCCCCGGAACAGCCCGCCGGCGAAGCCGCCGCGAGCACGGCGTCGGCTGAACCGACGACGAGCGCTGCCGCTGCGACGCCGGAATCGCCCGCCGCCCCTGCGGCGTCAACGCCGGCGTCCGGCGAATCCTCCGCGCGCGCTCCAGAAGCCCCCGCGGGCGCGGGCGGAGAATCCACGCAGGCTCAAGCGACCGCCCCTGCCACGAGCGCCCAAGCCCCCAGCAGCTCCGCTGAAGGCGCTCCCGGCGGCGGCACCCGAGCGAGCCCCTCGGGTTAGCGTGGACGCCGTCCAGCGCCGGATAGGCTTGATCTTCGGGCTGTTCTTCCTGCTGCTCGTTCTGGCCGCCGGGCGCACCTTCTATCTGGGCGTGCTGGACGGCGGCACCCTGCGCTCGGCCGCGCGCAGCCAGCAGCTCACCGACGAACCGGTGCCGGCTGAGCGCGGTGCGATCACCGATCGAAACGGGGTGGATCTGGCCGTCTCCGAGCCCGCGCAGGACATCTCGGCGACGCCGTACCTGCTGAGCGACCCGCTGGGCGCGGCACAGCGGCTCGCGCCGCTTCTGGGTCAGTCACAGGACGAAGTGCTCAGAAAGCTGTCCGAGCGCACGGGCTTCGTCTTTCTCGCGCGTGCGCTGCCCGCCAAACAGGCCCAGGCGGTGCTCGCCCTGAAGATCGCGGGTATCGCGGGATCTCCGGTGATGCGCCGCGTCTACCCGCGCGGCACGCTGGCGGCGCAGGTGCTGGGCGTGGTCGGCACCGAAGGCAACGGCCTGGCGGGACTCGAGTATTCGCGCAACTCGCTGCTCCATGGCCGTTCCGGGCAACGGCGGGTCGTCAGCGACGCGATCGGCCAGCCGGTGTCGATCACCGAAGTCCATCACGAGGTGCCCGGCGCATCGCTGACGTTGACGCTCGACGCCAACATCCAGCAGCACACCGAAGAAGTGCTGAGCGCGGTGGGAAGGGTGTTCAGCCCGAAAGACGCGACCGCGATCGTGATGGATCCGAACAGTGGCGCTGTCCTCGCGATGGCCAACTGGCCCGAGGTCAACGCCAACGACCCCGGCGCGTCGCCCGCCGGCGCGATGGAGAACCGGGCGGTCGGCTTCGCCTACGAACCGGGCTCGACGTTCAAGGCGGTGACCGTCTCCGGCGCGCTGCAGCAGGGACTGGTCACGCCATCCACGCCGTTCAACATTCCTGATGAGATCCAGGTGGCCGACCGCACCATCCACGACGACACCGAACACCCCGAAGAGACCCTTACGACGGCGCAGATCCTGGCTCAGTCGAGCAACGTGGGTGCGATCAAGATAGGCATGCTCGAGGGCGCCTCCGGGTTCAACGGCTGGGTGCACCGGTTCGGCTTCGGAGCGCCGACGGGCATCGAGCTGGCGGGCGAGGAAGCCGGCGCGGTGCTGCCGCTCGAGCACTACTCGGGCTCCTCCATGGGCAACCTGCCGATCGGCCAGGGCGAGCTGGTCACCCCGATCCAGATGGCGAGCGCCTACGCGGCCATCGCCAACGGCGGCATCCTGCGCCCGCCGCACATAGTGCGAGCCGTTGCGGGCCGCGCCCAGCCGGAGCCGGCCGGCCGGCGGGTCATCTCCGCTTCCACGGCGGCGGCGCTTCGCCAGATGCTCGAGGGCGTGCTGGCGCCCGGCGGAACCGCCAGCGAGGTGTCGATTCCCGGCTATCAGCTGGCGGGCAAGACGGGTACCGCGCAGAAGGTCGACCCCGCTACCGGTCAATACTCGGAAGAAGCCTACGTCGCCTCGTTCATCGGCTTCGCGCCCGCCAGCGATCCGAAGCTCCTGTGTGCGGTGATCGTCGACGAACCGCAGTCGGGGTCGATCTACGGTGGCACGGTCGCGGCGCCCGCCTTCGGCCAGATCATGTCCTTCGCGCTGCCATACCTGGGCATCCCGCCGGGATAGCATCAGCTTTCATGCGGCTCGACGAGTTGATCGCCACAGGGGCTTCCGGGAGCGGCGACGCGGTGGAGATCACGGGTCTGAGCTACGACAGTCGCAGCGTGCGAGCGGGCGATCTCCTGTTCTGCGTGAGCGGCTTTCGCCAGGACGGCCACGAGTTCGCCGCGCAGGGCGTCGAGCGCGGTGCAGCGGCGCTCGTCGTCGAGCGCCCGCTCGGCCTCGGTGTGCCGGAGGTGCTGGTCGAGTCGGTGCGCGCGGCGATGGGAGGGATCGCGGCTCGCTTCAACGGTGATCCGAGCAGCGAGCTGCGGGTCGTGGGAGTGACGGGCACGAACGGAAAGACGACCACCGCCTACCTCGTGCGCGCGCTCTTTGAAGGCATCGGCGAGCAGTGCGGGCTGCTCGGCACCGTCAAGTCGGTCATCGGGGGCGTCGAGCGCCCGGTGACGCGCACCACCCCGGAGGCGATCGACCTGCAGGCCGACTTCCGCGCGATGCTCGACGGCGGTGATCGCGCATGTGCGATGGAGGTCTCCTCGCACGCGCTCGCGCTGGGGCGCGCCGACGGGATTCACTTCGCCGCCGCCGTGTTCACCAACATAAGCCGCGACCACCTCGACTTCCACGACACGATGGAGGACTACTTTCAGGCAAAGCGGCGACTGTTCGCCCCCCCGGCGGGCGCGGCGGGGAGTGCCCCGGCGGACTCTCCAGGCGCGAGCGTCGTGAACGTAGGAGACCCCTACGGACGGCGGCTGGCCGCCGAGATCGACGGCGCGCGCACGTTCGCGGTCGGGCAGGAGGGGGCCGACTACCGGGCCACGGGGCTGCGCTGCACGTTCGACGGCTGCAGCTTTCAGTTGCACACGCCCGCGGGCGATCGCGAGGTCGCGCTGAGGCTGCCGGGCCGCTTCAACGTCGCCAATGCGCTCGGAGCGCTCGCGGTGGTGCACGAGCTCGGGGGCGAGCTCGACGCGCTCGTCGCCACGCTCGAGCGCGGCGTGCACGTCCCCGGGCGGTTCGAGCCCGTGGACGAGGGCCAGGACTTCGCGGTGCTCGTCGACTACGCCCACACGCCGGACTCGCTGGAGAACGTGCTGCGTGCCGCGCGCGAGCTGGTGGGGTCCGGTGAGCACGCTCAGGGGCGCGTGATGTGCGTGTTCGGCGCCGGCGGCGACCGTGACCGCGGCAAGCGGCCGTTGATGGGGGAGATCGCGGCGCGCCTGGCCGACGTGGCGCTGGTCACCTCGGACAACCCCCGCTCCGAGGAGCCCGAGCAGATCATCGGGGAGATCATGGCCGGGGTCGCGCGCGTCTCCCCCGGCCGCCGCGCAGGCGGGCCGGCAGCGCCGCCGGTGCGGTCGATCGCCGACCGCGGCGCCGCGATCGCGGAGGCTATCGCGGACGCGCGGGCGGGCGATGTGCTGGTTGTCGCGGGCAAGGGCCACGAGCAGGGACAGGAGCTCGCCGGGGGTCACAAGGTGCCCTTCGATGACGTGGCGGTCGCCAGGGAGGCGCTGCGCGCGCGCCTCACCACCGCCGCGGGGGCGAGCGCGTGAGCGCGCGCAACGGCGTAGGCGCCCGGCGTGCCCCGAGGGAGCCCCGAGCGTGAGAGGCTGGGACGCCGCACGCGTTGCCGCCGGCGCCGGCGCCGAGCTCGTGGGCGAGCCCACCCACGGCGATGGCGATCCCGGCCCCGAGCGCGCGAGCATCGACTCGCGGCGGCTCGCGCCCGGCGATCTGTTCGTCGGTCTGCGCGGCGAGCACGCAGACGGCGGGGAGCATGCGGGCGATGCGCTGCGGGCTGGCGCCTGGGGGGTGCTCGTCGCGCCGGAGCATGCGCGCGCTGCGCTCGAGCTCGGCACGAGCAGAGCGGTGCTTGCGCACCGCGACCCCCTCCAAGGCCTGCAGGCGCTCGCACGGGCGTGGCGGCGAGAGCTCGCGAACGCCGGCGCGAGAGTCGTCGCGATCACGGGCTCGACCGGCAAGACCTCGACCAAGGACATCCTCGCCGCGATCCTCAGCCGCGAGCTGCGCACGGTGTCGAGCCCGGAGAACCTCAACACCGAGATCGGCCTGCCGCTGGCCGTGCTCGCCGCGCCCGCCGGCAGCGAGGCGCTCGTGCTCGAGATGGCGATGCGCGGAGCCGGGCAGATCGCCGAACTGACGGCGATCGCGGACCCCGACGTCGGCGTGATCGTGAACGTCGGGCCGGTCCACCTCGAGCTGCTCGGCACGCTCGAGGCGATCGCCGCCGCCAAGGCGGAGCTGATCGCTCAGCTGAAGCCGGGCGGCACGGTCGTGGTCCCCGTCGATGAGCCGCTGCTCGCGCCGCACCTGCGCGAGGATCTGCAGACCGTCACCTTCGGCGAGGGCGGGGACTTCTCGCTCGAGCACGGCGCCAGCGCCGAGGAGGTCGTGATTCGCGAAGCCGACCGGGGCCGACGCGCAGGCGCCCGAGCGCTCCCCGGCGCGGGAGGCGAGATGATCTCGCTGCGTCCATCCTTCCGCCAGGCGCACAACCTGCGCAATCTGCTCGCGGCCGTGGCCGCCGCGCGGACGCTGGGGGTCACACCCCGGGGCAGGCTCGATGTCCGCTTCTCGCCGCTTCGCGGAGAGCGGCTCGAGCTCGCCAACGGGGTGGTCCTGATCAACGACTGCTACAACGCCAACCCCATGTCCATGCGCGCCGCGATCGACGACCTCGTTGCCAGCGCCCCCGCGCGGCGGGTTGCCGTGCTCGGCGACATGCTCGAGCTCGGCCCGGGCGCGCCGCGCCTGCACCGCGAGATCGGCGTCCACGCGAGCAGCAGCGGAGTCGATCTGCTCATCACAGCGGGACCGCTGGCGGCCGAGATCGCCCACGCCTTCGGCGGGGAGGCTCACTCGGTCGCAGGTGCCGAGGCGGCCGCCGAGCTGCTCGGCACGCTGCTGCGCGATCGTGACACCGTGCTCGTGAAGGGCTCGCGCGGCGTCGGCCTCGAGCGCGTGGCCGATGTGCTCGGCGGCGGATCGGCGCGCGCGGACGGACGCTCCGGTTTCGCGTCGGTGCTCGAGCCCAGTGCCGGGCCGGGGCGGCCCTGATGGGCCGGATTCTCATCGGGGGCACCGCGTCGCTACTCATCTGCATCTTCCTGAGCCCGAAGTTCATCGAGTTCCTGCGCAAACGCGAGTTCGGCCAGCACATCCGCGAGGACGGGCCGCAGGGCCACCATCAGAAGGCCGGCACGCCGACGATGGGCGGGGTCATCATCTTCCTGGCCGTATCGGTCGCGTTCCTGATCCTGACCGACTACGAATGGCGGTCGGTGGGGGTATTCGCCGCCGCGATCGCGTGTGCGCTGCTCGGCTTTGCAGACGACTACACGAAGCTGATCAAGCGCCGCTCGCTGGGGCTGCGGGCGCGGACGAAGTTGATCGTGACGATCGCAATCTCCGTGGGCCTGTGGCTGATCGCCAAGGACGAGGCCCATCTCGCGAGCACGCTGCGGCTGCGCTTCGTCGACTATCAGATCGATCTCGGGCCCTTCTACCCGCTGCTGATCTACCTCGTCGTGGCCGGAACGACCAGCGCCGTGAACCTGACCGACGGGCTCGACGGCCTGGCGGCGGGTTGTGCGGCGATCGTGCTGCTGGCCTACATCGGCATCACCTTCATAACCGGCGAGTACGACCTGGCGATGCTCGCGGGATGCCTGGTGGGCGGGTGCATCGGCTTTCTGTGGTTCAACGCGTTTCCGGCGACGATCTTCATGGGGGATACGGGCTCGCTGGGGCTCGGCGGTGCGATCGCCGGGCTCGCCGTGATGACGAAGACCGAGCTGCTGCTGGTGCTGCTCGGGGGTATCTTCGTGATCGAGGCGCTGTCGGTCGTGGTGCAGGTGATCTCCTTCCAGACGACCCGCAAACGGGTCTTCCTGATGGCGCCGATCCACCACCACTTCGAGCTCAGGGCCTGGTCTGAGACGAAGATCATCCTGCGCTTCTGGATCGTCGCGGCGATCTGCTGCGCGATCGGCTTCACCATCTATCGCCAGAGCATCGGCTGATCGACCGGAGCGCCGGTGGAGCCGAAGCTGCGTCCGCCCATCCCCAGCGGGCCCTATCTCGTCGTCGGGCTGGCGCGCTCCGGGGCGGCGGCGGCGCTCGCACTGCGCGCCCGGGGCGAGCGGGTGATCGGCGTGGACGCCGGCACGCCGGCCGCGGCGGAGATGCTCGCCCGCGCGGGCGTTGAGGTTCACAGCGGCGAGCAGGGCGCGGCCCTGCTCGACCGCGCACGCGCGCTGATCAAGAGCCCGGGAGTCCCGGCAGAGGCGGCCGTGATCGTCGCGGCCAGGCAGCGCGGACTGCCCGTGCTGGGTGAGCTCGAGCTCGCGTGGCGGATGCTCGCGAACGAGTTCATAGCGGTGACCGGGACCAACGGCAAGACGACCACGGTGGAGTTGATCGGGCATATCCACCGCGAGGCCGGTCTCCCGGTCAGCGTCGCGGGAAACGTCGGCCGGGCGGTGAGCTCGCTCGTGGGCGCGCTCGCGCCTGAGGTGACGATCGTATGCGAGGTGTCCTCCTTCCAGCTCGAGGACACCCTGGAGTTCGCGCCCGAGGCCGCCGTCCTGCTCAACCTGGCGCCCGACCACCTCGATCGGCACGGGTCCTTCGACGCCTACGTACGGGCCAAGCTGCGCGTGTTCGCCAACCAGGGAAACGACGACGTCGCCGTCGCCCCCCTCGACCTCGGGGTCGAGGATCTGGGCGGTTGCGCGCGGCTGATCAGCTTCGGCAGCGGAGCGGGCGCCGCCGTCTCGGTGCGGGCCGGGGAGCTGTGGTGGGAGGAGCGCCCGCTGCTGGCCGTGAGCGAGCTGCGCCTGCGCGGCGCTCACAACGTGCAAAACGCGATGGCCGCCGCCGCGGTGTGCCTGGCACGTGGCATCGAGGTCGATGCGGTCAGCGCCGGGCTTCGCTCCTTCGCCGGCGTTCCGCATCGCCTGCAGGAGCTCCTGCGCCGGGACGGCGTCCTGTATGTGAACGACTCCAAGGCCACGAACATCGCGAGCACGAAGGTCGCGCTTGAGGCGTTCGCGGATGTCGCCCCGATCCACCTGATCCTCGGAGGCCAGGGCAAGGGCCAGGACTTCAGCACGCTGCGCGAGCCGGTGCTGGAGAGCTGTGAGGCCGTGTATCTGATCGGAGAAGCGGCGCCTTTAATCGCGGCCGCGCTGGCGGGCGCCGATCTCGCGGTCAACCAATGCGGTGTGATCGAGCGGGCCGTAGCCGCCGCCGCGCGGGCGGCCGGCGACGGCGAGGTGGTGCTGTTCTCGCCCGCCTGCGCGAGCTTTGACCAGTTCACCGACTTCGAAGCCCGCGGCGAGCGCTTTTCAGAGCTCGTCCGGGGATAGAGGCCTCAGCTCTCAGACGTCGAAGTGAGAGCGGATGCCAGCAGGCGCAGCACGGCGCGTCCGCGTCGCGGGGGGCCGCAAGAAGAGCGGTTCTTCCAAGCGCGCGAAGGAGACCGCGGCCGCGGCCGATCATCCTTCGCTCGAGCACCGCATCCTGCTGACCGCGACGCTGTGCCTGCTCGCGTTCGGCGCCGTGATGGTCTACAGCGCCTCCTCGGCGACGACGCTGCTTCAGGGTCAGGGCAACGGCAGCTCCTACCTGATCAAGTACATCGCCTACGGTGCGATCGGCCTGATCGTGATGCGCGTGCTCGCCCGCGACGGGGTCGCGAAAGTGCAGAGCATCACCGCGCCCCTGCTGATCGTGTCGTTCGTGCTGGTGCTCGCCGTGCACATTCCACACGTCGGCGTCAGCGTCAACGGCGCCCGTCGCTGGATCGGGCCCGGCTCGCTGCAGTTCCAGCCCTCAGAGCTCCTGAAGCTCGCGCTCGTGCTGTATGGCGCGACGCTCCTGGCAAGGCGACCGCAGCGGGTGCACGACCTGCGCGAGCTGTGCAATCCGCTGCTCCTGGTGGTCGGCGGGGCCTGCCTGCTCGTCGGCACCCAGCCCGACCTCGGCAGCGCGATGGTGATCGCCTTCACGACGGCCGCGCTGCTGATCGCGGCCGGGATCCCGCTGCGCAAGCTGGCGATCGTCGCCGGCGCGGTGCTCGGGTTGGTGTTCATCTACGCGCTCGCCCGGCCGTATGCGCGAGCGCGGCTGACGTCCTTCCTGGACCCCTGGGCGCATGCATCGGGCAGTGGCTTTCAGGCGGTGCAGGGCCAGATCGCGATCGGCTCGGGAGGCCTGTTCGGGGTCGGCCCCGGCGAGTCGGTGCAGAAGATCTTCTACCTGCCGGAGGCGCCGACGGACTTCATCCTCGCGGTGATCGCCGAGGAGCTGGGGGTCGTCGGGGTGTGCGCGCTGCTGTTCCTGTACGGGCTGATCGCCTATGCCGGGCTGCGCGCGGCGAAGGCCGCCCGCAGCCTCTACAGCGCCCTGATCGCGGTCGGGATGACGGCGCTGATCGTCTCCCAGGCGCTTCTCAACGTGTTTGCGGTCCTCGGCCTCGCGCCGCTGACGGGCGTGACGCTGCCGTTCGTCTCATATGGCTCGAGCAGCCTGATCGTGATGCTCGCCGCGATGGGATTGCTGCTCAACGTCGCCGCTGGAGGAACCGCGCACGTGCGCGCGGTCGCACCGTCGCGCTCGCGTTCTGGCGACGCTTCCGCTCGCGAACCGCCACGATGGAGCCGTGACAGCCGCTCGAGCCGCGCGTCCAGCGCCGAGGAGGATCGTGATCGCCGCGGGCGGGACCGCCGGGCACGTCGTGCCCGCGCTGGCGGTGGCGGAGGCGCTGCGGGCTGAGGGCGCCGAGGTCACGTTCATCGGCGGCGTGCGCGCCGAGGCGGAGCTCGTGCCCGCCGCCGGCTTTCCACTGCATACGATCTCGGTCGCCGGCCTCGACCGCTCAAACCCGCTGCGCGCGATGCGCGCGCTCGCGCTCGCAGCCGCGGCGCTGCCCCGCGCGCGGGCGCTGTTGGCCGGAATCGCGCCGCACGCCGTCATGGCCGGCGGCGGCTACGTGGCCGGACCGGTGGGCCTGGCCACGCTCACGCTCAGGACTCCGCTGATCCTGACCGAGGCCGACAGCCGGCTGGGGCTGACCAACCGGATGCTGGCCCCGTTCGCGCGGCGGGTGTGTCTCGCCTTCCCCCTCGCCGGGCGCGACGGCAGCCGCTACCGCGTGACCGGCCGTCCCGTCCTGAGCCCGAGCGGCGACCGCCGCGCGGCGCGCGAGCGCCTGGGAATCGCGCCTGAGGAGAGATGCGTGCTGGTGTTCGGGGGCTCGCTCGGAGCTCGCTCGATCAACCTGGCGGCGCTCGAGGCGTTCGCCGGCGCGTCGTTTCACGTCGTGCACGTGTCCGGGCGCCGCGACTATCAGGAGCTGGCCCGCCGCGAGCTTGCGCCGGGCTACGATCTGCGCGAGCAGCTCGCGCCGGCGGACTTCGCCGACGTTCTCGCCGCGGCCGACCTGGTGGTGGCGCGCGCCGGCGGCTCGCTGTTCGAGATCGCCGCATACGGCGTGCCGGCGATCCTCGTCCCCTACCCGCATGCCGCGGGTGGCCATCAGAGTGACAACGCGCGCTGGATGTCTGAGGCCGGCGGCGCGATCACCATCCCCGACGCGGAGCTGACGCCCACGCGACTTCGCGTCGAGACGCTGGCGCTGCTCGGGGACGGCTCGCGGCTGGCCGCGATGGCCTCCGCGTCGCGCGGCCTGGCCCGTCCCGACGCGGCTTCCGAGGTGGCCCACGAGCTGCTCGAGGCCGCTCGGTGAGCACATCCGCGCCGGCCGGGCGCGCGGGCGCGAGCGGGCCCTGGGATGGGCGCCGTCTTCACTTCGTCGGCGTGGGCGGAGCGGGGATGAGCGGCTACGCCCGCGTCGCGCACGCGCTCGGCGCCGAGGTCAGCGGCTCGGATGCCTCGAGCAGTCCCTACCTGGAGCGTCTGATCGACGATGGCGTGCTCGAGCCGAGCATCGGCCATGGCGCCGGCAACGTGCCCGCCGGCGAGGACGTCGAGCTGATCTACTCCTCGGCCGTGCCCGCGGCGAACCCCGAGCGGGCCGCCGCGCGTGCGCGGGGACTGCCCGAGCGCCCGCGCGCGGAGCTGTTGGCGGAGCTGACTGCGCTGAAGCGCACGGTCGCGGTGGCCGGCACCCACGGCAAGACGACGACGGCTTCGATGCTCGTGCACGCGCTGCGCTCCGCGGGGCTCGAGCCGAGCTGGCTCATCGGAGGCTCGCCCGGCGGCGATCTGGCCAACGCCGAGTGGGGGAGGGGCGAGTGGCTTGTGGTCGAGGCTGACGAGTCCGACCGCTCGATGCTCAGCCTCAACGTCGAGGTGGCAGTGCTGACGAACGTCGAGCTCGACCACCATGCGACGTTCGCATCGCTCGCCGAGCTGAGAGAGGCCTTTCGCCGCTTCCTCGCGGCAGCGGCCCGCGCGGTCATCTGGGATCGCCCCGAGCTGCTCGAGCTGCGAGACGGAGCGCTGGAGCGCTACGACGCCGATGAGCTCGCGCTGAGCTCCGGCGGTTCGTGCTTTCGCTGGCAGGGGCAGCGGGTATGCCTTCGCGTTCCGGGCGCCCATAACGCGGTGAACGCAGCCGGCGCGCTCCATGCGGCGCGGCTGGCGGGCGCCGATCCGGCCGCGGCGATCGCCGGCGTCGCCGGCTTCCAGGGCGCGGCGCGGCGCTTTCAGCCGCTCGGCGCAAGTGCGCGTGGCGCGCGCATCTACGACGACTACGCCCACCACCCGACGGAGATCCAGGCGACGCTTCAGGCGGCGCGGACGCTCGAGCACCGGCGGCTCGTGGCGGTGTTCCAGCCGCACCTGTATTCGCGCACCGCGCTGCTCGTGCGCGAGTTCGGCCGCGCGCTCGCACGCGCCGACGTGGCGGTGGTGCTGGACGTCTACCCGGCGCGCGAGCGCGCCGAGGTGCACCCCGGCGTGAGCGGTCTCATGGTCGCGGAGGCGACCGCCGACGCCTCCGCCGGAAGGCCCGTCTACTGGCTGCCGACGTTCGCCGATGCCCAACCGGTGCTCGAGGGGCTGCTCGAGGAGGGTGACGTGTGCCTGTTCATGGGGGCCGGGGACGTCGACGCGCTGGGGCGGAGGCTCCTGTCGCCGTGACCGGCGTGGCGGTGCCCTCGACGGTCACGGCGGACTTCCCGCTCGCCCGCCTGACGACGGTGCGCACAGGCGGTGCGGCGGAGTTCTTCGCACGTGCGGGCGACGAGCACGAGCTGCTCGAGCTGCTCGCGTGGGCGCGCCTAGGCTCCCGCCGGGTGAGCGTGGTCGGGTCCGGCTCGAATCTGCTGATCGCCGACGAGGGCGTCCCGGGACTGGTCGTGAAGCTCGATCGCGCGCTTGCGGCCGTCGCGGTCGAGAAGCCGCGGCTCGTGGGCGGCGGCGGCGCGCGGCTGCCCGCGCTGGCGGCGCGTGCGGCACGGGATGGCCTGTCGGGGATCGAGTTCGGCGTCAACATCCCCGGGACGATCGGGGGAGCGGTGCGCATGAACGCCAACGCATACGGCGGCGAGCTCGAGCGAGCGCTCGAGTGGGTGGAGATCGCGACCGCCGGCGGGATCGAGCGCCGCTCGCCGTCAGAGCTCGGGTTGGGCTACCGCAGCTCCAGTCTCAAGGAGGGGGAGATAGTGACGCGCGCCGGCCTGCTCCTCACACCGGCCGACCCCGCGGCGGTCAGAGCGACGCTCGCGGCGATGCGGGCCCGTCGCCATGAGGCTCAGCCGCAGGGGATAAAGACGTTCGGATCGACCTTCAAGAATCCCGAGGATCCCCGCGCCGAGGGGCGTTCGGCCGGTTTGCTGCTGGCCGAGGCGGGCTGCAACGGCGTGGGCGTCGGCGGCGCGCGCTTCGCCCCCAAGCACGCCAACTTCATCGAGAACACGGGCGCGGCCACGACCGCCGAGGTGCTCGCCGTGATGGCCGAGGGGCGCCGCCGCGTGCTCGAGCGCTTCGGCGTGGAGCTCGAGCCGGAGGTGCAGACGCTCGGCGACGTGCGCTTTCCCTGGTTGTAGGGGTTCGCGCGCGAAGGTCGAACACATGGGCGATGGATCGCTCCCTTGCCGGCCGCGCCGCGATCGGCCGCTCATTTGACCTGACCGCACCACTGGCGAAGGCTCTCGGCCCCGTGCGTGGCGCGCGCTCGTTCCTCGCCCGCCACCGGCGCCTGCGCCTCGCTCTCCTCGGCGCCCTGGTCGCGGCGCCCGTGCTCGTGGGCGGCTGGCTGTGGCTGAAGGACTCCTCGCTCGTGTCGGTTGAGCGCGTCCAGATCAGCGGTGTCCACGGCGCGGACGCCAGGAAGATCGAAGCGGCCCTCACGAGCGCCGCCAAGCAGATGAGCACGCTGGACGTTCACAGCGGCGCGCTCACCGCCGCGGTCGCGCCATACCGGGAGGTGCGGGAGCTGCGGGCGAGCGCGAGCTTCCCCCACGGCCTGCGTATTCGCGTGATCGAACAGCCGCCGGTGGCGGCGCTGATCGTCGCCGGCGCTCGCACGGCCGTGGCCGCCGACGGGGTCGTGCTCGGCCCCGCGCTTGTATCGAATTCACTGCCGATCCTGAAGGCGGGCTCGAGCGGGTCGAGCGCCGCGCGGGTCGCGGGGCAGCGCGTCGAGGACTCCTCACTGCTGGCCTCTCTGACCCTGCTCGGCGCCGCGCCGCCGCGGCTGGCCAGGGCGGTGGCGCGGATGTTCAGCGGACCGCAGGGCGTCACGGCGGCGATGCGCAACGGCCTGCTCGTCTACTTCGGGAACGCCACGCGCCCACACGCGAAGTGGCTCTCGCTCGTGCGTGTTCTCGCGGACCCGAGCTCCGCGGGCGCGTCCTACGTGGACGTGCGCGTGCCCGAACGGCCGGCCGCGGGCTTCGCGGGCGCCCTCGCCCCGGAATCGGGCACGTCGGCGGGCGCACCCTCGAGCGCGTCCGACCCCACCACGGCTGCCGAACTCGCAGCCGGACTGACAGCGGCGCTCGGCGGCTCATCTCCCGAAGTGGCGTCCGCGGGAGACGGCGAAGCCTCCGGTGAAGCAGCCGCCTCTCAGGCGCCGGCAGCCGGCGGCGCCCAGAGCGGCTCGGGCACAGGCGCTGAAAGCGCGTCGGCCGCGCCCGCGGAAACGCCGGCGCCGGCGCCCACGCCCGGTGGCTGAGCAACAGTCAACCTAGACTCGAGGTTGATGGCAGTGGCGGGCCAATCCTCAGGTGATGGTCGAGAGTTGCCGGATCTGCAACGAACGTTGCGGGAATCGACGTTGTCGTTGACAGGGCGAAGTTCCCTGCATAACGTGCACATCCCGGCGGTTCGGAGACCTGTATGCTCCGAACCCTAATTTCTTACTGAAGGGTTCGGACAGAACCATCATGGAGAGCAGCGGAAGCTATCTGGCGGTCATCAAGGTCGTGGGGGTCGGCGGCGGCGGCACCAACGCCGTCAGCCGCATGGTCGACGCGGGTCTGCGGGGCGTGGAGTTCATCGCCGCCAACACCGACGCCCAGGCGCTCGCGATGTGCGATGCCGACATCAAGCTGAACATCGGCCACGAGTCCACCAAGGGCCTTGGCGCGGGGGCGGACCCCGACGTCGGCCTCGCCGCCGCCTCGGAGTCGCGCGACGACATCAAGGAGGCGCTGAAGGGCGCCGACATGGTGTTCGTCACCGCCGGCGAGGGCGGGGGCACGGGCACCGGCGCGGCGCCGGTGATCGCGGAGATCGCCAAGAACGAGATCGGCGCGCTCACGGTCGGCGTGGTCACGCGCCCGTTCGACTTCGAGGGCTCGCAGCGAGCGCGTCAGGCCAGCGAGGGGATCGACCGCCTGCGCGAGGTCGTCGACACGCTGATCGTGATCCCCAACGAGAAGCTGCTCGCCGTGGTTGAGCGGCGCACATCGATGCTCGACGCCTTCCGCGAGGCCGACGACGTCCTGCGCCAGGGCGTGCAGGGGATCACGGACCTGATCACGATTCCCGGCCTGATCAACCTCGACTTCGCCGACGTTCGCACGATCATGCAGGACGCCGGCTCGGCGCTGATGGGCATCGGCACCGCCGGCGGTGAGGGCCGCTGCGCCGAAGCCGCCAAGGCGGCGATCTCATCGCCCCTGCTGGAAGAGTCCGTGGACGGCGCGACGGGCATTCTGTTGAACATCACCGGGGGCAAGGACCTCGGCCTGTTCGAGGTCAACGACGCCGCCGAGATCATCCAGAACGCGGCCGACCCGAATGCGAACATCATCTTCGGCGCGGTCATCGACGAAAGCATGTCCGATGACGTGCGCGTCACCGTCATCGGCACCGGCTTTGACCATCGCCCCGGCCGCACCGCCCGCCGTGACAGCCGCGCGCGCCGTCCCGACCGGGGTCCGCGCATCGATGATCGCCAGCGCTCGACGCTCGAGATCTCAGACGACGACATCGACGTTCCCCCGTTCCTGCGCTGAACGGGGCGACGTCAGGAGGCTCTGAGCAGCCAGAGATATGCGCCATCCGCCAGACGGCTCGATGGCCGTACGATTCGGGGATGAGCGGGGTGCTTCAGCGTCGTGGCAGTGTGGTGCGAGTGATCGCAAGCTGTGTCGAAAGACGGGAAAGCGAGGGCTCGATGTCTCGCTCGAGCTCGGCGCCGCGCTGACCCGGGCAACCCTGATGGGAGCCTGAGGCGATCACACCTCCAGGGGGCGGCGGCGCGCTTCGCTAGCCTGCGCGTCGTGGCCGCCTCCGCCAAGCTGGCACTCAAAAGGACCGCCCTGTTCGAGCGCCACCTTGCGGCCGGTGCCAAGCTCGTCGAGTTCGCGGGCTGGGAGATGCCCGTCTCCTACCCGAGGGGCATCCGCGCAGAGCACATGGCGGTGCGCGAGGGCTGCGGCATCTTCGACGTCTCGCACATGGGTGAGATCGAAACCTCGGGCGCCCAGGCGCTCGAGCTGCTGCAGCTGCTGCTCTCAAACGACGTGGCGAGGATTGCTTTCGGCAGCGACGGATCGGGCGGGGCTCAGTACGGCCTCCTCTGCCGCGAGGACGGCGGCGTGCTCGACGACCTGTTCACCTACCGGCTGCAGGCCGATCGCTATCTGACGGTCACCAACGCCGCCAACCACGCACCGGACCTCGACCGCTTTCGCGCGCACGCCGGCGCCTTTGCCGACGTCGAGGTCTCAGACAGGATCGACGACTACGCGATGCTCGCGGTCCAGGGCCCGCTCGCGCGCGGGATCGTCGCGGCGATCTCCGATGCGCCGCTGCCCGAGCGCATGAGCGCCGCCGGGCGGCGCCTGGCCGGTCATGAGGTGCTCGTGTGCGGCACCGGCTATACCGGCGAGGAAGGCGTCGAGCTGCTCTGCGCTCCCGAGCACGCGGGCGCGCTGTGGGATGAGATCGTCTCGCGCGGCGCCGTCCCCGCAGGGCTGGCCGCGCGCGACACGCTGCGCCTGGAGGCCTGCTTTCACCTCTACGGCAACGATCTGACGGTCGATCGAGGCCCGATCGAAGCCGGTCTCGGCTGGTGCTGCCGCGAGGACACCGGCTTCATCGGCGCGCCCGCGGTGCGCGCGGTGCGCGAGGCCGGCCCGCGCGAGAAGCTCGTCGCCTTCGCGATCGACGGACCGGGCATCGCCCGCCAGGGCAATCCCGTACTCGGCGGGGGTGAGGTCACCAGCGGCACACTTTCGCCGAGCCTCGGCATGGGCATCGGCCTGGCCTACGTGCCGGTGAAGCACGCGGCCGTCGGCACGCACCTCGAGATCGACGTTCGTGGAAAGATGCGCCCCGCCGTCGTCAAGGACAAGCCGCTCTACCGAAAGGGCCCGTGAATGAGTGAGGCAAGCTATCCTGCGGACCTGCTCTACCACTCAGAGCACGACTGGGCGCGCATCGAAGCCGACACGGCCACGCTGGGGATCACCTGGTATGCCCAGGACGCGCTCGGGGAGGTCGTGTTCTTCGAGCTGCCGGCGGTCGGAACGGCGACGGTGAAGGACGCCCCCTACGCCGAGATCGAGTCGGTCAAGGCGGTCTCGGACGTGGTCGCCCCGCTGTCGGGGGAGATCGTCGAGGTCAACGAGGCGCTCGCCGAGAATCCGCAGGCGATCAACGAGGACCCCTACGGGCAGGGCTGGCTCGTCAAGGTCCGGCTCGCCGACGCCTCCGAGCGTGAGGCGCTGATGGATGCGGACTCCTATACGGCGAGCCTGGATGGCTAGGCTGACGGCAGGCACTTGAGTCGCTACACCGCCATCACCGATGCGAACCTCGACGCGATGCTCGATGCGATCGGGGTCGGCTCCGTGCGCGAGCTGTTCGAGCGCCAGATCCCGGCGGGCGTGCGCCTCGGCCGCCCACTGGAGCTCCCCGACGGGCTGGGAGAGCAGGATGTCTACGCGCACCTGCGCGCGCTGGCCGCACGCAACTCGAGCGCGGAGGACGAGCTGAGCTTCCTCGGCGCCGGCATGTATGACCACTACGTGCCCGCGCTCGTGGACATGCTGACCGAGCGCTCGGAGTTCCTCACCCCCTACACCCCCTACCAGCCGGAGATCTCCCAGGGCGGCCTGCAGGTGATGTTCGAGTATCAGACGGCGATCTCAGAGCTCACGGGCCTGCCGGTGTCCAACGCCTCGGTCTACGAGGGGCCCTCGGCTGTGGCGGCGGCCGGTTATCTGGCCAAGCTGCACAACGGCCGCAAGCGCTTCGTCGTCAGCTCGGGCATGCACCCGCACGCGATCGAGACGCTCAGAACCCACGCCCACGGCTACGGGATGGAGGTCGTCGAGGTTCCGCTCAAAGACGGCGCCACCGACCTCGAGCAGTGGGCCGAGGCGATCGATGCGGACACGAGCGCCGCGATCTTCGCCCAGCCCAACTTCTACGGCGTGGTCGAGGACGCCGAGGCCCTGAGCGCCGCCGCGAAGCCCACGGCTGCGCCCGAGAACCCCTCCCAGCCGGTCGTCGTCTGCCAGGTCGATCCGATCACGCTCGGCATCCTCAAGCCCCCGGGCGAGTGCGGCGTCGACGTCGCCGTCGGCGAGGGGCAACCGCTGGGCAACCGCCTGGACTTCGGCGGTCCCTCCTTCGGCCTGTTTGCCGCCCGCGAGGAGTACCTGCGGCGCATGCCCGGTCGCATCGCCGGGGAGACCCTGGATGTGGACGGGCGGCGCGGCTTCGTGCTGACGCTGCAGACCCGCGAGCAGCACATACGGCGGGAGAAGGCCACGTCGAACATCTGCACCGCGCAGGCGCTCAACGCGCTCGCCGGCGTCGTCTACCTGGCGTGGCTCGGCCGCCGCGGGATCGTCGAGCTGGGCGAGCTGCTCATCGCGCGCACGCATTACGCGCGCGAGACGCTGGCGGCGCTCGACGGTGTCGAGAAGCTGCATGAGCAGCCGGTCATCCGCGAGTTCGCCGTGCGCTTGGACGCCGATGTCCCGGCTGTGGCCCGCCGCTGCGCCGAGCTCGGTGTCAACCCGGGGGTCGACCTGCACGCGCTGAGCGGCCGCGCCGAGGACGTGGGCGGCCTCTTGGTGGCGATCACCGAGCAGCGCTCGCGCGCGGACATCGACCGCCTGGCGGAGGTGCTGGGCGCCGCCATCGCCGCCGAGCGCGACCCGGCCGTCTCCGATCAGGCGGTGGCGGTATGAGTGCCGGCGCCGTGGCCGAGATCCCGCTCCAGCGCGAGCGCGCGAAGACGATCTTCCAGAAGGGCGCGCCCGGGCGCCGCGCGTTCGTGTGCCCGGCGATCGACGTGTCGCTCGCGGACGCCGAGGAGCTTCTGCCGGCGCGCTTTCGCCGGGCTGAGCCGCCGCGGCTGCCGGAGGTCTCAGAGCCCGAGATCGTGCGCCACTACGTGGGCATCTCCAAGCGCAACTTCGACCTCGACTCCGGCTTCTATCCGCTCGGCTCATGCACGATGAAGCACAACCCGCGCCTGCATGAGCGCGTGGCCGCGCTGCCCGGGCACGCGCGCCTTCACCCGCTGCAGCGCCCCGAACGCGCACAGGGGGCGCTCGAGCTGATGTGGAGGCTGCAGAGCGCGCTGTCTGAGATCTCGGGCCTCCCGCACGTCTCGCTGCAACCCTCGGCCGGCTCCCAAGGTGAGCTGGCGGGCGTGCTTTTGACGCGCGCCTATCACGAGGATCGCGGCGAGAGGCGCCACAAGGTGCTCACCCCCGACACCGCCCACGGCACGAACCCGGCGACGGTCGCGATGGCAGGTATGGAGGTCGTCAAGCTCGCCAGCGACGCCCGCGGCGGCGTCGACGTGGACGACCTGCGCGCGAAGGCCGACACCGACGTGGCCTGCCTGATGCTGACGAACCCCAACACGCTCGGGCTGTTCGATCCCAACATCGAGGAGATCGCCGCGATCGTGCACGGGGTTGGCGCGACGCTCTACTACGACGGCGCGAACCTGAACGCGGTCATGGGGCTGTCCCGTCCCGGCGACATGGGCTTCGACATCGTCCACTTCAACCTGCACAAGTCGTTCACGCAGCCGCACGGCGGCGGCGGCCCGGGGTCGGGCCCGATCGCCGTGTCCGAGCGGATCGCACCGTTCCTGCCGCGCCCGCTCGTCGTCCGACGCGAGCTTGACCAGGCCGCCAGCGGCGCCAACGGCGGATCGCCCGCGCGGATCGGCTCGGGCTACTTCTACGACCTCGACTACGAGCGGCCGAAGTCGATCGGCCGGCTGCGGGGATTCCACGGCAACTACGGCTGCTTCGTGCGCGCGTACGCCTACATCTGCTCGCTCGGGGCGGACGGGCTGAAGGACGCCTCCGAGGTGGCCGTGCTCAACGCCAACTACCTGCTCGCACGGCTGCGCGAGCACGGTGTGGCAGAGCATCTGCCGCTCGCCTACGGCGAGCTGTGCATGCACGAGTTCGTGCTGTCGGGGGGGCCGATGAAGCGCGCCCTGAAGATCAAGACGCTCGACCTGGCCAAGCGGCTGCTCGACTTCGGCTTTCACCCGCCCACCGTCTACTTTCCCCTGCTGGTGGACGAGGCGCTGATGATCGAGCCCACCGAGACGGAGACCAAGGAGACGCTCGATGCCTTCGCCGAGGCGATCGCGGCGATCCTCAAGGAGGCCGCCGAGGACCCCGAGATCGCCCGCAACGCGCCCTACTCGACGCCCGTGCGGCGCCTCGACGAGGTCGCCGCCGCCAAGCGCCCGGTCATTCGCCAGGTGCTGGACTAGACGGCCCGGCGATGGACTTCGATCAGCGCAAACTCGGCAGCACGGGAATCACCGTCAGCCCGCTGTGCCTGGGCGCGATGATGTTCGGCGCCTGGGGGAACACAGATCACGAGGACTCGATCGCGATCATCCACCGGGCGCTCGACGCCGGCATCAACTTCATCGACACGGCCGACGTCTACTCGCGCGGGGAGTCGGAGGAGATCGTCGGCAAGGCGCTCGCCGCGGGCAGGCGCGACTCGGTCGTGCTCGCCACCAAGGTGCACGGCAGGATGGGGGACGACCCCAACCAGTACGGCAACTCGCGGCGCTGGATCGTGCAGGAGCTCGAGAACAGCCTGCGGCGCCTGAAAACCGACTGGATCGACCTCTACCAGATCCACCGTCCCGAGCCGGACACCGACATCGACGAGACGCTCGGCGCCCTCACAGACCTCGTGCGGGCCGGCAAGGTCCGCTGCATCGGCAGCTCGACCTTCCCCGCCTACCAGATCGTTGAGGCGCAGTGGGCCGCCGACAGGCGCGCTCGCGAGCGCTTCATCTGCGAGCAGCCTCCATATTCGATGCTGATACGCGGGATCGAGGCCGACGTGCTGCCGGCGTGCGAGCGGTACGGCATGGGCGTGATCCCGTGGAGCCCGCTGGCGGGCGGCTGGCTATCCGGGCGCTACAGCAAGGACGGCGACTCGCCCGCCTCGAGCAGGCGCGCGCAGATGATCCCCTCGCGCTATGACATGTCGATTCCAGGCAACCAGGCGAAGCTCGCGGCCGCGCAGGCGCTCGGCGAGCTCGCCGCGCAGGCCGGTATCTCGCTGATAGAGATGGCGCTGGCGTTCGTGATGCGCCACCCGGCGGTCACCGCGCCGATCATCGGACCGCGCACGATGGAGCAGCTGGAGAGCCAGCTGCCGGCGCTCGAGACCTCGCTGAGCAGCGACGTGCTCGACAGGATCGACGAGATCGTCGCGCCCGGGGTGAACGTCAACCCGAACGATCGCGGCTGGGACCCGCCCTGGGTCACCGACGCCTCGCTGCGGCGGCGCTGAAGAGTAGGGGCTCGTGCGCATCTTCTCCGGCATCCAGCCCACCGGGCGCAAGCACCTCGGCAACTACCTCGGCGCGATCGCGCAGTACGTCTCAAGCCAGGATCGGGGCGAGGGCATCTTCTGCATCGTCGACCTGCACGCGATCACGGTCGCCTACGAGCCCGGCGAGCTGCGCGAGCGCGTGTATGACACGACCGCCATCCTGCTCGCCGCCGGGCTCGACCCGGCGCGCTGCGTGCTGTTCCGCCAGTCAGACGTGCCCGCGCACACCGAGCTGACGTGGCTTCTCTCGAGCGTCACAGAGCTCGGCCGGCTGCAGCGCATGCACCAGTTCCGTGACAAGTCGATCGCCCAGCGCGAGCTGGTCTCCGCGGGCCTGTTGCTGTATCCGGTGCTGCAGGCCGCCGACGTGCTCGCCTATCGCGCCAACGAGGTGCCCGTCGGCGAGGATCAGCGCGAGCATCTCGAGCTGATGCGCGACGTGGCCCGGCGCTTCAACGCGCGCTTCGGCGGCGGCGAGGAGGTGCTGGTCGTGCCCGAGCACCGCATACCCGAGGTCGGCGCGCGCATCATGGACCTGCAGGACCCGACCGCCAAGATGTCCACGACCGGCGGCTCAGAGCAGGGCACCGTGTATGTGCTCGACGAGCCGAAGGCGATCGAGAAGAAGCTCAAGAGCGCCGTCACCGACTCGGGCAGCGAGGTCCGCCGGGGGCCCGAGAAGCCGGGTGTGAGCAACCTGATCGAGATCCTCGCGGCCGTTCGCGGAGTCGACCCGGCCGCGGTGGAGGCCGAGTTCGCGGGGTCGCGCTACGGTGACTTCAAGACGGCGGTCGCGGAGGCGGTGATCGGGTATCTCGCGCCCGTGCGCGAGGGCTACGAGAAGCTGCGCGCCGACGAGGCCTCACTCGAGGCGATCCTCGCCGACGGCGCCGCGCGAGCGCGCGCGCTGTCTGAGCCGACGCTCACCGACGTGCGCGAGCACATGGGCGTCGGCGCGCCCGCGGCCGGCGCCGGCGCGAGCCCGCCGACCCCGCTCGCGAGCCCGTCGGCGCCGGTCGGTACGGTGAGCCGATGAGGAGGGGCCTGTCAACGCGTCGCGCGCCCGTGAGCGTATGAGCCTGGCCGCGCTCGAGCTCGACCTCGATCTCTTCAGCGGGCCGTTCGACCTGCTGCTCACGCTGGTGCTGCGCGAAGAGGTGGACCTGCTCGAGCTGCAGCTGGCGGAGGTGGTGCTCGCCTACCTCGACCACCTCGAGGAGCGCGGCGAGCTCGACCTCGAGACCGCGACCGAGTTCATCGTGCTGGTCGCCGCGCTGTTGGAGCTGAAGTCGCGGCTGATGCTCACCGGCGAGGAGGACGAGCTGCTCGACATCGAGCCCGATGAGGCCGCCGAGGAGCTGTTGGCGCGCATGCTCGACGCTCGCCGCTATCGCTCGGCCGCCGCGCACCTGTCGGAGCTGTTCGCCGCCGAGCACGGCGTCCGCTTCCGGGCCGCCCCGCTGCCGGCGAACCTGCGCCGCACGATCGTGGAGCCCGAGGAGGGCTCGCAGAGCGCAGAGGTGCTCGGGGAGGCGATCGGGCGGCTCCTGTTGATGCCGCCGAGCATCAACCTGCGTCACATCGCCGTCTCGCGGGTGACGGTCGCCGAGCGCCTCGCGCACCTGCGCCGCCTGCTGCGCCGGGGAGCGTTCAGCTTCGATGAGGCGGTGCGCGGCGCCGACCGCGTGACCGTGGCCGTCACCCTGTTCGCGCTGCTCGAGCTCTACAAGCAGGGCGAAGCCGGCTGGGAGCAGCGCGAGAGCTTCGGCGAGATCGCGATTCACGCGCTGTCGGCGCCCGAGCGCGAAGCGGCGATCGGCGCGGCGCGCGCCGGAGGGAGCGCGGGGTGAGCGAGGCCGCGGACGCTCCAGCGCTCGCCGATGCGGCGCAGGCGCTGCCATTGGCCCACACGATCGAGGCGCTGCTGTTCCTGTCGAACGATCCGCTGAGCCCCGAGGAGCTGGCCGACGCCACCGAGGCGGGCGAGGGCGCCGTGCTGGCCGCGCTCGAACTGCTCGCCGAGCGCTACGCCCCGGGCCTCTGCGGCATCAGGCTGCGCGAGCTCGGCGGCGGCTTCACGCTCGCGAGCGACCCCGCGGCCGAGGCTGCGGCCCGGCGCCTGTTCAGCCGCGCGCGGGCCGCCACGCTCACGCCCGCGCAGGCGGAGACGCTGGCGATCGTCGCCTACCTGCAGCCGGTATCGCGCCCTGAGATCACCCGCATCCGCGGGGTCAGCGCCGACTCGGCCGTTGCCACGCTGCTCGATCGCGGCCTGATCGAGGAGGCCGGCCATTCCCAGTTCGGCGCGGTCCTCTACCGCACGGGCATGCAGTTCTTGAAGCTGTTCGGGCTGCGCACGCTCGAGGAGCTGCCGGACATCGCCCGCTGGGACCCCACCCCCGAGGAGCAGGCCGAGCTGCGCGAGCGCCTGCTGCGTGCGGGCGAGGCCCGCGCCGGCGATAGTGCCTAGGACGTCCGTGCGGCCAGCTGGCCGCAGGCGGCGTCGATGTCGCGGCCGCGCGTGAGGCGGATCGTGGCAGGGATGCCGCGCTCCTCCAGGGTGGCGCGAAAGGCGGCGATCGACGCGCGGCTCGAGCCTCGGTAGGAGTGGGCGCCGGTGGGGTTGTAGGGGATCAGGTTGACCTTGAACATGGGCGGCCCGTCCGCTCGCCCGCGGGAGAGGACGCGAGCCAGCGCGAGCGCCTGCTCGTAGCGGTCGTTGATGCCGGCGAGCATCACGTACTCGACGAACACGCGCCGGCGCTTGCGCGCGTAGAAGGCGCGGCAGGCCTCGATCACGTCGCTCAGCGGGAAGCGCTGGTTGACGGGCATCAGCTCCGAGCGGAGCGCTTCCTCGGCGGCGTGCACCGAGAGTGCGAGGCGCACCGGCGCCTGCTCCTCGGTGAGCCGTTCGATGCCCGGGATCCAGCCCACGGTCGAGATCGCGATGCGCCGGTGGGTGATGCCGATGTCGGGCAGGCGCTCGCACGCCCCCAGCACGTTGTCGAGGTTCATCAGCGGCTCGCCCATGCCCATGAACACGCAGTGGTCGATCGGCTCGATGCGGCGGAAGTAGAGCGCCTGGTCGACGATCTCAGACGCCGTCAGGTTGCGGGCGAAGCGCATCGCGCCGGTGGCGCAGAAGGTGCACGTGAGCGGACAGCCCGACTGCGAGGAGACGCAGATCGAGCGCCGGCCGTCGCGGTAGCGCATCAGCACCGCCTCGAGCGGCCGGCCGTCGCCGGTGGCGAAGGCCGCCTTGACCGTGCCGTCGCTCGAGCGGGCCTCCTCGCGCAGGGCGAGGCTCGAGAACGGCAGCTCCGCGGCGAGCGCGTCGCGCAGGGAGGAGGGGAGGTTGGTCATCTCCTCGTATGAGCTCGCTCCCCGCGCGGCCCACGCCCACACCTGGCGCGAGCGGAAGGGCGGCTCGCCACGGCCGGCGAGCGTCTGCTCGAGTAGTTGCAGGTCCATCGCCGATCTATGGTTGCAGCCAATGTCCCTCGCCACGGACCCGAGCGGCAAGGCGATGCGCCTGGCCAAGTACCTGGCCCACGCGGGCGTCGCCTCCAGACGCGCCGCCGAGGTGATGATCGCGGCCGGGCGCGTGAGCGTGGCGGGTGAGATCGTCACCGACCCGGCCCTGAGCGTCGACGAGGACAGCCGCGTGGCGGTCGACGGGCGCCTGCTCGAGGGGCCCGAGCCGCGGATCCTCTACGTCCTCAACAAGCCCGTCGGCGTGGTCTCGAGCGCCCGCGACACGCATGGGCGGCGCACGGTGGTCGAGCTCGTGCCCGCACGTGGGATGCGCCTGTATCCCGTCGGGCGCCTGGACGCCGACTCGAGCGGCCTGATCCTGCTCATGAACGACGGCGAGCTCGCCAACCGACTGACCCACCCGAGCTTCCAGGTGGCGAAGGTCTACCGCGCGCGAGTGGGCGGCGGGCCGGTGGCGGATGCGGCGCTTCAGGCGCTGCGCGGAGGGATCGAGCTGGACGACGGCGCCGCCGCGCCGGCGCGAGTGCGCCGCGTGCGCGGGAACCTGCTCGAGCTGACCATCCGCGAAGGGCGCAACCGCCAGGTGCGCCGCATGTGCGCGGCCGTCGAGCACCCCGTGCTCGAGCTGCAGCGGATCGGCTTCGGGCCGCTGCGCCTGGACGGTCTGAAGGAGGGAGAGCATCGCCTGCTCAGCCCGGCCGAGGCCGAGCGCCTGCGCGCGCTCTGACACAATCGCCCACCATGCCGAAGCGACTCTTCGCCCTGCGCGGCGCCATCAGCGTGAACCGCAACGACGCCAAGGACATCCTTGACGCGACCACCGAGCTGATGAAGGAGATCATGCAGCGCAACGCGCTCGAGCCCGATCACGTCGTCAGCTGCATCTTCACCGCCACCAACGACCTCAACGCCGAGTTTCCCGCGGTGGCCGCCCGGGCGCTCGGTTTCGAGAACGTCCCGCTGCTGTGCGCGCGCGAGATCGCCGTGCCCCGCTCGATGCCGCGCATCATCAGGGTCCTGATCCACTATCACGCCGAGGAGGGCCACGAGGCACGGCACGTCTACCTGCGCGAGGCAGGCGCGCTGCGCGCCGACCTGCTGTCCGCCCAGTAGGCGCGCCCGTCGGAGTTGATCGGCGAGCCTTCCGGCTCGCGCGCGGGCCGCAGCGCTCGGCATCTCGGGCTCGCCCGCGACACAATAGGCGCGTGGCGATCGAGTTCTCAGAGCGCATCAGGCGCATCCCCGCATATCCGGTGGCCGGCGGTTACGCCGATCAGCAGCCGCTGGTGCGGCTCGCGAGCAACGAGTCGCCGTATCCGCCGCTGGCCTCCGTGCGCGAGGCGATCGACCGCGCCACCGCCACGCTCAACCGCTACCCGGACCCCTCGAATGCGGCGCTGCGCGAGCGCCTGAGCGAGCGCTATGAAGTGCCCGCCTCGCGCATAGCGATCGGCAACGGCTCATGCGACATCCTGCTCGCCGCCGGTGAGGCGTTGCTCGAGCCGGGGGCGGAGGTCGTCTACGCGTGGCCGTCCTTCTCGGTCTACCCCCACCTCAGCGCCGCCTCGGGGGCGCGCGCGGTGACGGTGGCGCTCGACGACGCATACCGCCACGACCTGCAGGCGATGCTGCGCGAGATCACCGTCGCCACGCGCCTGGTGATCGTGTGCAACCCCAACAACCCCACGAGCACCGCGATCGCGCTCGAGCAGATCGCGGGCTTTCTGGCGGAGGTTCCCCGGCAGGTGTGCGTGATCGTCGATGAGGCCTACTGCGAGTTCAACCTGCTCGATGACCCCGACGCCTCGATAGAGCTGCTCTCCCACCACCCGAACCTCGTGCTGCTGCGCACCTTCTCCAAGGTTCACGGCCTGTGCGGGCTGCGCGTCGGCTTCGCGCTGTGCGGCTCTGAAGAGCTGCCGCGGGCGCTCGACCAGGTGCGCCAGCCGTTCTTCTGCAACGCGCTCGCGCAGGCCGCGGCGGTCGAGGCGCTCGCCCACCAGGACGAGGTCGAAGAGCGCGTCAACCGGACGGTCGCCGAGCGCATCTCCGTCGATGAGCGGCTGCGCGCGCTGGGGCTCGAGCCGGCCGACTCGCAGGCCAACTTCTGCTGGTTCGAGCTCGGCGCAGAGCGCGACGAGCACCAGATCATGGCGGGCCTGCTGGAGCGCGGCGTGCTCGTGCGCGGCGGCGGCGCGCTCGGCTCGCAGACGCCCGCGCTGCGCGTCACCTACGGCACGGCCGAGGAGAACGCGCGCTTCCTGGATGCCCTGGCCGAGGTACTGGAGCCGCCCGCGGCGCCCTGAGCGCCGGCGCGCGCTGAGGCCGGCGGCAGCGACCTCGATGCGGGTGACGGCGCCGAGTTGTCTCCCAACACTCGACGCCGGCTGCTTTGTCTGCTACAAACCTTGCAGACGACCATGCATGCATCCGCGCTCACACTCCGCAGCACCCCGTCGTCCTGCCGTACCTATTTCGCCTGGCGATTTATCTAGGCGCTTCGGCCCTGACCCGTGCGTGAGCGGGTTCTGAGGCTCGCAAGGGTCCCGCCAGGGGACCAAGCGCCAGCCGGCCCCGGTGCCCAGCGCACCCTCCTCACGTCCCAGCTCCGGTAGAGCCGCTTCTCAGCGTCTCTACCATTTCCCAGGCGTCAGTGAAAGGATGAATCGATGATGATCGTGATGAAGGAGACGGCGACCGACGAGGAGGTCGACGCGATAGTCGAGAAGATCGAGCGCGCCGGCGCGCTCGCGCATCGCAGCAGGGGCGCGCGCGTGACCGTGATCGGGGCGATCGGCGACGTCGAGCAGGATGTGAACGTCGAGAGCCTCGGGCTCGAGGGCCAGCCGGGCGTGGACCGCGTCGTCCCGATCCTCAAGCCCTACAAGCTGGCCTCGGCGCAGATCACCCATGGCGAGCGCACGGTGCTCGAAATCGACGGGCGCAAGATCGGGGGCGATCACTTCGCGCTGATCGCCGGCCCGTGCACGGTCGAATCGCGCGGACAGACGCTGGAGACCGCGCGCGTCGTGCGCGACGCCGGCGCAACCCTGTTCCGCGGCGGCGCCTACAAGCCGCGCACCTCCCCCTACGCCTTCCAGGGACTCGGCCAGGAGGGCCTGAAACTGCTGGCCGAGGCGAAGGCCGAGACGGGCCTGCCGATCGTCACCGAGCTGATGGACATCCGTGACATCGACGCCGTCCTCGAGGTCGCCGACGTGATCCAGATCGGCGCCCGCAACATGCAGAACTACCCGCTGCTGGCCGAGGTCGGCCGCTCGGGCTGCCCGGCGCTGCTCAAGCGGGGCCTGTCAGCGCCGCTCGACGAGCTGCTGATGGCGGCCGAGTACATCCTCAAGGAAGGCAATCCCAGCGTGATGCTGTGCGAGCGGGGCATTCGCACGTTCGAGACCGACCATCGCCGCACCACGCTCGACCTGATGGCCGTGCCGATTCTCAAGGAGCTCTCGCACCTGCCCGTGATCGTCGACCCCAGCCACGCCGCCGGACGGCGCGAGCTGGTGGAGCCGATGTCGCTGGCGGCGGCGGCGGCGGGCGCGGACGGCATCATCGTCGAGATCCACCCCAATCCCGAGGAGGCCGTCTGCGACGGTCCTCAGGCACTGCGCGCGGACGGATTCGCGGAGTACGTGAGCGCGGTCCAGAGCGTGGCGGCGCTCGTGGGCAAGGCGCTCAGCGTCGTCTGATGGATCCACGATCGGTGGCCCGCGGGGCCGCGCGCGCCGCCGATCCTGGGTCCACGGGTGTGCGCCTGCGGCGCGCGCGGGGGCCGGCTCTTTGAGGGTCGCGATCCTCGGGGTCGGCTTGATCGGCGGCTCCATCGGCATGGCTGCTCGCCGGCGAGGGAACGCACAGGTGCACGGCTATGACTCCGACCCGCGGGTGCTCGAGGCGGCGCTCTCGCTCGGCGCGATCGACGCCGTCGCCGTCGATGCCGCGGGCGCCGTGGAGGGCGCCGACGTCGTGTTCGCGGCCGGGCCCGTGGGCGCGCTTGAGGAGCTCGTGCGAGTGGCGCTTCAGAGCGCCCCCGCGGACTGCGTGGTCAGCGACGTGGGCTCGACCAAGCGGGCTCTCGCCGACGCCGGCTCCGATCAGCGCTTCATCGGCGGACACCCCCTGGCCGGCGCCGAGACCGCTGGCGTGGAGCACGCGCGCGAGGACCTGTTCGAGGGCGCCACCTGGTATCTGACCCCGGCGCGGGGGAGCACCGCGGGCGTGCTGTATGAGCGGCTGCACCGCCTGCTGACGAGCTTCGGCGCGCGCCCCACGGCGATCGACGCCGACACCCATGACCGGCTGATGGCGTGCGTCTCGCACCTTCCGCACGTGCTCGCCAACCTGCTCGTGGCCCAGGCGAGCGGCCTGGTCTCCGCGGAGGGCTCGCCGCGCCTGCCCGCCGTCGGCCCGAGCTTCCGCGACTCCACGCGCGTGGCCGGCGCCAACAGCGCGATCTGGACGGACATCTACATCTCAAACGCCGATGCGCTGATCGCGGGCATCGACGAGCTCGCGGCCCGCCTCGGCGACGTGCGCGCTGCGCTCGCCGCCGGCGACGCGGCGGCGATCTCCAGCTGGAACGACGAAGCCCGCTCAGACCGCGACGCGCTGCTCGGCACGGGTCTCACCGGCGGTCCGGTGCACGAGCTGCGCACCTCGGTGCCGAACCGCCCCGGCGTGGTGGCGGACATCGCGCTGGCGCTCGGCGGCGAGGGCGTGAACATCGTCGATATGGCGCTGTCCCCCTCCGAGGACAACCGCCAGGGCGTGATCGCCCTGTGGATCGGCGGCGACGAGCACGCCGAGCGCGCCCAGCAGCTGATCGCGGGACTTGGGTTCCCGGTGGTGCGGGCATGAGGCCGGCACCGCGATGAACATGCGCTTTGCGCCGGCACGCTCGCTGTCCGGCAGGCTGCGGGTACCGCCTGACAAGTCGATCTCCCACCGCGCGATGCTGATCGGGGCGATGGCCTCGGAACCGGTGCGCATCGAGCGCTACCTGCACGCCGCCGACACCTCATCCACGCTCGAGGCGATCCGCGCGCTCGGCTCGCTCGTCGAGGTGCGCAGCGAGGAGATCGTCGTGCGCGGGACCGGCCTGCGCGAGGCGCGCGAACCGGATGGCCCGATCGACGTCGGCAACGCGGGCACGCTGCTGCGCCTGTTGCCCGGCTGGCTGGCGGCGCAGGAGGGTCGCTCGTTCACGCTCGACGGCGATGACTCGATCCGCCGCCGCCCGGTCGACAGGATCGCCGAGCCACTGCGGCTGATGGGCGCAGAGCTCGAGGCACAGGACGGACGTCTGCCCCCGCTCACCGTTCACGGCGCGAGGCTGCGGGCGATCTCCTATGAGATGGCCGTGGCCTCGGCCCAGGTCAAGTCGTGCGTGCTGCTGGCGGGGCTCGCAGCGGACGGGGCGACGACCGTCGGCGAGCCCGCGCGCAGTCGCGACCACACCGAGCGCATGCTGCTGAGCGCCGGCGTTGGCATCCACCGCAACGGCCGTCACGTGACCGTCGTCAACGCCGATGAGCTGCTGCTCCACAGCGTGAGGGTGCCCGGCGACGTGAGCTCCGCCGCCTTCCTCGTCGCCGCCGGAGTGCTGGTGCCGGGCTCGCGCCTCTTGCTCGAGGATGTCGGCGTGAACTGGACGCGCACGGGCTTCCTGCGCATTCTGCGCCGCATGCAGGGCATCGTGCTGGGCGACCTGGAGGATGAGACCGGGGAGCTCGAGGCCAGCGAGCCGGTCAGCGATCTCGACGTCGCGCACGGGGCGCTCGAGGGTACGGTGGTCGAGGCCGACGAGGTTCCCCTGGCGATCGACGAGCTTCCCCTGGTGGCCCTGCTCGGCTGCTTCGCGGAGGGCGAGACGATCGTGCGCGGCGCCGGGGAGCTGCGCGTCAAGGAGTCGGACCGCATCTCCGGCGTGGTCGAGGGCCTGCGCGGCCTCGGGGCCGAGATCGAGGCGACCGCGGACGGCTTCGCCGTGCGCGGCTCAGGCGGCCTGCGCGGCGGCACGATCGACGCCCGTGGCGACCATCGCCTGGCGATGCTGGGCGCCGTCGCCGGCCTGGCCTCGGCCGAGGGGGTCGAGGTGCTCGGGATGGAGGCCGCCGAGGTCTCCTACCCCGGCTTCGTCGAGGACCTGGGGAGCCTCAGCGGTTGACCTGTCCGCCGCGATGCTGATCGCGATCGACGGCCCCGCCGGCGCGGGCAAGTCGACGGTCGCGCGCGCGCTTGCGCGCAGGCTCGGCTACACGTACCTCGACAGCGGCGCGATGTATCGCTGCGTGGGCCTGTTGTCGCTGCGCTCGCCGGCCGAGGAGCCGGCCGCGTTGGCGCGCGCGGCCCGCATCGAGCTGGGCGCGCGGGTCCTGCTCGACGGCCACGACGTGAGCGCTGCGATCCGCGCGCCCGAGGTGTCCGAGGCGGCCTCGCGCGTGGCCTCCGACGCGGGCGTGCGCGAGGCGCTCGTGGCAAAGCAGCGCGAGCTGCTCGCCCACGGCGACTGGGTTGCCGAGGGCCGCGACATCGGCACCGTCGTCGCTCCGGATGCGAGCCTGAAGGTGTTCCTGACGGCCGATCCCGGTGAGCGCGCGCGCCGGCGCGCCGCCGAGCTCGGCGCCGAGGAGGCGACGGTCCTGGCCGAGCAGACCCTGCGCGACGAGCGCGACTCCACGCGCGAGCACAGCCCGCTGCGCCCCGCCGCGGGGGCCATCACGCTCGACACCAGCGGGCTCGGCGTGGAGGAGGTCGTCGCGCGCATCGTGGCGCTCGCGCCTGGCGGCACGCTGCCCGCCCGTCGCTGATCGTCTGAGCGCCCGCGCCGTCCCGGCCCGGGGACGCCCGCCCCGCGCGGTCATACTGGCGGTCATGAAGGTCGCCGTCGTCGGCTATCCGAACGTGGGGAAGTCCTCACTCATCAACCGCCTCACGGGCACGCGCGAGGCGGTCGTGCACGAGCGCCCCGGCGTGACCCGCGACCGCAAGGAGCTCGACTGCGAGTGGAACGGGCGCCAGTTCAAGCTGATCGACACGGGCGGCATCGACTTCTCAGACGTTGACCCGCTGGCCGGCTCGATTCGCGATCAGGCCCGCGCGGGGCTGGCGGACGCGCAGGTGGCGGTGCTGGTCGTCGACGCGCGCGCCGGCGTGCGCCCCGGCGACGAGGAGATGGCGGATCTGCTGCGCCGCTCGCCGCTGCCGAGCATCGTCGCTGCCAACAAGTGCGACGGCATCGCCGAGGTGCCGCTCGCCAGCGAGTTTCACCGCCTCGGCCTGGGCGAGCCGCTGGCCGTGTCCGCGACGCAGGGACTCGGTTCGGGAGATCTGCTCGACAGGATCGTCGAGCTCTTGCCTGACGGCGATGAGCCGGCCGACGCCGACGCCGTCCGCCTGGCGGTCATCGGCAGGCCGAACGTCGGCAAGTCCTCGCTCGTCAACAGCTTCCTGGGGGAGCAGCGCGTGATCGTCTCAGAGCTCGCCGGCACCACCCGCGACGCGATCGACATGCCGCTGCTGGTGGGGGAGCGCCGCCTGATCCTCGTCGACACAGCGGGCATGCGCCGCCAGTCGAAGGTGGCGGACTCGGTCGAGTACTACACGGCTCTGCGCTCGCGCCGTGCGGCCGAACGCGCCGACGTCGCGCTGGTCGTGTGCGACGCGGCCGACGGCGTGACCGCCCAGGATCTGCGCATCGCCGAGCTAGCGATGAAGGCGGGCTGCGCGACCGCGATCGTGCTCAACAAGTGGGACCTGGTCGGCAACGAGGAGATCCGCGAGCAGGACCTCGATCACGAGCGCGGCCGCGTGGCGGACAAGCTGCGCCTGCGCCCGCGCGTGCTGACGGCGAGCGCCAAGACCGGGCGCCACGTCTCGCGCCTGCTGACGGAGGCGATCGCGCTCGGCGACCGCATGGCCGGGCGCATCCCCACGCCCGAGCTGAACCGCTTTCTGGCCGAGGCCGTGCAGGCTCGCCAGCCGCCCGTCGGCACCCGCCGCGGCTCCTCCCAGCACCGCCTCAAGCTGATCTACATGACCCAGATCGGCCAGCGCCCGCCGCGCTTTGCCATCCAGGTCAACTCGCGCGCTCGCGTGACGCGCAACTACGCCTACTTCATCGAGAACCGGCTGCGCGCGCGCTACGGCATGGACGGCGTGCCGCTGATCATCGACTTCGTCGAGCGCGGCCAGCGCGGGCGCGAGCGGGCCGCGTAGACTTCTGCGACTTTGCCAACCCTGCCCGCCCTTGCGCGGGCGCCCCGCACGGGGCCCTACAGATACGAGCGAACCGATCGAGCCATGAGCCAGCTTTCCGACAACGAGTTCCTGTTCACCTCAGAGTCCGTCACCGAGGGTCATCCGGACAAGATCGCCGATCAGATATCCGACGGCGTCCTCGACGCCGTCCTCGCGGATGACCCCTACGGTCGCGTGGCCTGCGAGACGCTCGTCAATACGGGCCTGATCGTGGTCTCCGGTGAGATCTCCACCGACACCTACGTCGACATCCAGGAAGTCGCCCGCGAGACGGTTCGAAAAATCGGCTACACCGACGCCGAGCTCGGCTTCTCGGCGGACTCATGCGCGGTGCTCAACGCGATCGACAAGCAGTCGCCCGACATCGCCCAGGGAGTCGACAAGGCGTATGAGTCGCGTACGGACGCAAGCGACGACGACGAGCTCGATGTCGCCGGCGCCGGCGACCAGGGAATGATGTTCGGGTACGCAACGACCGAGACGGACACGCTGATGCCGCTGCCGATCTCGCTCGCGCACCGTCTCGCCGAGCGCCTGGCGGCGGTGCGCAAGGACGGCACGCTCGACTACCTGCGACCCGACGGCAAGACCCAGGTGAGCGTGCGCTACCTCGACGGAAAGCCGGTCGCGATCGAGAAGCTCCTGATCTCCACCCAGCACGCCGAAGGCGTCGAAGCCCACATCGGCGACGATCTCTGGGAGCACGTCGTGGAGCCGATCCTCCCGGGCGAGCTCTACGATCCGGCGGCGCTGCGCAGGAACTTCCTCGTCAACCCGACGGGTCGCTTCGTGATCGGTGGCCCCGTGGGCGACGCAGGCCTGACCGGGCGCAAGATCATCGTCGACACCTACGGCGGCATGGCCCGCCACGGCGGCGGCGCGTTCTCCGGAAAGGACCCCTCCAAGGTGGACCGCTCGGCGGCCTACGCCGCGCGCTGGGTCGCCAAGAACATCGTCGCTGCGGGCCTCGCCGACCGCGCCGAAGTGCAGGTCGCCTATGCGATCGGGGTCGCGCACCCGGTGTCCGTGATGGTCGAGACGTTCGGCACGGAGAGGGAGAACCTCACCCGCGGCCAGATCGCAAGGGCGGTCGATGAGGTGTTCGACCTGCGCCCGGGTGCGTTCCGCGAGGAGCTCAACCTGCACCGGCCGATCTACCAGAAGACCGCCGCCTACGGCCATTTCGGGCGCGATGACCCCGACTTCACGTGGGAGCGCACCGACAAGGCCGCCGCGCTGCGCTCCGCCGCCGGTCTCTGAGGCCGGTCGCCGGCAGCGGCCCGGTCCGGCGGCGGGACGCCGATACAAGCGGGTTGGCGCCGCCCGAGCGGTCCGCACTTCACACTAGGGTCCGGCGGTGCCGTCGATCGCCCAGGTTGAGCCGATGACGACGGCCCGCGCCCTGCGCGGGCCGTTCGACTATCGCCTGCCCGAGGAGCTGAGCGATGACGTGGACGTCGGATCGATGCTGGTCGTGCCGTTCGGGCGCCGCGAGGTGCTCGGCGTGGTCGTGGGCCTGTCGGACTCGAGCGACGTCGCCGACGCGAAGCTGCTCGCGCCGCTGCGCGCCCTCGAGCTCGGCGTGCCCGTGGACCTGGTCGTGCTGGCCGAGTGGATCGCCGCCGAGTACTGCTCGACGATCGCGCGCGCGCTCGCCCTGGTTCTGCCTCCGGGCGCCGCGCGGCGGCTCAGCGGGCGCCGGCGTCGGGCGGTTGCCCGTCCAGAGCATCACAGCGTGGGCGCGCGCAGCCCGCACGCGCCCACGCTGACCGATGAGCAGCAGACGGTGCTCGAGCCGCTGATCGCGGCCCTGACGGCGCGCCGGGCAGAGCAGCGGCTGCTGCACGGCGTGACGGGCTCCGGCAAGACCGAGATCTATCTGCGCGCGGCCGCCGCCGCGCTCGCGCGGGGCCGCGGCGCGATCGTGCTCGTGCCGGAGATCGCACTGACGCCGCAGATCGTCGGGCGCTTCATCGAACGCTTCGGCGACACCGTCGCGGTGCTTCACTCGCAGCTCCGCCCCGCCCAGCGCTACGCCGAGTGGCGCCGGCTGCGCGAGGGCGAGGCCAGGGTGTGCGTGGGCCCGCGTTCGGCCGTGTTCGCGCCGATCGACGATCTCGGCCTTATCGTCGTGGACGAGGAGCACGATGCCTCCTACAAGCACGAGGGCGATCCCCGCTACGACGCCCGCGATGTCGCCGCCGAGCGGGCGGCGGGCTGTCAGGCGCTGCTGCTGCTGGGCAGCGCCACGCCGCGGCCCGAGAGCGTCCAGCGAGTGCCCCGCTCGCGTCTTGACGCGCGCGTGGACGGGCGGCCCCTGCCGGGCGTGCAGGTGCTGGACATGCGCGGCGAGCGCCACGGCCTGCATCCGCTCACCAGCCAGGCGCTGGCCGACGTGCGAGCGGCGCGGGCCAAGGCGATCGTGCTGCTCAACCGCCGCGGCTGGTCGAACTTCCTCTCCTGTCGCTCCTGCGGTCGCGTGTGGAGTTGTCCACACTGCGACGTGGCGCTCGTGCTGCACCGCGGCGGCGGCTTCCTGGCGTGCCACCACTGCGGTCACCGCGAGCGCATGCCCACCCGCTGCGGCGACTGCTCCTCGACCTCGGTCGCCCGCCACGGCGCCGGCACCGAGCGCCTCGCAGACGAGCTGGCGGGAGTTCTCGACGACGGGCGCTTCCCCATCTTCCGCCTCGACGCCGACGTCGTCGAGACGCAGGGCACCGGCGAGATGCTGCGCCGGTTCCAGGATGCCGACGCGGGGGTCCTGATCGGCACCCAGATGGTCGCCAAGGGACACGACTTTCCCGACGTGCGGCTCGGCGTCGTGCTCGACGCCGACGCCACCCTGCGCTTTCCCGACTTTCGCGCCGAGGAGCGCACCTTCGCGCTGATCGCCCAGCTCGCCGGACGCGTCGGGCGGGGAGGCGAGGGACGCGTGCTCGTGCAGACGATCGCTCCCGAGGCGCGATCGATCGTCCACGCCGCCCGCCACGACTCAGACGGCTTTCTCGCCGGAGAGCTCGAGCGCCGCCGGGCGCTCGGCTACCCGCCCTTCTCGCACCTGATCAGGATCGTCTGCTCCGCCGTCGAGCCTCAGCCGGCCCGCGCCGCCGCGATCGCCGTGCGCGAGGCTCTCTGCGAGCGCCTCGCCGCCGCTGGCGATACCCAGCTTGCCGGCGGCGTCCCGCTCGGCGGTGATAACCCGCTTGCCGGCGGCGGCCCGGTCGGCGGCGCCAACCCGGTTGCCGGCGGCGGCCCGGTCGGCGGCGCCAACCCGGTTGTCCTCGGCCCCGCCACCCTGTTTCGCCTGCGCGGACGCGAGCGCTCGGTGCTCGTGGTCAAGGCGCCCGAGCGCCGCGCGGCCGTGCGAGCGGTCGACGCGGCCGTGCGGCGCGTCACCGATGCGCGCGAGCACGCGGGCGTGAACTTCAGCGTGGATGTCGATCCGCAGTAGCTCCGAGCCCGCACCCGGCAACTGAAATCGCCCGCAAAGTGCGGTGCTTCGTGTAGGCTCTCTCGCCCCGGCGACGACGGCCGGGCTGTCGTGTGGGGGCAGAACTTGGTTGGGGGCAAACTTGGGGGTTGCGAGAATGGGACGTTGGCACTCGAATCTCGTCCAGGCGCACATACGCCGCTCCGCCGATCGATCGGCGGAGCGCAGACTGGTGCAGCTGTCGCTCGCAGCCGCGGTTATTTCCGGCGCCTGGCTCGGATGTGGTTCCTATGCCGCCGCGGCGCCGGCGTCACCCGCCTGGGGCGTGCATGCCGGAACGCCCGCCGACGCGAGCACTGCCATCTCCACGACCCTGCCGGGCAGGCCTCGATCGCGTGCGGCCGGGACGGCTGTCGCGCGGCGAGCCTTCGGGCCGAGTCTCTCCTCGCCGGCCGTGAGCGCGGCAACCGGGCAGATCACGGGCAAGGTCACCGCGGCGATGACCGAAGCGCCACTTGGCGGCATCGAGGTCTGCGCGTTCGGTAGCGAAGAACTGAGCCTCCCACGTTGCGTGACGACAGGCTCCGGCGGCGAATACACGATCTCGGGCCTGGAATCGGGCAGCTACATCGTGGAATTCAACGGCGCGTTCGAAACAAAGCTCAACTACGCAAGGCAGTACTTCGACGACACAAGCTCAGAACGGGACGCCGACGCCGTGCCCGTGGGCAGTGGACCCGTGTCTGGGATCAACGCTGCGCTGGCGCCGGGCGGAGAGATCGCCGGGACGGTGAAGAACACGGAAGGCAGCCTGCTCGACGACATCGAAGTCTGCGCCCTGGACGGCGAAAAGTTCGTCGAACGTTGCGCAACCACCGATGCACAAGGCGAATATACGATCGTGGGCGTCGCTGCAGGAGGGCATGACGTTGAATTTGCAACGGCGCTCGAAGGCGGAGGGAACTACGTGCCCCAGTACTACGACGGCCAGGAAACGCTGTCAAATGCCACCGCCGTGCCGGTCAGCGCGGAAGCCACAGCCTCGGGGATAGACGCGGTCCTCTCTCCAGGCGGCCAGATCACGGGCACCGTCACGAGCTTCGCCACCCACCTCGGCCTTCCGGAAGTCGAGGTCTGCGCATTCGTCACCGGCGGCCCCGTCTCTCGCTGCACTGCGACCGAACCCACCGGCGCCTACGACCTCTCCTCGCTAGCCACCGGCGAGTACGAAGTCCTATTCCTCGCATTCGGCGGCGAATACGCCACGCAGTACTACAACGAAGCATCGTCTGCCGCGCACGCCACCGAGGTGTCTGTTACGGCCGGGAGCACCCGGCCCGGGATCAACGCGGCGCTCAGGGGCCCGGTCCCCGCCGACCTGACGGTGCCAACTATCTCAGGGAGCCCCGTCGACGGTCAGACGCTGACGGTCACGCACGGGTCATGGACCCATGCCCCCACGAGCTATCGCGACGAATGGGGGCGCTGCGCGAACTCCGAAATCGAATCCTGCCACACGGTCGCGATGGGCCAGAGCTACACGCTGAGCGGCTCTGACCTGGGGTATGAGATCCGGGTGAGGGAGTCCGCCTCGAACGAAAACGGCGGAGAACAGTTCGCCATCTCGGCGCCGACCGCGACCGTGACCGGGCCTACCGGAACCCATAGCGGGGGTCTGGTGGACTCTGTGCTTCCCCCGCCTCCGAATCTCATTGTCGGGCCGCCTGCCGGCCAAGTGGCGGGCGACCAGGAAACCGCCCCCGTTCCCGACGCCAAGCTCGCGAGCACCGCCCTCGAGGCGAGCGCGTCCGGCGCCGTGACGGTCAAGGTCAGCTGTCCGGCCGGTGTGGGCAGCTGCTCGGGCACCGTGACGCTTCGCACGCTCAACGCCGTCAGCGCGAGCGCCGGTCGCGCCGCCCACAGCAAGAAGGCCATCCTCACTCTCGCGAGCGGCCCGTTCACCGTTGCCGCCGGCAGGGTTAAGACGGTCACGCTGCACCTGTCCGGGAAGGGGCGGGCCCTGCTCTCGCGTTCGCACGAGCTGCGAGTGCGAACGACGATCGTCGCCCATGATCCCGCGGGGACGGCGCACACCACCCAGACGGTTGCCACGCTGAGGGCGCCGAAGAGCACGCACGGCAAGGGCTGACGGTTTCGCTCCCGCGTCCCGCGGTGAGCGTGGATCGCAAAAAGGGGGGATGCTGTACCTGACAAAACCACGCGCTTGCAGGGGTTTTGGCAGGACTAGACCGCGACCGGACGAATCTGTACTGTCGTCGGGAGCGGGGCCTGGCTTGCAGAACACAGGCCAGTGGGGCCCCGCTATCGTCTGATTCCAAATGTCCGACGACAAGCCTCACGACGTGGACGAGCCAGTCAAGATCGAGCTGGACCCGGAGCTGGCCCTGAGGGCTTCTGAAGGTCGATCCTGACGCGCCGGTGACGCAGCATCGAGGACCGCTTCGTCAATCTCGGCGCGGAACGCCGCGAGCTTCAGGACAAGACGAAGGGGTATCGCTGGCAGGAGATCGCGGAGCACCGGCGCAGCAACGCCGACTGACGGGCGACGGCTACAGACGGGACCGCCGACCACGGTAGGGACCGAAGAACAGCACAAGAGCCGCAATCAGCAAGATCAGCACAAGCGGACTGATGAACGCCCCGCCAGCGATGCCGAGTATGACCAGGAGAATGATGAGCAGGACAAGCAGGTCCAATGGGTATCCCTTCCTAGAAGCCCGTAAGCACAGACGCACGGCCAGCACCTGCCATGGAGTGTCGCTCTTGACGAACGCAGGTGCTGGCCGTGCGCTGCACTTCTGTAGCTAGGACTGCGCTCTCAAACGGGCGGCTGACATACCACCTCGGGCCGAGACCGCCCCCGCACGAACGAGTAGCTACTCGGGCAGTTCTTGGATCACCCCAGCTCGCCCGTGGGACTGGGTTTGTCAGGTAGAGCATCCCCCAAAAAGGGGATGTCGTCGTGTCGGTTTCGTAGTGTCGCCGTGGTAGCCGATCGTCGGTATCGTCGGATTGCGAACGCTCGACGCGGGGTAGCACGTGTCGCGACAACGACAGGAGTGAGGGCCTTATCCAGTTGAGCCGTACACATAGCCCGGGCGCCGTCCGGTCGTTGGGCCTGCTGGCCGCCTGCGCGCTGTCGGTGGGGAGCCTCGCCGCCACGCCGGCGGCGCAGGCGGCCGGGAGCACCGCGACGGGCGCCACCCGCTACGCGCGCGTCCAGGCGATCTGCCCGCCGGCGACGCCGGGGCGCTCCACATGCCAGGCGCTGCTGCGCGCTCCCGTCGCGTCCTCCGCCGCGACGAGCGCAGGCGTAAGACCCTACGCGGCAGATGATGGGGACTCGGTATCCGGGCCGGCCGGGGGACTGACGCCGGCAGAGCTGGCCAGCGCATACGGATATGAACCGCAGAGCGGTGGCGCAGGGCAGACCGTCGGCATCGTCGATGCCTACGACGACCCCGACATCGCAAGCGATCTCGCCACGTTCGACACCCACTACGGACTCCCCCCCTGCACGGTGGCGGACGGATGCTTGAAGAAGGTATCTCAGACCGGAACCTCGTCACTGCCGCCGGCGGATACGAGCGGCTGGTCGGTGGAGACCTCGCTCGACGTCGAGACGGTGCACTCGGTCTGCGGGAAATGCAAGATCCTCCTGGTCGAGGCCGACAGCGAACTCAACAGCGATCTTGCGGCGGCCGTCAACGAGGCGGTGGCACTGGGAGCGACGGAGGTGTCGAACTCCTACGCCGGGCCGGAGGCCGGCATAGGCGCCTTCGAAGAAGCCGCATACAACCATCCCAGCGTTCCGATCGTGGCCGCCACGGGTGACGAAGGCTATGACGGCTGGACCTCCGTCAACGATGGCTTCTACGGGCCTGAAATGCCGAGCGCGCCGGCGTCGCTTCCGAGCGTGGTGGCCGTCGGCGGAACCGCGCTGACACTCAACACGAACGGGACGCGCGCCGACGAGTCGGTGTGGAACGACAACGGCCCGGACGACGAACTCGGGGAGATCGATCCGCAGCTGGGTGCGACGGGCGGCGGCTGCAGCACTCGATTCACAGCCCAGCCGTGGCAGCGCGCCGTGGCGGGTTTTGCGGCGAGCGGATGCGGGACCAAACGCCTCACCGCCGATGTCTCCGCGGTCGGCGATCCCTACACCGGATTCGACCTCTACGACAGCTACCGCTGCGGGCCCGAATGCGAATTCCCACGGGTGGAAGGCGGCTGGGCGACATTCGGGGGAACCTCGCTCTCGACGCCCATCATCAGCGCCATGTATGCCATCGCCGGTGGCGGCGGAGGTGTGAAATATCCCGCCCTCTCGCTCTACGGCCACGCGGCGGAAGCCTCGGCGCGCTACGACGTGACGAGCGGAGGCAACGGCTACTGCGGCGGCGCCTCGTTCGCCTCCTGCGGCGATCCCAACGCCGTCCTCGACAGTCTCGTCGACTGCGACGGAACGACGGCCTGCAACGCGGCCCCCGGCTTCGACGGCCCCTCCGGCGTCGGCGCGCCGATCGGCCTCGGCATGTTCAAACCGAAGCTGCCCACCGCCGCGATCACCTCGCCGGCCTCGCTCACGGCTGGGGCCCCGGCAAGCTTCAGCGCCGCCGGGTCGAGCGACCCCTATCCAGGCGGCTCGCTGACGAGCTACTCATGGAGCTGGGGCGACGGCACCGCCAACGGCGGGGGGGCCTCGCCAACGCACACCTACGCCGCCGCGGGCACATACACCGTGACGCTCACGGTCACCGACGACTACGGCCTGACCAGTGCCGCGAGCGCGGCCTCCGTGACCGTCGGCAAAGCATCCAAAGCGGAAGAAGAAGCCAGAAAGAACCGCGAAGCAGAAGAAGTCGCGGAGGCTAAAAAACACGAAGAAGAAGCGACGGCGGCCAAAGGGAAACAGGAAGCGGAAGCGGCCACCAAGAAACACGAAGAAGAAAAATCGCCCGTGAACGTGGCCGGTCAGGGGGCGGCGGGCTTTGTGGCGGTAGACCTCGCGCCGCCGGTTCCCGATGCCAAGCTGGCCAGCACGGCGCTCGCCGCGAGCGCATCGGGCGCGGTGAGCATCAGGATCAGCTGCCCGGCCGGCGTGAGCAGCTGCTCGGGCTCCGTGACGCTGCAGACGCTCGAGGCGGTGAGCACCGGCGCCGGTGCCAAGAAGGCGATCCTCACGCTCGCGCGAACCAGCTTCACCATGGCCGGCGGCCACGTCAGGACGCTGACGCTGCATCTGACGGCGAAGGCGCGCGCGATGCTCGCTCGTTCGCACCTGATGCACGTGCGTGCGACGATCATCGCCCGCGACCCGGCGGGCGCGAGGCACACCGGCCAGAGCGTCGTGACGCTGCGCGCGCCCAAGGCTAGGCAGAGGGCGAAGGCGTAAGCGCGCCGCGCCGCAATAAACTCAGCGGACGGTGGCCGCGGAGGACAACACAGCCGAAGACAACACAGTCGAAGAGGACGCACTGGGAGAGCTCCCGCCTCCCGCCTCCGAGGACGCCGACGTCGAGGTCGAGCGGGAGGAGGACGCTCCGGCGGCCGCGGAGCTCGACCCGGAGACGCGCGCCCGCCGCGACGCGGCGCTGCGCCACGTGCGCAAGCTCGGCGACCCCGTGCTGCGTGCGAGTGCGCTTCCGGTGGAGCGCTTCGACGACGCCCTCGCGCACGAGGTCGAGAGGATGGGGGAGCTGATGCACGACGCGCTCGGCGTCGGGCTCGCCGCCACCCAGCTGGGCGTGCTGCACCGCGTGCTCGTCTTCCGCGCCTACACCGATGACCCGGTGACGGCGCTTGTCAACCCTGTGCTCGAGTGGAGCAGCGACGAGCTCGAGCTGGCGGAAGAGGGATGCCTGAGCCTGCCCGGCGTGCACGTCGAGGTGGAGCGCCCGGCGCAGGTCAGGGTGCGGGCGCAGGACGCCACCGGTAAGGATCTCGAGATCGAGGCCGAGGGGCTCGAGGCGCGCGTGATCCAGCACGAGATAGACCATCTCAACGGCGTCCTCATCCTCGACCGCATCTCACGCGCCGCGCGCAAGGAGGCGATGCGCGCGATGCGCGAAGCCCAGGAGACCGCGAGCGCCGCCTAGCGGCGGTGTCCGCACCTCACGCGCTTGAGCACCGTCTTCCTCGGCACCTCCGAGTTCGCGGCGGCGGTGCTCGAGCGCCTGGCGCTCAGCGACGCATATCGCCCCGCCCTGGTGCTGACTCGTCCCGACCGCCCGCGCGGTCGTGGAAGGCGCCTGGCCTCGCCCCCCGTGGCAGAGCGTTCCCGCGAGCTCGGAATCCCGCTGGAGCAGCCCGCGAGCGTCAACGATCCGCAGGCCAGAGCGCTGATCGCCGACGCCGGCGCCGACAATCGCCAGACGGTCATCGTGTGCGCGTTCGGGGCGCTCATCAAGGAGCCGCTGCTGTCAGAGCACGAGATCCTCAACGTGCACCCCTCGCTGCTGCCGCGCTGGCGTGGCGCGGCGCCGATCGAGCGGGCGATCATGGCCGGCGACGAGGACACGGGCGTCTCGATCATGCGCCTCACAGCAGGCCTCGACAGCGGGCCCGTGTGCCTGGCAGCGGATGAGCCGATCCACCCTGACGACACTTACGGATCACTCGCTCAGCGCCTGTCGCAGATCGGCGGCGAGCTGCTCGTGCGCGCGCTCGAGGAGCGCCCGCCGTTCGTCGAGCAGGACGAGCGGGGTGTCACCTACGCGGAGAAGATCGCAGCCCAGGATCGCCTGCTCGATCCCGCCCGGCCCGCGGCTGAGCTCGAGCGCCGCGTGCGCGCGCTGCAGCCGCACATCGGCGCCCGCGTGGCACTCCACGACGGGACCTTCCTGGGGGTGCAGCGAGCGGCGCTGGCGAGCGAGCCGATCGAGGGCGAGCCCCTCGCCGGCGTGGCCGCGGCGAGCGGTGAGCGGCTCGGCCCCGGAGTGATCGCCCGCGACGGTCTGCTTCTGCTCGACGCATCCCAAGGCGTGCTCGAGCTGCTCGAGGTGCAGCCGCCCGGCGGGCGGCCGATGGATGCCGGCTCCTACCTACGCGGTCACGCTCCGGCCGGGCGCCGGTAGCCGGTCACGTAGCCCGGCGCCTGGGTGCCGGCACGCAGCCGCGGGTCGGGCTCGGGCGCGAGCGCGGCGGCGGTGAGCGGGATCACGCCCGCCCACGCAGCCAGCGCGTAGTCCCCCTCGTCATCCACCGGCGGGCCCGTGCGGATCTTCGCCGAGGCCTCCTCGATCGGGATCGCGAGGACCGCAGTCGCCTTCAGCTCGTTGTCGGTCGGCGGGCGCACGTCGCGCCAGCGCCCGGGCACGATGTGCTCGACGATCGCCTCGAACGCCGCGAGCTTCTCGTCGCGCTCGTGCACGCTCCTCGCCTCTCCCAGGAGCATCACCGAGCGATAGTTGGCCGAGTGGTGCATCGCCGAGCGGGCCAGCACCAGCCCGTCGATCAAGGAGACGGTCAGGCACGCCGGCGCGCCGGCCGCGAGCGCGCGCAGCGTGCGGCCGGCCACCGACCCGTGCAGGTAGACGAGATCGCCGCGGCGGGCGTGCAGCGTGGGGATCACGAGCGGCTGTCCGTCCTCGGCGGTGATGCCGAGATGAGCGATCAGGGCCTCATCGAGGATCGCGTCGATGACCGAGCGCTCGTATCGCCCGCGCTCGCGCTTGCGCAGCAGGCGCACGCGATCGGACGCCGGCTTGGCCGGCTCGCGCGCGGGCTCGGCGGGCGCCGCGCGTGCGCGTGTTCGTCGAGAGGTCTCAGATCGGCTGGGCACCCCAGGGGACACGGCCATCTCCTTCATCTGTCATAGTACAGGAGGATGAGTGATCTATTACAGTATCGAATTCAGGCCGAGAGTGCAGCCGAGCTCGTGGCGAGCGTCGAGGCCGGGGTTGCCAGCGGGGCGCTGGCGCCCGGACAGCGACTTCCCTCGGTGCGGCGCCTGGCGCTCGAGGTCGGCCTCAGCCCGGCCACGGTCGCCGCGGGCCTGTCCGAGCTGCGCCGGCGCGGGGTGGTGTTGACCGAGCCGCGGCGCTCCACCCGCATCGGTGAAAAGCCGCCGGTCGCCTACTCACGGGCGCTCCTGCCGGTTCCAGACGGCGCTCGCGATCTCTCGCGCGGAAACCCGGATCCGGCGCTGCTGCCCGATCTGAAGCGCGCCCTGTCCGGGCTGACTCTGCCCGTGCGCCTGTACGGGGAGACGGCTGCGCTGCCGGAGCTGACGGCGCTCGCGCGAGAACAGCTGCGTGTCGACGGCGTCCCCAGCGAGTCGCTGTGCATCGTCAGCGGTGCGCTCGACGGCATCGAGCGCGTGCTCGAGGCGCATCTGCGCCCGGGCGACCGCGTGGCCGTCGAGAACCCGGGCTATGCCGCGCTGTTCGATCTCCTGCGGGCCCGCGGGCTCGTGCTCGAGCCCGTCACCGTGGATGAGCGCGGGATGCGACCCGCTGAGCTGCGGGGCGCCCTGGCGCGCGGCGCGATCGCCGCGATCATCACCCCCCGCGGGCAGAACCCGACGGGCGCGGTGCTGGACGAGGGCCGCGCTCGCGAGTTGCGCGCGGAGCTGGCCCGCGCCCCGCAGACGCTCGTGATCGAGGACGACCACCTCGGTCCCGTGGCCGGAGGCGAGCTGCAGACGACCGTGGTCGATCTTCCCCGCTGGGCGGCGACCCGCTCGGTGGCCAAGGCGCTCGGGCCCGACCTGCGCCTCGCGGTACTCACCGGTGACCCGCAGACGCTCGCGCGCGTGCAGGGGCGACAGCAGTGCGGGCCGGGCTGGGTGAGTCACATCCTGCAACGGCTGGTGCTCAGCCTGTGGACCGATGCGGCCACCCAGGAGCTCGTCCGCCGTGCCGGCGTGACCTACGCGCAGCGGCGCGCGGTGTTCCTCGAGTGCCTGGCGCAGCGGGGCGTACAGGCGAGCGGAGCCTCTGGGCTGAACGTGTGGGTGCCGGTGGGCGATGAGACGGGCGTGGTGGGCGCACTGCTGTCCCGCGGCTGGGTGGTGGCGCCGGGCGCCCCCTACCGGCTGGGCACGAGCGCTCCCGCGATCCGGGTCACGATCTCGACGCTGGCCGAGCGGGAGGCGAGCCGGCTGGCCGCCGACCTGGCCGACGTGCTCGCCCCGGTCGGCGCCAGCCGCAGCGGATAGCCGATCATCCCCGTATGTCCACGCCGACGAGGAACGTCATCGCGCCCGCCCGCCGCTGCGCCTATACGGTGCTGCGCCGCGTGTTCGAGCGCGGCGCCTACGCCGATGAGGCGCTGCAGGCCGAGGCGGGCGAGCTCGACGCCCGCGACAGGGCGCTGGCGATGCGCCTCACCTACGGCGCCGTGCAGCGCAGGGGCACGCTCGACCACCTGATCGGCCTTTTCGCCGAACGCCCGCCGGGGCGCCTGGACCCGCCCGTGCTCGCGGCGCTGCGGTTGGGGCTGTACGAGCTCCTGTACCTGCAGGGCTCACCCGACTACGCGGTCGTGGCCGACGCCGTGGAGCTCGCCAAGGAGCAGGGACGCGCGGGCCATGGCCTCGTCAACGCCGTGCTGCGCCGCGCCACGCGGGAGGGCCCGGCGCTGCTCGAGGCGCTCACCGACGATACGCCCGCGCACGCGGCCCTCAAGCACTCCCACCCGGAGTGGATCGCGCGCCTGTGGTGGGAGGAGCTCGGCCCGGTCGGCGCCCGCGCGCTGATGGTGAGCGACAACGAGCCCGGCGAGCTGGCGCTGCGTGTGAACACGCTCGTCACCGACACCGGCACGCTGGCCGGCGAGCTGTCGGCCGGCGCCCGGGCCGCGGCCGGGGGCGGCGAGCGCGAGCTGCCGGCCGTGCAGGTGCACCTCGACCCCGGCATCCCCGAGGCGCTCGTGCTCGACGGTCCCTTCGACATCCACGGCTCCGCCGCGTGGCGTCGCGGCGCCTTCATCGCGCAGTCACGCGCGGCGATGCTCGTCGCTCGCTCGCTCGCGCCCCTCCCGGGCGAGCGCGTGCTCGACCTGTGCGCGGCGCCGGGCGGCAAGGCCACGCATCTGGCGGCGCTGATGGGAGGCAGCGGGGAGCTCGTTGCGGTCGAGCGCAATCGTCGCCGGGCGGGCGAGCTCGTGCGCACGGCGCAACGCCTGCGTGCCGCGAACGTGCGCGTCGAGGTCGCCGACGCGGCGCTGGCCAGGCCGGAGGGTCCGGCGTTCGACCGCGTGCTCGTCGATCCGCCGTGCTCGGGGCTGGGCACGCTGCAGGCGCGCCCGGACCTGCGCTGGCGGCTGACCCCGGAGAAGCTGGCGGAGATGGCGCGTGTGCAGGCGGCGATTCTGGCCGCCGGGGCGGGCGCGCTCCGTCCGGGTGGCGTGCTTGTCTACTCTACCTGCACGATCTCCCCGACCGAGAACGAGCGCCTCATCGCCGCCTTCCTTGATTCCCACCCCGAATTCGGCGTCGATGACCTGTGCGCGGATCTGCCCGCGCTGTGTGCAGGGACCTCGAGCGGCTTCGCCCTGACGCTGCCCTACCGCGACCGCACGGCGGGCTTCTTCATCGCGCGCCTGCGCCGGAGCTGACATGGGGGAGCCCGAGGCATCGGTCAAGTCGACTATCGACCTGGGGCCGGAATGCCCGCACTGCGGTGAGCCATGGCTGCGTCCCACGAACCTGCCCGGGCGCTACCGCTGCGTGTACTGCCTGCACCGCTTCGAGCTCACCTCGGTCTGCCCCAACTGCGGTGAGCATTCGACGATCGTGAGGATGTCCTCGACGGCGATCATGAAGTGCAACGCCTGCGGCGACTCGATGCTGCAGCCGATATGAGCGCGCCCTGCGGCGCTGGACCGGCGTTCCGCTTGACATGAGCCCGTTGCCGAGCGGCGTGCACGTTGCGCCCTCGATCCTGTCGGCGGATTTTGCACGACTGCGCGAGCAGGTTGGGGAGGTGCTGGACGCCGGCGCGAAGGTCATCCACGTGGACGTCATGGACGGGCACTTCGTTCCGCCGATCACGGTCGGCCCACTGGTCGTCGGCGCGCTGCGCGAGCAGACGCACGCGGCCGGAGCCGCGCTCGACGTGCACCTGATGATCGAGCGCCCCGAGCAACACGTCGGCGACTTCGTCAAGGCGGGCGCCGACAGTGTCACCTTCCATGCCGAGGCGACGCCGCACGTCTCCTACGCGGCCGCTCTGCTGCGCGAGCAGGGGGTCGGCGTCGGCGTTGCGATCAACCCCGGCACCGCGGTCGGCGCGCTCGCCGAGGTCGCGGGCGCGATCGACATGGCGCTGTGCATGACGGTCAATCCGGGCTGGGGCGGCCAGCCCTTCATCACCCATTCGCTTGACAAGATCGCGCGCGTCGCGGCGATCGTGGGCGCCGGGGTGATGGTGCAGGTGGACGGCGGCATCGACGCCGACACGGCTCCCGCCTGCAGGGCGGCCGGCGCGAGCGTGTTCGTCGCGGGCTCGGCGATCTTCGAGCACGGCGATCCCGGTGAGGCCTACCGCGCGATCGCGCTCGCGGCCGGCGCGGACTGAGCGGCGTCGCGGCCGAGCGGGCGCGAGCCCTGACGGTAGAGCGTCCACAACAGCAGCGCGAGCAGGCAGGTGGCGCCGGCGTAGCCGATCTCGGTGCGCGTCAGCTGGTTGGCGACGGCCGGCGACAGCATCCAGGCGAGAAATACGACCGCTGCGATCAGCCAGCAGATGGCCGCGGCGCGCGCCCGGTCGCGTGCGAGCGCGGCCTGGTTGAGCGCGCCGGAGGCCAGGTGCAGTCCCATGCCGACACCCAGCAGCGCGAGGCCGACGCGGTTGTAGGAGTAGTGCTGTCCGAACAGGTGCCCCATCACGAACGGGCCGATCACGAGCAGTCCGAGCGCGACGGCAGCGGCGAAGGCGGCGATCGCGAGCAGCGTGATGCGGATGGCGCGGGCGAACGCGGCGTGACCCGCGGTCGTCTCAAGGCCGGTGAGATGGGGCAGCAGCGAGGTCTGGATCGCCTGGAACAGCTGCAGCGGGGCGCGCGCGATCAGCAGCACCTCAAACACGATCCCCACGAGCGCCTTGTTGGGGGAGGTGGCTGCCACGGTCAGCACGGCGGCGTTCAACAGCGTCTGCTCGGAGAGCATGATGCCCGACACCCAGGCTGCGAAGCCCGTGCCGCGGCGCATCGACAGCTCGTCGTGGGCGGCTGCCTCCTGCACTCCCTCGGTGCCGGGTCCCGCCAGCGCCGCGTCGGCCTCGTCGGCCGTGATCGGTCCCGACAGCGCCTCGTCGGCGGGGTGCGACGCGGTCGCGCTGTGCCCTTCGCCGGCCAGTTCACGCTGCTCCTCGCCGCGCCGGGCGAACGCCGCGGGCACGACGATCAGCGACACCAGCGGCGCCGCGGCGATGCCGAGCGCGACGGCTGTCTGGCCGCTTGCGATCCCGATCGCCACCGCCAGCGCGAAGCACAGGCGCGAGACCGACTCCATCAGCACGAGGCCGCCGAACAGCGCGAAGTATTCGTGTCCCGCGAGCCACCCGCGTGCGAAGTAGCTGGCGGCATATGCGAGCGTGCCCACGACGAGCACGTCATACAGCGCCGAGGAGCCGTCGAAGACTTCGTTGATGAGCGTTTCTTTGAGGGCCAGCGCGATCACCAGGAAGGCGAGCGCGAAGCCCGCCTGGATCGCGAGCGGCACGCGCACGGAGTGCTCGGCGTGCCCGCGCGCGCGGCGCTCGGCGATCGTGCGCGACAGCAGCTGTTCGATCGGCCGGTAGATGACCGAGATGATCACGAACATGATCGACCACAACAGCGCGATCTGTGACGCCTGCTGTTCGCCGAGGACGTGACTTGAGATCGAGAAGTAGGCGAGCGTCAGAAGGCCCGTGCACGCGATCCCCACCGAGAGGATGCGGGCGCCGCTGCCGTAGGAGCGCTGGCCCGAACCCCTAGAGGCGGACAAGCAGCATCGTCCAGGGAAACGGCGAGCGGATCTCGGCCACCTGGCCGTGGCGCGAGAGCATCCGCACGAATGAGCGCCTGGACCAGTGGTTCAAATGGCCGGGCGTGTTGCCGAGCTCCGACCAGTAGGCGCCGCGTGCCATGTTGAGCATCCGCCACAGCGGCTCGCGCGGCACCGACACGAGCAGGTGGCGCTCGGCGCAGCGCACCATCTCCGAGAGCGTGTGCTCGGGGTCGGGAACGTGCTCGAGCACCTCGACCGCGGCGGCCAGGTCGAACTCGTTGGCCGCGAACGGCAGGTTCTCCGCCTCCATCACCCGGTATTCCAGGTTGGGCGCCTGATGCTCGGCCCAGCCCGCCTGGATCGACTCCTCCTGCAGGTCGATGCCGACCACCCGCCCGTCGCCCAGCTGGTGCGCCCAGCGCTCCACGAGCACTCCCTCCCCGCAGCCGACGTCCAGCAGCGAGCTGGGAGCGGCGCGGTCGAACAGCTCGTCCAGCGCGCGCTCGAAGCCGCCCATCAGCCGGCGCACGACCGGGTTCGTGGAGCCATACTTGTCGAACGTGTTGCCTGTGACGATCCCGTCCTCGGAGACGGTCACACCGCTCACAGCTGCACCGCCTCGTGCTCGTGCTCGCTGCGAGGGCTGGACTCGCCGGGCGCGATCGGCGCCTCGGCGGGGCGGGCGCCCGGTTCGTAGTGTGACGGCGCCACTCCCAGCTCGAGCTCGATCCGCCGCACGCGCTCGAAGGTCTTCTGCGTCATCACGCGCTGCGCGGCCAGCAGGTCGCCGATCACGCCCAGCGCCCACAGCACGACCGCAGCGATAAACAGCACGGCGCCGAGTATCAGCGACTGCACATGTCCCTTGCCGTTGCCATCCGCGTAGGCCACCGCGAAGCGGATCCATACGCCGATCGAGACGATCCCGATCAGCGCCGCGAGGCTCCAGAACACGCGCAGCGGCTCGTACTGCGCGTAGATGCGGAAGATCGACACCGCGTTGCGCCGTACGTACGCGCCCATCGAGGGGAACAGGCGCGACTCGCGCGTCTTCGGGTTGGTGCGCACCGGGACGTGGTCGACCGCCACCAGGAGCTTCCCGGCCTGGATGATCGTCTCAAGGGTGTAGGTGAACTTCGATACGACCAGCATCTGGATCGCCGCCTCGCGGTTGTAGGCGCGGAACCCCGATGTCGTGTCCGGGACCGAGGTCGACGACGCCTGGCGTACGACCCACGAGCCCACGCGCTGCAGCCCCTTCTTCAGCGCCGAGAAGTGTTCGATGCCCGTCACCTCGCGGTCGCCGATGACCATGTCGGCGCGTCCGTCGAGGATCGGGACGACGAGCCGCGAGACGTCGGCGCCGCAGTACTGGTTGTCGGCGTCGGTGTTGACGATCACGTCCGCCCCCAGCTTCAGCGCCGTGTCGATGCCCGCCTGGAATCCGGCGGCGAGGCCCTTGTTGTTCGTCAGGCGCACGAGATGGTCGACGCCGTGGGCGCGCGCGACGGCAACCGTGTCGTCGGTCGAGCCGTCGTCGACGACGAGCCACTCGACGATGTCGAAGCCCGCCACCTCGCGGGGCAGGTCAGCGAGCGTCTGCGGTAGCTGGTCGGCCTCGTTGAAGCAAGGGATCTGGATGATGAGCTTCATCGACGATGATTGCCTAGACTTGGCTCCCGCCAGTATCCCAGAGCGCGACACGGGGTTTGGCGCCAAGCGTGTGGGCGGCGCCGGTGCCGGCCCATGACGGCCCAAGGCTCGATGGAAAGCGCGACGCACACCCGGCTCCGGCCGGGCCCGACCTGGCTGGCGAGGCTACGTGCCGCGGGCCCGCGGGTGTGGGCGCCGGTCGCGCTCGCCGTGCTGTGCGTCGGCGCGCTGATCGGCTACTTCGCGTTCCCCACGTATCCCACCTACGACTCCTTCTACGCGCTCTTGTGGGGGCGCGACCTGCTGCACCTGCACCTCCCCGACTTCAGGGTCTACCGGGCGCCGACCGAGCATCCGCTGGCGATCGCCTTCGGGATGTTCTGCTCGATCTTCGGTCAGGGCGGCGCCCGGCTGATGGTGCTCGGCTCGATCGCCTCCTTCGTGGCCGTCGTCGCCGGCGTCTATCGCGTCGGGCGCCTCTGCTTCGGCCCGGTCGTCGGGCTGCTTGCGGGGCTTTTGGTGCTCAGCCGCTTCTTTGTGGAGAACCTCGCGGCGCAGGGCTACCTGGATATCTCATACGTCGCCCTGATCGTGTGGGCGATCGCGCTCGAGGTCGAACGCCCGCGCCGCGGCACGCTCGTCTTCCTGATGCTGGCGGCCGCCGGCCTGTTGCGTCCGGACGCGTGGGTGCTGAGCGGCGCATACTGGCTGTGGTGCTCGTGGCCGGCCGATAACCGCACGCGCCTGCGCTATCTGGCGATGGCCGCGATCGCGCCGGTCGTGTGGGTGCTCGTGGACGCAGTCGTCACCGGCAACCCGTTCTATTCGCTCAGCTCGACGGCCGGCCTGGCTCAGGAACTCGAACGCACGCAGGGGCTCTCGAGCGTGGTCGGCTCGGTGTGGACGTTCGCGGTGCGCATCGACAAGGTGCCCGTGATCCTCGGCGCTCTCGCCGGCCTTCCGTTGGCGATCTGGCTTGCGCCCAGACGCGTGCTGACGCCGCTGGCGGCGCTCGTGCTGTTGGTGTGCGTGTTCGTGGCCGAGGGCGCCGTCGGCGCGTCGGTGATCGACCGCTACCTGATGGGGGCGGCGGTCGTGATGCTGCTGTTCTGCGCTGTCACGATCGGCGGCTGGTCGATGCTCGAACCCGGCTCGACGCTGCGCCGGGTGTGGATGGCGCTCGCCGCCGTGCTCGTGCTCTACGGCGCCGCCTCGGTGGCCACGACGCTGAACCTCGAAAGCCTGCGCACGACCCTCGCCTACCACGAGGACTTCCACAAGGGGCTCGCGGCCACGCTCGCCAACCCGCGCGTCAAGCGCGTGCTTGCACGCTGTCCGCTGCTGTCGCTGCCCAACAACAAGCTGATCCCCGACGCCCGCTGGATCCTCGACAGCGTCGGGCAGCATGACATCGTCGCGCGCAGCCAGGCGCGAGCCGACGTCGCCAAGCGCTCGCATACGCTCGAGGACCGCCTCCGACGGGGAAGCGTCGCTGTGTACCCGCTCGGCAGCGCCGTCTTCGTGGAGGCGATCGTGGACGTCGGCGATGACCCGCGCGACCAGATCCCGCAAAGCGGCTTCAGACGCATCTACACGAGCCGTTACTACGCGGTCTATGCCAACTGCTGAGATCCCCCGCCGCTGGGCCTGGCCGGCGCTCGGAGCGATTCTCATCGGCAGCCTCGCGCTGCGCCTGTGGGGCGTGCGGCAGGGCCTGCCCTACGCCTACAACACCGACGAGGCCGACCATTTCCTGCCGCGCGCGGTCGCCATGTTCCAACAGCACAGCCTCAACCCGCACTACTTCGCCAACCCGCCCGCCTTCACCTATCTGCTGCACGGCCTGCTGGTGGTCGCATACGGGAGCGCGAGGGGGGCGGTGCACGCCTTCGAACACCACCCGGCCGATGTCTACACGCTTGCGCGCGTGGCCACCGCCGTGCTCGGCGTGGCCGCGCTGTGGCTGCTGTACGCGACCGGTGCGCGCCTGTTCAGCCGCCTGCTCGGCCTGCTCGCCGCAGCGATCGAGGCGGTGGCGTTCCTACCGGTCTTCTATGCGCACCTCGCGCTCAACGACGTCCCGACGCTCGCGCCGGCGACGCTGTCGCTGCTCGGCAGCGCCGGCGTGCTGCGCAGAGGCCGCGCGCGCGACTATCTGCTGGCGGGCGTCGGCCTGGGCCTTGCCTGCGCGAGCAAGTACACGGCCGGGATCATGCTGCTGCCGCTGCTCGCCGCCGCCGCCTGCCAGCTAAAGGGCGAGCCGGGCGCCGCGCGGCGTGCGATCGGCGGGATCGCGCTCGCGGCGGCGGCGGCCGTGCTCGCCTTCCTGATCGCGAATCCCTATGCGCTGCTCGACTATCGCGCCTTCCACGCCGAACTCGTTCACCAGTCGACGCTGGCCGGCGAAGCCCAGGGCAAGCTGGGCGCTCCCAAACAGGGGGGCCTCATCTACTACCTGTGGTCGCTCACCTGGGGCCTCGGCTGGGTGCCCGCGCTGGCCGCGCTCGGCGGCGCCGTGACCGTGTGGCGCTCGCAGCCGCGGCTGGGCTGGCTGCTCGTGCCCGCCCCGCTCGTGTTCCTGGCGTTCATGGGCCTCCAGGGCCGCTACTTCGGGCGCTGGCTGTTGCCGATCGTGCCGATCCTGTGCCTGCTGGGCGCGTACTTCGCGCTGCAGCTGGCCGCGGCGATCGTCAGGCGGCTCGCGCCGGCCGCCCGCGCTCGGCGCGCGCGGCCCCTGTCGATCGCGCTGATCGCCCTAGCGAGCGTGCTGCTGTGCGCTCAGGGGCTTCTCTACAGCGTTCACTCAGACCTCGTGCTCTCGCGTGAGGACACCCGCTCGCTGACGCGGGCATGGATGCTCGCGCACATCCCGCCGCGCACCCCGATCGTGGTCGAGCCGGTGTCGCCGGCACAGTGGGGCTCGCCCTGGCTGAAGTACTACTCGCTCGTGTCCGTGATCTCCGCCGATGGCGCGCTTGAGCCGAGCGCGCACCGGGTGGTGGGCATCGAGGAATACGAGCGGACGCTCGCCCCGGCGCTGATCAGCTACTACGAGCGCCGGGGCTACTGCTGGGTGGTGCGCGGCTCGACACAATCCGGGCGGGCCTTCGCGGACCCAAAGGCGGTGCCGCTCGCGCTCGCCTACTACCGCGCGCTCGAGCAGCAGGGAGAAGTCGTCTACCGCGCATCTCCCTACACTCGCTCGGGGCACCCGGTCGCGTTCGGATTCGACTGGAGCTTTGACTACTACCCGCTCTCCTACGAGCGGCCGGGGCCGACGATGACCATCTACCGCCTGCACGGCGGGCGCTGCGCAGGCTGAGCGTTTCCCGGACCGAGTTCTGTACGGGGATATTCTGATCAGACATGTCCACCTGCACCGACACCGACAAGATCCATCTGACGCGGACGATCGAGCTCGCCCGCAGGGGCCTTGGCGCGGTCAAGCCGAACCCCGTCGTCGGCGCCGTCGTGGCGCGCGACGGCGAGACGCTCGGTGAGGGCTTTCATGAAGCATTCGGGGGACTGCACGCGGAGGTCAACGCGATCGAGGCCTGCGGCCTTGAGGACCTGAGCGGCGCCACGCTGTACGTGTCGCTCGAGCCGTGCTGCCACGAGGGCAAGACGCCGCCGTGCACCGAGGCGATCCTCGCGGCCGGGATCGGCCGCGTGGTGATCGCCTCCGATGACCCCACCGAGAAGGCCTCCGGTCGGGGGCTCGGCATCCTGCGCGACGAGGGCGTCGAGGTGATCATCGCCGACGGCGAGCTGGCCGCGAGCGCACGCCTGCTCAACCAGGCGTTCCGCAAGCACGCCCGCGTCGGGCGTCCGTGGGTGCTGTTCAAGTCGGCGATGACGCTCGACGGCAAGGTTGCGACGCGCACCGGCGACTCCAAGTGGATCTCAGGCGAGGACAGCCGCGAGCTGGCCCATCGCTGGCGCGCCTCGGTCGACGCCGTCGTCGTCGGCATCGGCACCGCGCTGGCCGACGACCCCCAGCTGACGGCCCGGCCCGACAGCCCGCCGGCGCAGCTCGCACCTCAGCCGCGGCGCGTCGTGTTCGACTCGCTCGCACGGCTCCCGCCCAGCTCCCAGCTCGTGGTCGCGGCGGCCGAGGTTCCGCTGACGGTGGTGGTCTCGCGCGCGGCCGCGCGCGCCGACACCGACGCGCTCGAGGCGGCCGGCGTCCAGGTGGTGGTCGCGACCGGCGAAAACGAGCCGGCGCGGGTGCGCTCTGGGCTCGACCAGCTCGGCGCCGAGGGCGTCACCTCCGTGCTGCTCGAGGGCGGCCCTCATCTTGCCGGCGCGTTTCTCGATACCGGCGAGATCGACGAGATCCGCCTGTTCCTGGCGCCGCTCCTGCTGGGCGGCAGCGCGGCCCGCGACCCGCTGGAGGGCAAGGGCGTCGAGCGCATCTCCGAGGCGCTGCGCGCGCTCACGTTCGACTGCACGAGCGTCGGCGAGGACCTGTTGATCTCCGCGCGCCTGCGCGAGTGGTGACGGGCGAGCGGCGGCGAGCGGATGTTCACGGGGTTGATCGCCGAGCTGGGCAGCGTGACCGCGCTCGAGCAGAACGGAGCCGGCGCCACGCTCCAGATCCGCGCGCAGCTGGCCCGAGAGCTGGCTGAGGGCGACTCGGTGGCCGTCAACGGCGTGTGCCTGACGGCCACGCGCGTCAACGATCGCGGCTTTCAGGCCGAGGCGATGGCCGAGACGCTCAGTCGCTCCTCGCTCGGGCGGCTCGAGGCGGGAGCGCAGGTGAACCTCGAGCTGCCGCTGCGTGCCGGCGAGCGCCTGGGCGGTCACATAGTGCAGGGCCATGTCGACGGGACCGGCACGGTCTCCGCGATCCGCGAGGAGGGTTTTGCGCGGATCCTCGAGATCCGGATCGACCCTCGTCTCGAGCGCTACCTGGCGGAGAAGGGCTCGGTCGCGCTCGACGGCGTTAGCCTTACGGTCAGCGCGCTGCTCAAAGACGGCTTCGCGGTCTCATTGATTCCGGAGACGCTCAAGCGCACCAACCTGGGAGGGATTGGAGAGGGTGCTCTACTGAACATCGAGGTCGACATCCTCGCCAAGCAGGTGGAGAGGCTGATGGAGGTAAGAGCATGAGTGAATCGAGAACGCCCACCGCAGTGTTCGCCACGATCGAGGAGGCGATCGAGGAGATCCGACAGGGGAAGATGGTCGTCGTCTGCGACGACGAGGACCGCGAGAACGAGGGCGACCTCGTGATGGCGGCGCAGTTCGTGACACCCGAGGCGATCAACTTCATGGCCAAGGAGGCGCGCGGGTGGATCTGCCTGGCGCTCACGCCCGAACGCTGCGACGAGCTCGGCCTGGAGCTGATGACCGCCAAGAACGAGTCCGCGCTCCAGACTCCGTTCACGATCACGATCGAGGCCCGCGACGGCGTCACGACCGGAGTCTCGGCGCACGACCGGGCGCACACGATGCAGGTGGCGATCGACCCGAACACGCGACCGCGGGACCTCACGCAGCCCGGCCATGTGAACCCGCTGAAGGCCAAGCCCGGCGGGGTGCTCGAGCGTACGGGTCACACCGAGGCGAGCGTGGACCTGGCCCGGCTCGCGGGTCTGAACCCGGCCGGGGTGATCTGCGAGGTGATGAACGAGGACGGCTCGATGGCGCGCGTGCCGGACCTCCTCGACTACTGCGAGCGTCACGGGCTGAAGCTGATCACGATCGCCGACCTGATCGCATATCGCCGGCGCAACGACAAGCTCGTGGAGCGGGTCGTCACCACGCGGCTGCCCACGACGTTCGGGGACTTCGAGGCGGTGGGATACCGCTCGCTCGTCGACGACAAGCACCATGTGGCCCTCGTCAAGGGCGATGTCTCCGGGCAACCGGACGTGCTCGTGCGGGTGCACTCGGAGTGCCTCACCGGCGACGTGTTCCACTCGCTTCGCTGCGACTGCGGCGAGCAGCTGGAATCCGCGCTGGCGATGATCGATCGCGAGGGCCAGGGGGTGCTTCTGTATCTCTCCCAGGAGGGCCGGGGAATCGGCCTTCTGAACAAGCTGCGCGCCTACCGCCTGCAGGAGGACGGCCTGGACACGGTCGAGGCCAACGAGCGCCTCGGGCTTCCCGCGGACCTGCGCGACTACGGGATCGGCGCCCAGATCCTGGTGGACCTGGGACTCAGCTCGATTCGCATCCTGACGAACAACCCCAAGAAGATCAGAGGCCTCGAGGGCTACGGCCTGTCGGTCAGCGCGCAGATCCCGATCGAGCAGGCTCCCAACGAGCACAACGAGGCCTATCTGCGCACGAAGGCGCAGCGCATGGGGCACACGCTCCACCACCAGGGCCTCAACCTCGACGAGGAGATGCTGCAGTCCGAGCGCCTCGAGGACGGCCCCGAGGAGCGCCACGAGCGGTGAGCGATTCCTACGCGATCGCCATCGGCCGCTTCTATGAGGACCTCGCCGAGCGGTTGCTGTCGGGCGCGAACGCGGCCTTCGCCGAGGCCGGCGCGGGCGAAGTCGAGGTGTTCGACGTGCCCGGCGCCTTCGAGCTGCCGCTGGCGGCGAGCTATGCGGCCGGATGCGGGCGCTTTGCCGGTGTCGCCTGCCTGGGGGCGGTCATCCGAGGCGAGACCGACCACTACGACTTCGTCTGTGCAGAGGCCGCCCGCGGTGTGATGCGTGTGCAGCTCGACACGGGTGTTCCCTGCGCCTTCGGCGTGCTCACCTGCGAGACGATGGATCAGGCGCTCGCCCGCTCCGGGGGCGACAAGCGCGATCAGGGGCGTCACGCGGCCGAGGCCGTGCTGGCAATGTCGGCGCTGCGGCGCCGCCTGCAGGCGTGAGGCTCGCACGCAGCGAACCGGCCGGACCCCGCAGGGGTCCCGCCAACAGATCATCTAGACTCCTGCGACCATGGCCAAGGTATGTCACAGCTGCGGCAAGGGGCCGGCGTTCGGCAACAGCCGCAGCCACTCGATGGTTGCGACCAAGCGGCGCTTTGATCCGAACCTGCAGAAGGTCAGGATCCTCGTGGGCAAGGCGCCCCGGCGCGTGTATGTCTGTACGCGCTGTCTGAAAGCGGGCAAGGTCACAAAGGCTCTCTGAGCCGCTTCCCAGTGACGTCGTGACGGATACAAACCTCCTGCGCTTTCGCGTCGCCGTGGCCGGGGCGCTCGCGCATCTGGAATCGCGTCGCGAGGAGGTCAACGATCTCAACGTGTTTCCCGTCGCCGACGGGGATACCGGCGACAACATGGCGCTGACGCTGCGCGCCGTCCTCGACGAGCTCGATCGTCTCCAGGGCGCGGACGGTCAGCGCACGATCGACGAGATCGGGCGCGAGGAGATCGTGCAGTCGGTCGCCCGCGCGGCGCTGCTCGGTGCGAGGGGCAACTCCGGCGTGATCCTCTCCCAGCTGATCCGCGGAGCGGCGGAGGAGCTGGTCTCGAGGCCCGGCCAGCTGATCGACGCGACGCTGATCGGCGCTGCGCTGGCCAACGCGGCTGACCGCGCCTACTCCTCGGTGCGCGACCCGGCCGAGGGGACGATCCTGACCGTGGCGCGGGAGATGGCCCACAAGATCGTGACCGATGTCGCTCACAGCCCTGATAACCCGCGCATGGAGCCGGCCACCGAGCGCTCGGTGCAGGACGCCGCCATCGCCGAGGCGCTCGCGAGCGCGGTCGACGCCGGCCAGGACTCGGTCAAGCGCGGTCCCGAGCTGCTGGCGGCGCTGCGCGACGCCGGCGTCGTTGACGCGGGCGGCTACGGGCTGACGATCATCTTCGCGGGCGTCGTGGCGGCGCTGCGCGGCGACGACCCCCCGGAGCTCGATCATCACGCTCCGGCGCGCATCTCCCACCCCGAGCACAACTCGAGCACCTACCGCTTCTGCACCAACTTCGCCGTCACCGGCAGCGGCTTGAGCGCGGGCCGCTTCATCGCGCCGCTCGAGACGCTCGGCGACTCGGTGCTCGTCGTCGGCGACACGACCACGCTGAAGGTCCACCTGCACACCGATGAGCCGGAGCTCGCCACGGCGGTCTTCACCGATGCCGGTGAGGTCTCGCGGCTGGACGTGGCGGACATGCACCTGCAGCTTGCACAGCGCGACGAGCGCCTGAGCCGGCACGCCGACGGCGCCGCTGAGGACGGCGGCGGAGCGCTCGCGGGCGAGAATGTCTTCGGCGGGCCTGCCACCCCGGCCACGCCCCCCACGGTCGGCGCGCGCGTGCGCTGCGGCGCCGTCGCGGTCGTCAGCGGCGCCGGGCTGGCGGAGATGTACCGCGAGCTCGGCGTGAACACGATCGACGGAGGCCCCACGCTGAACCCCTCGACCTACGACCTGCTGGCCGGCATCCACGAGGTCCCGGCCGAGGAGGTGGTGGTGCTGACGAACAGCGCCAACGTGATCATGGCGGCCGAGCGCGCGGCTGAGCTGTCTGACAAGCAGGTACACGTGGCGCCCACCACGAGCCAGCAGGCCGGTCTCGTCGCGGCCGTGGCGCTGGCGTCGGAGCGCTCGGTCGAGGAGAACGCGCGGGCAGTCAGCGAGGCGCTGGCGCGCGTGCGCACGGGGGCGGTCGCGCCGGCGGCCCGCGACGACACCCAGGGCCGCTTCACGCGCGGTGAGGCGGTGGGCTTCGTGGAGGAGCAGGTGCTGGCCTGGGGCGAGCCCCGCGCGACCCTGCGGGCCGTGCTCGACGCGCTCGAGCACGGCGCCAACGGCTTGGGAGCGCCGGAACTGATCAGCGTGCTCGCCGGCCAGGACGCCCCGCTGGGGCTGGGGGACATCGAGGGCATGGTCGACGGCGAGGTCGAGCTCGAGCTGCGCAGCGGCGGCCAGCCCGCCTACTGGTGGCTGCTGACCGCCGAGTAGCGGGCCGCCCGCGATTCGCCGTTACGACCGCCGCCGCCATCATCATCAGCGGCGAATGCCCGCGACCGAGACCCACGCGCCGGCCACGGCGTGTTCCTCTGCGAGCCGGCATCCGCTGCTCGACCCCTACGCGTTCGCGTCAAGCAGAGCTCTGAGCAGGGCCGAGATGATCGCGGCCCCCGTGCGCTGGCCGCGCCCGTCGCGCCTTCAAGCGCCCCTGCAGCCGTCCTCGGCAAAGACGGGGGAGGGGCTGCAGGCGCTCGGCCTGCACACCGTCGGCCAGCTGTTGGAACATCTGCCGAGGGCCAGCCGCGAGACGCGCACGCTGGCCGCGCTGGGAGCGGGCGAGCAGGCGACCGTGGCGGTGCGGGTCGGGAGCATACGGATGCGGCCGGTGCGCCGGCGCGGGATGCGCCCGCTGGTCGAGGCGACGGTCCTCGATGACACGGGCGCCATGCGCGCGACGTTCTTCAACCAGCCCTGGCTCGTGCAGCGCTACCCGCCGGGCACGCGCCTGATGCTGCACGGCAAGGCGGATGCGAAGGGCGGCTTTCGCGTATCCCACCACGCGCCGGGCGACGGCGGCAGCCTCGAGCCGGGCACGAGCAGCGCCGTCGCGCACTATGCCGCCGCCGAGGGCGTCTCCTCCACCCAGATCCTCGCGCTCGTCCAGGCTGAGAGAGGCGCGTTGAGCGACGTCACCGAGATGCTGCCCGCGGCCATGCGGGTGGCCGAGGGGCTGCCCGACAGGGCCGGCGCGCTCGCGGCGATGCACTTTCCCAAGGGTGCCTGCGACTCAGAGGACGGGCGTTCGCGGCTCGCCTTCGAGGAGCTCCTCTTGACGCAGCTCGTGTTTCTGCGCCGCCGTGCGGCGAGAAGGGCGCGCAGGGGTGCGCTGGCGCTGGCCGAGCAGCCGTCGCTGAGCGCCCGTTGGCTTGAACGCGGACTGCCGTTCACCCTCACCGGCGACCAGCGCCGGGCGATCGAGGAGGTCGGCGAGGATCTCGCACAGCCACGGGCGATGCAGAGGCTGCTGATGGGGGAGGTTGGCAGCGGCAAGACCGTGGTCGCGCTGTACGCGATGCTGCGCGCGGTCGAGCACGGCCATCAGGCGGCGCTGATGGCGCCCACCGAGACGCTCGCCGAACAGCATTTCGCCACCCTCCAACGGCTGCTCGGCGCAGAGCCGCTGACCGTCGCTCTGCTCACCGGCTCAACGCCCGCGAGCAGGCGCGCAGACACGCTGGGCAAGCTCGCGACGGGCGAGCTGTCGCTGATCGTGGGCACGCACGCCCTGATCGAGCCCGACGTCGCCTTCCCCGCGCTGGCCGTCGCCGTGGTGGACGAGCAGCACCGCTTCGGCGTGCGCCAGCGGGCGGCGCTCGAAGAAGGCGCCGACTCCCGGCCGCACATGCTGCACATGACCGCCACGCCGATTCCCCGCACGCTCGCCCTGGCCGGTTACGGAGATCTTGACTCGAGCATCCTGCGCGAGCTGCCGTCGGGAAGACAGCCGATCGACACGCGCGTGGTGGTCGGTGAGGGCGGGCGCAGCCGCGCCTATGAGGAGCTGCGCGAGCAGCTGAAGGCGGGCCGCCAGGCCTACGTCGTGTGTCCGCTCGTCGAGGAGCCCTCGAGCGCCGGCGCCGGCGAGACCGGCGACCCGGCCGGCCCCGGCGCGCAGCCGGAGGTCGGCCAGCGGGCGGCGACGGCCGAGCTCGAGCGTCTGCGCGACGGCGAGCTCGAGGGATATGAGCTGGTGCTGCTGCATGGCGGCATGCGACCGCGCGAGAAGCAGCAGGCGATGTCCGCCTTCGCCTCGGGCAAGGCCGATGTGCTGGTGGCGACGACCGTGGTCGAGGTCGGGATCGACGTGCCGAATGCGACGGTCATGCTCGTCGAGAACGCCGAGCGCTTCGGCATCTCCCAGCTGCACCAGCTGCGAGGACGGGTCGGGCGCGGCGAGCATCGCGCGAGCTGCCTGTTGGTCAAAGGAGCCGCGACGGCGAGCTCGGTGAAGCTGCGCGCACTGGTCGAGCACGGCGACGGCTTTCGACTGGCCGAGATCGACCTCGGGCTGCGCAAGGAGGGCGAGCTCGTGGGCACTCGACAATCCGGCCTCGGCCAGTTCGAGGTGGCGAGCCTGCCCGAGGATGCACAGCTGCTCGAGCGCGCGCGGGCACAGGCGCAGGCGATCGCCGACGCCGACCCGGATCTGGCCGGGCCCGAGCACGCGCTGCTCGGCGACGAGCTGGCGCGCCGGTTCGGCGCCCGGGCGCTCGCACCGATCCCGGCATGAGCGCCGCCGGCACCGCACACCGGCGGAAAGCCCTACGGTGCTCTTATGCGGGTGATCGCGGGGCGTCTCGGCGGCAGGCGCCTGAAGGCGCCGAGGGGCACCACCACGAGGCCCACCTCCGACCGGGTCAGAGAGGCGGTTTTTGCGATGCTCGGCCCGCTCGAGGGGGCGAGCGTGCTCGACCTGTTCGCCGGCAGCGGCGCGATGGGCCTCGAGGCGCTGTCGAGGGGTGCCGCGGGCGTCGTGTTCGTCGAGCGCGACGCAGGCGCGCTGCGGGCGCTGAGGGACAATCTCACGGACCTCGCAATAGAGCCGATCGCGGCTGAGGTGCGCCGCACGGACGCGCTGCGGGCGCTGCGCAGTGCACGAACTCGCGAAGAGACATACGATCTCGTGTTCATCGATCCTCCCTACGGACAGGCGCACGACTGGGGACCCGAGCTGTCGCTGGCCCTGCCGTCGCTGCTCTCACCCGCCGCACGCGTCGTCGTCGAGAGCGATCGGCGAGCACCGCTCGAGCTCGGAATGGAGCTCCAGCAGGAACGGCGCTATGGCGACACTTCGATTCGAATCCACCGGCATCAATGACCCAATCTGAGAAGTCGATAGTCGTGTGCCCGGGCTCTTACGACCCGATCACCAACGGCCACCTCGATGTGATCCGCCGTGCCGCGAACCTCTATGACGAAGTCGTCGTGGCCGTTGTCAATCGCTCTGTGCGCAAGGATGCGGCGCTGTTCGGGATCGAGGAGCGCATGGGTTTCATCCAACGCTCGATCGCAGACCTCGAGCGGGTGCGCGCGGAGCCCTTCTCGACGCTCGTCGTCGAGTTCGCAAGGAGCGTGGGCGCCAAGGCGATCGTCAAGGGCCTGCGCGCGATCTCGGACTTCGAGTATGAGCTGGAGATGAACCAGCTCAACCGCCGCCAGGATCCCCAGATAGAGTCTGTGTACCTGATGGCGAGCCCGCAGTACAGTTTTCTATCCTCAAGCGGCGTCAAGGAGCTCGCCACGTTCGGGGGCAGGATTGACGACCTCGTCCCCGACGAGGTGGCCAAGCGCTTGCAGGAAGAGCTCAGGCGCTGACGAAATGGGGATCTCAGTGAAGATGTCGAATCTCCTGCAGAGAACGGGTGGCTGCTGGCTCCACGGAGGTGACCGCTAGATGGACGTCCTCGTACTCATAGACAAGCTCGACGACCTGGTGCACAACGCCAAGCCGGTGCCCCTGACCGACCAGGTGAGGGTCGACAAGGAGGAGATCTACGACATCCTCGACCAGATGCGCGCGACGATCCCCGAGGAGATCAAGCAGGCGCGCTGGATCGTCAAGGAGCGCCAGGAGATGCTGGCCGAGGCCAAGAAGGAGGCCGAGCGGATCATCAAGGACGCACGCGAGCGCCAGGAGCGGCTCGTGGGCGAGGAGGAGGTGACCAAGCAGGCCGAGCGCGCAGCCGAGGACATCGTCGAGGACGCCCGCGCGCGCGAGCGCGAGATCCGGCTCGGCGCCGAGGACTATGCCGATGAGATCCTCAACACGCTCGAGGTGAACCTGTCGAAGTTCATCGCCGCCGTGCAGCGCGGTCGCGAGCGTCTGCAGGGCAAGGACGAACCCGCCGAAGTGGGTTAGCAGCGCGCCGCATCCGGCGCACGGCTTTCACCTCCGCCACGATTGGCTACGGTCAGCTGACGATGGATGCCAACGAAGCCAGGCACAGGCTGCGGATCGCAAGGACGCTGCTCGACACCGGGATGGCTCGCCCGGTGCGCCCTGACAGGCTGGTGCGCTCGCTGGCGCAGCTGCGCCGCTGGGGGCCGACATCGGCGGGCGCCTATTCCGGCGGAGCGATCAGCCACCCCCAGCGGACGGCGATCGTGGACGAGCGCGGGACGCTCACCTTTGCGGAGGTGGATCGGCGCACGAATGCGCTCGCGCACGAGCTGAGGAGGGCAGGGATCGGCGCGGGGGAGGGGGTGGCGATCATGTGCCGCAACCACCGCGGCTTCATCGAGGCGACGGTGGCGTGCTCCAAGCTGGGGGCCGGCCTGCTGTATCTGAACACCGCCTCCGCGGCTCCCCAGATCACCGACGTGCTCGAGCGCGAAGGCCCCGTTGCCGTGATCTACGACGAGGAGTTCTCAGAGCTCATCCGCGACGGCGCGGCCACCAAGCTTCGCTTCGTCGCGTGGAGCGAGCCGGAGTCTGACGACGAGGGCGCACGGGGCGGCGCCGACCCTCGCCTGGAGGCCCTGATCGCGCGGGGGGATGTGTCCGAGCTGACCCCGCCACTAGAACGCGGGCGCGTGGTGCTGCTCACCTCGGGCACCACCGGCACGCCCAAGGGCGCGCCGCGCACGCCGACCGATTCGCTCGAACCGGCCGCGGCGCTGTTCTCCAAGATCCCGCTGCGGGCAGGCGAGACGACGATGATCGCCGCGCCGATGTTTCACTCGTGGGGCTTTGCCCACTTCAACCTGGCCCTGCCGCTGGGCTCGACGCTCGTGCTGCGCCGGAGGTTCGACCCCGAGGAGACGCTGAGGGCGGTCGCCGAACATCGCGCGAGCGCGCTCGTGATGGTGCCGGTGATGCTGCAGCGAATCATGGCCCTGGGCGAGCGTGCGATCGCGCGCTATGACCTGCATGCGCTGCGCGTGATCGCGCTCAGCGGGTCGGTCCTGCCCGGTGAGCTCGCAACGCGCGCGATGGACGCCTTCGGCGACGTTCTCTACAACCTGTACGGCTCGACCGAGGTGGCGTGGGCGACGATCGCCACCCCCGCGGACATGCGTGCGGCGCCGGGCACGGCCGGCAGGCCGCCGATGGGGACGGTCGTCAAGCTGCTGGATGCCGACGGCCACGAGGTCAAGCCGGGGGAGCGCGGGCGGATCTTCGTCGGCAACACGATGATGTTCGAGGGCTACACCGACGGCAGCGGCAAGGAGATCGTCGGAGGCCTGATGAGCACCGGCGACATGGGCCGCTTCGATCAGGGGGGAAGGCTGTTCGTGGACGGCCGCGACGACGAGATGATCGTCAGCGGCGGAGAGAACGTGTTCCCGCGTGAGGTCGAAGACCTCCTGGCCGACCACCCTGAGATCGAAGAGGCGGCGGTCGTCGGCGTGTCCGACGAGGAGTTCGGACAGCGGCTGAAGGCGTTCGTGGTGGCGCGCCCGGGCGCCGAGCTCTCAGAGCAGGCGGTGCAGGACTACGTCAAACAGAACCTCGCTCGCTACAAGGTTCCCCGCGAGGTGATCTTCCTGGAGGCGCTGCCGCGCAACGCCACGGGCAAGGTGCTGAAGCGCGAGCTCAAAGGCCTGGAGGCTTCCAAGAGCGGTCGCTAGCCTGAGGGGGATGGCGGCGGAGACCCATGATTTCGATCTTGCCGGGCTGCGGCTGAGCGCAGGCGAGGGACGGCGTCTGACGCTCGACGTGCGCATCGAGCCGCTGCTGCTCGGGGGCGAGCGTTACGCGGCGGCACCGGCCCGCGTGCCGGTCACGCTCGAGGTCTCGCGCATGATGGGCGGAGGCTACGCGCTGTTGCTGCGCTTCGACGCCGCGCTCGAGGGAGCCTGCATGCGCTGTTTGAAGCAGGCGGCCCCGAACGTCGAGGTGCTGAGCCGCGAGGTCAACCGCCCCGGCGGGGGTGAGGAGCTGCAATCCCCCTACGTGCAGGGTGAGGTGCTCGACCTGGCGGCCTGGGCGCGCGACGCGTTTGCGCTGGCGGCACCCGTGAAGGTCCTCTGCCGCGAGGACTGCGCCGGGCTGTGTCCGGAGTGCGCGGCGGATCTCAACGAGGCTCCCGCCGGGCACCACCATGCCTCCGCGCCGGACCGGCGCTGGGCGAAGCTCAGCGAGCTGAAGCTCGAGTAGGGCGCCGGAGGGCTGGTAGCCTTCTGCTCGCGATGGCAGTCCCCAAGAAAAAGCAGTCACACAGCCGCACGGCCAAGCGCCGCGCCCAGCACAAGATCGGCACGCCCGCGCTCAATGCGTGCCCGCAGTGCCACAGCCCGCGCAGGCCCCACCGGGTGTGCCCGGTATGCGGCACCTACGCCGGCCGCGAGGTCGTCGCGCCCGTGGGCCACGGCCACGAGCACGAGCACGACGACGACGAGTAGCGGGGAAGTGGCTTCTGCGGGCACCTCGCCGCCCGTCCGCGCCGAGGACTCGCGCCGGCCGGTGGTGGCGGTCGACTGCAACGGCTCGGATCTGGGCCCGGCCGAGGTCGCAGCCGGCGCGGCGATGGCCGCCGCCCAGGGCGCGCGTGTGATCCTGTTCGGGCCCGCACAGCAGCTGGGCGAGCAGCCGAGCGGCGTCGAGATCGTGGACGCGCCGGTGTCGATCGCCAAGAGCTCTGACCCCGTCAGCGCCGCCCGCACGACACCCGAGGCATCGATCGTGCAGGCCGCCAGGGCGGTCGCCGCCGGCACGGCGCAGGCGCTGGTCTGCGCCGGCGGCACCGGCGCCGCGCTGGCCGCCGGCTCCTTCAACATCAAACGCGCCCGCGGCATCTACCGACCGGCGCTCGCGATCCCGCTGCCGGTCCCCCGCTGGCCGGTGACCCTGCTCGACGTCGGCGCGAGCGTCGAGGCCCGGCGTGAGCATCTCGTGCAGTTCGCCTTCATGGGCGCGGCGCTCTCGCGGGTGGTGCTCGGCGTGGAGCATCCCCGTGTGGGCCTTCTCTCGAACGGCGAGGAGGCCGAGCGCGGCAGCGCGCTCGTCGTGGACGTGCACGCCGAGCTGCTCAAGCAGACGGGTGGGAACGCGGCCGCGTTCGAGTTCGTCGGGAACGTGGAGGGCGGGGACGTCGTCGCAGGGGTCGCCGATGTGATCGTGACCGACGGATTCACCGGCAACATCGCGCTGAAGCTGATGGAGGGCGTCTCCCAGACGATGCTGGGCGCCGTCAGGGCCGCCGCCATGTCCTCGCCGCGCGCGAAGCTCGGCGGGGCGTTGTTGCGCCCTGCGCTGTCGGGCTTTCGCGAGGAGATCGATCCCGAAGCCAACGGCGGCGCCTATCTGCTCGGCTTGCGCAGCCTGGGCGTCGTCCCGCACGGGCGCTTCACGCGACGGGGCTTCGCGCAGGCGATCCTCCGCGCCGAGCGCGGCGCGCGCGAGGACATCGTCGGACAGACCCACCTCGCCCTCGCCGAGGCAGGGGCGCTCAGGCGCTCCCCCGTGTCCGAGCCGGCCGCTAGCCTGCGCCAGACAGAATGAACCGCTCATCTGCGCCCCCCACAGCGTGGCAGTCGCCTGCGCCCGCCACGGCCCGGTTCCAGTGCACGCTCGCGCACGCCACGCGATGACCGCACACGCCCGCGAAGAGGTCTTCATCCTGATCCAGGCGCACCTGGCCGACGAGCTGGATGTCGAGCCCGGCGCGATCTCCGAGGAGACCCGCTTCAAGGACGATCTCGAGGCCGATTCGCTCGATCTGTACACGCTGGTACAGGAGCTCGAGGACACCTACGGCGTGCGCATGTCCGACGATCAGGCGGCGCAGATCCTGACCGTCGGGCAGGCCGTCGAGTTCGTGCTGGCCCACCAGCAGGGGACGGCCGATGTGGAGCGATGAAGCTGGGCGCGCTGCTAGACGACCTGCCCGAGGAGCTCGCGCGCCAGGTGTTCACGCACGCCTCCTGGAGCGAGCGGCGCAGCGACTCCTACACGCGTCTGGCGTTCCTCGGCGACAGCGTGCTGGCGCTGGCGGTGACCACGCACCTGTATCCGCGGCTGGAGGCCGAGCGCTTCGGCGCCGGGCGGCTCACGAAGATCCGTGCACAGGCCGTCTCCGGGGTCTCCTGCCGGGCGGTTGCCGAGCGCCTGGCGCTGCCCGAGCGCCTGCGGGCGGCCGCGCCGGCGGGTGTGCAGGAGAACGCGGCGGCGCTGGTGGAGACCGAGCGCGTGCTCGCTTCGGTGATCGAGGCGGTCATCGGCGCCTGCTACCTGCACGCCGGCTACGAGCGCACCGCGGAGGCGGTGGTGGAGGCCTTCGGGCCCGAGATCGAGCAGGCGCTCGAGCATCCGGTGGACTTCAAGTCCGCGCTGCAGGAGCTCTTGGCCCAGCGCGGCGAGGCCGTCAGCTACGAGATCGCAAGCGAGGACGGGCCGCCGCACGAACGCACCTACCTGGTGGTCGCGCGCGTCGATGGGCAGGACCTCGGCAGCGGCAGCGGCAGGAGCAAGAAGCACGCCGAGCAGGAGGCCGCGCGCGAGGCGGTCGAGGGGCTCGAGAGCTAGTGCGCGGCCCGGTGGGGATCGCCCGAGGTGGTCCGGTGTGCGGCTGAAGTCGCTCACGCTGAAGGGCTTCAAGTCCTTCCCCGAGCGCACCTGCCTCGACTTCGGCGCGGGCGTGAGCGTCGTCGTCGGCCCGAACGGGTCGGGCAAGTCGAACGTCACCGACGCGGTGCTGTGGGCGATGGGGGAGCAGTCGCCGCTGGCCGTGCGCGGACAGTCGATGCAGGACGTCATCTTCGGCGGCGGCCGGGGCGTGCAGGCGCGCAGCGCGGCCGAGGTCGAGATCGTGCTCGACAACTCCGACGGCACGATCGCGCTGCCGCTGGCCGAGATATCGATCATCAGGCGCCTGGAGCGCAGCGGTGACGGCGGCTATTGGCTGAACGGCGCGCGCTGTCGCCTGACGGACGTGATCGAGGTGCTCTCGGACACGGGCCTCGGCAAAGAGGCCCACTCGGTCATCTCACAGGGCCGGGTCGAGCAGATCGTGACCTCCAAGCCGCGCGAGCGCCGGCTCCTGATCGAGGAGGCAGCCGGTCTCGGCAAGCACCGCAAGCGCAGGCGCCGGGCGCAGCTGAAGCTCGAGCGCACGCAGGAGAACCTCGACCGCGCGCTGGACGTCGAGCGCGAGGCGCGCACGCGCCTGCGACCGCTCAAGCGCCAGGCCGAAGCGGCTGAGCTGCATGGGCGCCTCGAGCGCCAGACGCTTGAAGCGCGCTGGGAGCTGGCCCGCGAGCAGTCGCGTGAGCGTGCTGAGAAGCTCGGCAAGGCGGAGCTTTCGGTGACGCAGGCGCGACAGGCGCGGGGCGGCATCGAGACCGAGCTCAAGGACACGATCGCGCGGCGTGGCTTGGCCGAGCGGGCACTGCAGGAGCGCGCAGAGCGCCATGACACGCTCGCCCGGCGCGTCTACGACGCGCGCTCGGCGCGCGAGCGCCTGCAGCTGCGCGCCGAGCAGGCCGGCGCCGGCGCACAGGCTCTGAAGCGGCGACTGGAGCAGCTGGAGCTCGAGCTCGACGCGCTCGGTGATGCGCCGGATGAGCACGGCGCCGGCGGTCAGTCAGAGCAGGGCGGCAGCTCGCACGCGAGCGCGAGCGGGGCACGCACGGCCACGCTCGAGGCGGAGCTTTCAGAGATCGAGCGCGAGCGCCGGCGTGAGATTGAGCTGGCGACGGAGGCGCTCGAGGGCGAGCGCGAGCGCGAGCGAGCGCGCGTGTCAGAGCTCGAGCGTGAGCTCGTCGAGGCCCGCCGTGCGCGGGAGCGGGCCGAGGAGCTCGTCGAGAAGGCGCGTGAGGGGAGTGTCTGGTCCAGCACCTGGGAGGAGGTGCGCCGGGTGCTGGTGGATGGCGTCGAGCGGATCATCGCCGGGCGCGACGAGCAAGAGCGGCTGCGCGCGGCCGGGGAGGTGGCCGCCGAGGCCGAGCGCGTCGCACGCGGCGTCGTCGAGTACGCGCTGAAGGGTCTGCGCGCGGCCGAGGACGTGCGCGAACAGGCCGATGCCGCGCTGCGCGAGGCCGAACGCGCGAGCGCCGAGGCCGGCGAGCGGCTGGCGCGCAGCGAGTGGCTGCTCGAGCAGCAGCGAGCCGCCGCAGAGCAGGGTCCGCTGGCCGTGCGCAGAGCGCAGCTGCAGGGCGAGCTGGCCGCCGAGCGCCGCGGAGCCGAGCAGGTCGCGCGGGCGCAGGCCGAGCGCCTGCTGCGCATCGAGCGCCTACGGGCCCAGCGTGCGGCCGATGTGAGGCTGCTGCCCGCGGCATCGCGCCTCGCCGCTGCGCTCGGCGATGTCGGCGAGGCGGTCGCGCAGCGGACCGCCGCGCTTGAAGAGGAGCTCGAGGCCGACCGCGCCGCCGGCGCGGAGCTGGCGGGCGAGCTGAGCGCCTGCGCCGGCGAGGAGGCCGAGATCCAGACACGGCTGCGCGCGGCCTCAGAGCTCGTCACCGAAGCCGAGGTCGACGCGCAGCGCCTGCGCGACCAGGCCGCCGAGGTACAGCTCGAGGTGCTCGCGATCGCCGAGCGGCTCGGGCTCGACGCCTCCTCGCAGCCGCCCGAGCCCCTGGGCGAGGAGCAGGCGCGCTCGCTGGAGGCCCGCGTGGAGCGACTGCAGCGCAGGCGCGAGCAGCTCGGCCCGGTCAATCCGCTGGCCCAGGATGAGTACTCCGAGGCCGTGGCCCACGTCGAGGAGATGGAGGGCCGGCGCGGCGACCTGGAGACGGCGCTGCGCGAGCTGCGCGCGCTGATCCGCGACACCGACCGCCAGATCCAGGAGACCTTCCAGGCGACCTTCGAGGCCGCCGCGCGCAACTTCGAGGAGCTCGCCGGCGACGTGTTCCCCGGCGGCACGGGGCGGCTGCGGCTGGTGAGCGAACAGCAGGCGCCGCGAGGCGTGCTCGGCGGGCAGCCTCTGTCGGCGGAGCACTCTAGCAACGGCGGTGACCCCGCCGTGAGCGCCGGCGAGGGCGATGCGGATGCGAGCGAGGCGGCCGCGCAGGCCGAGGCCGAGCTCGAGGAAGCAGAGCAGGAGGAGCTGCTCGGCGTCGAGATCGAGATCACGCCCGCCGGCAAGCAGACCAAGCGCCTGTCGTTGCTCTCGGGCGGTGAGAAGTCGATGACCGCTCTGGCCTTCATGTTCGCGGTATTCCTCGCGCGCCCCTGTCCGTTCTACGTGCTGGACGAGGTCGAGGCCGCGCTTGACGATCTCAACCTCGACCGCTTTCTGGCGCTGCTGCGCCGCTACTCAGACCGCGCCCAGTTCATCGTCATCACCCACCAGAAGCGCACGATGGAGGCCGCGGATTGGCTGTTCGGCGTCTCGATGGGGGGCGACGGCGTCTCCAAGGTCCTCTCGCGGAGCCTGCCGGCAGAGCGCGCGCTCGAGCCACAGGCGGCCGAGGTGGCCTGAGCCGCCCGCTGCTATCGTCGCCCGGCTCGTGGCGCGCGACTGGAGCGATCTGTTCATCACCGCCGAGGCTCGCGGAGCCGACCTGAAGGACGGGGCGGGCGCCCAGGCCGAGTCCGCGGACGCTCCCAGGCGCGGCGGCCTGATTCGCCGCTTGCGCGAGAGCATGGCCAAGACGCGCCAGGCGCTCGGCTCAGAGATCCAGGCGACGCTGTTCGGGGTGCTCGACGAGCAGACCTGGGAACGCCTCGAGGAGGCGCTGATCATGGCCGACGTCGGCGCCGCCACGACCGCGTCGGTGGTGGAGACACTCGAGGTGGAGGCGCGCGAGGGAAAGCTCGAAGGCGGCGAGGCCCTGCGCGAGCGGCTGATCGGATTGCTCGCCGAGACGGCGACGGTGGGGGACGGGCGCATCGACATCCGTGCCGAGCCGACCGTGATCCTGATGGTCGGTGTCAACGGCACGGGCAAGACCACCACGATCGGAAAGCTCGCATGGCATCTGCATCACCAGCTGGGGCGGAGCGTGCTGCTCGGCGCCGCCGACACCTTCAGGGCCGCCGCCGCCGAGCAGCTCGAAGGCTGGGCGCAGCGCGCGGGCGTCGAGATCGTGACTGGGCCAGAGGGCTCGGACCCCGGCGCGGTGGCCTTCGAGGCGATCGCCCAGGCCCGCGCCCGGGGCGTCGACGTGGTCATCATCGACACCGCCGGGCGGCTGCACACGCACGGGGACCTGATGGGCGAGCTGGCCAAGGTGCGCAGGGTGATCGCGCGCCAGCTCGAGGGCGCACCCCATGAGACGCTGCTCACGCTCGACGCGACGACGGGCCAGAACGGGTTGCGCCAGGCGAAGCTGTTCGCCGAGACCGCCGAGCTCACCGGAGTGGTGCTGGCGAAGCTGGACGGCACCGCCCGCGGCGGCATCGCGCTCGCGATCGCGCGGGAGCTCGAGCTGCCGGTGAAGCTGATCGGCGTGGGCGAGTCGGTCGAGGACCTGCGCCCCTTCGACCCCGAGGACTTCGCTCGCGCGATGATCGCGGAGGGATAACCTCACAGCATGGACGTATGGGTCATCTGGCTGGCGGCAGCCGCCATCCTCGGTGTGGGCGAGATGCATCAGGGGGGCTTCTTCCTGGCGCCGTTCGCCGCGGGCGCGGCGATCGCCGGCGTGGTCGGCCTACTCGGCGTGGGGACGCTGCTGAGCGCTCTCGTGTTCGTGGCCGCCTCGGCCATCGTGTTCGCGACGCTGCGCCCGGTCGCGCGGCGCCACCGTCGTCTGCCCCCGTCGCTTCGCACCGGCTCGGCCGCGCTGGTCGGCCGTCCGGCGATCGTGCTCGAGCGGATCGCCAACGACGAGGGCGTCGGCTGCGTGAAGATCGACGGTGGTGAGGTGTGGACCGCGCGCAGCTACGACACCGACGAGGTGATCGATGCCGGCGAGCGCGTCGAGGTGGTCGAAATAAGGGGCGCGACCGCGCTCGTGATGCACTAAGAAAGGAACCGCCGAATGGCCGCTCTCATCGTAATCGTCGTGGTCTTCCTGTTCGCGCTCGTCGCGGCCATACGGACGATCCGCGTCATCCCCCAGGCACGGGCGGGAGTAGTCGAGCGCCTTGGTCGCTACAGCCGCACGCTGGAACCGGGGCTCACGATCATCACCCCCTTCATCGACCGCGTGAAGCCGCTCGTGGACCTGCGTGAGCAGGTCGTCAACTTCGCGCCGCAGTCGGTGATCACAGATGACAACGTGGTCGTGGGGATCGAGACGGTGCTGTATTTCACCATCACCGACCCGCGCTCGGCGACGTATGAAATCGCCAACCCTCTGCAGGCGATCGAGCAGCTGACCGTGACCACGCTGCGCAACGTGATCGGCGGTCTCACGCTGGAGGAGACGCTGACGGCGCGCGAGAACGTCAACACCGAGCTGCGCGTCGTGCTCGACGAGGCCACGGGCAAGTGGGGGATAAGGATCAACCGCGTCGAGATCAAGTCGGTCGACCCGCCCGCGGACATCAGGACGGCGATGGAGAAGCAGATGCGCGCCGAGCGCGACCGCCGCGCGGCGATCCTCACCGCCGAAGGCGAGAAGCAGGCCCAGATCCTCACCGCGGAGGGGGAGAAGCAGGCGGCCGTGCTGACCGCCGAGGGCGCCCAGCAGGCGACCGTGCTCAACGCCGAGGGCGCCCGCCAGTCGGCGATCCTGCGCGCGGAGGGTGAAGCCAAGGCGATCGACACCGTCTTCAAAGCGATTCACGCGGGCAAACCGAATCGCGAGCTGCTGAGCTACGAATATCTGCAGATGCTCCCCCAGCTCGCCGAAGGCGACGCGAACAAGGTGTTCGTCGTGCCCTCCGAGTTCGCGCAGGCGTTCGGCGGCATCGGCGAGGCCCTGGCGCGCCAGGCGCCGGGCCAGGGACCGCCGCCCGCCCGCCCGCCGGCGCCACCCGCGGGCTCGGAGGGCTGACGGCGAAGCCCTCGCCGGGCGCGCTCGTCGCGGCTGCGAGAATCCGGGACCCATGTTCGACTCGCTATCCGAGAGGCTCCAGCAGGCACTCTCCGATGTGCGCAACCGCGGCACGCTCACCGAGCAGGACATCGACGGGGCGATGCGCGAGATCCGCCTCGCCCTGCTCGAGGCGGATGTCAACTTCAAGGTCGTCAGGCAGTTCACGACTCAGTTGAAGGAGCGCTGCCTCGGCGCGGAGATCGTCGGGCGGCTGAACGCCGGCCAGCAGGTGGTGAAGATCGTGGCGGAGGAGCTGACGGCGCTGATGGGCGGCGCTTCCGCCGGGCTGAGCTTCAGCCCACGGCCGCCCACGGTGATCCTGATGGCGGGGCTTCAGGGATCCGGCAAGACGACCGCCGCGGCGAAGCTCGCCCGCCATCTGCGCGAGGAGCACTCCTCGACCGTCGCGCTGGCGGCGTGCGATGTGTACCGCCCCGCGGCCGTCGAGCAGCTCGTGAAGGTGGGCGCTCAGGCAGGCGCCGAGGTCTACGAGCAGGGAACCGAGCGCGACCCCGTGGACATCGCCACGTGGGCGCTGATGCGGGCCCGCGAGGAGGGCAAGGACGTGCTGATCGTGGATACCAGCGGCCGGCTGCACGTGGATCAGGAGCTGATGGCCGAGCTCGTGCGGATTCGCGATGCGGTCAAGCCTCACGATGTGCTGCTGGTCGTCGACGCGATGACCGGCCAGGACGCCGTCAACGTAGCCGAGCGCTTCGCCGAGGCGGTGCAGTTCGACGGCGTCGTCATGAGCAAGCTCGACGGCGACGCCCGCGGCGGCGCGGCGCTGTCGGTCAAGGCCGTCACGGGCAAGCCGATCCTGTTCGCCTCGACGGGCGAGAAGCTCGAGCAGTTCGAGCGCTTCCACCCCGACCGCATGGCCCAGCGCATCCTCGGCATGGGTGACGTGATGAGCCTGATCGAGCGGGCCGGAAGCCAGATCGACGAGGCCGAGGCGATCGCGATGGAGCGCAAGCTCAGGCGCAACGACTTCGGCCTGGACGACTTCCTCGACCAGCTGCGGATGATCCGCAAAATGGGCCCGCTCACCAGCCTGCTCGGGATGATTCCCGGAGTCGGGGCGCAGCTGCAGAACGCCGACGTCGACGAGCGCGAGCTCGACCGGATCCAGGCGATCATCCTCTCGATGACGCCCGAGGAGCGCCGCCGGCCCGAGCTGATCAAGGGCTCGCGCAGGCTCCGCATCGCCCGTGGTTCGGGCACCAACGTCCAGCACGTGAACCGCCTGATCAAGCAGTTCGAGCAGATGCGAAAGCTCATGCGCGGGGTGGGGAGGGGCAAGATGCCGGACATCGGCGCGCTGATGCGCGAGACGCGCTGAGGCCCCGAGGGGCCGTCCTTGGCGGGGCTTACCGTCTAAGCTCTCTGCTGAGAGAAGGCAAGCACCCGGCCGAGAGGAAAACGTGGCAGTGAGGCTCAGGCTCACGCGAGTGGGCGGCAAGAAGCAACCGATGTGGCGAGTGGTCGTTGCCGACCAGCGCTCCCCCCGCGACGGCCGCGTGATCGAGACGATCGGCCACTACAACGCCCAGACGGACCCCTCGACGATCGTTATCGACGAGGAGCGCGCCCGCAGCTGGCTGGCGCGTGGAGCCCAGCCCACGGACACGGTGCGCAAGCTGCTGCGTATCCAGGGCATCGAAACTCAGACCGGCTAGCGGGCGCTGAGCCGCGATGGCAACCGAGACCCCGAGGCGGCTGCTGGAGTACCTCGCCGAGGGCTTGGTCGATGAGCCCGACGAGGTGTCAGTCGAGCAGTTCGAGGGCGATGACGGCACGATCGTCCTGGAGCTGTGCGTGGCCGCGGATGATTACGGCAGGGTGATCGGTCGCGGCGGGCGCACCGCTCATGCGTTGCGAACGGTCGTGAAAGCGGCCGCTACCGGCGACGGCTGCCACGTGCTCGTCGACATCGTCGATTGACGCCCGACGCCGGCGTGACGGAGGCGAAGGCGGTCGTGGAGCGGGGGCGAAATGTGGACCGCGGGGCGGGAGAACTCGAGGCGGGTCGCGTCGGGCGCCCGCACGGACTGGACGGAAGCTTCTATGTGACCGGTGCGCGCCCGCGTCTGCTCGTGCTCGGCACGAGCGTGACCGTGGCCGGCAGAAGCGTCGCAATCCTACGCCGAGCGGGGACCGATGAGCGTCCGATCGTGCGCGTCGAGGGCGTCGAGGACCGGCCCGCGGCAGAGGCGCTGCGAGGCCAGGCCCTGACCCTCGAGCAGGGGCGCGCACCCGCGCTGGACGCGGGCGAGTGGTGGGCACATGAGCTCGAGGGCCTGGATGTGGTGGACGGCGATCGGCTCCTCGGTACGGTCAGCCGCCTGATCGAGTTGCCCTCCTGCGAGGCGCTCGAGGTCGTGCGCGCCGGCGGTGGCGAAGCTCTGCTGGTGCCGATGGTGAAGGACGCGATCCGAAGCGTCGAGCCGTCCGAGGGTCGCATCGAGGTCAACCTCGACTTCCTGGCCCTCGAGGAGGAGCCGCGCGAGGCCGAGGACCACCCCAAGCGCAAGAAGCGCGCGTGAGAATCGACGTCTTCACGCTGTTCCCGGAGTGGTTTGACTGGTTCCGATCCCAGCGCCACGTGAGCAACGCGCTCGCGGCGGGATCGAGTCTCGAGTGCGTGAACTTCCGCGATCACAGCCCCCTCAGCGGAGGCCAGGTGGACGACACCCCGTTCGGGGGAGGCGCGGGCATGGTGCTGCGTGTGGACGTGCTCGACAGCGCCCTGCGCGCCCACTACAACGTGGACCCAGTCGAGCTGCGCGGGCGCCGGCGCGTGATCGCGCTGTCCCCCGGCGGCCGGCTGCTCGACGACGGCCTTGCCGAGGAGCTGGCGGCCGAGCCCGCCCTGACGCTGCTGTGCGGCCGCTACGAGGGCTTCGACGAGCGCATCATCGAGCACTTCACGACCGACGTGATCTCGATCGGGCGCTACGTCCTGGCCGGCGGCGAGCTCGCGGCGATGATCCTGTGCGACGTGGTGCTGCGCAAGCTCCCCGGCGCCCTCGGGCACGAGCGCTCAGCGGTCGAGGAGTCCTTCAGCGCGGCGCTGGGCGGAGCTCCTGAGTATCCGCACTACACGCGTCCGGCCGACTACCGCGGCTGGCGCGTACCGGACATCCTGCTTTCCGGCAACCATCAGGCGATCGAGGACTGGCGGCGCGAGCGCTCAAGCGAACGCGGCGAGGCTGCGCGGGGAGCCGGCGAATCCTGAAGCCGCAGGGCCTGCGGCGCATGGGCGCTGAGTCCCGGCTGAGGCGGCAGGGGGTTGTGCGGCGCACGAGCACGGTCGTCCGCTACCATGGCTGCCTGGCGCCCGCAACACCGTTTCGCGATCCCCCGGTCGCCGAGGCGCACCCTCCTTCACGATCATGAGCAGCGTTATCGAAACCATCGAGCGTGCGCAGCTGCGCCGCGTTCCAAACTTCGCGCCGGGCGACCGCGTGAAGGTGCACTTCCAGGTGATCGAGGGCACGCGCCGCCGCGTACAGGTCTTCGAGGGCGTGGTCATCAAGCGCCAGGGACATGGTGCGCGCGAGACGTTCACCGTGCGCAAGCAGTCCTTTGGCGTCGGCGTCGAGCGCTCCTTCCCCGTGCACTCACCGAAGATCGAGCGCATCGAGCTGGCAGCGCGCGGAGACGTGCGCCGGGCCAAGCTCTACTACCTGCGCGACAGGGTGGGCAAGCGCGCGCGAGTTCGCGAGCGCCGCTACACGGGCCCCGAGGAGACGGTCGAGCCCGGCCTGATACACGAGGTCGGCGAGGCCACGGACGCGGATGGCATGACCGCGCGGGAGACGCTCGGCGAGGCTGCGCAGCGGTCCGAGGTGGACGGCGCGGCGGGCGACGCCGCCGTTCAGCCCGCCGCGGACACCTCCGCCCCGGAGCAGACCACCGCCCCGGACAGCGAGCATGGCGAGGCCTCCGCGGAGGCGACAGCCTCGAGCTCGGACGGCGATGATCCGGTGGCCTCGGGGGAGGCCGCCGACCCGAGCTCCGACACGGACGATTCCAGCTCCCCCTCCGATGCCGCTGACGCCGAGGGAGGCGTCCACGCCGGCGACGAGCCCGCGTGAACGCTGCCACAAAGCGCTCGAAGTCGACGACGAGTTCGATCGTCGAGCTGGTTGTGATCGTGGTGGTCGCGCTCGGTCTCGCGTTCGGCATCCAGGCGTTCATAGTCAAGCCGTATCGCATTCCCAGCGGCTCGATGGAGCCCACGCTGTCGATCGGCCAGCGCGTGCTCGTCAACCGCATCGGCATGCAGTTCTCAGAACCCCACGTCGGCGAGATCGCCGTGTTCCACCCGCCCAAGAACGCCACCCAGGAGATCTGCGGGCCCTCGCCGCACGTGGTCAAACTCGGGGGAGCCGCCTGCTCGGAACCGGAACTCGAGAAATCGAGCGTGAACTTCATCAAGCGCGTCGTGGCGGGACCCGGCGACGTGATCTCGATCGTCAACGGGCACGTGATCCGCAACGGCGTGCCGGAGAAGGACTCCTATATTCGCGCCTGCGGCTCAAGCCCCGAGTGCAATTTCCCCACGCCGATCAAGATTCCCGCCGGACACTGGTTCATGATGGGGGACAACCGTGGGGAATCCGACGACAGCAGGTTCTGGGGACCCGTCCCCACCAAGTGGATCATCGGAGGTGCCTTCGCCACCTACTGGCCGCCCGACCGCATCGGGGTCTTCTAAGCCGTCTGAGCCGGCCCTCGCGCGCGTGCCCGAGCGAGCACCGCGCTCATCGGGCTCCTCGGCGCGCGCCAGACGCCGGGCTCGCCGCGACGGCAGCGGGCGACGGCTGTTTGCCTTCGACCGCCGGCTCGGCGTCCGCCTCGTCGCGGGCGCGGACGAGGCCGGGCGGGGCTGCCTCGCCGGACCACTCGTCGCAGCGGCGGTGCTGTTCGACTACGACGCGCTCACCACCCGCGAGTTGCGCGCACTGAGCAAGCTGAACGATTCCAAGCAGCACTCGGCCGAGGCGCGCGAAGAGCTGTATCCGCTGGTGCTGCTCAGCGCCACGCGTGTGGTGGTCGTTTGCAGGTGCGTGCGCGGAATCGATGCCCGCGGGCTGCACAAGACGAACCTCGCCGCCCTCCGTGACGCCATGCAGGCGGTGACCCGCGAGCTCGAGGGCGACGTGCTGTGCCTGGTCGACGGCTTCTCGGTGGAGGGCTTCGGCCGGCCCCAGCGCGCGATCGTCGATGGCGACGCCACCAGCGCGGCGATCGCGGCGGCCTCGATCGTCGCCAAGGTCACTCGCGACCGCTACATGCGCCACGCCGACGCCCAGCACCCGGGCTGGAGCTTCGCCGAACACGTCGGCTACTCCACGCCCGAGCATCGGGCCGCGATCCTGCGCCAGGGCGTCTCGCCCCTGCACAGGCTGTCCTTCCAGTCGCTCGCCTACGAGCAGCTGGCGCTCAACACGGCCGTCTGAGCGCTCACCAGGCCCCCTCGAGGTGCTCGATCTCAAGGAGCGCGCCGCGGACGTCGATGATCACGCCGATCGCGTCAAAGCGGATCGTGCGGGCGCTCGGGCGGGTTCGTGTCTCCTCGCTCAACCACGCGGCCGCGAGGCGGCGCAGGCGCGCTCGCTGTGGCTGACCCAGGCGTGTGAGGGGCTTCTGATCCGGGCGCGTCGACCCCGCGGAGGAGTTCACGCGACGTGTCTTGACCTCGACGAACGCGATCGTGCGTCCGTCGAACGCGATCAGATCGATCTCACCCCGGCGGGTGCGCACGTTGCGAGCGAGCAGCCGATAGCCCTGCCCCTCGAGGTGCGCCGCGGCCAGCTCTTCACCGAGGCGCCCTGTCCTGCGCCGGTTCTCCTCGGCCCGGCCGTCGCCGGCCCGGCCGCTCGATCGTGGTGGTGGCTTATCGGTGCGCAAGCAACGAGCACGCTAGAGCGATCGGCGTGACGCGAGAGGGCCCTGTGTGTCCACTCAGCGCACGGCGTGTGCCAGGACCGTGTCTCGGCGCTCGTACGCGCGCGTTGGCGCGCGCACGGCCGCTCGCGTAGCCTCCCACCCGTGAACGACACCTCAGCCAGCCTCGGGGAGGGCGAGCAGGCGGGCGATCAACCCGCCACGGTCTCCGATCGCTCGGGAGGGTCCCCGCGTGGTGGAGGCCCGGGCGCGATCGACGGAGTCACCGGCTTCATGGGCATGCGCTGGAAGGACCCGCAGACGGTCAGCCTGCAGATCCGCCCGGAGCTGATCAACGCCGGCGGATTGCTCTCGGGCGTCGTCACCTACGCGCTCGTCGACTACTGCATGGGCTCGACGCTGTGGGCGCAGACGACCAGGGAGGAGCGGATCGCGACGATCAGCATCGCCGTCAACTACATACAGACGGCGACCGAGGGCGAGATCACCTGCACCTCGGAGCTCGATCGGCGAAATCGCACCACCGGCGTGATGAAATCGGCGGTCCACGCGGAGGACGGCCGTCTGCTCGTCACCGCGATCGGGAGCTACTCGATCTTCCCTCGCCGCCCTCGTCCCGCCGTCGAGTCCGCCTGAGCGAGCGATGAGCGAGCAGGAGCTCCCGCCTGCGAGCAGCCCCAGCGCGACCGATCGAGGACCGGACCGCACGCGCACGGCGCTCAGCATCGCCGGCTCGGACTCCGGCGGCGGCGCCGGCGTGCAGGCCGACCTGAAGGCGTTTGCGCGCTGCGGGGTGCACGGCATGAGCGCGATCACGGCGATCACCGCGCAGAACACCCTCGGCGTCTCGGCGATCCACGCGCTGCCGGCGGAGATCGTGATCGCCCAGGTGCGGGCCCTCAGCGGGGACATCGGCATCGACGCCGTCAAGGTGGGGATGCTCGGCACGGCTGAGGTCGCGATGGCCGTCGCGCGCGCGCTCGACGAGCTGCCCGCCGGCACGCCGGTGGTCGTTGACCCGGTGATGGTCGCCGAGTCGGGCGCGCGACTGCTCGAGCCCGACGCCACGCGCGCCCTCGTTGAGGAGATCCTGCCTCGGGCCACAGTGCTCACCCCGAACCTGCCCGAGGCGCGCCTGTTGGCCCGCCTCGAGGCGGAGGGCGGCGGAGAGCAGGGCGGGGAAGCCGAGACGCTCGCCCGTGCACTGCTCGCGCTGGGACCGAGCGTCGTGGTCGTGACCGGCGGCCATCGCACGCGTGCGGCCGACGTGTTCGTGGAAGCGGGGGACGAGCGCCGGGTCGTTGAGATCTCAGGCGAGCGCCACCCCGACGGCGCGGCCCACGGCTCGGGCTGCACCCACTCCTCGGTTCTCGCCGCCCAGCTCGCGCTCGGCTTCAGCGCGCTCGAGGCGGCCCGCACGGCTCGCGCGCTCGCGGGCGAGGCCGTCAGAAACGGCTTGCGTGACATCGGCCAGGGCGCCGGTCCGGTCGACGTCTTCCCGCTCGCGCGCATGCGCTCGCTGTAGGCGGCTCAGATCAGGCGGTCGGTCGCGCTCCGATCAGCAGCTCCGAGGGCTCGGGCGGAAGCGAGCCATGGGGGTGCACGCCCGGACCCGCGGGCGAGAACCAGCGCTGGGCGATCGCGGTCGGGATGATCGCGGACAGCACGACGACGGTGACCAGCAGCGAGAACTGCGTGCGATCGATGATGTGGGCCGTGAGGCCATAGAGCGCGCTGATCGTGCCGAACGTCAGCCCGGTGCTCATCAAGAGCGTGGTGAAGGCGGCGTTGCCGGGAGTGTGGCGACGGGCGAGCGGGTAGACGAGCCCGAGCTTGGGCACGAGCTTTGACGCCACCAGCGCGCCGAGTATGCCGAGATTCGCGAACACGGCCGCCAGCGAGACGTTCATGCCGCCGCGCAGGAAGAAGAACGGGGTCAGGAACGCAAACGCGACGACCCGCAGCCGGCGTTGCTCCTGCTGGTGGCGCTGATAGTGACGCGACATGACCAGGCCGAGGACGAACGCCGGAAGGACAGCCTGGCTGTTCGCGAGCTTGCCCAGGACCATCAGCACGAGCAGGATCGCGAACACGAGCTTGATCTCCGGCTCGATCACGCGATCGCCGTAGCGCCTGAAGAACCACGGCGAGATCTTGGGCAGCAGCACGATCAGCGCGACCGATACGACGAGGAACACCGGCAGCCACGCGGTTGGCTTGATGAAGATCACCGACAACGCGATCACGGTGCACATGTCGGTCACGAAACAGGCGCTCATGATCAGCTTGCCGACGCGGACAGTGTTGAGCCCGGTCTCGACGAGCACCGCGTATACGACGGCGAGGCTGGTGGTCGACAGCGCGGTGCCCGCGATCAGCGACGCTTTGGTCGTCCAGCCGAGTGGACCGAGCGCGACGAGCGTCGCGACCACGAACGGTCCGGCGAACGAGACGAAGCCGATCGTCATCGACGCCGCGAAGCGTTCGCGGAAGTCATCGGGGTCAACCTCCGCTCCGGCCAGGAACGTGAGCACCACCGAGGCGAACCCGGCCAGCAACACGAGCCATTCCTGGTCGGGATCGAGATTGAAGATGTTTCCGAGCGCGATGCCCAGGGCCAGCTCGATCAGCGCGACCGAGATGCCGACCTGCACCGAGATCATGCTGGCGAGCAGCGCTGCGCTGACGAGGATCGCTGCGAGTTGGATTGCTTCCACGGGGTACCTCCACGATGCGTCATTGGACGTTGTCGTAGAGGCCATCAGCGGCGGCGCCGCGGTTGCGGGTCTCAGAGCGTGCCATCGACCCCTCGAGCGAGCCTCATCGCTCCGCTTCAGCCTAGCTGAAACGAGCGGCGGCTCGCCGGGGCGCCCGCTCGCGGTGCAGGAAACGGGGCAGCCGACGCGTCCGGGCCTGTTTGCCATAATCCATGAACGATGAAGCTGCTGCGTCTGAAGCCGGGTCATGGCGAGATCGTGCTTGCGGAGGGCGATGTGGAGCTGCCCGAGCAGGAGCAGGAGCTGATCGAGGCCTTCCGGCGCGAGCTCGACGCCGGCATGTGGGCGGCCGTTCCCACCGAGACCCATGGCGGCCGCCGTGAGGCGGAGTTCGTGCGGAGCTTTGACGAGGTGCCGCGCGACGCCGAGCGCGTGATCTTCTTCCCACGCGCCGCCGGCGGGGCTTCACGGACGGCCCGGTAGCGCTCGTGGGGCTCGCGCTGGGCACCGCGGCGGTGGTCCTGCTGGTGCTGCTGTGGGAGCTCTCGCGCCCCCGCCTGACGATGGCACTGGCTCATCATCGGCTGCGCTCATCGGCGCGCCGGCGGCGGATCAACGAGACGGGCTATGACCCCGGGCGCGAGCGGCGCGCCGAGCAGCGCGCGCGGGCGCTGCTGCGCACCTGCATCGACGGGGACGACTGGGCGATGTATCGCGATCTGGGCTTCCTGCGCGTGTGGGGCGGGGCCGGCGACCACGCGCACGCGGCGGGCGCGCCCTACGCCTACCTGATCTACCCGCACCGGCCGATCGTCGCCTATCTCCCCGAGACGGGCGCACTGCTGAACGAGTACTGCGTGGCGTTTCCGGATCATTCACGGCCGTACGGCAGCGCGCGGCTGCCCGACTCCGACGACGTGCTGGCCAAGTGGATGGCCCTCACCGCCGACGAGCGCCGGCTGATCGCCGACGCCAACATGCACCTGCCGGGTCGCCAGATCGACCCCGAGCGCGTGCATCGCGACCTCGTCCGCCTCGCCCGCTGGGAGCGCGAGCGCGCCGTCGATCGCTCTGACAGCGTACGCGCCGCGTGAGCCCCGCAGCCGACTTCGACCTCAAGCACCGCAGCCGCGCCCTCACCGAGGGGCCGGAGCGCGCAGCCGCACGCGCCTACCTGCACGGCATCGGCTACTCCCACGAGGACCTCGCCAAGCCGATCATCGGAGTAGCGCACTCGTGGATCGAGACGATGCCGTGCAACTTCAACAACCGCGTGCTCGCCGCCAAGGTCAAGGAGGGCATTCGCGCCGCGGGCGGCACGCCGATGGAGCTGAACACGATCGCGATCTCCGACGGCATCACGATGGGCACGGCCGGCATGCGCGCCTCTCTGGTCTCACGCGAGGTGATCGCCGACTCGATCGAGCTGGTCGCCTCCGCCCACCAGTTCGATGCGCTCGTGGCGATCTCCGGGTGCGACAAGACCATCCCGGGGACCGTGATGGCGCTGGCACGCCTGGACATCCCCGGGCTGATGCTCTACGGGGGGTCGATCAGGCCCGGCCACTACAAGGGCGCAGAGGTGACCATCCAGCAGGTATTCGAGGCGGTCGGCGAGTACGCGTCCGGACGGATCACCGAGGCGGAGCTGCACGAGCTCGAGGAGGTCGCCTCGCCGGGCGCGGGCGCCTGCGGTGGCCAGTTCACGGCCAACACGATGGCGATGGCATTCGAGGCACTCGGGATCTCGCCCGCCGGATCCTCGATGGTCCCGGCCGAGGACGGGCGCAAGCTCGAGGTGGCGGTCAGCTGCGGTGAACTCGTGATGGACGTGTTGAGAAGGGGACAGCGCGTGAGCGATGTGATCACCGGGCAGGCGCTCGAAAACGCGATCGCGGCCGTCGCCACGAGCGGCGGCTCGACCAACGGGGTGCTGCACCTGCTCGCCGTCGCCAGGGAAATGGGCGTGCCCCTCCAGATCGACGAGTTCGATGCCATCTCAGAGCGCACGCCGCTGTTGTGCGACCTGCAGCCCGGGGGGCAGTACGTCGCGACCGAGCTGTATGAGGCGGGCGGAGTGCCGCTCGTGCTGAAGCGCCTGTACGAAGCCGGCCTGTTGAACGAGGACGCCCCGACGGTGACCGGCAGGACGATCGGAGAACACGCCGATGAAGCCGTCGAGACGCCCGGGCAGCGGGTCGTGCGCCCGCTGGTCGAACCGCTGAAAGCGACCGGCGGCTTCGCGATCCTGCGCGGTAACCTCGCACCCGACGGCTGCGTGGTCAAGCTCGCCGGCCACGAGCGTCGGAGCCACACGGGTCCGGCTCGCGTGTTCGATGGGGAGGAGGCCGCGATGGCGGCGGTGCTCGCCAAACAGATAAGCGAGGGTGACGTGGTCGTGATTCGCAACGAGGGTCCCGCCGGCGGCCCGGGCATGCGCGAGATGCTCTCGGTCACGGCGGCGCTCGTGGGCGAGGGGATCGGCGAAACGCTCGCGCTGATCACCGACGGGCGCTTCTCTGGCGCCACGCACGGGTTCATGGCGGCGCACATCGCGCCCGAGGCTGTCCGTGGCGGCCCGATCGCTGCGGTCGCCGACGGCGATGAGATCAAGATCGACGTGGACTCCCGCCGTATCGATGTGGCGCTGTCAGACGCCCAGATCGCCGAGCGTGTGCTGGCGTACACGCCCGCACCCCGCGCCGAGGTGCACGTGGATGTGGCGGTCCAGAAGTATGCAAAGCTCGTGGGCAGCGCCGCCGAGGGCGCTGTGGCGCGCTGAATCGGTCCGGCTCGCCTGAGGCAGGGCAGGGAGGCCGGGGCGGCGAAATAGGATCGATGCGGAACGCCTGGAAGGCTGCACTCGAGCTGTTCGATGAGGACCTGAATCGCCGCGATGCGGCCGAGCGGACCCGACGCGCCTACCGGATCGACCTGGAGCAGTTTGCGCGGTGGGCGAGCGCCCGGGAGCTCTCGCCCGCGCAGGTCGGCCCGAAGGCCGTGCGCCGCTACATCGCCCACCTGTCAGAGGCAGATGCGGCGCCGACGACGACCGCCCGCAAGCTGGCGGCGCTGCGGGCGCTGTTCTCAAGCCAGCGCGAGCATGGACAGATATCTCAGAACCCGGCCGATCTGGTCTCGACGCCACGGCGTGGATCGCATCTGCCGCGAGTGCTGAGCGCGCGCGACATGGCGGAGCTGTTGGACGGGATTCCGGGCGGAAGTCCGCTCGAGCTGCGCGACCGCGCGTTGTTCGAGCTGGCCTACTCCTGCGGGCTGAGGGCCGAGGAGATCGTCTCGCTGAGGACGATCGACATCGACCACGACGCCGAGCAGCTGCGGGTTGAGGGAAAGGGCCGCAAGACCCGCCTTCTGCCCGTCGGCGAGCCGGCGATGGCGGCAGTGGCGCTGTACACCGAGCGTGCTCGCCCGGCGCTCGCGGTGGCCTCAGGGACGGACTCGCTGTTCCTGTCAAAGAGCGGCCGCCAGCTCGGCACGAGCGACGTCAGGCGCAGGCTCAGGAAGTGGAGCGAGCGCGTGGGCGTCGGGGGCGGATCCTCGCCGCACGCGCTCAGACACAGCTTCGCCACCCACCTGCTCGACGGTGGGGCGGATCTGAGGAGTATCCAGGAGCTGCTCGGGCACGCGAGCGTGTCCAGCACTCAGATTTACACTCGGGTAGAGTCAGCCCGGCTAAAACGCGCGTATGCGCGCAGTCACCCTCGGGCCTGAACAGGGGAGGGAACACCCTGGAGACGAACGTCAAACCGATCGAGCTGCGCGAACTCTGGCGGCGATACAAGTCCGACGGCGACAGCCGCGTTCGCGAGCGGCTGGTCGTCGCCTACTCGCCGCTGGTCAAGTACGTGGCGGGACGCACCGCCGCAGGGCTGCCTCCGCATGTCGAGGAGGCGGATCTGATCTCCTACGGCCTGGTCGGGCTGATCTCCGCGATCGAGCGCTTTGACCTGTCGCGGGACATCAAGTTCGAGACCTACGCGATCATGCGGATCAAGGGCGCGATCATCGACGAGCTGCGCTCGATGGACTGGGTGCCGCGCAGCGTGCGCTCGCGGGCCCGCGAGGTGGAGCGCGCCAACGCCAAGCTCGAGAACACGCTCCAGCGCGCGCCCACCGACGAGGAGATCGCGGGCGAGATGGGCATCTCGGTCGATGAACTGAACGAGTCGCTGATCGCCATCTCGCACTCCTCGATGGTCGCCTTGGACGAGCTGTGGACCGTCTCGGACCTCAGCGGCGATCAGGTCTCGCTGATGGACACGATCGAGGACCCCGGGGCGCCCGACCCGGCCAAGGCGCTCGACGTGGGCGATCTGAAGGACAGGATCGCCGAGTCGATCGCCAAGCTGCCCGAGCGCGAGAAGCTCGTGATCGCGCTGTACTACTACGAGAACCTCACCCTCCGCGAGATCGGCGAGGTTCTCGGCGTCACCGAGTCGCGCGTCTCACAGATGCACACCAAGGCCGTGCTGCGGCTGCGCTCGCGCATGCAGGAGGAGTCCTTCGACGACTGATTCGCACCTAGCGCGGGCGTGCGCGGGGCGGTATGGTGAACGCACAGCTAAGAAGGAGATCGCATGCGAGGAAATGGGGACCGCCCACCGGCGGATCGGATTCGCAACGTCGCTCTGGTCGGCCACCGCGGGGCCGGCAAGACCTCCCTGCACGAGGCGCTGCTGTTCGAGGCCGGCGCGACCAACCGCCTGGGGTCCGTACCGGATGGGACCACGGTCTCCGACGCAGATCCCGATGAGCAGTCGCGCCAGATGTCGATATCGGCGTCGCTGAGCTCGTTCGAGTGGAAGGAGCGGAAGATCAACCTGCTCGACACTCCTGGCGAGCCCAGCTTCGTGGCCGACGCGCTGGGGGCGCTGCGGGTATGCGAGTCGGCCGTATTCGTCGTGAACGCGGTGATGGGCGTCGAGGTCTCCACGAACCGCCTGTGGGCGAGGGCCGCCGAGCTCGACATCGCGCGGATGCTGTTCGTGAACATGCTCGACCGCGAGCGCGCCGACTTCTTCCGCACGCTCGAGCAGCTCAAGAAGGCGTTCGGGCCCCATGCGGTCGCGACCGAGATCCCGATCGGCTCAGAGCACGAGATAGAGGGCGTGATCGACCTCGTCGACATGACCGCCTTCCGCCAGGACTCCCCAGAGCGCGCAGGCTGGAGCCAGATCCCGATCCCGGATGCGCAGGCTGAGCTCGCGGCCGAATATCGCGAGAAGCTGATGGACGAGGTATGCGAAGTCTCAGACGCGTTGATGGAGCGCTATCTCGAGGGGGAGGAGATATCCCATCAGGAGATCGTGGATGCGCTCAAGGAGGGGACCAACCACGGCAAGATCTTTCCGGTGGTCTGTGGGGTCGCGACGCGCAACCTCGGTACATCGCGTCTGCTGGACGCGATCGTCGAGGATCTGCCCTCGCCGGTGAAGCACGGGGCGCTGCAGGTCGGTGACATCGAGCTGAGGCCCTCCGAGGACGGCGAGCTGTTCGCCTACGTCTTCAAGACCAGGGCCGATCCCTTCGCCGGGCGGCTGAACCTGCTGCGCGTCTATCAGGGCACGATGGCCGGCGACAGCCACGTGCTCAACACCCGCGCGCATGTCAAGGAGCGCATCGGACAGCTCGTGATGTTCGCCGGCAAGGAGGTTCGCCATGTGCACGAGTTCGGTCCCGGGGATATCGGCGCCGTAGCGAAGCTCAAGGAGACGCGCGCCGGCGACTGGCTGGCCGACCGCGACGAGGCGATCGAGATGCCGCGGCTGAAGCTGCCCGCGCCCGTGATGGCGTTCGCGATCGAGCCCAAGACCAGGGGCGATGAGGAGAAGGTCTTCACCTCCCTGCGCCGCCTGCAGGAGGAGGACTCCACGATCGACCTGCACCGCGACCAGCAGACACGCGAGCAGATCGTCGCCGGGCTCTCGCAGGTACACGTCGAAGTCATCGTCGACCGTCTGCGCGATCGCTTCGGCGTCGAGGTCACGTTGAAGCCGCCGCGGGTGCCCTACCAGGAGACGATTCGCAGCGCCGCCATGGCCCATGGCCGGCACAAGAAGCAGTCCGGCGGCCGCGGCCAGTTCGGCGACTGCCAGATCGAGATTGAGCCGTTGAGCGATCTCACCGACCTCGGGGGCTTCGAGTTCATCGACCGGATCAAGGGCGGGGTGATCCCGCACTCGTTCATTCCCGCCGTGGAGAAGGGAGTTCGCGAGGCGATGGCCGCCGGCGTGCTGGCCGGCTATCCGGTGAAGGGTGTGCGGGTGAGCCTGGTCGACGGCTCCCACCACAGCGTCGACTCCTCGGAGATCGCGTTCAAGCTCGCCGGCATACAGGCGATGAAGCAGGCGCTCGAGCATGCCGACCCGGTCCTGCTCGAGCCGATCATGCTCGTGACGCTGTCCGTGCCCGAGCCCGATGTGGGCGAAGTGATCGGCGACCTGAACAGCCGTCGCGGGCGGCCCCAGGGCATGGAGCCGGTGGGCACGATGACCGAGATCCGCGCGGAGGTGCCGATGGCCGAGATGCTCACGTATGCGCCCGACCTGCGCTCGATCACCGGCGGGCAGGGTGACTACACGTTGGAGTTCCTGCGCTACGAGGAGGTGCCCGACCACCTCGCTCAGAAGGTCGTCGAGCGGGCCTCCGAGGAGCGCGCGGCAAGCCACGCATGAGGCGGACCGCGACGCGCCGTTGCTCGCGCCCGGCTACCCTCGGTTGATGGCAACAAGGTCAATCGTCACCTCCCAGCCCGACGTCACGTGCGACGTGTGCGATCGGCGGCTGCTGCGCGGCGAGCACCCGGAGACGTTCCTGGCGGCCGGCCAGCGTCGAACGGTGTGCGAGCTGTGCGCGCCCCGCGCCACCCACGAGGGGTGGCTCCGCGAGACTGGCGAGGCCTCGGTGAGCGTGGCTCCGCTGCGCACGCGGCGCGGGCGCAACCTGTTCGATCGGCTGCGTCAGGCCGGCAGGGCGAACGGCGCCTCGGCCGAGGTGGTTGACACGAGCGCCCCCGACGAGCGCGAGGCGCGCGTCTACGACGTGCTCGACGACCCGACCGCCGAGGAGTTGCTCGCGCCGGCCCTGCCGGAGGCAGCCGAGGCCGACCGCGCACCCGTGTTCGCCGGCGCCCGCGAAGTCGACAGCCCGGGCGCCGGCGGCGTCCCCGTCGCATCCGGGCACCTTCCAGCGAGCTCGCTGCCCGGCGTTGATGAGCGGGTGGAGCGTGCGATCGAGATGTTCAACGCGGGCGAGCATCCACGGCGCATCGCCGGAGTCGCCCGATCGCTCGGCGTCGCCGGCGTGAGCGTCCGCCCCGACAAGGATTTCGGGAGCCTCGTGTCGATCGTGATCGCCTGGGAGCTGTGCTGGTATCGCTACGGTGTCGACATCGACGACCAGGATGCCGGCGTCCGGGTCCTCGCCCAGGGGACGGAGCTCTCAGAGCTCACACGCGAGGAGCGCCTAGCGAACGCCAGCGCAGACGAGTCGGGCACGCTGTCGCTGACCGTCGCCTAGTGCTTCCGGGCTGAAAACCACGTCCGCGCGCCCGCCGCGTGCGAGTCGCGCTCTGCGCCCGCAGGCGGGCGGATGGCTGCAAACCTTGCTTATCGGCACGCTGTGAGTAACATCAGTGGAGCGATGATCTACTGCGTGGTACCCAAGCCCCTGGCCGATACGTTGTACCCGAAGCTTCTTGACCACTACGAGAACGAGGACAACGTGACCGTGATCATCGACCGCCGCGAGTTCGACCGCCGCGCCCGCCGCGGGCGATCGGCCGCACCGGCCGCCACCGCGGAGGAGACGCAACGCCGTGTCGTGCGCGACCGCCGCAGAGCGCGCGTGCCCGGCGATCTTCCCCCGCTTGCCCGCGTTCCGTAGTTGCGCGCGAGCCGCTCGCGCATGCCACTGGTCCTGGCCGGGCTGCATACTTCGCGGCGATGAAGCTGATCGTGCACGTCGACGGCGGCGCGCGCGGCAACCCCGGGCCGGCGGCCGCGGCCTGCGTGATCAGCTCGCCCTCGGGCGAGGTTGTGGGTGAGCACTCGCAGCTGCTCGGCTCGGCGACGAACAACGTGGCCGAGTACCGCGCACTGCTGCTTGGCTTGGAACGCGCGCGCGAACACGGAGCCACCGAGGTCGAGGTGATCGGCGACTCCGAGCTGATCGCAAAGCAGGTACAGGGCCTCTACAAGGTCAAGCACGAGGCCATGAAGCCATTGCATCGCGCGGCCATGGCCGCGCTCGCGGAGTTCGAGAGCTGGTCGATCCGCACGGTGCCGCGCGCGCAGAATGCCCGCGCCGACGCGCTCGTCAACGCGGCACTCGATGACGCGCGCGCGGGCGCGTCCGGGCGCTAACCGCAGCCGGCCTCAGTGCAGCGATTGGGCAGAGCCCGCGATCGCGATCATCTGGGCGTTCGAGAGTTCCTCTAGCAGCGTGTTTGTCAACCAGTAGAGGACATCGCCCGAGCGCCAGCCGATCACGTGGATGTGCGAGCCGTCGTCCACGAGCCGGTAGGAGCGGTTGCCGATCTGCTGTGTGCGCGCGTGCGCGAACAACGGCGGGTTCAGCCAGTCGCTGCCCTCGAAGTCGTAGTAGCCACCCAGAGCGTTCTGCTCCCACACGACGACGTAGGCGTGATGAGGTTTGCCCTGCTGGTCATTGAGCGTGTACGCGCGCACCGTCTGCTGTTCGGCCTGGCCGGTCGCGAGCGCCGGATACAAGACGGGGAAGGGGACGCTGAGGGCGGCTTTGACGACTTCGCTCTCGCCGGCGGAGTGTGTCGGGTACAGGTTCAGGGCGCGCGCCGCGCTGCCCGCGCTCGCACTCGAGCTGTGATGGCCGTGGTGTGAGTGCTTTGCCGGCGGCCCGGGCGTCACCAGGTTGACCTGCGAGTGGCCGTGGAGGAAGTCATTCAGCGTGGCGTCGGCGAGCGCCGGGGTGGTGGTCACGTAGGAGCCGCCGTTGAACTGAAGGTTGACGTTCGCGCTTCGAAACTTGACCTGGCGCAGGGGCTTCGTCTGTGAGAAGGCGATCAGCTTGGCCAGTTCGATCAGCTCGCTGGCCGAGGAGTGGAAGGTGGAGCTGATCGCGTGCCCGACGGCTTTGGCGACCGTGTCGATCTGTCCGAGCTCGTTGCCGGGTGAGATCTGCTCGCGCAGATCGCGCAGGAAGTCCTGCTGGCGCGCGACCCGCACGAAGTCCGAGTCGGTGTGGCGGTAGCGCACGTAGTCGAGGGCGTTTTCGTAGCAGAGCTTCTGGTAGCCGGGCTGCAGGTCGATGCTCGTGTAGTCGGTTTCGGTCGAGCCGACGTTCTCGTTGTAGTAGTGGTGGTCGACGTTCACATACGCGCAGCCGAGCGTGTCGACGACCCGGATGAAGCCCTGAAAGCTGACGTCCACGATCCCGTTCAGCTTCAGTTCGGGAAAGACTTCGCGCTCGATCGTTTCCGCCGCGAGCACCATGCCGCCCTTGGTGCCGCCGATCCTGTTGCCGATCGTGTAGGCGGCGTTGATCTTTTCCTGGGGGTAGCTCTCGCCGTTTTTGGTCTCGATGTTGACCATCAGATCGCGCGGGATCGACAGCACCGAGGTCTGGCCCTGTTCGGGGTCGAAGCGGACGAGCAGGATCGTGTCGCTGTGTGGCGGGTTGCTGCGATCCTCCGCGTCCTTTGCGCCCACACGCCGGTCCGAGCCGAGGATCAGAAACGTCTGCGGGCCGCCGTTGTATTCGGGCGTGACCACGCCCTTCGGGGCGTTGATCTCGTTCAGCTTGGGGAACACCTCTTCGGCGATCGAGGTGATCTTGTTCAGCGCCAGCGTGGCGGTCGCACCGCCGCTGAGCAGCACGATCAGAAGCCCTGCGAGCACGAAGCGTTTCAACATGCTCCACCCCAGCGCGGGCGGGCGCTCGTCGTCCTTGGGTGTTACGGGATAGCCGCTCATGTCAGCAACGCAGGAGAGTGGGAAAGGGGCGTGCGCCAGTGCTCGCGTGTCGCTTGCGCAGGCCCAAGCCTAGCGGCAGCACCGGGGGCCCCGCGCCGGAAGGCGAGGTACGCTCGCAGGCGTGCTGAGCCCCCGGAACCGCGAGCTGTTGGGCCTGATCCCCGCCGCCCTGCTGGTCACGGCGGGCTTCACGGCGATCTTCATCCAGGCGCAGAACAACTCGCCCGCCGCCTCCACCAACTTCACGCTCAACCACGCCTCGAGCGTGTCGTTCACCTACGGCGCGGTGTTCTTGGGCCTGTGCCTGGCGGCCCACCTCGTGATCCGCTTCGCGCTGCCCTACGCCGACCCCTACCTGTTCCCGCTCGCCGCCGTGCTCGCGAGCGTGGGGATCGTGATGGTGTATCGCATCAACCCGGTCCTGGCCCGCCAGCAGGCGCAGTGGTTGGTGCTCGGGCTGATCCTGTTCGCGGCCTGCATCGTGGCGCTGCGCAAGAGGGGCGTGGGGGTACTCGAGCGCTACCGCTACACGATCGCCGCGATCGCGATCGGCATGACCGTGCTGCCGCGCCTGCCGGTGATCGGCGAGCAGGTCAATGGCGCCTATCTCGACGTGCACGTGGGCGGCGTCTCCTTCCAGCCGGCGGAGCTTGCGAAGGTGGCGATCGTGATCTACCTGGCCAGCTACCTGCACGACAATCGTCAGATTCTCGTCACCGCCGGGCGGCGCGTTCTCGGGGTGACGATTCCGCCGATGAAGCAGTTCGGCCCGATGCTGATCGTGTGGGGTGCGGCGATGGCGACGCTTCTGCTGACGCGCGAGCTCGGCACCTCGCTGATGTTCTACGGCGCCTTTCTCGCGCTGCTGTACGTCGCCACCGGGCGCTTCTCGTTCCCGTTCATCGGGCTCGTCCTGTTCGCGCTCGGCGCGTGGTTCGTGGCGGGGCACGTCAGCCACGTGCACGCGCGCGTGCTCGCCTGGGAACACCCATTCGACCCGGCGCTCTACAACCGCCAGGTGGGGGGCAGCTACCAGCTCGCGCAATCCCTGTTCGCGCAGGCCGACGGCGGCCTGCTTGGAACGGGCTTCGACCAATCCCTGCTGCGCCTGCCCCACCAGGGCCAACCGATCCTGCCGGTCCCGGAAAGCGACACCATCTATGCCGTGATCGTCAACGAGCTCGGCCTCGTGGGGGCAGCAGGACTGCTGCTCGTGTACCTGCTGTTCGTGGCGCGCGGGCTGAAGACGGCCGTGCTGGCGCGCGACTCCTTCTCCAAGCTGCTCGCGACCGGGCTCTCGTTCGTCGTCGCGATGCAGGTGTTCGTGATCGTCGGTGGCGTCACGCGGGTGATCCCCCTGACGGGGGTCACGCTGCCGTTCGTGGCCTACGGCGGATCCTCGGTGGTGATGAACTTCGTGCTGCTCGCGCTGCTGCTGGTGATCTCCGACCGCGCACGGCGGCCGTTTCAGCGCTCCGAGCGCGCCTGAGCGGGGCGTATCTCCGCAGGGGACCGTGACGAGCCGTCGAAGACCGGGGCGGAGATGGTGACCTCGACGATCGCCTGCGCCTCCACGCGCACGCTTCTGCAGCGCCCCGCCCTGCCCGTGCACAACCGTTACCGGGGGCTGCCGGACGCCCGCACGGTGGCTCGTGCCCTGTGCTCGCCGGCGGGGTTGCACCGGCGGCCCTGGCTCGGGCGCCTGCGCCGAGCCCTGGAGGCGGATGAGTTCGTGCTGCACTATCAGCCGATCGTCTCGCTGCGGGATGGGCGGGTGTCCCACTATGAGGCGCTCGTGCGCCTGGCCGATGAGCGCGACGGACGTCTGGTGGCGCCGGGCACGTTCCTGCCGGCGGCCGAGCGCTACGGGCTGATCCGAGACGTGGACCGGATGGTGATCGACAGGGTCGCGGCGCTGCTCGGAGACGGGCAGTGCGAGCAGGATGTGAGCGTCGCCGTGAACCTGTCGGCGCTTTCGGTCACCGACGGCGGCATGCTCGCCTACATCGAGCGAGCGCTCGCGCGGCATGGGGCCGATCCGGCGCAGCTCGTGGTCGAGTTGACAGAGACGGCGGCGATCTCCGACATGGAGCGGGCGACCGCCTTCTGCACCGGCGTACAGGCGCTCGGCTGTGCGATTTCGCTCGACGACTTCGGCGCGGGCTTCGGCTCCTTCCAGTACCTCAAGCGCCTGCCCTTCCGCTACCTGAAGATCGACGGCGAATTCATCCGCGGCCTGCCCGCCTCGCCGACCGACCAGCTCGTGGTCAAGGCGCTGGCCGGGCTGGTCAAGGGCATGGGTGCTCAGACGATCGCCGAGTTCGTCGGCGACGAGCCGACGATGAGCATGCTGCGGGGCTACGGCGTCGACTACGCCCAGGGCTTTGAGGTTGGCCGCCCGCACCCGGTGCTGCCGCTGCTCGCCACCGGATGAACCGGTGCCGCGGGCACTATCTCGGCGGCGGGAACTGGCCGCGCATGGCCGCATCCCACGTCCGGTCTGAGAGCAGTCGGCGCGTCGCGATCAGGATCCTCGCGGACGGCGTGATCTTGATCCGCGTCGGCGCTCGCCGGCGCCCGAGCGCCCGCTCGATCACCTTGGCGACGCGATCCGGTCCGCTTCCCAAGAGCCGCAGGGGCCCGTCGTAGGCGCCCTCGGTGATCGCGCCAACGGCGGCGTTGAACTGCGCGTAGGGATCGTCCGTGTCGCTGTCACCGTTGCCGGGCGTCTCGGTCTGGCTGCGCGCCACGCTGGCGGCGGCAGCGTGGCCGAACTCCGTCTTGATGAGGCCCGGCTCGAGCAGGATCACGTCGATGCCGAAGCCCCGCAGCTCATAGCGCATCGCGTCCGAGATCGCCTCCAGCGCGTGCTTGGTCGCGTGGTAGTGGCCTGCCCCCGGAAACGACAGTCGCCCGCCCATCGAGCCGACGTTGACGATCTTTCCCCATCGCTGCACGCGCATCTTCGGCAGCACCAACTGGGTGAGGCCGATCAGCCCGAACACGTTGGTCTCGAACTGGCGTCGTGCGGCGTCGAGCGAGACGGTCTCGATCGCGCCGCTCTGGCTGTAGCCTGCGTTGTTGATCAGCACCCCGACAGCTCCCTCGGCCTGCTCGACCGCATCGACGGCCGCGCGCATCGACGGCTCGTCGGTGACGTCGAGCGCCAGCGTCTGGCAGCCGGCCTCCTTCAGCGCCGCGAGCGACTCCGGCCGGCGCGCCGAGGCGTACACCTTGTAGCCCGCGCGGGACAGCCGCAGGGCTGTAGCGCGCCCGATGCCCGAGGAGCAGCCCGTGATCAGCACCGCCTTGGAGGGCTCGGACATGGCCGCAGCATAGGGCTTATGCTCGATCCCGGGCAACGCCGCCGCCTACCGCCGGACCCGCGCAGCGTCGCGGTCGTCTATGGTGGCGCGCGATGCGCGCCGTCACATTCCAGGCCCCCGGCGAGGTGCTCGTAGAGGAGGTCCCCGACCCGGAGCTCCAACACCCCCAGGACGCCCTCGTGCGGGTCGAGGCGAGCGGCATATGCGGCTCGGATCTGCACATCTACCACGGCCGCACGCCGGTCGAGCGCGGCTTCACGGTCGGCCATGAGTTCGTCGGCACCGTGCTGGCGGCCGGCAGCGATGTCGATCGTGCCGCCGTCGGCGACCGCGTGCTGGGCTGCTTTCACACTGCCTGCGGTACGTGTGTGGCCTGCGTCAGGGGCGACTACCACCGCTGCGTGCGCGGGCGGACGTTCGGCCATGGCGCGAAACTCGGAGATCTCCAGGGCGCCCAGGCGGAGCTTCTGCTCGTGCCAAACGCGAATCTGACACTGCGGCGCGTGCCCGAGGGGATGTCCGCTGACGTGGCGCTGTTCGCCGGCGACGTGATGGGCACGGGCTATCACGCGGTCGCCCACGCGGGCACGCGCGCGGGGGACACCGTCGCCGTGCTCGGCCTCGGCCCGGTCGGCCTGTGCGCCGTGCAGGCGGCACGCGCCTCCGGAGCGACGCAGGTGTTCGCGATCGACACGGTCGCTCCGCGTCTGGCCATGGCCGAATCGTTCGGGGCGACGGCGATACACCTGCTCGAGGAGGAGCCAAAGAAGCTCGTGCGCGCGGCGACCGAAGGTCGCGGCGTCGACGTCGTGGTCGACGCGGTGGGCGACCCCGGGCCGCTAGAGCTCGCGGTCAGCCTGGCCAGGGATGCGGGGACGATCTCGGGAATCGGCGCCTACGCGGGACGCGGCGAGGTGCCGATCGGGCTCGCCTGGCTGAAGGGCCTGACGATTCGCATGGGTCTGGCGAACGTGATCGCGCATGTAGATCGGGTGCTCGCGATGATGGACGCCGGCCTGCTCGACCCGGCCCCGCTGGTCTCAAACCACATGAGCCTCGATCAGGCCAGCGAGGCCTATGAGCTATACGACCGGCGCGAGGCGCTGAAGATCGTGCTGCGCCCGTGAGGAGATAGGCTCCCTTCATGACGACAGCCACCGAATCCCCCACCACCGCTGAGCTCCCCGACGCGCTGGGCGCCGGTGCCCGCGCATTCATCTCGAAGCCCCATCGCCTCGTGATCGGCGCAGAGCGCCTCGAGGCCGCTGACGGGCGCACGTTCTCCACGCTGGACCCCGCCACCGGACGAGAGATCGCCCAGGTGCCTCAGGCCGGCGAGCGCGATGTCGAGCTCGCTGTCGCGGCGGCCCGCGATGCGCTCACGGAGGGTCCGTGGAGCTCGATGCCCGCGGCAGGGCGAGAGGCGTTGATGCTCGCGCTGGCGGGAGCGATCGAGGGTCACGCCGAGGAATTCGCCCAGATCGAGTCGCTCGACAACGGCAAGCCGGTCAAGCTCGCACAGTACGTCGACGTGGCCGGGACCGTTGCCCATCTGCGCTACTTCGCCGGCTGGCCGACGAAGATCGAGGGCGGCGTGCTGCCCGTGAGCGCTCCCAACATGCTCTGTTACACCCGCCGCGAGCCGGTCGGGGTGTGCGCGCAGATCATCCCGTGGAACTTCCCCTTGCTGATGAGCGCCTGGAAGCTCGGGCCCGCGCTCGCCGCCGGGTGCACGATCGTGCTGAAGCCCGCCGAGCAGACGCCGCTGAGCGCGCTTCGCCTCGGCGAGCTGGCGCTCGAGGTCGGCTTTCCTGCGGGCGTGCTGAACGTGCTCACCGGCGACGGAGCCGCGGGCGCGGCGCTCGTCGATCACCCGGGCGTCGACAAGATCGCCTTCACCGGCTCGACCGAGGTCGGCCGTGAGATCGGCGCCAAGGCCGGGCGGGCGCTCAAGCGCGTGACGCTCGAGCTGGGGGAAAGTCCCCCAACGTGATCCTCGCGGACGCCGATATACAGGCCGCCGTGAAGGGCTCGTTTCAGGCGATCTACTTCAACTCGGGCCAGGCCTGCAACGCGGGCTCGCGCCTGTTCGTCCCGGCCGAGCGCTTCGATGAGGTGGTCGGCGCCCTGGCCGAGCAGGCGAACGCGACGCGTCTGGGACCGGGCCTGGATACGGACACCCAGCTGGGACCGCTCGTCTCGGCCGAGCAACGCGACCGCGTCATGTCCTACATCGAATCGGGCCGCGACGAGGGCGCCGAGCTGATCGCCGGCGGCGAGGCCGCGCTCAGCGACAGCGGCGGCTGGTTCGTCGCGCCCACGCTCTTCAGCGCCACATCCGATGAGCTGCGGATCACTCGCGAGGAGATCTTCGGCCCGGTGCTCGTGGCCTCCCCCTACGACAGCCTGGAGGAGGTCGCCCGCCGCGCCAACGACAACGAGTACGGCCTGGCCGCGGGGGTGTGGACACGCGACGTGGGCAGCGCCCACCGCCTGGCCGCGATGTTGCAGGCGGGCTCGGTCTACATCAACGCCTGGGGGCTCGCCGATCCCGCAGCGCCGTTCGGAGGCTTCAAGGCCTCCGGCATCGGCCGTGAGCACGGCCACGAGGGCCTCGACGCATACCTGGAGACAAAGACCGTCTGGACGGCGTTGTGAGCCCCGCGACGTCGTGAGTCCTGCGGCGTGAGCGTCGCCGCAGGGGGCGAGCTCGGCTTTACTCGCACGCGCTCTCAGCAGTGGGCGCCGATGCTCGGCATCGTGCTCGCGCTGCTGCTCGTGGCGGCGACCGCCGAGATCGTCCTGGACGGCGCGCTCGACCATTCGGCGCTGATCCCCAAATCGCCGGACATCGCCGGCTGGCTCGAGGGCATCGGAGAGCGGCTGGGCTATCGCGTCTTTTTGATCGCGCTGATCGCCTTCACCAGCGCCTACGCCGGCATCGTCGCGCTGGCGGGGCGCTCAGACGCTGGCGCGATCTCCAAACGCACGGCCATCATCCTGATCGGGGCGCTTCACGCGATCGTGTTCGTCGGACCGATCCTGCTGTCCACCGACGTGTTCAGCTATATCGCCTACGCGCGCATGGGGGTGGAGCACGGGATCAACCCCTACCTGCACGGCCCGATCGCGATCGCCCACGATCCGGTCTACCCGTACGTCGGTCAGGACTGGAAGCACGTCGCCACGGCGTATGGGCCGCTGTATACGCTGCTGTCCTATCCACTCGCGCCGCTCGGCGTGAAGGGCGCCCTGTGGGGGATGAAGGTCGAGGCGCTGCTCGCGAGCGTCGGCACGCTGGTCCTCACCTGGCACTGCGCGCGCGTGCGTGAGCTGGACCCCGTGAGGGCGCTGCTCATCGTCGGCGCCAACCCGCTCTACATCATCTATGGGCTGGGCGGGGCTCACAACGACCTGATCATGCTGCTCTTGATGATGGCCGCCGTGAGCTTCACGTTCGCCGGCAGGGACGCCTCGGCCGGGGCAGCGGTCGTGGCGGGTGCGCTGGTGAAGGCGACGGTCGCCGTGCTGCTCCCGTTCATGCTCCTGGCAAAGCGCCGTCTGACGCCGCTGCTGGGAGCCGCCGCTGCGCTGATCGCGGGCGCGGTGGTCGGCTATGCCGTGTTCGGGATACACGGCATCGACGTGGTGGCCGCGCTAAACCGCGACGCCGCGTTCGTCTCGACCGACAGTTTCGCCACCGAGATCGCGCACCTGTTCGGCAAGCCCGGCGTGTTCCCGGTGGACCACACGCTGCTGAAGGTCGCGCTCGTGGCGATCGTGCTCCACCTGATGTGGCGCACCTGGCGCGGCTATGACTGGGTGGCCGCCTCCGGCTGGACGCTGCTTGCGATCTCGGTGACCAGCACCTGGCTGTTGGCGTGGTACATCCTGTGGCCGCTGCCGCTCGCGGTCGTCACGCGCGACCGCCGCCTGCTCGCCGCGACGCTGTTCGTCCAGGGCCTGTTCATCGTCCATCAGGTCTCGCCGCTGTTCGCGGTGGTGCAATGAGCGACGCCTCGACACCGCTGGCGCGATCGGCGCGTTCGGGCTGGCAGCGGCTGCCCTCGTGGCTGCGTCCGCGTTCGGTCGAGCAGCCTGGATCGGGGCGAACCCGGCTCGTCGAGACGACGCTGCTGGTGCTGGCCGGCCTTCTGCTGGCGACCGCCACCGTCAACGACGTCGTCCGCCAGACTCACGTCAACCAGCGCCTGATCGCCGATCTGCGCACGTGGCGCACCTACACCGGCCACGACTACCACAACCTCTCGATCTCCCAGCAGCTGCTCGGTGAAACCAGCGGACGCGAGGTCGTCTGCGGCAACACGAGCCCGGGAACGCCCAAAGCCCGAATCCAGCTGTGCCTCGCGATATGGGGACCGGTGGTGGACGGGCGGCGTACGGTCCACGGCGGCTGGCATCTGCCGCCGAAGGCCGAAGACCTGCGCGCCGATCGCTACGGCTGCTTTGGGCCCGCGTCTGTGGGAGTCTGCACACGATGAGCGTCGCCACGGCAGCCCCTGCGGCGGAGGTCGCGCGCGCCGACGACCACCTCTCGCCGTGGTGGCCGCTGGTGGCCGTGACGGTGCTGGCGGCGGCGCTGCGGTTCTCGACGCTCGGCGAGCAGAGCCTCTGGTACGACGAGGCCTTCACCCCGGTGCACGTGCTCCACGCGGGCCTCGGAGCGACGCTCCACGCCGTCGTCCACAGCGAGAACACGCCGCCGCTGTGGTACGTGCTCGAGTGGGCCGTCTCGCGTGTGCTGGGCACCGGGGCGGTCGCGCTGCGCCTGCTCTCCGCGCTCGCCGGGGTGGCGAGCGTACCGGTCGCCTGGGCGATCGGACGCGAGCTGTCCTCTCGCCGTGCCGCGCTGGCCTGCGCCGGCTTCGTCGCGGTCAACCCGCTGTTCGTGTGGTACTCACAGGAGGCGCGCGCGTATGCCCTGTTCGTCCTGTTCGCTGCGCTGGCGATGCTCTACTTCCTGCGCGCACTGCGTGAACCGGTTACAGGCGAGCGCCGGGTCGCAAACCTCGCCGCCTTCGCCGTCACCGGGTCGCTGGCGCTTTTGACGCACTACTTCGCCCTGTTCCTGCTCGTGCCGATGGTGCTGATGCTCCTGTGCAGGCCCGGTCCCCGCCGCGCCGTCCTGGCGGCGAGCGGGGTGCTCGGGATCGTGTGCCTGGCACTGCTCCCGCTGATCTCCGCCCAGGGTGGCCACGGCACGCAGTGGATCGGGCGCTGGGCGCTCTCGAGCCGCCTGCAGGCGATCCCCCAGTACTACCTCACGGGCTATTCGGGAGCGCCGCTCGGGCATGGGGTGGAGCTGCTGGTGGCGCTGCCGATCCTCGCCGGCCTCGGCTTCGGTCTGTGGCGGGTGCTCACCCCACACGAGGAGCGCGGCGCGCTGATCGCGCTGGCGGTCGCCGCGGGCGGGATCCTGCTGCCGATCCTGCTCGTCGCGTTCGGCGCCGACTATCTGGCGCCCCGCAACCTCGTCGCCGCGATGATTCCCGTGAGCGCGCTCATAGCAGTCGTGGTGACAGCTCGGCGGACGGGGCGTGCCGGTCTCGCGCTGGCCGGGGTGATCGCGCTCTCCTTCCTCGTGATAACTCTCGACGTGGACCTCAGCCCGCGTCTTCAGCGGGGCAACTGGCGCGGCGTCGCCGACGTGCTGAGGCGTGGCGATGCGGCCCGCGTGGTCACGACCGTCGAGCTCGGCGCGGCACCGCTCGAGTACTACCTGGCGCCGCTTCACAACGTGCCGCGTGGCACCTCGCTGACGCTGACCGAGATCGACGAGACGGGCTATGCGCCCCTGCGTCCCGGCGCCGCCAGCCCGCCGGCGCCGGGCTTTCGCCTGCTCAGCCGCCGTGACGTCGACGGGCTTTTCATCTACCGGTTCCGCTCACCGGTCGCCCGCACGGTCTCCGAGGCGACGCTGCGCCGTCACGTGATCACGCTCGCGCACCCCGAGGTGCTCGTCGCCGGGCTCGCGCGAGCGCTGGGACGGGCCCGATAGGGCTCCCACAACGTCGCCTGAGCACGGGCGCATGTCGTCAACTGTGAAAAGGATCTAGCTTTCCGGCATGGAATCGTCGACCATGGAGACCCAAAGCGCGGCGAGAACCGCCCTGGAGCTCGCGTGCGAGCGCTTGCGCTCGCTGCAGGACAGCGCCGGCTTCTGGCAGAGCGAGCTGCAGACGAACGTGACGATGGACGCCGAGGACATGCTCCTGCGGGAGTTTCTGGGCGTCCGCCGCAGTGAGGAGACCGCCCGCTCGGCGGCATGGATCCGCTCCCAGCAGCGAGCCGACGGAACCTGGGCGAACTTCCACGGCGGACCCGCCGAGCTCTCGACGACGATCGAGGCCTACTGCGCACTGCGCTTGGCAGGCGATTCGCCCGAGACGGAGCACATGTGCCGGGCGGCGCGCTTCATCCGCGCGGAAGGCGGTCTCGAGCGCGCCCGCGTCTTCACGCACCTGTGGCTCGCCCTGTTCGGGCTGTGGTCCTGGGACCGTGTGCCGGCGCTTCCGCCGGAGATCATCCTGCTGCCGGCATGGGCGCCGCTGAACGTCTACGACTTCGCCTGCTGGGCACGTCAGACGATCGTCGCCGTGTCGCTCGTCAAAGCGCACCGACCGGTGCGTGCGCTGCCGTTCGACCTCGACGAGCTGCGCCCCGAGGCACAGCCCGCGCGCGCGGGCGCGGCGGCGAGCGATGAGCTGCCGGCGCGCGAGCCGATCTCGCGGCCGGGCAGTTGGCTGTCAAGACTCGACCGCCTGATGCGCTCCTATGAGCGCCGCCCGATCGGGCCGCTGCGCCGGCTGGCGCTGGCTAACGCCGAGCGATGGGTGGTGCGCCGCCAGGAGGCCGACGGCTCCTGGGGCGGCATCCAGCCGCCGTGGGTCTACTCGCTGATCGCGCTCAGCCTGTGCGGCTATCCACTCGATCACCCCGTTATGAAGCGCGGGCTCGAGGGCCTTGAGGGATTCATGGTCGAGGACCAGGACGACTCCCGCGGGGTCGGCGCGCCGGCGGGCGCGAGCCGCCGCATGGAAGCGTGCCAGTCGCCGGTGTGGGACACGGCGATGGCGCTGATCGCCCTCAGCGACGCGGGCTGCTCGAGCGAGGATCCGGCGATCATCCGGGCGGGCGAGTGGCTGCTCGGCAAGGAGATCACGGTGCCCGGCGACTGGTCGGTCGCGAGGCCCGGCCTCGCGCCGGGCGCCTGGGCGTTCGAGTTCGAGAACGTCAACTACCCCGACGTGGACGACACCGTCGAGGTCGTGCTCGCGCTGTGCCGCCTTCAGGGCGGCGCGGGAAGCGAATCCAGCCGCGAACGGAGGCTTGTTGAGGGCAACGGCAGGGCGGGTTCGCAGCGACCCTGGCCGCGAATCGAACAGGCGACGGGCCGCGCGCTGCGCTGGGTCGAGGGCATGCAGAGCTCCGCCGGCGGCTGGGGTGCGTTCGATGCCGAGAACACCCGCTCGCTGGTGCGCGAGATCCCGTTTCTCGACTTCGGCGAGGTGATCGACGAGCCGAGCGCGGATGTCACAGCGCACGCCATCGAGATGCTCGCGGCGCTGGGGCTCGCCGACACGCCGCCGGCACAGCGGGCCCTGAGCTGGCTGATCGATCAGCAGGAGCCCGGCGGATCGTGGTTCGGCCGCTGGGGCGTCAACCATCTGTACGGAACAGGCGCCGTGGTTCCGGCGCTGATCGACGCCGGGATCGAGCCTGCCCACGAGTGCATCCGGCGCGCCGTAGGCTGGCTCGAGGAGCATCAGAACGACGACGGGGGCTGGGGAGAGGACCCGCGCTCCTACGACGATCGGGCGTGGATCGGCCGCGGCCCCAGCACGGCGTCGCAGACCGCCTGGGCGTTGCTGGCGCTGCACGCCGCCGGGGAGCGCTCGACGGCGCTCGAGCGTGGCGTGGACTGGCTGGTGGCGACTCAGCTGCCCGACGGCGGTTGGGATGAGCCGCAGTACACCGGAACGGGCTTTCCGTCGGACTACTACATCAACTATCACCTCTACCGCATCGCGTTTCCCGTGATGGCGCTGGGCCGCTGTCTGAACGCGGCGGGCCGGGCCCACGGCCCCATCACAGGCGCCCCGGAGGGTCGCACAGCGGCGCCAGATGCCCAGCACGAGCGCGTCGCGGCGCGCTGGGTAAAGGCGCCCGAGCGACAGGGGTGATGCTGATCGTCGACGCACCGACTGGCGCTCCCGCCGCGGGCGCGGTGATGGCGCGCGCCGAAAGCGAGAACTTCACCGTCGCCAGCCGGGTACTGCCGCGAGGAGTCCGCTCCCACCTGCTTGCCATCTACGGCTTCGCGCGCCTCGTCGACGAGCTGGGCGATTCGCTCGCCGGGGACCGGCTGGCCGCGCTCGACTGGATCGAAGAGGACCTGGACCGCGCGTTTGAAGGCCACGCCGAGCATCCGCTGCTGAGGAGTCTGCAGCCAACCCTGCGCTCGTGTGCGCTGTCGCGCGAGCCGTTCGCGCGCCTGATCGAGGCCAACCGCGTGGACCAGCGCGTGAGTCGCTATGAGACGTGGGAGGAGCTGCGCGGCTACTGCAGGCTGTCCGCCGACCCGGTCGGCGAGCTCGTGCTCGGCGTGCTCGGCATGGCCACACCCGCGCGGATCGCGCTGTCGGACTCGATCTGCACGGGGCTTCAGCTGACCGAGCACTGCCAGGATGTGGCCGAGGACTTCGCCGCCGGGCGCGTCTACCTGCCGGCCGAGGACATGGCCCGCTTCGGAAGCACGTCCGAGGAACTGTCCGGCGAGCATGCCGGTCCGCCGCTGCGAGAAGTACTCGCATACGAGGTCGCCCGGGCACGACGGCTGCTCGCCGACGGCGCGCCGCTTTGCTCTGAGCTGCGTGGGAGGCCCGGCCTGGCGGTCGCCTCGTTTCTGGCCGGCGGACGAGCCGCGCTGGACGCGATCGAGCGTGCCGGCTGTGACGTGCTGCCGGGTCCGCCCCGTGCCGGCGCGTGGCGGCGCCTGTTGGCGCTCGCCGGGACGCTGCTCGAGCGCGGGAGAAGGCGGTCGTGACGGCGTCGCAGAGTACGGCCGATGCCTACGCCTACTGCGCCTCGATCACGCGGGCGCGGGCCGCCAACTTCTACTACGGCATCCGCCTGCTCCCCTACGCGCGGCGTCGCGGGATGTGCGCTGTGTATGCGTTCGCGCGGCGCATCGACGACATTGGCGATGGCACGCTTGCACCCAGTGAGAAGCTGCGTCGGCTCGACGGCGAGCTCCACACGCTCACCGAGCTCGAGCTGGCCGATCGCCCAGCCCACGCCGGCGGTGATCCCGTGATGCTCGCGCTGGCGGACACCTATGAGCGCTTCTCGCTGCCCGCGGGCGCGCTCGGCGAGCTGATCGAAGGCGTGCGCATGGATGTCAACGGCGTCAGCTACGAGCGGTTCGACGATCTCGTGCTCTACTGCCGCCGCGTCGCCGGTGCGATCGGCAGGGTCTGCCTGCCGATCTTCGGCGCCCACGATGAAGTCTCGACGGCTGGTCCCGAGGCCGAAGCGCTGGCGGACGACCTCGGGGTGGCGATGCAGCTGACGAACATCCTGCGCGACGTGCGCGAGGATGCCGAGAACGGCCGCGTGTACCTGCCGGCGGAGGACCTGCGGCGCTTTGGTGTGCTCGGCGAGCAGGAGACCGCGGGGCAGAGCGCTCCCGTACTGCTCGCGTCGCTTCAGCGGGGCGCGCAGGCCCGGGCGGCGGACGCCGGCGAGGTCGAGTCGCTGCATTCGCTCGTGCGCTTCCAGGCCGAGCGCGCGCATCAGTGGTTCGGACGCGGGATGCAGCTCGCGCCGCTCCTGGACAGGCGCAGCGCCGCGTGCCTGCACGCGATGGCCGGCATCTACCGAAAGCTGCTCAACCGCATCCAGACACACCCCGAGCGGGCTCTGGCCGAGCGCATCTCGCTGCCGGTTCCGGAGAAGGCCTGGGTTGCGCTTCGCAGCATGCTCGGCGGGAACGGTTGACGGGATGGGCGGCCGGGCAGCGCACCCAGCCGCATGGCTTGCGGGGAGCGCATCCAGTTGAGCGCCGAGCGCCACGTCATCGTGATCGGCGGCGGGCTCGCTGGGATCACCGCGGCGCTCGACTGCGCTGACGCGGGCGCGCGCGTGACGCTCCTTGAGGTGCGGCGCAGGCTCGGCGGTGCGGCCTACTCGTTTGAGCGCGATGGCCTGCAGATGGACAACGGCCAGCACGTCTTCCTGCGCGCGTGCTTCGCCTACCGCGGCCTGCTCGAGCGGCTCGGCAGCGCTCATCGAGTTTGGGTTCAGCCGCGTCTGGAGATCCCCGTGCTGAAGCCGGGCGCCAAGCGCGTGCTGCTGCGCCGCGGCGCGCTGCCGGCGCCGCTTCATCTCGCCGGCGCGCTCGCCCGCTACCCCTATCTGACCGTGCGCCAGCGCGTCAGCGCGGCGCGGGCGGCGCTCGCGCTCGCACGAGTCGACCCGGCTGATGCGGTGCTCGACGAAGTGAACTTCGGCGACTGGCTCGAACACCACGGCCAGGGACCGGATGCGGTCGCCGCCCTGTGGGATCTGATCGCCCTGCCGACGCTGAACCTGCCGGCCGCCGAGGCCTCGCTCGCGCTCGGCGCGTTCGTGTTCGCAAACGGTCTGCTGTCCGGCGCGGACGCGGGCGATATCGGCTTCCACTCCGCGACGCTCAGCCAGACGATCGGTGAGCCGGCGGCGCTTGAGCTGAGCCGGGCCGGCGTCGAGGTCAGGCTCGGTTGGCGCGCGGAACGGCTGTCGAGGACCGCCGCCGGTCTCGAGGTGCACGGCCGCGGGGGAGCCGCCGGCGCCCAGGGTGGACCAGACAGCGACGAGGACACCGATGCAGAGGGCACCGGCGCGCAGAGCCGCGATCTCGAGGTGCTGGGCGCCGAGGCCTTGATCATGGCTGTCGGGCACACCCGTGCCGGCCCGCTGCTTGAGCCGCTGCTGCCGGCGAGCGCGCGCCAGATCGAAGCGCTCGGAAGCTCGCCGATCGTGAACCTGCACGTGGTCTATGACCGGGTTGTGTTCGAGGAGCGCTTCGCCGCCGGGGTGGGGACGCCGGTGCAGTACCTGTTCGACCGTACCTCGGCGGGCGGAGCGCCCGCCGGCAGTCAGTATCTGGCCGTCTCGCTGTCGGGCGCTGAGCGGGAGATGCGCATGAGCGTGGACGCGCTGCGCGAGCGCTACCTGCCGGCCCTGCGCGAGCTCCTGCCGCGCGCCCGCGAGGCGAAGGTCGAGCGTTTCATGGCGACTCGCGAGCACGCGGCCACCTTTCGCTCGGCTCCGGGCGTCGCGGCGCTGCGCCCTGCGGGCAAGACCTCGGTGGCGGGGCTCGTGCTGGCGGGGACCTGGACGGACACCGGCTGGCCCGCGACGCTCGAGGGCGCGGTGCTGAGCGGACATGACGCGGCCGTGGAGGCGCTGCGCGCGCTCGGGGTTCAGCCCGTGGTGCACAGCGCCGCCGCGACCTCCGCGCCCGCCGCTAGGCTCGCGGGCAGCGGCGCTCCGTGAGCCGTCCGCTGATCGCGGCGCCCCTGCGCCTTGAGGCGCTGCTGATCGCCTCGGCCGCGCGCGGCGCGAGCGTGCACCGAACCGGCATGGGCCCCGATCGCTCGAAGGCCGCCGCGCGCTCGCTGGGCGCGGCGCCGGGCGATGCGCTGCTCGTGCTCGGCTTCTGCGGAGGTCTCGAGGCGGATTCCCGGCCGGGGGACGTGGTCGTCGCCGAAGACGTGGTCGCCGCGACCGACGAAGGACACAGCCCGGCAGAGGTTCACTGCCAGGGTGTCGAGACCCTGACAGCCGCACTGGAGGGCCGCGGACTGGAGGTGCGCCGGGGCCGCGTCGTGTGCGTCTCGCGGCTCGCGCTCGGCGAGCGACGCTCGGAGCTGCTCGCAGGCGGGGCGCTGGCGGTGGACATGGAGTCGGTGTGGCTGGCCCCGGGCGCGGGCGAGCGCCCGTTCGCAGTGGTGCGCGTCGTGCTTGACAGTCCCAGCCACGAGCTCATGCGCCCACAGGCCGCGGCCGGGGCCGTGCGCGCGGCCCGCGTGCTGCGCCGGGTGGCGGCCGCGCTGCACGACTGGGCGCCCGCCGACTAAGGTAGTGCGCATGGCGGTACGGCTCAGACAGAGCACGCGCATGGGGATGTACCTGATGCGCCAGCGGCTGGCGAAACGGGAGCGGTTCCCGCTGATCGTCGAGCTCGAGCCCCTGTTCCAGTGCAACCTGGGCTGCTCGGGCTGCGGAAAGATCCAGCACCCCGAGCACGAGCTGCGCCGGCGCATGCCGGTGGCGCAGGCGATCGGCGCGATCGAGGAGAGCGGTGCGCCGATGGTCTCGATCGCGGGCGGTGAGCCGCTCATCCATCCGGAGATCCACGTGATCGCCGCGGAACTCGTCAAGCGCAAGAAGTTCGTCTACCTCTGCACCAACGCGCTGCTGCTCGAGAAGAAGCTCGCCAACTTCAAGCCGAGCCCGTATTTCGCCTGGGCCGTCCACATGGATGGGCTGCGCGAGCGCCACGACGCCTCGGTCGAGCGCGAGGGCGTCTTCGACAAGGCGGTCTTGGCCATCAGGGCGGCGAAGGCGGCCGGTTTCCGAGTGACGACGAACACGACCTTCTTCACGCATGACTCGCCCAAGACCGTGCGCGAGGTGCTCGACTTCCTGAACGACGAGTTGGAGGTCGACGAAATGATGATCTCGCCCGCCTACGCATATGAGAAAGCGCCCGATCAGGAGCACTTCCTGGGCGTCGCACAGACGCGCGAGCTGTTCTCAGCGGCGTTCGCCGACGGGCGGCGAAAGCGCTGGCGGCTCAACCACAGCCCGCTGTTCCTCGACTTCCTCGAGGGCAAGGCCGAATTCGACTGCACCGCCTGGGGAATTCCGAGCTACTCGCTGTTCGGCTGGCAGCGGCCGTGCTACCTGATGTCCGACGGCTACACCGAGACCTACAAAGAGCTGATCGAGACGACCGACTGGAGCGCCTACGGGCGGGGCAAGGATCCGCGCTGCGAGAACTGCATGGCCCACTGCGGATATGAGCCCACCGCGGTCCTGAAGACGACCTCGTCGCTGCGCCAGTCCCTGCGCGCGGTGGCCGGCTGAGCGCAGCTCAGGCGGCCTCGGCGTCCTGCGGCTCGGCGTCTGACTTGCGGCGGATGTCCTGCCAGGTGAGGCCCTCTCTCAGCAGCGCCGGGATGCCCAGCAGCAGGGCGGTAAGAACCTCTATCGCCTGCAGGATGATGCCGTAGGCGAGGCCCGGGCCCGCGCCGACGCCATAGGCCGCGAGCACGACCAGACAGGCGGCCTGGAACACGCCCACGTTCGATGGCGTCGCCGGGAGGATCGCCGACAGGTTGACGGCCAGCAGTATCGCCGCCGCCGTGGCCAGGTTGGTATGGGACTGGAGCCCGAGCGCGAGCAGCACCGAGTAGCACGACAGCCACTGCAGCGACCAGGCAAGCAGCTGGAAGGTGACCGCCGCGACCCCATGGCGTGGACGCGTGAACACCACCAGTCCCAGCCGAGCCAGGTTGAGCGTGCGCGAGACGGTGTCCGCCGCGCGCACGACGCGCGGGTGCCGTGAGCGTTGCCCGAGGGCCAACAGGCGTGGTCCCCCGAGCACCAGCGCGAGTACCGCGATCGGCACCGCCAGTGCGCCTAGGGCACCGGCCAGGTGTCCGTGCAGCAGCGGCACGCTGGAGAAGGTGACTCCCGCGAGAATCGCCAGGGCGAGTAGGTTGATGAGCGTCTGAGAGACCACCGTGCCGGCAACGATCGGCAGCAGCCGCCGGGTGGATCCCTCCAGCCGGCGCGTGAGCACGACCACGCGCGTGGGCTCGCCGACGCGGCCGGGGACGACGGCTGAGGCCATCACGCCGATCATCGTCGCCCGCACGACCGGCGCCCAGCCGACCGGCGTCTCCGGCAGTGCGGCGCGCAGCACTTCGTGCCACGAGACAGAGCGCAGCAGCAGCGACAGCGCCATCAACACGAACGCCAGCACGATCCAGCCGGGCGTGGCCGTGATCAGGGCATGGCCGATGCGATGAAGTTCAAGCCGCGAGAGTGCGAACACGACGAGCGCGGCGAGCAGGACCGCGCCGGCAGCCACGCCGACGCGAATCAGGGCGCTCCGGCGGCGTCGGCGTGGCGGCGTCTGCGGTGTGCCCATCGGGCGGGGTCTATCAGAGCGACCCGGTGACCGCGGGGCGAGGGAGTACTGTGGGGAGGGTCGATGCGAGCATCTGCTGGGAGCCAGGTCCCTGGAGGCCAAGCGCGGGATCAGGTCACGGTCGCGAGCAGCCGCGCGGAGGCGGTCGAGGACGCGACGCTCGACCGTGTGGCGAACCTCGTCGTGACGATCGCGCCCGTGGGGCTGGTCGGTCTCGCCATGTGGTTGGCGTGGGGCGGCGCGCTGCGCTGGCCGGACCTCGTGGTGCTGGCGGTCACCTACGCGCTGACCGGCGTGGGGGTGACCGTGGGCTACCACCGCCTGCTGACCCACCGCAGCTTCAAGACGAGCGCGCCGCTGCGGGCGCTGTTCGCCGCGCTCGGCTCCGCCGCGATCGAGGGACCGGTGATCGAGTGGGTTGCCAACCACCGCAAGCACCACCGCTTCTCCGACCAGCCCGGGGACCCTCACAGCCCGCACGTCGACCACGCCCAGGGTTGGCGCGGCGCGATCGGCGGCCTTCTGCACGCGCACGTGGGATGGATCTTCAGCGACGAGGCGATGGCCAGCGAGGAGCACTACGCCAAGGACCTGCTGGCGGACCCGGTCGTGCGCTTCGTCGATCGCACCTTCCCCCTGTGGGTGCTGGCGGGACTGGCCTTCCCCTTTGCCCTCGGGTTTGCGCTGACCGGCACGCTGGCCGGCGGGCTGACGGGCCTGCTGTGGGGTGGGGCGGTGCGGATCTTCTTCCTCCACCACGCCACCTTCTCGATCAATTCGCTCTGCCACTTCTTCGGGCGGCGTCGGTTCGCGACGGGCGACGAGTCGCGCAACCTGCTGTTGCTGTCGCTGCCGACGCTGGGCGAGGCCTGGCACAACAACCACCACGCCTTCCCCACCTCCGCGCGCCATGGCCTGCGCTGGTGGCAGCTCGACCCCTCGGCATGGCTGATCGCCGTGCTCGAGCGCTGCGGCCTCGTGTGGGATGTAGTGCGGGTCACGCCCGAACGCCAGCTCGCCAAGGTCGCTCCGAGCGAGTAGCCGCCACCGCAGACCGTTCCGATATTCGGACGCAGAAGTGTCTTTTGCTACTATTAGCTCCGCAAAGGTACGCTGTTGCAGAGTGCAGATGACAAGCCGTCGGGCGTAGGTCCGCCACGCAGTCGATCCGCCGCTCCGGGCCAACCGGGCAGCGATGAGGACTCGGTGGGATCGGATCTGCTCGGCTTCGCGCCGGCGACGGTGGACCGCGACCGGGCCGCGTCGGCGAGCGATCAGACGTCCTCCGACTCAGACCAGACGTCCGCGGACTCAGACCAGACGTCCGCCGACACCGAGCAGAGCGCCTCCGACGAGGATCAGGCCGCAAGCGATCACGAAACCGGCGCCGGGAATGACCAGAGGGCCCGCGATCTGGGCGCTGTGCACCGCGAGCACGCCACACATCTTCGCGACCAGCAGGCACGGGCTAGGCTGCGGACCGCCGTGTCGCGCGACATCACGGCCGACGAGCGGTTGCAGGTGGCGGACGCGCGCGACCGCACCGCCGAGCAGCGCGACGGCGGCGCGAGCGCAGCTGAGGATGAGCCTCTGTCGGCCGAGCCCTCAGCGAGGACCGGGTCCGCCAGCACGGCTCAAAGCGACCATCTGCGAGCGGCCGATGATCGCGTCAGGGCGGCTTCCGATCGCGACAGGGCGAGCGGCGATCGCTCCAGAGCCGCCGAGGAACGCGCTGAAGCCGCGCACGACCGCACGCTCGCCGCGCGGGACCGGGCGCAGGCTGCGGTCGACCGGGAAGCAGCCGAAGCCGATGAGCTGACGCACGTGCGGCGACGGGGCGCCGGGATGAAACAGCTGCAGCGAGAGGTCGATCGCGCGCATCGCGCGCCCGAAGCGCTGATCGTGACCTTTGTCGATGTCGACGGCCTCAAGCGGGTCAACGACAGCAAGGGCCACCTCGCCGGTGACTCGCTGCTCGTCGCCGTCGCCGACTCGCTGCGAGGGTGTCTGCGCTCCTACGATCTGATCATGCGCTTCGGCGGCGATGAGTTTGTGTGCGCGCTGCCGAATGTCGACGTCGAGGCGGTTCGCCGGCGCTTTCACGACGTCTCCGCCGCTCTGGCAGAGGGTTCCGCCAAGGCCTCGATCTCCGTCGGCTTCGCCGAGCTCGTCGGCGAGGACTCAGCGGAGGATGTGATCCGCCGCGCCGACGCTGATCTGCTCGCCAACCGCGCTGCCTGAGCTCGCGCACGCGCGCGAGCACGCTGCGGGCGGGGACGCGAGGGTCCTCAGGCGCTGACGGCCGCCACCTGGCCGATCGGATCGCCCTGTGTGCGATCGCCGAGCGCGCGCAGCAGCGCTGCGACGACCGCGGAGTCGAACTGGGTGCCGGCGTTACACCGCAGCTCCGCGAGCGCGAACTGCTCGCCCGGGGCGATGCGGTAGGGGCGGTTGGAGGTCATCGCCTCGAACGCATCGGCCACATGAATGATGCGTGCCTGCAGCGGGATGTCCTGACCGGCGAGCCGATCGGGATAACCGCGGCCATCGATGCGCTCGTGATGGTGAAGCACCCAGCGGGCCTCCACCGGCAGGTCAGCGGCCCTGACGATGTCGTGGCCAAGCAGCGAGTGGGTCTTCATCTGCGCGTACTCCTGCGCGTCGAGCTTCGCGGGCTTCTTGAGGATCGCGTCGGGGATCCCGATCTTGCCGACGTCGTGCAGCAGCCCCGCGAGCCGTATCCGCTCGACACAGGCGGGCGCGAAGCCGAGCTCGGTCTCGATCAGCCCGCACAGGCTCGCCACCGTCTGTGAGTGGCTGCGGGTGTGGGCGTCCTTCACATCCACCGCCAGCGCGAGCGCGTCGGCCAACGTGCGGGTATGGTGCTCGTGCTCGGCCGCCGCCGATTGCTGGGAGCGCTCGATCTTGGCAGTGTAGAGCGGCCGCGTTTATGACTGCGGGAACCGCGCCGCCCAGTCCTCCTGCGTGACGCGCAAGCCGTTGCACACGTAGCTGATGACGTGGTACCAGCCGGCCATCACGAGCAGCTCGATTATCTGGGCGGCGTCGAACTGCAGCGTCAGGGCCTGCCACAGCTCCTCGGAAACCGTGCTCGTGAGATGCAGCTCCTCGGCCAGCCGCAGGACGCTCGCCTGCTCGGCGTCCCAGCAGGGGTCATGCCATGAGCCGTGCACGGTTGAGTCCAGCTGCTCGTCGCTGAGGCCGAGCGGTCCGCCGAATGCGATCGCGTGGACACCCCACTCATACTCGGCGCCGGTCAGCGCGCACGTGCGATGGATCATCACCTCCCGCAGCGGCGCGGGCACCCTGGCCGTCGAGCCGAGGATGCCGGCGCCGAGCGGGCGCATACGGCTTGCGAGCGTGTCGTGGACGACGAGCGTGCGGAACAGGTGCAACGGCTCGATCGGGCTGCCGGGCGGCATCCACTTCAGCAGCGCGGCCGCGGTGTCAGGGTCATATGGCGGCGCGAGCGGCGCGATGCGGGCAGTGTGGGCGGTCATCGGCGGTTACACTCCTTTTGATGTTGCTTCGATTTCAGCAGCGCAGACTGTACTGCTTCTATTTCCGAAGTGCGTCCAGGTGAGCCCTCGGAGCAGGACAGCTGAGCACGCAGTGCGTGCTCGGGCAGGGGGCGAGGCGCCCCGGCCCGGCGCTCCGGCGCGCGGTTCGGACAGCGGCAGGCCGATCATGGCTCTGCTCGACCTCCTCGGCCGGCGCTGGACGCTACGCACGATCTGGGAGCTGCGCGAGGGCCCGCTTTCGTTCCGCGCCCTGCAGGAGCGCTGCGACGGTATGTCCTCGAGCGTTCTGAATCAGCGCCTCGGCGAGCTGCGGGTCGCCGGGATCGTGCAAGGCGGCGATGGCGGCTATCGCCTCACGAGCGAGGGTGAGCGCCTGCTCGAGGCGTTTCCGCCGATCCATGCCTCGGCGGAGCGCTGGGCGTCCCGCGCGCGAGACGACTGAAGAGCTCAGCGCTCGACGACCACGCGCACCGTGCGCAGCAGGCGGTCGCTTGCGCCACGTACGCTTCCGCCCAGCTCCAGCGTGTGCTGCACGTAGGCGAGCGTCTCGGCCGACAGGCGCTCTCCGGGAAGCACGTTGGGTATCCCGGGCGGATAGGTGGCCAGCGACTCGGCCGCGATCCGCCCGGCTGCCTGCGCGGCCCCCACCACCTCCTGGGCGCCCAGGTAGGCCTCGCGCGGGGTCATCACGAGCTCGCCCCAAGGCGGCGGCGCGGCGAAGCTCTCGCGGGCTCCACCCGGCTCAAGGCCCACGCGCGCGATTGCCTCGCGCAGGGCGTCGATGAGCCGGGCTGCCTCTCCCAGTTCGCGCTCACCCATGCCGAACACGGCCACGAGCACGTTCTGGCCGTACAGCTCGAGGTTGATGTCGTCGATCTCACGCAGCAGCGGCGCGAGCTGATAGCCGCTCGCGGCCACGCCGCGCACGTCCACCGCCAACCTCAGCGGATCGTAGGCGAACACCCCCGGGCGCCCCGCCAGCCGATCGTCCAGCACGTCCAGTCCGTCGATCGCGCGGATCTGCTCGCGCGACCGTGCGATCGTGGCCATCGTGTGCTCGAGCAGCGGGCGCCCACGCACCGCCGCCTGGCGGCGCGCCGCGTCAAGCGAAGCGCCGAGCAGCGAGCTTGGGCTGGTGGACTCGGTCAGGGTCACGGCGCGGTCGACAGCGTCCTCGCCGATCAGCTCGTCGGCGCCGTGACCGAAGTGCAGCATCGCTGACTGGGTGAGGCTGCCGACGATCTTGTGCGTGCTCGATATCACCAGATCAGCACCCGCTGCCAGGGCGTGCTCGGGGAGCTCCTCGTGGAAGGCGAGGTGTGCGCCCCACGACTCATCCACGATCAGGGGCACGCCGCGCCCGTGGGCGATTGTGGCGAGCGCCCTGACGTCGGCCACCGCGCCGAAGTAGGTCGGCGAGACGATCCACGCGCCCACCGCGCGCGGGGTCGCCGCGAGCGCGCTCGCGAGCGTCTCGGGGGTGAGGCAGTGGCCCAGGCCGAGCTCGGCGTCGACCTCGGGCGCGGCGAAGGTGGGACGCATGCCCGACAGCACGAGCGCGTCGATCGTGCTCGAGTGGGCGTTTCGCTGCACGACCACCTCGTCACCGCTGTGGGCGAGCGCGAGGCCGACCGCGAGGTTGCCCTGAGAGGCGCCGTTGATGAGAAACCACGCGCGCTTGGCTCCCCAGGCTTGAGCCGCGAGCCGCTGCGCGCGCTCGAACGGCGTGGGGCTGGGGCCGAGGTCGACCCCGTATGTGAGCGCGGGAATGTCGAGGCTCAGGGCTCGCTCGCCGATCGCCGCAAGCAGTCCCTCATCGGCGCCCTGGCCGCCCTTGTGCCCGGGCACGTGCAGGCGCGCGGGCCGTCGCTGAGCGTACTCGAGGAGCGCGTCGAGGTAGGGGGCCTGCTGCTGGGCGGGGTCCATCCGCTGAACTTCCCCGGCTGCTGAGGATCCCCTGCGTGCCCGTGCTGCAGTCCGCCGCCCCACCGGCTCCTAGTCGAGCGAGGCTCGATCTGTCAGACGCGCGTAGGCGTCGGGGCGCCGGCTCTGAAGCAGCGGAAACAGCTCGAGCCAGTCGCGTCGCTGGTCGAGATCGAGATCGGCAACGAGGACCGCCGGTTCATCGCGCGGAGCCTGCACAAGCTTCCTGCCGTAGGGGTCGCAGATGAAGGATGAGCCGTAGAAGCGCAGCGGTGGCTCCTCGCCGACGCGGTTCACGGCGACGATGAAGACCCCGTTGGCGATCGCATTGCCGATCATCACCCGCTCCCACAGGGGCTCCGTATCGAAGTCGGGGTGATCGGGCTCCGAGCCGATTGCCGTGGGGTACACGAGCACGTCGGCGCCGGCCAGGCTGTAGGCCCGGGCGAGCTCGGGAAACCACTGGTCCCAGCAGGTGGGCAGACCGAAGTTCGCCTCGCCGAGCGCGACGAGCGGAAAGGCCTCGGCCTCGCCCGGGCCGGGGCGGAAGTATCGATCCTCGTGGTAGCCGGCTGTGACCGGGATGTGCAGCTTGCGCGTGCGCGCAATCAGGCTCCCGTCGGGGGCCACCACGATCGCCGTGTTGTAGCCGAGACCGTCGCCAGCCTCGGCGCGCTCGTAAAGGGACGCATGCACATGGGTCCCAGTCTCGCTCGCCATGCGCGCCGCAAAGCGGTGGGTGGGGCCGCCGGGAAGCTCCTCCGGCTCGACTCCAGCCGCATCGGGGCCGCCCGGGTCGACGGCGAAATAGCGGCTGAGCGTCAGCTCCTGCAGGCAGATGAGCCGCGCGCCCTCGCCGGCCGCGAGCATGATCGCGCCCTCGAGCGCCGCCTCGTGCTCGGCTGGATCACGATGCCAGGCTTGCTGCACGGCGGCGATCCGGAATAGAGCACGCTGGGGCGGGCGCGTGCGAGCGGGAGAGGGAAGCGTCTCTGAAGCGACGATCAGGCGAACGTCCTGCATGTGCAGGGACTCTAGGCGGTCGATGTCGAGGACACAGCGCCTCGATTGCGCGGTCGCGCCGGGCCGGGGCAGTGGCTACGATCACGAGCCTCGTGAGTGCGACAATCGCCTCCAGGCCCGCCGCGGACGGCTACCGCATGCCGGCCGAGCACGAGCCGCACGCCGGCTGCTGGATGCTGTGGCCCGAGCGTCCGGACAATTGGCGGTTGCTTGCCGAGCCGGCACAGGAGGCCTACGCGGCCGTGGCGGAGGCGATAAACGCCTCAGAGCCCGTCACGATGGCCGTCTCGGAGGCGCAGTACGCGCACGCCCGCGCCGCGCTCTCGCCCTCGATTCGCACCGTCGAGATGTCGAGCGACGACGCCTGGATGCGCGATGTCGGCCCGACCTTCGTCGTCGACTCAGGCGGCGGACGCCGTGGCGTCGACTGGCGTTTCAACGCCTGGGGCGGGCACGAGGGCGGCCTGTACGCGCGCTGGGACCGCGACGAGCTCGTCGCTCAGAAGGTCCTCGAGACAGAGCGCGCCGACCGCTACCGGGCGCCGATCGTGCTGGAGGGCGGTTCGATCCACGTCGACGGCGAGGGAACCGTTATCACGACCGAAGAGTGCCTGCTCAATCCGAATCGCAACCCGCAGCTCTCGCGGGAGCAGCTCGAGGAGCTTCTGCGCGACTACCTCGGCGCCGAGCGGGTGATCTGGCTGGGCCGAGGGGTCTACAACGACGAGACGGACGGGCACGTCGACAACCTCGCCTGCTTCGTGCGTCCCGGCGTCGTGCTGCTCAGCTGGGCCGATGATCGCTCCGATCCCCAGCACGCGATCTCGCGCGATGCGCTCGAGCGGCTGGAGCACGCAACAGACGCCCGCGGCAGATCGCTCGAGGTGGTGCGTATCCCCTCACCGGGACCGCTCACGATCAGCGAGCAGGAGGCGAGCGGGCTCGAGCTCGTGCCCACAACGAAGCCACGCCCAGCCGGTGAGCGCATGGCTGCGTCCTACGTCAACTTCTACCCGGCGGCGAAGCGGATCGTGTTCCCGCTGCTCGACGCCCGCTTCGACGATGCCGCCCAGGAGGTCTTGCGAGGCTGCTTTCCCGAGCGCGAGCTCGTGGGGGTTCCGGCCCGCGAGATCATCCTCGGGGGCGGTGGGATCCACTGCATCACCCAGCAGCTTCCGGCCCTCGCCTCAGAGCGCTAGCCTCGGCTCACTGTGAGTCTCAGCGCGGGCGTACCGGCGCCGCTCACCGGGCCTTCGCCGATCCACTGCGCGACGAAGTCCGTGGTCTGGGTGACGCCGCTCACCGTCAGCGCGAACGTGCCGCTCGAGGTGACCGTCACGTCATTGACGTGCCAGGAACCGCCGATCGCCCGATGTGACACGGCGACGGTCTCGCCGCCGAGCGCTGGGCTGAGACGTCCGAGGAGGTGCACACGGTCGCCGCTCTTCCTCAGCTTCCTCGCGCTCAGCGTGTGAGCGCCCGCGATCGCGAGAGTGAGCCTTGAGGGGGTTGCGCTCAGTCCGCCGTCGGTCGTCTGAAAGAGGGCGTCGGCCGTACCGTTTTCACCCGCGGCATAGTCGACCGGGCCGGCGGCCGCCACGACGGTGAGGGCTGCCGGCAGGCTCTCGGGTGTCCAGCTTCGCCCGCCGTTTTCGGTCCGCAGCAGGACATTGGCCGCGCCGGCGGCGTCGAAGGGCACGTGCACGTATCCCTTTGATGGGCTGCTGAACGACATCTGTCCCGGAGCGTCGACGGTGGCCGCGCCGATCGAGCGGATTTCCCTGAAGCTGTGGCCGCGGTTGGCGGTGAAGAACATGCGCCCGGCGGAGAGCTCATAACCGGTGCTCGGGCTGAGGAAGGAGATCGCCGATACCGGGTATCTGGGCAGCGGACGCGGAAGCAGGGTCCAGCGGCTGCCGGCGTCGGTGGACTCCAGCACATCGCTGCCGTAGGCGAAGATCGCCGCGCCGGCGATCTGGGCGCCACCGGAAAGGTTGAAGCTCGACAGTTTCACCTTCCGCTGTCTGCCGTGTGTCCGAGCGGTCACGATCGACGCGTTCACCGAGGCGAAGCTCGCGCCCCCGTTGTTGGAGCGCCGCACGCCTCTCGGACCGGTCAGCAGCACGGTGTTCGCGTCGGGCGCCAGAAGCGCTGAGGGTGCCCCCCCGCCGGAGCTCAGGATCGACCAGCTGAGGCCGGCATCGGCGGTCCGGAAGAGCGTGCCGGAGCTGTTGACGACGTATCCGACTGAGCTGGTCGGGAAGTCGACGTCCGCGAGCGGTGCAGAGCTCGGCACGCGCAACAGTCCCCAGCTTTCGCCGCCGTTGGTGGTGGCCGCGATCTGGCTTGTGTTGCCCAGCGCGTAGGCGTCGAGCGCGGAGGGCCCGATCCGGATCCATCTCGAGTAGAGGCTTCCCAGTGCGCGTGAGATCGAGGTCTGGAAGGTGGCGCCGCCGTCGGAAGACAGCACGGTCGCGCCGCTCTCGCCGACGGCGACCGCGTTCGTCGAGGTCGAGAAGGAGACCGCGAGCAGATTCTCCCCCGAGGGTGAGACCAGCGACCCTGTCAGGCCTCCATCGGTTGTCCGCACGAGCTCGTTCGCGTTCGTGCCCGCGGCCGGGGCGGTGGACATCAGGCAATGCAGGACGTCACTGCAGGAGATGTGGGTGAGTTCAAGCGGCGGCGTGCCCGCCGGCAGCGCCAGCGCAAGCGCCGTCCAGCTGGCACCCCCGTCGGTGCTCCGCAGCAGCGTGCTGTGGGCGCCCACGGCGTACGCCGTCGTCGGCGTGACGAAGGAGATATCGGCCAGGGGTGCTCCGGCGGCGGCCACCTGCGTCCAGGAATTGGCGCCGTCGGTCGTGCGCAGGATACGCCCGCCGGTTCCCCCGCTCAGCGCAAACCCGGTGCTTGGTGAGATGAACTCGAGCTTCGAAGCCGTCGCGCCGTTGAGCGGCACGGGTGTCTTCTGCTGCAGCGTCTGCCCGCCGTTCGTGGTCAGGAGAATGCTGCCGTCGGACTGCTCGACGAAGCCCGTGCCGGCGCTCAGGAACGAGAACGAGGCGATCTTGGTCGGGCAGTTGCCGTCCGATTCGTCGACGGGCAGGCGCGCAAAGCTTTCACCCGCGTTGACCGACTCCCGCACCGTGCATCCGCCACCGACGATGACCGTGTTCGGATCCACCTCCTGCACGAGCGAGAGGCTACTCTTGGTCCCGCTCGCCAGCCCGATCCAGCTGGCGCCGCCGTCATCAGAGCGCAATACGGTGCCGAATTCACCGACGGCAAACCCGCGTGCACCCATGAACGTCACGTTGCTTAGTGTGTTGCCCTGGGGCACGGGATCGCCCCACGTCCAGCCCGAGTGACCAACCGACACGGGCGCCGCGATTGCGCACGTCGCGCCGGCGATCGCCGCGAGCGCGCAGACGGTCCCGACGATGACACACCGCTTGGCTTGCACGAGACTCCCCGTTCGCTTGTGCGCCGACCATTGAAGCGGTCGGACGCGATTCACACCTGCTCTCGCTAACCCCCGTTCAGCGGCGAAGTATCGGAATCCCTGCGTCAGCCCCCATATCGTCGGTACGGTGGAAGTATGGAATTGGTCGAGCTCGGCAGGTTGACCGAAGACGATTGGGTCGCCCTGGTGGCCGGCGAGCACGAGCCGTTTGGTCCGATCGGAGCCAGGCTTGAGTGGCGGGCGAAGGATCGTCACGTGGCGCTGCGCGCTGCGCAGGGGCAGCTGCTCGCCGCCGCCGGAGCTGTGAACGTCACCGTGGAGGTCGAGTGCGGCGAGCACTTCCAGGCCGTTGGCGTTGGCGGCGTGATTGTGAATCGAGCCTTTCGTGGGCGCGGCCTTATGTCGCGCCTGCTCGAACCGCTGCTGAGGATCGCTGAGGGCATGGGTGCGGATCGCGCGATGCTGTTCTGCCGGCCCGAGCTGGCAGCCGCCTACGGGCGCTTTGACTTCCGCGAGGTCCCGGGGCCGGTGTGGGTTGATCAGCCGCAGGGACACGTGGCGATGCCGATGCTCTCGATGTGGCGGCCCCTGCGCGACGGAGTCGACTGGCCGCCCGGCCGTGTTGACCTGCTCGGTCTGCCGTTCTAGCCACAGCCGGGTCGGGCGTGAGGATTATAATCGCCGATCCACTAGTGAAAGCGGGGGTCGCGATGGGGACGTGCAGGGGCTTTGCGGGTGTGTTTGCGGTGATCGGCTCGTCGCTGTTACTCGCACTCGCGGGTTGCGGCGGCTCGAGCAACTCGGCCACGACGACGGCTACGAGCTCCACTGCCGCCACCGCGGCCGGGGGGAGCGACTCGACGGTCAAGGCGGCCAACTACAACATCAACCTCACCCACGTCGCCGGCTCGAGCGGGGCGTCAAGTGCTTCGGGTGTTGCGGTCCTGAACGTCAGGTCCGCAGGTCATCAGCTCTGCTGGAGTATCTCTCCGATCAGGACCTTCACGACGTCAACCAGCACCACGACGCCCACGATCGTCACGATTCAGCCCACGCCCTCGGGCACCCCCTCCACGCCCGGCATCCCGCTCGGCAGGGGGTACGCGGCCTCCGGCTGCGCGCCGGTGCCGCCAGCGTTCCTCGGACGTCTCCAGGCCAATCCGAAGACCTTCTACCTCAGCGTCTACAACACCGGCACCGGCGACGCGGTGCGCGGGCAGGTCTGAGTGGCGATTGGCGCTCGTTGAGGACGCGACTACGGTGCCGGGTTAACCACGCCGTGGTTCTCTTCCCTGCAGGTCACCTTGCCGAGTTGTCTGACACGGATCGCCGAGCGTCCCCGTAGGGCCTCCATACCCACCGAGCAGTTCCGGCTCGGAAGAGTCCATTCACCTGTGCATCTCACGCCGACGCGGCCCTCCGCGCAGGCGGAGACCTGCCAACTCACCGGCGTTGCGGCGCCGGCGCCCGTGATCTGATAGGTGAGCTCGCCGGCAAAACGATCGATCGCCGCCCTGCCGGAGGCGATGCTGAGCGAGTGGCCGCGGGGCGGCGCCTGTGCCTGAGCGGCTGCAGCAGCGATGAGCATGACGGCGATGAGGGTCGGTGCGAGGCGGCGCTTCGTCAGGCATACCCCTAACGTGGTCACGGGATCTGGACGCGTCCTCCCGGTGTTCGCTCGGCATCGTTCACGAGGTCGGCCAGGTTGACGAAAGCCGCGGAAAATAGGCCGTTTGGCCAGGTTCCGAGCGCACGCGTAATCTCGTGGGTGTGGACCGGGCCAGATCGCCGCTGAGGACAATCACCTGACCATGAGGCTCGCGCGAGCCTCAGCACCGCTGGTCGTCGCGATCGCCTTCGCCATGGCGGGCGGCTGCGGCGAAGCCGCAGTCCACAGCCACGCCTCAAGCCACGCTGCCGGCGCCCATGCGGCTCACGTCGCGCCCAGCACCGCCGCGTCCAGCGCGGCCGCGTCAAGTGCCGTCGCGGCGAAGCGCCGGTCGATCGTGGCGCGGATCGACGCGTCATCGGACGCGATCGTGGCGGAAGGGAAGCTGCACATCGCGCCCGGCGCGCCGTCCGACGCCGAAGTCCGTCGCGAGATCGCACAGGCTCGCAAGGCCGGGATCGTGCTGCCCTCCGGTGACAACGTCGAATCATTTGCCGCGGGCTCGACGTACTCCGCTGCCGCCACGGCGCACGTGCAAACGCCGGCGGCACCCTGGAATCCGCGATCCAAGCCGATCGCCGATTGGATCGTCCCGGTGCTCGAATGGGCATACGGCCATGGCTGGACGGGTAGCGTCACGAGTGGCTACAGGACCTACTACGAACAGGCCCAGCTCAACGCGGCCGGTGCCTTCTCTGCGCCTGCCGGCCTCAGCAACCATGAGACCACCGTCTATCCCGGCGGTGCTGTCGATGTCACCAATCCGTCCCAGCTGATCACCGTGCTTCGCAACTACCCGGGCCCGGAGAAGCTCGTGGGGGGAGTCCTCGGCCCCGTCGATCCGGAGCATTTCTCGGCTACCGGTGACTGAAGCGACGGCGTCACGGCATCTGCCCTTGATAGCGGCGAGTCGAGCTAGGCGGGCAGGTACTCGCTCCTCAGCCAGGCGATGGTCGCCTCGAGGCCGTCCGAGTAATCGACGCGTGGCTCCCAGCCCAACAGCTCTCTCGCTCTTCGATTGCTGAAGTCCTGGTTGTTGCCGAGCACCTGCACGGCCTGGCGCGAGAGCAGCGGCGGCGCCTGCAGGCCGGTGGTCCTGCGCAGCAGTCTGTAACCGTGCTCCAGCGAGAAGCCGAGGCCGTTCGCCAGCCAGTAGGGCATGCTCCAGCGGACCGTTGAGCAGCCAAGTCCCTCGGCCAAGCCGTCGGTGAACTCCTTCCACGTGACGCTGAGCCCGTCGCTGACGTTGAAGGCATGGCCCGGCGCCGCTTCGTGGCCGACCGCGAGCACCGCCGCATCGATCAGGTTCTCGACGTAGCACAGACCCGCGACCGCGCGACCGCGGTCCACCAGCAGCATGTTGCGCGCGCGGATCGCACGCGCGATCTCACCGACGACGTCGGTCGAACCGGGTCCGTAGACGGTCGCGGGGCGCAGGATGACGGCGTCCAGCGCGTGCGCGGCTTCAAAGCGGCGGACCTCGCCCTCGGCATCCAGCTTCGTCTGCGCGTACCAGTTCCGAAACCCGCCGGCGGCGTAGCTCTCGTCAACCGCCGCCGCGTCGGGATAGCCGTAGACATCCGTGGTGCTGAAGTGAATGAAACGCTGTACCGAGGCACCGACGGACGCTTCCAGCAGGCTCCGCGTGCCCTCGACGTTCGTGCGCGCAATCTCCTGCTTGGTGGCCCAATCCGTCACGAGCGCGCCGCAGTGAAACACGTGCCGGCAGCCCTCCACCGCGCGCGTGAGCGAACGGGCGCTCGTGAGGTCGCCGACCGCGATCTGCACATTCAGCTGGTCGAGCTGGGAGGTGTCGCTGCTCTCGCGCACGAGGCAACGCACCGAATGGCCTTCCTGCGCCAATCGGCTGGCCAGGCGGCCGCCGATGAATCCGGTCGCGCCCGTGACGAGGCAGACGTCCTCGCTCGAGGAATCGATCGTCCGGCCGCGGAACGGCGTCCGCTCGCGGGCGGATGTGTCCTCGCCGGTTCGGCGGCTGAGCGTCGCTTTGGCGATATCGCGCACCACCGACCAGTTGCGGCTCGCGGCGCCGTGGCAGTCGGCGAGCACGGCGTCAAGCGCGCCGAGGAAGCTGCGCGCCTCCTCCTCGGAGAGCGTCAGCGGCGGCAGCAGCTTGATCACGTCGTTCTTGCCGGCCGCCATCGTGATCACGCCGTGGTCGCGATGCAGAGGGATCACGATCAGCTGGGGAAACAGCCCCTCGCTTGCCATGTGAATCAATCGCCAGTTGAGCCGTGCCACGCGTGAGCTCGGCGCACACAGTTCGATCCCGATCATCAGTCCACTGGCACGAACCTCCCTGATCATCTCGTAGCGCTCCTGAAGCTCGGCGAGCCCATCGAGCAGCAGCGTGCTCATGTGCGCTGCGTGCTCGAGCAGGCGGTCGCGCGTGATGATGCGCATCGTGGCCAGACCGGCGGCCATCGACAGACGGTTGCGCCCGAAGGTGGACTGGTGCACGTAGCTTCGCTCGAGCGTGCCCACGGCCTTCTGGTAGATCTCCCGGCGCGTGACCATGGCCGCGACCGGCATGTAGCCTCCGCTCAGCGCCTTGCCGACGAGCACGAAGTCCGGCTCGAGCGCCCACTGCTCGAGCGCGAACCACCTGCCGGTGCGCCCGAGCCCGGTCTGGACCTCGTCGATGACGAACATCGTGCCGTAGCGCCGGCACAGCGCCTGCGCGGCCTGCAGATAGCCCGCGGGCGGGAGCGTCACCATGCGGCCCTGGATCGGCTCGACGACGAAGGCCGCGACGTCCTTCGCCCGCAGCTCCGCCTCCAAACGACCTAGGTCGCCGAAGGGAACGCGCCGGCAGCCTGCGAGCATCGGTCCGAAGCCCTCCTTGAAGAACTCGTCGCCCACGAGCGCCAGCGGTCCCAGCGTGACGCCGTGAAAGGCGTTCTCGCACGAGATAAAACGTGACCGGCCGGTCGCGGCGCGCGCGAACTTCATTGCCGAGTCCACCGCCTCGGCACCGGTGCTGGTGAAGAACACGGCGTCGAGTCCGGGTGGCAGTCGCTGGGCCAGCGCCTCGGCGAGCATGCCCGCCAACGTCGAGTAGTGCAGCTGCACGCCATCGACGACGTTCGCAGCGAGCGTTGCCTGCAGCACATCGCGCACGTCCGCGTGGTTATGACCGAGACTCGCAAATCCCTCGCCGGTGTGAAAGTCCAAGTAGGCGCGACCGGCGGCGTCGTAGAGGTAGGACCCCTGCGCCGAGGTGTACTGCTTGTCGAAGCCGAGGATCCGAAGCACGTCCACGAGCGAGGGATCGAGATGGCGCGCCGCCAACGCCAGGGTTTCGTCCGAGCGCGCCAGGGCATCCGCAACCACACCGAGGGAATCGACGGCGTGGACGTCTTGGGGGTTCGCGTTCATGGCGATCGCTGGCTCCCGCTCCCTCAGGCATTCCGGCCCGCGAGCAACTCGGCACGCGTCGGCTGACGAACCGCGCGCGGAGCAGTGACCCGAACCCCACATGCAGCCCGTGAATTGAGAGCCTCACGCCAAGTATCGCCGATCTTCAGCCGGCCTGAGCCGCCGCGCCCACGGCGCATCCGCCACCGGCCGGCGGACCCACACAGCCGGCCAAGGCGCTGTAGGCCAGATGTCCACGCCCGTGGTCGCCGTTCAAGCTGTCTCCGGCACGGCCGATTCGGCTATGCGGGCTTTCTCAGCCCGTTGCGTCTGGATCACTTCCACTTCACACAATGTCAAGCAATCTCGTCGAACACGACCACACCATCGACCTGGCGGCCGAGGCGCTCCTGCGCGAGCATCCCGACGCCCTTGTCTGCGGCCTCTCGGCCAGCGGCCTGATCGTCCCGATCCCCGGGCAGGTGCCACTGTGGGGCCAGGAGGCTATCGAGGGACGGGCGCTGATCGATAGCGTGGTCGCCGAGGACCGCACGACGGTGGTTCTGCTGTGGCAGCAAGTCCATCGCGAAGGGGCGGTTCAGGGCAGGGTGCGTCTGCTCAGCAAACCGTCTAGCTGGGTGACGCTGCACTTCCTCGACCTCCGCGAGACCAAGGACGTCCTGCTTGGAATCCTCATCCCCAGCGACGAGTTGGCGGAAGCGGGCCCTCCCGTCGAGGAGCTGCCTCCCGCCGCGCCCCGCTTCTCCACGCTCACAGAGGATGAACATGCGAAGGTCCTGGAGTGTGACGATGCCTTCACACAGATGTTCGGCTTCACCGCCGAGGAACTGATCGGCAATTCCGTGCTCGACCAGATCCACCCCGAGGACCAGGGCCGCGCGGTCGAGGGGTGGCTCGCGGTCCTGTCCACGCACCGCGACCAGTACACCCGCCTGCGGCGCAAGCGCAAGGACGGGAGCTGGGTCTGGGTGGACACCACGCTGCACAACTATCTCAATCAGCCCGACTGCAATCACGTGCTCGTCGAGCTGATCGACGTGTCCGCGGAGATGGCGGCCCAAGAGGCGCTGCAGGAGCGCGAGGAGCTGCTGCGCCGTCTCACCGACGGGATGCCGGACGGGCTGCTGCAGGTCGACGCCGAGCGAGAAGTGGTCTACAACAATGCCCGCCTCTTGGAGATCCTGCATGGCTCGCGCTACGCGGCTTCCAACTGGTCTGAGAGCGCGCCCGAATCCGACGGCGAGAGCCCGGATGCGGCACCCTCGATGAGGGCGCTGCTGAAGACCCTCACAGATGGCGGAATGCGGGCGTTCACGACGGCGCTCAGGCGAGTGCTCGATGAGGCGGTCGACCAGGACATCGAGGTCGACTTCGTGCTGCCAACGGGCGAGTGGCGATGCGCACTGATGAGCATTCGAAGCCTGCTGCGACCCACCGGCGACGTCAGCGGCGCGATCACCTCGGTTCTCGATATCACCGACAGCGTCCGCGCGCGACAGGAGCTTGAGAAGCGCGCGACGTTCGACGCTCTTACGGGTTGCTACAACCGCTCCTCGATTCTGAGCGCCCTGCAAACGGAGGTCGAGCAGGACGACGCGCAGATGACCGCCGTCGTCTACGTCGATCTCGATCAATTCAAGTCTGTCAATGACACGATGGGACACGCCGCGGGCGACGAGGTGCTCGTTCAACTCGCCGAACGGCTGAAGGGCGTCAGTCGTCGCGATGACAGCGTCGGGCGCCTGGGCGGCGACGAGTTCATCATGCTTCTGCGGGGCATCACAGGATCTGCGGCGGCCATGCAGGTGGCGCAGCGGATCTCCGAGTCTCTCAGCCGCAGCTTTGTCGTTGCGAGTGGTCCCATCCAGCTGCGCGCGAGCGTTGGAGTCGCATGCCTGGACGCGGACGCCGTCACGGCCGATGAGCTCGTCAGCCGTGCCGACGCCGCGATGTATCGATCGAAGGATCAAGGGCGCGGGCTGCCGGTGCTCGACGTGGCCGATCCGCAACGTCCTTAGCCGCGGACGCTGCCTGAGCCCATACAGCGGTGCTCGGAGCGCCGCCGGTGTACCCTTCCCCCGCATGTCCGAGGAGCTCAAGATCGTGACCACGGTCAGTAGTGAAGCGGAGGCCGAGCTGATCCTCGAGCGTCTGTTGGCGGCGGACATCCACGCGATCTCGCAGCGCACCATAGGCGGTCCTGAATGGGGCTACTCGGGTGCGCGTGACGTGTTCGTCGGCGCGCGCGATCTCGATCGGGCACATGAAGTGCTCGAGGCGGACGAGGGTAGCTTCAGCGATGAGGAACTTTCACGTTTGAGCGATGAAGCGGGCCGTGAGGCGGAGCCGGATTGAACCGTCGCGGTTCTGCCCGCGCCGGGGGGCTCGCCTGTTCCGGCCGAGTCGATGAGGTCAGTGCGTGAAGCCCGGCAGGATCGACCTCCATACTCATTTCATTCCTGACGGGTACCGAGCCGTCGTTGAGCGACAGGGCCCGGATGCCGTGATGGGGATGGCGCTGCCCGACTGGTCCCCGGCGCTTCACGACGAGTTCATGCGGACCTGGAACATCGAGACTTCGGTGGTGTCGATCAGCGATCCAGGCGTCTATTTCGGAGACATCGGCGAGGCGAAGGAGACTGCGAGGCTGGTCAATGAGCAGGCCGCGGCGCTGATCGGCTCGGACCCCGATCGCTGGGGCGCGCTTGCGTCGCTGCCCCTGCCAGACGTCGGCGCAGCGCTGCAGGAGCTCGAGCATGCCTTCGATGTCCTGAACCTCGACGGCGTCGCGCTCCTCTCCAGCGTCGACGGTGTCTACCTCGGCGACCCTTCGCTCGGAGACCTGTATGCCGCGCTGGATCAAAGGGGTGCCCTGGTTTTCGTGCACCCCGCGGTACCGGCCGAGCGACCAAGCCTCGTGTATCCGCCCTTTCTCTTCGAGTTCCCATTCGACACCACTCGCGCATTCGTCAACCTGATGTATCTGGGGGTGTTCAAGAACTTCCCGAACATCCGCTGGATCTTCGCCCACGCCGGCGGCGCCCTTCCGTATCTCGGGTTCCGGCTGTCGCTCGGCGCGTTCAATGAGCTCGTGGCAGGCAACGTGCCCGACGGGCCTCCGGCGTACTTTGCGCGTGCCTACTACGACACCGCCCTCAGCTACGCGCCGCCGGCGCTCGCCTGCCTGCGCGAGGTGGCGCCGCTCGACCACATTGCATTCGGCTCGGACTTTCCATTTGCGCGGGCACTGTTCGAGGCGTCGGCATCGGATCTGCCCGCGTGGGCAACGGACCTCGTGCCTCGTGGAGGAGATCCCTCGCCGGCGCTGCGCCGCCTGGCTACTAACGAGCGGGCCCAGGTCGACCGCGGAACGACCGCCGCCCTGCTCCCCAGGTTCGCCGATCGGGCAGGACATTCGTGACCAGCCTCGCCCGGAGCTCTTCAGCGCCACGAGCGGTGGCTGGAGGCCGATCGTGAGGCGAGCTTCGATGCCCATGGCCGTGCTCATGCTGTGTCTCGCCGCGGGCACGGCCGATGCGTCGGTCTCGAGCACGGCGAACTGGTCGACGCCGGGCGAAGCGGTGGTATGCGGCGTCGTCGCCGAGGTACCCGGCAGCAGGCTGGACCCCGGCACAGGCTCAGTGCTCAATGGTCTTTGGCCTGGCCTACAGTGCCAGGCCGCAGGGCTTCCCGACTCGCGTTCCGGGGTCGGCGATCCAGCGGTGCATCTCGGGCAGGGGCGCAGCGGACGCGCGCGGCTCGTCTACATCAGCCAGGATGAACTGGTCTCCGCAGCTCCATACCGCAGGCTTCGGTCGGGAAGCTCATGGAAGCGCGACGGAATCAGATGCGCGGTGAGCTCCGCGTCGGTCCGATGCACGAACAGCGCCGGCCACGGGTTCACGCTCTCGCCGGGGCATTTTGCGCACCTTCTGAGCTACAGATGTGCCGACGTGGAGCGCGATCTCAGCGCCTCAGCCGCCCGCAACTGAACCGTATCGCCGGCCACTATCCGAGCGTGTGCTCGAACCGTTCGCGGTAATCGGCCGGGCCAATGCCGATTACTCGAAGGAACGCACGGCGCATCGTCTCCGGACTGCCGAACCCGCTTCGCCGGGCGACCGTCTCGATCGTCGGCGATCCCTGATCGAGCATCGCTCGGGCGGTCTCCACGCGCACCCGCTCGACGAACCGAGCAGGGGTCGTGTGGGTTTGCTCGAGGAAGAGGCGCCGCAGATGCCGCTCGGAAAGGGACGACCACCGCCAAGCACAGCTCGCGCGGCGGGGCCGACGTGAGAGTTGGTCGTGGCGGGCAGCGAGAGGCGTTCTGAGAACTGGGACTGCCCTCCGGGCCGCTGCAGGAAGACAACGAGCCACCTGGCGACTTTCCGCGCGACGTCGGCCCCGTGATCTTCCTGCACCAGCGCCAGTGCGAGGTCGATTCCCGCGCTCGCGCCGGCCGAGGTCGTGGTCGCGCCGTCGCGCACGAAGATACGGTCCGGCTCCACGCTGACCTCGGGATGCTTGCGCGCAAGCTGCGCGCAGAATGCCCAGTGCGTTGTCGCCCGCCGACCGTTCAGCAGCCCGGCCTCTGCAAGCAGGAAGGCGCCGGTGCACACCGAGCAAGTGCGGCGCGCGCCTGCGGAGAGCCGGCACAGCTCGTCGGTGAGACGTGGATCGCGGCTCACATCGTGGATGTCCATTCCACCGGCGACGATCAGCGTGTCGAGGCCGCGCGCTCTCACGTGCGCCAGAGCGGCGTCTGACGCGATGCGTAGGCCCGGCGAGCTGCGAACGGCCCGGCCATTGCGCGATGCGACGAGCACGCTGTAGCCGGGTCGATCCTCAAGAACGCGATTGGCCGCATCGAACACCTCAGCGGGGCCGAGCACATTGAGGAGCTGCATGCCATCAAAGACGACCAACACAACCTGCCGCGGCTGACGGGACATTGACAGATTCTCGCGCTTGCGCGCGCTGGCCGCAAGGACGACCTACCCTCGGATCCGGCCAGACCGGCCCAGCGACGCCGATTGCTCGAATAGAAGCACGGGTGACGTCGGCCCGTTTGCCGATCACTCGCCCCCCGGGGGCAGACATGAAAGTCGAGAGACTCAACGTTGGCTGGTTCACGGCGCCGGCCGGGATCTTCCGGGCAGGCGAGGACATGGACCGGACCATCCGGTTTCCGATCCCCGCCTACCTGGTCGAGACGGAGACCGAGCGCATCCTGATCGACACCGGTCTCAACCCTGCGGCCGTCGCGGACCCGGCCGCCTACTACGAGCGGCCGGAGATCTTCGCGGTGTCAACTCTCGAGCAGGAGCAGAGCGTCGCCGAGCAGCTCGACGTGGGCACGCTGACAAAGGTCGTGCTGACGCACCTGCACTGGGACCACGTCGGCGGCCTCGGGCTGATCCCGATGACGGTGCCCGTCGTCGTCCAGCGCAGCGAATGGCAGGCCGGCCATGACGAGGCAGCTGTGCAGCGCAACTTCTTCCTGACGCGCGACTATGCCGGTGACAGCCGTGAAGTCGTCCTCCTCGACGGCGACAGCGATCTTCTCGGCGACGGCAGCATCCTGCTCCTGCTCACGCCCGGGCACACGCCCGGACACCAGTCGGTCCGCATCGGCGACCTCATACTTGGTGCCGATGTAACGCACTTCGCATCGGGTCTGGACGACCACCGCTTCCCAGTCTTCGCTGACGATCACGAACAGCAGAGATGCTCCGCGGAGCGTCTGCGTGCGATGCGTGACGCCGGCGTTAAGGTCATCCCCGGCCATGACCCGGAGATCCTGCGCCCAGGGCCGGTGACGCCGTGATCGCCGGCTCTTCGGTCCAACTCTCGGAGCTCCGAATCCCTGGGGCAAGCCGCGCCGCGTCGCCATCAACGTGGCTGATAGCCCGTCGGTGGTCGAGGGCGCTGCGTCGTAGTCGCCGGACCAGGACTGACCCGCCGCATCAACGGGCCGCCTCTAAAGGTGGTCCGTTTGCGCTGTAGGTACCCAAGAGGGGCTGGGCTCGTTCGCAAAACGACTGGCGAAACTCACCGCGCCGACTCTCCCAACCCCATGGCGGTAAGGGCTTCGGCGCGCTCTCGGAAGCCCTCGAAGCGCACGATCAGCCCGTCGCGGAAGCGGACGATGACGGTCAACGGAAAATCTGCGGTCAGACGCGTATGCCGCATCCGTCCCACGAATCTGTTGGTGACTACCATCACGTCTGGATCGTCGCCGGTGATCACCTCCTCCAGCAGGAGACGCCCATCCTCGAGAACATCGAACGAGTCCTCGCGCCAGCGGCTGAGCCCATCGAGGCCGCGGTAGGGACCGGAGATTGGCGATCCCTCGAACATATGGGTCTCCACATCGGGGTGACAGAACTCGGCTGGTGGCTCCCCGGTGGTGTTGAGGCCTTCGTAGAAGGACCGGAGCGTCTCCACGTTCTCCCGCGACATCGCTTCGCAGTATTGCGCAGGCAGTTCCGCCGGCGCCAGGATGAGACCGAGATCGCGGGGCTGGAACGAGAGCCTCCAGTAAGATCTCTCGTCCGAGCGAGCCAGCGACATTCCTTGGTCATAAGGGGCGAACGCGTGAGCAGCGAAATCGATCGTGAAGCCGATATCCGTGCTCGGATCCAGCAGCACTGGGAGGCCTCAGAGCGCGGGGACCTCGACGCTGAGCACGCGATCTACGCTGCTGAGGCGATTCTGGACTACCCGCAGTCCGGCGAGCGCTTCAGAGGCCGCTCGAGGATCCAAGCCCAACGTGGTGGGCACCCGGCCGAGCGCCACTTCACCATCCGCCGGATCCTGGGCGCCGGCGAGCTTTGGGTGAGCGAGTGCGTGATCACCTACGACGGCGTGCCCACGTGTTCGGTCAGCGTCATGGAGATCAGCGACGATCTCGTAACGCACGAGACCCAGTACTTCGCCGACCCCTTCCCTGCGGCTCCCGGGCGCGCTGCGCTGGCTGAGCCGATCCCGGCCCGCGAGCAATGAGCCCGATCCAGCTGGTGGGTCGGTGGCGTTCAGCCGCTTCGAGCGCCTCACTTCCAGAGCCGGATCGCTCCTCTGAAGTCAGGTTCGCCGCTCACTCTGTAGAAGTCGACGTCGGCACCGGGTCGCGCGATCACGCTCTCGGCCCATGCCGGCGCGATGAAGCTGATCCAGCCTGTCCTGGTCTGCCCAGGCGCGATCGGCGGCAGCTGAAGGATCGACGGCCCTGGTGCTCCGCGGCCTTCGATGATCGGCGGATAGTTCGTGAACAGGCCTCCACTGAGTTCCGGTAGCGCCAGTTCGACGTCGGGCCTGGGCGCGTACGACGCGCGCCGAATGTACCGTGCCCCGGGGCCGAACTGCAGTGGGTGACTGTCCGTGTTCGTGAGTACGAGCATGTATGAGATCAGCTGCCCGCTGCCGCCGGGGTAGTAGCTCGGATGTTCCGACGCGTTGGAGACTCGGGTCGGGGAGCTCTGCGCCTCCAGCAGTCGCACCCGATATTCGGGGGTCTGCAGCGTTCGTGCGCGATCGACGACCGTGACCGTCGTGAGCGACATCGGCGACCCTTCGACGCACGTGCCTTCGTTGCCGCCAGCCGAATCGATACCGGCTTCCGCACAACTGGGGTATGCGGGAGAGCCGAGGGCCCTCTGAGAGCGCACGTACACATGAATCTGGCCGATCAGGACCAAGAGGAGCGTCAGGGCGCAGACGACGGCCGCGATCCTTGCTGCACGCTGCCTACGCGCGCCGTGTCCGACGGTCTGCGCGCGAGGATGCTGATCGAACAGCGTGAGTTGCTGAGGATGCAACTGGGGCGATTCCGCGGCCGTTGCCACGGGCACCGGGTAGTAGCGGAGCACCGGCCGTCCGGTGAGCAGACGCCCAAGGGCCTTCACCGGCGGACGCGCGAGCAGCACCACCGCCAGGAGCAGGAACGCGCCCACGACAACCGATGAGTTGCCGCTCAACGCCCGCTCGAATCCGCTGCCATCCACAAATGAGTGCATGGCGATCCCCGGCAGCAACGAGCCGGTGCGCTCGTAGAGCAGTGCGGCGATCACCCCGAAGCAGACGATCACCAGCTTCCCCGAGAACGGATACTGAGTATGGACCAGGCCAAAGCAGACGGCCGAGATGAGGCACGCGGGAGCGACCGGCAGGCTGTTGCGCAGGCTCCGGTACAGGAAGCCGCGGAAGAAGATCTCCTCGGCGACCGGAGCACCGACACATGCCACCAGTCCAGACACCAGGATCGTCGCCGTGCTCTGGTGGGGGATGCCCGCGAAGTTGCTGCCGGTGGGAGCCGCGCGGAGCGTTCGCAGCCACAGCTCGCTCACCCAGCCGTAGGCCAGCAGCCCAAGAAACACGAGCGCCACCGACCGCGCACCCGGCACCGGCCGAAGCCCGAGATCCCTGATGGACCTGAGGCCACCCCGGCGCCACAACGGAACCAGGAGGCAAAGAAGGACCGTCTCGGTCATGAGGGCGCCGACACCAAAGCTGGGATTCAGACCCAGCACCAAGAGCACGAGGCCGATCGCAACAAGCACCACCCACATCGCCACGTAGGTCTTCAGGGCATACCGCGCCGTCCAGGTGCGGGAGAGCGCGGTGGGGGCCGGCCAGGGAGCCAGCCGCCTCATTCGGGGCTGTTGCTCAGCGCGCGCAATCACCCAATCCTCATCGACACACCGAGCCAACTGCTCAAACGCATGGGCGCATGCTGCGAGCAGTGGTGGACCGCCGACGTTGCGGCCCTTGATCCAGCAGCGGGACCGCCCCGACACGCGCGGGGTGGCAGTCGGGATTGGGAGCCGGTGCTCGGCGTCGCGCGCTGCTGCGAAGCGGAGCGGCCTCATGCCTCCCGCTGGCGCAACCCGAGCAGCTTGCCGGTTAGGCTCGAATCGTCGGAGGTCAACTTGGCATGCGCGGTCGACACGGCGTTGATAACAGTTCGGTCGCAGGCCCCCCGCGCGCGGCGTGCGACGATCTCGACATGGGCGTCACGAACCGCACCCCGGACTGGATCGCGCTCGACGGAGCCGTCAACGCCCGCGCTGTCGTGCCCCGCGTGCTGCTGCGAGCCGACAACCTCCAGTCGCTGAGCGCGCGCGACGTCCGCCGGCTGGTCGGCGAGCATGCGCTCGAAACGGTGATCGACCTGCGCACCGACGTCGAGGCGGAGCGAGAAGGGCCGGGGCCGATGACCGCCGAAACTGCCGTGCGCATCGAGCTTCGCTCTTTGCATCCAGACTCTGACGGCTTCATCGATCTAAACGCCACCCCCATCAAGCCTTGGGATGCACATCACGAGGATGAGTCTCTGGACGAGCCGCCCGTGGTGCGCGCCTACATGAGCTACCTGCGACTCCGTCCGGACTCCGTCGTCGGCGCCGTGCGCACGATCGCGGCCGCTCAGGGCGCCGTCCTAGTGCACTGCGCCGCCGGCAAGGACCGCACCGGAGTGATCGTCGCGCTCGCGCTCGACGCGGCCGGTGTCGACCGAGACATGATCGTGGCCGATTACCTGGCAACTGCAGAGCGCATTGACGCTATCGTCGCGCGCCTGGTCACCTCCCCGCTGTATCGCGATCAGCTCAAGGGCGATGACCCCCGACAGCACGCGCCGGTCCCGGGGACCATGGAGCGCGTCCTTGAGCTCGTCGACCAGCGCCACGGCGGTTCCCTGGCCTGGCTCACTGCTAACGGACTCTGCGACGTCGACCTGCGGCGACTCCGTAGCCGACTGGCGCTCGCCCCGTCTGCCGGTGTTGCTGATCCTCGCTTGACCAATGGTTTCGAGTGACTTCGTACGGGGGCAATAGCGCGATACTGAGGAAAAGCGCCGCTATCCAGGCCCGCGAAATCCTGCGATCACCTGCCGCGCCCTGCGGTGCTCACAGCTGATGGAGAGTTTCGCTAGACCTTCCACTAGGCCCTCCTAGTTGCCACGCCGAAACGAACGGCGCGCCCGCCAACCTCTAGGGACATTCCCGAACACTGGCCCATGACAGGCACGTCGCCCCTGGCTACCCCTAAGCTTGCGCGTGTGGTCGCAACTGAGCGAACCATCTACGTCCACCTGCTGGACGATGCAGTTGACGTGTGGCGCCCTGTAGTCGCCCTCGCGGAGGCCGACGACGTCTACCGCCTACCCGACATTGCGCCGGCCGACGAGCGATGGGAGTTCTCGCCGGGTGCCCGTGTCCGATGCGAGTCGCGCGAGTTCGACGGCGAGCTCGTTCTCGTCGCGACCGCGCCGGCCTAGCCACACTCGAAGCATCCTCCGGTAGTAGGGACATTCCCGCACACTGGCCCATTCCAGAGTCACATGCGTCGGCTGTAGTCGGGCTATCGTTGGCCCGGATGAGCAATCCATCGCAGCTGGTCGGCCGTGCCGCGCGAGGCACCTGACCCGCTTCCCTGGCGGCGTTGGATCCTTGTCGTGGCATTTCCAGCGGCATTCGTTGTCCTCGCCGTCGTCAACGCCGGAGGGCACGAAGACCTCTGGATCACAGGTGCCGGTGTCGCGCTATTCGTGCTCGGGCAACGCCTCTGGCAAGACCGGCGCCACCGGAAGCGCTAAGTGTTCTTCGGTGGCGGCGTGTTCTCCGCCCGATGCCGAGCGCGCGGCTTCGAGGGACATTCCCGCACACTCGCCCACGGCGTGCTTGCCTTCCGCCGTTCGTCGGAGGCGCGTAACGCCAGTGCCAGCTGCCAGACTTGCGCGGCGCCGTTCGGCGCCGTCAGCGCCGGAGAGGCCAGTGCCGGTGCCAGGGTGGTGGCGGTGGTGGCGGTGGTGGGGCCACCACCTCAACTTCGACGGTGTTAGCCGGGACTTCCGAACCGTTGACAGCGGAGGCAGTAAAGACATGAGTGCCCGCCGACAGTCCGCTCAGCGTCAGGGACCATTCGCCGTTGGCGTTCGCCGTGACTTCGGTCGCGCCCGCTTCATCGCCAACTTCGTAGACCTTGATCGCACGATTTGGCTCGCCGGTCCCTGAGAGCGTCACGGTCCCGTTGCGGCTGATGTGCCCATCTGTAGGCGAAGTGATCGACGGGGAGAGGTAAATGGCGCCTTGACTGAACTGGCCATATGGCAGAGATTGGTGTTCAAATGAAGCGTGATGGCAGTTGGGAGGACTGGCGCTCAGCAGACCTTCGTGGTATTCGCCTAGCGAGCCAAACGAGTCCGGAAGAAAGTGGCGTCCAGCTTCAAATTCGCCAAATTCCACCGTGAGCAACTGCGCGTAGGTCCCGGGTAGCGTTGTGGGAGGACCCTCGAGTGGTTGAACAGAAACGGTTCCGAGAGCACCTACTGTGACTCGGCTGCCACGCACGACCATGCACGTGACGTTCCCCGTAAAGATATCGAAACTATTGTGATGGGCGCCCAATTTGGGCTCCCAACCCCCGGTGCTCAGGGTCCCACTGGCAACGCCATCGTTTAGCGTTGCGCTCACTTCCGCTCTGGCTTCAGGGTGTTCGCCGGTAAACTCGTTGGTGCTCGAACCGCTAAGCGTCACCGAGGGAGGCGATGCTAGTGCTGCCCCGCTCCAGCCGATCAGGGCAAGCGCACAGACGGTCGCCCCCACAGCGGCCCTTGCCAACGCGATGGTCTTGAGGCGCTCCATGCCCCTCCCCTTCCCTTGCCCGTCCGCTCCGGCTGACCGGACGATATCACTGGCGCGAATGGCGCGCACCGCGCCTCAGAGCGCCGTTTCGTCGAACCGCGCGGGCTCGCCCGATGGGGTCAACACCATCAAAACCCCCGCCGGACGACGTCGCAGACCGAGTAGCTTACTCCCCGACCCCTCGCGCGGATGGATCCTGCTACGTCGCACCGACGTGCCCGTATCGCGGCGCTAGTCACATTCCCGAACACTGGCCCAGCCCACGACCCAGTCGCTGGATGCGTCACACGCATTGTCGACCGTGCCGCACCCGATAGTTGGCGTCAGGGCCGGAAGGTCTGCGACAGGTCCACCCGAACGCGACACCGCTCTTTCGGACACCAGCTCGCCTGCAGCCGGCCGGCTTCGTGCGCCAGATTCCGGCTGTCGCGCCACTTCACGCAGGCGGCGTGACCACCGCCCGTCACCAGCGCACTGTCCGGTCCTTCGCACGTCTTGGCAATCGGCGCGTCCACGTGGGTCGAGACTGATGAGCGGTGCGTCGTGCCGCCGCAGCCCCAGAGTATCAGCGACACAACGCAGCCCGCCAGCGCGATCCTCATGGTTCGGCAGCTCGAGCGAGGCAGCGTGACCGCATCCACCCCTTGCGCATGGCATGAGCATAAGCCAAGCCGCGAGCGCGCTTCTCCAGCTAGTCCACTAGGAACATTCCCGAACACTGGCGCAGGCAACGCTTGACTCGCTGCGACAATTGCGGCCGATGCGACGTCTCGCGCCCGCGATGCTGATGGCCGCCGCCGCGTTTGGTGGTTGCGGCGCGAGCCACAGCAGTACCGCAGACCACCGCATCAGCAATGCTGACGCGCTCACACGAGCTCAGGTCGCCTCATACGCACACGAGGTCAATCTCAAACCAAGCGATCTCCCGAGCGCCACCGCGAGCTCGCCGGAAGGGGGATCCACGCCCAGTGCAGTGACCGCCGCGGCAGCTCACTGCGGCACCAGCGGCGTTCTGGCCGAACCGGGCACCGTCCACTCGGCGAAATTCGAACAGGGAACGGGGACAAGTGCGCAAGGCAACCCGTCGCCGCTCGAATACCTTGGGTCAACGGTGCGTATCGCGCCAAGCGCGTCCTTCGCGGCTCGGGACATCACCGCCGACCAGACCGCGCGAGTTCGCGACTGCATCGGGCAGGTCCTTCGCGCCGCTGACGGTGAACGGGGTCCGTTGGTTCGACAAACCGACGTCGTCTCGCTGCGGCCGGCGCCGCTGCCAGCCGACCACGACAGCTTCGCCCTCGCGGTTACCTTTCACACCGTTCGTTTGCGGGCAAAACGAGGCACGCCCCTGTCGCAGCCCGACGTTCGCCCATCCAGCCTTGAGTTCGTCCTAGACCTACTCGGCTTCGCCTCGGGTCCAGTCGAGGTCACCTTGACGGACCTTCACGAAGTGGATCGCCACCCCGCGGCGATGGAGCAACATCTGCTGTCCCTCCTCTACACACGTGCCGAGGCGCATAGCCCCTGAGATCCGCACGGGCGTTCACGCACTGGTCAAGGGACATTCCCGAACGCTGGCCCAGCCGAGTACTGCGTCGCTGCTCTCGACTTCGCTGGCCGTGAACATGGCGTGAACGCCTCGATCTCATCATCGAGCAGGGCCATATGCTGTCGCGTGCGATGTTCAAAGCGAAGTCCCCGCCAGCGCGCCCTCAGGCGCCAGGTGATCCCCCGTACCACGAACTCTCCCCCGAGGAAATCACGAAGCTATCGGAGCACATCATCCTTCGGGAGAAATTACTCGACCGCGACCTTCTTCCATACGGCGACCCAGCGGGTAAGGACGTTCTCGTCTTCGGGTCTGGTTACGGAACCGAGGTCCTTTGGGCCGCTCGACACGAAGCACGGTCAATTCTCGCGGTGGATCTGAGCGCTGGCCTCTCGCCCGTTCCCTGCGAACGGGCTATGGAGAAGCTCAGAATTACCTATGGCGACTATGCATTTCGTCGGGAGAACATCCACGAAACGATGCTGTCAGGCCAGCGCTACGACCTGATTGTCTCAAACGGCGTGTTCGAGCATGTGATGGACCTAAAGGGTGTCCTGGCAGCGTTCCGCGAGATCCTGAGGCCGGACGGCCGCGTAGCTATTTACGCGGACACCCTTTGGTACTCCTCGCTTGGCGGACATATCAACGGGGCTGCGGGCGGGGAGCCTTGGGAGCACCTCTGGAGCACGCCGCACGACCTGCACGCGAAGTTCCCGCACCGGTGGAATGTGCTCTGCAATCAACTCAACCGCATGACCGTCACCGACTTCTTTCATGCGGTGCGCAGCGTCGGCCTGGTCGTCCTGAAGTTGGAACTGAGGTCCGACCCGAATCTTGCTCTGCTCTCCGACTACCTACCACGCATTCGCGAACGGATCGACGTCTCCCCGACCGACCTATCGATCGTCGCGATTGGCTGTGAGCTGTGCTTTGAGGAGAACCTCTAGCGTTCAGCGTCAGTCGGGCCGCTCGCGCGGCGCGTTCCGACCGAGAAGGCCGCGCGCCCAGGCACTCTGAGGAGCGGGCTGCGCACGGTATCCGCCCACGCCGTGCGGCTTATAGATGCCGGGGTCAAGGACAGGCGCTGCGCAGCCGATGCGTCTAGTGACGCAGCGGAAATGCTCGCTAACATCGCCGATCGAGCTAACCGTCTCTGACTCCTTTGGGCCCAGACGATGACCGTTGGGGACCTCTCGGATTTCGCCCCGTTCGCGATAGTCGGTGTTATCGCGTTCCTGTTTTTTTCGAAGAGAGGGCGCGATGCACTTGTTCGCTTCACGTTTGGCGCCATCATCGAGGAACACGAGCTGGGAGCTACAGAGATACGCCATGCCACGCAGACGCTGCGTGTGCTTAAGTGCCGGCAGGGTACCGAGACCTTCTATGTGCTCGAGGCCATGTTTCGCAGGCCGTGGGCGGCGCGGACGACCTACACGAAGCTCGATCTCGACGCGCTGAGCAAGCTGAGCAGTTTCACCCATCAGTAGTCGCTCAGCAGCTGACGGTTGCGCCCAGCTAGAGACGTTCCCGCGTACCGACCCAAGCAAGCGGGCCGGACCTCGCCCGCGAAGTCACCGCGTAACCTCAACGATCGCGATCGCGTTGGCGCACGGGAAGGGCCGGTCATAGCGGAAGTCGCGCACCTCCGTGTAGTCCGCCTGGACCCACAGATTGTCAAGCGTCGCGCGCCGGAGGCAACGTACGGCGGTACGCGCAGGCTCCGGCGAGTCGAGGTAGCTGCGAACGGCTGGGTTCTAGCCGAGCGGTACGGTGAACACCAAGCGCCCGCCGGGCCTGAGCCAGCTGACGATCGCGTCGATCGCCATGCGGAACCTCTCGGGATCGCGCGGAGTGTCGCTGTGTCCCACGTGCTCGAGGGTGGAGATGCTGAGAACCAGATCCGGTGCGAACGGCGGCTTGAACTCGACCACGTCCTCGTTCCAGGTTACGTTCTGATCCTGCTCGTGCTTGTCGAGCACCGGGTGCGTGATCTCGAAGTAATTGCTGAGCACGTTGCCCACCTCGAGCACGCCGTCGCTCCCTTTGCGACGCTCTAGCTCGCTCAAAATGACGGGGATCTCGACCGCCCGCTCGTTGTCCCAAGTGCGGTTTCCCGAGGCGACGAAGTAGGAATGGCTCTCGCCGTCCAGGACGAACCGGCGTTCAGCGAGCGCAGACATGCGCAGGTTCTCCGCAAAGCAGAGCTCGCAGCCGATCGTCACCACCGACAACCTGCACTCGCTGGCGAACGGATTAACCCTGCCCCTTGACGGACGTATCTCCATATGAGCGCGTTGCGGCGTGGATCGTGAGGCTGTCTGCATCTCATCATCCGAGAGCGTCAAGTTTCTCACGCGGTGTGTCGATATTGCGGCTGCAATGTCCTCGTGGGATCAGGTCGGTCGTGCGACGCCACGATTGCGTAGTCGTGGCGCGGGCGCGCGAGCGGCAAGCGCCGCGAGATCACGTGGGTCGGCGGCGTTGTATGGCGTTGCCGTGTTCGTGGCTGCATTTCTGCTGTTCCAGGTCGAGCCGATCATGGGGCGGCTCATTCTTCCGTGGTTTGGAGGTTCCGCTGCGGTCTGGATGGTGACCGTCATGTTCTTTCAGGTCGTTCTCGTGCTCGGCTACCTCTACGCTCACCTGCTGGTCCGCCACGTCAGGCCCGCGAGGCAGATGTTCGTGCACGTGCCGGTCCTGCTCGCGAGCCTCGCGGTCCTGCCGATTCTGCCGGCTGCGAGCTGGAGACCCGTCGGCGGTCAGGACCCCACGTTGAGGATTCTGGGGTTGCTGGCGGTGACCGTTGGGCCGCCCTTCTTTGTGCTGTGCACGTGCGGGCCGCTGCTGCAGGCGTGGTACGCGCGCAGCCACGGCCGTCCGTATCGGCTCTTCTCGCTGTCAAACGGCGCTTCGCTGTTGGGGCTGCTCAGCTATCCGCTGATCGTCGAACCACGGCTTGGCCTGCACGTGCAGGCATACGTTTGGTCCTCCGCCTACGCGCTGTTCGTCGCGCTGGCCATCGCGATCACGGTGCGCGCCGGTCTGGCGGCCGAGCGAACCGCAACCGTGTCGGAGACCAAAGCCGCGAGCAGCGCGCCGCGGTGGCTGGAGCGCGCGCGCTGGCTCGCGCTCGCCGCGACGCCTTCGCTCCTGACCCTTGCAGTAACGAACCGTCTAACTCGCAATGTCGCCCCGATCCCGTTGCTCTGGGTGCTGCCGCTCGGCGTCTACCTGCTGAGCCTGATCATCTGCTTCGAGAGCGATCGGGGATACCGGCGGTCGCTGTTCCTGCCGTTGCTGCCCATCGCCCTGTGCCTCGTCGCGGCCAACCTGCTTCCCGGCGAACTCGGGGTCGGGATCGTCGGCCAGATCGCTTTCTTCACCGGGGCGCTGCTCGTGTTCTGCATGGTCTGCCACGGCGAGCTCGCGCGACTGAAGCCAGCTCCCGAGCACCTCACAGGCTTCTACCTGATGGTCGCGCTGGGCGGTGCGCTGGGCGGACTGTTCGTCGCAGTGGTCGCCCCCCAGATCTTCTCCGACTACTTCGAACTGGCGTTCGGCATCGTCCTTTGCGCACTGGTGGTGGTCCTTGCCGTGGCCGGGGACCTTCTCAAGCGCACCTCTGCCCGGGTCTGGCCGCGCCGGGCATTCGCGCTCGTCTTGGCGGCAGGCACCGCGTTGCTTGGAACCTACGTACTCGGCAAGGTGCTCGTCTACGACCGCGGTGACCGTATGGTCGGACGCGACTTCTACGGGGTCTCGAGCGTCCGCGACATCGGGGGCTCGGGCCCAGAAGCCGTGCGAATGCTCTACTCGGGAACCATCGTTCACGGCGAGCAGCTCCTCGCTCCCGGACGCGCGCTCGCCCCGACCAGCTACTACGGGCCGTCATCGGGCTTCGGCCTGCTGATGCGCGAAGAGAACCGGAGGCCCGCACCAAACCGAGTCGGCGTAATCGGCCTGGGCGCCGGCACGATCGCGGCGTTCGGCCGTTCGGGCGACAGCTACCGCTTCTACGAGATCGACCCGCTCGACATCTCGATCGCAAAAACGTGGTTCAGCTTCCTGCGGGACTCGCCGGCGCACGTCGCTGTGATCTCCGGAGACGGCCGCTTGTCGCTCGAACGCGAGCCGAGCCAGCACTTCAACGTGCTCGTCGCCGACGCATTCAACGGCGACGCTGTTCCCATCCAGCTCATGACCCTGCAGGCCTTCGAGCTGTACTTCAGGCAACTCGCCCCCGGCGGCGTGCTCGCGGTCAACGTGTCCAACCGGTTCCTGAACCTCGCACCCGTCGTCGCTGGCGCGGCCGGCGCGCTTGGCAAGCAGGCCGTCCGCATCGAAGACCCCGGAGACTCCAGCGAACGCATCTACAGTAGGTCGGTCTGGGTCCTCGTGACGGGCAACCAGCGGCTCGCGGCAAGGCTCGCACACGCCGGTCATGGCGAACTTCTGGACCCGAACAACGGGACCAGGCTCTGGACTGACGACTACAGCGACGTGCTCGCCAGCCTCAAAGCATTCCAGTAGCCAGTGCCGGAGGAGGGACTCGAACCCCCGACACGCGGATTATGATTCCGCTGCTCTAACCAGCTGAGCTACTCCGGCGGGGTGGCGCAGTTTAGCCAGCCACAGATGACGCCTCCAATCCTGCTCGCGGTGCCAAACGTTTCCGAGGGCCGCGATCATCGTGCGATCGCGGCTGTCGGCGATGCGCTGGCCGGGGCCGGCGGATCCACTCCCAATACCTCGCCCGGTCAGGGCAAGCCCGCCCAGCATCGAGGCGGTGCATCGCGGACGCCGGCGCAGGACGTTCGCCTGCTCGACACACACTCCGACCCCGATCATCACCGCACGGTCTTCACGCTGTGCGGGCGGCCGGGGAAACTCGCGGGCGCGCTGCTCCATGGAGCCGCGGCTGCCGTTGCGCGAATCGACGTGATGGACCGCCGCTCCGCCGTCGCCGCGAACGGCCAGCATCCGTACGTGGGGGCGCTCGACGTGGCCCCGCTCGTGTATCTCGACCCGGCGGCACGGGGGGCGGCGTGCGCCGAGGCACTCGTCGTGGCCGACCGGATCGGGGAGGAGCTGGGCGTGCCGGTGTTCCTCTACGGCGAGCTGACCGGCGGCGATGACGGATCGGAGAGGACGCGGGCGGATCTGCGCCGCGGCGGGGTGGCGGGGTTGGCCGAGAGAATGGCCGCAGCTGAGCGAGGGCAGGGCGGGCAGCGCCCGGACTTTGGCCCGCCGCGGATGCATCCGACGGCCGGAGCGACGCTGGTCGCGGCGAGAGAGCCGCTCGTGGCGTTCAACCTGCAGCTGGCCGCTCCCGCGAGCATCGCCGACGCGCGCGCGATAGCGGCGATGGTCCGCGAGGGGGGCGAGGAGGGCCTGCCCGGGCTGCGCGCGATCGGCGTCCAGCTGAGCGGCAACGTCGCGCAGGTGTCGATGAACATCGAGCGCCCGCTCCAGCTCAGCCTGGCGGTGGTGATCGCGGCGGTCGGAAGGCACGCGCAGGTGGAGGGCGCCGAGCTCGTGGGGTTGGCTCCACGTGCGGCGCTCGAGGGCTTTCCCGAGGACGTCACCCTGCACGGCTTTGACCCCGTTCGCCACTTGATCGAGAACGCACTAGGCTTGTAGGACATGGCCCAGACCAGGCGCAGGCGCCAAACCAAGCATCGTGGGAACGCGGCCGGCGTCGTCGAGTCGCGTGGGCGCACCGGACGCAAGCCCACGGCGGCGGAGAAGAGCGGCAAGGCCGGGGACGCGGCGCGGGCGAAGGCGAAGCGCGGCGACAGGCGCGACCGACCACCCACGTGGACGAGCGCGTTCTATCGCGCGATGGCCGCCGCGGTGCTGATGCTGCTGGTGAGCCTGTTCCTGATCAAGAAGCCGAACGAGGCGATCAAGCTGTTCCCGATCGTGCTCGCGCTGTACGTGCCGATCAGCTACTACACGGACGTCTGGATGTACAAGCGGCGCCAGCGAAGCAAGGCCAAGCGAACCGGCGGTGGAAGGACGGCGCCGTGACGAGCGCCGGACAGGGCGGAGGGAAGGCGCCGTCGAGATGAGCGTCCCGGACGTGCGCGCGTTCACCGTCGGGCCGGTCCAGGAGAACACCTACATCGTCCGCTCGGCAGCCGACGCGAAACGTGCGGTGATCGTCGATCCCGGCGATGAGGCTGAGCGGCTGCTGGCGGCCGCCGCGTCGCTGGGCGTTGAGATCGAGGCGATCCTGATAACCCACTGCCACTTCGATCACATCGGTGCGGTCGCACAGGTCGCGCGCGCCACCGGCGCCCCGGTGTACTGCCCGGAGATCGAGCGGGGGGTGCTCGCGGACGTCATGAGCTGGGTGCCGCCGGGGTTCGGGCCGTTCGAGAGCTATGAGGCCGACCACACGGTGTCGGGCGGCGAGTCCTTCAGCGTCGCCGGGCTCGACGTTTCGGTCATCTTCACGCCCGGACACAGTCCCGGGCATGTCACCTATGCGATCGCGCCCTCGAGGATCGACGAGGACCAGGCGACCGGCGCCGCCGCCGGACCGGTGCTGCTGTCCGGAGACGTGCTCTTCCAGGGGTCGGTCGGCCGCGTTGATCTGCCGGGCGGCGACTGGCCCACGCTCGAGCGCTCGATCCTGACCCTGCTGAGGGCCTTCCCGGCACGGACGACCGTCTACCCCGGGCACATGGGCGTGACGACGCTGGAACGCGAGCGCGACACGAACCCGTTCCTCGCTGAGCTTCGCTCCGCGATCCCCGCGACGGCTGCGCCGGACGCGGCGGCAGCCGGAAGTTGAGCGCCCCCAAGCTCAAAGCACCGCGTGGCACCTTCGACGTGCTTGGCGATCAGGCAAGCGTGCGCGCGACGCTCGAGGCCGCCGCGCGGGCGATCCTCGAGGGTGCCGGATACGAGCGGATCGAGACGCCGACGTTCGAGGCCACGGAGCTGTTCGCCCGCGGCGTGGGCGAGTCCACTGACATCGTCGGCAAGGAGATGTTCACGTTTGACGACGGCTCAGGACGCTCGTTGACGCTTCGCCCCGAGGGCACCGCACCCGTCTGCCGGGCCTACGTGGAGCACGGCATGCACAAGCGCCGCCTCCCGGTGAAGCTGTGGTACCTGTCGAGCTTCTTCCGCCACGAGCGCGCGCAGGCGGGACGCTACCGGCAGTTCTGGCAGGTGGGCGCGGAGGCGCTCGGTTCCGAGGACCCCGCCCTTGACGCGGAGTCGATCGTGCTGCTGTCCGAGTTGCTCGCGGAGGTTGGGGTCAGGGACAGCAGGTTGCGCCTGTCGAGCCTCGGCAGCAGCGAGAGCCGAGGCGAGTATCGCGAACGGCTGAAGGCATACCTGCGAGCGCATGAAGACAGCCTCTCCGAGGAGGTGATCAGAAGGATCGAGCTGAACCCGCTTCGCGCTTTCGACGCCGATCATGAGGGCACGAGGAGCGTGATGGAGGGTGCGCCACGGCTGCTCGACTACCTCAGCGACGACGACGCAGAGCACTTCGGAGAGGTGCGGGAGTTGCTCGACGTGGCAAATGTCGCCTACGAGGTCGATTCGACGCTGGTTCGCGGTCTCGACTACTACACGCGAACCGTGTTCGAGTTCACCTCGGATGCGCTGGGTGCTCAGAGTGGAGTGGGCGGGGGAGGGCGCTACGACGGTCTCGTGGAGCGGCTGGGCGGCCCGCCGACGCCGGGTATCGGCTGGGCCGCGGGGGTCGAGCGGATGCTGCTCGCCGGAGACCCCAGGCCCGCCGCGGCGAGCGTCCTCGAGCTGTTCCTCGCGCTCGAGCGCCAGGCCGACCGAGCTGCGGCGTTTGCGATCATGACCGAGGCGCGGTCGGCTGGCCTGAAGGTGCAGATGGACCTCGGGGGACGCTCGCTCAAGGGTCAGCTCGGGCACGCCAACGGGCTCGGCGCCCGCTACGTCGCGATCGTCGAGGGCGCTGAGACGGTGTTGAGGGACATGGAGGGCGGGGGCCAGGAGCCGATCGCGACGGACACGGTCGTACACACCGTTCTGCGCAGGCTGCGCGACCTATAGCCTGACGGCGAGCACTTCGGCGGCTGTGCGCGCGGGCCTGTCGCCGGAGACTCAGAGGGGCGTTGATCTGGCTCGCTGCAGCAGCAGCGATACCAACTGCTTATCGGTCGCTTCGGGCTCCGGTTGAACCGCGCTCGCCGCCGAGACGGTCACCTCGGCTGGTCCCAGGGTGAAGACGAAGAAGTCGATGTAGACCGGAACCGACGTTTCGCTCTCACTCGAGCTCAGCGTCATCGTGATGCGCAGACCGGCGCTTCCGCTTGACCCGGGCGCCTGAACGGGCAGGGGCGAGAGCTGAATCTGCCCGATGTGGGTGTCGAAGGCCCGCTTACCGACAGCGTGGCGCAGATAGCGGCGGCTGAGGTAGCGCTCCAGGCAGGCTCGCCCAGCGGTGCTGCGCAGCACAGCAACATCGCGGATCGCGAAGCCTTCGCTTGAGACGACATCGGCGCCGGACTTGATTTCTTCGAGTTCAAGTTCCGATCCGCGCGTCAACGTGGGGGAGGCGGCGGCCGCCAGTTCGTGTCGGCGGCCCGCAAGGCCACACGGCTCGTATTCGTCAGCTTGGGATTCATGCCTGTGCGACGCCCTCGCTTCCGGCACGTCAGCGGCCGTGAGGTTCACAGCACGGGCAAAGGCGAGGGCGCGCGCCTTCGTGACCGGAGCGATCGCCCGCCACGGGGCTGAGCCGCTCGCAACATCTGTTGCGTGAATCGCCGCACTGCCGGGAACGCCGCTCGGCTGGCCGCTCTGCGTGCCACCGCTCCCACACCCCGCCACCAGGACGGCCGATGCCGCAACGGCAGCGCCGGAGCCGAGCAGACGACTCACGGCGTCTCCAGAGCGCAAGCCACCATCTGGCGTGAAGCGGTGAGCTTGTCCACTTCCCGAGCATCGGCATCCGTCGAGAAGCGCTTTATCGCAGCGTCGTAAAGGGAGTCGGGAGCGTCCATCGCGTTTCGCAGCGTTCAACTCTTCCGTGCGAGATGCCGAAAGAGGGGTAATGACTCAGATCTCTCGCCCGTTCCAGGTCGCCCTGCTCGCGATGGTCGTGCTCGCGGGAGTGTGGTTTTTCGCCCTTCAGGGGCACTCGAGCAGCGGCAGCTCAGGCTCAGCCGCCAGCACGCCGGCGCCCAGGCCCGCGGCCAGCTCATCCGCCGGCGCCAAAAAAGCCGCGGGTGCTCCGACCTCCGTCTACCACGGGGCCGCTCCCGGCGTCGAAGGGCTCTCGCGCGCGATCGCAAACGCACACAAAGCGGTCGCCACCTCAGAACAGAACGCCAAGCAGCTCGCAAGCAAATCTGCGCAGGCCTCGAGCGCCGCTTCCACAGGCGGGGTCACGGCCTCTTCGCCGGCGAGCACGCAGACCACTCCGGCGGCCGCGCCGACGGTCTCAACGACGTCTCATCCCACGAGCGCCAGCACTCCGGCAGCGACCAAGACAGCGGCCCCGACCAAGGCCGCGTCGCCGGTGACGGCCGCGAAACGGGTGCCCGCAAGGCAGGCGCTCGTGGAACTGGAGCTCAAACAGGGCGCAGTCGTGGCAATTCTGTTCTGGAACCCCCACAGCTCGGTCGATGTCGCCGTGCACGATGAACTTCAGCTTCTGCTCGCCGTGCATCACGGTCTGCGCAAGTACTCCAAGAATCCCGAGGTGGGCCGCCTCCTGAAAGCCACCGGCCTTGAACTGGACAGCAAGATCGCCGTCAACGAAGCACGTGCCAGCCAGGTCGCGTCGTTCGGCTCGATCACTCGCGCGGTGCAGGTCTACCAGACGCCGACGATCCTGATCCTCAACAAGAACGGCCAGACGACGACGCTGACCGGGCTGAACGATGCCTTCTCGATCGAGCAGGCCATCGACGAAGCTCGCCACCAGTAGTCCCCTAGACTCGACCGCGTGACTTCTGCGGAGAGCCTCCAACACCATCTGGAACGACCGTTCGGTCGCGGGCGCTGTCCCGACGATGCGTTGACGGGCGCCGCGGGCGGAGCGGCCTGCGGTGACCTGATCAGGATCTCGATCGCGGTCGATCCGCTCAGCTCCGACGCGCGCATCACCGACGCGGGCTTTGACGCAAGCGGATGCGGGGCGGTAGTTGCGGCCGGCAGCGCGACCGTAACCCTGGTGAGCGACGCTCCTCTTCTGGACGCGGCGCGGATCGGTGCGGGGGAGATCGCGGCGGAGCTCGGCGGACTGAGCCTCGCCAAGCGACACGCGGCCGAGCTTGCGGCCGACGCCCTTCACCGCGCTCTCGGCGCCGCGGCCCGCGAGCGCGCGGCGCTCGCCCCTGAGCCGGGACGCAGCCTGGTCGCGATGAGTGGCGGGGTGGACAGCGCGGTCGCGGCGCTGCTCGCGGCGCAGGGTGGCGCGGAGGTCGTGGCCGTGACGCTCGAACTCTGGTCTGACCCCGAGAATGACGGCGAGAGCAGCTGCTGCTCGGCGCAGGCCGTGCGCGGTGCCCGCGAGCTCGCCCACGGCCTGGGCATGCCCCACCTCTCGATCGACCTGCGCGCCGAGTTTCGCGCCGGAGTGGTCGATCGCTGGCTCTCAGACCACGCCGCCGGGGAGACGCCCAACCCGTGCGTCCGCTGCAACGGCAACGTGCGTCTCGACGCCATGCTCGAGCTGGCGGACCGCCTCGGATCAGAGACGCTCACGACCGGTCACTACGCGCGTGTCTGCGAGGGTCCGCTGCTGCGAATCGCCGCCGACACCGGCAAGGATCAGAGCTACGTGCTTTCCGCGCTTTCGCCGGGCTCGCTCGAGCGTCTGCGCTTCCCGCTGGGAGACATGCGCAAGCCTCAGGTTCGCGAGCTCGCGCTGAAGGCCGGTCTCAGCGTGGCCCGGAGGCGTGATTCGCAGGATCTGTGCTTCCTCGCCGGTACCCGCCAAGGCGCCTTTCTGGAGCGTCACGGGGGACTCACCAGACGGCCCGGCTCGATCGTCGACCGCGGGGGGCGCGTCCTCGGTGAGCACACGGGCGCCCACGTCTTCACCGTCGGTCAGCGTCACGGCCTGGGGATCGGCGGGAGGAGCCCTCTGTATGTGCTCGCGACCGACGCGCAGGCGAACACGGTCACAGTGGGCTCTCGCGAGGATCTGCTCGTTCGCGGCATCGCCGTGCGCGAGGCGACACTCCACCGCGACGGCGCGTGCGTGGACGGGGTGCGCGTGCGCTCGCACGGGCGCCGGTTCGCCTGCCGCCTGCCGGGAGAGGAGAACGCGGGCCGCCACCCGCACATGCGCCTCGAGCTGTCCGAGCCGGTCGAGCGCACCGCGCCGGGTCAGCTTGCGTGCATGTACGCGGGCGACGTGGTCGTCGGCTACGGGACCATCGCTGCCTAGCGTCACGGGCGCGGCCGCGGGGCCCACGCGAACCCTAAGATGGCTCGCGCGATGACTTCTGATGAGATCCGTGAGCGCTTTCTGAGCTTCTTCGAGGAGCGCGGGCACCAGCGCGTCCCCTCGGCGTCGCTCGTGCCCTCCGCCCACGATCCCTCGGCGCTTCTGACGGTTGCCGGGATGCACCCGCTGAAGCCGTACTTCCTGGGCGAGGAGAGCCCGCCGGCGCCGCGTCTGACGAGCTGTCAGAAGGTGTTTCGCACGGTCGACATCGACAACGTCGGCAACACCGCCAGACACCTGACGTTCTTCGAGATGCTCGGCAACTTCTCGTTCGGGGACTACTTCAAGCGAGAGGCGATCGAGTACGCCTGGCAGCTCTCACGTGAGGTGTTCGGCTTCGCAGCCGAGGACATCTGGGTGACCGTGTTCGAAGGCGATCGGGATCTCGACCTGGGCCCCGACGAGGAGGCGATCGCCTGCTGGCGCGATCTGGGCGTGGAGGCCCAGCGCATCGTGGAATGTCCGCGCTCTGAGAACTTCTGGCAGGCAGGACCCACCGGTCCGTGCGGACCCTGCTCTGAGCTGTATATCGACCGCGGACTCGCCTACGGCGCGCCCGAGGATCGCCCGGGCGGGGAGAACGAGCGCTTCCTCGAGTACTGGAACCTGGTGTTCATGCAGTTCGAGCAGGTGCAGGCGGCGGTCGACGCCGCGAGCGGCTCACGGCGCGCGAGCACCATCCTCAAGCCGCTGCCGGCCAACAACATCGACACCGGTCTCGGGCTCAACCGCATGGCAGCCATCCTGCAGGACAAGCCCTCGGTGTTCGAGACCGACCAGTTTCAGCCGCTGATCGACCTGGGTGAGGAGCTCTCGGGGCGCCGCTACGGCGATGATTTTGCGAGCGACCGGGCTCTGCGCATCCTTGCCGACCACTCTCGCGCGATGACCTTCCTCGTGGCTGACGGGGTCGTGCCGTCGAACGAGGAGCGCGGCTACGTGCTGCGGCGGGTGATGCGCCGCGCGATCCAGCAGGGGCGCAATCTCGAGCTTCCCGGCGGGTTCCTCACGAGCTACGCGGATCGCGTCATCGAGATGATGGGGGGCGCCTATCCCGAGCTGGTGGAGCACCGGGCCGCGATCACCGAGTGGCTGTCGGCCGAGGAGGAGGGCTTCGGGCGCACGCTCGCGCAGGGGATGTCAACGCTGCGCGTCTACATCGAGCAGGCGCGCACCGAGGGGCGCTCATCGGTGTCGGCCACGGACGTGTTCCGCCTGCATGACACCTATGGCTTCCCGTATGAGATGACCCGCGAGCTGCTCGACGAGGAGGCGCTGTCGATCGAGGGCGACTTCGACGTGCTGATGGAGGAGCAGCGCGCCCGCAGCCGCGCGCGCGGCGCCAACAGCGCGGTTGGCGCCGATGCCGGCGCGCTGACGCGGGCGGCCGCCGGCACCTTCGCCGAGGAAAGCGGCTTTCAGACACGCTTCACCGGCTATGAGACCGAGGAGCAGAAGACGACCGTTGGCGCGGTGCAGAGCCTCACCGGGAATGGCTCGGCCGGCGAGCGTTATCTGGTGAAGCTCACCGAGTCACCGTTCTATCCGGCGGGCGGCGGCCAGGTCTCCGACACCGGCACGATCGAATGCGAGGGGGAGCAATGCCGCGCCCACGTTGAGAGCGTGCTTCGGCTCGGCGACGACCAGGTGCTGACGGTGCTGATGGAGGACGGCACGCTCGCGCCCGGGGAGCCGGTGCTGGCACACGTCGACAGCGCGGCGCGCCGGGCAACGGAGGCGAACCACACCGCGACGCACCTCCTGCACGCGGCGCTGCGTGAGCGTCTGGGCGACCACGTGCATCAGGCCGGCTCCTACGTGGGGCCGGACAAGCTGCGCTTCGACTTCAGCCATGGGCAGGCCTTGAGCCCCGAGGAGCTGCGCGACGTCGAGGACCGCGTGAACGAGTGGATCGCGCGAGGCGATCCCGTGCGCCCGATCACCACCACGCTGCCGGAGGCCAAGCGCCTCGGTGCGATGGCACTGTTCGGGGAGAAGTACGGCGACGTGGTGCGGATGGTCGAGATCGGCGACGGCGACTACTCGCGCGAGCTGTGCGGAGGCACACACGTGCGCTCGACCGCCGAGATCGGTCCCTTCTATGTTCTCGCCGAGACCTCGAGCTCGGCCAACGTCAGGCGCATCGAGGCGCTCACCGGGCCCGCGGCGGTGGCGCTGCTGCGCGAGCGCGATCGCCTGCTGCGCGAGGTCGCGGCCGTAGTCCGTAGCTCGCCCGAGGGCGCCCCCGAGGCGGTGCGTGTCCGAGAGCAGGAGCGAAAGGCGCTGGAGAAGGCCGCCAAGGACGGCGCCGGCGCCGGCGCCGGCGGCGTGGACGTGGAGGCGCTGGCCGCGAGCGCGCAGGAGATAGCCGGGGCCCGGGTGCTTGCCGGCTCGGTGGAGGTCGCTGATGCAAACGCGCTGCTGGCAGTGGTCGACCGCCTCAAGGGCCGGCTCGGCGATGGGGCGATCCTGCTCGGCACCGCCGCGGATGGCCGCGTGCACCTGGTCGCGAGCGTGGCGCCCGCGTTGGTCGCGCGGGGAGTCAGGGCCGGGGACGTCGTCAAGCAGGCGGCCGAGATCGTGGGTGGCGGGGGAGGGGGACGCGACACGATGGCGCAGGCCGGCGGACGCCACCCGGAGAAGCTCGGGGAGGCGATCGAGGCGGCGCGGGCAACGATCGCGGCGACGCTTGAAGGCTGATGCGCGTGCTCGCTCTTGACTACGGGAGCGCGCGCTGCGGATGCGCCGTGAGCGACCCCACGGGCACGATCGTGACCCCGATCCCGGCCGTCTCGCGGCCCGGCACCCGTCGCGGGCTGCAAACGCTCAAGCAGCTCGTGCGCGAGCGGGCGGTCGAGCGCGTGGTAGTCGGGCTGCCGCTGTCGCTGCGCGGGGGCGACACCGAACAGACGCGCGAGACGCGCGCGTTCGCCGGGCGCCTGTCGCGCCAGCTGGGCGAAGAGGTCCCGGTGGAGATGCACGACGAGCGCTTCACCACGCGCATCGCGCAGGACATGCCGGGGCCGTTCAACGAGAGCGAGGACTCGCGCGCTGCGGCCCTCCTGCTCGAGAGCTGGCTGACAGCTCGATCGCGTTAGGGTCTCATCCTTGGCTCGCCACGACCGATCACGCCTGGCGCGAGAACGCACCGAGCAGGAGCGGGCGCTCGAGCGCGAACAGCGCGAACGCCGGCGCATGGGCCTGGCCGAGCCGTCCCCCTCTGCCGTCGCCTCCGAGCAGCCATTGCCGTCGATCCCGGCCGAGACCGAGGCGCTGCCGCCGCAGGTCTCGCTCGAGCCCAGGCCTGCTGCGATCAGCGCCGAGGTCCCGCTGCCTCCGGCGCCCGCCCCGCCGCCGGCGGGCGATGGTCCACGCCGGCCGACCGGTGCTCCGCTTCGCACTCCCCGAGACCGGCGCGGGCGGTCCGTGCTCGCGCGCGCCGGCGCGCTGCTGGCACTCGCTGCCGCGATCGTCGTGGTTCTGCTCGTCGTGCACTCGCTGCGTGGCTCCGGGCATCCGCGGACCCTGGCTCCGCCGCCGGTGGTGAAGCTGGTCATCCCCGAGGGGAAGACCCGCCTGCAGATCGCACAGATCGCCGCCGCCGCCGGTCTGACCGGTAGCTACAGGGACGCCTCCAGACGCTCGCCGCTGCTCGACCCGGCCCACTACGGGGCACCTCCCGGCACCGACGTGCTCGAAGGGTTCCTGTTCCCGGCTACCTACGACATGGACCCAAAAGCCAACGTCAGCAGGCTTGTTGACGAGCAGCTGCTCGCCTTCCAGGAACGCTTCGGCGCAAGCGAGATCGGCGATGCGCACAGGCTGGGGTTGACCCCCTATCAGCTGCTGACCGTGGCCTCGATGGTCGAGCGCGAGGCCCTGATAGCGCACGACAGACCGCTGATCGCGGCGGTCATCTACAACCGCCTGCGCCAGGGAATGCCGCTGGGGATCGACGCGACGATCTACTACGCGGTCGAGCTGAAGGACCAGATCCCCACCTACACGCACGAACTGACGACCGCACAGCTGCACATCGAATCGCCCTACAACACGCGCACTCGCACGGGCCTGCCGCCGACGCCGATCTCAAACCCGGGCATGGCCTCGATCGAAGCCGCCGCCCATCCGGCGCACGTGCCCTATCTCTACTACGTCGCCGGCGCCGACGGCTGCGGCGAGCAGGTGTTCTCCACCAGCCTCGCCCAGTTCGAAGCCGACGCGGCCGCCTACCGGGCGGCGGTCAGCCAGAACGGTGGGCACCCCCCCGTCTGCAAGACCAGGTGATGCCAAGGCTGGGCGTCCTCGGCTGGCCGGTCGCGCACAGTCGCTCGCCCGCGATGCACAATGCCGCCCTTCGCTTCCTGGGAATGGCCGACTGGCGCTACCAGCGCCTGCCGGTTCCCCCGCAGCTGTTCGCCGAGACGGTGCGCTCGCTTGGAGCCTCGGGGTTCGTCGGCGCCAACGTCACGATCCCGCACAAGCGGGCCGCGCTCGAGCTGGCCGAGCGGCCGAGCGAGGCGGCGCGGGCGATCGGAGCGGCGAACACGCTGACGTTCGCGCCCGACGGCACGATCGCCGCGGAGAACACGGACGCGCCTGGCCTGCTCGCGGCCCTGGGCAGATCGCCGCGAGGGCTGCGCGTGCTGATACTCGGAGCCGGTGGCAGCGCGCGCGCGGCGGCGTGGGCGCTGCGCGAGGCGGGCGCCGGCGAGGTGTCGGTCTGGAATCGCACCGCCGAGCGCGCCCGCGCCCTGGCAGTCGAACTGGGCGTGCGGGCCGTCGCGGCTCCGGAGCCGGCCGATCTGCTGATCAACTGTACGTCCGTCGGGCTGGAACGGCCCACAAGCTCCCCCGAGCCCGAATCCGGCGCCAGGCGCCGTGCGGCGACGGGAGGGCTGAGCGCCGATGACTCGGACTCGCTGGCCGAGCTCGGGCTGAGCTTCGAGCAGGCGGCCGCCTACCCCTACGTCGCCGACATGGTCTACCGCGCCGATGGGCCCACGCGGCTGCTCACAGTCGCCGCCGAGAGCGGCGCGCAGACGCTCGACGGCCTCGAGATCCTGCTCGCACAGGGTGCCGCGAGCTTCGAGCTGTGGACCGGCCGCGAGGCGCCCGTCGAGGTCATGCGCGCCGCCCTGCGTGAGGCCAGCGGCGCCTAGATCCGCGCCCGCCGGTTTCATACGTTCGTCCAGTCGCCTGAAGCGCGGATTGAAGGGGCTAATGGGCGCGCCGTGATCTGTCGATGGGCGAGGCATGGATATTGACTTCGCAGATCTGCTCATGGAGGTCGTCTCCCGCCGGGCCTCGGACCTGCACCTGAGCGCGGCCGCGCATCCGACGGTGCGCGTTCGCGGGCGCCTGACGCCCCTTGAGGATTACCCCAAGCTGTCGGCGACGGATACGCGCGAGATCGTCTACTCGATCCTCACCGGCGATCAGCGCCAGCGCCTTGAGACCAACTGGCAGCTGGACTTCGCCTACTCGATCCCCGGGCACGCACGCTTCCGCGTCAACGCCTACTACCAGCGCGGCGCGATCGGCGCGGCGTTCCGCCTGATCCCGTTCGGGCTGACCTCGATCGATGACCTTGGGCTGCCCGCGGCCGTGCACGAGTTCACCCGCCGGCCGCGGGGATTCGTGCTCGTGACCGGTCCCACCGGCTCGGGCAAGTCCACCTCGCTCGCGGCGATGATCGACGAGATCAACCGTACGCGCGCCGAGCACATCATGACGATCGAGGACCCGATCGAGTTCCTGCACACCCACAAGAAGTGCCTCGTCAACCAACGCGAGCTGGGCTCTGACGCGCACAGCTTCGCCGATGCTCTGAAGGCCGCCCTGCGAGAGGACCCCGACGTGATCCTGGTCGGGGAGATGCGAGACCTCGACACGATCTCGACGGCGCTGACCGCCGCGGAGACCGGCCACCTGGTGTTCGCCACGCTGCACACGCAGGACAGCGCCCAGACGATCGACCGCGTGATCGACGTGTTCCCGGCACACCAGCAGGGCCAGGTTCGGGTGCAGCTGTCGGTCGCGCTGCAGGGGATCATGACCCAGCAGCTGCTTCCCACCGCGGACGGCTCAGGCCGCGTGGTGGCCTGCGAGGTGCTCGTGCCCAATCCGGCCGTGCGCAACCTGATCCGCGAGGGCAAGACACACCAGATCTACTCCGTGCTGCAGACGAGCTCGGCGACGGGCATGCAGACGATGGATACCTCGCTGGCCACACTCGTGCGCCAGGGCAAGATCACCCGCAAGCTCGCCGAAGCCCGCTCGTCGACGCCGGAGGAGCTCGGGCGGCTGCTCGGCGCCGCGTCGCTCGCGGCCGCATAGGGCCCAGCGAATGAGCACGTACGTCTTCAAAGCCGTTGATCTCGCCGGGACCAAAGCGGGCGGCGAGGTCGAGGCGGAGTCCAAGCAGGCGGTCGCCGACCAGCTGAAGTCGCGCGGGCTGATCGTCCTCGACGTCGCCGCCAAGCACACCTCCCGCGAGATAGAGCTGTCCTTCCTGAAGCGGGTCAAGCCGGCCGAGCTCGCGGTCTTCTCGCGCCAGCTCTCGACGATGATCTCCTCGGGGATGAGCATCCTGCGCTCCCTGTACGTGCTCGAGGAGCAGACCGAGAGCAAGTTCCTGAAGGAAACCATCGTGGCCGTGCGCAAGGACGTCGAGGCTGGTCTTGCCCTCAGCGACGCGATGGAACGACACCCGAAGGTGTTCAACCCGCTGTTCGTCGCGATGACGCGGGCGGGCGAGGCGGGAGGCGTGCTCGAGGACGCGCTCATGCGGGTCGCCGACCAGCTTCAGAAGGATGCCTCCCTGCGCCGCCAAATCAAATCGGCGATGGTCTACCCGGCGCTCGTGATCTTCTTCGCTGTCGGCGTCCTGATGGCGCTCGTCGCCTTCCTCGTGCCGGTGTTCGTGGGCGTCTTCAAGCAGTTCGGCGGCGAACTGCCGGCTCTCACCCAGGTCTCGGTGACCCTCTCGCACCTGGTCGTCGGCTACTGGTGGCTGATGTTCGGGGTGGCCGGCGCCGTCGCCGTCCTTTTCGTGAAGTGGAAGAAAACCTCATGGGGCCGGCGCCAGTGGGACCACTTCCGCCTGCGTGTGCCGATGAAGATCGGCGGCATCGTCCAGCAGATCGCGGTCGCGCGCTGGTCGCGCACGCTCTCCTCGCTGACGAGCGCAGGCGTGCCGCTGCTGCTGGCGCTCGAGATAACCGGCAAAACGGGCGGCAACGTCGCCGTCGAGGAAGCGATGGACGGCGTGATCGCGTCGGTCAAGCGCGGAGGCACGATCGCGGCGCCGCTGGCTCAGGCGCCGGTGTTTCCGACGATGGTCACCCACATGGTCGGCGTCGGCGAGGAAACCGGCGCGTTGGACGCGATGCTGAACAGGGTGGCCGAGTTCTACGAGGAACAGGTCGAAGCCTCGGTCAAGGCGCTCACGTCGATCCTCGAGCCGATGATGATCCTCGTGATCGGCAGCATCGTCGGCTTCATCGTGATCTCGATGTACCTGCCTCTGTTTGAAGTCTACAACCACATCGAATAGGCGAGCCCGCTCTCTAGAGCCTTAAACGGGCTGATCTGTCATCGGCTTGTCAGCGATAGCGGCGGCGACTGTTTCAGCGGCCTGCGCGTCCGAGCGAGGCAATGGGTCGGCGTAGGTGCTGAGGAGCGTCGTGGGATCGTCGCCCAGGCGCCCGCGACGATGTGCAGGGGGACCGGTGGGTCGGCTGTGAGCGCCAGCGTCGCGGCCGTGTGACGGAGGATGTGCAGGGTGCCCGTCGGGATGCCTACAGCACCGCGAGCCAGTGCGAATCGGTTGGTGAGCACTTTCGGGTGGACCACGCCGCCGAGCTCTGAACGCCGCGAGCGATGACCTGCAAGCCGCCGAGGCCGGCCAGGCGGCCGAGGCCCTGCAGGTGGAAGCCGAGCGCATGGGGGAACTCGCCGAACGGGTCGGCCAGCTTGCGGCGACGTCGGACGCGAGTGTGACCCACAACACAGATCGGTAAGGAAAACCTACCCCTGGGGTGTCTTACCGGCAGCCTTGAGCGGGGCGAGGATGGTCTCACAAACCGACTTCGCCTAGGAGGCAAACAAAATGTGCAGCACCAAGATCCGCCGCAAGATCATCTTCGCCCTCGCCGCATCGGCCTGCATCGGCGTTGCACCGGTCGCTCCCGCCGTCTCGCAAGCCCGCCGTCCCATAATCGTGTACTCCAATAACGCGAACGGCGAACAATGCGAAGCTCGCCAGAACTGGTACGACTTCTATCGCAGCGAGACCACCAGGGCGATCGAAAACTTCGACTACGCAGGTGCCTTCTCGGCGGCCGAAAACGCCGCCGAGGAAAAGGTTGAGGCGGGCTTGGAAGGCTGTGACACAAGCACCTGGGCGACGATTCCCCCCACACGCCCGAAGACCAACCAGGTTGGCTCCTCGACCCCGCCCGTGCTTGCGCCTTAACGTCACCCCGCAGGACGATGAGCGAGCCCCCGTCCAAAGCGGGGGCTCGCGGTCGTTCCCACGCGCCTCTCTGCTGGATACTGACTCGGTGACGTCTGAGGAGTCCACGACCCCCGACCTAATCGCGCGGATGAATCGGTATGTCGACGCGGCGAACGCGCACGACGTAGACGCGGTAATGAGCCTCTTTTCTCCCGACGCTGTGTGGGACATGGGCGAGGGGAGCATGAGCATCGTGGAGGGTCACACCGCGCTACGCGAGTTCTTCAGCGAGTGGATCAGCCTGTACGAGGACTTCGAGGTAGAGGCGAACGAAATGCAGGATCTCGGCAACGGCGTGACCATCTGTTCCATCGATCAACGGGAAGGGTTCGCGGCAGCAGCGCGTCCGTGGGGGTGCGCTACGCCGCTGCTTGGGCGTGGACCGACGGATTGGTCACGCGGACGACTAGCTACTTCAGCATCGACGAGGCCCGTGCTGCCGCCGAAGGCCTCGTCGAGGAACGGGGGTAGGCGATGCCGCAGAAGAACGTGGAGATCGCCAGGCGAGCCGCGGAGGCCTACAACCGGCGTGATATCGACACTTTCTTCGCCGAGTTCGCGACCCCTGACCTCGAGTGGTGGCCGGCTCGCGCGAGAGCCTTTGGGGGCGACTGCTACCGAGGACGCGATGGCATCGAAAGGTTCCTCGCCGAAACTGCCGAGACCTGGGAGGCACTCCAAACGGTCCCTGAGGAGTTCCGCGATCTCGGCGACCGGGTACTCGTGCTTGGAAGGCTCAAGGGACGCGGGAAGGGCAGCGGAGTACCGGTCGATCAGCTGTTCGTGAACATCCTCGACTTTCGGGGTGGCCGGGTCTGGCGTTCTCGGGTGTACTTCGATCGCGACGAGGCGATGCGTGCGGCGGGCGTGACGGAGTAGGCGGCGCAGATGTTCTATCAAGGTAAGGAAGCTCTACCCCTAGGGTGCCTTTCCGGCGGCACTATCCGGGGCGAGGATGGTCTTACAAACCAACTTCGCCCAGGAGGCACAGGAAATGCTCAGCACCAGGACCCGCTCAATCATCGTCGCCGGACTCGCATCACTCAGCTTCGCGGCCACGACCGTGGCCCCCGCCATCTCGCAGGCCAAACCCATTTCGCCCGCTCCGAAGGCGGACGCTGCCACCTGCGGTGCGCTGTGGAGCGGCTTCTAGAAGGAAGTCGCAAACGCTGAAAAACTCGAAAGAGAAGGCAAGACCAAGAAGGCCGAAGCAGCGTGGTCGGCCGCCGGCACCACATTGGGCGTGTTCGGCGATTTGGGCTGCGTCTCGCCCACGCTGCGCATCACGGCCGCCCCCTCGAAAGTCGCCGCGACTTCCTCCGCGACGCGGTAGCCGGCCCGCGTTTCCATAGATGAAGCCACCTACGAGCCCCCGCCTACGCGGGGGCTCTCGGTCGTTGCGGCGAGCTTGGCAGCGGCGCTCAATCACCCGATCTGCCGGGCCGCTCGAAGGTCATAGCGCTCTCGACAGCTGGAGCCTGTGTGCCTCGGCACGGGCATACAGCAGCGTCAGCAGCCTTCCCTCACCCGCCGCTGGAAACTGCCGCTTCGCGCCGAGCGTGTAGAAGAGGATCTCCGCTGGACCCACCCGAAACAGGACCGCGTCGGTGTGAACGAGCGTTCGATGGCGCATGTGTGGGTGCAATTCAACCTGCTGCTCTGCCAGAACGTGGAGTCCGATCGCCCCGCGGCCGAGGAGGCGTGTAACCGGGACGACCGTGACCTTGATCGCAAACGACGTGATGCTGTCGCCCCTCACGGTTTCACCGAGTTCGCGCGCGAGGCACACACGGCCTCGATGCGAGCCGAGCGCAGCCAGCTGGGCTTCGGCGAGAGCTTCGTTCGCCAGGACCACCACGGCGGAAACCACGAGCTCGTCATTGTCATTCAAGAGCGATACTTCACGCGCTAGTGGCCGGCTGCGCAGCGTGCCGATCCGACCGCAGTGGAGCCCTTCCGCGGGGGAGCTGTCTTCCGAGGGTTCTCCCGCGGGGAGCTTCATGGCTCCGGTGAGATCGCTCGCCCGCAGGTTCACGGCCTGAGCGAACGCGAGGGCTTCGGCCGTCTCGATCGACGCGTTCGCGCCGTCGGGCACTGCCAGGGCTCGCGTCGGCTGGCCGCTGGCGAGCGCCGCCATGATCACCGACATGGCGAGGATCCGGTGCACGGACCCGATCATCTCAGGAGAGCCGGTCCTCGATGCGTGGACGGCACGCACCTTGGGCGGTGCCCCCGGCCGGAAGGATTGAGACCGGGGGCGCCCATGTTCCCCTCCCCTGCTCAGGTGAGAGAACACCGCCGCAACACTCACAGCCTTCAGGGGGGACAACAACAAGGCTGCGAGCGAACTTCAGATGGTGTATCGGCAGGAGGGCAAACGTCAGCAGGATTTCGGGAGGACGTTCGTATGAGCAGGGGCGCGAACATCCACCATCCCCGGCCTGCCGGAACCGCGATGAGCGTCGATTCCCGCCCCGCCCAGGCCCGGGAACCCCTGGCAATCTCGCCGGCTACTCGCCATCATCGCCCGGCCCTGCGGGGGCGGAAGCTGATCGAGCAGCCACCTCGAGCCGCGTCCGGCCAACCGACAGCGACAGGCGCCCGTCGAGCAGCTCGAGCAGCTCCTCACCCACGAGCTCCCGGCGCCAGCCACGTAGCGTGCGCACCTCGGCGAGCGTGGCGGCTGCGTCGGTTCCGGCGCGCCTGGCGGCGACGATCGCCTGCAGGTCGGCGCGGCTCGCGAGCAGCTCGTAGGCGAGCCCCGCTTCGTTGGCGCGTGTCCGCAACAGCGCCTCCGCCAGCGACACGAGTGGCGCGTCCTCGGGCTTCGGCGAGGGCGGCCGCGAGCGCTCGGGCGCGGGATCGGGCGCCAGCGTGCGCGCGCGCCGCACGACCTCGAGCAGCTCGTTCGCGCGCCTGCCGCCTGCACCGAGTCCACGAATCCGCTCGAGCTGGTTCCTTGAGGACGGCTTGCGCTTGGCGATCTCCACCAGCGCCACGTCACTGAGGATGCTCTGCACCGGGCGGTCAGCTCCGGCGGCGGTCTGCTCGCGCCAGGAGACGAGCTCGCGGGCGATCGGGCGGGTCGAGGCGCTCAGCCCGCCGACTCGCGGCAGGCGCTTGAAGATCGCCTCGAGGTCGCGCTCGTCTGAGGAGTGCTCGAGCGGCTCGCACTCCTCATACGCCCACTGCAGGCGTCCGAGCGCGTCCAGGCGGCGCTCCAGCTCGGCCGCGAGCTCGAGCAGGTGGACGACGTCCTCGCGCGCGTAGGCAAGCTGCTCGGGCGAGAGCGGGCGGCTGTCCCAGCGGGTGAAGCTCGCGCTCTTGGCCAGGCGTATGCCCAGCATCTCGCCCAGCAGCGACTCATACGAGGACTGCGCCCCCATGCCCGCGAAGCCGGCTGCGAGTTGTGTGTCGAACACGTTCCTGACGTCCGTTCCGAAACGCCTGCGCACGAGCGCGATGTCCTGGCGGCCGGCGTGCACGACAACCTGGACGGCGGGGTCGCGAAGGACCGCCGCCAGGGGCGTACCGTCGAGCTCCTCGGCCAGCGGGTCGACGATCTCGATCCGCTCCGAGCCATCCGGGCCGTCGGGGATCGCGAGCTGGATGAGGCACAGAAGCGTCCGGTAGCGCCCCTCGCCCATGAACTCCGTGTCGAGCGCGAGCTTGCCCGCGGTGCGGGCGCCGCGGGCGAGCTGTGCGAGCGCGGAGGGCTGCTCGGCGCTCATCGCGGCGCTCCCGGCAGGAGCCACAGGACCTTGTCGCGGCTGAGGCCGGCCTCTCGCGAGACGTCGGTTCCATGCGCGCGGATCCAGCGCGCGGGTTCTGAACAGGCGGCGTCCACGGCCGAGTCATAGCGGCTGCAGTAGGAGTTCAGGAAGGCATATCGCACTTCGCCACGGGCGATCAGCTGCTTCAGCTTCGCGACGTCGGTGAAGACGCGTGCGTCGTAGCTCGTCAGTACGACGATCGGACGCGCGTCCTTGACGATCAGCGACCCGATCGCGGTGGCGGACTCCGCTGCGACCTCGTAGCGCGCGCCGTCCTGGTGGGCGAGCAGGTAGGCGCTCAAATGCTGCTGCTCGCCGCCCGGCAGCGCGCCGACGTAGCCGGCATCGCTCACGCGGTTCCGGATCGCTCTCACGTCCGTGCTCACAGGGACCGCGAGCACCGCGATCAGGGTCATCGCGAGCACGCCGGCTTCGAGCAGCCGCGGACGCCGCGGCGAGGCGCTCATCCGCAGGCGGGCCAGCCCCGCCAGCGCGATCGCCGCGAGTGCTCCGGCGAGCACGATCCACCACACGACCGGGCGCCCGTAGAGCAGGCGCTCGGCGTAGACGACCACGATCACCAGCGTGGCGAGGAGCGTCAAAAAGCGCGCGCGCCCGACCGGCGAGCTGGCCCACGCCGCGCCGAACCCGAGCATCGCCGCCACCGCCGGCGTGAGCCCCTCGACGTAGCGCGGGTGAAGTCGGGTCATATGACTGAACAGGGCGATGCCCGTGAGCACCCACAGCGGCAGTCCGATTGCCAGTGCACGCCGTGTGCGGTCGCCGTCGCTCACGGTGCTCTCGCCGCCCAGCGCGCCCGGCTGCAGCGGCCCGCTCTCGTCGTCGTCAGCATCGGCTTCGCTCTGCCCGAGCCCGCGGCCACGCCGATACTCCACGAAGAAGAAGGCGGGGATGCCCAACAGCAGCGCGGCAAGCAGCTCGAGCCCCAGCCGCTCACCGGAGAGGGGACCGACGCGGGCAAGCAGGCGCGTGGGGGAGGGCGGCACAATCGGAATGTGATCACGCTCGGCCTGGGTGGCAACCGGGTAGCGGTGGCCGGCCTGATAGACGGTCTGCTGTGGTTCGGGTGATTTGCCGCCAAGCCGATCCGTGCCGTTGAAGACGAATGCCGCATTCCATGCGCTGCCGTTGGTCGAGCCGATCGCATACGGCCGGTCGTGCGCCGGCGCCAAGAGTGTCGCCGTAAGCCACGCCAGCGCGACCGCCACATACACGGCCGCGGCCGCTCCGAGCCTCCCCAGGCGGCGGACGCGGGAGCCCGGGAGCCCCAGGTAGGCGAGCACCGCGAGTCCGGGAAGCGCCACCAGCGACTCGAGCAGCTTGACATCGAACGCAAGCCCGAGCGCGGCCGCCGCGGCGAGCAGCCAGCCGCTTCGCCCCGTCTCGCATGCGCGGATGACGAGCAGCAGAGCGAGCACGAGCAGCACCATCATCACCGCATCCATCGTGTCGCTGCGGGAGGTGATCACCTCGATCGGCAGGACCGCCATGGCGACCGCCGCGGCGATCGCCGCAGCTGCGCTCCAGACGCGCCGCAGGGCCGCGAACAGAAGCGGCACGGCGGCCACTCCCGCCAGCGCCTCGGGCAGCTTAAGGGCCACCGAGGTGAACCCGAACAGCTTCACGCTCGCCACCTGCAGCCAGAGGTCCACGGGAGGCTTGTCGATCGACACGCTGCCTGACGGCTCGAACGCGCCGAAGAAGAAGTTATGCCACGACAACGTCATGCTGCGCACCGCCGCGTCATAGAAGGGGTCAGGCGGCACCTGACCAAGGTGGAGCAGCCGCAGGATCGCGGCAGCGGCCGTGATCAGCGCCACCACCGCCCACTCCCATGGAGCCGCTCGGCCCTGTGCTCGCGGTCTTCTCACGCGCGGAACGCTAGTCTCATCGCCACATGGCGAGCGACGCAGATGACAGCGACGAGCAGTTGGAGGAGTCCCACGGGCCGCGCGAGTGTATGCCCTGCCGGGGCAGCGGCCGGGTGATCTCGAACCTCGGCGGCAGCCCCAGCACGGTCACCTGCCCGTGGTGCGCCGGCGGGGGGGTGCGCCTCCCGGACATCGACGCCCAGGCCGCGTGGCTCGAGCGCCAGGCGGTGGCGGGCGCCAGGCAGGACGCCCCCGGCGACGGGGCGGCGTAGGCCGCTCCGCGGCGGAAGGCCCCGCAGGATTCCCCCTCGGCCGGCGATGAGCCTCCCGAGCAGCCGATCGCCATGCGTCGAGCTCGCTCTCAGCGCTAAAGGCCGCGCGCGCATCGGTCGATGCAGCGGCTGACCAAGCCAGTGCCGAGGTGCCAAGGGCAAGCATCCGCAATGGGTGCGTAGCAAAGCCGGCGGCTCTCGCAAGAGGGACGCATCGCCGCTTGAGGCGGCTGCCAAGGGCTGGCGCCCTGTAAACGAATCCTAGGAGATTCAAATGTTGAATCGACTGCGCCAGCGCTCCTCAGATGAGGGTGGTTTTACCCTTATCGAGCTTCTGGTGGTCATCCTCATCATCGGCATTCTCGCCGCAATCGCAATTCCCTCGTTCCTGAGCCAGAAGAGCAAGGCCACCGACGCCTCGGCGAAGGAGCTTGCACGTACGGCCCAGACGACGGCGGAGACCTACGCCACCGACCACGGTGGCAACTACCAGAACATGACGATCGCCGAACTTCAGGCATACGAGAAAACGATCCCGTCGTGCCCGAACGCCAGCAACGCATGTCTGGAAACCGTCACAGTCGGCGCCTCACCGTATGAAACATACGAAGTCACCGCCAAGGCGACCGACGGTCACACGTTCACGATCAAACGACTCGCGGGCGGGACCACAGAACGTACTTGTACCCCGACGGGTAAGACCGGATCAGAAGGCGGAGGCTGTCAGAACGGCAGCTGGTAGCTACGCCTGAACATCCCGAGGCCCGCGCTCGGGAGCAGATCCAAAGCAGCGGGAAATATGTGAGAAGGGCGGCCGAGCGGCCGCCCTTCTTCGTGCCCGGCCGGTGAGCCGCCGGTGGCCCATACGTCCACCCCCGGTGGCTCCGGGAATTCCGCTCCGCACGCCCATGTATTCGGGCCGAATGGCCCATGCGTCCATGCTGCTGCGGCCCATATGTCCAGGTCAGCTTCAGCGCTAAAGGCCGCGTGCGCATCGGTCGATGCAGCGGCTAACCAAGCCAGTGCCGAGGTGCCAAGGGCAAGCGTCCGTAAGGGTGCGTAGCAAAGCCGGCGGCTCTCGCAAGAGGGACGCATCGCCGCTTGAGGCGACCACCAAGGGCTGGCGCCCTGTAAACGAATCCTAGGAGATTCAAATGTTGAATCGACTGCGCCAGCGCTCCTCAGATGAGGGTGGTTTTACCCTTATCGAGCTTCTGGTGGTCATCCTCATCATCGGCATTCTCGCCGCAATCGCAATTCCCTCGTTCCTGAGCCAGAAGAGCAAGGCCACCGACGCCTCGGCGAAGGAGCTTGCACGTACGGCCCAGACGACGGCGGAGACCTACGCCACCGACCACGGTGGCAACTACCAGAACATGACGATCGCCGAACTTCAGGCATACGAGAAAACGATCCCGTCGTGCCCGAACGCCAGCAACGCATGTCTGGAAACCGTCACAGTCGGCGCCTCACCGTATGAAACATACGAAGTCACCGCCAAGGCGACCGACGGTCACACGTTCACGATCAAACGACTCGCGGGCGGGACCACAGAACGTACTTGTACCCCGACGGGTAAGACCGGATCAGAAGGCGGAGGCTGTCAGAACGGCAGCTGGTAGCTACGCCTGAACATCCCGAGGCCCGCGCTCGGGAGCAGATCCAAAGCAGCGGGAAATATGTGAGAAGGGCGGCCACTCGGCCGCCCTTCTTCGTGCCCGCGCTCAAGCGCCGGCGCGCAGTGGCCGATCAGATCACATGGAGGCCATCACCTTCGCCGGAGTCCTCGGCGCCGTCGCCGGCTCGTTCCTGAACGTGGTCACCTACCGCCTGCCTCGCCACGAGTCGCTGATCATGCCCGCCTCGCACTGCACGAGGTGCGGGACGCCGGTCAAGCCCTACGACAACATCCCGATCCTCTCATTCCTGTTGTTGCGTGGACACTGCCGCTCCTGCGCCGCCCCCATCTCCGTCCGCTACCCGCTCGTGGAGGCCCTCACCGCCGCACTGTGCGTCGGTGCCGTGATCGCGCACAGCTCGCCGGCCGGCATCGCGCTCAGCGTCGCGCTGATCCTGATCGTCGTACCGGCCGCGCTGATCGACCTCGAGTACCGCATCATCCCCAACCGGCTCACGGCGCTCGGCGCTGCGCTCGCGCTCGTCATCGGCCTCGCGCTCGACCCGGCCGGCGAGCCCGAACGGCTGATCGCGGGTGCCGCCGCGGGCGGCTTCTTGCTGCTGGCGGCGCTCGCCTATCCCGGTGGGATGGGCATGGGCGACGTCAAGCTTGCGGCCGTGATGGGGCTCTTCCTCGGACGGGCGGTCGCTCCGGCGATCCTGATCGCACTGTTCGCGGGCGTCTTCGTCGGCATCTTCATCATCGCCCGCAAGGGTGCCCGCGAGGGACGCAAGACGGCGGTCCCCTTCGGCCCCTTCCTCGCGCTCGGGGCGATCGTCGCGGTCTACATCGGCGGGCCGCTGGTCGATTCCTACGTCAACAACTTCGTTCACTGAGGTGCCTGGAGCGGCGCCCGGCCAGGACGCGGTGGCCCCCGGCCAGCGTCCTTCAACCGGGGCTCAAGCGCCCGCACCCTCGTGCCGATAGGAGGTTGTCGGCACGCCATCAACCCCGTAGCCGCACCACGCGCCATGCCCTCACTCTCGAACCTCACTCGCAGCCTGCCCAACCCCAAGCTCAAGCTGTCAAAGCCGTCGTTCAAGCTGGGAAGCCCCGCGCTCAACTTCGGCCTCGGTCGCGGCTCGGGCCCGGACGTCGTGGGCCTTGACATCCAGCCTGGCTTCGTCGGGGCCGTGCAGGCGCGCGTCAACGGCTCGATCGTCGCCCAGCGCGCGGCCGTGCTGCCGCTCCCCGCCGACGCCGTCCGCGAGGGAGAGGTCGTCGACGAGGGCGACCTCAGCGGTGTGCTGCGCGAGCTGTTCGGCAGTGAGCGGCTGAGCAAGCGCGTCCGCGTCGGCGTCGCCAACCAGCGTACCGTCATGCGCACGCTCGAGCTGCCGCCGATGACCGATCGCAAGGAGCTCGCCGCGGCCGTCCAGTTTCAGGCCCAGGACCAGGTGCCGATGCCGCTGAGCAACGCGGTCCTCGACTTCCACCCGCTGGGCATCGTCGACACGCCGGCAGGGCCCCGCCAGCACGTCGTCCTCGTCGCCGCCCAGCGTGACATGGTCGAACATCTGCTCGCCGCCGTTCGCGGAGCGGGCCTGCAGCCGGTCGGCATCGACCTTTCCGCCTTCGCCCTGATCCGTTCGCTCTACCAGCCCGTGCTCGAGGCCGAGGGCGACCCCGAGCACGTCAGCCGCGTGGTCTACCTGAACGTCGACGGTCTTACGAACCTGGCCATCGCTGAGGGCCTCACCTGCCGCTTCACCCGCGTGGTGGGTGGCGGGCTCGAGGGCATGGCGGGAGAGCTCGCGGAGCGGCGCGGCATTCCCCTGATCGACGCTCGCGCGACGCTCGCGGCGGTTGATCTCACGCGGCCGGCGGCCGTCGAGGAGATCGCGCCCGCGCCTGAGCCGATCGAGCCCCAGGACGTCGTGCCCGAATGGCTGACCTCCGAGGAGGAGGCCCTGCCCGACGGCGACGCCTCCGAGCGCGTCGAGCCGCAGGAGGGTGCGCCGGCCAGGGACGAGGCCGCTTACGCCGATCACGAGGCGATGGAAGGTGCGATGAGCTTCTCCGAGATGTCCTCGCTCCCGCGCGAGAGCGCGCCTGAGGTCCCGCTGAGCGAAGCGGACGCTGCAGAGGTGGACGCCGATGCGCGCCGCGTGCTCGAGAACGGGGTCCGCGAGATCTCCGGCGAGGTGCGCAACTCGCTCGACTTTCATCGCTCGCAGGAGGGCGGCGGCGAGGTATCGCACGTCGTTCTGAGCGGCTCAGCACTCGATCTTCCCGGCTTTGCCGAGGCTCTGGAGGCTCACCTGGGTCTCGAGGTGCGCAGCGCGACGATTCGCATGGGCGAGGAGGGCGCGGCTGGTGCCGTCTCCATGCACCGCCTCGCGATCGCCGCCGGCTTGGCCACGACCGAGGTGCACGCATGAGGGCCGTCAACCTGATGCCGCTCGAGCAGCGCGGCGGTTCAGGCCCCGCGGCCGGCCGCTCGGAAGGCGGCGCCTACGCCGTGCTCGTGCTGCTGGCCTGCCTCGCCGGGTTCGCCCTGCTGTACGGCATGGCGCGTCATGACATCTCAAGTCGCCGAGCGAAGGCTGCCTCGCTTGCCGTACAGACGCAGCAGGCCCAGGCGATGGTGGCACAGCTAGCGCCGTACACAAGCTTCCTGGAGCTGCGCGAACAGCGCCAGCAGGCGGTCTCCGAGCTCGCTCAGTCGCGCTTCGACTGGGCCTACGCCTTCCATGAACTCGGTCGCGTGCTCCCCAGGTACGCCTCGATCTCCTCGCTCGACGGCACCGTCGGATCGACCGGGGGCTCCTCGTCCTCGTCCGCCTCCTCATCCTCGGCCGCGGCGAGCAGCGCAGCCGTCACATCGGCCACCCCGCCGGGCAGCGTCCCGACGTTCACCCTGAGCGGGTGCGCGACGAGCCAGGCGGCGGTCGCCCAGACGCTCAACCGCCTGCGCCTGATCGACGGCGTCAGCGAAGTCACGCTCCAGAGCTCTGCGAAAGCAAACAGCGGTGGCGGCCCCGCCGCCGGCAGCGGCGGCTGCCCGAACGGCGCCCCGGCGTTCAACGCGACCATCACCTTCGACCCCCTTCCCGCCGTGTCCGCGACGACCCTCCCGAGCGCAAATCCCGCCACGCCGACCGGAGCAGCAGGATGACCGGGCGCGACCGTATCGTCGTGATCGCGATCGGGGTGATCGTGATTCTCGGTGCCGCCTGGCTGCTCGTGGTCTCCCCCGAGCGCAAGCAGGCGGCGACGCTCAAGGCACAGGTCAGCGCCGCCAGCGCGCAGCTCGCGACCGCCGAGGGTCAGGTGGCCAACGCGCGCAGTGCGCAGACGCAGTACGCGGCCGCCTACGCCTCCGTCGTGAGGCTCGGCAAAGCGGTGCCGCCGAGCCAGGAAGTGCCGTCGCTGGTCTACCAGATCGCGCAAGCCTCCAACCAGAAGAACGTCGAATTCGCCTCGATCACGGCCACCGCCGCCCCCGGCGGCGCGAGCACCCCGGCCGCGCCGGCCGCGGCCACCCCGGCGGCGGGCGCCTCCGCCACGAAGAGCGCCGCCACCAGCGACGCGGGGTTCACACAGATGCCGTTCACGTTCGTCTTCAACGGCAGCTTCTCCGACCTCTACCACCTGTTTCAGCAGCTTGACCGCGCGACAGTGCGCACGACCTCCGGCGGCCTCGTGGTCAGCGGACGTCTGCTCACGATCCAGGCGATCAAGCTGGCCCCGTCGACGAACTCCTCGTCGCTGAGCGCCGGCAAGGGTGCCTCAGAACAGCTGTCCGGCGATGTCACGGCAACCGCATATGTGCTGCCCGCCAGCCAGGGGCTCACCGCCGGCGCGACCACGAACGCTCCCACCGGCCAGAGCGCGACCCCCTCGGCCACGCCCGCCTCGACGCCCGCGACGCCGAGCTCCCCAACCGCTCCCGCGATCGCCCGGGTGACCCCATGAACGACTTTCTGAACTCAGTCAAGGACGACCTGCTGGACGTACGCCTGCGCCTTGTCGTGTTGCTGCTGGGGGTCGCACTCGTGGCCGCGGTGGCCTATGCCGTGCTCGGCGGCGGCGGCTCTGGCTCGACGGCCACCGGCTCGATTGGGTCCGTCGCTTCTGGCGTCGCGGGCATCTCGATCAGTCAGGCCCCCTCGAACACCACCGAACCGGTGACGGAGACCACGGACGGCGCCGTCCAGCAGCGCCACGGCCCGCTGCGCGACCCGTTCACCCCGCTGCCATCCCCCACGACCGCCGCGGCGAAGACCTCAACCCCCGCGACATCGAGCCCGTCGTCATCGTCGAGCTCCTCTGCCTCGGGTGGATCCTCGACCCCGGGCTCGAAAACCACCGCTCCCGCGGCCACCCCGAAAGCCAGCGCGCCGGAAAAGACGAAGGTCACCACTCGCTATGAGGTGACGGTGCAGTTCGGCGTCCTGCCGGCGCCGTCCATCGAAGGCACGCCGACGGCACCCGCGCAGCTGAAAACCTACTCCGACCTCCATCTCAACGAACCGCTTCCGGACAAGACCAACCCGCAGCTGGTGTACGTGGGCGCGCTCAAGCACACCTACCTGGAAGCCGTCTTCACGCTCACCGGCGAGTCGATCCTGCACGGCGCCGCGACGTGCGTGCCGAGCACCACGCAGTGCCAGGCGATCCGCCTGCAGGTCGGCCAGACCGAGACGCTCGAATCGATCGATGCCAGCGGCGCCCCCGTCACCTATGAACTGCGGATCCAAAGCATCCTCAGGATCACCAAGACCGTCGCTGCCGGCACCGCCCATAGCGCCTCGGTCACCGCCGCGTCGAAGGCCGGCCTCGAGTTGCTCAAGCGCAAGGGTCTGCAGACGCTGTCGGGCCTTGAGTACTCGCCCGCCAAGGGCCTGCTCGTCCCGACCGCGTCGGCGAGCGCCGCCCCCCGCGCGCACACCGCCGTGCGGCGGCCGCGCCACGGGCGCTGAGTGCCCAGCAAATAAGCTTGGAGCGTGGCGCTCCGTCTCATAACCGCCGGCGAGTCGCACGGCCCCGGCCTGACGTGCATCGTCGAGGGCCTGCCCGCGGGCCTAGAGGTACGTCCTGAGGATCTGAACGAGGACATGGCCCGTCGCCAGCTCGGCCACGGCCGCGGCGGGCGCATGAAGATCGAGCGCGACTCCGCTGAGGTCACCGGGGGCATCCGTCACGGGCGCACGCTCGGCGGCCCGATCGCGCTGCAGGTGGCGAACCGCGACTACGCCAACTGGGAGGAGCGCATGAGCCCGTGGCCGGTCTCCGGGGCCGCCGCCGAGGTGCATCTCCCGCGCCCCGGCCACGCCGACCTGATCGGCACACAGAAGTACAAGCAGTCGGACGTGCGCAACATCCTCGAGCGGGCCTCCGCCCGCGAGACGGCCGCGCGCGTCGCCGGCGGAGCGCTGTGCAAGGGGTTTCTGCGCGCGCTCGGGGTCGCCGTGCACTCGCACGTGCTGCAGATCGCCTCCGTGCACGCACCGGCCTACGAGGGCTCGCTGACGGCGGAGGACTTCGCGCAGGTGGACAGCTCGCCCGTGCGTTGCCTGGACGCGGAGGCGAGCAAGGCGATGGTGCGGGAGATCGACGAGCTGCGCAAGGCGAACGAGTCGCTGGGCGGCGTGTTCGAGGTGCAGGCGTTCGGGCTGTTGCCCGGGCTCGGCTCGCACATCTCCTGGGAGGAGCGCCTGGACGGACGCCTGGCGATGGCGATCTGCTCGATCCAGGCGGTCAAGGGCGTTGCGATCGGCGACGGTTTTACGATCGCCGGCCTGCCGGGGTCAGAAGCGCATGATGAGATCTTCTTCTCGCCGGAGCGCGGCTACTACCGCGAGACGAACCGCGCCGGCGGCCTCGAGGGCGGCATGACCACCGGCTCCCCGCTGATCGTGCGCGGCGCGATGAAGCCGCTGCCCACGCTCACCAAGCCGCTTCGCTCCGTTGACATCGACACGCACGAGCCCGCGCAGGCGCTGCGCGAGCGCACCGACTCCTGCACCGTGCCCGCCGCCGCTGTGGTCGCCGAGGCGATGGTGGCGTTCGTGCTCGCGGACGCCTACCGCAGGAAGTTCGGCGGCGATCACATCGACGACGTGCTCGAGGCTGTCCGCGCCTACGAGGAGCGGATCGGATGGCAGAGCTAGCCCGAGCCCCACGGCGGGCCCTCGTGCTGATCGGCTTCATGGGGGCGGGCAAGTCGACCGTCGCGGCCGAGCTGGCCGAGGCGCTCGGGGTGGCGGCGCTCGACAGCGACACGCTGCTCGAGGAGCGTCTCGGTGAACCACTCGCGCGGGCGTTCGAGCTGCGGGGCGAGCCGGTCTTCCGCGCGGCCGAGGAGCAGGTCGTCTCGGAGCTTCTGCGTGACGCCGGCCCGGGCAGCGTGATCGCCCTCGGCGGCGGCAGCGTCTGCTCTGAGGGCGTCCGTCGCGCGCTCGAGCCCCATCTGACGGTGCTGCTGGACGTCGACCCGGCGCTCGCGTGGGCGCGGATCCAGGATGAGGATGGCGCGCGCGAGCTGCGCCCGCTCGCGCGCGAGTGGGGGGCGTTCAGCGCGCTTCACTCAAGTCGCCGGGCCGTGTATGACGAGGTCGCCGACGCCGTCCTTCCGGCACTCGCTCACGGCGGCGCCGAGCGCGTGCTGGATGCCCTGCGCGCGCTCGCGGCCGCGCCGGCGGGAGCCCGCCTGTTGTGGGCCAGCTCGGTCTCCGGCGACTATCCCGTGCTGATCGCCCGCGGGCTCCTGCGCGCCGGGGGCGCCGAGGAGCTCACGGCGCTGTGGCCGCTCGATCGATCCAGCTCACGTCCCTTCTGCGTCACCGACGAGGGCGTCGCGACCCTCTACGGCGATCGCCTGGGCGAGCTCGCCGGGACGCTCGCGATCGCGCCCGGTGAGGCGCACAAGACACTCGACAGCGCCGAACGCGTGTGGCGCGCGCTGCTCGGCGCGGGTATCACGAGGGGCGATCACGTGGTCGCGCTCGGCGGCGGCGTCGTGGGCGATCTGGCGGGCTTCTGCGCCGCCACCTACCAGCGCGGCGTGCCCGTCGTGCAGATCCCCACGACCCTGCTCGCGCAGGTCGACTCGGCCTATGGCGGCAAGACCGGCGTCGATCTGCCAGAAGCCAAGAACTACGTCGGCGCCTACCACCAGCCCGCGGGCGTGCTCGTGGACCCCGACACCCTCGCCACGCTGCCCGCCGGAGAGCTCGCGGCTGGCTGGGTGGAGGTCCTGAAGACGGCGCTGATCGCCGGGGGGACTCTGTGGGAGCGCGTGGCCGCCGGCGCGGAGGTGGACGAGCATATGATCCTCGCGTGTGCCCGCACGAAGCTCGCCGTCGTCGCCGCGGATGAGCGCGACGCCGGGGAGCGCCAGGTGTTGAACCTCGGGCACACGATCGGGCACGCGATCGAGACGGCGACCGGCTACTCCCGCTACCGCCACGGCGAGGCCGTCGGCCTGGGGCTGCTCGCCACGCTTCGCCTGTCAGGGCTCGAGAGCCTGCGCGCGCAGGTGCGCGAGCTGCTGCTGGCGCGCGGGCTGCCCGTCGCGTTCGAGGGCGCCTCCGTGGATGAGGTGGTGCAGGCGATCGCCCACGACAAGAAGCGCGTGGGAGCGCGCGTGCCGTTCGTGCTCGTGTCCGCGGCGGGCGATGTGAAGATCGGCTGCGAGGTCGCGGGCGATGAAGTGAAGGCGGCCGTGCAGGAGCTCTCCGGATGAGCGCCGGGCGCTACCGCGTGGAGGTCATGCACGGGGTCAACCTCGACCAGCTCGGCCGCCGCGACCCGCTGCTGTACGGGACGCTCACGCTGGCAGAGCTCGAGCGGCAGATCGAAGCAGACGCCCGTGAGCTCGGGCTCCAGACTTGCTTCTTTCAGAGCAACTACGAGGGCGCCTTCGTCGAGCACCTGCATTCGCTCGCGGGCCAGGCCGACGCGCTCCTCTTGAACCCCGGCTCCTGGACGCACTACGCTTGGGCGATCCGCGACGCGCTTGAGATCGCCGCGCTGCCGGCGCTCGAGATCCACCTTTCAGACGTGCAGGCGCGCGAGCCGTGGCGGCGGGTGTCGGTCATCCGCGAGCTCTGCTTCGAGACGATCTCAGGGCGCGGCCCCGATGGCTACCGCGAGGCTCTTGAGAGGCTGCGCGATGAGCTCGAGCGGGCGGGCTCGTGACGCCCGCAGGCGGCACGGGCGGCGAGCGCGTGCGGCGGCTGGCCGCCGAGCTGCGCGAGCGCGGCGTGGATGCGCTGCTCGTCGCCAATGCTGTCAACGTTCGCTATCTCACCGGCTTCACCGGCACCAGCGCGCTGGCGCTGATCGCGGCGCAGGGCGCCGGCGAGTCGACGGGCCTCGGGCATCGCTTCCTGACCGATTTCCGCTACGCGACGCAGTCGGCCGAGCAGGTGCCGGAGACGTTCGAGCGCGAGATCGTGGCCGGCAACCTGCTCGAGGCCGTGCCCTCCGCGCTCCCCCTCGCCGGCGGGCGGCTGGGGTTCGACGACGCGAGCGTGACCGTCGGCACGCACACGCGACTGGCTGAGCTGCTGGGAGAGACGTGGGAGCTCGTGCCCTGCGCGGGTGCGGTCGAGCAGTTGCGAGCCGTCAAGGACGCCGGCGAGCTGGCGCGTATTCGAGCGGCATGCGAGCTCGCCGATGAGGCGCTTGGGAGCGTCCTCGAGGACGGCATCGTCGGGCGCTCGGAGCGCGACGTCGCGATCAAGCTCGAGCTGCGCATGCGCCGCCTGGGCGCCGAAGCTCCGAGCTTTCCATCGATCGTCGCCGCCGGGGCGCACGGCGCCCTGCCGCATGCGGAGCCGCGCGAGCAGGCGATCGCAAGCGACGTTCTGGTGACGATCGACTGGGGGGCTCGGCACGAGGGCTACTGCTCGGACTGCACGCGCACCTACGCGACCGGGGCGGGGGTCTCCGAGCAGGCGCGCGAGGTCTATGAGCTGGTGTTGCGCGCCCAGGAAGAGGGGGTGCGGGCGGTCTCGGCGGGACCGAACGGACGCGAGCTGGACGCTGTCGCGCGCGCGGTGATCGACGAGGCCGGCCACGGCGAGGACTTCGGCCATGGCCTCGGCCACGGCGTGGGCCTTGAGATCCACGAGGGCCCGCGCCTGTCGCGCACGGCCGGCGAGGAGCCGTTGGCGGCGGGAAACGTGGTGACGGTCGAGCCCGGCGTCTACCTGCCGGGCCGCCTCGGCGTGCGGATCGAGGATCTCGTGGCCGTCACCGCGGGCCCCGCCGAGGTCCTCACGAGCCTGTCCAAGGCGCTCACCGTCATCTCCTGACCGCGCGCGGACCAGAGGATCCACGAGCGCTCGGGCATCTGGGCGCGCTGCAGGCGGAAGAGACTCGAGCCGAGCACGGCCGCGAGCGGCAGCGTCCACGCCAGGAAGAACGCCGCCTGGGCGTCGGCGGAGACGTGCTGAGGCAGCCACTGAAAGCTGATCCACGCCAGCACGCTGCTGGCGAGCGCGAGCATCGGCGGGCGGTCGACCGGGCCGCGAACCTCCCAGGCGAGTAGCGCGAAGATGAACGGGATCGGGTAGTAGACGGCGTCCCAGGTGTCGAGCACGCAGCGCAGCAGCAGAAGCAGCGCGAGCGCGAGCAGCGCGTCGCGCTGGGACAGGACACTCGCCCCGGCCCGCACCGGCAGGCGCGGTACGGCGGCCCAGCGCGGCAGCTGGCGGCGCATCCACAGGGCTGCCGGCAGGACGAGGCCCGTCAGCAGGATCAGCGGATGGCTGATCGCGCCGGTCCAGGCGGGAGCGGTGCGGTAGCCGGGCTTGGCGGCGCCGTAGAGGCCGTGCACCAGCGCACCGTGGTGTCCGAAGAACCACCACACCTGCCACGGCTGGAAGATCACCGACGGAGCGCTCGCGAGCGCTCGCGTGCCGGCCAGAAAGCCGCTCGATCCGACGAGCACGAGCGGCGCGAGCAGGGCCCCGGCCAGGGCCAGCGATGCGAGCAGGCAGCGCGGCCACTGCCTCGACGGGAGCGCGAGCAGCACCGGTCCGGCCGCGAGCAACGCCCACTGCTTGTTCGCGATCGCAAGGCCCAGGAGCACTCCGGCCCATAGCGCACGCTCGCGCGAGCGCGAGGGTCCTGAGGCGACCAGCACCGCCGCCACGCACAGGCAGGCGCCCAGCAGCTCCTCCGGATGACCGAGTTCGAGCGCGCGCAGCGTCAGCGGGTTGGCCACGCACAGCCCGAGGGTCACCGCGCGAGCGAGTCTCGAGCGCCCCTGCGAGCGCATCCGGGCGACGAGCCACACTCCGAGCGCGCCGGCGGCCAGCAGGCACGGCAGCGCGACCATGCGGTAGACGGCGAGCTGTCCCCCGCCCCACAGCCCGGGCAGCAGCGCGAACGGCGCCCGCTCCACGAGCGTGCCGCCGTAGGCGGGCGCGAGCCGCAGGAACTCGAGCAGGTGGCCGTCAACGAGCGCCTCGAAGGATCCCCGCGCCTCGGTTTCATAGTCGTTCCAGGCGAAGCTGTAGAGACCGAGCCACGCCATCGCCGCGCAGCCGGCGCCCGCCATGAACGCGCACAGAGCGTTCTCGCGTGCAACTCGCCGCATAACTTGACATCGGCGTGAGCCCGCGGATGCTTGAGCTGCGGGCAGGCCGCGAGTCGCTACGCTCTCGATCGATGCTGTCCACCAACCAGTTCAAGAACGGAAACCACATCGAGGTCGACGGCACGGTCTTCAAGATCCTCGACTTCCAGCACGTCAAGCCCGGCAAGGGTGGTGCGTTCGTGCGCACGAAGCTGCGCCGGGCGCTCGACGGCAACGTGATCGACCGGACGTTCAGGGCGGGGGAGAAGTTTCGCTCGGTGCACACGGAGTCCAAGCGGATGCAGTTCCTGTACGCGGACGGCTCGGAGGCGCACTTCATGGACACGGAGTCCTTCGAGCAGATCGCGATTGCCGAGAGCGCGATCGAGGACGCTCTGCGCTGGTGCAAGCCGAGCAGCGAGGTCGAGGTCCTGTTCATCGACGATGAGCCCGCGGAGCTGCAGCTTGCAAGCGCCGTCGAGCTCGAGGTCACGAAGACCGACCCGGGGATGCGTGGCGACTCCGTCTCGAGCGGCGGCACTAAGCCTGCGACCGTCGAGACCGGCGCCGTCATCCAGGTGCCGCTGTTCGTCGAAGAGGGCCAGCGGATCCGCGTGGATACGCGCTCTGGCGACTATCTCGCGCGAGCGTAGGATGCGCCGCTCCGAGCAGCGCAGGGCCGCGGCGATAGCGCTGTACCAGCACGATCTGACCGGGCGCCCGCTGGCTGAGGTGTTCGGCCCGCGCGACTCGCTGTTCGCGCGCGCGCTTGCGCTCGCGGCCGCCGATCGCGCGCAGGAGCTCGATGAGGTCATCGACCGCCACGCGCACGGGTGGTCGGTCGAGCGGATCCAGCCGCTCGAGCGGAGCATCATGCGGGTCGCCCTGCTCGAGATGCTCTACCCCGACGCGGCCCCCTCGCAGACGCCGATACCGGCCGAGGGGGCGATCGAGGAGGCCGTGGAAAGCGCCAAGAAGTTCTGCGGCTCGGAGGCCCCGGGCTTCGTGAACGGGGTGCTGGGCGCAGCGTTGCGCGAGGTGCGCGAGAATGCTCAGATCCCATGAGCAGCCTCGAGCAGCTGGATGATCTGATCGCGCGCATGGAACGCGCCGCCGAGCAGCTTCGCTCCGGCGAGTGCTCGCCCGATGCCGCCGCGACGGTGGTCGAGGACTGCGCGAACCTCGCGGCGCAGGCCGCGGCGGAGCTTGAGCAGCTCAGCCGCGCGGAGGCCCCCGCTCCCGCTCCCGGGCAGGACACCCTCCTGTAGGGCACGTCTCACGGTGAGCGCCACATATCCGGAGAACCTGCGCGAGGAGGTCGAGCGCCACCTGCGCGCGATGCACTTCTCTGAGGAGGCGCTGACGGCGGGTCTCGACGAAGCGATGCGCTACTCGCTGCTCGCCGGCGGCAAGCGCATCCGCCCGGTGCTCGTGCTCGCGACCGCTCGAGCGGTGGGGCTCGAGACCGAGGAGGTGATGCCGCTGGCGGGCGCGATCGAGCTCATTCACACCTACTCGCTGATCCACGACGACCTGCCGGCGATGGACGACGACGAGCTGCGCCGCGGCCAGCCGACCTGCCACGTGAAGTTCGGCGAGGGAGTGGCGATTCTCGCCGGCGACGGCCTCTACGCCGAGGCCTTCCGCCATCTCATCACCCATCAGCACGCGGCGCCGGAGCGGGTGCTCAGGGCCGCGGCGGAGCTGGCCGCCGCGACCGGCGTGAACGGAATGGTGGGGGGACAGTACGCCGACATCTCCCAGCCGCCGCCGTCGGGGGGGTCCGCGTTGCGGCGCCTGCACGAGCTGAAGACGGGCCGGCTGATCGGCGCCTCGGTGCTGTGCGTACTACTGTTGGGAGGGATCGATGATGCACCTGCAACAATCCCGTTGCGCCGTTTCGCCGCCGAGCTCGGCGTGCTGTTCCAGATCGTTGACGACATACTGGACGTGACAGGCACCGACGATGAACTTGGAAAGCCTCGAGGCAGCGACGAGCGTCACGGCAAGCGCACCTACGTGAGCGAGTTCGGGATTGATCGAGCTCGCGAGCTGGCCGCCGATTCCCACCGCATGGCGCGGGCGGCCCTGGCCGAGGCCCATCGCCTGCGAAACGGCGAAGCGCCGAACGCGCCGGCAGGTGCCAGCGGCGAGCTCGAGCAGATAACAGACTTCATCTACACCCGCACATCATGAGCCTGCTCGAGCACATAGACGGTCCACAGGACCTCGAGGCCCTGTCCGAGGATGAGCTTGCACAGCTCGCGCAGGAGGTGCGCGGGCACATCATCGACACCGTCGGGGAGATCGGCGGGCACTTCGGCGCCAACCTCGGCACGTGCGAGCTCGCGGTGGCGCTGCACTCGGTGCTCGACAGCCCGAGCGACAAGATCCTCTGGGACGTCGGACATCAGGCCTATCCGCACAAGATCCTCACCGGCCGGCGCGACCGGCTCGGCACGATCCGCCAGTACGAGGGCCTCGCGCCGTTCTGCTCGATCGGCGAGTCCCCGCACGACATCATGGGAGCCGGTCACGCGTCCACCTCGATCGGCTACGCGGTCGGCATCAAGGAGGGCATGCAGCACAACGGGACCGAGCAGGAGGGGAACGTCGTCGCCGTGATCGGCGATGGCGCGATGACCGGCGGTGTGGCATTTGAGGCGATCGGACAGGCCGGTGGCCTGGGAACGCCGATCGTGGTCGTGCTGAACGACAACGGCATGTCGATCGCTCCGAACGTGGGCGCGCTGTCGCGGTACTTCAACCGCGTGAGGCTCAATCCCAAGCTGTGGCACGCCCGCGCCGGCGTGGAGGGCGGGCTGGTGCGGCTGCCGGGCGGGATCGGCGCGGCGTTCGAGCGCCTGGGACCCCACCTGAAGGAGTCGATCAAGGCGTTCTGGGCGCCCGGGCTGTGGTGGGAGGAGCTCGACTGGGCCTACATGGGCGTGATCGACGGCCACGACGTGAAGGCGCTGCGGGCGGCGCTGAAAGAGGCGCTCGCGGCGGAACGACCGGTCGTGGTGCACATCGCGACGGTCAAGGGCAAGGGCTTCGCGCCGGCCGAGGACGGTGGGCTCGAGGGGATGGAGAAGTGGCACGCGGCCAAGCCCAACTCGATCCTCAACGGCTCGCCCACGCATCCGGCGGCGGCGAAGGGCGCTCCGGCAAAGCCCCGGCCCCAGTACACGCAGGTCTTCGGCGAGGCGCTGTTGCGCGAATGCGAACGCGACGAGCGCGTGGTGGGGATCACCGCCGCGATGAACTCCGGCACGGGGCTGAACATCCTGCAGAAGGCAATGCCGGATCGCTACTTCGACGTCGGCATCGCCGAGCAGCAGGCGATCCTGTTCGCCGCCGGGCTCGCGCTCGAGGGAGCCAAGCCGGTGGCGGCGATCTATTCGACCTTCCTCCAGCGCGCCTATGACCAGATCGTGCATGACGTGTGCCTGCAGCGGCTGAACGTGGTCTTCGCGATGGACCGCGCCGGGCTCGTGGGCGACGACGGGCCCACCCACCACGGCGCGTTCGACATCGCCTATCTGCGCTGTCTGCCCAACATCGTGCTGATGGCGCCGCGCGACGAGGCGATGCTCGTGCACATGCTGCGCACGGCGCTCTGCTACGACGACGGCCCGATCGCGATGCGCTATCCCCGCGGAGAGGGCACGGGCGTGGCCCTGCCGAGCGAGGGGCAGATGATCCCGATCGGAGTGGGCGAGATCCTCAAGCAGGGCGATGAGCTCGACTCGCCGGGAAGGCGCGTGGCGCTGATCGGCTATGGAAGCGGCGTGGGCAAGGCGCTCGAGGCCGCGCAGGAGCTGGCCGCGCTCGACATCACGGTGACGGTCGCCGACGCGCGCTTCGCCAAGCCGATCGACGCGGGCCTGATGGCGCAGCTGGCGGCCGAGCACGATCTGCTCGTGACGATCGAGGAGGGGGTGCTCGCGGGCGGCTTCGGCACGGCCGTGTGGGAGACGCTCAACGAGACAGGCACGACCGCGGCGGGCGGCACCCGCATCATCAGGGTCGGCCTGCCCGACCGGTATGTGACGCACGGCAAGCCGGCGCTGCTCCACGAGGAGGTTGGCTACACGGGCACGCGGATCGCCGAGCGCGTGCTGGCGGCGATCTCCGATCGTGAGCCGGGGCGCACGATCAGCGGCACGCGAACGCGAACCAGCCGCTCGGCGATCGTGGGCGCGTAGGCGCTCGAACGCTCGATCGGAGCGGCGGTTGCGCCGTCTTCAGCGCGGGGCCTTAAAGGAAACGGCCCGCCTGGGGAAGCGGGCCGTTTCGGGAGGAGGAATGCAGGAGGAGAACGATGCTCTGCTTCCAACTAACCATGGTGTCACCGAACTGGCGCTTCTCTGTGACATCGATCACAGAGCGCCCGGATGGGGCCGGCGGGGAGCGCCCGCGCGGTGAGCGTGCAGAGCTCGCGCGTGGGTAGGGCGTCCGCGCCAGACGTGTGCAAGGGTTCGCCGAGGATGCGTAAGGCTCACAGCAAGCGGCGTCTGGACACGGTGCTGGCTGAGCGCGGGCTGTTTCCGTCGCGCAGCCGCGCGGCGGCGTCGGTGATGGCGGGGGAGGTGCGCGTGGGCGCGGGCGAGCAGCCCGTGCTCAAGCCGGGGGCGCTGATCGACGTCGAGGAGAAGGTCAGCGTGAAGGCGCCCCAGCAGTTCGTCTCGCGAGGGGGGATCAAGCTCGCCAACGCGCTGGCGCAGACGGGGCTCGAGGTGGGCGATAGGCGCGCTCTGGACGTGGGCGCCTCGACCGGCGGGTTCACCGACTGCCTGCTGCAGCGGGGCGCGCGGGAGGTGATCGCCGTCGACGTCGGCTACGGCACGCTCGCGTGGAGCCTGCGCACCGATCCGCGCGTGCAGGTGATGGAGCGCACCAACGCGCGCACGCTGTCGGCTGGGCGGCTGCCGGCGCCCCGCCTCGACGGAGCCGGCGCGCCGGATCTGGCGACGGTGGATGTGTCGTTCATCTCGCTCGCCAAGGTGCTGCCGGCCGTGCTCGGCTGCCTGGGCGAGGGCTATGACGTGCTCGCGCTGGTCAAGCCCCAGTTCGAGCTAGGCCGCGGGCGCGTGGGCAAAGGCGGAGTGGTGCGCGACCCGGACGACCGCCGGGCGGCGCTCGTGGGGGCCGGCGAAGCCGCGCTCGCGGCCGGCGCGGGCGTGCTCGGATACCACTCCTCGGGATTGCCCGGGCCGAAGGGCAACCGCGAGACGTTCCTGTGGCTCACGGATCCGCGCGCCGCTGCCGCCGGCGGCGGGCGCTCGGCCGAGGTCCTGCGCGCGCAGGACGGCAGCGAGCCTGAGCTGTGCGAGAGGCTCGAGCAGCTGGCGCGGGAGGTCGAGCCGTGAGGGAGATCACGGTCTTTACCCACAGGCGCGTCGAGGACACGACCGACGTGCTCGTGTGGCTCGCCGAGCGTGCGGTCGACGCCGGCGTGACGCTGCGCCTGGATGAGGAGGAGACGCGCAAGCACGGCCTCGAGGACGGGCCGGGCATCGTGGTGAACGCGCCCGTCAAGGACGAGGTCGAGCTGTGCCTCGTGCTCGGCGGCGACGGCACGATCCTGTACGCGCTGCAGCGCTACGCGGCGACGGCAGTGCCGGTGTTCGCGATCAACTTCGGCGAGATCGGGTTTCTGGCGACGGTCGAGCCCCAGGACATCGAGGACGGCATCCGCCGCGCCTTCAGAGGCGACTTTGAGCTCCTGAAGCTGCCGGCGATCATGCTGGACAGGGAGGAGTCAGAGGCCGGCGAGCCGCCGGCATGGACGGCGATCAACGACGTGGCGATCCACCGCAAGGTGGGGGAGCGGGTGGCCGAGCTCGCCTACGCGCTGGAGGGGGAGATCGTCGGCAGCGTCCGCTGCGACGGGCTTGTCGTCGCCACCCCGGCAGGCTCGACGGGCTACAACCTGGCCAACGGCGGTCCCGTGATGGCGTGGGGCGTCAAGGGCTTCGTGGTCTCGTTCATCGCGCCCCATTCGCTGACCGCACGTGCGCTCGTGGTGGCGCCCGGCGACCGCCTGACGATCCACAACCGCTCGCGCGAGCCCCTCGACGTCGCCGTCGATGGGCGTCCGGTGGGCGATATCCCCGCGGGCGGGACCATCCACGCGCGGTTCGCCGACGAGGTCGGCACGATCGCCCAGCTGCCGGGCTCCTCGTTCTATCGCAGGCTGCGCGAGAAGTTCGGCCGCCTGGCGAGCTGATCAGGCAACCCGCGCGCTGTGCCCGTTCCCGATCTCTGAGCGGACGGTGGGGCCGTCGCGGTGCAGCGAGCTGATGAAGTGGTCGAGCTGGTCGCGGGAGAAGCGTCGCTGGCCACCGGGCGTGCGGTAGCAGCTGATGTGCCCGGCGTCGGTCCAGCGACGGACCGTCGCAAGCGATACGCCGAGGTAGCGGGCGGCCTGCGAGCTCGTGAAGACGAGCCGGCGGTCGCTGGGGGGGAGGTGGGGGCTAGATACGGACATGTGCACTGTTTCGGCCGAAAGCCCTGAGAAGTTGAGCGCCGCACGGTTTTGGCACCTATTGGTCCAGAAAGTCGGTGTGTCAGGGGCACCTGACATGATGCGCGCGCCGGCGACAGACCCGACGCGAAGGGACGAGAGGATCCGTTTGCACCTGGACAGGAGGAGCGCCGCGCTGCCCGCCGCGCTGTGCGCGATCCCGTTGGGCGTCCTGATCGCGTCGGCGTCCTTTACGGGCCGATCGGCCGGGGCCACCGCCGCGACCGGCTGCGGAGCGATACCGGCCTGGATCGCCGCCGCCACGCTCCAACAGGGCGCGCAGGTTGCGCTGGCGAGCTGCTTCTCAGCACAGTCGAGTCAGGCCGAGGCCGTGCTCAGCATCGCAAACAACCGCACCTACGCGCAGTTGATCACCGTGAGCGGCGCCGCCCTCGATCTCACGGAGTCCTCCTTCGCCCACCCCCTGGAAGGGTCGTTCTCGGCGCTGCTGGCCAGATCCGGCCCTGCAGGCGGGCCCGCGGCCGTTCTGCTCGGACCCGGCGGGAGGGCGACCCTGAGCATCGACCGACCGGCGCCCGGGGGTCCGAACGTGGTTCATCTGGACGATGCTCCCGACAACGCATTCGCGGTAGCGGCTGTGACCTGGACGCTGTTGGACGCGGCCTCGGAGCGTCGCCTGTTGGACCCTGCCACAGAGGCCTGCGCGGCGCCCGTCCTCGCCGCCGCCCTGCATGGCCCGCCCCACCCGGAAGACACCCTGCGCGGGGTGCACTCCTGCATCGACGCCGCGCCCCTCTCGGCCGGCCGGGAGCGGCGGCTGCGAGCGCTCGCCGGCCATCTGCTGCGCGGCGTGCTGTTCAAGCGGGTCATCCGCAGCGAGGGCAGCGACCCGCACCGGGCACGGATCGCGTTCACGATCCCGGCCTCGAACCCGGAACTGATCAACCCGGAAATTCGCCTCGGCCCCGCGAGCTTTGGAACGGTGGCGGCGGGGAGCAGGACCGTCGAGCACCTGACGGCCACCGGAGGGGTGCCGCCCTACCGCTTCTACCTCGTGACCGAACGGGGCGGCGCGGGGGTGCCGTTCTGGCTCCGGCTCGCCGCCGACGGCACCCTCATGCTGGAACCGCCGCCGAATGCGGGCGCCGTGACGCTCGAGGTGGAGGTCGTCGACAGCACCGGTGCACACTCGCCGACGCCCTACTGAGGCGCGAAATCGCTGCCTGACGCTCAATCCTGCGCATCTGCAAGCATTCCTGCACAGCCCTGCGCAAAGTAGTATTTTCTGCGCATCCGGGTACTATAGTTGTCAAAGCTACTCAACCGGGTCGTCGTCTGTGGATGGAGACAGACGGACGGGGCCTAGCACACGCCACCTGGCTGGAGAAGGAGAGATTATGGCTAAAGGCCGCAATCACTAAGTAACAGAAGAATTGTTGGACCGGCCTTCGTGGCCGGGTGAGGTGCGTTGAGGGCGTCCCGCTTGCCTGCGTGGCGCCCTTAGCGTTTGTTGACGGCGGCCTGCCGCAGGCTCCGGGGAATGCTCGGGCGCCGGCTCGGACGTCGCAACCGAGAAGCAGGGCTGCCGGCTCCGCGCAGCACGGGGTCGCCGGGGCGCGGCTCGGCCAGTCGCTGCACCTGCCGCTCGAAGTCGAGCTCGGCCTCGAAGTCCGCGTCTTTGCCGAACGTGGGGCCCTCGCGTTCGAGCAGGTCGATGAAGTGCTCCACGAGCTCGGGGTCGTGCTGGCCGTTTCTCGCGCCGTTGCGCAGCTCATCGAGAGCTTCGTCGGGAGTGATCGGCGAGCGATAGGGCCGCCCCGTGGTCATCGCGTCATACGCCGAGCAGATCGCGAGGATGCGGGATGCCAGCGGGATCTCGTTGCCTATCAGCGCCGCCGGGTAGCCACCGCCGTCGATGCGCTCATGGTGGTAGAGGATCGCATCGGCGACCTCGGCGTAGCCATGCAGCGCGCCCACCAGGACGGCTCCCTCCTGGGGATGGTTCCTGACGATCTTCAGGTCCTCCTCGGTGACGACCTTCGTGTGCAGAAGGCGGTCCGGCCAGCCGAACTTGCCGATCTCATGCAGCAGCCCGGCGGTGTGCACCACTTCCTGCTCCTCCTCGCCGAGGCTCAGCTCGATCGCCAGCGCCTTCGCGTAGCTGGCGGTCGCGGCCGCGTGGGGGCCGGTGGTTGTGTCGCGCCCGTTGACGACCCGCGCGAGCGTCCGCAGCACGCCCCACTGCATCCCGGCGAGCTGAAGGGTGCTCGCTTCGAGCTTCTCGGCTCGCTCCTCCGAGCGCAGCAGCGCGGCCATCAGCTGGCGGTAGATCACGAGCACGATCAACGAGCCGAGCAACATGGACACGCCGAAATTTGTGTAGGCGACGGCCAGGATCGTCACGAGCACGCCTGCCGCCAGCTCTCCGGAGAGCAGCGGCAGGAGAAGCTCGCGGACCTCTGCACGAAGCGAGCGGCCCTCAACCATCCGGACGTCCAGCGCGATCAACAGGAAGTTCAGCAGCAGGGACACGACGTACGCTGCGAACACGATCAGCCCGAACGTCAGGCTCTGCGTCATGTGGAGATCGCTCGGGTCGTGCACGTTGCCGGCCAGGCCGCGCACCATCCAGCCGCCAACGAAGCCGACCACCGCGAAAGCGGTGAGGTTGCCCAGCCAGAAGGCCGGGCGCACGCGTCTGCGGGCCGAGGTGACGATCTGCAGCAGCACGCCGAACACCACGGCCGGGCCGGGCCCGAGCAGGCTCGCGACCAGGACCAGCGCGTAGAAGGAGGGGTTCAGAGCGCCGCTGTGGGTCTCGATCGAAAGCCGCTCGCCGACGAGCGTGAGCGCGAGAAGCACTGCGACCAGCGCGAGCGGGTGCCATTCTGCGGTATCGAACAGCCAGGCGGTAGCGACGAGAGTGCTCGTGAGCACCACGACCTGGGCCGCCCAATACAGGCGAATCGTGAGTTTGGGTTCGTGCATCGGCTCTACGTGGCTTAACGGCCGACGTCGCGTCGTACTTGAGGGCCCTGCGCTGTGGTCTGGATCGGCCGAGCCGTGTCGACCGATTCGGGCAGGCCCCTGCTACTTGGGCGCGGGCTCGCGTGGGACGGGGTCGTTCAGGGCTCTCACGTCGATGCGCTTCTCATGCTCGTCAGGGTGACGTGGCCCGCGCCGTGCGAGGTACAGCAGGGCGGCCGCGGTCACCGTCGTCGCCGCTCCGACGATGAAAAACCCCGCTCGCGGCGAGCTGAGCACGACGAGCGCGCCGCCAAGCGGCAACCCGATGGCGAGACTCAGTGCGCTGATCGATTCAACCGCGCCCATGAGCTGGCCGTGGAGGCGGTGCGGGGTCAGCTCTTGGACGAGGCTGGTCAGTGACGGCAACTCGATGCCATTGCCCACTCCCCCGACGAGAGCGGCGACACACGCCAGCGCCAGTGAGGGCGCGAAAGCGAAGCCAACGTAGGCGAGCCCGACCGTGAACGTGCCCAAGCTCAGCATCACGCCGAGAGACCCACGCAGCAGCCGCGCGAACACGAGGCTCCCGAGGACCGCGCCGGCCCCCCACGTCGTCATCAGCAGGCCGAGTCCCTTGTCGCCGGCGTGCAGGGTGGCCTTGGCGTAGCTGACCTCGATCGGAGCGACGGACTCGAGGAAGACGATCGCGACCGCCTCCACCAACAGGATTGCGCGCAACGAGGGAGCCTCATTGATGTGCTGCCAGGCTGCGCGCAGGCGCGCCCGCACCGAGTCACCTTCAGCCACCTCCACGTGTGGGTGCAGATTGATGAGCAGCGCACCACACAGCAGGAACGAGGCGGCATCGACGAACAGCGACGCTGATGCTCCAGTCTCCGCTACCAGGACGCCGCCGAGTATCGGCCCGAGCAGGAACGAAACGGAGAACGCGACGTTCAGCGCGGCATTTGCCTTGCGCTCGGCCTCCTGCGCCAGCGGACTCGAGCTACCCGGCTCGACGTCGGTGTGACCCGCGGCCGCCTGCGCCGCCACCGCGGGCTGTCGCTCGACCTCCTGTCGTGCGACCCGCGCGACCTCCGCGCGCAGAAGTGCACTGGCGGCGAGCGCTGCCGTCCCGTCGAGCATCACCAGAACGAGAATCGCCGGCAGCGAGAAGTTCCAAAGCACAACCGCGAGCGAGACCGTCACGAGCGACTCGAACAGATACAGGGCGCTCAGCTCCCTGCGACGTCGCGACGCCTCTACCCGTGCAACGACGGCCGGCACAGCGAATGCGGGCAGAGCCTGTCCCGCGAACAGCATTGCCGCGACCGCGAGCGCGTTGTGCGTGTGGTCGAAAACGGCGACCATCAGCGCGATCAAACCGATCCACGTGCCGAGTCGGTTGACCGTGTACGCGACCAGGATCCTTCGCAGCTGGGAGGACCTGAGCGGGGATGTCACGCCGTCACGCTACCGCCTGTCCACGACGAGCCGAGCAATGTTTCTTGCTGGCCAACGCCCCTGGGCCTCGCCGCTCGCTTCTGGGACGCGCTGCCCACCGCGGTGATCGGTCCTACGGAGCCGCTACCGTTTGCCATCCATGGATGCGGACACACCAGGGGTGGACCGACCGATCGATGTGATCATCGCCGACGACCACTCGATCGTCAGGGACGGCATACGCACCGTGCTCGAGCGCCAGAAGGGCGAGTTCCGAGTCGTCGCCGAGGTCGGGGACGTGCCAGTCATGATCCGCGAAGTCGGCGCAGCTCAAGCCGGACCTGCTGACGCTCGATCTGACGATGCCCGGGGGCTCGAGCCTGGCCGCGCTGCCCTCGTGCTTCATCGCGCATCCGACGCTCGCGGTCGCGATCCTCACGATGCGCGAGGACCCGGAGTACGCCCGCCAGGCATTGCGGGCGGGCGCACGCAGCTACGTCCTCAAGGAGGCTGAGCCCGAGGAGCTCCTGCAGGCGTTCCGCATGGCGGTCGCCGGCGGTAACTACCTGCATCCGCGCCTGGGCGCGCTGATCGCCGCCGGTGAATCGGAAGACACCGAGGACGTCGCGCTGTCAGAGCGCGAGCGCGCGGTCGTCAGGCTGATCGCCGCCGGCTACACCAATTCCGAGATCGCCGAGCAGCTGCAGGTCGCAGAGCGCACCGTCAAGACCTACCGGGCCCGCGCCATCGAGAAGCTCGGGTTCTCCTCGCGGGCGGAGATAACCGCCTACGTGCGGCGCCTCGGGCTGACCGAGTAGCCGAGCTAACCGGCCTGCAGGTCGCCTGCGACGGGGGCGGCGCCGAACGTCACCGGCGGGCGTCCCGCCAGCGGCACGGCCAGGCGCATGACGGTTCCCCGCTCGGGCGCCGGCGCGAGCTCCAGCTCGCCCCCCACGAGCTCGGCGCGCTCACGCATGCCGGACATGCCGAAGCCTCCCTCGAGGCCATCGCCGCGCGGCCCGAGCCGGTCCGCGTCGGGCAGCCCGCGCCCGTCGTCGGTGACCGAGGCGTGCACCACGCCATCGCGCTCTGAGATGCTGACGACCGCCTTCGTGGCCTGCGCGTGCCGGCTCACGTTCGTGAGCGCCTCCTGCACGATCCGGTAGATCGTGCTCTCGAGCTCGGGGTCCAGGCGCCGCGCGGCGCCATCGGGATCCGCGGCCGTCGCCTGACCATCCCCGGCCCCGCCCGCGGGCGCGGCGAGGTCGATCTCGATCTGCACGTCCAGGCCGTCGATCGCCTGCGCGCGCCTGGCGAGAGCCTGCAGCGCGGCTTCGAGACCGAGGTCGTCGAGCGCCGCCGGGCGCAGCTCGGTGATCAGGTGGCGCAGCCCGTCGATCTCCCGGCCGAGTCCCTCGAGCACGTCGTCAACGGTTTCGCTCATCGCCTGCTGATCCTGGGCGTCGCGGGCGTTGGCCAGCTGCAGGCGCAGGGCGCCCATGCCCTGGATGCTCTCGTCGTGGATCTCCCGCGCCCAGCGGGTGCGCTCGCGCTCGCGAGCTTCCATGCCGTAGCGCAGCCGTTCGATCTCCACAGAGCGCTCCGCCGCGAGTCGCCGCGCGACGCTCTGCGCGAAGGCGCCCAGAGCCTGGCGGTCGGGGCCGCGGAAGCCGCCGTCGCTGCGCAGTGCGATGATCAGGCCGCCGCCGTGCTCCTCCATGCTGAGCGGCTCCACGAGCGCGGCCCGCGCCTCGAGGCCCAATTCGTGCAGCCACGCAGCCTCATCGCCGCGTGGGCGGTCCAGCGCGAGCGGCTGGCCGCTGAGGAAGACCGTGCCCAGCGCGCTGCCCTGCACGGGCATGATCCGCAGGCGCGGAGTGCCCTCGCCGCTCGAGGCCGCGACGCGCAGCTCGCCGCGCTCCTCGATCACGATCAGAAGCGAGCCCGCGTCGAGCAGAGCGAGCCCGCGATCGGCCATCAGCCGCAGAAGCCACAACTCTGACCCGGAGAGCACAGTCGCTGATTATGAAGGTCGGGGTCGACCGAGTGCCGGCGGCGAGCCGATGCCGAGCGTCGTCGGCGTCGCGAGCTCGGGTGTAGCATCCTCGGCCTGCACCCGCCAGGTAGCGGCGCGCGCCTGGGCCAGGAGGTCCTCCGCGCTGACGTCTATGCGCCAGGCCGCGAGTCCGATCGAGAAACGCAGCGGTCTGCGCGTCCCGTCGGCTTCGACCTTGATCGAGCGCAGCCTGTCGAGCACGCGCCTGGCCACCATCTCCCCGCGCGGACCGTCGGCGCCGGGCAGCAGCAGGAGCAGCTCTCCGTCCGCGGGTCTGCCGATCCGGTCGAACCCGCGCAGCTCGCCGACCAGCGCCGTGGCGATGTAGGCGAACGCCTGCTCTCCCAGCTCGGCCCCGTGCTCGCGCGCCAGCTCTTTCAGGTTGTCGACCACCACCAGCAGGCAGCTCAGCGGGGTTCCGTGACGGCCCGCGCGGTTGATCTCCTCCTCGACGCGCATGCCGAGAGCGCGCGCGCTCAGAGCAGCGATCTGCTCGGAGGTGTGCAGGTGAGAGCGCGGATGAGGGTCGCTGGCAGCCATGCCGTTTGGCGGACGAGTGTACGGAGGGCTCAGGTCCTTGGGTAAGGGTCCATCCCTAGACCGCTGCGCCGATTATGCCTCCTATCGTCATCCCAGTCCAATCTCTCAACCTCGCCATCACGGGCGGGCCCCGGCAGGGGCCTCCTCAAAATCAGTCTCCATGCTCGTGATCCGTCGGCGCACGCTGCAACAGTGAGACGCATGCTGAACGAGTTGCGCGTGGAGAACCTCCTGCTGATCGAGCGGGCGGAGCTGCGCCTGTCGCCGGGGCTCAACGTCCTGACGGGCGAGACGGGCGCGGGCAAGACCGTGCTCGCCAATGCGCTCGATCTGCTGCTGGGCGGCCGCTCGCGCTCGGGAATCGTCCGCCCCGGAGCCGCCGAGGCATACGTCGAGGGCGTCTTCGACCTGCCCGACTCGCTGCGTGATGAGCTTGGCGGACGGCTGGCAGCCGACGCCGGCGAGGTCGTGCTCGCCCGTCGCGTGGGCGCCGACGGGCGCACGCGCGCCTACCTGAATGGCCGCACGGCGACCATCGCCGAGCTGCGCGATCTCGGCGGAGCGCTCGTCTCCTTCTACGGACAGCACGAGCACCGCAAGCTCACCCTCGCCGCGGCTCAGCTGCAGATCCTCGACGGCCTGTGCGGCCCCGAGCAGGCGCTGCGCCTGCGCAATGCCGCGCATGCGTTCGCCGAGGCCACGCGCCTGGAAGGCGAGCTGGACGCGCTGCGCGAGCTCGCCGGCGGGCGCGAGCGCGAGCTCGACCTGCTTGAGTACGAGCTGGCGGAGATCGACGCGGCCGCCCCCAGCGAGCAGGAGCGCGAGGAGCTGCTCGCCGCGCGCGAGCGCCTGCGCCGCCTCGACGCGCTGTGCGCGGCCGCCGGCGCCGGGGCCGAGGCGCTCACGCCGGAGTCCTCAGAGGTGGCCGGGGCGGCGCAGCTCGTCGCGGGCGCCGCCTCGCGCCTGGACGCCGTCGCCGGCGTCGATGGCCGCCTCGATGGCCTCGCCGAGCGCCTGCGCGCGCTCCTGATCGAGTCCGAGGACCTGGCGGCTGAGCTTCGCCTCTACGGCGAGCAGGCGCTGGCCGGCGAGCTCGGCGGCGAGCAGGGGGGCTGGAGGAGATCGAAGAGCGCCTGGCCGTGATCGAGCGGCTCGTGCGCAAGCACGGCGGCAGCGTCCAGGCCGTCCTCGACCACGCCGTGAGAGCCCGCGAGCGCCGCGATCAGCTCGCCGGCGCCGAGGTCGCCTGCGCAGCCGCCGAGGAGGACCTCGAGCGCGCGCGGGCGGCGCTTCAGACGCATACCCGGGCGCTGCGAAAGGCGCGCTCCGCGGCGGCCCCGCGGCTGGCGCTGTCGGTGCGCGAGCAGCTGGCCTCGCTGGCGATGGCGGACGCCAGCTTCGAGGTGGTCCTCGGCGATCGGCAGGCCGGCCCCGCGGGTGCGGACGGCGTCGAGTTCCTGATCGCCCCCAACCCCGGCGTGCCGGCCGGCCCGCTGCGCGAGATCGCATCCGGCGGGGAGCTCTCGCGGGTGATGCTCGCGATCATGAACGTCTCGGCGGCACCCTCGCCGGACACCACGCTCGTGTTCGACGAGGTCGACGCCGGCATCGGCGGGCCACACGGCCCGCGCCGTCGGCGCGCGCCTGCGTGAGCTCGCGGGCGGCACGCAGGTGCTGTGCATCACCCATCTGCCCCAGATCGCTTCGCTCGGCAACCGCCACTTCACGATCGTCAAGGACACCTCCGCGCACCCCACCCGCGCCGAGGTCGTGCAGCTCTCAGAGCGCGAGGTCGTCTCGGAGCTGGTCCGCATGCTCGGCGCCGAGGACGCCGACCCGACCGCTCGCCGTCACGCCCGCGACCTGCGCCGAGCCGCCTGAACAGCTGCAAGCCGTGCGCTCTGCGCCCGCGGGCGTTACTCTCGCTTGTGGATGGCCGCGACGCGAACCAGCAGGCAGGGACCTGCACCGGGCTCTGCCGGCGGCCTGCCCATCGGGCCGGGCGCAGATCACCCCGCGGACGCCCCGGCTTCGCCGCGCGATCGCACGCTGTCGCTGGCGTCGGGGGCACAGCAGCTAAAGGTCACTCGCACGGTCGCCGGCCCCGTGCGGCTCGGCCGACGCACGAAGCTTCTCGTCAAACATCTCGCGCGCGGCGACGTCGCTCTGATCGACCACCTGGACATCGATCGCGTCTCAGCTGAGGAGCTGATCGCGGCGGGCACCCTGGCCGTGCTCAACTGCAGTCCCTCCTCCGGCGGCACCTACCCCAACCTCGGGCCGCAGCTCCTCGTCGAAGCGGGCGTCCTGCTCGTGGACCTTCCCGACGACTCGCTGTTCGAAGCCCTCTCCGACGGCGATCCGGTCATGGTGCGGGCCTCACACGAACAGGGCGCGCCGGCGCATGGCGTCGGTGACGTGCTCCGCGACGGTGAGCTGCTCGCGCGCGGCGAGGTGCTCGACCTGGTTCGCATCTGCGCGGAAACCGAGGCCAGGCGCAGCGAGATCGGCGAGGCGCTCGAGCGCTTCGCCCACAACACGATCGAGCACATGCGCGAGGAGCGCGAGCTGTTGGCCGGGAGAATCGAGCTGCCGCGCTTCGCCACCGACTTTCGCGATCGCTCCGCGCTGGTCGTCGTGAGGGGAGTGGGCCATCAGCGCGATCTGCGCGCGCTGCGCCCGTTCATCCGCGACATGCGCCCGGTGATCGTCGCGGTCGACGGCGGCGCCGAGGCCCTGCTCGAAGAGGGCCTCACGCCGGACATGATCGTGGGCGACATGGACTCGGCCGGAGAGGCCGCGCTGCGCTGCGGCGCGGAGCTCGTCGTGCACTCCTACCCGGACGGGCGCGCGCCGGGTCGCCGGCGCCTGGAGGAGCTGGGCGTGCACTTCAAGCTGGTCCCGGCCCCCGGCACGAGCCAGGATGTCGCGCTTCTGATCGCCGCCGAGAAGGGCGCCCGCCTGATCGTCTCGGTGGGCTCGCAGTTCAACCTCGTCGAGTTCCTCGACCGCAACCGCAAAGGCATGTCCTCGACGTTCCTCACGCGCCTGCGCATCGGCGAGATCCTCGTCGATGCCAAGGGCGTGAGCCGCCTGTATCAGCCCCGCCCCGGCCTCACGCCGCTGCTGGTCGTGATCGCCGCCGGGCTGCTCGCGCTGATCGCGGTCGTGTGGATGACCCCCGCCCTGCGCGACGTGGCCGAACTGCTCTGGACGAAGCTCCAGCTGCTGGCCGAGGTGCGAGCGGGCGAGGTCAGCTCGCTTATCTCCGGCGGCTGAGGACACCGAGGTTCGGCGCCGCCCGCTGGATGTTCGACTACCGCTACCACGCGCTCTCGCTCGCCGCCGTCCTGCTCGCGCTGGCGGTCGGCGTGGTCATCGGCGTGGCGATCGGCGACTCCGACCTCGTCTCCTCGGCGAAGAGCGGCATCGTCCACGATCTCAGCTCCGAAGTGAACGACGCGCACAACCTGGAGAGCGAACTCCGCCTGCAGCTGGCCCACCAGGAAGCCTTCACCGACGACCTCTACCCGATCGCCGTACACGGGCTGTTGAGCGGACGCTCGATCGGCCTCGTCTTCCTCGGCGCCTCCTCCGACAGGGTCAACAGCCTCGTGCGCGATGCCGTCACGCAGGCGGGCGGAGACCTCACGACGGTCGTCGCCGTGCGCGAGCCGCTCGATCTCAGCGGTCTGGCGGGAGAGGCCGGCGGAACCCACTACTCGGCCCTCGGGGCGAGCGAATCGGCCGCCGGGCAACAGCTCGTTGAAAGGTTCGGCATGCTCGTCGGCCGCCAGCTCGTCAGCGGCGGGCAGCTCGTCAGCCAGGAGCTCCTCAGCCGCGTGCGCAACCGCCTGCTGAGCGCCTTCGACGGGCAGCTCGGCAGGCTCGAGGGCGTCGTCGTGATGCGCTCTGAGCCCTCGGAAATGACCCCCCAGCAGTCCCAGGCGCTGGCGGGCTTCCAGTCGGGCATGATCGACGGGTTCACGGCCGTCGGCGTGCCCACGGTGGGGGTCGAGCTGACCAGCACCGAACCCTCGCAGGTGCCGTGGTATCAGAGCCAGGACATCTCGAGCGTCGACAACCTCGAGACGACCGCCGGCCAGGCGGCCCTGGTCTATGCGCTGACCGGCTCCCACGGCGCCTACGGCACCAAGTCGAGCGCGGACTCGCTGTTGCCCAACGTCGGCAGCGCGGCTGCCCAGCCGTAGTCCGGCGCGCGCTAGGCCGGCGGGCGGACGGCGCTCGCATCCGCCCGCGCGCTAGCGTCCAGACACATGCATGCCCTGCCGCTCGTCGTGGCGCTGGCGAGCGCCGCGATCCTCGCTCCGTCGGTCCTGCGTGCGCTCACCGCCGGCGGCCACGTGAAGCCCAACTACCGCGCGCGGTCCCTGCCATGCCCCTTCGGCGTGCTCACGCCGGTCGCTGCGCTGCTGGCGCTGATCCCGCTGATGCTGCTCGAGAAGCTCGGCGCCACGCACCTGTTCCACGCGGAGGTGCTGCCGATCGCCGTCTACGCGCTCGGCGTGATCGCCCTGGGGCTGATCGACGACACGCTGGGGCAGGATCGAGGACGATCGGCCCGGTCGGCCCCTCCAGCGCGGCTGGCGCGGTCACGGCGCGGCGGTGCTCAGGGGCGAACCCTCGACCGGAGCGCTCAAGGCCGCCGGATCGCTCGGTCTGGCGCTGTTCACGATGAGCTATCTCGAGCTGTCCAACGGGCGCTGGCTGTTGGCTGCCGGGGTGCTGGTGCTGGCCACGAACGCCTTCAACCTGCTCGATCTGCGCCCCGGGCGCTCGACCAAGGCCTTCGTGCTGCTGGGCGCCGGGCTCAGCATCGGCTCGGGCGAGGTGCGGCCGCTGTGGTCGCTCGGCCTGTTCGCGGGGCCCGCCCTCGTCGCCGGCGTCTACGACCTGCGCGAACGCGCGATGCTGGGCGACACCGGCGCGAACCTGCTGGGAGCGCTGGCCGGCCTGTGGCTGGTGCTCACCCTGTCCGGGACCGGCCAGCTGGTGGCGCTCGGGCTGCTCGCGGCGATCACGCTGTACGGCGAGCTGCGATCGATCTCGGCGCTCCTTGAACGGGTGCCGGGGCTGCGCGAGCTGGACTCCTGGGGCAGGCCCTAGCCTCGTGCCGGGCGCGCTCTGCGGCCGAGGCCGATGAGCTCATCCAGAGCGTCAGCTACTCTGGCAGTGACCCCGATGACCCCGCACTATTCCGACCGTCACGCCCAGGCCCCGAGCAAGACCCGGTTCATCTTCGTCACCGGCGGCGTCGTCTCCTCACTGGGCAAGGGCATCGCGGCGGCCTCCATCGGGCGGCTGCTCGTCTCGCGCGGGTTGACCGTCGGACTGCAGAAGTTCGACCCCTATATCAACGTCGACCCGGGCACCATGTCGCCCTACCAGCACGGCGAGGTGTTCGTGACCGAGGATGGCGCCGAGACCGACCTCGACCTCGGCCACTACGAGCGCTTCACCGACGCCAACACCAGCCGCGCCTCCAACGTCACGGCCGGCGGCGTGTATGACACGGTGATCCGCCGCGAGCGCCGCGGCGACTACCTCGGCGGCACCGTTCAGGTCGTGCCGCACATAACCGATGAGATCAAGCAGCGGATCGCGCTGATCGCGGAGTCCTCAGATGTCGACTTCGTCATAACGGAGATCGGCGGCACGGTGGGCGACATCGAGTCGCTGCCGTTTCTCGAGGCCATCCGCCAGTTCCCGGTAGACGTAGGGCGGCGGCGCTGCATGTTCATCCATCTCACGCTCGTCCCCTACATCGGGCACGCGGGCGAGCTGAAGACCAAGCCCACCCAGCATTCGGTGAACGAGCTGCGGCGCATCGGCATCGCCCCTGACATGCTCATGTGCCGCTCGGAGGGCTCGCTCTCAGCGGAGATCCGCAAGAAGATCGCGCTGTTTGCGAGCCTGCCCTCGGAGGCGATCGTCTCGGCCTGCGACGTGCCCGACATCTACCAGGTGCCGCTCGTCTTCCGCGCCCAGGGGGTCGACGACTTCATCCTCGACCACTTCGGCGCGCAGGCGCCCGCTCCCGAGCTCTCCAGCTGGAAGGAGCCGATCGAGCGAGCCGAAAAGGCCACGGGCACGGTGCGAATCGCGCTCGTCGGCAAGTACGTGCAGCTCGCCGACGCCTACCTGTCGGTGTCCGAGGCGCTTCGCCACGCAGCGGCGCTCAAGGACGTGAGCGTCGAGATCGAGTGGATCGACTCAGAGCACCTGGAGGCCTCCGCGGCGATCGCGGAGCCCGCGCAGGACGAGGCTCACGCCGGCGACGACGATGACGCTGTGGCGAGCGAGCCGGCGGATCTCAAACCCAGCGCGCTCGAGCTGCTCGAGCGCGCCGACGGCATCCTGATTCCCGGCGGCTTCGGCGGCCGCGGCATCGAGGGCAAGATCACCGCCGCGCGGATCGCGCGTGAGCAGCGGATCCCCTATCTGGGCATCTGCCTGGGTATGCAGTGCGCGGTGGCCGAGTTCGCGCGCCACGTCGCCGGGATGGAGGGCGCCAACTCGACCGAGTTCGACATCGAGACGCCCTATCCGGTGATCGACCTGCTGCCCGAGCAGAAGGAGGTGGCGGACCTCGGCGGGACGATGCGCCTCGGTGCGGACCCGATCAAGCTTCACGATGGCACGCGAGCGCGAGAGATATACGGTGACGCGGTCATATATGAGCGCCACCGTCACCGTTATGAGGTAAACAACCTGCTCCGCAAGCGCCTGCAGAGCGCCGGGCTGCGCGTGTCGGGCACCTCGCCCGACGAGCGCCTGGTCGAGGTCATCGAGCTCGAGGACCACCCCTTCTTCGTGGCCTCGCAGTTCCACCCCGAGTTCAAGTCGCGCCCGGAGCGTCCCGCTCCCCTGTTTCGCGACTTCGTCACGGCTGCCCTCGAGCGGGCGGCCCTGCGCGACGACGACGCCGAGCCCGCCGCCGATGGATCGCAGACCCCCTCAACAGGCGTCGTCCCCGCCCCCGCCGGCCGCTCGTGAGCAGCGCCGTCTCGGAGAATCGCGAGCGTCCCGCGCGGCCCGGGCCCGGCGCCAAGCCGGCGGGCGAGTACGCGACGCTGACCGTGCAGGCGGTGTTCCGGGATGTCGATGAGCAGCATGTGCAGACGCTGGCCGCCGAGATGATCGCTCGCGCTCACGAGCTGGCCAATCAGCCCGAGTGTGAGTGCGACGTCGACGTGAGCGTCCAGAGCGCTGCGCCGCCGGCCCCGATCGACGAGTGTTGAAGCTCCGCCGAGCGACGGTCACAGAGGCCGGACCCCCCGACGCGCGCGAGCAGGATCTCGTCGTCGAGCTCGAGGGGCGCCCGCGCCCGGCGATCGCCGATGTTGCGCTCGTCGGCGCCGCCGAGGTGGGCGATGAGGTGATCGTCAACGTGCAGGCGCTCGACCTGCGACTCGGCTCGGGGGGCTTTGACATCGTCCACGTCAACCTCACGCGCGGGCTCGCCGGCGCCGGTCGCGAGGGGGCGGACGTGATGAAGCTCAACTACACGAGCCTGCAGCACGCGGTCAGCCCGGTCGAGGACGCGCAGCTCGAGCTGCCCGTGGAGCGCCCGGTGGCGGTGCTCGCCCTGCACGGTCAGCTGGCCGCGACCGCGTGGGCGTTTGCACAGAGCGCGCCGCAGAGCACGCTGGGCTACGTGCAGACGGAGGGGGGCGCGCTGGCGGGCGGGCACTCGCGCACCGTCGCCGCGCTGCGCGAGCGCGGGTTGCTGGCCGGCCATCTGACGGCCGGGGCGAGCTACGGAGGCGAGGGCGAGGCGATCACGATCGCCGGTGCCCTCCACCACGGGCTGCGCACGCTCGGCTGGGACGCAGCCGTGTGCGGCCCGGGCCCCGGAATCGTCGGGTCGGGCTCGCCGCTGGGGCACGGCGGCATGTACGCGCTCGACTCCGCCCATGCCTCGCTGGCACTCGGCTGCTCGACGCTGTTGGTGGCGCGCATGTCATCGGCCGATGAGCGACCGCGCCACCGTGGCATCTCCCACCACACCCTGACGGTGCTCGACCTGCTGCTCGAGCCGGTCACGGTCGCGCTGCCGGCGGGCATGCGCTCGCCCGTGGGCGCCGACCTGCGCGCCGGCCTCGGTGCGGTCTTCGACGGCGCCGAGCCCGCCCGCGCGGGGCTCGCGCTCGACGTCGAGCGGCCAGTCCGCATCACGCGCCACGACTGGCGCCGTGCCGTCGTCGACCTGCCCTCCTATGCCGCCAGCGGACTCCCGGCCGAGACGATGGGCCGCAGCCTGACGCAGGACCCGCTGTTCTTCGCGGCGGCGCTCGCGGGCGGCACCGTGCTCGGCGAGCTGGCCGGGGAGCGCCTGAACGACCCGTTGCACTCCCAAGGAGCCGCAGCTGCAGACGCGAATCTAGGGGGGTGAGCCTTCAACAGATCGCAGCACCCGCGCCGCGGCTCGGGGTCGAGCATCTGACGCTCGACTTCCTCGCCTATCTGGAGCTCGAGCGGGGCCTGTCGCGCAACACGCTCCAGGCCTACCGCTCGGATCTCTTCCAGTTCGGCGCCTTCCTCGAGCGCCGCGGGGTGAGCGCCCTGCAGGCGCGCCATGGGGATCTGGCGGCGTTCCTGTCCGAGCTCGCCGAAGGGCCTGCACCGGCGGCGGCGGCCACGCTCGGGCGCAAGGTGGCCTGCCTGCGCTCCTTCTACCGGCATCTGCGCCGCGAAGGCATGATCGAGCACGATCCCACCGCCGAGCTGCGCGGGCCGCGCAAGTCCCAGCGCCTGCCGCGTGTGCTCTCGCGCGATGAGGTCGCGCGCCTGCTGAAGCAGCCGCAGGGGCACCGATCCCTGCGCGCTGCGCGATCGCGCCCTGCTGGAGACGATGTACGCGTGCGGCCTGCGCGCCTCGGAGGCGATCGGGCTGGAGCCCGGCGACGTCGACCTGCAGGAGGGCGTGCTGTGCGCGCGCGGCAAGGGCTCCAAGGAGCGGCTCGTGCCGATCGGCCGCGAAGCGCGGGCGGCGCTCGGGAGCTACTGCCGCAGGGGACGCCCGGCCCTGCTCGCCGCCGGCGCCAGCCGCACCGGGACCGCCGGCGCCATCGACGCCAGGGGCGAGCGGCTGTTCCTCAACCGCCGCGGCTCGGGTCTCACGCGACAGGGCCTCTACAAGATCGTCCAGGGCCACGCGCGCGCTGCCGGCCTGCAGGAGAAGATGAGCCCGCACACCCTGCGCCACACCTTTGCCACGCACCTGCTCGCAGGGGGATGCGACCTGCGCTCGCTGCAGGAGATGCTCGGCCACGCTGATCTCGCGACCACGCAGGTCTACACCCACCTGTCCGCCGAGCGGCTCAAGGACGCCTATTTCGGCGCCCATCCGCGGGCGACGCGTTGAGCGGGGGGCCGCGCCGCGCGATCGTGCTCGTGGCCGACGCCTGTGGCGTGGGCGCGCTGCCGGACGCCGCCGACTACGGCGATGAGGGCACCAACACGCTGGCACACGTCGCCGAGGCGGTGGGCGGCCTCGAGCTGCCCACGCTGGCCTCGCTCGGCCTCGGCTCGATCGTGCCGTTGCAGGGCGTCCCGGTGGCCGAGGATCCGGTGGTCCATGGGCGCCTGCGCCCGCTGGGGCCGGGCAAGGACTCGGCCACCGGTCACTGGGAGCTGATGGGGGTGGTGCTCGATAAACCGCTGCCGACCTACCCGCAGGGCTTCCCGGATCCCCTGCTCGCGCGCCTGGTGGCGGCGATGGGCCACGAGGTCATCTGCAATCGCCCCAGCAACGGGATCCAGGCGATCGAGGACTTCGGCTCAGAGCACCTGCGCACGGGCGCGCTGATCCTGTACACCTCGCAGGACTCCGTGCTGCAGCTGGCGGCTCACGTCGATCGCGTGGCGCCGGAGGAGCTCTATCGCGCGTGCGCGGCCGCGCGGGCGGCGATGCAGGGCGAGCATGCCGTCGGACGTGTCATCGCGCGGCCCTTCACCGGCGCCGAGGGGGCCTTCGAGCGCACGCCCGGGCGGCGCGACTACGCCGTGCCGCCACCAGGGCGCAGCTACCTGCAGGAGCTCGAGGCGGCCGGCGTGGAGGTGCACGGGGTCGGCAAGATCAGAGACCTCTTCGCCGGCGTCGGGGTGACGCGCTCGCACCCGGGCGCGACGAACGCCGAGGCCCTGCGGAGCGTCGAGCGGCTGCTCTCAGAGCTCGGGCAGGGGCTCGTGTTCGCCAACCTCATCCAGACCGACCAGGACTACGGTCATCGCAAGGACGTCGCCGGCTTCGAGCGCGCCCTGCGCGAGATCGATTCCGCCGTGGCGCGCCTGCTGGAGCGCATGGGGACCGGCGACCTCCTGATCGTGACCGCCGATCATGGTGTGGATCCGGCACACCCCGGCTCAGACCACACGCGCGAGTACGCGCCGCTCTTGGGCGCGAGCGGCGAGATGCTGCGCAGGCGTGCGACCGGCACGCGCCTGACCGACACCCGCCATGACGGACCGCTCGCCGACGTCGGGGCAACGGTGCTGCACTGGCTGACCGGCCGCGAGGCGGACGGGCTTGCGGGAGGCTCCTTCATAAGCTAGCCACGATGCCCGAGCTCCCAGAGGTCGAGACGATCAGACGCCAGCTGGCCCCGCTGGTGGAGGGCATGGTGCTCGAGCGGATGGAGATCCTCGACCCGCGCTGGTCGCGCCCGCTCGCCCCCGAGGAGCTCGCGGCCGCGCTCGTCGGGCGCCGCGTCGAGAGGCTCGGCAGAAGGGGCAAGTACCTGCTGTGGAGCTTCGAGGGCGACGTACACCTCGCCCAGCATCTGCGCATGACCGGCGGGGTCCTGTCCGATCCCGACCCCGAGCCGCCGCACACGCGCGTGCGGCTCGAGTTCGCGCCCGGCGCGAGGACCGGCGCCCGGCGCCGGGGGGCCAGCACGGGCGCCCGGGCGAGTCGCGGCGGCGGGAAAACCGGCGGCCGGCGCAAGCTCGTGATCGTCGATGCGCGCCGCTTCGGCACCGGCGAGCTGCTGCTCGGCTCGGAGGCGCTCGAGGCGTTCTTCGCCGCACGCCTCGGCCTTGAGCCGCTCGACGAGCGCTTCACCGGTGAGCACCTGCGCGCGCTCGCGCGCAACCGCACGGCCCCGATCAAGGCGCTCCTGCTCGACCAGCGCCGGATCGCGGGCGTCGGGAACATCTACGCCGACGAGGCTCTCTACCGTGCGCGCATCCACCCACTGCGCCCGGCCGGGCGCCTGTCGGGCGCGCAGTGCTCTGATCTGCACGACGCGATCATCGACGCGCTCTCGGCCGGGATCGACGCGCGCGGGGCGAGCATCGACGACTACCGCCATCTCGACGGAGTCAAGGGCTCCTTCCAGGACCAGTTCCTCGTCCACCTGCGCGAGGGCGAGCCGTGCGGGCGCTGCGGCAGCACGATCGTCAAGATGGTCGTCGCCGGGCGCGGGACCTACGTCTGCGAGGCCTGCCAGCCACGGCCGCGCCGGCGCCGGCGCGCGCGTGGCGCGCCTAGGTCAGGCTAGGCGGCGAGGGCGAGTTCAGGCTAGGCCGCGAGGCGAGGCGAGTTCAGGCTAGGCGGCGAGCAGCTCGTCGAGGTCGCCGCTGTCGGCGGCCGCCTGCAGCTCGGCGAAGCCGCCCAGCAGCCGATCGCCGACGAGCACCTGCGGAAAGCTCATCATCCCCGTGCGCCGCGCGAGCTCCGCGCGACCGCTCGGATCCTTGGCGAGGTTGACTTCGGCGAAGTCCACACCGCGCGCCTTCAGAAGCCCCTTCACGCGGGCGCAGAAGGAGCACGGCTCGGTCGTATACACGGTGACACGGCTCATTACTTCATAAACTATAGGCAGCGACACTCAGTCCAGTTGCTGGATGATCAGTGAGGCCACGCTCGGCCGAGTCCCGCCTGCGTGGGGTGTGATCGTGAGCGCGGTCGCGTTGGCCGCCGGATTGCGCACCTCGATCTCCGTGCCGGTCACGGTGGTCGTCACGAGCGCTTCGCCTGAGATCTCGCTTTGGAGCGTTGCTCGCCCGGACTCGGTGTAGGGCAGTTCCGCCATGCCGCCCCCGGAGTCGACGGCGAGCATCAACTGGCCGGACTCGGTCACCGGCACGGAGAAGGCCACCCGGTAGGTACCGATTTCTTCAAGCTCGAACTCCGTCGAGCTGCTTCGCGCGATGGAGGCCGTGCTCGGGCCGTTCTCGGGGAATTCGACCGCTTCGCCGGGCGCCACCGTCGCGAGATTGTCCGACGGCATCAGCGCGTAGAACTCGGCGTACTGCGACAGCCCAGGTGGGCCTTCCGGGCCCGTCGCGCCCGCGGTGCCCGTGGCACCTTCTAGGCCTTCGTGGCCGGTCGCGCCAGCGGCTCCGGTGGCTCCTGTCGCGCCGCCGGCGCCGGTCGCCCCGAAGGAGCCCGTTGTGCCGGTGGTGCCCTGCGTGCCGGTTGTCCCGGTCGTGCCCGTCGTGCCTGTTGTCCCTGTCAGTCCAGTCGTGCCCTGTGCTCCGGTCACGCCCGCGAAGCCCGTCGCGCCCTGGGCGCCGGTTGCGCCGGTCGTTCCGCCGGCGGATCCCTGTGCGCCGGTGGCGCCGGTGAGTCCGGCCGATCCGCCCGCGCCGGTCGCCCCGAGCGGCCCCGCCGAACCAGCGGTCCCGTTCGGTCCGGCCCTGCCCGCCGCGCCCACCCTGCCGCGTGCGCCGATGCGGCCACGTGGTCCCTGTGCTCCCGATGCTCCCTGCGCTTGAGTCGATGATCCCGGGGCGCGGGCCGGGCAGCGGGCGGGGCGTGCGGATCCCACCCGCCCTGTGAACGCCGCGGGGTCACAAGCTCGCGCGGAAGGCGATTGGACGGCTGCCACGCCGGGGGTGACGGCCGTGGCTGCGAACAGCCCGAACGCCGAGACGACTGCCGCAGAGAGGCCACAGAGCCGGCGGCCGGCGCGGCCAGGTCCGGGGTCTGCGTGAGCGTCCATCAACTGGACCCTCGACAGATACGGCCGCGAGGGTGAGCGCTCTCCTTGGGGCTAGCGGGACGTATGAGTGCGCGGGGCCAACGACGCCAGCCGTCTGGCCGATGGCTCAAGATGGCATGAATGGCCGGTAGAGCTGTCAAGACCGAGGCGGTGGTGCTGCGCTCGATGCGCTACGGCGAGGCCGACCGCATCCTGCACCTGTACACGCCCGATCGCGGCCGGGTGAGCGCGATCGCCAAGGGCGTCCGCCGCGCGCGCAGCCGCTTCGGAGGGCGCCTTGAGCCTTTCTTCCGCCTGTGCATCGAGCTGCACGAAGGCCGCAGCGAGCTGCTGACGGTGACGGGCGCCCAGACGGTCGACGGCCACCCGCGCCTGCGCGGCGACGCCCGCGCACTGGACGCCGCCGCGCGCTCGTGTGATGCGGTGGGGCGCCTGTTCGAGACCTCCGAGCCGCATCCGGGCGTGTTCAACCTGCTCTGCCGCAAGCTGTCGCTGCTCGATGAGCAGGCGGCGGGTGCCGGGCGCGGGCCGATCGGCCGGGCTGCGACGCTCGCGTTCCGCCTCAAGCTGCTGCTCGCCGCGGGCCTCGCACCCGAACTCGGTGCGTGCGCCTCCTGTGGCGAGCACGAGCATCTCGTGGGGTTCTCGGGAGCGGCGGGCGGAGTGGTCTGCGGAGCGTGTGAGGCCGCGTCGTTTCCGCTGGAGGAGCAGGCCTATCGCTTCATGGCCGAGGCGCTCGCTCGTCCGCTGGGGGAGGCGCCCGAGGCGCCCGAGCCGGCGCTCTCCCAGGTGGAGCGGGCGATTTCGGCGACGCTCGAGCACCATGCGCACGTGCGGCTGATGCCGGCGGCCGGGCGCTCGGGCTGAGACGTCGTATCGTGTTGGTCTCAATGGACGAGGGTCAGCCGATCGCCTACAGCGTGCTCGAGAAGGGCGTTCCAGTGCTCGCCTCCGACGGCGAGGAGGTGGGAACGGTCGCGACCGTTCTGAGCGCTCCCGAGGAGGACGTCTTTCACGGGCTGCTGATCAAGACCCACGGTCGTGACATTCGCTTCGTCGAGGCCGCAGACATCGCATCGATCCACGAACGTGGCGTCGACCTGAGCATCGATGCGGCTTCCGCCCACAGCCTGCCGCCGCCCGAGCACGCGGCACCCGTGTACGACGAGGATCCCTCCAAGCAGACAAAGTGGAGCCACGTGATCAACAAGCTGACGCTCCGCAAAGACTGGAAACACGAGTCCTGATCGCTGGGTAGCGCCTGCGGCGGGTGGCACAATCGAGCCGTGAGCATCACGACGGAACAGAACACGGTTGCGGGCTCCTTCGCTGCGCGCATACAGGAGCTCGAGCAGAGGACGCTGTCGCCGCTGGCCGCGCGCTCCTATCCGGCGCTGAGGGCACATCCCGAGGAGGACTGCGGGCTGCGCACGCCGTTCCAGCGCGACCGCGACCGCATCGTCCACTGCAAGGCGTTTCGCCGGCTGACGCACAAGACGCAGGTGTTCGTCGCGCCGCGGGGCGACCACTACCGCACGCGGCTCACGCACACGCTCGAGGTCACCACGATCTCGCGCACCGTCGCCAGGGCCCTGCGCCTGAATGAGGACCTGGTGGAGGCGGTCGGCCTCGGCCACGACCTCGGGCACCCGCCCTTCGGCCATATCGGCGAGGAGGTGCTCGACCGCTGCCTGAAAGAGCGCTTCGGAGAGGACTTTCGCCACTACGAGCACTCTCTGCGCGTGGTCGAGCATCTCGAGCGCGACGGCGCCGGTCTCAACCTGACGGCGCAGGTGCGCGACGGCATCGCGCGGCACTCGAGCCGCGCGCCGCGGCCGGACACGCTCGAGGGTCGGATCGTGAGGGTGATCGACCGTGTCGCCTACATCAACCACGACATCGACGACGCGGTGCGCGCTGGCCTGTTGCGCGAGGACGAGCTGCCCGCGCGCCCGATCGCCGTGCTCGGCGCGAGCGGGTCGGCTCGCATCGACACGCTCGTGCACGACATGGTCGAGCACTCGGCGCTGAGCGGGGACATCGTGCAGGGGCCGCAGGCCGGACCGGCAATGGATGCGCTGCGCGACTTCATGTTCGAGCGCGTCTACCTCGGGCCGGCCGTGCGTGCCGAGCACGCGAAGATCGCCGGCGTCGTCAGAAGGCTGTTCGAGCACTACGTCGAGCGCCCCGAGCTCTTGCCGCCGGCGCCGACGGGATCGCCCGGGGGGAGGGTGATCTGGCGCGTCGCGTGACCGACTACCTCGCGGGCATGACCGACCGCTACTGCATCAGGAAGTACACCGAGCTCGAGGTGCCGCAGGCGTTCGCCCGCTAGCGTGGCGGTCGTGGCCCTCTACACCAACGAGTCCAAGGACCGCGTGCGCGAGGCGGTCGACTTCGTGGAGCTCGTCTCCGCCCGCACCGAGCTGCGACGGGCCGGCCCGGCGCGATACGAGGGCCTGTGCCCGTTCCACGACGAGCGCACTCCGTCATTCGGGATCGACCCGACGCAGAAGGTCTACCACTGCTTCGGCTGCCAGGCCTCAGGCGACGTGTTCACGTTCGTGCAGGAGACCGAGGGCCTTGACTTCAAGGGGGCGCTCGAGCTGCTGGCCGAACGCTACGGGGTGGAGCTCCAGCGCGAGCAGGAGGATCCGCGCGAGGCCGAGCGCCGCCGCCGCCGCGAGCGGCTGCTCGAGCTGCTCGCCCGCACGAGCGCCTACTACGAGCGCTACCTGTGGGAGTCGAGCGAGGCCAGGCGGGCGCGCGAGTATCTGTCCGGGAGAGGACTCTCCGAGGAGATCCTCAGAGAGTTCCGGGTGGGCTATGCCCCAAGCGCGTGGGACCGCGTGCTGATGGCCTCGCGCAGGGGGGGATTCTCAGAGCAGGAGCTGTATGCGACGGGATTGGCGCAGCGCTCCAAGCAGAACGGGCAGCCCTACGATCGCTTCCGCGCGCGCATCATGTTCCCGCTGAGCGACATCCGCGGGCGGGTGCTCGGCTTCGGGGCGCGCGCGATGCGCGATGAGACGCCGGCCGCGGATGGGTCGGCGTCCGGCGCTTCGCCCGGCGCGCCGAAGTACCTGAACACCTCCGAGAACGACGTCTACCACAAGGGCCTTCACCTGTATGGCGCGGACCTCGCGCGTCCCTTCGCCGCGCGGGCGGGGGAGGTGATCCTGTGCGAGGGCTACACCGACACGATCGCCCTGCACCAGGCTGGCATGCGCAACACGGTGGGCCTGATGGGCACGGCGCTGACGGGCGAGCAGGTGGGCGAGCTCGCGCGCATGGCTCAGACGGTGCTGCTCGCCCTGGACGCCGACAGCGCCGGCCAGGAGGCGATGCTGCGGGCGTCCACGCTGGCGGCGAAGCGCAAGCTCGAGCTGCGCGTGGTGCCTCTGCCGGCGGGTGCCGACCCGGCTGAGCTGCGTGCAGCGCGATGGGCCGGAGGCGATCAGCGAGGCGGTCAAGGCCTCGGTTCAGTTCCTGCGCTTTCGCGTGGAACGGGTGCTTGCGAACGGGGATCACTCGAGCCCCGAGGGCCAGGACCGCATGATCGATGAACTGGCTCCCGTGTTCGCCCAGCTCGAGCCGAGCGCGATGCGCATGGAGCTCACAGAACTGGTGTCAAGCCGGCTGGCGGTGCAAGGGCAGCATTCTCGAGCAGCGGCTGTCCGCGGGCGGGCGTCGCGGACGCGGCGGCCGCGAGGACGCGCAGGCGAAGGTTGCCGGACCGGCCGACTCCTCCGGCGCCCGAGCGCGGGGGCTCTCGGGCAGAGAGGACACCGAGCGGGCGTTCCTCGCGCTTTGCATCGCCTCGCCCGAGGAGGGAGCTGTGGCCCTTCAGAGCATCGACGTGGACGAGCACTTCGCCAGCGAGCTCCTGCGCCGGGCCGCCCGGCACCTGCGCGAGGGCAGCCTGCGCGAGCCGATGGCGAGCCCGTCAGGAGGGGAGGGGGGCCTGGATGACGATCCCGAGCTGAACGAGCTGCTGGCGGAGCTGACCGTGCAGGCGGGCCGGGAAGAGACCCGCCCGGCGATGCTCGAGGTGCAGCGCCTGCAGCTCGAGATGGCGCGTATGGACCGCAAGATCCACCAGGCCCGCGGGCAGCACGACGGAGACGTGAGCGCGCTGGCTCAGCGCCGCGCCGAGGTCAAGCGCGAGTTCGACCACGCAAACGAACGGGTGCTGGAGGAGACCGGCGACCGGGTTGGGTAGGGGTTACGAACGTACGTTCGTACTGTTGCGTCCCAAGCGCCGAGGAACATAAGGTGCATGGAGATTGCTTTATTGAAGCGGTGCCTGAGCGAAGGCGCCTCCCTCGCCGAGATCGGCCGGCGCGTCGGCTTGCATGAAGCCACGGTCGCCTACTGGGTCAAGAAGTACGGGCTCGAGGCAGCCAACCGCGAGAAGCATGCCCCGCGCGGAGGGATGCGCGCGACAGGAGCTGGAAGGGCTAGTCGATGCAGGAATGTCCGCGGGCCAGATAGCCGACGCGGTGGGCCTCAGCAAGACGACCGTACGTCATTGGCTCGGGGAGTTCGGCCTCAGGACCCACTGGGCCGAACGGCGGCGGGCATCTAACGAGAGGCAACCCGAGCTGCATGCTGGAGTGCTCCCGGCACGGCGATGACCAGGTTCAGGCGTCGCAACAAAGGTGGTATCGCTGCGTCAGATGTCGCGCTGAGGCAGTGTCGCGACGTCGACGCACGGTCAAGCGATTGCTCGTCGAGGAGGCAGGCGGTGCATGCTGCGTGTGCGGCTACAGCCGCTGCGTCGCGGCCCTCGAGTTTCATCACCTCGAGCCGGCCGAAAAGAGCTTCGCGATGAGTCATCGTGGGGTGGCGAGATCGTTGGCAAAGGCAAGAGCGGAGGCGAGTAAGTGCGTCCTGGTATGCGCCAATTGCCACGCCGAGGTCGAGGCCGGGATGACCACTCTGCCGTAGCTGGATTGCGCTCACGTACAATGCCGTTCAGGCCCCGGCTTGCCTCCGGGGTAGCTCGATCCGGGGTAGCTCAATTTGGCAGATGCGCTCGGCTGTTAACCGAGAGGTTGTGGGTTCGAGTCCCACCCCCGGAGCTCTCTTCTAGGCCGCCAGCTGCTCCACGAGGGCCGAGGCGGCCGCCCCGGCGTCGTGTGACGCGGCCCAGTCCGCCAGCTCACGCGCCCGCGCGCGTATGGACGGTTCGCCGAGAGCCCGCTCGACCGCCAGCCCGAGGACGCGCGGCGAGACGAACCGCCGCGGCACGCGCACGCCGGCCCCGGCCCAGTCGAGGCGCGCAGCGTTCTCGTTCATGTCACCGACGGCGGGGCATGCGACGACGGCGCAGCCCGAGGCGAGCGCACGGACCATGGTGCCGTGGCCGGCGTGGCAGACGACGACATCGCTGTGGGGCATGGTGCGCGCGTAGGAGAGCCAGTCGACCATGAGAGCGTTCTCGGGCACCCGCAGCGGACGGGCCGGCGGTCGGCGATTGGAGGTGGCGAGCACCCGCACGGGAAGATCGGTCAGGCCGCGGAGCGCGGCCGCGAGCATGCGCTGGTCGCGGTCCTGCGCCGTCGACGGCGCAACCAGCACGAGCGGGCCCTCGCCCTGCGGTAGCTCGACGTCCTCGCTCGGCGGCTCCCACATGAGCGGCCCGACCACGTGCACATGCTCGGGCCACGCGCGGGGGTACTCGAGCTGGGGAAAGGTCGCGACGATCGCAAGCTCGCGGCTGATACCGCCATGCAGATGCTCGAGCGGCGCGAGGCCGAGCCGCGCACGCGTGTCATTGAGTTCCAGGCGTCCGCGCTCGAAGCCTTTCGCCAACGGCCCGTGGGCGCGGCGCCACATGGCACGCCCGAAGGCGCTGCGGGGAAGGCGTGCGCCGAGCGAGTAGACCGGAAAGTCCGGCTCGCCGGGCGGGTAGACGTGGGGGACGAGGGTCGCGTGGGGGACACCCTCGAGCTCGGCGGCGAGGGCGGGGGCGAGCGTGAGGATGTCCGCCACGACCACGTGCGGGCGCGTTTCGCGGACGAGCGGGAGGGTGTCCGTCGTGGCCTGGACGACGGCCTCGTAGAAGTCGAGCGGCTCAGAACCTGAGGGAAAGACCTGGTACTCCGGGGCGGGCGCGAAGTTGAGGCCCTCCGCCTCGACGTCCTCACGCCAGCGCACCCAGGTCTGGAGGGTGACCTCGTTGCCGCGGGCCGCGAGCGCGCGGCCGAGGGCGATCATCGGGAAGGCGTGGCCGGGATCGCCGAAGGCGCCCAGCAGTACGCGCACGGCCCTAGGCCGATGCGAGCTCGGCCACCAGGCGCAGCTGCTCGAGGCGCTCGGGCTTGGTGAACGCGATCGGGGTCACCCCGAGCGTGCCGACGCCGGCGTCGCGGTAGACCGCGAGGCGCTCGCGAACGACGTCGGGGGGGCCGCACAGGGAGACGCTGTCGATGAGCTCGTCCGGGATGGCGGCCATGGCCTCCTCGCGCTTGCCTTCCAGGTAGAGGTCCTGAACCTGTTTGGCCTGCGCCTCGAAGCCGTAGCGGCAGACGAGCTGGTTGTAGAAGTTCTGCTTGCGTGAGCCCATGCCGCCGACGTAGAGGGCAATGAAGGGTCTCATGGCGTTGCGCGCGCCCTCGAGATCGTCGGTCACGAACACCTGCACGGTCGGTGCGATGTCAAAGCCCTCGAGTGTGCGCCCGCCGCGCGCGGCGCCCTCCTCGAGCAGCGGTCGCAACTCGGAGACGTGCTGGGGGGAGAACAGCGTGGGGATCCAGCCGTCGGCGATCTCGCCCGCCAGGGCCGTGTTCTTCGGCCCGATCGCGGCCAGGTAGATGGGGATCGGATCCTGGACGGGGGAGATGGTCAGCTTGAGCGCCTTGCCGGGCCCGTCGGGCAGCGGCAGCTCGAGCGTCTCGCCGTGGAACTCGACGCGTTCACGCGCGAGCGCCATGCGGATGACCGCCACATACTCGCGCGTTCGCTGCAGCTGTTTGGCGAAGCGCTGGCCGTGCCAGCCCTCGGCCACCTGCGGTCCGGAGGAGCCGATGCCGAGGATCATGCGCCCATCCGACAGCTGGTCGATGGTGGCGGCGGTCATCGCGGTCATGGCGGCGGAGCGTGCGGGCATCTGAAAGATGCCGGCGCCGAGGCGGATGCGCGAGGTCTGACCCGCCAGCCATCCGAGCACGGTCGCGGTGTCGGACCCGTAGGCCTCGGCGGCCCACACCGAGTCATAGCCCAGCCGCTCGGCCTCCTGGACGATCTCAAGCTGATCCTGCGAGCCGAGGCCCATACCCCAGTAGCCGATGTGCACGCCGAGCTTCATGTGCAAGTTTCCTTTCAGCGAGAGGGAATCGTTGTGTGGAGCGGACGCGGACCTTAGGCTCAGGAGCGCATCCGACCGCGCCTCGAGGGGAGCGAGCGGCGGATCACAGCCTATGGCAAATCGTCGTCATTCCCGCGGCCGGCTCGTGGAGGACCTGCGCCTCACGATCGACTGCATGCCCGTGTCCACCCGCAGGGCGATGCTCGATGGCGTTCAGAGGAACGAGCGGATCATCGTCGGCGCGTACGTCGACGGGGCGGGCGGCGTGTGCCCGATGCTGGCGGCTCACCGCTGCGGAGGGCGCACCGACCTGCTGTCGTTCGCACGCGCCTGGGACCGGTTCGCGCGAGCGGGTCGCCGTGCGCGGCGGGCCACCCGGCGCGAGCTCGACATCCTGATCGGACAGCTGAGGGACAGCCTCGAAAGCTCGAGCGGCCTGGAGCTCGACCGTGCGATCGCCGAGCACCGCGAGCTGATGGGCCGACGCACGCGCTCACGCCGGCGCCTCGCAGATGCCGCGGACCCCTCGGGTGAGATCCGGGCAAGACGGCTGCGCCGGCGAAGGGTGCGGGCGGGAGCGGGAGACAACTCGGCGCAGGCGCCCGATCAGGGGCTGTGTTCGCCGGTCTCGACGCGCGGCTGAACGAGCCCGGGCGAGCGGTTAGAGAGCGTCGCCCGGTCGCACGAACATCATCTCCGGCACCACGCACGCGGGGGAGACCTTCAGCAGGAAGCGCACCGCCTCGGCGATGTCCTGGGGGCGGATCATCTCCTCGGCGGGAACCTGCTCCTTGACGAAGTCGGTCATCGGGGTGTCCACGAAGGCGGGACAGAGGGCGGTCGACTTGATGCCCTGGGAGCCGAGTTCCTTGTTCATCGCTTCCGTCCAGCCGACCACGCCGTGCTTGGATGCCGAATAGACGGCCAGCCAGGGCTCGCCGTGCTTGCCGGAGATGGAGGACGTGTTGACCACGAGCGCGGTCTGATGCTCGGCGGCGGCCGCCTGCAGCATCGTCAGGCACTCGCGGTAGAAGAGCACGATCGAGCGGAGGTTGATCGCAAGCTGCATGTCCAGGTGCTTGGTCTGTATCTCCCCGACCTGAGCTCCGATGCCCACGCCGGCGTTGTTCACGAGCACGTCCAGACGGCCATAGCGATCGCGGTGGGCGTCCACGACCTTGACGACCTCGGCCTCGTCGGCGACGTTCGCGGCAACAGCCTGCACGTCGAAGCCGTCCGCAACCAGGCCGGCGAGCGCGCCCTCAAGCTTCTCGGGGCGCCTGGCCGACATGGTCAGGGCGAAGCCCTCCTCGGCGAGCACCCGCGCGGTGGCCAGCCCGATCCCGGACGATGCCCCTGTGACGATCGCTGCTCGCTCTGCCATCTGCTCTCCCCTTCGCTCGGTGACTGGAATCGGCGCCGCCGCCAGATATCGCTGCGGCAGGCGGCGAGCGGGAGCATTCCACATCTCGCTGGTAGCGTCTGGCCGATCGTGCGGCTCTGCCGCGCGAGGCGGGCCCGTAGCTCAGTTGGTTAGAGCTGCCGACTCATAATCGGTAGGTCCCTGGTTCGAGTCCAGGCGGGCCCACTATGAGGAGCAGCCTGCTAGCGAGCAGATTCCGCGTTCTAGCCGGCGTCGTCGATGGTCTCGGTTCCTCCCTCTGCATCGGCGCCGGTGCCTTTTCGGTGCCTTTTCGCTTCACCGCCCACGAGCTGCGCTGGGGCACGCTTTGAGTTCCCATCTGAGCGCCTAGACCGTGCTGTCGGTCCTAGCACGCTTCATAACCCGCCCTGTAGCTCGACGTGGCATCACGCATCGCCCCCGAGTCCCTGTTCCCTTTCAGACGATGGCAAGTCCCCCTTCGCCCGGAGCTCCTCGTTGGTGAGGCAGTTCGGACAGGCAATACCAACCTCGCCGTCCGGTTCGACGACAGGGCGCCACGTCGCATAGGCCGGGTCGCTCCTGTTCGGCGCTGGTCGGCCACACCGGATGCACTTCTCCACGTCGCTCATCGCCATAATCTCCTCCAGACGCCGGCCGCGTATCGCGGGATGCAAGCGAGGTGGTGGTCGGCTGCCGTAAAGCGCCGACCACCACCCCAGCCACGTTCGCCCTAGGGTCCTTCGGGGCCGGTCGCTCCGGTTACACCGCCGGGTCCTTCTGGGCCCGTGGGTCCGGTAGCGCCCTTTTCGCCTTCAGGTCCGGTTGCTCCGGTCACACCATTCGCACCCGTTACTCCGGTTGCACCCGTCGCTCCCCTTGGACCGGTCGGTCCGGGTTTTTCACACGGAAGCCCGCAACTCGCTTGAGCTGGTCCTGAAGGTCCCGTCGGGCCAGTCGCGCCGGTTTCGCCTTTTTCGCCCTGAAGTCCGGCCGCTCCGGTCGGGCCCGTCGCTCCGTTTGCACCCTTGGCCCCTTCGATACCGGTCGGGCCGGTTGCTCCGGTCACACCATTCGCACCTGTTGGACCTGCTGGCCCTGTGGGCCCGGTGGGCCCTCGTTCAGGCGGTGGACATTTCACCGCACCTGGGCAGCCGCACGCTTCGCAGCGTTCCGCAGACGTTGGACCGGTCGGCCCGGTTGGACCGGTCGCTCCGGTCGCTCCGGTGACGCCGTTTGCGCCAGTTGCGCCCTTGGGCCCTTCAATACCGGTCGGGCCAGTCGCTCCGGTTACGCCTGTGGCTCCTTCACGACCGGTCGGTCCGGTGGGTCCGGTCGGGCCTGGTATTGGCGGCGCGCATTCTTTTGCTCCCGGGCATCCGCATTCTTTGCATTGGGGACCTTCTTTTCCGGTGGGCCCCGTTGCTCCGGTGGGCCCGGTCGGCCCTTCTTTGCCCGTTGCGCCGGCTTTGCCTTCTCTGCCTTCGACTCCGATCGACCCGGTAGGACCGGTCGCACCCGTCGTTCCGTTGGCTCCCGCTTTTCCTTCGGGGCCGGTCGGGCCGGTGGGTCCGCCCGACGGGCCTTTGGCGCCGGTCGGTCCTGCCGGTCCCTGCGGCCCTGTGGGTCCGGTGGCTCCCGTTGCGCCTCTGGCTCCGGCTTCGCCTTTAGCTCCCGCCGTGCCGGTCGCCCCGGTGGGTCCCTGTTTGCCTTCTTTGCCTTCTACGTTGAGAGTCTCCAACGTGTAGTTTCGTTCGCAGACGCCTCTAACGGGCGTCTTGAAGGTCTGGCCTTCCCCCGATGGAACGCACATGGTGACCGTCGAAGACGCCATCGCTGCGCTCCCGGATGTCAGCAGCAGGATCATCGCTACACACGCCCCTAGGCACACGCTTGTGCCCCGTGCGGCTTTCAACGCCGTCATCCTCCACACCTCCCCGAATTCCCGCGGGCGGACCCGAGTGCCGCCCAACGACACAAGAGTCAAGCACTCGCAGGCTCCCACTGCAACGTGATTTAGATCTCGTTGCAAAGTGCCCCCGCGCCGAGGGCGTGCGAGAAGCGCACGGCCTGGGTGCGAGCCTGCCCCAGCGCCCGCGAACCTAAGGTCCGACGCTGAGCGTCCAGACGACGTTGACCCGATAGACCTCTTCGCTCGGAAGGGCTCTCAGCGTCGTGGCCGTCATGAGCGCGAGGCTCGTGGTGCTGAAGCCGCTCGTCAGCCAGGTGCCAAGTCCGGCTTCTTTGGCGGCCGAAGCGACGCTCACCGCTGAGACGCTGTCCACATTGCAGGCCGTCGCACATTTCAGGATCGGCGCGATGCCGCTTGATCCCAGCCCGGCCAGGAAGCCGGCGCCGGCACTGTTCAGCGCGAGCGAGTCGGGTGGAAGCGTCTGACCGCCTGCGACATAGCCTTCGGGGTCGCTCCCGCATTTGGCCCGCGTGCAGTACTGGGCGAAAACAGGGCTCTTGCCGCTGCCGGAGTCGCCTTCGACCGTGACGTTCCAACCCGCGCCGCTGCCTGTGCCGTCAATCACGGCAAAGCCGCTCATCGTCGCGTTGGTCGTCTGCGCCGCACCGTTCAGAGTTATCGAGTTGAACGTCGGCAGGGCCGGTACCGTCAAGAACGTGAGCAGACCCACGTTCACCGCAAACTGCGTTTGGTCTTCCTCGTTGCGCATCTCACGGTGCGGTAACGAACCCCGTTGGCCTCCCCCGTCCGCAGGTCCAAGCCACGGAACGCCTCCAAGAGCAACTCGGCACTCGGTCGGCTGGTGCCACGTCCCGGTTGACCCGCATACACGCCATACAGCTTTTCCCCACAAGCCGCCAGACTGCGACGCACTACATACTCCACCAAGGTCAACACCCGCAGCCCGATGCTCAGCAGGTGCACCAAACCCACCACCCGGCTGTCGGTTTGCAAGTACAACGGCGACAGCCCCAGGGCTTTGCCCTTGAGCCGGGCAAAACCGTGCTCGATCCCGTATTGACCCCGATAACTCAGCACGGCCTGCGCCAGCGTCAGGCCCGGGTGGTTGGTCGCGTAGACCCGCCAACCGCACAGCCGTTTCTCGGCCTCGACCGCGTCGTGATTGACCCGCACCACCACGTGAGCCTGCGTCAGCACCAACACCCCCGCCGGACGGTCTTTGTACTTGCGTTGGGACACCGAGGTCCGGGTGGTTTTCACTTGCACTTCAACCAGCGTTGCCACCTTGTGCCGCGCCACGATCTGCTGGGCTTTGGCCCGCAGTTCCCGGGCCGTCAACCGCTTCTTGCCCTGCTTGCGTTGATTCAACCCTTGCAACTCGTCGACCGCCCGTTGCACCCGCTGCTCCAGCGCCGCGGCTTGCCGGTGGGCGTGCGCCGTCGAGCACACCACCAGCCATCGCTCCGTCCAACTCACCTCTTTGCCGTCGATGGTCGTCGTTTGAGTCACGGTGCACTCAAATCCCCGGGCCACTTCTTCGGGGACTTCGGCCTGATCTTGGGTCGGCCGGTGCACCACGGTCACGGTTTGTGTCCCCTCCCACACCGGCTGCAACAACCGCTGCAACTCCGCGGCGGGCACCTGCACCGCCGGCAGCGGACACAGATAGAAATCCGCGGTGTTGGCCACATAACCGCGTGTCTCCAGTGCGGCCATCTTGCAGTCGCCCACGAACAGCCGTCCCGAGCCGTTCAGGCTCCGCTGCACTTGGGCGATGGCCGGTACGTACAGGGGATCGTCCGCCGTGTTGCCAGCGACCACGGTGGTGACCAGCGGCATCCCCAACGGGTCCAACGCCGCGATCGGCACCTTGATCTGGGCCAAGTCGGGCCGATGGTTCTTGCTGTGGCCCAACTGGAACAGGCCGTCACCGGCCTGGTCCCCTTGAGCGTAGGTGCTGGCGGTGGTGGTGTCCACCCGCACGGTCTGGGTCGGCAGGTCGTAGACCCGTACCAAGCCGGCGTTGAGATCGCGCTCGAACGCCGCCCAGGTGGTGGGGTCGGACAGCGCATCGAGCATGTCGGCCAGGCGATCGTCGTGGAAATCCTCGGGCCGCACCGGCTTGCCCAGGCAAGCCGAGAGCATCTCCAGGCGGTCGGCGGCCCAGTCCTGGAGGTGGTTGAGCCGGTGGTCGCCGGTGGAGACCACGTAGGCCAGCCAAACGCTGGCGACCTCTCCAAAGGTCAAGTCGCCGGCCCAGTTGCCGTGGGTGGGAAAGTGGTGGTCCAACAGGGGGATGACCTGCATGCGTTGGAGGTGCGCCAACAACAGCGGCAGGTCATCGATCCGTTCGATCTGGAGCGTTTCGAGAATGTCGTCGATCATGCCTAAAGCCGGTCCCAATGGCACAAGGAGTTGTCGAAGAACCAGTTGCACAGAATTTTCTACGACCGATAGCGTGGTCTTGTGCTCAGGAATCCGGGAATCCCCGATGCCGTTGGTGGCAGGGAATGCCGGAAACCTGCTCCGGTGAACCGGGAGTCAAGAGAGGAGGGCGAAGCCTGGTCCAGTCACGTAACAGATTTCCTCATTGGATCTTGCGTTTCCACAATGAAGCGTTCGCCAATGTCCCTACAATCGATGCAATCACGCCAATCCGAAAAGCGAGAAATTTTTGAGCGAAAGGCAGGTCGCACGAGGATTCAGCGGGACAACGAAACTCGCTAAGGCCGTAAACGGCGTCGAGGGAGTGGTAGCTAAAACTCTCGGGAAGGTTGACGATATCGAGCGGTTGGCTAAGAATGGAGTCAGCATCGCCAGCGGCGCAGGAGGCGAGATTAAGCGGTTGCAAGTCCTTGCGCACGATACAACCGGGCGAGCGAATCGCCGACATCATGGCGGAGGCTAAGGGCATTACGTACACGACCGGCAACGAGGTTGCGTTGGTGAAGCTGGCTTCCGGCGAACGCGCTGCGTGACGGGTGGTGCTGGTGGCATTACCTGGACCGAGGGTGAAGTAACCCGCATCTTCGGCCACACGCATCCATACCAATTGCCTCCGACTGGCCCTTCGGGGATGGATGAGGAGGCCCTTCAGTTACTCAAACAGCGAAGCTCGTACATCTTGGAGCATGGTCAACTCATCAAATTCCGCGGCTAAGCCTGGAGGTTGAACGTGGCAATTTTGGTCTCCGGCGAGGCACTGTCCCGCTTTGTGGCAATCCGATGCTCAACGGTCAAAAGACGGTGACGTTCTCACCCTTCGTTGCAAACGAGTCGGACCCTCTTTGGAAGTTCAATGATGGGGCTTTTCACGAGGAATGCTTCCGGCGTGATCCGCTCGCCGATGCGGCAGAACGCCGGTGGCGTGAATTTGATCGGAGGCCTGTGCCAGCGTGTCATCAATGCTATATCTGCGAGAAGCCAGTCACGAACCCCGACGACTATGTGTCGTTCGGCCACTTAACCGACGATACGTCTCATCCTTTGCATCGGTTGAACTTCGCGGCCTTTCATCGCACGTGTTTACGCCGGTGGCCGGAGCTTGGGTCAGTCTACGAGCTAGCTCTTGACGCAAATGAGGGTCGGCGCGTGGAAAGGCCGGGGAATGCAATGGCTCGTTGACACGTTGAAAGCTGCCCAGGGCACGTGAACCTTGTTTTGCGGGGACTCGGGGGGGCTCGGGGTCACACCTCGGGAGGACCCGGGGGGGACTCGCCACAGAAAAGGTGTCAGCACAGGAAAGGGGTCAGGAACGGCCCAGAAAAGGTGCCACGGCCCAGAAAAGGTGCCAGGAACCCTTGATTTGCCTACGCGTGCTCTGAGTCAGGAGACCCTGGGCGTGCTGGGGATCATCAGCGGCGGCGGCAACACCTTCCACTCCATCCAGAGCGATTACAACTCGCTGTGGCTGAACTCGCCGGAGACCGACACCGCCAGCTATACCATGACCATGTCGGGCACCGAGACCTACGGCCCCGGCGGCACGATCAGCGGCGGCTCGGACAACTTCACCTGGGACCAGAACGCCTACGACCAGACCACGATCGTTTACGATCAGGTCGCCGGCACCGCCACCCAGACCAACTACGAAATGCTGGTCACCGACACGGTGTCGGACACGATGGCCGACGTGGGCAGCGACGTGCTGGGGGCCAGTGACTCGATCGTGTCCAACGGCGACAGCTACACGATCATCGACTCGCGCCAGCTCACGTCCACGATCATCGACAGCGGCTCGCCGGCCACGCCGTTCTATATCGAGGCCTACGGCGCCGACAACTACACCACGACCGACTACGGCACCAGCACGCTGTCGGCGTCGGGGCAGACGGACGGGACCGACACGGTCACCTTCAACGAGTTCAGCAGCGACAGCGACTACGATAGCCAAGCGTTCGGCGGTACGTCGTACGATTTTGGCTATGCCTGCGATACGTACACCGACTCGGACGTGAGCACGATCACCAACTCGAATGGGGTGACGACCTCGGACGACGCCTTCGTGATGGCGGACAGCCACTCGGTGTCCGGCGACGAGCAGGGGACCTTGACCAACGCGACGTCGTCGGTGGCGTGGGTGGACAACGGCATCGACGTCGACACCTCGTCGGCCAACGGCACCTCGAGCCCCACCGGCATCGCCTTGACGTTCTCGAACACCGATATCAGCAGCGACATCGGCCTGTCCAACGAGTCGGTCTATAACCAATGGATCGACAGTGGCGGCAATAACAATACGGCGATCAATTTCCAGACCGGGACGTACAACAGCAACGCCGAGGGGAGCGACTCGGGGACGTACAGCTCGACCACGTTCAGCAACTCGAGTTGGGACCAGGGGTCGGTGTACGTGGGCGGGGCCTACCACACATTCAACCTGGACGGTGCGATCCAGCGAGACCTTGGTGACGACGGTGAGCGGCCCGCCGGCGGTGACGACCACGCTCACCTCGATCAGCGGAGCCACCGACTACTCGGATACCCTCGGACCGGATGGGGCCTTCGGCCCGTTGCCGGCGACCGGCACGGCGGTGGGCGCGGGCTTCGGGACGGCGAACCAGTTGGGGGATTACACGACCGGTGCGGTGCATAACGGCAGCGACAACCGGGGGATGGATGTTCTGGGAGGTCTGGCCTCGGCGTTGGGAGGCCAGGACGTGCACGGACTGGAGTTCACCGGAGCCGAGGAGGAGGCGATCCAGTTCGCCGGCACGATCGGCATCGACGACAACGATGGCCCCTGGACGGGCGAGGATGGCAAGCAGCCATCGGCCTGGCAATCGCACCCATCGACCATCGGCTACGTGCGTGGCAACCAGAGCACGGGCACCAGCGCGGGGACTTCCGGGGCGCTGATGGACAGCGGGACGCGTGACGGCACGCCTGCGGACGAGCTGGCGCGGCTGAGCAACAACGGGACCGAGCTCAATCCGACGTCGGCGAGGCCGGCGCCGACCGCGCGTTCCGAGCAGCAGGCGGCCGGAGCGGGCGGGGGTGGGGGCGGAACGGGCGGCGGGGGCGGCGGTGGGGGCGCGATGGCCAGCGGGATGGGAGGGGGAGGCTCGGGCGACCCTTCGTTGGGAGGGCGTCAAGTGGGAGCGGGGTTGAATTCGGGTGGCCTGAACTCACAGTCCGCAGGGACGGGAGCCGCAATACTGGGGTTCTTCAGCCTGTTCGGCTTGGGGTACGGCCCCGGCGCGTGGCTCGGCGGCCCCAATGGCGGCGGCGGCGCCCGAAATGGCGACCGCCGAGCGAAGGCCGACGAAATAGAGGGAATCCGTTCGCCCGGTCGAGGCCAGAGCCCGGGCGTCATCCCACCCCCAAAAAATGCTCCGGCTCCTCCGCCGGCCACCTCTCCGCCAGTTGCTCAGCAGCCCGCGTCACAGGTTCCAAAGGGCCCGGCCGCTGCGCCGCAACCGCCCACGCCTCAATCGCCCACTTCCCCGGCTGGCGACGAGGCCGATGGTGGCAAAATCATCGGGTCCCAGCCCGACGGAGGGACAAGCTGGGATGATGATGAGCCCCAATCGGGGGGCGTTCTCGGGTACTTCGGGACCGCTGCCAATCAGGCACTCTTCGGAGATTACACCCCTGACGAAAATAGGAATGCCCTCGGAACCGGTCTGGAGATCGGTGTCGGGTTTGTGCCAATCGCCAGTACGATCGCGAGCGCTCGCGATCTATCGCAGAACCTCAGCAATTGGCAATGGTCGTGGGGGCATGGCTTTAAGACCGCTGGCAATGTTCTGGGACTTATCCCCCTTGGGAGAGGATTAGTCAGCAGTGGCAAAGCGGTCGCACGAGGATTCAGCGGGACAACGAAACTCGCTAAGGCCGTAAACGGCGTCGAGGGAGTGGTCGCTAAAAGCTGCTCGGGAAGGTTGACGATATCGAGCGAAGTTGGCTAAGAATGGAGTCAGCATCGCCAGCGGCGCAGGAGGCGAGATTAGGCGGTAAGTCCTGCGCACGAGAAACCGGGCGAGCAATCGCTGGCATCATGGCGAAGGCTAAGGGCATAACGTACACGACCGGCAACGAGGTTGCGTTGGTGAAGCTGGCTTCCGGCGAAGCGCGCGGCGTGACGGGTGGTGCTGGTGGCAATTACCAGGACCGAAGGTGCAGAGTAACCCACATCTTCAGGCCACAGACGCATCCATACCAATTGCCTCCGAACTGGCCCGTTCGGGGACGGATGAGGAGGCCACTTCAGATTGCTCGAAGCAGTCGAAGCTCGTACATCTTGGAGCATGTCAACTGCGTCGAATTCCGATCGCTAAGCCTGGAGGTTGAACGTGGCAATTTTGGTCTCCGGCGTACTGTGCTCCGCTGTGTGGCAATCAGATGACTCAACGGTCAAAAGACGGTGACGTTCTCACCCTTCGTTGCAAACGAGTCGGACCTTCATTGGAAGTTCATGATGGGGCTTTTCACGAGGAATGCTTCCGAGCGTGATCCGCTCGCCGATGCGGCGGAGACGCCGGTGGGGTGAATACCCATCGGAGGCGGCGTGACAAGCGATGTCATCAATGCTATCGTCTGACGACATAACAAAGAAAGTGAGTTTCTTCAATGAATAGAATCCGTGGAAATGGTGTCAGTTCACTGAAACGGGGAACTCTGGTCGGGGAACTCGGGGTCTCGGTGAACTCGGGGTCAGACCTAGGGTCGGGAATCGCACGGGAACTCGGGGTCCGCGTGGAACTCGGGGAACTCGGGGTCAGACCTAGTTTCTAGTTTTTTCCGCACCGGCGACGGGAGAGGAGTTGGGCGCGAACGGCACGATTTCCTCGGGCCAGGAGCTGGACACGCTCACCTCATACGGCTCGAGCACCTACACGTATTCCGAGTCGGGTGTGCGCACGATCTCGTGGGGGTCCGGCGGCTACCTGGGCGGCTCGTATACCGACACCGAGACCACCTCGCAGTCGTACACACTGTCCGACAACACCTCGATCGCCATCGGCGCCAACGGCACGATCGCCGGCGGCACCGTCGCCTCCCTGACCACGCAGACCTACACCGACAGCCAGTCGTACTCCGAGTACGGCGCCGCTTACATCCCCGACCCGGAGGGGGGGCCGCCGGTCAACAGCGAGCTGACCCAGTCGAGCGTCACCACCAGTTATGGTTATAGCACCAACCAGGGGACGGTGACCCTGGGGCGCTGGGGACCATCAGCGGCGGCGGCAACTCGTTCCACTTCATCCAGAGCGATTACAACTCGCTGTGGCTGAACTCGCCGGAGACCGACACCGCCAGCTATACCATGACCATGTCGGGCACCGAGACCTACGGCCCCGGCGGCACGATCAGCGGCGGCTCGGACAACTTCACCTGGAACCAGAACGCCTACGATCAGACCACGATCGTTTACGATCAAGTCGCCGGCACCGCCACCCAGACCAACTACGAAATGCTGGTCACCGACACGGTGTCGGACACGATGGCCGACGTGGGCAGCGACGTGCTGGGGGCCAGCGACTCGATCGTCTCCAACGGCGACAGCTACACGATCATCGACTCCCGCCAGCTCACGTCCACGATCATCGACAGCGGCTCGCCGGCCACGCCGTTCTATATCGAGGCGTACGGCGCCGACAACTACACCACGACCGACTACGGCACCAGCACGCTGTCGGCCTCCGGGCACACGGACGCGACCGACACGGTCACCTTCAACGAATTCAGCAGCGACAGCGACTACGATAGCCAAGCGTTCGGCGGTACGTCGTACGATTTTGGCTATGCCTGCGATACGTACACCGACTCGGACGTGAGCACGATCACCAACTCGAATGGGGTGACGACCTCGGACGACGCCTTCGTGATGGCGGACAGCCACTCGGTGTCCGGCGACGACCAGGGGACCTTGACCAACGCGACGTCGTCGGTGGCGTGGGTGGACAACGGCATCGACGTCGACACCTCGTCGGCCAACGGCACGTCCAGCCCCACCGGCATCGCCTTGACGTTCTCGAACACCGATATCAGCAGCGACATCGGCCTGTCCAACGAGTCGGTCTATGACCAATAGATCGACACTGGGGGCAATAACAATACGGCGATCAATTTCCAGACCGGGACGTACAACAGCAACGCCGAGGGGAGCCACTCGGGGACGTACAGCTCGACCACGTTCAGCAACTCGAGTTGGGACCAGGGGTCGGTGTACGTGGGCGGCGCCTACCACACATTCAACCTGGACGGTGCGACCAGCGAGACCTTGGTGACGACGGTGAGCGGCCCGCCGGCGGTGACGACCACGCTCACCTCGATCGGCGGAGCCACCGACTACTCGGATACCCTGGGCCCGGATGGGGCCTTCGGCCCGTTGCCGGCGACCGGCACGGCGGTGGGCGCGGGCTTCGGGACGGCGAACCAGTTGGGGGATTACACAACGGGTGCGGTGCATAACGGCAGCGACAACCGGGGGATGGATGTTCTGGGAGGTCTGGCCTCGGCGTTGGGAGGCCAGGACGTGCACGGACTGGAGTTCACCGGAGCCGAGGAGGAGGCGATCCAGTTCGCCGGCACGATCGGCATCGACGACAACGACGGCCCCTGGACGGGCGAGGATGGCAAGCAGCCATCGGCCTGGCAATCGCACCCATCGACCATCGGCTACGTGCGTGGCAACCAGAGCACGGGCACCAGCGCGGGGACTGCCGGGGCGCTGATGGACAGCGGGACGCGTGACGGCACGCCGGCGGACGAGCTGGCGCGGCTGAGCAACAACGGGACCGAGCTCAATCCGACGTCGGCGCAGCCGGGGCCGACCCCGCGAGCCGAGCAGGAGGGCGGTGATAATCACTCGGACGACGGTTCCGATAACCCGGGAGACCCGGGGAGCACTGACAACGGCGGCGACGACGAAGATGCCGGTAGTAAACCAGTCGTCACCAATCTTCTTCTGTTGAATCCGGATCAAGATCTGCCCATTGAGGCGAAGCCGTTTAATCCGATGGTCGGCGGTCGCGGAGTGGTCGTATCCAATTGCAGCATGCCGAGCAAAGCCGAAAACCCGATGTATAACGATCCGATGTTGGAGGCACTTGCGAACGGCTCGGGCTGGGGTCCCATCAACGGATTCCTGGGTGGGCCGTCGGATCGCCGAATCCCGGTAAGTCGTCGACTCCTGCTCCGACTCCCGGCCCCGGGGTTGAACGTCGGCGGCCAAAGCGGCCAGCAAATCGCTCAGAGTCCACCGGCCGCGAATTCGCCGGCTGCACCGAACGGTGGATCGCCCGTAGGTCAGGTCGCCGGGGCCGCCGTCGATCAGGCACGGGGGTGATCAACGGATTTGTCGACAGCTTCATCGAACCGTTCGGCGGCAAGGTAAATAGAGGTCCAATCTTTGGAAACGACGGTGCGTTTGCAAACGGTGTCACTGCGGGCAAATGGCTCGGGCTCAGGGCGCAGGTTGCCCTTTTCGTCGCTGGTGTCGTGGGACTCGCTGTCACCCTGCCCGCCCTTGCCACCGCTGGCGGCGACAGTGCGCACTTGCAGGAGTGGGAGTGTTAGCAACCGGAGCCGTTATCGCGGCGGCCCTCCCGGTAGAGGCCAGTGATGCGGCTGCCCTCGGTGGCCTGTGCCTGGCCATGTCCACTGGCGGGGATCTCGCAAACCAAGGCGGCGGTGGTGGCGGAGACGATCCAAACACGGAACTGACTTACGAAGGGAGTGCAAAGCACGGAGAAACAGCTCGGGGAACCGCAAAAGGAGTAGCTGCAAAGTACAGAACCCGCGAATAACCAATGAGCCCTAAACAACTCCGTTCAGGTAAAGCCAACATCTCCAAGGCGGGTTGGTGTTGATCCTGTGAACGAAGAATTTGTCGTGTTCGATGAGACACATCCTGGTAGGAATATCTTTCACGGGCACGTGCGATCCTGGGAGGAACTGACTTCGGAGATGCAGAAGGCATTAATCAAAGCTGGCAGGGCTACCAAGAAAGGGAAGTTCATTGGACAATAACATGAAATACCGGGCTATACCTCGTCTCGCTCACAGCGAAATTGAAACGCTGCTGGGGAGTCCGGTCCCCGAAGAGATTGCGATAGGATTGTTGAGTGCAGCTATGTTTGACCAGGACTTCGCTTGGGCCGAATATCAATGCGTGCACCACCTCAGCCATCCCGACTTTGGTGTTCGAGTAGCCGCCCTCGTGGGTATATCTCACGTCGCTCGGTTGCACGGTGCTCTCAACCTCGAGGCCGTAATGCCAAGACTCACCGAACTTCGCCGCTATCCAGCTATGGCTGGACGAGTGTCCGATGTGATCGATGACATTCTTATATTCGTTAATGTTATCCGTGCAAAAGGTATTCTTGGGATCAAGAGAGCCAGGGGGTCAGGAACCTAAGGGGAATCCGAACTCGGGGTCAGACCGAAGTAGGATGACAGAAGTTTTTTGACAAACGGCCCCTTAGCAGAGTGTTCAGCGAGAAACGGGCACGATCCCAAAATGCGGTCACGCGGCAGTACGCTTAGAGTGTTTCTTCGTTGATGGTTGTGTCGATTCCGCATCCTGGCTGGGCAGCGCTTTCAAGTCGGCCAAACACGCCGGTGGCGTCCAACGCCAGTCGGTTCGCCGGTCGCTGGCCATCGCCTCCCGCGTGTGGGCCAGGATCTCTTCCCACCGGCCCGAAACGACAGCGGCACGGAGTTGGAACACCGCCTCCGCATTCTCTTCCTTCCAGTAGATACTGTTGCCCTTGAGGCGAAGATTGACGACTCGGCGGATCGTGCTTTCGATCGCTCCGCTTCCCAGAGGCACGCCACGGCACCGGAAACAATTGTAGCGCAGTCGTCCCGCTTCGAAGTGCTTGGTCAGATAGTTGAGCTCGCGCCACACGGCCGAATCTTCGGGCTGCCCCGTCGCCAACTCCTCCAGTTCGGCGATGACCTCGCGGCTCATGCCCGACGAGGAACAGCCGCCGGAGCCGGCTGTAAAGCTCCCCTCGCCGCTCTTCGCCCAGATTCAACGCCGCCAATGCCAAGCTCACATGATGCACGCCATGACACCAGTCGAGCACCTCGACCACCTTGAGCGGGTCCAGCTTGACCTGGGCGATGACCCAATCCAGCCGTGCCAGATCCACGGCGCACCGTCGGCCACGAAGGTCACCACGTTGGCCTCGGCGGCACCCATTCGGTGCAAGTGAAACGCGACCAATTCGATCAAGGCGTCGGGGCCCTGGAGGGTGCCGTCGATGACGGGTCGACTCCCCCTGACCATGTGCCCCTTCGGATCCACTTCGAAGAAATCACGACCTTGGGCTCGCGCCACTCGATCCGGAACTTCTTCCGTTTCTTTTGGCCGCTGACGCGCACCGTCTCGACCACGGTTCGCACACGGACCCGGCCGCCGTCGATCCCGACCGCGACACGCTTGCCCGCGAACTCAGTGCCGGCCGGCAGTTTTCCGCGCCGAAACAGGAGCAGGTCCCGCGTGCGCGTGGTCAGCATCTGGGCCCCAAACTCCGCGGCGATGCGGCCCACGGTTTTCTCGTCCAGTTTCAGGCCGCGACGAGCCAATTCCGCCCGCGCCTGTTCGATCGGAAACAGACCGACCTGGCGGCCCACTTCCGCCTGCACGTTGGGACTGCAACCTTCGCTGATCCGATAAGCCGCCAATTCCGGGTACAGCCCACTTCCCCCGCAACC
>CAVXHC010000003.1:0-709953 GCA_963761355.1 uncultured Solirubrobacteraceae bacterium
GTGGAGGCTGTTTCGCAAACATTCGCGCGTCCGTCAGCGCGGGCGTTCGCGGTGGGTTTCGCGCTCTGAGGGGCGTGGTGGTCTTGGCAGCGGTGAGACAGATGGGCCCGACCGGGCGTTCCCGGGCCCCTTTCAGGCCCCGGCGGTCGCTATTTGGCGGCTGTGGAGCTTCAGCAGATTGTGCGTAGCGGTGATTAGTCGCCATTCCGACCTGGCGGCGGCTCTGCCACGGCGTTGGAAGCGATCCATCCGGCGGTTGAACTTCGTATGTCCGAACACCGGCTCGATCATCGCCTGGCGTTTTCGGTAGAGCGCGTGTCCGAGCTCGGTGGAGAGCACTCGTCGCATGTGTGCGTAGGCGCCGCCATCCCACCCTGGACGGGTGCCCTTGCGGTGGCCGGCGTCGGGCGGGATCAGTACCTGGATCCCACGGTCGATGGCGTTCTCCATTTGCTCCCTGTGCCAGTAGCCGGCGTCGGCGAGCAGCACCCCCGGCGTCTCTGTGACACCCGCCGCCTGAAGCTCGCTCTGGGTCGCGTCGAGCATCGGCTGCAGATGCCCGAAATCTGGTGAGTCGACCGTGACCTCGGCGGCGATCACGACCTGGTTCTCGTTGACGGCGGCTTGGGCGTTGTAGCCCTGAACGTAGCCGCGCGCGACCTTCAACATGCGCGAGTCCGGGTCAGTCAGGTTGATCTTCCCCGCGGGAGTCTCGGGTGGTGAGTAGGGGGTTGGTGAGGCCCCGAGGCGGCGACCTCTGCTGTCCCGTGCATGCACGCGGTAGTGCTCGTAGGCGGCGTTCGCGCGGGACTCCGCCCACAGCTCCTCCTGCAGACGGCGCTTGGCCTCTTTCAAGCGAGCCGGGCGAGAACGCGGGATCGGCTTGGCTTCCTTGGCGCGTTCCTCATCGAGCTGGCGTTTGGCCTCGCGCAGCCAGCCGCGACGGCCCTGGCTGGTCGAGAGATGCTCCGGCAGCTCATCGCCGCGCTTATCGCCATAGAGCTCGTCCTCGGCTGCGTCGACTTCGGCGGCCTCTTTGAGGATCTCCCGCGCGATCTGATCGAAGTCCGCGTTCTGCTCGCGGCTCGCGTTGGCGTGGACCTTGGTGCCGTCGACGGCGATCGTGCCGACCTTGACCATCCCCGCTCGCGCGCACAGCGTGAGCACGCTGGTAAAGAGTCCGGCCAGAGCGTCTGAGTGCTCTGAACGAAAGCGATTGATCGTCACGTGATCGGGCGCGAGGTTCGACGCGATCACCCGGTAGGCGACGTCCTCCAGGCACGCGCGCTCGATACCTCGCGATGAGCGCTGTCCCTTCGCATAGGCGTAGAGCACGATCGCGACCATCATCGCCGGGTCATAGGCCGCGCGACCCCAACCGTCCTCGCGATATCGCGCGTAGAACGGCGACAGATCCATGTCCTTGACCGCGTCGATCACAAACCACGCCAGATGGTTCTCCGGCAGCCACTCGCGCAGCGAGGGCGACATCAACAACAACTGCTCACGATCACATTCGATGAAGTTCTGGGGCATCCCAGAAGTGTCTTAACGACACCGGACAGACCGGGGGGTTTACGAAACAGCCTCCCGTGCAAAGCAGTCGTGATCAGGTCGTGCGCGGCGATGTCTGCACGCCACGTGTTGCCACTTTCGTTGCCACCTCGGCGAAGTTGCGCCGAAAGGTTGCCCCGAGACGTCGTTTGCTCGCTCTCGCGGGTCCCGAACGAGCGAAAGGCTCCACCACGATGGGGCTTTTCCTAGTGGGATCAGTGGCCGAGCTTACGCGGCTGCGCGCAGCGCCACTGGGCCCTTCCGCGCAGCGGGGTGTTCACACTTTGGTTCACACCCTGCCTGCTTGCACTGACCTCCACCTCGGCCCGAGCAACAAAAAACCCCGCTGCGGCGGGGTTTTTTGGAGGGTGAGCGAGGGGACTCGAACCCCCGACCGCCTGGACCACAATCGGACGGTCCCCGGCCGACACGCGGTTTACATGCTCAGCTGCGCAACGTGGAGGGTGCGTCAGCGCCGCTGATCTGCCAGCGAACTCCTGGGCCGAACTCGAGAACGACCCCAGCGGGGCTAATCAGCTCCCAGCAAGGCGCGTCGTCCTTCGTGTCGGCCGCGGCGGGCTTGATGTCGAGGATTGACCCGTCAGAAAGCCTGCAGCGCAGCTCGCCAGACTCCTCGTCGATGTCAGCATCATGGATCGAGCGCCCGAGTAACTGGGCTGGATCCGACGGCGACCAGTGTGCGTCTTGTGTGGCTAGACGCCAGATTCCTCCGCTCGAGCCGCGAACTTCGACGTGGAGGACATCCGGATAAGCGACACGCGCGAGCGCATGCCCGCGCACGACTTCGAGGTCGAGGACGCCCTCGAGGAGGGCGTGAAGATGAAGTGGCTATCCACGATCAAGCACCCCGATGGGGGCGGACTCGTGCTGGAGAAGATGGAGCTCGACGACACCGGCTTCCCTCGGCCCACGGGCCAGACCGAAGAGCTCCAGGCCGACTCGCTCGTGCTAGCGCTCGGCCAGGAAGCCGACCTGTCGCTGCTCGACGGCGTGCCCGGCCTGCAGATCGAGGACGGCGTGGTGCAGGTCGACGAACGCATGATGACCGGCCACGAGGGGATCTTCGCAGGAGGCGACATGGTGCCCGCCGAGCGCACCGTCGCCGTCGGTGTCGGCCACGGCAAGCAGGCCGCTCGCAACATCGACGCGTGGCTCTGCGCTCGCGAGTCCGTGCATCCACCCGAGCCACCGCTCGCGAGCTTCGAGGAGCTCAACGTCTGGTACTACGCGGACGCGCCGAAGACCGTCGCGCCTCATCTGGACCTCATCCGCCGGCAGTCGAGCTTCGACGAGGTGACCCAGGGGCTCGACGAGACGGACGCGCTGTTCGAGGCCCACCGTTGCCTATCCTGCGGCAACTGCTTCGGATGCGACAACTGCTACGGCGTGTGCCCCGACAACGCGGTCATGAAGGTGGAGGAGGACGACGGCTACGCGTTCGACCTCGACTACTGCAAGGGCTGCGGGATCTGCGTCGAAGAGTGCCCCTGCGGCGCGATCGAAATGATCCCCGAGCCATGAGACCGGGGCCAGTCGGGTTCTGAGGAGGGCTCAGCTGTCGTTGCCGATGAGGCCCCGCTCGAGCGCGTAGCCGACGAGCTCGGCGCGGGTGGATAGGCGCAGCTTCTGCTGAATATGCGAACGATGGGTCTCGACCGTCCTCACCGACAGGAACAGCTGCTCGCCGATCTCGGTGTTGGTGTGGCCCAACGCGATCAGGCGCAGCACGTCGACCTCGCGCTCTGAAAGGTCGTCCGGCGGGCCGGGGGGTGGCTCTGAGGCGATCCGAGCGCCGAGTTTCGGGTTCAGGTAGCTCTCGCCTGCGGCGGCGCGTCGCACGGCTTCCACGAGCTCCTCGTCGGCGGCCTCCTTCAGCACATATCCGAGCGCGCCTTCGCCGAGGGCCTGGCGGGCGAACGCGGGCTCCTGCTGCATCGTCAGCACGACGATCTGCGTGTCGGGCGATTCCTCGCGAATGCGCGGGATCGCCTCGAGGCTTGAACCGCCCGGCATGTTCAGGTCGAGCACGAGCACCGCGGGATGGTGACCGCGCACGTAGCGCTTGGCGCTCTCGACGTCGCTGGCCTCGGCGAGGACTTCGAAGTCCGGCTCTGAGTCGAGCAGCAGTCGCAGGCCGCTGCGCACGACGACGTGATCGTCGGCCAGCACGATCTGAATCGTCTCGGCGGCGGGGGGTTCCTCTGCCGCTGGCGGGTTCGTGGCGCTCATGAGCGGGAACGTACCGACTCAGACGGTCGGCACGCGATGCTGGATCTGGCGTGCACCGAGGGTCCTGTGTGTGTCAGGCAACCGTCCCGGCGTTGTTTCGGCGCGTTGCTCGCCGGCGATCGTGGGATCCTCGTGCGGGCCAGCGGCGCGGGGCAGCACGAGCAATGAGCAGCGTGCGTGGCGCTCGAGGTAGGAGGAGGTGCTGCCGAGCACGAGGCGTCGAATGGGCCCGTAGCCGCGTGAGGCGACTCAGGATGTCCACGTGATCGCCGAACGCGGCGAGCTCCTCGCCGGCGAGGCCGTACATTGCACGCCCGTCAACGCCGGGGAGTTGCTTCAGGCGGCTGTTTGCGTCGTTGAGCATTTCGTCGATGTCGTCACCGAACGCTTGACCGACGACCCCTGTGAAGGTGTAAGTGGGAATCGAGATGACGTCCAGCGCGTGGACGCTCGCCCCGGTCTGGGCTGCCAGCCCCCGTGCGGTCGCGAGGGCCGTCTTGCTCTCGGGAGAACCGTCGTAGGCGACTCCGATCTTCCCGATCGGGTCGGGATGCTCCGCGTATCCGACGGAGGCGATCGCGACCGCGCACGGGGCGCCGTTCAATGCCGCGCGCGTGTCGTCGCCGAGCATCGCGCGCCCGAACGCGTGGCTGCAGGAGCCGACGACGAGCAGGTCGGCTGCCTGCTCCTCGGCCCGAGCTCGCGCTGAAACGCGCCGCGCAGCGTCTGGACGATCCGCAGCGTGTGTCCGACGCGACCCCGCGGATCGCCGAAGCGCAGTGTCGCGCCTTCGAGGAGCTCGACGAGCACTCCGGGGGCAGTGTCCTGAGGCTCGATGCCGCGCAGGCGATTGACGCGCAGGTCGCCCATATCGCCCGTGCGCTGGACGCGCGCGCGCTCAACTGCCGGGCGTCCCACGGACGCGGCGCGGCTTCTCGGAATCCGTAGAAACACACCCCCGAGTGCGGGAGAGTCCCCGATGCGCCGGCGCCGTGCCGGGTCTAGCTTTGGATCAGTGGTTCGGCAACAGACACTCGCGAAGCTAACAGGCTCGGCTCATCGAGCTTCCCCAACGCGCGACGAAAGGTAGGAACCGGAGATGAAGGCGCTCGTTTATCACGGCCCCGGACAGCGAGGCTGGGACACGGTTGATGACCCCACGATCCTCCACCCGACCGACGCGGTCGTGCGGATCGACACCTCGACGATCTGCGGCACCGACCTGCACATCCTCAAAGGTGACGTGCCGGAGACGACCCCGGGAACCGTGCTCGGTCACGAGGCCGTGGGAACGGTGCAGCAGGTGGGAGCCGGCGTGAGCACGGTTGCCGCGGGCGACCGGGTGCTGATGTCATGCGTCAGCTCCTGCGGGCGCTGCCGTTACTGCAAGGAAGCCCGCTACGGCCAGTGCCTCGGAGGCGGCGGCTGGATCTTCGGCCATCTGATCAACGGGCTGCAGGCCGAGTACGCGCGCGTGCCGTTCGCCGATAACTCGGTCTACACGGTTCCCGAGCAGCTCACCGACGAGCAGGTGCTGTTTCTCGCAGACATCCTCCCCACCTCCTTCGAGGTCGGCGTGCTGAACGGCACGGTCTCCCCCGGGGACACGGTGGCGATCGTCGGTGCCGGGCCGATCGGCCTGGCCGCGATCCTGACCGCAAGGCTTTACACGCCCGGACGGATCGTCGCGATCGACCTCGCCGACAGTCGCCTTGAGAGCGCGCGCAGGTTCGGCGCGGACACGACGATCAACAACGGCAGCGAGGACGCGGTCGCGCGGGTGATGGAGCTCACGGACGGTCTCGGAGCCGACGTCGCGTTCGAGGCCGTGGGGGTGCCTGAGACCTTCGAACTCGCCGCCGAGCTGATCCGCCCCGGCGGGCGGGTCGCGAACATCGGCGTTCACGGCCGGTCGGCGCAGCTGCATCTGGAGAAGCTTTGGATTCGTGACGTCACGATCACGACAGGACTGGTCGACACGTTCAGCATCCCCCAGCTGATGCGGCTGATCTCAAGCGGTCGCCTTGACCCATCGCTGTTCGCGACACACCGTTTCGCGCTCGGGGACACTATGAGCGCCTACGACACGTTCGCCGACGCGGCGAACACGAACGCCCTGAAGGTCGTGCTGCAGGGTGAAAACGGCAAGTCGCCGGCCGCTGAAGCCGAGCGGGCCGCGGTCGTCGCGTGAGATCCGCGGCTGACTGGAAACCATGACCGCGCATCTGCAACTGGCACCGTCTCTCACCGAGACCGACGCGAAGCCGTCGGTTCCGTCGCCCGTGCGCGTCGTCCTCGCCGACGACCACGCATTGATGCGCCGCAGCCTGCGGCTGTTGCTCGACGGCGAGGAGGGCGTCGAGGTGATCGCTGAAGCCGAGGACATGGCGGCGGCTGTCCGCCACGTTCACGACCGCAAACCTCATGTGCTGGTGCTTGACCTGCGCATGCCGGGGGGTTCCAGCATTGAGACGATCCGCAAGCTCCGCGAGCGCGCGCCGGACACCCAGGTCGTCGTGATGACGATGGAGGATAATCCGGTGTTCGCACAGCACGCGCTCGCCACAGGCGCACTTGGCTTCGTGTTGAAGGACCGTGCCGACAGCGAGTTGCGGGAAGCCGTCCTTGCGGCTGCACGCGGCGAGGAGTACGTCAGTCCGAGCGTCGCCGCCCGCTTGGACGCTCTGAAACGATCGATCACCGATGATCAACTCACCACGCGTGAAGTCGAGGTTCTCCGACTGATCGCGCTCGGCTACACGAGCGTTGAAATCGCCGGCAGGCTGCACATCTCCCCGCGCACGGTGGAGTCTCACCGGGCTCGCATCCACAACAAGCTCGGACTCGCCACGCGAGCCGAACTGGTGAGCTACGCGCTGGAGCGCAGGTTGCTCAGCGCATGAGCCACATTTAGGATGCGGCCCGCTCAGCGCCCGGGGAGGGCAATGGATGTGCGGCGTGGCCGCGTGCAGGCAGACGGGCACTGATGACTGTGCCGTGCTCGCCGGAGCTGACGCTCAGCTCACCGCCGGCGAGACTCACACGCTCCTGCATCCCCGGCAGTCCAAACCCCGCGTTCTCAACATCGGTGTCGAAGCCGGCGCCGTCGTCCTTGACTTCGATGAAGAGCTCCCCATCTGGCTCGCCACGAACAACGATGGACGCGTTGTTCGCCCCGGCGTGCTTGGCGACGTTCGTGAGCGCCTCCTGTACGAGCCGGTACACGGTGCTTTCGATCTCCGGGTCGAGGCTCACCTCTGTTGCAGGGGGTTCGGGCAGCGCGAGCTCGGCGTCGATTTGAAAGCCGCTCTGCTCGCGGTGGCGGTCGAGCAGGGCCTCGATGGCCGTACGCAGTCCCAGCTCGTCGAGGGCGGCTGGACGGAGCTCCGTGATGATGGCGCGGAGGTTCGCGATCTCATGCTCGATGTGGCCCATGGCCTCGCGCACCGCCTGCTTTGCCCCCGGGAGATCGTCAAGGCGCAGCACGGAGGAGAGCAGCACCCGCAGGCCCCCCAGACCCTGCAACGTCTCATCGTGAAGCTCCCGCGCCCAGCGGCCCCGCTCGGCCTCGGCGGATGCAAGCGAGGTGCGCAGCCGGTCGGCCTGAACGCTCTGGGCGAGCGCCACGGCGGTCGCGGCGCTCGCAGCGAACATGCGCAGCATCTGCTCATCATCCTGGGTGAAAGCGTCGCTGTCTTGGCCGCGGTCGAACGCCGCGAGGACCCCCACCGCTTCGCCGCGATAGAGCATCGGTACGAGCAGTGCGGTTCGCGGGTCATCGATGCCGAACTCACGGGGAGCGATCCGAAGTCGCGAAGCGACGTCTGAGATCCGCTCGGGCCGGCGGCTCTGCAGAACCTGGCCGGAGGTCGACTCGGAGATCGCCAGACGCACACCGCGAACCTCCTGCACGTGTCCCGCGCTCGCGTGGACTACCAGCTCCTCTTCGTCGCGCAGCATGATCACGAGGCTCCGCGCGCTCACCAGCGCACGACCGCGCTTGACGATCAGCTCGAGCACATGCTCAAGCGCGATCTCCCCGCCGATCGCGACGGCCACGTCACGTGTGGCCTCGAGCGCCCGGAATGCCTTCTCGGCCTCCTCGCGGCGACGCTCACTTGACTCAAAGGTCCTGGCGTTCCCGATCGCGATCGCGGCCCAGTCGGCGAGCACCACGGCGGCCTCCTCGTCGGCCTCGGTGAAGTCTCCCTCCGCCTTCTCGGTCAAATATAGGTTTCCCCACACCTGGCCGCGGATTACGACCGGCACGCCCAGGAAGCTCCGCATCACCGGATGCCCGGCGGGGAACCCATAGCTGGTCGGGTGCTGGCCGACATCGGACAGGCGCAACGGTTGAGGATGCTCGATCAGGGCGCCCAGCACGCCGCGTCCGCGCGGGAGATCGCCGATCGCCCGATGGGTGTCCTCATCAACCCCCGAAGTCAAGAACTGCTCGAGCTCGGTGTGCTGTTCGTTCAAGATCCCAAGCGCGGCGTAGCGCGCGCCTGTTATCTCTCGAGCGGTCTCAAGCACGCGGTCCAGCACGACCCCGGTGTCAAGCTCCGTCGTCAGCGCACGGCCGACATCCAGGAGGCGACGGATCCACAGCTCCTCAGACGATGCCCCCATTTCCTTCGAAGCTTAATGGCAGGCGGCTGGCGGAACTGCCTTCGCATGTACGTAGAAACCCCTGAATGTGCGCGACTACAGGGCCGAGCGATTACGTAGTTTTCCGCTTTAGACGACGGCTTTCCTCGGCTGCCGACTCCATTCGGTGGGACGTAATCTCCTAAACCATGACCGACGAAACCTCACACTCAGCGAAGCTCCGCGTGATCGTTGTCGGCGGCGGCGTCGCCGCACTCGAGACGGCCCTCGCTCTCAACGATCTCGCCCCCGATCACACCAATGTGACGGTGCTCGCCCCCAACACCGAGTTCGTGTATCGACCGCTGACCGTGCGCGAACCGTTTGCGTATGGGCCCCCCCACCGCTATCCGCTCGAGCCGATCGTCCGCGATGCCGGCGCGAAGCTCCTCACCGGCGAGCTGGGCTGGGTGGACCCCGAGAAGAGGACGATCCACACCAAGGACGATGAGCCGATCGAGTACGACGCGCTGATGTTGGCCCTCGGCGCGAAGCCCGTCCCCCATTACACGCACGCGCTGACGATCGACGACCGGCGCATGGACGGGACCCTGCACGGGCTGATCCAGGACATCGAGGGCGGCTATCTGAAGAGCCTCGCGTTCGTTTCGCCCGGGCGGATGGCTTGGCCGCTACCGCTGTATGAGCTGGCGCTGATGAGCGCCGCGCGCGCCTATGATATGCAGCTGGGGCTGTCCGTCACAATCGTGACTCCCGAGGACGCGCCGCTGGCGATCTTCGGCTCCGCGGCCAGCGGCGCCGTCAGCGAGCTGTTGGAGAAGGCTGGCATTGGGGTGATCAGCTCGGCCTACGCGGAGATTCCCAGCGAGGGGCAACTGGTTATCAACCCCGGCGACCGCCGCCTGCAGGTCGACCGCGTGATCGCCCTACCCGAGCTCTACGGACCGTCGATCAGGGGCATTCCACTGGGAGAGCACGGCTTCATCCGCGTCAACCCCTACGGGCAGGTCTTCGACGCAGGGCCGATCTATGCTGCCGGCGACGCGATCGACTTCCCAATCAAGCACGGTGGGCTCGGCTCCCAAGAGGCCGACACCGCCGCACAGTCGATCGCAGCCTTGGCCGGAGCACCGGTCAAACCAGAGCCGTTTGACCCCGTGGTCCACGGCATGCTGCTGACGGGCGGCAAGCCGCTCTATCTCACAGCGCAGATCACCGGCGGGCACGGGTTCAGCTCCAAGGTCGGCGACACGCCCACCTGGTCTCCCCCGAGCAAGGTCGCCTCGAAATACCTCGCGCCGTACCTCGATACCCACGAAAACGAGCGAGCGGTGAAGTGAATCCTGCCCGGGATGTCGGCTCGAGCTGCCTCGTCCTCGGCTATGACCGGACGGACAGCGCGCGCTTCGCGGCCAGCTGGGCCGCGAAGGAGCTCCCGGCCAACGGGAAGCTCGTGATCGTCCACGCATGCCGCCCGCTGCACGCACCGCCGTCACCCCTTTCGACGGCCAAGGAGCGCCACAACCTGGGGAGAGCGATCATGGACGAGCTGGTTATGGACGGCAAGGACGCGCTGCTCGACATCGACCTCCAGACCGAGATCTCAGACGACGACCCGGTGACCGCGCTGATAGACGCCGTGCACCGTCACGGCGCGCGCGGGATCATCGTCGGCTGCGAGCAGCACTCCCGCCTGCACAGAGCCCTCGGGACCGTCACGAGCGAACTGCTGGAGGCTTCGCCGGTGCCGGTCACAGCCGTGCCGTTTCACGACTCGACGGACACCAGGCGCACCCTCAGCTAAATCACGAGCTGGCTGCTCCTACAATTGGGAGGTGCAGTCCTGGGAGCTGGATCGTCTGCGTATCGCGGCTCACCATCCGCAGATCCTCCGTTCCGATGGCGATGCCAACCGCGTCATCGCACTACTGCTACCCCAGGACGAGTTACTGCAGGAGCATCAAGTTCACGAGCACGCGCTTGTGTTCGTCCTGCGGGGCGAGCTGCTTGTCAGCGCCGGCGCGAGTGAGCGGGCGATGTCGGCCCCCAGCCTGATCCACTTCGACCCGGGCGAGCGCCACGAGGTACGCGCGATCACCGAGTGTCAGCTCATTCTATGCCTGGCCCCGTGGCCCGGGGCTGGGCACCCGAGCCGGCCCGCCGCGGCATAGCAGCAAGCTCGCAGGCCATGCGGCGGTGTCCGTTTCCGAAGCGCGTCGGGCCTGAGGTCGGTGGCCTGGCGCCTCAGGTCAGCCGAGGGGGCAACTAAGCGCGCGCGGTGGGTGGTTATCCGCCACGGACGTGCGTGTTTCTACTGATCACCGCAGCGCGATCCCACGGCGAGCGTGTGCGGCGTTCGGCGGATGCGCCCAGCGCGCCACTCGACGACGCTTGTTCTCATCTCCCGGCACCAACGTCGAACCGCGGCGAACGAGCCGGCCACAACACAAGGAGACTAGCCATGCGTAAAGTATTTGAGATCGGAGGCGTGGTCGCGGCCGTCGTGCTCGTTGCATTCGGCATTGCGGTGATCGCGCTCGGCGTCAACGGCGTCAACGAAGTTTCATCGAACCTCAAGCAGCAGAAGATCACCGGCACCCCCAACATGACTCCCTCGGTGGAGTCGGCGGCCGCAACCAAGAAGGGGCTGAACCCTGCGACGCTGAATGTGCCGACGTGCACGGTGGTGGGCAAGCCGATCACGGACGGTAATAACGCGCGCTGCTTCGCCGAATACATGCGCGTCGACGCGCTGATCGCGACCGGCGGTCTCTACTTCTCGCAGATGCCGCACTACGCGACCGCAAACGGCACGGGTACGAACGTCGAATCCGCAGCGCTCACCAAGGAAGGCAAGCCGGTCGAAAATCCGGCGCGCCAGGTGTGGGTCGAGGGCACCGCGCTTTCGACAGCGCTCAACGCCTCGGATATCGCCGAAAAGACCGCGACCTTCGGAATCGTCGTCGGGATCGCCCTGCTGCTCGCAGGCCTCGGGTTCGGCGTGCTCACGGCTGGCGGCGCGCTGCGCAACCACGACTCCGCACTCGGCGCGCTGCGTCACCGGGGTGAGGCGTCCCCGGCACCGACGGGAACGCCGCTTCCCACGGCCTAGAGCCAAAAGATCCTACCGTCGCAAGCGGGCCGCGAAGTGCGGCCCGCTTTGCGTTGCTGCGCGGCGCCGGCATGTCCACCGCTGCGTCAGCCTGCATCGCGCGGAGGGAGGGCAGGGACGTTGATCGCAGTTACGCGTGAACTTGCTTGACGGCTCATCCCCGACCTGAAACGACGAGCAACCAGGTGGGCAGGGCCCACCTGACGAGCTCGAACCTGCTGGAGGGCCCCGACCGCTCCTATGTTGTTCACACTTTGGTTCACACCCCCCACCTGCTTGCACTGGTCGCCTCGGGCCCGGGCAACAAAAAACCAAAAAACCCCGCTGTTGCGGGGCTTTTCTGAAGGGTGAGCGAGGGGACTCGAACCCCCGACCGCCTGGACCACAACCAGGAGCTCTACCAACTGAGCTACGCCCACCACGGGAGGAACGGGAGTTTAGCGTCCGTGGGGTGAGCTCAGGCCCGGCGCATGCGGACCGCTGTCGCGTGGTCCGGACGGGCCCAGCTGTCATGCGCGTTTAGCACCTGCTGGAGCTCCTGCTCCTCCACGGAGACCCCGTTGGAAGCCGAGTCGCCACCACCACCGTCACCGTTGGCAGCAGGCGCGAGCAGGACGATGAGGCGGGTGTTCAGCAGCGACTTGACGGAGCGCTCGGCGAGCATCAGGGCTTCACCTGGAGTGCGCTCCGGGAAGCGTTTGGCGGCCAGCCTCCATGCGTAGTAGAGCGGTGCGGGTCCGTCGGCCAGCAGGGAGAGCAGCTCGAGGCCCAGCGAGTCGGCCTCCAGGGTGGCCTCGGGTACAGCCTGCTGCCCCGCGGCCTGCGCGGTGCCCTGCCGGAGAGCACCCTGCGCGGCGGCGCGCGTGGCCTCGGTGGCGGCCGCGAGGATACGCTCTGAGACATCGGTGCCCTGACGTTCGGCGGTGCGCCAGCCGCGGCCCATTGTCAGTTGGTCGAGCGGTAGCTCGGGACCTTCGATGATTCTGAGTTTGGCTCGGTCGGTATTCCACTTGCGTCCTTCTATCTCGACCCAAGGCTCGGTGGTCCAGGCCTTGACGATCGCCCCGAGCGCCCCGCTATCGAGGTTGAAGTGGCAGAGGTTGTGGAAGGACTCGCGTAGCTCTATGTGGTACACGGGTCAAAGGCTCGCATGTCCCCGCCGGCGGTGTCGACGTCACTGACGCCGGCCTTCCCCACCGATGCTGCTGGCTTACCCGTCTCGGCCGTTGCTCCGAGGCGGGTCGACATCACCTCCACGGCCCGGGGATTTGAGTCGATCAGCACGTAGCGGCGGTCGAGCTTGGAGGCCACGGCTCCGAGGGTGCCGCTGCCGGCGAAGAAGTCAAGGCACCAGTCGCCCGGGCGCGAGGAAGCCTCGACCATGCGGCGGATGATGCCTTCGGGCTTCTGGTTGGGGTAACCGGTCTTCTCGTGCCCGTTGGTGGGCACGATCGTATGCCACCAGACGTCCGTGGGGAGCTTGCCCCTGGCTGCCTTCTCGGGGGTGACCAGCCCAGGAGCCATGTATGGCTCGCGGTCGACATGCTGGGCGTCGAAGTAGTAGGCGGACGGGTGCTTGACGTAGACCAGGATCGTGTCGTGCTTGGCTGGCCAGCGCCGCTTGGAGCGCGCTCCGTAGTCGTAAGCCCAGACGATCTCATTGAGAAAGCACTCGCGACCAAAGATCTCATCGAGCAGGAGCTTGCAGTGGTGGGACTCGCGGTAATCGATGTGGAAGTAGAACGTGCCCTCTCTGGCCAGCAGCCGGCGGGCCTGTTCCAGACGCGGGGCGAGGAACGCCAGATAGTCCTCGAAGGAATCGCGATAGGAGGATTCGGAAAGCAGCTTGGTCTTGTAGCGGCGGCCCTGGAAGCCCGTTCGCTCGCCATCCACATCAGCCACCGCCCGGAGCGTCTTGCGCGACTGCACCGTGCCCGTGTTGAACGGCGGGTCGATGTAGATGAGCTGGAAGGACTCTGCGGCAAGGCTCGGCAGGAGCTCGAGATTCTCACCGAGGAGAATCCGGTTGGCGCGATCGGATTCACTCGAGCGGGGAGCCACGTTGAAGGAGGTTACGATGAGCTCCCGATGGAGCTGGGGACGACCTCGATCCACTGGTAGCTGCGACCACACAGCGAGCGCGCCTGGCTGGGCGCGGCCGCGACGAGCGGCAGCTGGCTGGGCGCGCCGGCCGGTGTCAGGAAGATGCCATAGAGATCGGCAGAGCCACCGTCGCCCGGATCGAGCGTGAAGCCTCCACGAGCCAGCGACAGTCGATGTCGGCCCGCCGAGAGGGAGACGTGTAGCGGCGTTAGGGTGTTGGTCACGACGGAGTTCCCTCCGAGCTGCGCGCCAAGCGAGCCCACCGGATGTCCGTCCACACCGACGCTGACCGTGGGCATCACCTGGCCCTGTAGCCATATATCCCAGGTGCCGGTGCTCGGCACCGTGAATTCGGCGGCGAGCCGGCCCGGCTTGCGCATTTCAAGCCCCCCTCGGATGCGCGCCCAGCCGGCGGGCGTCGGCAGTTGGGCCAGCGGGAGCCGCACGAGCACCGGCGATGGAGCCGCGACCAGACGCGCCGGCGCAGCGGCCGGCGCGCGGGCGAGGTGTTCGATGCGAGCGCACTGATCTGGCAGCGAGCCGGACAGTCCGACGTCGGCGATGGCCGTCGGCGCGCCGGGCGTGCGTCCCCACACCTGGTAGTAGGTGCCCTGCCAGAGAAGCCGGTAGGCCGACGGCGGGCGATCGGCAGCGGGATCACGGCGGGTGACGATCAGCGGGTAGGAGCGCAGCTCCGCGGGCGGCAGTCGATCGAACACGACGGGGTAGCGGTACGCCGTGCCGGTGTGGCTCAGCGCCGGAGGCGAGTAGCCGAAGTTGGCCCCGCCCACGTCGAGATCGCGCAGCTCATAGAGCGCGTATTCGTCGAAGTCGGTGAACAGCGTCGGACCTTTGCCGGCGAAGCGATGATCGATCGAGGCAAGCTCCTGATAACGCGCCGTGGGCGCCAGGTTCGAGCTGTGGTACTGGAGCGCATCAGAGGCGATCACGCCCGCTGTCAGCGCCGCCGCCAGCAGCGGCGCGGCGCGTGCGAGCGGGGACGTTCGCAGCGCGGCCACCCCGGCCCACGCCAACAGCACGAGCACGGGCGTGGTCAGCATCAGGGTCTTGGCGTCCACCCAGGTGGTGCTGTATGCAGTCAATCCGAGCCACACCACGATGGTCAGCGCGAGCCACCCGCCGAGTGGGTAGTCGCGCCTCTGAATCACGCGCAGCACTCCGAGCAGGGCTGCGGCGATGGCGACGGCGATGAGCGCATCGGTGATCGTCAGATCGAGACCGGCGGGTGGGTGCTTGTAGGTGCCCCACAGCCACACACCGAACACCTGCAGCGTCTGCAACGGCGTCCGCAGGTTGCCCGGGTTGCCCGTGGCGGCTATGTTCTGGGCCACATCGAGCGATTTCGAGAGCTGAGTCCAGGTCGGCAGCGCCGCGAGCAGCACGACCACAGCCCCGGCTCCGATCAGACGCAGCGAGCGCATTCGACTGCGGGGGTCCGCTACGGCATCGGCGATCATCACCGCCGCCGGCACCGCCGCCGCCGCCAGCACCCAGGCGCCGAATCCCACCCCCAGTGCGGAGTCCCCCGCCGCGGCCGTGAGCGCGAACGGGATGGCGCCGTTCGCGCGCCCCCGCAGCCAGCGCGGGTAGAGGACCACCAGCGTGCCCAGCGTGAGGATCATGCTGAGCGAGGTGATCTCCTTGACGGATCCGATCAGCTCGTAGCCGTAGACGAGTGCGGGCACCGTCGCCGTGAGCGCGCCCAGCGCGGCCCAGGGTCCGTCGAGGCCGACCCGGCGCACGAGCAGCCACGCCGGGCCGGCGGCGAGGGCGAGCATGAAGGCGTTGAAGGGCTGGAAGGCCCAGATCAGCGGTAGGCCCAACAGGAAGGCGCTGCCGCCGAAGAGCGTGTCCGCGCCCGAGGGATAGCTCGTGTTGTAGTAGTTGTTGATGTACAGGCCGTAGGAGTTGCGCAGGTCGAGGTGCGCATAGGCCTGGCCGTGATGCAACAGGTAATCCGCACCCGTCATGTGCACCGCGGAGTCGGACAGCGTCAGGTAGGAGGAGAAGCTGGTGCGGCCCGCGAGCAGCACGGGTGCGAGCGCCAGAAGATACGCGAGCACGGGCGCCACGAGCTGCCAGCGGGAGTCCCGCAGGCGCACAGCCAGACGTCGAACCCTGGCTTGCGCGAGCGCAAAGCCGGCTACCGTGCACACGACCATCGCGTAGGGGGTGGCCGGGGCGAGGGGCGCGACGTAGGTCGTCAACTGCGAGAGCGCGATCAAGCCCGCCGCCCCGCACGTGGGGAGCAGCAGGCCCGGCAGCCAGCCGCCGCAGCATCGATCGACGAGCAGACCGGTGCCGATGCAGAGCACGGCAAGCACCAGCGGATAGACCAGCGTGGTGAGGACGAACATCTAGAAGTGCGGCGAGCTCACCGGGCGCAACGGCCGGGTACCTTCTCTGCGGGACCCGGACGGCGGTCGATCTTCCGCGAGCATCGACGCATCATCCCAGCTGCGAGTGCCCGGCTGCTACAGCTAGCGCGAGAGCTCGCGGAGGCGTTCGGAGCGCGAGAGGTTCAACACGGGGATGCCGTAATGGTGGGCGATGCGCAGCGCCTGGCCGCTCCCACCGACGCGCGGCCCGCTGCCCTCCAGGCTCCCGTCCTCGGTCGAGCAGACGACGAGCGTTGCCGCCAACGCGAGGTAGCTGCCGAGCACCTGGTGCAGACGGCGCGCACGCGGGGAGAGCTCAGACCAGCTCGGATGAAACCGCGCCGCCGGCGAGCACGCAGCGTGGCCGGCTTGCATCTGGTCAACACGCCGTTCGTCGTCGCTTAGCAGCGGGCTCGCACGGGTACGAACACGGGGGTGCCGATCGACACTCCCAGCCGCCCACCCCTTAATCTATGAGCGTGCTCGGCACGGCCTTTGCCCCGGTGCATCAGCAGTATCTGGTGGAGGCTCGGCAGATGCAGGCTCTGTCGTTCACAGTCCACATCCCGCTTGTCTGCTTCGGGATCGCGTTCCCCGTGATGGTGTTGTTCATGGAGTGGCTGGGCATGCGGACCGGGGACTCGCTTTATCGAACGGTGGCTCGGCGTTGGAGCCGGATCATGTTGGCGCTGTTTGCGATCGGCGTGATCACGGGCACCATCCTCAGCTTCGAGATGGGTCTGCTGTGGCCGAACTTCACGGCCAGTTACGGCAGCGTATTCGGGCTGGGATTTGCGATCGAGGGATTCTCGTTTTTCATGGAGGCGATCTTCATCGGGATCTACTCCTACGGATGGGACCGTCTGTCACCGCGCGCGCACCTCCTGTCCGGCGTGCCGATCGTGATCACCGGCTTCACCGGCTCGCTTTCGGTGATAGCGGTCAACGCCTGGATGAACCACCCTGGGGGATTCCGACTCGTCGGCGGCAAGGTGGTCGACGTCGACCCGTGGGCGGCGCTGTTTGGCAATTCGTTCCTGTGGTCGGAGTTGATCCACATGTACATCGCCGGCTACATGGTGACGGGCTTCGTGATGGCGGGCGCCTACGCGTTCTGCCGGCTGCGTGGGCGGTGGACCCGGTACGAGCGGGTGGCGATGACGATCCCGCTCACGATCGCGTCCCTTGCTGCGCCCATCCAGGTGCTCGTCGGCGACTGGGTCGCGCGGGTGATCGCGGTCGAGCAGCCGATCAAGCTGGCCGCGATCGAGGGGCTCTACAGGACCACCCGCGGCGCCAGCGAGCACATCCTCGGCTGGTACACGAACGAGCAGATCAAGTACGGGGTCGGGATCCCGCACCTCTTGTCGCTGCTGGCCTTCCACAGCTGGAACGCCCGCGTCACCGGCCTTGAAGCCGTGCCGGCGAGCCTGCGCCCGCCGGTAAACGTCACCCGCGTCTCCTTCCAGACCATGGTCGGGATCGGCACGCTGCTGGCGCTGCTCGGCGTCTTCTATCTGTTTGTGCGCATCCGCCGCCGCCGGCTTCCACTCTCCAAATGGTTCTACTGGGCGGTTGTCGTGTCAGGGCCCGCCGCGACGGTGGCGCTCATCGCCGGTTGGGTGACGACGGAGGTTGGACGCCAGCCCTGGGTCGTCTACCACGTGATGACGACAGCGCAGTCCGTCACCGGTGCGAGCGGAATCCCCGTCGGTTACACCGTCCTCGCAATCACCTATGCCGTCGTCGCGGGTGCGCTGGTGTGGATCCTGCGCCGGCTGGCACGCTCGCCGCTTGACCTCCCCGGCGCTGACGCGCCTCCCGGCTCGACCCCTTACCCCGCCTGATGCTCGACGCCCTCCCACTCGTGTTCGTACTCATTGGCGTGGTGCTGTACACGGTGCTGGCCGGTGCGGACTTCGGCGCCGGTATGTGGCAACTCATGAGCGGCGGCGGCGAGCGCGGCGAGCGGATCCGCGACCACTGCCACCACTCGATGGGACCCGTCTGGGAGGCCAATCACGTGTGGCTGATCTTCGTCCTGACCGTCACGTGGACCGCATACCCCGTGTTCTTCGGGTCGGTCGCCTCGACGCTCGCAGTCGCACTGTTCATCGCCGCGGTCGGCATCATCTTGCGCGGTGCAAGCTACGCGCTGCGCTCGGGTGCCGCCGGGACTCGAGAGCTGTGGACGATCGACCGGATCTTCGCCGTGGCGTCGCTGGTGACACCGTTCGCGCTCGGCGCGGCCGCGGGCGCCATCGCGGCCGAACGCGTACCGGTCGGCAACGCGGCCGGGAATCCCATAACCAGCTGGCTGAACCCGACGTCAATCCTGGTTGGCCTCTTGACGGTGGGCTTCTCCGCCTACCTCGCCGCTGTCTATCTCGCCGCCGACGCGGCTAGGAGCGGGGAGACCGACCTCGTGGACGCGTTCCGGTCGCGGGCACTGGGCGCCGGCGCCGTCGCGGGGGGCCTGGCACTTGCCGGGCTCATCGTCGTCCACGCCGACGACCAGCCGCTCTACAAAGGTCTCGTCCACGGCGGCCCGCTGGCGATCCTGATCGTGTCGGTCGTGGTAGGGACGACGACGATGGGGCTCAACGCATCGCGTCGGTTCGAGCTGGCTCGCTACACGGCCGCGCTTGCGGTGGCGCTCGTAGTCGCGGACTGGGCGTACGCGCGGTGGCCCACGCTCCTACCGGGACTGACCGTCGATCAGGCTGCCGCCCCGCACGACACGATGGTGGCCGTCGTGGTGGCGGTGCTGGCGGGAGCCGTCCTGCTGTTCCCCGCCCTGGCGCTGCTCTTCGCCCTCATGCTGCGCGGCCAGCTCGAGGTCCACGGCGTGGAGAGCGAGCCGGTGGCGAGCGCCGGTCGCCGCGGCGTCGCCCAGCTGCTCCTGGGACCGATGCTCGGAGCTCGCCTGGCGGTGGCGCTTCTGATCGTCGGCATCGGGATGCTCAACGCGGCCGACGCGCCGTGGGCACACGCGCTCGGCGTCGTCAGCTTGCTCGCCTTCATCATCGTGTCCTTCGCGGCGCTCGTGCCTATGTCGCTGGCCGAGGATGCTTGAGCAGAGAGTCCGGTCAAGTCGGCCGTCTCGCTATGTACGGAAAGCTGGCACCCCCCACGTAGCCAACGAGACGCCTGAGCCGAAGCTCCCTATTTGCTAAACCGCTAAACTGCCCATTTCCAGGCCATTTGTGATGCCCCCGGCTGGATTCGAACCAGCGACCCTCGGATTAGAAGTCCGATGCTCTATCCGGCTGAGCTACGGGGGCAGGATCAAGCTCGACAAGCGCGAGCACGACAGCCGAGCTTTGCGCGGGCCGACTCCTCATCGTGGCACGTACTTAGGCACCGTTGAACAGAAACCTGTAAAAGTTGCGTCTGTGAGTGGCCCACGCGATGTCGACCTGGAAGACGACGAGAGGGATCTGACCCGCAAGGAGCGCCGGGAGCAGGCCCGCGTCCAGCGCCGCCAGCTCGAGGAAGCCGAGGCAGCCGGCGCGGTCCGCCGGACGCGATTGACGCGTCTGGGTATCGTCGTGGCGGTCGTTGTCGCGGCCATCGTGGTGATCCTCATCGCCACCGGCGGCGGCTCGAAAAAAGGAATCCCCAAGACCGCCCAGGCGAAGAACCAGACGGTCTCGGAAGTCAGCTCTCTCGTCACCGGCGTGCCGCAGAACGGCAAGGTGCTCGGCAATCCCAACGCGCCGGTGACACTCCAGTACTTCGGCGACCTCGAGTGTCCGATCTGCCGTGAGTTCACGCTCGGGGCACTCCCCACGATCGTTCAGCAGTGGGTGCGCACGGGCAAGCTGAAGATCGAATACCGCGCATTGGAGACCGCCACCCACGAACCGGAAGTTTTCAAGACCCAGCAGGTCGCGGCGCTCGCGGCGGGCAAGCAGAACAAGATGTGGGACTTCATCGAGCTCTTCTACCACGAGCAGGGAGAAGAGGACTCGGGCTACGTGACTGAAAGCTACCTCCAGGACCTGGCGCAGCAGGTGCCGGGGCTCAATCTCACGAAATGGACAACCGATCGCAACGACCCTGCGTTGGCCAGCGAGGTGACGAGCGACGTGGAAGCGGCGAACAACGCGGGGTTCACGGGCACTCCCTCCTTCCTGCTCGGCAAGACCGGGGGCACGTTGCACACATTCCAGCCCGGCACGTTCACCGAAGCCGGCCCGTACAACGCCGAAATCGAAAAACTCCTCAAGAGCTAGCACGGCCATGAGCAGTCGAACCCTGAGGCTCACGATGATCGCGCTCACGGTGATCGGCCTGGGTGTGGCCGCTTATCTCACCTACGTCCACTACTCGGGAGCCACGCCGATCTGCTCGATCAAGGGCAACCCCTGCAGCCAGGTGCAGAAATCGGCGTACTCGAAGCTCGTCGGAGTTCCCGTGGCCCTGATCGGTCTGATCGGCTACATCGCCATTCTCGGCTCGCTGCTCGCTCCGGAAGGCGAGGGATCAAGGTTCCTGACGGCCTGCCTGACGCTCGGCGGCTTCGGCTTCAGCGCCTACCTGACCTATCGCGAGCTGTTCACGCTGCACAAAATCTGCGAGTGGTGCGTGTCCAGTGCGGTGATTGTGACCGTGCTGATGGTGCTGGCGATCTGGCGGTTCCTGCGGGGCGATGTGCAGTCACGCGGCGCCTCCCCAGTGGCTGAGCCGGAGGGTCTTGAACCGGCGCCACCGGTAGGCGCAGCGCAATCCTGAAAGCAGCGCCCATTCGGCGCTCGAGCGCGCGGAGGCTGGACGAAAAGCGCCGGCGACGTTCGCAAGCGAAGCGGCGCGAGCGCGGAGTCCCCCGGGCGCCCTAGTCAATTCGTCCAGTGAGGGGGCGCTCCGCCGGAGTTAGGCCGCTCGGGGACCGACGTGGTGGCCAGGGACATGCGCGCCTCAACGACGAGCATCCACAGCGACCCGACGATCGAGCCCGGCGCTACGGTCGATCCTGGCGCTGCAAGCGAGCCTGACGCCACGGACGGCCTGCGTGCCGCCGACCAACCCACGCTCGCGGGCGAGGCGCGGATCGCCCGCCTGTTCGAGATGACCGGCGATCTGCTCGCGACGATCTCCCTCGACGGCCGCTTCACGCTGGTCAACCCGGCCTGGGAGCACTTGCTGGGATGGACTTTCGAGGAGCTGCAGGAGCATACGTTGGGCGAGCTGCTGCACCCCGATGACGTCGAGCAGACGCTGGCGCTGCTGCTCGCCGGGGATGGCGAGCCGGCCCGTCTTGAGAACTTCACCAACCGCTTTCGCCACCGCGACGGCTCGTGGCACTCACTGCTGTGGAGCGCGCGCTGTGACGGTGAGCTCTGGTACGCGTCGGCCAAGGACGTGACCGACCGCAACGGCCTCGAGCTCCAGGCCTTGAACGACCTCGAGCAGAAGGCTCTGCACGACCCGCTGACGCATCTGCCCAACCGCAGCCTGTTGATGGACCGCACCCGCCAAGCGCTCGCGCGCCTGCACCGCAGCCCGGGCGTGGTTGCGCTGCTGTTCATCGATCTCGACCGCTTCAAGGCGGTCAACGACAACCTCGGGCACGAGGTCGGCGACAAACTGTTGATCGCCGTCTCCAAGCGCCTTGAAGAGCTGATGCGCGACAGCGACACCGTGGCGCGCCTTGGCGGCGACGAGTTCGTGATCCTGGCCGAGGAGATCGTCAGCGACGGCGAAGCCCTCGCCTTGGCCGAACGCGTGCTGCACGCGATGGAGAACGCCTTCCAGCTCGGTACCGCCGAGTGCTCGCTGCTGGCGAGCGTCGGCGTATCTGTTTCACACGACCCCGACAGCGACCCCGAGAGCATGCTGCGCGAGGCCGACGTCGCGATGTATCGAGCCAAGGGAGCCGGCGGCAGTCGCCTGGAACTGTTCGATGAGAAGCTTCGCCGGGAAGTCAGCGCCCACCTCGAGATCGAGGGCCGCCTGCGTCACGCGCTGCCGCGGGACGAGCTGCTGCTCGCCTACCAGCCGATCATGCCGCTCGCGGGCGGGCACGCTGTCGGCTGCGAGGCGCTCGTGCGTTGGCAGCCTCGCGCCGCCGATCAGTCAAAGACCGGCCAGCTGCTGCCTTCCACGTTCATGCCCAGAGCCGCCGAGAGCGAGCTGATCGTCGAGATCGGCGACTGGGTGCTCCACAACGCCTGCGCACAGGCGGCCATCTGGCATCGCGACGGCATGCAGATCCCAATCTTCGTGAACATCTCCGCGCGCGAGTTGACCGAGCTCGATCTCGCCCAGCGCGTGCAGAAAGAGCTCAGGAGCTCGCGGCTCCCGGCTCGCTCGCTGTGCCTAGAGGTGAGCGAGGAGGCCGTGCAACGCGACCCCGAGCGTGCGCGCGCCGCGCTCAACGACGTCAAGCGCCTCGGCGTCGTGCTCGCCCTGGATAACTTCGGCGCCGGCCAATCCTCGCTGAGCCTGCCGCGAAACCTGCCGCTCGACATACTCAAGCTCGACCGTGCCCTAATCCAGGGCTTCGAGCACGATCGCAACAGGCGAGCGATGGTCGCGGGGATGATCGCGCTCGCCCACGAGGCGGGCCTTACGGCCGTGGCCGTCGGCATCGAGACCAATCGCCAGCTCGCGGTCGCGCGTGAACTCGAGTGCACCGTGGGACAGGGCAATCTGCTGCACCCGCCCGAGTCGCCCGAGCGCCTGCGTTTCAGAGAGACCTCAGGGTCGGTAACGTCCCTGCCATGGCGTCCCCTCGTGCGAGTCCGGGGCAGCAGCCGCCCGGAGTGAGCGACGACATCGTCGCTCAGCAGAAGCGAACCGCCGCGCGAGCGGCTGCGGACTATGTAGAGGACGGCATGCGCGTGGGGCTGGGAACGGGCTCAACGGTCGCATACCTGCTCGAGGCGCTCGGCGAGCGCGAGCTGCGAGGCGTGCGCTGCGTGGCGACGTCGCCGGCCACCGAGCGCGCGGCGCGTGCGCTGGGGCTGACCGTGTCGGAGTCCGACCAGGTCGACGAGCTGGACGTGGCGATCGATGGCGCAGACCAGATCGACCCGAGCGGGTGGCTGGTGAAGGGCGGCGGAGGGGCGCACACGCGCGAGAAGATCGTGGCCGCGGCGGCCAGGCGCTTCGTGGTGATCGCCTCGGCGGAGAAGGCCGTGGCGCAACTGAGGCCTCCGGTACCGCTCGAGCTGATGCGCTTCGGCCTGCGCAGCACACTGAGAGCACTGAGGAATGCACGGCTGCGGCCCCCGCCCGCGGAGGCCGGCTCGGTGACTCCTCACGCCGCCCAGCAGACGCCGGACGGAGGCCTGCTCGCCGACTACCTGAGCCCCTTCGCAGACCCCCGCGAGCTGGCTGGACTGCTCAGCGCCACCCCGGGCGTGGTCGAGCATGGACTGTTCGCGCCGGAGATGGTGAGCATCATCCTGATCGCCGGGCAGAACGGCATCGAGTGTCGCAGCGGCGGCAAGGAGGCCGGTTAGCTGGCACGTTCGAGCGGTCGGAGCTCCTCGCTCGAGGACACGGAGTGGCGGGCGAGCACGCCGTCCTCACCGATGACGTAGGCACCCATTCGCACAAGCGGCGGCGAGTACACGTGAAGCGTGACCGCCGGGTCGGCGCCGGCGTGGCGCACACGGTGGATGTCGGCGGGCGAGAAGTGGAACGTCTCGCCCACTGCGAAGGCGCGATCGCGCGGGGGGCCGTCGATCGTCAGGCGTTCCTCGCGCACCGCCCCGCTCACGACCGCCACCGCCCCGGCTGAGACGTCATGGTCATGAAAGCCCGTGTCGTGCTCGTCCATCCAGCAGATCAGCCATGCCGTCAGATGATCGTCGCTGCGCAGCTCCTCATAGACGCGCAGCGTGGAGTCGTGCTTTACGAGGTGAATCCACAGCTCGGGCCGGTCGGCGAGCTCGGCCACGAAAGCCTCGAGCTCCGGTCCCAACAGATCGCGACCGAGCGGGCGGGGCACCCAGGAGAGGGGCATCGGGTCGGCGCTGGTGCCGACGGAGGCCAGGGACGTGGGCTTCATCGCGTGAGCACCGACCTCGTGGCGCCCAGCGCGCGGCGTGTGCCGTCCGCGATCGGATCCCAGTCGAGCGCCTCGGGCATCCCGAGCTCGCCCGGCTCGACGACGGGCCGGTCAGACCCGTACAGGAGCTGCCGGCCCCCGACGACCGCCTCGAGCATCCGTACGGCAGCCGGACCGTAGGAGGACGTCTCATAAAACACCAACGGGTCGCGCGGCTGCAGGCTGGGACCGCCGCGCGATGACAGGCGCTCGGCGTGCAGCGGAGCGAGGCCCGCGAGCATCGAGAAGACCACGCGCAGCGTGGGATGGTTGGCGCGCCCGGCGGCGAGAAAGGCAAACCAGGCAGCGTGCATCTCAGCCACGTAGCGCGTCAGCGCCGGCCACCACAGGGGGTCGCCGAGGGACGTCTGCGTGGTGGCGACCAAGGCGCCACGGCCGGCCCCTCCTCCGGGATGGATGAAAAGCGGCGCGCCATGCTCTTCCAGGCGCCCGAGCAGCGAGCGCAGCCGCGAGACGGCCTCGACACCGCACAGCGCACCGGCGGGAAGCGACAGCCCGACGCAGCCGCGGTCCAGGGCCCGGTCCACATCGTCGGGATCGAGGCGATCGAGCGCGACCGCTCCCCACACGCCGAAGGGCCCGCCAAGCGACAGCGCTCCGTCGTGGTAGGCGTCGATCAGCGGAAGTGACTGCTCGCGGGGAAGCGACTCGATGCCGAGCGGGCTCGACAGGCACAAGAGGGCGCTGTCGAGGCCGTCCTGCTCGACAAGGGCCGCACGACGAGCCGGCGTCTCGGCGGGAAGATCGATCACATATGGACGCTCGCTGGCAAGGAACAGCACGGTCAGCCCGTGCTCGTGGCGGACGAAGGGAAACTCGTCGCGCTCCGCGAGCGCGCGTACGAGCGGCTCGGTCCACATGTGCTGATGTACGTCGATCCTGATCATGGCGCCCAGGCCCCGAGGGTCTTGTCGGAAGGTTTCCGCCTATTCTGGAGATTGCTGATCTGTTTTATGCAGATTAGCATGCTCACCGCCTGTTGGCTGGTGCGCAAGCTCTGCCACGGCCGGAGAGCGCTCACTAAGGCATCATCCGTTGCCGATGCGCGCGCTCTACTTTGCCTATGGCAGCAACATGGATGAGAGCGAAATTCGCGAGCATTGTGCGTCCTGTCGCTACCGCGGACCGGCCCGCCTGGAGTCGCATCGGCTCGCGTTTACGCGCCGCTCGATCAGGAGCGGCAGCGGCGTCGCCGACGTGCTGCCGGCGCCCGGCCAGGAGGTGTGGGGAGCGTTGTACGAGCTCGACGAGAGAGATCTCGACGCGCTCGACGCCAAAGAGGGCCGCGGCTGGGCATACGCGCGCGAGCACAAACACGTGATGCTCTCAACCGACGGCTCCGAGCATGAGGCGATCGTCTATGCCGTCATATCCAAGGAGCCAGTCGAAATCGCTCCCTCGCGCGCGTATCTCAACCGCCTCATCGCTGCAGCGGAAGACCGTGGCCTGCCTGAGGCCTACGTGGCAACGCTGGCGCAAGGCGGTGCCAGGCTAGCTCGAGCTGAACCCGGCGGCCGCGACCCTGCGGCTAAGGCTGAAGGCGGACCGGCAACGTCTTCAGCTGGTTGAGGAACAGCGATTCCACGAAGGCCGGAGAGTCCGCGATCTCGAGCCTCGGAAAGCGTCTCAGCGTCTCCTCGATCATCACCTTCAGCTCCAAACGGGCCAGAGCGGTCCCGAGACAGAAGTGGCGACCACCCGCGCCGAAGGCCTGATGGTCGGCGTTACGCCTCAGATCGAAGCGATCGGGATCCTCATAGCGGGTCTCATCGCGGTTGGAGGAGGCGTACCACATCACCACCTTGTCTCCCTCGCGGATCCTCTGACCGTGCAGCTCGGTGTCGCAGGTGGCCGTGCGTCGGAAATGAGCGAACGCGGGGAACATCCGCAGCGACTCCTCGACGGCGGCCGGGATGAGCGATGGGTCATCGAGCAGAAGCCGCATCTGCTCACGATCCTCCATCAGTGCACGCATGCCGCTGCAGTAGGTCGCCTTGGTGCTGTCGTTGCCCGCCGCCATGAGCAGGAAGAAGCCCATGACGATCTCGTGTTCCTCGAGCTTCTGCCCGTCAACTTCGGCGTGCACGAGCACGCTCGTCAGGTCGTCGGTCGGGCTCTTCTGACGTTCGGCGATCAGGCTCCGGCAGCGCTCGAAGACCTCGGGGATGTCTTTCTCCACCGCACCCTGCACGCCGTCCGGATTCAGATCCGGGTCGCCCGCTCCGAGCGTGGAGTTCATGAGTTTTGCCCACATCGCGTCGTCATCCTCGGAGATACCCATGAAGCTCCCGATCACGCGCGAGACCACCGGCTGCGCGACGTCACCGACGAGGTCGCACGTGTCCCGTCCCGCCAAGCCGTCCAGGACCTTTATCGCGATCGCCCGGATCGCATCCTCGTGGGCGGCGATCCGCCTCGGCGTGAAGCCGGCTTGGAACAGGGCCTTCAGGCGGTCGTGCTTGGGCGGGTCCATGCCGATGAACATCGCCTGCGCGAGCTCCAGCGGGAAGCCGCCCTCCGCCGCCAGCACGCCGCCGCGTTCAGAGGAGTAGGTCTGCCAGTCGCGACTGACGGCGTGGATGTCATCGGCGGTCGTCACCGACCAGAAGCCGGGCTCCTCAGGAAACAGCTCGAGGTGCTCTGTCCAGTGGATCGGACACTCGCTGCGCAGCTGCTTGAAGACCTCGTGGGGCGGGCCGTCGAGCCACAGCTCGCCTTCGGTGATTTCAAGGCTCTCGATATCGCGCCGCATCGTTGCCATGAGGCCTCCTCTGATCGCCAGCGCAGAATGCTGCATCGATAGTACTGGCTGGCTGGCCAAGCGCGCGCACCGGGCGGCCGCGCTTGCGGTCGTTTGCCGGCGAGCGCCGCAGGCGGCCACGAACCAGCGGATTTGCTGGGACTTCGCTTTCTAGAGCCAGACGGGGAACCGAGGAGTCGAACCTCGCGTTGCGGTTTTGGAGACCGCCGTGTTACCGATACACCAGTCCCCCGCGGAGGAGCGGCAATTGTACGGCTCGAGGCAGGCCGGCGCCTGGCGATCGGCCCAGCTGTTTATCGAGCGCCCGTCCGGCTAAAGCCGAGGTCCTCTCCGTGCCGAAGCGTATGTAGCCCAGTACATCCATGTAGCAATGCGCACTTTCTTTGACAACTTTCGGTCCGGACAGCGGCTTCGGCTGCGCGCCCCACGCGATCGCTCGCACCGGGCGATCGCCGGCCTCCGCGAGCGTGTGCCGGCGCCTGCACCCAGCGCCCAGGAGGGCTTCCTGCTCGTGGAGGTGATCGTCAGCGCGCTGCTGGTGGCCCTGATCGTCGTCGCCACCTTCAACGGCTTCGACGTCGTGAACCGCGCCCAGGCCGAGGACCGCGCCCACGACCAGGCGGTGATCCTCGCCGCCGAGTCCCAGGAGCAGCTGCGCACCGACCCTGTGAGCACGCTGCAGGCCCTCGAGACCACCCCCCACAGCCTACACCCAGACCGTCAACGGCACCAGCTATGAGATCACGCAGGAAGCTGCGCCCAGCAACGGCTCGGCAAACACCACCGGCTGCAGCGCCGTCGAAACGACCAAGCAGACCGGCGCCAATGTGCAGATCACCTCGACCGTCACCTGGGCGTCGCTCGCGATCACAAAACGCCCCGAAGTCAAGCTCGCGAGCATCATCACGCCGCCGACCGGGGCGGGCCTCGAGGTCGACGTCGGCAACAACCCGAACCCCACCGAAGGGGTGCCCGGCGTCACCGCCGTCGTCGACCTACACGCCGCTCAACTCGACGACACCCGAAACCCGCGAAGGCACCACCAACACCGCCGGCTGCATCGTCTTCGGCGACATCGAATCCACAGCCGCCACCGTCGCAATCGACGAAAAATCGGGATTCGTCACCACCACCGGGGCTCTGAAAGTCCAGCCCAAGGAAGTCGCCCTGGCGCCCAACATCACCGTCCACGACTCGGTCGTCTATGACCAGGGCGGAGCGATCAAGGCCAACTTCACCTGGAAAGGCAAATCCGTCACCGGCGACAGCTTCGTCGTCGTCAGCGGCCAGCTCCCGGCGCCAAAATTCGAGGTCGGCGCCAACCTCTTCTCCTACGAAGGCTCCGGCGAAGAAGACTACCCGGCCGGAACCGGAAAATACGCGTCCTCGGCGACGACGGCCAAAGGCATGCGCTACTCCACCGGCGACCTGTTTCCGTTCCTCGAACCCAACAGATGGGTGGTTTACTCCGGCGACTGCATCGCAAACAACCCGCACACCTTCAACGCGCGCGAACCCAGAGAAGCGCTCGTCAAAACCCGGAGCAACGACGAAGTCAACGTGGTGACGAGCAAGACCAACCTGTTGCTCGCGAAGGCACCGAAAACCAGCTCATCGACGGCCCCAGCGGTCTCCAGGTAAAGCTCACCAACACGGCCTGCGGCGCCTCGCTTACCGAACAACGCCTCCGCTCAACCTCACGCACGAACAGAAAACCACGAACGAAGGCAAACTCGAATTCCCCTTCCAGCCGTTCGGCTCCTACGAACTGTGCGTCGCCAACAAAACCACCAAAAAGCGCTACAAATACCTCGAGCAGCAACACCACTGAAGACGGCAGCTCCCCCGCGATCTATCTCGGGGCGAAGTCGTCCACCGAAAAAGCCGAAGTCAAGACCAAAAAGGAAGGCGAAGAAACAGCCACTGAAGCAAAACGCGCAAAGAAGAGAAGAAGCCGCGAAAAAGCGGAAACCGAAGAAGCCAAAGCGAAAACCAAACGGGTGAGCGAAGAAAAACCCGCCAAAACCAAATGGGAAACCGAAGACAAAACCGAGAAAGCGACCAAAAAAACCGAGAAAGCCGACCAAAAGCAATCGCGAAACCACTGAAGACAACGAAGGGACAGTGGAAAAAAGAAGTAGATTGCTACAAACAGTCTCCAAGCAAAAACAAACCTCGACGGCATGCACCGCGGGCGGTAAAGAAAACCCAGAGGCTGAAAAGACGACGAAAGAAGCCGCACAGACGACAACTCGCAATGCGGCCATAACAACGGAAAAAGAACCCGAAGAAAAACCCGTATAGCCGAAGAAGCGGTTACGAAAACGGCTAAGACAGCAGAAACCACGGAAAAAAATGCCAAAGAAACAGCCGAAAAAAACCCAAAGAAACGCGGATAGCAGAAGAACCACCCTCAGGAAAAACTGAAAAAGGTGGGCGAAGAAAACCAGCCAAGAAAGCCCGCAGAAAAAATCGAAACAGAAGAAACCGAAGAAGCGGGGACCACCAAAGTCTCGGTCGAATCGGGAGCGTCGGCCGAAAAATGCTGATTCCCGCCGCCATCTCTCCCCGGCTCGCGAGGGCCGGACGCAAGGCCGCGACGCCCAGGGGTTCACTCTGATCGAGACACTCGTGGCGATGGTCACCGGCATCGTCGTCACCGCCGCGCTGTTCGCCATCCTCGAAGTCTCGCTGCATCAGTCGGCCCGAGCCGGCGATGTCGTGCAGGCGAGCCAGCTTGGCCGCAACACGATGACGCGCATGGTCGACGAGCTCCGCTCCTCCTGCCTGGCCACCGAATTCGCTCCGGTACAGGAAAAAAGCTCGAACACCGAACTGTACTTCCGCAACAGCTACAGCGAAAAGGCAATCCCCACGAGCGCCTCCGAACACAGGATCGTTGTATGGAAAAGACGGTCAAAAAGGAACGAAAAAACCGGAGCTCTTACGGACTTCACGTATCCCTCGAACGGCGGCTCCTGGCCGAACTTTACGTACTCCTCGACCGCGAAGCCTGTGACGGGCACGCTCATCGGCGAACACATCTACGCCCAGGGCACGACTCCAAAAACGGCAAAAAAGAATCCGAAACGGACCCCGATCTTCCGCTACTACAAGTACGCGACCACAGCGGGAAACGCCGAAGCAGACACGAATCTTCCGGTCGGCACGCTCACTCCGATCGAACTCGGATCGAAAGAAGACTCAAGACCAAGGCCCCGGAAGTGGCAGCGGTCCTCATCAGCATCAGGGCCGGGGCCACCGATGGGCTCTACACGACGAAGGGCGGTGTCGCCGACTTTTCAAACCAGGTCACGCTCGCCTTCGGCGCTCCCAACCCGGAAAAAACCATTGAAGATGGGCCGTGCCAGTGACCGCCGCGCGGCAACGACTCCGGCTGCGCGCGGGCGAGCAGCATGGCTTCACGATGATCATCGCCCTCGGCGTGATGCTCGTGACGAGCCTCCTGCTGGTCGCGGTGTTCACGGCGGTCAACGGCGACATCAACGACTCTCACGAGAACGTCACCCATCAGCAGGCCTACTACGCCGCCCTTTCCGGGGTCCAGGAGTATGAGTACAAGCTCGAGGCCAACAACAGCTATTGGCAGAACTGCGAACCACTTAGCAGCAACGAGGAAGGCGGCGAGCGCTACGAAGTCAAGCTGCTTCCTGCCGAAGGCCAGACCGCATGCGAAGCCTCCAACCCGTTCGAAACGGAGATCGAAAAAACCGGCGTGGCGGCCAACACGTTCCGCGTCCTGGCCGTCGGCTGCGCCGGAAGCAGCACTTTCCAGCTGCTCCGGACAGAACGTGTCGAACGTGTCGACACGGTCGATCGTGGCGACGTTCAAACTGACCGGCTTCCTCGACTACGTCTACTTCACCCAGTATGAGGACATCGACCCTGCGCTCAACGGCACGAATCCGACCAACTGCACCAAATACTACGAAGAAGGCCCGTCAAAACCAAACGTGCCTCAGAATGCCCGACCCTGATCTTCTCGAAGGAAGACAGCGTCAACGGGCCGATGCACACCGACGACGCGGCCAACGTCACCTGCAGCAAAGAACTGAACTTTGGTCGCAAAGGGCACACGCCGGCCGATACCGTCGAAATCGGCGGCGGCACCTGGCCGGCGTGCACAGCGGGGAATGAACCCACGTACTACACCGAATCCAAAACCTACTCCAAAGGCACCGAACTCGTTCCTCCGGAAAGCGACGAAAGCCTGGGCGCATATGTCGAATCGGCAAACAGATTCTCGGGCGTCACCGAACTTACGCTGAACGGCAGGACGAACGAAATCACGGTCGCGAACTGGAAAAGCAAAGTCAAAACGGAAACGAAAATCGCGTGGCCGAAAAACGGCCTTCTGTATGTCGAAAACAACGGCGCGTGCACATACAAATACCAAGTCGAAGGCTCCGACACCTCGAGCGAGCTCGGTGAAGAGGAAAAATGCGGCACCGTCTACGTCGAAGGCACCTACAGCAAATCGCTCACTGTCGCGGGCACCAACGACGTCATCGTCAACGGCAACATCTATCCCACGAGCGTCGCGGGCAAACTCAGGCAGCGCGACCGACGGGAACCGCGACCTTCGGACTGATCGCCACCGACTTCGTGCGCGTCTACCACCCCTGCACGGGTGGCTTCGGCGGGGGTAACCAGCCCGGCACGATGCAGGAACCGTGGATCTACGCCGCGATCCTTTCGACCGACCATTCCTTTGTCGTCGACAACTACAAGTGTGGGGCGCAGATGAAAACCTGGGCATCTACGGCGCGATCGCGCAGAAGTTCCGCGGGCCCGTAGGACAGGTCGAAGCCACGGCTACACCAAGGAATACGTCTACGACCAGCGCCTGGCCAGCGCGGAGCCCCCCTACTTCCTCTCGCCGCTGAAGACCGGCTGGAAAGTCTCCCGCGAGACGGCACCGACGGGCGGCTAGGCCGGCCTGCTTCTGACCGTCACGATCGCGGCCACGAGTCGGGCGGAGGAGACTCGAAGCGCCGCTGGACGAGGAGGCCACCACGACTCGCGGGAGTATGAGCCGTGTGTGAGCGGATCCGGATTTAGCGGGGAACAATAGAGTCCCCGATCATCGCGTATCGGCGCTGAAGGCCGTCCGTAAGCGGGGTATGAGTCCCAACCAGTGGAGGTGGCAGATGGCCGAACCAGGTCGCCGGCAGAGGAAATGGTGCTGACCCACTTCATCGTCTCGGACGATGTCGAGCGCTCTCGGCGTTCTACACCAAGGTGCTCGGAGGCACGGTTGAACGCTCGGAGACCCGACCGACGTCGCGCTCGCCAACAGCTGGATCGTCATAAACGGGGGCGGAGGCCCGACCGACGACAAGCCCGCGGTCACTCTGGAGACGCCACGCGACCTCGACCGGGTCAGCAACTTCTCAATATCCGGGTCAAGGACATCGAGGCCGTGTACGCCGAACGGAGCGCCCGGGGTGCCAATTCCTGACGCCGCCGAAGCACCACGCGTACGAGATCCGTTGCTACATCCGCGATCCCGACCGGTCATCTGATCGAGGTCGCGCAAACCACCGCCCCCGAGGGGGACTCGACCCCCCCTCAGTGCGCACTCAGTGCGCCCCAGCAGCAGCCGACGTGAACGCCGAGTTTCGGCGTGGAATTCCTCGATCACCGTCGCACGCGACGTCCGCCCGATGCCTCCGGCGAACGCGCCTCAATGCAAGTCGCTATCCCAGTCTGCCGGCACCCACAGCCGCCGCAATGCATCGCATGCAGAAGAGATCTGCTCGGCCAGGGCAGGCGCAGGGCCGTCGCAGAACTCTCCTTCGTCTCGCTGAGTCCAGACCGTGTGCGGGAGGCTGGGAGCTGCGGTAGAGTCGATGCCCAGCGTCGGCAGCGTGGTGGCGCGCGTGATACGAAGGCGATCGTCACAGCGGCCCGATGTCTCCGCACAGGCTGCCAGGGCGCGCGGGTCGAGCAGCGGCCAGACCCCACCAGGCACTCGACGCAGCCCGTCCCGCTCGGCCGCGGAACTGACGGATCGATCTCGCAGTCTGGTTGGCCATGGTTGCTTCTTTCCCTCAAGCTAACCAGGCCGACGCCACGGGCGGATCGCCAAGCAGCGATCATCACTTCGCAGGTGCTCGTGCCGTTGGGGCCTCGCAGCGAGCCGCCGTTCGGCTCGTGTCGATCACGGTCGTAGCTCGCCCGGCCCGGCCTCGTCGCCAGGTCCCCAACGAGATCGCGCTCGCGATCGACGCCGCCGCATAGATCGATCTCGAAGTACACACCCTGCGGCGCGAGCGCGAGCCGCTTCCTCCAGGTTCTGGACCACGGTGATCGGCTCGTCGTCGTCCTCGAGCTGCTCCTCGAAGTTGCCGAGTCGTTGATCGCCAGGCCCTCCAGGTCGCAAGAACCTCGACCACGCCGGCGCGAGATAACCGTCGCTCGGCGTTCCCAGCAGTCGCCGAACGAGGCCCCTCCGCTCGGCGCTTCACGTCGCCGGCGGTCTCAAGTTACCATGTGGCGCGGGCTGGTCCGGGTCCCGGTCCAGAGCGGATTCCTGGGCGTTGGCGTAGAGATCGTCCGCGTCCTCCTCGCGAGCCCTGACTGGTTGATGTCGTCGACGGCGCGTCGGGATGGATCGCCGGTCTCGTCAGGAAGGTCGGTCCAGGCCAGGCGCTCAGCGCCGGGCTCTCGCACGCGCAGGCGCAACGCCGGCGGGGGTGCATCGCTAGCAGTGCGTGCAGGCCAGAGTCGCGTGGCGGCGACGCTCGAGCGCTCGGCGTCTTCGGCGCCTGCCAGTGGCTGTCGTCGTCCATGCGCTGAGATCAGCATGGGCAGCCCGCCGCCCAGGTGGGAGTTGATGATCTTCAGATTGGGATAACGGCTGGGAATACCGCGGGTGATGAGGTGCGTGATCTTCTCGTGCGGCCTCGGCGGCGTGAGACTCCTCGAGGAAGCTAGGCAGCTGCGGCGAGGCCGAAAGAACCTGGAGGTCCACGCCGGCGGCGTCCATCATCGCGAAACGGGCGTCGAGGTCGCGCGCGGTCGCGTCGGCGCCCAGCCCGCGGGCTTCCTCGGCGCTCGCCTTGCCGTAGCCGATGAGCAGATCTAGATACTCGTCGGTCCAGAGATGGGCATGAACATCGATACGCATGGTCTGCTCGCTGGCGAGGATGTTACGCACGGAGCATGCCTGCTGTTCGCCCGGGCTGCGCCCACCGATGGATGTCGACGCATCGAATCGGGCGCAACCTCTACGTCGCCTGGACCGAGACCCGCACATCGCATCAGTAGCCTTCCCGGCGCACCGTCGGAGCGTAAGCTCGATCAAATGTCGCCGCGCTCCTCTGGACCCCGACGCTCAGAATCCGTCGAGTCCTATCTGCGTCAAACGCGCGTCGGCGCTGCAGTTGCGTTGCTCGCCCTAGCGGCGGCGATAGCGTCCGAACAGTTCTCCGAGCACCTTTGGGCGCGTCATCCGCTGCTTGCCGGCCTGGCCTCCAGCGCGATCATCGTGATGCTCTCGGTGGCGGTCGTGAACGAGGCGCTTGAGATCCGCGGGCGCCGACGCTGGAGTGTCCTCGCGCAGTACGTGATGCTCGAGCTGGTCCGCGATGCGCGCATGGTCTGGACGGCGGTGGTGGAACTGGCCGGCCTGATGCCGGCCGACGCGAACCCGCCGGCGGCGATCGACGCAGCCGCGCTCGCGGTGCGCGACACGCCGCGCCTGACCAAAGCCGTTCACGGCGTGATCGCCGATGCTGATCGGCGCCGAGTTCTGCGAGACCACGTTGCGAGACTGGTGGTTCACAACGACGAGGTGCTGGGACGATGGGCCGCAGTGATGCTCAACGCCGACGCCTACGCAGAGGTGGTGGACCGTCACGTGGAGCTCGCCGGAAGCCTTGCCTGGCTGGGAAGCCTGCTCGACCAGTCCGAGCCAAGCGATGGCGATGAGCTGCGCTGGCACAGGGCTCGAAGCAACCCTGCTGTCCAGATCACGGGTGACATGGACGATGACCGCCTCGCCCAGAGGCTCGTCGCGATCACCCAGCTCGCCGAGCAGCTGGACAGGGGGACACTCGAGCTCGCCGTGAAGATCGTGCCGGTCGCATGGTGGGAAGCACGTCTCGGCACGACCGCGAACGTCGGCGATGACGTCCCCGAAGCGAACGGTCGCGGGCAGGTCAATCCCGCACGGGGTCCCGTGTGAGCGCGATCAGGGCGGGATGGCGGGCCAGATTTGCTGGTCCTGGTCGACTTCGACGCGACGCAACACTTCTCCACGGGGGCCATAGATCTCGATCGAGATCGAGGCACTTGGCTCGCCGCGCTCATCGAGAAACCTCCGCAGCCATGTCGTCGCCCACGCTGAGACCGCGCCGATGAGTCGGTCGACCACGGGGTCAGCGGCCTTCTCGGTGAGATAGATCGCCAAGATCTCCACGACGTCGGCGGATCGCTCCTCGAACAGTGGACGGCGCACGGGTTCGAAGCCCGCTTCCTCGAGCGCCTCGAACAGCTCTGTAAACGGCCTGGCGGTCTCGACTTCGACCGTGGGCTGGTCCTGTTCCTATTTCATCACAGCCCGATTATCCCGAGACATCGACCTGAGCGAAGATTCGATCACCTCAGCGAGCTGACAGCGCCGGCCGGCGTCGATGCGGGCGAGAGGACTCGAACCTCCAAGGGCTCTCGCCCACCCGCTGCTAAGGGCCACTCCAGGTGCGCAGCCCCCGCAGCTACCGGCCCGCTCGCGCAGCTGAAGCACGTTCAGGCGGCTTCTGCGCACAGGTTGTCAGCCAACGAGTTACCCACGTGCCACACGAATCGCCGCCAGTCGGGGCGCGTGTGGGTGTGCGACAAGCCATCACTGCCGGTGCAAGGCTTCGAGCCTCAAGGCGCGCCGGTGCCCGACGGCGAAAAGAGTTCCGGTGCGCCCGGACCGCCAGGGAAACCGCCGTGGGCAGCCTGGATCCGTCCCTGCCACACCGCCTTCGCACCGAGGTCGCCGGTCCTGAAGCACATGTAGCCGGCGCCGATCGACAGCAGCACGAGCACGACGCGCAGCGCAGTGAACACCGGCTTCGGGGACAGCAGGCGATCCACGATGCCAAGGCCCGTTGGCATGCCGCCGGAGATCCGTTGCGCGGCGAAGGTGACGATCAGCGTCGCGGTGAAAGCCACATAGACGTAGGCAAGGATGTGCGCGGCCTGCGAATGTTCGGAGATCAGTTTCGCGGCCTGACCCTGCAGGTTCAGCTCGGCGCGCAGCGCGGCGCCGGCCTGCATCGTCAGGAAGATCGAGCTCATCGCGATGATCGACACCACCGCCAGCGCGATCCCGTAGCGCGAGAACCACTGCGGCTTGACCATGAAGACGACCGCGGCCACGACCGTGGTCGGAATCAGGACGACCGGTACGTGCACGAACAGCGGGTGCGCGGGCAGGCCGCTGTAGATCGTGGTGATGCGGATCGGCAGCGTGATGAAGCCGATGAACGCGAGCAGCGTGAGGACGAACTCGGCGCGTCGCCAGTCGACTCCTCCCCGGCCGCCTCCGGCAATCTGTTCGCTACTCACGCGCTCATCCTCAGTCGAGCTCTATGTCGAGCGCAGGCAGGGGGTTTGAGACCCGAGTCCCGACGAGCCCATCGGGTACTCGGGTGTCTCGCTCACCGACGCGGTGCTCTCGGCGGGAGACCGTTGGATGTCGGGACGAGCGATCGCCAGGTAGGAAACCGCGACAAACACGGCCACGGCAAACACGAGCGCGGTCGGCCCGTCGCCGAAGCCTATGCCACCGATGTTGTGCGGCTTGCTGATGTAGTCGGCGAACGATGCTCCGAGCGGCCGCGTCACGACGTAGGCCATCCAGAACGCGGCGATGCTGTTCAGGCCGAATCGCCACCAGGCCAGCGCCGGGATCAAGATGAGCACGAAGAAGAAGATTCCGGAGGCCAGGTAGCCCATGCCGAGCGAAGTCGCCGTGAAGTCCCCGAGCGCAGTGCCGAGCGCAAAGGTCGCGAACACGACAGCCCAGTAGAAGGCCTCGCGTCGCTGCGTGGTGATGCTGTGGATCGACAGCGTTCCCTCGCTGCGCTGCCAGATCCAGAACACGGCTGCCAGTATGGCCGCCCACAAGGTGGTCGTCCCCGCGTACGGGATGTGGACGTCGAGATGGAGAAAATCAGAGAAGCCTGTACCGGCGATGGCGATCGCAAAGGCCAAGAACCAGTAGGCGAATGCCCGGTAGCGGCGCGTAGCGAACTGGAGCACGAGCGCGATCACGAACAGAACGACCTCGGTCCCGCCACCCCCGAAGTTCCCGTACGTCTTCAGGTAGTCAGAAGTGGCCTCCCCGCCGGCCGTGGTAAGGATCTTCACAACCCAGAACAGGAAGATGATCTCCGGGACCTTCGCGGCCACCGGTGCAGGAAAGACGCGCCCGACCACAGGCAGCTGGCCCTGCGCCCCCAGATGCCCTCCGCCGGAGCTCACGGGAGATTCAAGGCGATCGCTTGTAGGGCTCACGTAAGTGCGTCTCGACAGTGCTCGAGGACGGGCAATTTGGCCTGGTATGCCGGAGTACATCGGATCGTTGGTTGAGGCTAGGACCGGGATTCAGCCCTCACAACAGCCGCGAGGATGATCTTTCAGCTCGGCATGTACGACCTAAAGTCGCATACCGCTATGGCACCAGCCGTGGTGAGATGGACTGAGCAAGATCACCACCCGACACGAAGGAGAGTCGCGTGAAAAGAGGGATACGCTCGATCCGGTGACTCGAAAGCCGCGAGGCAGACGTACGCAATGAAGCCAGATGCCACCGTCGGACGCCGGATAGCTCGAGTACAGGCCAGGCCCGAGAGCGTTCCGGTAAAGCCGGCCGTGAGCGCTTGGCCAACAGCGCCGATCCAGCGACTCGCCGAGCGCAGCGAGCGGGTGGCGTCCGACCATCCCCTGCTCAGCGACGTGAGCATCGCCCTCGCGGTGGCCGGCGCGGGGATCGTGGGACTCTGGTCGCAGGATCGCCTCGACTGGGTGCAGCTCGCATTCACTGCGGCGCTCTCGCTGCCGCTCCTGCTACGCCGGCACCGGGCGATGTTGGTCTTCGTCGGCTTGGCCCTGATCGCGGCCGTCCAGTGGCTGGTCGCTGACCCGCAGCTCGCCGATGCTGCGCTGCTGGTCGCGCTCTACGGGGTCGCCCTGCGGGGCAGCCTTGTCGAGTTCGCGCTCGCCGGAGCCTACTCCAGGTCGGCGCGGTGATGGCGGCCGTGAAGTGGGCCCCGTCTGATCCAGTGAAGGTCTGGATCGGCCTGTCCGGGTTGGCGACGGCGGCTGGGGTCTTCGGAATCACGGTCCGTCAACGACGCGCGTTGCTCGCCTCCCTGCATGAGCGAGCGACCCGCCTGGAATTCGAGCGGGATCAGGAGGGGCGGCTGGCCGCGGCCGCCGAGCGCAACCGGATCGCCCGCGAGATGCATGACGTCGTGTCGCACAACCTGAGCGTCATGGTGGCGCTCGCTGACGGGGCGAGCTACGCCGCCGAGGCCTCCCCGGAGCAGGCCGCTCAGGCGACGAGGCAGATCTCGGCAACCGGCCGCGACGCGCTGCTTGAGATGCGCAGCTTGCTCGGCATTTTGAGAGACGATCTGGTTCAGCGACCGCTCGAGCCGCAGCCACGACTCGGGGAGCTTCATAAACTCGTCGAGCGCGTGCGAGCGGCGGGTGTGCCTGTGCGCTTTGACATCGACGGTGATCCCACGACGCTGCCCGAGGGAATCCAGCTGCCGTGTTCCGCGTGGCCCAGGAGGCGCTCACCAACACCCTCAAGCACGCAGCCAGACCGACTGCGGTTAGCCTCACCCTCCGCTGCGATCCCGATTGTGTCGAGCTCGAGGCCATCGACACCGGCCCTTCATCCGATGATCTGGCCGCGACGGTCGCGGCGTCCGCGGGATGCGTGAGCGAGCGCTGGCGTACGGCGGCGTCCTCGAGGCCGGCCGGCGACCAGAGGGCGGTTGGCGAGTGCGGATGCAACTTCGCCTCGACCGCAACGGCCAATGAGCATCACGATCCTGCTGGCAGACGATCAGGAGCTGATGCGGATGGGATTTCGCATGGTCATCGAGAGTCAACGGGACCTGTCGATCGTGGGTGAGGCCGTCAACGGGCATGAGGCGATCGAAGGAGTTGCGGAGGAAAGGCCTGACATCGTCCTGATGGACGTGCGGATGCCCGAGCTGGATGGGATCGAGGCGACGCGGCGGATCGTCGCAGGTGACGGGCGGGTCCGGATCATCATCCTCACAACCTTCGATCTCGATGAGTACGCCTACTCGGCTCTGCGCGCCGGAGCCAGCGGCTGCCTGCTCAAGGACGCCCCGCCAGCCGAGCTCCTCGCTGCGATTCGCGCGGTCGCCACCGGTGACGCGGTGATCGCTCCGAGCGTGACTCGCCGCTCGCTCTCGCGGTTTGTCAAGCATCTCCCGGACCCCTCGATGCCCGCAGCCGCGAGCGATCCGGCGTTGGACACGCTTACGCCGCGCGAGCACGAGGTTCTGATCGAAGTAGCTCGGAGTCACTCAGACGTCGAGATCGCTGAGCAGCTTGTGCTCTCCGAGGCGACCGTGAAGACGCACGTCGGGCGCATCCTCGCCGAGTTGTCCCTTCGCGACCGGGTCCAGATCGTGGTGTACGCGTACGAGACCGGTCTGGTCCGGCCCGCGTCTGAGGCCGGGCGGACCGCAGACTGACCCCCGGTCAGCCGATCGACCAGTTCGGCGCCGGGATGCCACGCGGCTGGTGCTGCATTGCCGGCGCGCGGCGCGCCCGCGTTCGGACACAGCGACCCGGACGCGACGCCGCTGTGTCCGCTGCGAGTCGGCTCACGAGCGGGCTCAACTGCTCGAAGCGACCCGGGCTTGGCTTGTGAGGTGCTGGTTATCGGGGACGAACTTGCTCGCGATGAACGTCGCGCCCTGCGGATCGGTGATGACGGTCATCCTGACCCAGGGGGCATCGAACGGTGCGACGACTACCTGGCCGCCCAGCTCGTCGGCCCGTTGCGGCCGTGGCGTCGGCGTCGTCGACCGCGAACGTCACGCTCCAGTGCGCCGGGGCATCCGGGTTGATCGTCCGGTGATCGGGTTGAGCGTCGCGACCACGTCCTCGAAGCCCTGCCGGACCGCCGCTCGTCCGCCATCCGCTCGCGCAAGCCCGGGATCGCGCTCGGCGAGGAAGTCGCCGTAGCCCGGCAGACGCCACATCTCGAGTGCCGCCGCCGATGGCTGAGCGCCTGCCACCCGAACACCGCAGCCGTAGAAGGACTTCGCGCCGTCGACGTCGCGGGTGTTCAGGCCGTTGAAGTTCAGGGAGCCGGGTTCGTTGACGATCTGCGCCCCCCTGTGCTCGTTGGCCTGCCAGACGCGGAACGCGGCTCCCTCGGGATCGGTGAATACGGCCATTCGGCCCGCCTCCATGACGTCGAACGGGTCGGCGACGACGCGTCCGCCGGCATCGCAGCACCTTCGAGGCGGCCTCGTCGGCGCTGTCAACCCAGACATACGTGTTCCAGGCCGCCACCGATGGCCCGCCCTCGGGCTGCGATCCGACGGCCGCTACGTCGCCACCGCGAAGTCGCGCTATGAAGTAGCTGCCGGCCGAGCCCGGGGGCATCGCGTCCTCGAAGTCCCATCCGAAGAGAGCCGCTGTAGAAGGCGACGGCCGGCCTTCGGATCGGGCTTGGCTGGTGTCGACCCAGCACGGCACTCCGGGCAGGTATCCGTCTCGCTCGAAGCATTGCTGCTCCTTTCTGGCGTGTCGATATCGCGACGCACGCAAAGGGGATCTGGGTCGGGATCTGTCGTCAATCTCCGCGACGACGAAAATTGCGATGAGCTGCATCGGGTGCAGGGACGGACGTCACGGGCGGCCTTCACGCAGTGTCCGCGACGGCATCGATACAGCGCCTCAGCAGCGCTTTCAGAGTCTCCAGGCTCTTTGCTCGACAGGGCCTCAGCGATCCGTCGCTCGATCGGCTGGGCACGTTCGCCGGCCGCGCTGGAGGCCTCGCGGCCGACACGCGTGAGATGGATCTCGAGCACGGTCTGGTGAAGCGGGTGCTGTGTCCGCTCGACCAACCCCTGCTCCTCCATCGCCTTCAGGACGACCATCATCGCCTGGGGGCTCACCAGGCAGGCGCGAGCAAGCTCGGCACCGGTGATCCCTGGCCGCGCGGCGAGCTCTACCAGGGCGACGTACTGCGGGAGCGTCAACCCGACGGTCTTCACGGCCGCACTCTTGGCTCTGAGAAGGGTCTGCTCGGTGCGCTTGAGCAGCTTGCCAAGGCTCTCCTCGGCCGGGACGGGACCGCTGGAACTGCTCACGGCTTCCACGGCAGGACCTGACCGAACCGTATGAGCTCTCCGTACATGGAAGCATCGAGCGAGCTGCGGAGCGCGAGATCGACAAGCGGTCCGGCGGCCTGGGCGGGAGTCTGGGCGCGGCTCATGTCAAACCAGGGACGCGAGGCGGGGGTATCGATCATCCCGGGGCAGACCGAGGCCAACAGGATTCCCCGCTCGAGGTCTGATTCGCGCCGCTTCCGAGCGATGGCTCGCACGGCGCCGACCTGGCCGATCTTGGAGGGGATGTTCATGAAGGCCGGCCAGCCCTCGGCCAGTGCGCTTCCATCTTGGACCGCGTCGCGCCACCTTCGCACCGCGGCGTCGGCGTGCTCCAGCGTCTCGAGTTGGTCGAAGCGCTCGTGCAGGACCGGTGCGAGGTAATGCAGAGTGCCGACCGTGCTCGCGACCACCAGCAGGGTTCCGCCGTCGCCTAGGGCTGGTGCGAAGGCGCGCAGGACGCGTGTTGTGCCGAGGTTGTTCGTCTCGGTGTAGCCACCGAGCGACCTGCTCTGGCCGGTCGGTCTGGCAGCACCCGCATGTAGTGGTTGGAGATCACGATGTCGATCGAGCCATGGCGGTCGACGAGCGTGCTCGCGGTTTCCGCTGCCGGCCCCCTCCGAGCGAGACGTCGAGCAACTCGACCTCGACTTGGGCGCGCGCCGGCCCGAGGCCGGCTCGGGCCCGGGGCGATCCGAGAGGCTCGCGGCCGGTCAGGTACACGACGTCCTCGCTCTGAAGGCGGGCTGCCAGAGCTTCGACCAGCGCAAGCCCGAGCCCTTGCGTCGCACCGGTCACCACCGCCACCCGTCCATGATTGAATGGTATCAGGAACCGATGCCCAAGACTAATACTTACAGCAGGGTCCCGTCAGGCAATCGCGATCATTCGCGATGTCGACGTGCTCGTCGCGCAGGGCACCCACGCTGAGACATCACCGGCCAATGGACCGAGCAGCGCTCATGCTTATCGGCTACTGAACGACAGCTCGGCAGACTCGACGTCCCACTCGAGCGGTCGAGTTCCTGCGCTCCACGCGGCAGGTAGCGTGGAGAGCTGCTCGATCAGCAGGCGGTTCAGTTGCTCGGGTTGCTCACGGTGGACGAAGTGACCCGCATGAGGAATGATCTCCGACGAGGATATTCGCCGTCGAAGAAGGGGCGCTCGCTCTCGGAGACGCTGCGCGCGGGGTCGTCTTCGCCGGCATGACCAGCATCGGAACCTTACGCTCTCCGTCGCTCGCTTGAAGAAGTCCGGCTTCATGCTGGGGATCCGCACGAGGCCGCGGTAAGGCTTGCGGGCGGCGCGGGACAACGCCAGGCTGGCTCAACGTCTTCTTGACACGCGCGAGGTGGCCCAGGTCGGGAGCTTGCGAGGAACCATGTTGCAGAGGTAGTCAATGAGGGCAAAGTCATTCGCGCACAGGGCGGCCTCCGCGAACACCTCCATCTGGAGGAACCAGACGTGAAACGCGTAGTGCACCTGCTCGGGTGAGGAGAAGATGTTGATCGCCGTCCGCAAGAGTACGAGCCCGATCGAAACGCCGCACGTGATTGCCTCGGGGTAGATGGCCACCGCGTTCATCACTGCCAGGCCGCCCCAATCGTGTCCCACAACGCGCGCCGAACGTTCACCGAGCGCGCCGACCAACGCCGGCACGTCGCTAGTCATATCCTCCGTGTCGAATGCTTCGGAGGGAACCTGGCTCGGTGGGTAACCCCGTAGGAACGGGGCGACGGCGCGGTACCCGTCTTCCGCCAGCGCCGACAGTCAATGCTGCCATGTCCATGCATTGTCTGGAAAACCGTCCAAGAGGACACCAAGGGACCCTCGCCGGCTTCCAGGACCGCGAATGAGATCCATTCGCCCGGACGTTACCCTCGCGGATCGTAGCGCTCATCTGTACCCCGCCTTTCGGTCCTTGTGGTGCCATCGCCGCGCCTTTCGCGCCGCCTTCGGGCCCATGGTTGTGTTTTCCAACTGACTATGGCGGGACGCTAACAGACTCCGTTGGAAAAGGCAACCGACTACACTCGTGGCGTGTCACCAAGGGATGCCGATGCGTTGCTCGAGGGGATCGCGATTGCGCCCGAACAGTCCTCGAAGCCGCGACCATGCTCGACGGCCGAAGCGCTGAAGGTCATCGGCGAGCGCTGGACGCTGCTGGCAATCCGCGAGATGGCCTATGGCATCCACCGGTTCGATCAGATCGCCGCCTTCACTGGCGCCTCCCGTGACATCCTCGCCGATAGGCTGCGCAAGCTCAGCGCGAAGGCATTGTCGAGCGCCGTCTCTACTTAGAGCACCCGCCGCGCTTCGAGTACCACCTGACGCAGGCCGGGGACGAGTTGCGGCCGATCCTCCGATCGATTGGTCAATGGGGCGAGCGCTGGGTCGCCGAGCAGCCCGAGGTCGCCTTCCGCCATGACTGCGGGCACCGCCTGCGGATCGATCACGTCTGCCACCACTGCGGCCGGGTCCTCACACCGGGCAGCGTCGAGCGGGTGCAGATCGCACCGGCTCGCGACCAGGCATGACGCCGGACACGCTCTAGCTGTTTCGAGCTGGAAGGGGTCGCTCTGCCCAAACGCCCGATTGCTACGCAGCGACCGCGTCGAGCGAATCGCGGGCATGCCGGCCACCTCGACGCTATACAGCCCGGTTTGTAGTCGAGTTCCGGAGGCGTTGCTACCCGAGGTGTTGCCCAACCCGGAGCAGTGCGACGGATCTCGCAGCAACCGAGAAACACAGAAGCCGATGTTTACGGCGATTTTCGACAATGCGGGCGAGAGGACTCGAACCTCCAAGGGCTTTCGCCCACCGGCTCCGAAGGCCCCTGTTCGGTGCTCACTCGCCCCAGCCCTCGAAGGGGTTGGGGTGTCCCTCGAATTCGGAAAAGTATTGGCGAAAGTGCGTGCATCGCCCGTCCGTCGCGTCCAGCCGCGCGATGAAGCATCCGGCGAGCGTTTCCTCCGGCTCTCCATCACGGTTGGACATTGCGGTCCAGAACTCGGCTGCGACCCGATCCCCGTCGACGATCGGCTTGCCCATGCGCACGCGAACGACGCCCGCTTCGGCTTGCTCCCGCCGGATGTAGCGTCCCATCGCCTCCCGTCCGACAACGGTCTCGTTGACGGCGTGCTCCACATAGACCACATCGTCCTTGAACAGGTCAACAAAACCATCGAAATCCCAACTCCCCCACGTTCTGCCATAGCCCTCGACGAACGCCGTCGCCATCTCCCGACTAACTGTCATTGCCGCTCCCTCGGCATCACAGGTCGGGAGCTCTGCTGCGACATCTCAGTTCTCACGTCCTAGGGCATCGAGGGCCTTGTTGCGGTCGCGGAAGATCTCGACCCGCACGATCTTTGCCAATCGGACGGTATAGACGTAGGCGAACAAACCGCCAACTTCTACGCCGCTGGTCCGTCCACGCCCGTGATGTCTCGCGACCACGAACACCCGCTCACCCACGCTCCGAAGCTCCTCGACCTCGAACCGATAGTCATCGGCAAAGGACCTGAACCATTCCGCGAACCATTTGCCCGTCGCCTCTCGGCCAAGATATGTTCCGGCTGCCGTCGGTATAGCGTCGGGGACAACGACCAGAACCACGTCTTCATCGAAGGCGTCCAGGGCCGTCGCGAAGTCGCGGCGACTGGCGGCTTCGAACAGTCCCCGCACTATGTTCTCCTGCGACATCGCGTACTCCTCGGACACCAGGCCGCCAAGTATCCCTACGCGCCCTGACCGCCGCCTTGCGAAGCAGAGCGACGAACCGTGAAGCGGTGCCCTTCTACGAGCGACGAGGTGCCGTGCCATTCCGCACGCAGTTCATACAGCGCGTGCAGACGAACGACAGCGGAACCTCGGGCACTGGCGCGTAGCGTACACTCCTCGCGCGGCGATTCGGTGCGTAGCCGTGGCATGATCGCGCCCGTGTGGGATGACTTGGCGCCACGCCTTGAGGGTGGGCTCGTGGTACTCGAGCCGTTGTGCCGCGATCACCTTGACGAGCTGTTCGATGCGGCACGCCCGGCCGAGATCTGGGAGTTCTGGCCGTTCAACCCGGCGAGCGATCGCCATCGCTTTGAGGAGTGGTTCGACGACACGCTGCGCGCCGTGGCAGGGGGCACCGAGGCGCGCTTTGCCGTGGTCGAGCTGCGCACCAAACGGCCCATCGGTAGCACGAGCTTCTGCACCCTGCGGCCCGAGCATCGCAGCCTGGAGATCGGTTGGACATGGCTCACGCCGAGCGCGTGGGGCATCGGTGCGAATGCGGAGGCGAAGCTCCTTCAGCTCCGCCATGCGTTCTCCCGGCTCGGCTGTCAGCGCGTGGAGTTCGAAACCGACGAGCTCAACGTTCGCTCCCGGCACGCGCTCGAAGCACTGCCCGCGCAGTTCGAGGGAGTGCTCCGCGATCTCAAGCTGCTGCCCGACGGTGCCAGGCGCAGCTCTGCGATCTACTCGATCCTCGCTCGCGAGTGGCCCGTAGTCGGGGAGCACCTCGAACAGCGAGTTCGCGAGGCTGTCCGTCGCCGATCGCTGTGACGCGGTACCCGCTTCTGCGTGGCGAGATTTGCGAGCGTCGCTGCTGACGCCTGGTCCGGACGGTGCGTGTCGCGTAAACCCCCGCCGCTGTCAGGGCTCAAGCGAGCGGTGATACTCGAGCGCGGGTAGACCGGCGAAGTCAAACGGCTCGCCGACCGCAATGAAGCCCTCGCGCGTGTAGAAGCGACGGGCGCGCTTCTGGCCGACCGGGACAAACAGACGCATGGCCGCAAACCCGCGGGCGGAGGCGGCGGTCGTAGCGTGCGCCAACAACTGCGTCGCGACGCCTGACCCCCAATACCGTGGCTCGACGAAGAGGTGACCGAGGTGGGCGAGGGCCGGGTCTGGCGCCACCCGAAACGAGTGGCGCATGGCCGGGATGAATGTGAAGTGCCCTACGAGGGCCTGGTCGTCTGATGCCAGTTCTCCCCAGAAGCCTGGATCCGCGATCCAGCCTTGCAAAACGCGGATCTGCTCGCTTGCTGGCGGGGGCTGCCAGTCGGCCGGTGCGAACGCGCGATAACCAACGAACGAGTCAGCGACCAAAGCCGCTACTTCGTCGATGTCAGCCGGTCCGATCTCGCGAAATGTCAGAGCGCCGGCCATCCCACAAAGCTAGCTTGGGTTGAAGTCGCCTAATGATCACGGCTGTCCCATCGCGCGAGGCTGTTCGGCGAAGGTGTCGTCCGAGCGTTTCAAGACGATTCCGGTCATGCCCCAGAACTTTCTCGAGTGCGATCGTGGCCGCGACGAAATAGCGGTCGAGCGCTGCGAACGGATCGGGGCGTTTAGTCATGACGCACGCGATAGCTTCGAGGGGCACACGGATGGCGCTGACGCCCGCGCGCTTCGCCCGGCAATCCGCTTGCACAGCGAGCACTTTGCTCGGCTTTCTGCGTGATGGCCCGGATTACTGGGCCTTTTCTGTCGATGCGGGCGAGAGGACTCGAACCTCCAAGGGCTTACGCCCACCGGCTCCTAAGGCCGGCGTGTCTACCAGTTCCACCACGCCCGCGCCGCGCACGCAAGCGTAGCTAGCAGCAGATTCCCCCGCCCCCGCCCCCGCGGCCGCGGCCGCTGTGACGGGCACTCAGCGCACGTGCGGCGGCGCGGCGCACACGCGGGCCGCGTGAGATTGTATGGTCATCGTTGCGATGTCTTCCGTGATGCCCTCAGCCGCCGATGACAAGCGGTCCGGCGTGATCATCACCCACCCGAACCGGGACAAGCCGGTCGTGCAGGCCACCCGCGCGACCGTCATCCTGCTGCTGCTCGTGAGCGCCGGGCTGATCCTCGTGATCACGATCAGCGGCTGGAATGTGCTCGAGAGCGCGGTGGCTATCCAGATCGTCTACATCGCCGTCTACGTGACCTTCGCGTTCTATGCCGCCCGCTGGAACCGCGGTGTGCTGCCGGTGGCCGCGGTGCTCGCGGTGCTCCTGGGCATCTTCGCGATGCTGGCCGGCCCGGCGTGGTTCAACCGCGACAAATCCGGCTTCGCGGCGCCGGACTATCTCAGCGCCGGTCTGCTCGGCGTGCTCACGCTGCTGATCCTGCCCGTGCAGATACTGCTCGTCACATTCGCCATGCGTGGCTTCTCCCAGGGCTGGAACGTTGAGCTCGAGCGCCGCGACCCGGCCGCCGAAGCCGAGACCTACGCAGACGTGCCGGCCCAACCCGCCTGACAGCAGCGGCCCAACCCGCCTGAGCGCCGCATACACTGGAACCGTCTCCTGCGGCGGTGGCGGAACGGTAGACGCGGGGCCCTCAAAAGGCCCTGTCCGAAAGGGTGTGTGGGTTCGAATCCCACCCGCCGCACCATTTTTTGCGTGCGAGAAAACGGCGCGCGCACGTCAACCCTGCGGGCAACGTGCGCCAACCGGCACCGGCCATGCGCCAACCGGCGCCAGCCATGCGCGCCTACCCGACGAGCTCGAGCAGCGGCTCCGCCAGCGCCGGCGGCGCCACGAGGATTCCCCAGGGAAGGTTCTCGAGCTCGGCGAGCTCCAGCACTCGCAGCCCAGCCCGTTCGCAGATGAGCGCACCGGCCGCGATGTCCCAGCGCTTGACCGAGCGCTCGAAGTACGCGTCATAGCGGCCGGCCGCTGTCCAGGTCAGATCCAGAGCGGCGCTGCCGAGACGACGGATGTCGCGCACGCGCGGGGCCAAGCGCGCGAGCACCCTCGCCTGCGCCTCGCGCACGTTCGCGTCATAGGCCAGTCCCGTTGCGACCATCGCGCCCGACAGGCCACCAACGCCCGGGGCCGCCGGCGCCGTCGCCCCCGAGGATCCTCGCTGCCCGGCCGGCGCCCGGGCCCCAGACCCCCTCCCCACCACGCGGCCGGCGAGCTCCACCGCGCCCACGGGCCCGCTCAGCATCGCGGGGCCGGCGCACGTCGCCGTGAACAGCTCGTCGCGGTTCGGGTCATACACGACACCGGCGAGCGTGCCGTCGTCGTCGCGCACCGCGATGCTCACGCACCACTGGGGTATCCCGAACAGAAAGTTGACCGTTCCGTCGAGCGGATCCACGACCCACGTGAGCCCGCTCGCTCCCCGCGACGAGCCGCCCTCCTCGCCGAGAAACCCGTCGTCGGGCCGCCTGCGCGGCGAGCAGCTCGCGGATCGCCCGCTCGGCCGCGAGGTCGGCCTCGCTGACGAGGTCCGTGGGAGTGCTCTTGCTCGCCACCTCGCGCTCGCTGCCGTGGCGTGCTCGTTCCAACAGCAGACCCCCCGCCATCCTCGCGGCGTCGACCGCCAGCTCAAGCAGCTCCTCGCTGAGCGCTTGAGGGGCGCTCACGAGAAGCCGGCCGGGCGGCTCTCCGCCCACGGGCGCTCGGACTCGAGCTGCGCGGCCAGCGAGCACAGGGTCGCCTCGTCGTTGGGCCTTCCCACGAGCTGCACCGCCCGCGGCAGCCCGTCCGGCGCGAATCCGGCCGGCACCGAGCAGGCGGGCTGGCCGGTGAGGTTCCAGCTCAGCAGGTAGGAGACGGTTCCGCCCGCCACGAGCGTCGTCGAGAGCCAGCCGCGACCCTCGCAGGCGCCGATCCTCGGCGGGGGTGCGGGGGTCACGGGCGTCAGCAGCACGTCGTGGTCGGCGAGCGGCACGTTCAGCCGTGCCGCGTACGCGGCCTCTCGCCCCCGCGCCCAGGCGACGATGCCGGGGCCGATCAGGCCGCCGAGACGCGAGATCGCGCGCATCCGCCGTTCCAAGCGCTCGGGGTGGGCCAGCGCGACCGCGTCTTCGTGGCGGCTGCGCAGAAATCGCACCGTGAACTCGGGCGGGGGCATCAGCGGGCCGTAGTCCAGCTCGCGCTCGTTCACCTCATGGCCGAGCCGCCGCAGCAGCACGACCGTCTCCGCGAGCGCTGCGCGGTTGTCCTCATGCAGGCGGCTCAGCGGCGATGGCGGCAGGCGGCTCGCCACCGCGATCCGCAGCGCCCGCGGATCCCCACCCCTCCGGGAGGCGCTCGCGTACGGCCCCACGGCCTCGAGCAACGAGCCGTGCGGCACCGCCGGGGCCCCGGGGTCCGCCGGCCCCTCGGCGATCGCGTCGTAGAACAGCGCGCTGTCCGCGACCGAGCGCGTCAGCACGCCGTCCACCGACAGGCCGAGCCAGGCATCCACGCTCGGCGCGAGCGGCACCCGCCCGCGCTGGGTCTTCAGCCCGAACAGCCCGCAGTAGGCCGCCGGGCAGCGGATCGAACCGCCCGCGTCAGAGCCCAGCCCGGCGCCGATCGAGGCCCGCGGCCACAGCCGCGGCCGTGCCCCCGCTCGAGCCCCCGGGCGTGCGCTCGAGCGCCCACGGGTTGCAGGTCGCGCCGCGCGTGGGCGACTCGGTCCAGGGAACCGCGCACAGCTCCGGGCACGTTGGTCTTGCCGATCACCAGCGCCCCGGCCGCGCGCGCCCGGCGCACGATCTCGGCGTCCTTCGCGACCGGCTCGCCATAGGCGCGCGTGCCGAACCCCGTCACCTCGCCGGCGACGTCGATGTCGTCCTTGACCGCGATCGGCACGCCCAGCAGCGGCCGCTCCCCGCCGGCTCCCCGCCGCGCGTCGGCCTGGTCGGCTTCCAGCAGCGCGCGCTCGCCGAGGACGACGCGGAAGGCGTTCAGCTGCGGGTCAAGCCGCGCGATCCGCTCCAGATACAGCTCGACCAGCTCTCTCGAGGAGATCTCACCGCTTGCGATCAGCTCGGCCTGGCGCGAGATCCCGGCGAAGGCGAGGTCGGCGGCGTCCATGTGTCTGCCAATCTATTGAAGGCGCGATAGATCCGCCGCGACCGGCTCTAGTGTCTCCCACGAGGAGTTCGGTCCGGTTTCGCGATCGCCACGACGGCTCAGGCGAGGCTCCAGGGACGTGCAGAGGCAGAGCGCCTCGAGGACCCCCGCTTTTCAACAGAGGGAGCAGACCCGTGTCCTATCCAGTCACCTTCGAGGCCGACTATGTCGAGCGGCGCAACCGGCTCACGGCGTTCTTCAGGTTGATCCTCGCCATCCCGGTCGCGATCGTCCTGTACGTGTACGCGATCGTGGCCGGCTTCGCGATCCTGTTCGCGTGGTTCGCGATCGTCTTCACCGCCCGCTATCCGCGGGGCCTGTATGACTTCGTCGCGGGCTTCCTGCGCTTCCTGACGCGAGTCACCGCCTATACCGCCCTGCTGTGCGACCCATACCCGGCATTCAGCGGCGCGCCGGACGACTCCTACCCGGTGCGCGTCGACTTCAGCGGCCCGCTCGAGCACTACAGCCGCGCGAAGACCTTCTTCCGCATCATCCTCGCCATCCCCCTGGTAGTGCTGCGCTACGTGATGGGCCTGCTGCTCGAGGTCGGCGCGGTCGGCGCCTGGATCGTGATCCTGTTCACGGGCAGGATGCCCCGTGGCCTGTACGACGTGATGGTGCTGGCCAACTCCTACACCGCCCGCAGCGACTCCTACCTGCTGCTTCTGACAGAGACCTACCCGCCGTTCCAGGACGAGCAGACGCGGGCGGCCGGCGAACAGGGTCCACCGGCCTCCCCGCTGCAGCCTCCGGTCTGAAGACGCCCGCGCGGCGCCGTGAAGGATGGTGACCGGCGCCCCAGACGCCGTCGCGCTCACGCGCGAACGTGTCTCCCGCAAGGGCTAGACGGGTGTCACGGGGTTGCGCTTGGCGGGCCATGCCCGGCGCTTGCCCTCGGCGTGGGCGAAGCGGCGGATGAGCTCTGAGCGCAGCCCATCGGGCTCGACCATCGCATCGATCACCAGCTCTGAGGCGAGGTGCAGGACGTCGATGTCCTCGGCGTACTCGCTGCGCAGCTCCTCCGTGCGCCGGGCGCGCTCGGCCTCGTCCTCGATCGCCTGCAGCTGGTTGTAGTAGACGGCGTTGATCGCCGCCTGCGGCCCCATCACCGCGATCTGGGCGCCGGGCAGCGCGAGACAGCAGTCCGGCTCGAACGCCGGTCCCGCCATCGCATACAGCCCGGCCCCGTAGGCCTTGCGCACGATCACCGAGATCTTCGGCACCGTCGCCTCGCTGACGGCACTGATCATCTTCGCGCCGTGCCTGATGATCCCGTCGCGCTCGACCTGCGTGCCGATCATGAAGCCCGGCACGTCGGCCAGAAACAGCAGCGGGAGGTTGAACGCGTTGCACGTCCAGATGAATCGCGCGGCCTTGTCGGCGGAGTCGCTGAACAGGACTCCCCCCTTGTGCTTGGGCTGGCTTGCCACGATGCCGAGGGCGCGGCCCTCGAGCCGCGCGTAGCCGACGATCAGCTCCTTCGCCCAGCGCGGGTGGATCTCGAGCAGCGAGCCCTCGTCGATCAGCGCGTCGATCAGCGTGCCCATGTCGAACGGCTTGTTCTCATCGGACGGGATCAGCTCGGCGATCGCCCTCCCGTGCGCGGGAGCTCGCGCCGGGACGGGCGCGAGCCTCGGGGGATCCTGTTCCCAGTTCCCCGGCAGATAGGACAGGTAGCGGCGTGCCGTCGCGATTCCCTCCTCGTCGCTTGCCACCAGCTGGTGCCCGCAGCCGGAGATGCCCGTGTGCATGCGCGCACCGCCCATCTCCTCGAGGCTCACCTTCTCGCCGATCACCATCTCCGCCATGCGCGGTGAGCCCAGGTACATCGAGGCGTTGCCCTCGCGCATGATCACCACGTCGCAGAACGCCGGTATGTAGGCGCCGCCGGCGGCGCTCGGCCCGAACAGCACGCACACCTGCGGCACCACCCCGGACAGCTTCACCTGGTTGTGGAAGATCTTCCCCGCCCCTCGCCTGCCCGGGAACATCTGCACCTGTTCGGTGATCCGCGCCCCCGCCGAGTCGACCAGATAGACCATCGGGATGACGAGCTCGAGCGCGCGTTCCTGGATGCGCAGGATCTTCTCGACCGTCTTCGCCCCCCACGATCCGGCCTTGACGGTCGGATCGTTCGCCATCAGCGCGACCGCCCGCCCGTCGATCGTGCCCACCCCCGTGACGACGCCGTCGGCGCCGAGACCCTCCTCCCCCCAGTTGGCGAGCAGCGCCTCCTCGGCGAAGCTGCCCTCGTCCAGCAGCAGCGCCACGCGCTCGCGCACCTGAAGCTTGCCCTGCTCGCGCGCCTTCTCGCGGTGGTGCTCGGGGCCGCCGGCCAGCGCGCGATCGCCGGCCTCGCGCAGAGAGCTCACCGCTCGAGCCTACGGTGGTGGCGGTGGCGCCCGCGCCCACGATGCCGGCCGGGGCCGGCGTTCAGATGGCGTTCGACCGCCTCGAGATCCGGCGCGGGCCCGAGCAGCCGCCAGGCGTTGCGCACGAGCGGTAAGAGGGTGAACAGGATCACCCACACCGGCCAGAAGCTGCCGCTCGCCCCGTTGGCTACCCAGATCGCGATGCACACGGCCGAGATGCCGAGGCCACCGCCGCCCTCCTGCAGGATGCGCCGGCGCAGGTGTGCCCTGCGCTTCTCGAGCGAGCGCTGGACGGCCGCCGGGCTCATCGGCAGATCAGCCTTCAGCGCGTCGAGCTCGCCCCGCGTCGAGGCCTTGTATGCGCGCTCCACGCGCTCCTCGAACTCCTCCGCCGTCAGCGTGCCCGCCACGACGTGATCGCGCAGCTCATCGGCGAGCGCTTCGCGGTCGGCGTCGGCCACGCGCAGGCTGGGGGCGTCGCTCATGGCTAAAGAGGATATGTGCCCGCGCGCACATCAGCGGTAGCCTCCCGTGAGTGTCCCCAGACGAGGTCTTCGATCTCCCGGCGGCCGCCCTGCGCGCCGACGGCGCCGAGCTGGCGATGTCGATCGAGGTCCTGGCCTCCCGGCTCGAGCAGGCGCTGCCGCAGCTCACGCTCATCGAGCGCCGCAAGGTCGGCGGCTTTCGCTCCAAGCGCCGCGAGGTCGAGCGGATCGCGGTGAGCCTCGGCGAGGAGCAGTTCGAGCTGCGGCGCGCCGGCGCGGGTGCCCGCTGCACGCGCCACCAGGTCGTCCGCGGCATCACCCTCAGCCGCCAGGAGCTGGCGCTGGCGGACTGGATCGCTTCGCTCAATGCCGCCGTCGAGCCGCAGCGCCGAGGTCTCAGAACAGGATCGCCTCGCGCTCGAGAAGCTGCTCTCGTGAGCCCGCTCTTTCGCCGTCGCTCGGAGGAGGAGAAGGCCGCCGAGCGCGCTGCCGGGAAGGCGCGAGCCGAGCAGGACCAGCGCTCGCAGGAACGTGCCGCCGCGTCGCTTGCGCAGATCGAAGAAGGCCACATTCCCCTGGCCGCGTCAGAGCGCTTGGCAGCGCTCGCACAGAGCGGCGCAGGGCCGGCGCCCTTCAGCAGCGATCTGGCGGTGAGCGAATGGAGCGCTCTCGCGCGACTCGGCGTCACGCCGATCACTCAGGTGATGGGCTCCTCCATCTACCACGTCGGCTGGCAGCCCGTCTACTACAACGTCCCGACCGAGGTGCAGGTGCTGTCCGATGCCTACAACGAGAGCCGCCGGCTGGCGCTCGGGCGGCTGCTCGAGGAGGCCGAGGCCTGCGGCGCCGATGCCGTCGTCGCGGTGCGCATCGACCAGGGCGCGCACGATTGGGCGGCGGGCGCCGTCGAGTTCATCGCGGTCGGCACCGCGGTGCGACTGCCCGAGGAGCTTCGCCACAGCGGTGGAGGAGCGCTGCTCTCAGACCTCTCGGGGCAGGAGTTCGCGCTGCTGTGCAACGCCGGCATGCGGCCGGTCGGGATCGCCGCCCACACGAGCGTCCACTACATCCCCGCCTCGCCCCAGACCCAGCAGGCGCAAAGCTCCTTCGGGGGCGCCTTCGGCGGCCCCGGCGGCTCGTGGGCCAACCAGGAGCTCGTCGACTTCAGCCAGGGCGTCTATGAAGCGCGCGAGAAGGCCATGTACTTCGTGGCCGAGCAGGTCCGCGCGCTCTCAGGCGACGGCGTGATCGGCGTCGAGATCTCACAGTACGCCCGCACCCACGCGGTGCGCCGCGGCATGTATGAGAGCCATGACCTCGAGGTGACCTTTCACGTGATGGGCACCGTCATCCGCGAAGACCCCGCACTCGCCTCCCAGCCGGCTCAGCCGGCGCCGCTTCAGATCGTCTCACTGCGATGAGCCCCCGTCACGCGACAAAGGACCCCAGACATGGCCTATGACCCAACCAGCACCGAGGGCGTACCCGAGGCCGGCACGGCCCGCCTGCAGCAGAACCGCTCGGGCCTGTTCACCAGCGACCTCTCCGTGAACGAGTTCCTGCTCGTGCGCCAGGCCGGCTTTCAGCCGCTCGGGCTCGTCATCGGCAGCTCGATCTACCACATCGGCTACCAGCAGGCGCAGTGGAAGAAGAGCCAGGAGATGAACGTGCTCTCACAGGCCATGTATGAGGCGCGCGAGCTGGCGATGACGCGCATGGAGGAGGAGGCCGAGCAGCTCGGAGCCGACGGCATCGTCGGCGTGCGCCTGACGATCGGCCGCTATGACTGGGGTGAGAGCATGGCCGAGTTCATCGCCATGGGCACGGCTGTGAAGCACCGCGCCGGCGAGCTTCACCGCGCGCCCTCCGGGCGTCCCTTCACGAGCGACCTGTCAGGTCAGGAGTTCTGGACGCTCCTGCAGGCGGGCCACCGCCCGGTGGGGCTGGTGATGGGCTCCTGCGTCTACCACGTCGCCCATCAGAGCTGGCGCCAGTCGATCGGCAATACCGGCCGCAACGTCGAGCTTCCCAACTTCACCCAGGCCCTCTACGACGCGCGCGAGCTTGCGATGGAGCGCATGCAGGCCGAGGCGCTGCAGGCCAAGGCCGAGGGCATCGTCGGCGTGCACATCGAAGAGAAGTCCCACGGCTGGGGCAGCCACGTGATCGAGTTCTTCGCCATCGGCACGGCGATCATCCCCGCCGAGGGCATCGAGGATCACGTCATCCCCGCGCCTCAGACCGTGCTCGACCTCAGCTGACGCAGCAGCCTCGCGCGGCCCGCGCGCAGCACGGTCGCGGCCCGCCGCCGGTCCGCTCGAGCGCCCGCGATCCGCCGGGAAGGTTCGCCCGCGCGCGGAGTCTGTCCGCATGAAGGCGTCCACAACCGGAGGAGGCAGTCATGTCAAGGTCAATCTCGAAGGCGCCCCTGCTGGGGCTGCTTGGCGCCACCGCGGCCCTGCTCTGCGCTGCGGCGTTCTCGCAGGGAACCGCGCTGGCGTTCGACCATCCGTTCATCGGTCAGTTCAGCACCGTCACCAAGGTCGCGAGCACCGTCCCGGCCAACGGAGATGAGAACCCCTACGGGATCGTCACCGTGCCAAGCAGCGTCGGCTCGCTCATGCGCGGCTCGCTGTTGATCAGCAACTTCAACAACTCGGAAAACCTCCAGGGCACGGGCACCACCCTCGTGCAGATCACGCCGGGGGGCACGCAGTCCCTGTTCGCCCAGATCAACCCCGCCCGCCTTCCCGGCCCCTGCCCCGGCGGCGTGGGCCTGACGACTGCGCTGGCGGTCCTGCCTCACGGCTATGTCGTTGTCGGAAGCCTGCCGACCAGCAACGGCATGGCAGCCACCGCACAGGCTGGGTGCCTGATCGTGCTCGACAGCAAAGGCCACGTGGTCAAGACGATCTCCGGAGGCCCGATCAACGGGCCGTGGGACCTGACCGCGGTCACAGACCAGCAGAACACCACGCTGTTCGTCACCAACGTCCTCAACGGCATCTCGGGCGAAACGCCGGTCGATGAAGGCACCGTCGTGCGCATCACGCTGGACACCGACAGGAACCACCCGCCCGCGGTCACATCCGAGCAGGTGATCGCCAACGGCTTCCCCGAGCGCACCGACAAAGCAGCGCTCGTGGTCGGTCCCACCGGCGTCACCCTCGGCTGGAACGGCGTGCTGTACGTGGCCGACACGCAGGGCAACCGCATCGCCGCCGTCCCCAACGCCCTGTTCCGCCATGCAGCGCTCGGCGCCGGCGGGATCACGGTCGCCAAGGGCGGCTACCTGAACAACCCGCTGGGGCTCGAACTCGCACCGAACGGCGACATGCTCGCGGCCAACGCCAACGACGGGAACATCGTCGAGACGACGCCCTTCGGCGCCGAGTTCCAGCCGTTCGACACGGGAGCCGAAGGCGGCGGGCTGTTCGGGCTGACCCTCTCGCAGGGCCGCCCGGGCATCTACTTCGTCAACGACACCGAAAACACCCTCGAACTCCTGCACTGACGCAGGAGGGCAAGCGGACGGGCGGGCACGGCCGCTCGCCCGTCCGGTTGCTCCCTGCTCGCTCGCCGCTGTACGGTTCTCAGGTGTTCGCCGCCAGCATCCAGCCACCGTCAGGAGCCCCGAGATGAGCATCGTCCTCAGCGAGGACCGCGGAGCGGTCCGCCACGTCGTCATGAACCGCCCCGAGAAGCGCAACGCGATGAACGACGAGTTGATCGCCGGACTGGCCGACGCGCTGGCAGCGGCGGCGCACGATCCCTCCGTGCTGTGCGTGGTGCTGCGCGGCGAGGGCACGATGTTCTCCGCGGGCATGGACTTCAGCTCGCTGGGCGCGCTCGCCGGCGAACCGGGGCGGCTGCGCGAGTTCCGCACGGGCGTGCTTGCCGCCTGGAACCTGTGTGAGGAGATGACCAAGCCGACGATCGCCCAGATCCACGGCGCGTGCATCGGCGGCGCGATGGAGCTCGCGCTCGCCTGCGATCTGCGCACGATGGCCGCCGACGCCGTCATCGGCCTGGTCGAGACGCGGGTGGGGCTGATCCCGGACGTCGGCGGCTCCTCGCGCCTGCCGAGTGTCGTCGGCGTCGGACGCGCGAAGGAGATGATCCTTGCCTCCAAGATGATCGACGGCACGGAGGCCGAGCGCATCGGCCTCGTCAACCGCGTGGCGGGCGCCTCCGAGCTTGACGCGGCCACCGACGCGCTCGTGGCGGAGCTGCTCGCCTGCGCCCCCGTCGCGGTCGGCCTCGCCAAGCGCGTGATCGACGCCTCCGCCAAGCCGGCGCTCGCGCTGACGCTCGAGCAGGAGGTCACGATTCAGCAGATCTGCGCCGAAAGCGCCGATTTCGCCGAGGGCGCACGCGCCTTCGCCGAGAAGCGCCAGCCGGAGTTCAGCGGGCACTGACGGCTGAGGATGGGCCGGCCGCCGGCCGGCCGCGCGACGAGCTCAGCTGGCGTGCCACGCGATCGGCCCGGCCAGCAGCGTGTGGCTGCCCAGGGGGCGACCGAGGAGCTCTCTGACGCTGTCGGCGCACGCGAGTAGCGCCGGCAGGTCGATGCCGGTGGAGACGCCCATCTCCTCGAGCATCGAGACGAGGTCCTCGGTGGCGATGTTGCCGGTCGCGCCGGGGGGAACCGGGCAGCCGCCGAGCTCGCCGAAGCTCGACTCGAAGCTGTCCACCCCCGCCTGCAGCGAGGCGAGCACGTTGGCGAGCCCCTGACCGCGGGTGTTGTGGAAGTGCGCCGTCAGCTCCGCCCCGGCTCCGAGCGCCGCGCGCGCGGCCGTGAAGAAGTCCTGCACCTGACGTGGGTTGGCCATCCCCGTCGTGTCCCCGAAGCCGATCTCCTCGGCGCCGGCGTGGCTCAGCCGCAGCGCGATGTCGAGCACCTTCTCGACCGGCACGCGACCCTCGTAGGGGCAGCCGAACGAGGTCGAGATCACGCCCTCGCAGCGCAGCCCCTCTGCGCGCCCGCGCCGCAGCACGGCCTCCACGCCTGCGAGCGACTGCTCGATGGAGCGGTTGACGTTCTTCTGGTTGTGCGTCTCAGAGGCCGACAGAAAGACGTTGATCTCGTCGAACGCCGGGCGCGCTCCGCGGTGTGCCTCGCGCAGCGCGAGCGCGTTGTCCAGACCGCGCTCGTTGGGAATCAGCACCGACACGCTCACCTCGGCCGGCACCTCGATCCGCTCCAGCACCTCCCCGGCGTCGGCCAGCTGGGGGATCACGTCGGCGCGAACGAAGCTCGTCACCTCGATGCGTTTCAGGCCGGTCCGGGCGAGCGCGTCGATCAGCTCGACCTTGCGCGCGGTGGGGATGATCTCGGGCTCGTTCTGAAAACCGTCGCGCGGGCCCACCTCCCTGATGCTGACGGCGCCGGGCACTGCGGCGGCTGCCCGGCCGCTGCCCCTCTCCCCTGCCGCACGCGGCGCGCGATCGCCGCCGGGCGCGCTCACTAGCCTGCGAGGAGCGCCTGTGCGCGAGCCCAAAGCTTCGTCATTCCGCGGATCCAGCGCTCGGGGTCCTGTGCCTTGCCGACCACGAACTCGTGCATCTCCGGATGCGTGAGGATCAGGAAGAGGTCCCGTTCGAGACCGCCGAGGATGCGCTCCGCGGCCTGCTCGGGGGCGAGCACGTCGCCGCCGCCGATCACGGCGCTCGCCTTGGCGGCGTCGCCTGCGGCGCCGGCCCTCAGCATCGCGGTGTCGACCGCGCCCGGGCAGATGCACGACACGCGCACGCCATCTCCGGCGTAGGTGAACGCCAGCCACTCGGCGAACCCCACCGCCGCGTGCTTGGTCGCCGAGTAGGCCGCGTCGCCGGCGGTGGTGAGCAGGCCGGCCATCGACGCTGTCGTCACCAGGTGCCCGTGGCCGCGCTCGATCCATCGCGGCAAGAGAACGCGGGCGGCGTAGACGTGCGACATCACGTTGATGCGCCACTGACCGTCCCACTCCTCATCGGGCGCCTGCGGACCACTGCCCGTGGCCAGCCCGGCGTTGGCGAACCACACGTCGATCGGGCCGACCGTGTCCTCGACCTCATCGGCGAGCGCACGCGTCATCTGCTCGTCAGAGACGTCGAGAACGCGCGCCTGCACGCGCGTTCCGCCCAGCTCCTGGCTCAGCCGCTCGACGCCATCACCGTCGAGGTCGGCGGCGACGACGCTCTGTGCGCCCCGCTCCAGCAGTGCGCGCACGAGCGCCCCGCCGATACCGCCCGCCGCACCCGTGACGACGATGACCTTCCCCTCGGGATCCATACCGTCACCATAATCGAGCATCGCCGGCGGCGCCAGCGCGACGGGGCGAGGAGCGGTCCGCCGCAGCCTATACTCGGCCGCCGTGCCAGCGTCGCCCACCGAACCGGTCGCCATCATCGGCGCCTCAGGCGCGCTCGGCTTCGGCCTGGCGGTCAGGCTGGGGCGGGCCGGAGTGGCGGTCGCGATCGGCTCACGCGATGCAGGGCGGGCGAACGAAGCCGCCGAGCGGGCGCTCGCCGCCGTGCCCGGGAGCTCCTGCTCGGGGCACGACAACGCAGACGCCGTGCGCTCCGCCGGCGTCGTGATCCTGAGCGTTCCATTCCGCAACCACGCCGAGACGCTCGCCAACCTCAAGGACGCCTTTCGGCCGGGCCAGCTCCTGATCGATGCCACCGTCCCGCTGGCGGCCGCGGTGGGCGGGAAGGCCACGCGCATGCTCGGCGTGTGGCAGGGGTCGGCCGCCCAGCAGGCCCTCGAGATGGCGCCTGAGGGCGTTCGCGTCGTCTCGGCCCTGCACACCGTCAGCGCAGCCTCGCTGACCGACCTCGAGCATCCGCTCGCGCAGGACGTGCTCTTGTGTGGCGACTCGCGCGCGGACAAGCGCGAGGCCGCGGGCCTGATCGAGCGGATCGACGGTCTGCGCTGCGTGGACTGCGGGCGCCTTGAGATGGCCCGCATCACCGAGTCGCTGACGGCCCTGCTGATCTCCGTGAATGCCCGCTACAAGGCCCACGCGGGCATCCGCCTGACAGGCCTGCCGGACCCCTCATGGGAGTGACGGACGGCCCTATCGTCGTGCTCGCCGGCGGCACCGGCGGCGCCAAGCTCGCGCGGGGCATGGCCGACGCGGTCGACCCCGGGCGCCTCACCGCGATCGTCAACACCGGCGATGACATCGAGATCTACGGCGCGCACGTCTCGCCGGACCCCGACCTCGTGTCCTTCTGGCTGGCCGATCAGATCGACGAACGCGGCTGGGGCCTTGACGGTGACACGTTCGCCGTGATGGACGCCCTGCGCGCGCTCGGCGAGGAGGTGTGGTTCAACCTCGGCGACCGCGATCTGGCCTGGTGCCTGCGGCGCGCGCGCATGCTTTCGGAGGGGCTCTCCCCCACGGCTGCGCTCGAGCGCCTGAACGCGGCCATCGGCGTGCGCTCCCGCGTGCTGCCGATGTGCGATCAGCCGGTGCGCACATGGGTCCGCACCGGCACCGGCTGGCATGCCTTCCAGGAGTTCATGATCCGCGAGCGCGCGGGCGGGACCATCGAGGGTCTCGAGTTCCGCGGCGCCGAGCAGGCCGCCCCGAGCGAGCAGGCGCTGGCCGCCATCGCCGGCGCTCGCGCGATCGTGATCGGCCCCTCGAACCCGCTCGCGTCGATCGCCCCGATCCTCGCCCTGCCCGGCCTGCGCGAGGCGCTGCACGAGGCCGAGGCGCCCGTGGTCGCAGTCTCGCCGCTCGTCGGCGGCGAGGTGCTGAAGGGCCCCACGGCATCGTTCATGGCGTTCGCCGCGCTCGATCTGAGCGCCCGCGGCGTGGCCGACTTCTACGGCGAGCTGCTCGACGGGATCGTGGCCGACGAAGTGGTCAACGGGCTGACCACCCTGCAGTGCGACACGCGCATGGACGACGCCGGCGCGCGTGCGCGGGTGGCCGAGCAGACGCTCGCCTTCGCCGAGGCGCTCGCCGCCTAGCTCTATCGTCTGCGATCACATGCGCACCGCCGCGATCCTGCCCGTCAAGAGCTTCGCCGTGGCCAAGCGGCGACTCGGTGAAAGCGTCTCCGAGGAGCTGCGCGCGCAGCTGGCGACGGCGATGGTCGGCGACGTGCTGGTGGCGCTGGCCGAAACCGAATCGATCGCGCTGACGATCGTCGTCACGCGTGAGGACTCCGTCGCCGCGGCCGCGCGCCGCCAGGGCGCGCTGGTGGTGAGGGACGCGGCCGAGGCCGGTCAGTCAGCCGCAGTGGAGCTCGGCGTCGAGCGCGCGCTCGCGGAGGGCATCGAGCGCGTCCTCTGCATCCCCGGCGATTGCCCGGCGCTCGACCCCGCAGAGCTCGAAACGCTGCTGCGGGCGGGCGTTGGCGGCGGCGCCGGCGAGGGGTCCGAGGTGGTGATCGTGCCCGACCGCCATGGCAGCGGCACCAACGGCCTGCTGCTCGCGCCCCCGGACGCGATCGCGCCCAGCTTCGGCCCGGACAGCTGCGAGCGCCACCGCGCGCTGGCGCTGGCCGCCGGCGTGGCCTTCCGCCTCGAGCAGCCCGCGTCGCTGCTGCTCGACATCGACACCGGTGCGGATCTCGAGGCGCTCAGAGAGCGGCTCTCCGGCGAGAGCACGCGCGCTCCGCGCACGCGCGCGGTGCTCGGGCGGCGAGAGCGCTCGGAGCTCCCCACCATCACGAACGCCGGCTGACGCTCGCGCCGTGGCCGGCATCTGCGCCCGAGCCGTCAGCGGCCTGCCGGAGGTGCGCGCGGGCGACGATCTGGCGGCGCTGATCCTGGCCGCGCGCGAGGGCGCGGCCATCGCCGACGGACAGGTGCTGGCGATCGCGCACAAGGCGGTCTCGAAGGCCGAGGGCGCGGTCGTCGCGCTCGCCGATATCGACCCCGGCGCGCGCGCCACGGAGCTCGCGCTTGAATCCGAGCGCGACCCGCGCGCCGTTCAGGTCGTGCTGGACGAGGCCGCCGAGGTGCTCCGCGCCGAGCGTGGCGTGCTCATCTGCCGCACGCGCCACGGCTTCGTGTGCGCCAACGCCGGAGTCGATACCTCGAACGCCTCGGAGCCTGAGACGCTCGTGCTGCTGCCGCGCGACCCCGACGCCTCGGCGCGGCGGATCAGGGCGCGCCTGCGCGAGCTCACCGGCTCGGCGGCCGCCGTGCTGATCACCGACAGCTTCGGGCGCGCCTGGCGCCACGGACAGCTCGACGTCGCGATCGGCCTCGCCGGCATGCAACCGCTCGAGGACTGGCGCGGGCGAACCGACGCGACCGGGCTCGAGCTCAGAGCCACCTGGCTGGCCGTCGCCGACGCCGCGGCGGCTGCCGCCGACCTGGCGCGCGCGAAGGACTCGCGCGAGCCGGCCGTGATCCTCGACGGCCTCGAGCGGTTCGTCACGGCCGCCGATGGCCCCGGCGCGGCGGAGCTCCTGCGGCCGCTCGAGGAGGACCTGTTCCGCTGAGGCTTCGCGCGAGGAGAACGCGGGCGGGGCCCTACGCCGCCACCGGCAGCTCGTAGCGGCGGCGGATCTCATACAGGGTGGTGCGCTCGGCGGCCGGGCGGCCGGCCTCGTGGGCCGCCGCCACGAGCTCTGCGGGATCGAGTCGCGTGCCGTGGTAGCTGCCCGCCAGGCGGCTGATCGACTCCTCCATCAGCGTGCCGCCGAGATCGTTGACACCCCAGCGCAGCGCCTCGCCGGCGGCCTCGATCCCCATCTTCACCCAGCTGGCCTGCAGGCTCTCGACGGTGCGCCCCAGCGCGAGGCGGAAGACGGCGGTGTGCTTGAGGTTCTCCTCGCGCGAGATCTCCTCGACGCCGTGGGTGCGGCCGAGGAGCGTCTGGAAGGGAATGAACGAGAGCGGCACGAACTCCGTGATCCCGCCGGTGCGCTCCTGCAGCTCGCGCACCACGCGCATGTGCTCGGCCAGCTCCCACGGCTCCTCGATGTGGCCAAACATCACGGTCGCGGTCGAACGCAGCCCGGCGTTGTGCGAGGCCTCGATGATCTCCACCCAGCGCTCAACCGGCAGCTTGTTCGGCGAGATGCGTTCGCGCACGCCGTCGTGGAGCACCTCCGCGGCGGTCCCCGGCGTGGACCCGAGGCCGGCGTCCCTGAGCCGCGCGAACACCTCTCCCGGCGGGAGGCCGGAGATGTCGCACATGTGAGCGATCTCCATTGGGCTGTAGGCGTGCAGGTGCAGCTGCGGGGCGGTCTGCTTGGCGAGCTCGAGCCAGCCGAGGTAGTCCTCGAGCGTCCAGTCCGGATGGATGCCCGACTGGATACACAGCTCGCTGGCGCCGTACTCGACGGCCTCGTGCACGCGTCTGAGGAACTCGTCGCGATCGTGCTCGTAGGCGTCAGGCGAGCGCTTGCCCTGCCCGAACCCGCAGAACGCGCAGCCGACGACGCACACGTTCGAGACGTTGATGTTGCGGTTCACGACGAACGTCACCGTCTCACCGGCGAGCTCCTCACGCAGCTCATCGGCGGCCTGGCGGATCTCCTCGACGGCCTCCGCCCGCGTCTCCGCGAACAGCGCCGTCAGCTCCTCTGGGCTCAACGGCAGCCCGTCGCGGCCCTTCTCGATCGCGCCGGCGACGAGCTCGGGCCGGATCGGTGCGGGAGGATCGGTGCGGCCGGACCCGCGCCTGGGGATGAAGCTCCAGTACTTCACCTTGATCGTGTCCAACACCGCCGGCGCCAGCCAGCGCTGCTCGATGTAGCGCGGATACACGCACAGCCGCTCGGTCAGCGCGTAGCCGTCGCGCTGCAGCGCCTTGCGCACGTGATGCGGCGAGGGGAAGGGATGCTCGGGCGAGATGTGGTCGCCGTTTGCGCTCAGCCCACCCAGGTCGCTCGCCCCGGCGGCGACCAGCTCCCCCCACCAGTCCGCCAGGTTCGGCGGGATCTGGATGCCCACGTCCGGCATCAGCCGGCGTGTCTCTGCGATCAGGCGCTTCATGTCCTCGATGTTCACCGGACAGGCCCACTCCGGCAGGGGCAACTGCGGGCGCCCGTCCGCCACGCCCGTGCGCCAGTAGGAGCGGGCCGCCGCGTCGGCGATCTGCGCCGGCTCTTCGCCGTAGTAGCGCTGGTGGGGGACGAAGTTCTGCAGGATCACCTCCTGGATGTGCCCGTGCTCGGCGTGGGCGGCGGCCAGCGCTTCGAGCGATTCGACGCGCTCCTGCTCTGACTCGCCGATGCCCACGAGGATCCCGCTCGTGAACGGGATCTCGAGCTCTCCCGCCGCGCGGATCGTCTCAAGGCGCCGCGCCGGGTGCTTGGTCGGCGAGCCGGCGTGCACCGTCTCCATCAGCCGCTCGGACACCGACTCGAGCATCAGCCCCTGCGAAGCGGTCACCTCGCGCAGCCGCGCCAGATCGGCGCGCTCCAGCACGCCGAGGTTGGTGTGCGGCAGAAGCCCCCGCTCGAGCGCGCGCTCGCACACCCACACGACGTAGCCCGTGAAGTCCTCGTGGCCGTACTCGCGCAGCCGCGCGCGCACCTCGGGGTTGACCTCGGGGCGCTCGCCGGTGAGCACCAGCAGCTCCTTGACCTGCCGGCGCGCCGCGCCGTCGAGGATCTCGAGCACCTCCTCGGGCGCGTACAGGTGGGCGGCGTGGGTGGCGAACGAGCAGTACTTGCAGAAGCACCGGCACGTCCGCGACAGAGACAGCGTCAGGTTGCGCGAGAAGGTGACCCTGCGACGCATGACCCCGAGTGTAGGCGCTCGACTGCGCCACGCCGGGCATCGCCGGCGCGTCGCGCGCCGGCGCGCTCAGGCGAGCTTGTCGATCGGGCGCTCGCCGGGACTGTGCTCGGGCTCGAGCACCAGCAGCCGGTAGCCGATCGCGGCCAGCAGCCCGCCGATCACCGGAGCCAGCAGATAGATCACCGCGAAGCGCCCGAACCCGCCCGCGAAGTGGCCGAGCACAATCGCCGGGCCGAGCGCGCGCGCCGGGTTCAGCGCGGCACCGGTGAGGGGTCCGAATGTCATCACCGCGAAGCCCAGCGTCGCCCCGATCACGAAGCCCGCCCAGTCGCGCGCCCCGCCGGGGTTGACCGCGACGCCCATGACCGCCCACACGAGCGCGAACGTGCCGACCAGCTCGCACAGCGCGCCGAGGGCCGTGCGGCCGTTGAGCAGCGTGCTGACCGACGGGTTGCCGAGGCTCGCCTTGTGCAGGATCCCGGCGTGGCCGACTTCGTTGAGGAGCAGCTTGCAGACGGCCGCTCCGGCGATCGCGCCGATCACCTGCACGACCACATACACGGCTCCTTGGTCGGGTTTGATCTTGCGCACCGACATCAGTCCCAGCGTCACGGCGGGGTTGAAGTGTGCGCCCGAGACCCCGCCCAGCGTCTGGATCAGCATCATCAACACGAACGCGTGCAGCAGCCCGATCACGGCGAAGCTGGCGCCCGGCAGTTTCGGGCCGGCGAGCGTGTAGAGGCTCACGATCATCGTGATGAACAGCACGAGCAGGAAGGTGCCGACGAACTCGGCGAGATATGCGCTAAGGCCACGCTCTTCCACTCCGCCTCCTTCTACGACGCTCGCGCCGCGGTTGTCCACTGGATGGGCAGAGTCGGAGTTCGACCTTCGGGCCAGCGCTCCTGCACCAATATGCTGCGCCTGCGTGTCCACGCCCACACAAGCCCTCGTGTTCCTGGCCCGGCACGGTCAGACCGCCTACAACCTGGAGGGGCGCTTCCAGGGTCAGTTGCCCGTCCCGCTCGACGACACCGGCCGCGCTCAGGCCGCGCAGCTGGCCGAGCGCGTAGCCCCGCACGACTTCGCCGCGCTGTGGAGCAGCCCCCTGCTGCGGGCGCGGGAAACGGCCGACATCGTGGCTCGGCGGATCGGGCTGACGCCGCGCGAGGACGCGCGCCTGATGGAGACGGACGCCGGCGACTGGACCGATCGCAGCTTCGCCGACGTGCAGGCCGAAGCGCCCGAGCTGTTCGCGGCATTCCTCGCCGGAGACCCGAGCTTCGCCTTCCCCGGCGGGGAGTCGTTCGCCCAGCAGGAGGTTCGCGTCGGCGCCGCGCTCGAGGATGTCGAACGGGCCGAGCTGCCCGCGCTCGTCGTCTGCCACGGCATGGTCATCCGCGCAGCCCTGTCCTTGCGCAGCGGGCAGTGGCTGACCGGCGGGCAGCGTGTGGCCAACGGCCAGCTCATCCCGCTCGACCCCGCCGCGGCCGCGAGCAGCGCCGTGAACGACCCGGCGGCGACACAGGCCAGTTGAGCATTCTTATCTTTTTCAGTTGACTTTGTAGACTTTTGGGCAGCAGCGCACCCACCCCGCGAGGAAGGAGACCGATGACCGTCACCGATGAGCTTCTGCGCAACGCCGAGACCTACGCCGCGAGCTTCGACAAGGGCGAGCTGCCCATGCCGCCCGGCGCCAAGGTGGCGATCGTCGCCTGCATGGATGCCCGCCTGAACCCCTACGGCCTGCTCGGTCTGAGCGAGGGCGACGCCCACGTGATCCGCAACGCGGGCGGCGTTGTCACGGACGATGCGATCCGCTCGCTGGCGATCTCCCAGCGCCTGCTCGGGACCGAGGAGATCATCCTCATCCACCACACCGACTGCGGCATGCTGACCTTCACCGACGACGACTTCAAGCGCTCGGTGCTCGAGGACACGGGGATCAAGCCCGAGTGGGCGGTCGAGACCTTCACCGGCCTCGACGAGGACGTGCGCCAGTCGATCGCCCGCATCAACGCGAGCCCGTTCATCCCGTTCAAGAACGTGCGCGGCTTCGTCTACCAGGTCGAGGACGGACGGCTGCGCGAGGTGCGCTGAGTCACGCGCGGCCGAGCGCGCGCGCCTGCTTCAGGCCTCGACGCGCCATGAAGCCGTTCGCCAGGAGCAGCACCGTCTTGTTCGCGGGCGCACGGAAACCGTTCTCGGTGTGGGGTGCATAGATCGAGTCCTCGAGCCAGCCGGTGTACTGCCGCGTCTCAAGCCCGATCAGCTGCGGCTCGAAGCGGTGAGCGAGTAGCCCGGCGCGACGAGCGCCGCCGGGCGCCGGCCCGTCCAGCGCGATGCCGCTGGCGCCGGCTGCGCCGACGCCCACCGGCACGACGCGGGGAAAGCCGTCGGCGCCGATGTCCGCGAACAGGATGTGCGGGAGTCGCCCGATGCGCCGCGCCGCGCGCGCGACGTCGACGCGCGGTCCGCTGCCCTTGCGCGGGGGCGCCTGTGCGCCGGGGGGCTCGTCGCTCGCCGGCGCGCCGGCGACGCTCCGCTCGCCCGCGCACCGCAGGTCGGGCCACGAGAGGACCCGCTCGACGTGCACGGTCACGAGCACCCTGTCGGTGTAGTAGGCCGCCAGCCAGCGGTCCCAGAAGAGGCCCTCGCGCGGCGGGCCGAGGAAGCGGACCGATGCCGGGCGCACGCGCTCCTCGAGAACCGTCCGGTCGGGCCGGCTGTCATAGCTCGCGGTTCCCTGCACGAGCACGAAGCGTGGCGCCTCGGCGAAGCCGTGCTCGCGCGCGTGAAAGGCCAGGGCGACCCTCGGGTTGTGCTTGATGCGGTCGAGCTTTCGCCCGAATCCGAGCGAGGTCGTGAACTGCACGGTGCCGGCCTCGCGGTCGCGCAGCCCGATCGGAGCCACCGGCGTCAGCACCGCGCCGGCGGCGGGGGTCGCGTACGCGAGTGCCGCCGTCAGGTCACCGCCGATGATGCTGTCGTCGAGATCCGACCACATGCGCCGACCATATCCCACCGTCGCGCGACGGCGACTGTGGCGCGCCGGGCGGCTAGCCCAGGATCGCGCAGCCCGTCGTCGCGTGCGCGAGCAGGGTCTCGTCAGAGGCGACGAACATGCGGCCCTCGGCCGTCGCCGTGCGCCTGCCGGCGTGGACGACCCGCCCTTCCGCGAGCACCCGTCCGGTCGCGTCGCTCATCGGGCGGATGTAGCGCACCTGCAGATCGGTGGTCGTATATCCGACGCCGCGGTCGAGCGTCGTGTGCACCGCACAGCCCATGCACGAATCGAGCAGCGTCGCAGCGATGCCGCCGTGGACCATCCCGATCGGGTTGTACATCCACTCGTGCGGATCCATCGCGAACACCGCCCGCCCCACCTCGGCCTCGGCGATCTCGAACCCGAGCAGCTCGGCGACGGGGGGCGGCGGCAGCGTTCCCTGCATGATCGCCCTGATGTAGTCGAGACCGGCCAGCGTCTCACCGCTGGCCGCAGTGGCGGCCGGATCCTGCCAGCTGAAGCTGCGTGTCCGCGCGCGCGGCGTGGCGACGGCGCTCATGCCGCGCGCTCCATCACGAGCGGCTCCGCGAGGAGCGGGTCCGCGATCGGCCCGGCGATCTCCGGCTGCACGCCGAGGGCCAGCCTGGGCGGTCCGATCATGGCGAGCGCGGCGCCTGCCGACAGTCCTCCGGCGACCGTGATCAGCCACGCCGAGTGGAAGTTCGCCGCGCTGCTCGTGGCCGTGCCGAGCACCGCCACCAGCACGGCCACACCGAGCGCGGCGCCGATCTGGCGGCCCATCGTGAGCACGGCCGCGCCCGTCGCGAAGCGCTCGGGCGGCAGCGAGGAGGCACCGGCGCCGGTGAGCGTCGGGATGATCAGCCCGACGCCGGCTCCGCTGATCAGCATGCCCGGCAGGTAGGTGGCGAAGTAGGACGGGGTGTCGCTGGTCTGGGTGATGTACCAGACCGAGCCGAGGGCGAACAGGGCCGCACCGACGACGCCCGGGATGCGGTAGCCGATGCGGGCGCCCAGGCGCGCCGAGGGCACGCTGAACGCCGTCGCCATGGCGGGCCCGGGAAACAGCATCAGACCGGCCGTCAGCACGTCCTCGTGCCAGACCCCCGTCAGGAACAGGACGCCAGACAGCAGCATCGCGCCGAAACCACCGAAGAACAGCACCGACGCGCCCACCGCCAGGCCGAAGGTGCGCACGCGCAGCATCGCCGGGTCGACGATCGGCACCGGCTGCTTTTCCGAGCGCCGCCAGATCGCCGGCAGCAGCACGGCGGTGAGCGCCAGCAGGGCGAGGATGGCGGGCGAGGTCCAGCCCCATTCCTGGCCCTTGACGATCGCCACGACGAGCGATCCGATCGCGACGATCAGCGCGAGTGCTCCGAGCACGTCCGGGCGCCCGCTGCCGAGCTCGCGCCGCTCGGTCAGGGTGCGTGCGCCGAGCACGAGGCCGATCAGCCCCACCGGCACGTTCACCAGGAACACCCAGCGCCAGTCGGCCTGCACGAGCAGGCCACCGAGCGGCGGTCCCGCGGCGGCGGCGATGCCACCGGTCGCAGCCCACACTCCGATCGCCACGTGGCGCTGCTCGGGTCCGAACTCGGGCAGGATCAGTCCCAGCGATGTCGGCAGCATCAGCGCGCCGCCGGCGGCCTGCACGAGGCGGGCTGCGATCAGCACCTCGACCGATGGCGCGAGCGCGCAGGCGGCGCTCGCGGTGACGAAGATCCCCAGGCCGAGCAGGAAGGCGCGCTTGCGCCCGAAGGCATCCGCCCAGCGCCCGGCGGGGACGAGCAGCGCGGCGAAGACGATCGCATAGCCGCTCAGGATCCAGGACAGCGAGCCGAGCGAGGCTCCGCCGAACTGCTTGGCGATCGCCGGGAAGGCGATGTTGACGATGAACAGGTCGAGACTCGCCATGAAGACCCCGACGCACACGATCAGCGATACCCGCCACTTCCGCTGCATGATTCGCCCCTTCCGTTTCATGATGAAACGCACCGTAGCACATGAGGGTTGCATCACGCAACTCAACCCGCTATCCTCGCACGAAGAGATGCTCGGAAACGACTACAGGACGCAGACGTGCAGCATCGCGGGAGCCCTCGAGGTGGTGGGCGAGCGCTGGTCGCTTCTGATCGTGCGAAACATCTTCCTCGGCATACGCCGCTTCGATGAGATGCAGGCCCAGCTCGGCATCGCCCGTAACGTCCTGCAGGCGCGCCTCACCAAGCTGATCGATGCGGGCGTGCTCGAGCGTCATCTCTATCAGGAGCACCCCCCGCGCCACGAATACCGCTTGACCGAGAAGGGGCTCGATCTGTGGCCCACGGTGGTCGCGCTCATGCAGTGGGGCGATCGCTACGCAGCGCCTGCCGGCGGCCCGGCCGTTGTGATCGAACATCGCGGCTGCGGCGGCGCGGTCGACGAGCACCGTATCTGCGAGGCGTGCGGTGCACACCTCGCGGTCCGCGAGGCGCGCGCGCAAGCCGGGCCCGGAGCGGCGCCCGATCACCCGCTGTTCGCTCGCGCCGAGCGCGAAGCTGCCAGCGTGCGCGACGCCGGGGCCTGACGCGCGAGCCGGATCCTCGCGTGAGCCGGTGTCCCGGCCGCGCTCAGGTGAGCCGCGCCACGAGCTCGGCGCCTTCGCGGGCCATGCGTGAGCGGGGCACGACGAGGTCGAAGCCGGCGTCCTCGGCTCGCGCGCGTGCGGGCGCGTCGACGTGTGAGTAGAAGCCGAGCGTGCGCGTGCTGTTCAGCAGTCCCGCGCCGGCCAGCGATTCGACGAGCGTGGCGCCGTCGAGATCCTCGTTGGTCAGGTCCACGACCAGCACGGACGCGCCCGCAGCGGCGGCGTCGTCGTCGAGGCGATCCCTGGCCGCGCCCGCATCCGCGATCAGCTCCACGTCGTAGCCGGCGGCCGTGAGCGCGCCCTGCACGCGCGACCCGAACAGCAGGTCCGGAACGAGCGCCAGCACGCGCGCCATTGCTACTGCGCCCGCAGGCGGCGGAACTCCTCGCGAGCGGACTCCGGTCGACCCCACATCTGAACGACCTCCGCCCGCCCGCTGCGGATCTCCCTGACCACGAGCTCGCCCTCGATGCCGGCTTCATCGAGCAGCAGCAGCGTGCCGTGCACCGTCGGCGCGGCGGCCGCGTGCCCGAAGCGGTGCGCGACGAGCAGGCGCCAGTGCCAGTCGTGGTGGGAGTAGGGGCGCGCGTTGCAGGTGACCAGGTAGACGGCGGCTTCGACGTAGCGCGACTCCTCGGCGATGCGCAGGTCGAGCTCGAGATCGGTCCAGTCATCCGGGAGCGAGTCCACGATGCCCTGGAAGGTGTCCGCCAGTCCCATCGCCCGCAAGCCTAGCGGGCCCGGTCGAGGGCGCGAATGCGGTCTATCCTCGAACTCGTGTCAACCACTGAGAGGACCGAGACGGACACCCTGAGCGCCGACTACCGGGCGCTGAGCGACGGCTGCGGCCTGATCGATCGCTGCGAGCGCGGGAAGCTCACCCTGCGCGGTGCGGGCGCCGTCGAGTTCCTCAACGGACAGGTCACCAACGAGCTCGACTCGCTGCACCCGGGCGAGGGCTGTTACGCGGCGTTTCTCACGCACAAGGGCAAGATGCTCGGTGACCTGCGCATCCTCGCGGCGGGCGAGACGCAGACGGGCGCGCCGGCGGAACTCTTGCTCGACACCGAGCGGGTCGCGCTGCAGGGACTGTTCGACATGATCCGCCGCTTCAAGGTCGGCTATGAGGTGGAGCTCGAGAAGCGCACGCTCCAGAGCGGCCTGCTCTCGCTGGTGGGTCCGCACGCGCAGGCCGTCGCCGAGCGTGCGATCGAGGATCTCCCCTACGCGGCTGACGCCGCTGCGGGGCCGGCCACCGAGCGGGCCCCGGCGGCGGCGGCGCTCGGAGCCTCAGAGCACGCCCACGCCCCTGCATCCATCGCCGGGTGCGCGGTGCGGCTGATCCGCACCGCCGGGCCGGCGGGCCTTGATGTTCTCTGCGACGCCACCGACACCATGAGCGTGCAGGCTGCCCTGATCGAGGCGGGCGCTCACCCGGTGAGCGAGGCGGCCGGCGAGATCCTGCGAGTCGAGTGCGGTCGGCCCCGTTACGGCGTGGACCTGGACGACACTGTGATCCCACAGGAGGCCGGCCTGAACGAGCGCGCTGTGAGCTTCACCAAGGGCTGCTACGTCGGGCAGGAGACGGTCGCGCGCCTGCACTACAGAGGCAAGCCCAACCGCCATCTGCGCGGCCTGCGCGCGCCGGTGGCGCTCGCCGGCGGCGAGGAGCTGCGGCTCGGTGAGCGCGTCGTCGGGCGCGTGAGCAGCGCGGCCGTCTCGCCGCGATTCGGCCCGATCGCGCTCGCGCTGGTCCGCCGCGAGGCCGAGCCGGGGGCAACCGTGAGCGTCGGCGAGCATGGCGCCGGCGCGGAGGTCGCCGAGCTGCCCTTCGCGCGCTAGGCGGATACCTGCGCGACCTTGAGGCGATTTCCGTCCGGGTCGCAGACCATCACGAAGCGCGCGCCGTTGGCCATCGTCTCGATCGGGCCCGGGGTGATCGCGCGATCCTCGAGCCCGGCCACGAACGCGTCCAGGTCATCGACGAGCAGCGTCTGCAGCGCGTTGCCGGCACGGTCCGGCTCGGCGAGAATGTAGAGCCAGCCTGAGTCCGTCAGCTGCCACGCGGCCTCGCTGTCGTTCGGGATCAGGTCGGCTGGGCGCCCGGCGAAGCGCTCGTACCATTCCATCGAGCTGTCCCGTTCGGCGACGGGGATGCTGGAGAAGACGTGCAGGAAGCGCATCCGGCGACCCTACCCTCACACCTGCGCGGGCATGCCGCGCGGATCGCATCGGGCTATCCCTCAAGCCTCATTTGCTCCGCGCGCGTGCGCGGTGTTCTGCCATTTCGCGGCGGTGTTCCGCGACCTCCGCACGGGCGCGCTGATCTATCTTCGCTATCTCCGCCGGGGTCAAGCGACCAGGTTTCGTTGCTGGGTGGGTTTCGGAGTTCGTGGGGGTTTCGGTGTGTGGGGGCGTTTCGTTGTGGCGGGTCGTGGTGGCCTTCGTGTCACGGGGTGTGGTGGCCGTCGTTCCAGGCGTCGCCGCGCCAGGGAGCGTGCCGCTCGTAATGGTCTGAGTGCTCGACACGGAGCTACTGCCGCAGCCCGCGACAAGGGCTCCGCCGGCCAGCACAACGACCAGCCATGTTGGCGGATTGATCACTCCCCGGAGTGTACGGACCGGGCATAGTGTGATACACGTCACACAAGCAATGGTTGCGTCGCAGTTATACTTGCAGGCATGCAACTATCTTCGGCTCCCGCGCAGGTGGACCGCTCGGCGCTCACGCGCGACATGTATGCGCTCGCCAGCTACCTGATGCGCAGCACGAACGTCGGAGCGTTCAACCTGATCGCCGAGCTCGAGCTGTCGTTCACCCAGATCAAGGCCCTGTGCGCGCTGGACATGGAGGGCGAGAACCGCTCGGTGAAGGCGCTGGCGGACTCGATGAAGGTCTCGCTCCCGGCCATGAGCCGCGCGATCGACGGCCTGCACGAGCGCGGCTTCGTCGATCGCCAGGAGGACCCGGTCGACAGGCGCATGAAGCGCCTCAGCCTGACCGCGTCGGGACGGGCCATCACGAGCTCGCTCAACGAGACGCGCCTGGCGACGTTGGAGGCGTTTCTCGTCTCGCTCTCTGACGAGGAGGCCGGGGCACTCACGCAGGCGCTCGAGCTGATCCTCGCCGACCGCGGCGAGATCGCCGATCTGAGACCCGGGCGAAGCGGTGGCACGTCGTGAGCAGGAGCATCTCCAGCCTGAGGATGACCGAGGAGAACCGTCGCTGGTGGGCGCTCGCGGCGATGTGCTTTGCGCTGTTCATGATCATGCTCGACAACACCGTCGTCAACGTCGCCCTGCCGTCGATCCAGCGCAGCCTGCACTCGACCACCTCGACGCTCGAGTGGACGGTCAACGCATACACGCTCTCCTTCGCTGTGCTGCTGGTGACGGGCGGGCGCCTGGGCGACCTGTTCGGCCGCCGCAAAATATTTCTCGCGGGCGTGATCATCTTCGGCGTCTCGAGCGCCGCCATCGGCTTCTCGCCCAGCGACACCTGGCTCGTCGTCTGGCGCGCGATCCAGGGCTCGGGCTCGGCGCTGATGATGCCGGCCACGCTGTCGATCATCACGAACGCCTTCCCGCCGCACGAGCGCGGCAAGGCGATCGGCACCTGGGCGGGCGTCTCAGCGATGGCGCTGGCGATCGGCCCCGTCGTCGGCGGCTTTCTCGTGCAGAGCGTCAGCTGGCAGTCGATCTTCTTCCTCAACGTTCCCGTCGCCGTCGGCGCGATCGTGATCACCCTGTTCGCCGTGCGCGAGTCGCGCGATGAGACCGTCGCGCGCACCGTCGACGTGCCCGGCGTGCTCACGCTCACGATCGGCCTGGCCGCGCTCGTGCTTGCGCTCGTGCAGGGCAACGAATGGCATTGGGGCTCGGAACTCGAGCTGAGCATGTTCGCGATCGCCGCCATCGGCCTGGGCAGCTTCGTCCTCGTCGAGCTTCACCGGCGCGTGCCGATGGTCGATTTCGGCTTCTTCCGCTCGCGCACCTTCGCCGGCGCCAACATCGTGGCGTTCATCGTCAGCTTTGCGATGCTCGCGATGTTCTTCTTCCTGGCTCTGTACATGCAGAACATCCTCGGCTACTCGCCGCTCGAGGCCGGTGTCCGCTTCCTTCCCGCCACGATGATGATCATCGTCGTGGCGCCGCTCGCGGGAAGGCTCGCCGACCGCATCGGCTCGCGGCCGCTGATGACTGTCGGCCTGCTGGCCGTCTCGGGCTCGCTGTTCTGGCAGTCCCACCTGACGGTCTCAAGCGGCTACGGAGCCCTGCTGCCCGGCTTCTTGCTGATGGGCGTCGGCATGGGTCTCGTGATGTCGCCGATGAGCCTCGCGGCGATGAACGCCGTCGATCAGGCCAAGGCCGGCGTCGCCTCGGGCATCCTGTCGATGAACCGCATGGTCGGCGGCACCTTCGGCGTCGCCGTCCTCGGCGCGATGGTCGCAACGCTCGGGCGCTCACAGCTCGACAAGCTGCTGCCGGCGGTGCCCGCGGCGGCGCGAGCGCGCCTGGCCGGGAGCCTCGGCTCTGGCGCGACGCTGCAGGGGGTCCCCGCGCGCGTCCTCGCCGCCAGCCACGAGGCCTTCGTGTACGCGCTCAGGGACGGTCTGCGCCTGAGCGCCGCCGTCGCTCTGCTCGGGGCCGTGCTGGCTTGGGTGCTCGTCCGCAAGACGAGCCCCGCGGCCGCCGCGCTGAAGATCGATCAGCCCGCCGCCGCACCCCGCGCGCAGGCCCCGCAGCCGGTCGTCGAGACCGTCCACGCCTGAGCACTCCTGCGAGACTCCTCGCGCCCGACCGCCACGCCGGAGGCTGGCGGCCCGGCTAGGATTGCAGGACATCCGTTCCCGACAGGCGAGGTTCAAGAGCACGTGGCGATCGATCTTCAACAAGTCACCGAGGTGGACGTCGAACCCGGAGAGCTGCCCCGCACGATGGCCGCCTGGGTCATCCGCCAGGAGCGCGAGGGCGAACCGCGCGACGCCTTTCAGGTCGAGGAGATCGAGGTTCCCGAGCCCGGGGCGTTCGAGGTGATCGTGCGCGTGATGGCGGCGGGCGTCAACTACAACAACGTGTGGGCGGCCCTCGGCAAGCCGGTCTCGGTGTTCCGCTACCACCCCGAGGAGGATCACCATATCGGGGGCTCGGATGCCTCCGGGATCGTGTGGAAGGTCGGCGCCGGCGTGACCCGCTGGAAGCCCGGCGACGAGGTCGTCGTGCACTGCAACCAGGCCTCCTACGAGGACCCCGAGGTCCACGGCCTCGATCCCCTCGCCGCCCCCTCTCAGAAGATCTGGGGCTATGAGACGAGCTGGGGCTCCTTCGCTCAGTTCGCGAAGGTCCAGGCCCAGCAGCTCTTGCCCAAGCCCGCGGCGCTGAGCTGGGAGGAGGCGGCATCCTATGGCCTCGTCTACTTCACCGCCTATCGCATGCTGATCACGCGCTGCAAACTCCAGGCCGGCCAGCGCGTGCTGATCTGGGGGGCCGCCGGCGGCCTCGGCGTGTTCGCCACACAGCTATGCGCCACCGCTGGTGCCCACTCGGTCGGCGTCGTCTCCTCGGCCGAGAAGGGCGAGCTCGTCAAGCGCCTGGGCGCCGTCGACTTCATCGACCGCAACGAGTTCGCCGGCATGATGCGCGTCGGCGGGGAGACCCCCGAGCAGGAGAAGGCCCGCTTCGGCGTCTCGCGCGAATTCGCAAAGCGCGTCAAGGAGGTCCTCGGCGACGCCCCCGACATCGTCTTCGAGCACGTCGGCAAAGCGACCTTCCCGACGTCGGTCTTCACCGTCAAGACCTTCGGCAAAGTGGTCATCTGTGCCGGCACCACCGGCATCGACGTCGACTTCAACGTCGCCTACCTGTGGATGCGCCAGAAGGAGATCCTCGGCTCGCACTTCGCCAACGCGTACGAGTGCACGAAGGCCAACGAGCTGATCGAGAGCGGCCAGATCCGCCCCGTGCTGTGGCGCACGCTCGGCTTTGACGGCGTCGCCGAGGCACACCAGCTGATGCTCGAAAACAAGCATCTCGGCAAGATCGCGATCCTCGTCGGCGCGCCCGCCGAGGGCGAGGGCCGGACCGCTGAAGGGCCGCCGGCGATCCATGCGGAGGTCGGCGCCTGATGGCCGGCACGGTGATCGTCCCGTGGTATGCGACCGGTTTTCGCGCGAACGACTTCGAGACCGCCCTCAACCAGGTCGCCGCGACCGCGCTGCGCTACGGAGCGGACTCATACGCGGTCTACCGGGCGCGCGACGACCGCTACCGCTTCCAGCAGTTCGCCTCCTTTCATGAGCACCTGGACTTCGAACGCTACTGGGACGGCCCCGAGATGACCGACTTCCGCGTGCGGCACTCGAGCTGGTACCAGGTGCCCGTGCTGTATGCCTGGTGGGATGAGACGGCCAACGGCGCGATCCTCTCGGAGGCCTCGCTCCCGGCCAACGGTCGCGGCAACCGGCACAGCACGCACACGCTCGAAGACGCATAGGCGGCACACGGCCCGCAGCGCTCGCTCGCCGCGTCGGTGCCGTCTCAGTCCTGTTCGAGGGGCGCCATCGTCAGGCCCGCGCCCTTGAGCTGCTCCCAGTAGTGCTCGGCCGCCTCCTGGTGGCCCGAGTAGACGAGTGCCAGGCCGGCGTTGTGAACCGTGTTTGCGATCTGGTGGCCGCGCTCGAGGGTGATGCCCGGTATGTAGCGCGCGAGCGTGCGCGCTACGTGGTCGAAGGTGTTGTGATCGTCGTTGCGCACGATCACCTTCCACGAGCCCCCGAGGCCGCTCCCGGGATCGCCAATGCGCGGCACCTCAACCGTCTCGCTCACGCGCCTAAGGATAAAGCCCGCGGTGCGACCGTACAATTGTGGCATGAGCGACGATCAGTCCCCGCGGCTGCCCGAGCCCGACCGGCCCTGGATGATCCGCACCTACGCCGGGCACTCCACGGCCAAGGCGTCGAACGAGCTCTATCGGCGCAACCTGCAGAAGGGACAGACGGGCCTGTCGGTCGCCTTCGATCTGCCCACGCAGACCGGCTATGACCCCGACGACGAGCTGGCGCGCGGAGAGGTGGGCAAGGTCGGCGTCTCGATCTCACACCGCGGCGACATGGCCACGCTGATGGACGGCATCCCGCTCGCGGAGATGAACACCTCGATGACGATCAACGCGACCGCGGCCTGGCTCTTGGCCCTGTACATCGTCGTCGCCGAGGACGAGGGAGCCGACCAGGGCCAGCTGCAGGGCACCACCCAGAACGACATCCTCAAGGAGTTCCTGGCACGCGGCACCTACGCGTTCCCGCCCGCTCCTTCGATGCGCCTGATCGCGGACATGATCGCCTACACGGTCGAGCACGTGCCCAAGTGGAACCCGATCAACATCTGCTCCTACCACCTGCAGGAGGCCGGCGCGACGCCGGTGCAGGAGATCGCCTACGCGATGAGCGACGCGATCGCGGTGCTGGACGCGGTGCGCGAGAAGGTCCCACCCGAGCGCGTTGAACAGGTGTTCGGGCGGATCTCGTTCTTCGTCAACGCGGGCGTTCGCTTCATCGAGGAGCACGCCAAGCTGCGCGCGATGTCGATTCTGTGGGAAGAGCTCGGGCGCGAGCGCTACGGGGTCAGCGACCCGCGCCATCTGCGCTTCCGCTACGGCGTCCAGGTCAACTCGCTGGGACTGACGGAGGCACAGCCCGAGAACAACGTCCAGCGCATCGTGCTCGAGGCGCTGGCAGTCACCCTCGGGCGCGATGCGCGCGCGCGGGCGATCCAGCTGCCGGCGTGGAATGAGGCGCTCGGCCTGCCGCGACCTTGGGATCAGCAGTGGTCGCTTCGCATCCAGCAGGTGCTCGCCTATGAGACCGACATCCTCGAGTACCCCGACATCTTCGCCGGCTCGAAGGTGATGGACGGCCTCGTCGCCGAGATGCTCGAGGGATCGCGCGCCGAGATGGCCGTCGTCGCCGAGCACGGCGGCGCCGTCGAGGCCGTGCCGTACATGAAGAGCGCCCTCGTCGACTCCCACCGCGAGCGCATCCGCCGCATCGAGGCCGGCAGCCGGGTCGTGGTCGGCCAGAACCGCTTCACGGAGTCCGAGGTCTCACCGCTCACCGCCGACGCGGAGGGCGGCATCCTGGTCGTCGATCCGGCACTCGAAGCCGAGCAGATCGAGGCGGTCCGCCGCTGGCGCTCACAGCGCGACCAGGCCGCGGTCGACGCGGCCCTCGCCGCGCTGGCCGAGGTGGCCGCCGATCCCGACAGCAGCGAGAACCTGATGGTTGCGACGATCGCCGCCGCCCGCGCGGGCGCCACCACCGGCGAGTGGGCGGGCACCCTGCGCGAGGTGTTCGGCGGCTATCGGGCGCCGACCGGCGTCGGCGATGCAGCGCCGGCGACGCCCGACGCGGACCTGAGCGAGCTGCGCCTGGAGGTCTCGCGGCTCAAGGAGGCGCTCGGCCGGCGGCCGAAGATCCTCGTCGGCAAGCCCGGCCTGGACGGCCACTCCAACGGCGCCGAGCAGATCGCCGTGCGTGCGCGTGACTCGGGTATGGACGTGGTCTATGAGGGGATCCGCATGACCCCCGCCCAGATCGCCTCCTCGGCGCTGCAGGAGGGCGTGCACGTGGTCGGCCTGTCGATCCTCTCCGGCTCCCATCGCGAGCTGATCCCGGCCGTGATCGACGCGCTGCGAAAGGAGGGAGTCACGGCGCCGGTGGTGGTGGGAGGCATCATCCCCGAGCAGGACGTGGCGCTGCTCGAGCGCGCGGGCGTGGCGGCCGTCTACACGCCCAAGGACTTCGACATCACGCGCATCATGCGCGACATCGTCGAGCTGGTCGGCGCCGGCGCCGGGGCAGCCGCGCTCAACGGCGAGCGTCCCTCCGCCAACGGCTCCGCGTGAGCGGCGACGGAGCCGCCCTCGGCGCGCGCCTGCGCGCGCGTGACCTGAGCGCGGCCCCGGCCGCCCTGAACCTGCTGGAGAGCACGACGGCGGCTGACCGCGAGCAGTCGGCGAGGCTGCTCGCCGAGCTGTCTCCCGCCGCTCTCGGCGGCGAGGCCCCCGGGCATGTGATCGGCGTCACCGGGCCGCCCGGGGCCGGCAAGTCGACGCTCCTCTCAGCGCTGCTGAGGGCCTGGCTCGGTGAAGGGCGAAGCGTGGCGATACTCGCGGTCGACCCCAGCTCGCGGCGCTCGGGCGGGTCGCTGCTCGGCGATCGCGCGCGTATCGACTTCGATCCGGGCGAGCGCGCGGTCCTGATCCGCTCCACCGCCGCCGGCGAGCGGATGGGCGGCTTGGCCTGGGCCACGCGCGCGGCGGCGCACGCGCTCGCGGCGGCTTTCGACGTGGTCGTCGTGGAGACGGTCGGGGTCGGCCAGGGTGAGACCGAGATCGCCGACGTGGCCGACACGGTCGTGGTCGTCGTGCAGCCCGGGAGCGGGGACGTCCTGCAGTTCCTGAAGTCCGGCATCACGGAGATACCAGACGTGCTCGTCGTGACCAAGGCCGATCTCGGCGAGATCGCGATGCGCACACGGCGCGACCTGGACTCCGCCCTGCGCTCGCTCGGCTCGAGCTCGACGCCCGTGCTGGCGGTCTCCTCGCTGTCTCCGCCGCGCGGGATCGAGGCGCTCGTGGCGGCGCTCGCCGAGCAGCGCGCCGGATTGGACATCCCGTCACGACGTCTGCGAGCCCGCCGCGCCGGCGCGCTGACGGACTTCGCCGTCGAGCACGGCGAGCGCGGCCTGCGCGCCCTCGGAGGCCGCCGCGCGGCCGAGCAGCTGCTGGACGCCCAGGAGCCGCAGCTGGAGGTGCCGGCGCTCTTGGCGGTACTCGAGCAGGCGCTGGAAAGCTGAGCATGGCACGCGATCTGGCGATGATGTTCGGGGCCTTCGTGCTAGCGAGCGCCCTCGCGGGCGCCTTCGGCGCGGCCAACCTCGGCACCGCGCTGGCGTTCGGGCAGATCGCGTTCGCCGCGACGACCGTCTATGTGATGCTCAGGCACTGAGCATGGCCGCCCGCGCCCGCGCCCGGGCGCGGGCGGCCCGACCGGCGCGTGGCGCGAGATCCGCGCGTAGCCTCCCGCATGAGACGCGCGCGCGCCGGTCGCGACTCAGATGTAACGGAATCCTCTCCCGGAAGTCTTACCTGAAGAGCAGATGATCGTCCTTCTCGTCTTTGCCTTCCTCGCGGGAGCAGGCACGGCCCTGTCGCCGTGCGTGCTGCCGCTTTTGCCGGCACTGCTGTCCGCCGGCGGCGTCGGCGGCCGGCGCCGTCCGCTCGGCGTCGTGCTGGGGCTGTCGATCACCTTCACCGTCACGATCGTGGGCGTGGCCAACGTGGTCGACGGCGTCGGCCTCGGCAGCGATCCGCTGCGCGACATCTCGATCGTCGTGCTGCTGGTGTTCGGGATCGTGCTGCTGCTGCCGGACGTGGCGGCGAGAATCGAGGCGCCGCTGTCGAGGCTTGCGCGTTTCGGCCCGCGCTCGACAGGCGACGGCTTCCTCTCGGGACTGCTCGTGGGCGGTGCGCTCGGCTTCGTCTACACCCCGTGCGCGAGCCCGATTCTGGCCGCGGTCATCTCCGTCAGCGCGGCCTCGGGGAAAACGGTCCTGATCGCGCTCGCCTACGCGCTCGGCTCGGCGCTCGTGCTGCTCGCGCTGACGCTGGGGGGACGCAGCCTGCTCGATCGGGCGCGGGCCGCCGGGCGCGGGCCGCTGCTGCAGCGCGTGCTGGGCACGATCATGATCCTCACGGCGCTCGCCATCGCCACCAACCAGGACGTCAAGTTCGACCAGTTCGTCGCCCAGCACATACCCGACGTCAACCTGACCGCCACGCTCGAGTGCTCGCGCACGGTCACGGGCCGGCTGCATGAGATCAGCGGCCGCGAGCCGAAGTTCGCCCCCGCCAATGGATCCTCGTCATGCTCGGGCTCGGCCACGAAGGTCCATCCGGCCGCGCTCAACGCGAGCCAGGCGACGCTGCTCGCGGCCGCTCACCAGCTGCCGACGCTCGGCGTAGCGCCGGAATTCACGGAAACGGAGGACTGGTTCAACACGCCCGGCAACCGCCCGCTGTCGCTCTCCTCGCTGCAGGGGCGGGTGGTGCTGGTGGACTTCTGGACCTACACGTGCATCAACTGCATCCGCACGCTCCCCTATCTGAAGGCCTGGGACGCCGCCTATGCAAACAGGGGTCTGACGATCGTCGGAGTCGAGACGCCGGAGTTCGCCTTCGAGCACGAGGCCTCCAACGTGTCCAACGCGATCCACCAGTTCGGCCTGCAATACCCGGTCGTTCAGGACAACAACATGGGCACCTGGAACGCCTACGGCAACGAGGACTGGCCCGCCGACTACCTGATCGACGCACATGGCAACGTGCGCTACATGGCCGTCGGCGAGGGCGACTACTCCCAGACCGAAACGGCCATCCGCGCGCTGCTGGCCGAAGCCGGCTACAGCGTGGGCGCGATGAGCCATCCGACCGGCGTGATCGTGCCCTCCGAAGAGGCCACCCCGGAGACCTACCTGGGCACGGCTCGCGCCGAAGGTTGGATCACGCCGCCCAAATCGGGCCTGCACGACTACGGGCCGAGCCCGTCCGGGAGCCTCGCGGTGAACGACTTCGCCTTCAGCGGCAGCTGGAACATCGAAGCCCAGCCCGCCACCGCCGTCTCCGGGGCCGGCATCGACCTGGAGTTCCTGGCAAAGCACGTCTATCTGGTGCTGAGCTCGGCCGGCGAACAGCCGCGCTCGGTGCGGGTGCTGCTCGACGGGCGCCCGATCCCGGCCGCCGACGCGGGCTCAGACGTGCACGACGGCGTCGTCACGGTCCGCGGCCAGCGCCTGTATACGCTCGTCTCGCTGCCGGGTGACGAACAGCACCGCCTGTCCCTGCGCTTTGCTCCGGGGGTCACCGGATACGCGTTCACGTTCGGCTGATATGACCGTCCAGGCCCATCGCCGGCGCGCCGGCGATGGGATAGGATTGCCCCGCTCAAGCGCACTTGCCACCGCTCAGGAGGGGGTTGATCGATGCACGCACGGGGAATTGGGCTCAAGCGGGCTCGTCCGGGGAGTATCTATGGTTTTCTGGGCGTCTCGGCCGCCCTGCTAGCTCTCGCCGTCGGCCCAGGGGCGGCCGGCGCGAGCGCCGAAGTGGTCTTTCCGGGTGGCCCGCTGACCGTCTCGGTCGGCCCGCTCGGGCAGTGCCAGTCGAGCTATGCCAACCACGGCAACAACTACTATCCGCCCTTCGGCAACGTTGGCGACTGCGGATTCTTCCTCGCGTTCCCGAAAGCAAGCAACGTGGGACCGAGCTCCGGCAAAGAAGGCCTCCAGGCTCAGACGTACGGATTCAACGGCTTCGCGCTCGGCGGTTTTGACGAGGGCACTCCGGGACTCGATGCGTTTGAAGCGGTCGGCCCACAGGGGCCGGTGAGCGGCGCCGGCACGAGCTCCAGCCCGTACTCGGAGACCACCGTCTACGGCGTCGACGATGCAAAAGCGCCGGGCACGGAATACGCGCGTGTGACGGAGACGACCACCTACGTCAACGGCGAAGACCAGTTCACCTCGACCTACAACGTCAAGAACATGAGCGGGGCGACGATCTACTTCCGCGCGATCTACGCCGGCGACCTGTATGTCGACGGCGACGACCACGGCACCGGCGTCTTCCTGGGTGGCCCGCCCCGCTTCATCGGCGGACTCAACACCGGGGCGGGCGTGATCGGGGGCTTTCAGGAGGCGCCGTCGCCGGCGCTGCCGTGGACGGCATTCCAGGAGCTGCCCTGGCCGAACGTGTGGGACACGGTCGAGACGACGGTTGAATCAGAACACGCCTTCAATGAAACGATCGAACCCGAAGAAGTCGACAACGCCGGCGGCGTCGAGTGGGACCAGGATCGCACGACGGGATTGGCGGCCGGGACCGAACAGGCGTTCACGATCATCAACCGCACCTCGGTCCCGTCCAGCCTGCAGATCAGCCCCGCAAACCAGACGCTCACTCAGGGACAGACCGAGACGATCAACGTGACGGCCGTTGACATCGCGAACCAGCCCTACGCCGGCAAGGTCGTCCACTACACGGTCGCCGGAGCCAATCCGCAGGCGGGCACCGTGACGCTCAACGCGGCGGGCCAGGCCCAGATCTCCTACGTCGGGCACAACGCGGGCATCGACACGACGCAGCTGTACGTCGATCTGTCCGGCTCCGGCACGCAGACCTCGGGGGATCCGTCGGGTACCGCGACGGTCACGTTCCTGCCACCGCCGCCGACGCCGAACAGCAGCTACAAAGTCGAGAGCATCAAGGCCAACGCCAACGGCACGATCACGATCACGTTCGTGCCCACCCAGGCGGGCACGGGCACGCTCCAGGTGACGGTGCCGACGGCCACGATCGCGAGCAGGGAGGCGATCGCGGCCAAGAAGAGCAAGAAGTGCAAGAAGGGCCAGAGCAAGATCAAGGGCAAGTGCCGACCCACGACGACCGTCACCGGCAAGGTCTCGGCCAACGGCATCGCGGGCGTGGCGCTGAAACTGACGGTGAACCCGTCGAGCAAGATCAAGTCGCTGCTCAAAAAGGGTAAGAGCGTGCATCTGACGGCGACGCTCACCTACAAGTCCTCGCTCGGCGGCACGCCGACGGTGGAGGTCTTCCACGTGACGGCGAAGGGCAACAAGAAAAAGCATCACTGAGCGCCACGATCGCGTTCCGGCGCGATCGCAACGCCGGCGACAGGGCACCCACGAGCGCCCTGTCGCCGGCCCGGCACGGTGAGCCAGCCAACCGGCGCATACAATGCTCAGGATGGAGGGCTCGATGTCAGAGACGAGCGCGCGCAGCTGGCTGCGCTGTTACCGCTGCTGGTCGCAGGACCTCGAGGTGCAGGTCCACTACGAGGGCATCCACAAGATCGATCCCGAGACGGGCGAGCGCGCGGAAGTGGTCGATGAGCTGCAGGAGGCCGTCGTCCAGTGCCTTGACTGCATGCACGATCAGCCGCACCTGGGCTTCTCGAACGGCCGCGTGGAGCCGATCGAGGATCGCTGGGAGCGGATGATCGCCGGCACCCCCTGGGTCGCCTCGTGCACCGTCGCCGTGGACGCCGACGACGTCGAGAGCTGCTCGGGCCCGGAGGCCGGGGACGCGCTGTCCTACGCCGCCTTCGGAGACCACGGCGTACGCGAGTTCTTCACGCACGTGCGCTTCCATAAGCACGAAGACGACTCCCGCATCATCGTGCACCTGCTGGTCGAGCTCTACGCACGCTCGCTGGAGGAGGCCACCGACGTGCTCGAGACGGCCGCGCGGGGCGCGCTGACGATCACCTCGCTGGCCGAGGAGTCACGTCCGCCGGCCGCCGCCGGCGAGACCCACGGGCACGACTAGACACCCTTCCCGAATGGACGGGCTCGCAATCGTGTCCATCGCGGAGGAGCACTTCGACGACCTCGAGCCGCTGTGGCGCGCGCTGTATGACCACCACAACGAGGTGACGCCGCACCTGCGCGGGCGCGCCCGCACGTTCGCACAGGCCTGGGCGTCGCGCCGGCACACGGAGCGCAGGTGGCTCGAGTCCGAGCCGCGCTCGTTTGTGCTCGCGGCAGAGAGCGGTGATCGGCGCATCGGCTATGCCCTGGTGCGAGTCCGCTCCGGCGCCGGCTTCGCCGAGTCCTGGAGCGTCTCCGATCCGCTGGCTGACCTCGCGACGCTCGCGGTCCTGCCCGAGTTCCGCGGACGGGGGATCGGATCTGCGCTGCTCAACGCCGTCGAAGCGCGCCTGCGGGAGATGGGCATCGAGGACATGACGATCGGGGTGATCGCCACGAACAGCCGGGCGATGGCGTTCTACGAGCGACGGGGCGCGGTGCCGTTCCTCACCCAGCTGATCCAACGCGTCCAGGCAGTCGACGCTCAGGCCGCTGCCGGAGAGCTCTAGCCCAGACGCTCCTCGAGCGCCTGCAGCTGCGCGTCCAGCTCGGCGGGCAGACGCTCGAATTTGGCGAGGTGCTCGCGGAACTGGGGAAGCTGCGCGCGCCATTCCTCGACGTCCACGCGCAACAGCTCCGTCATCTCCGCGTCGGAGACCTCCAGTCCGTCGGTGTCGATACCCTCGCCACCGACCGGCGGGATGAATCCGATGGGGGTCTCATGCGCTCCGCCGCCGCCCGCGCAGCGCGCGAACACCCAGGCCAGGACGCGCGAGTTCTCGCCGAAGCCGGGCCACAGAAAGCGTCCGTCCTCGTCCTTGCGGAACCAGTTGACGTAGAAGATCTTCGGCAGTTTCGCCCCGTCACGGCGGCCCACCTCGAGCCAGTGGGCGAAGTAGTCGGCCATGTTGTAGCCACAGAACGGGAGCATCGCAAACGGGTCGAAACGCAACTCGCCGACGGTGCCCGCGGCGGCGGCCGTCTTCTCCGAGCTCATCACCGAGCCGAGGAACACGCCGTGCTCCCAGTCGAACGCCTCGGTCACCAGCGGCACCACCGTGGAGCGCCGCCCGCCGAACAGCATCGCGTCTATCGGCACGCCGGCGGGGTCCTCCCACTCGGGCGCCATCGCCGGGTCCTGTACGGCCGGAACCGTGAAGCGGGCGTTCGGGTGCGCCGCTGGCTTCGGCTCCGCGGGCGTCCACTCAGCGCCGTGCCAGTCGATCAGGTGCTCCGGCGGCTCCTTGGTCAGGCCCTCCCACCAGATGTCGCCGTCATCGGTCTTGGCACAGTTTGTGAAGATCGAATTGCGCTCGATCATGCGCACCGCGTTCGGGTTCGTCTTCTCGCCCGTTCCCGGCGCGACGCCGAAGAAGCCATACTCGGGGTTGATCGCGTACAGCCGGCCGTCCTCGCCGAACTTCATCCACGCGATGTCATCGCCGATCGTCTCGACCTTCCAGCCCTCGAGTGTCGGGATCAGCATCGCCAGGTTGGTCTTCCCACAGGCGCTGGGAAAGGCGCCGGCGATGTACTTGACCTCCCCCTGCGGAGAGGTGAGCTTGAGGATCAGCATGTGCTCGGCCATCCAGCCCTCGTCGCGCGCCATGACCGAGGCGATCCGCAGCGCGAAGCACTTCTTGCCGAGCAGCGCGTTGCCGCCGTAGCCCGAGCCGAAGGACCAGATCTCGCGCGTCTCCGGGAAATGGACGATGTACTTGTTCTCTGCGTTGCACGGCCACGGCACGTCCGCCACACCGGGGCGAAGCGGCATGCCCACCGAGTGCAGGCAGGGAACGAAGTCGCCTTCGCTACCCAGCGCGTCCAGGGCGCCCTGGCCCATGCGCGTCATGATCCGCATGCTGACCGCGACGTAGGTCGAGTCCGTCAGCTGCACGCCCACGTGGCTCTTGTCCGAGCCGAGCGGCCCCATCGAGAAGGGGACGACGTACATCGTGCGCCCCTTCATCGAGCCTTCGAACAGCTCGGTCAGCGTCTCGCGCATCTCTTCGGGGTCGCACCAGTTGTTCGTCGGACCGGCTTCCTGCTCGGTCTCCGAGCAGATGAAGGTGCGATCCTCGACCCGCGCCACGTCTCCGGGATCGGACATCGCCAGGTAGGAGTTCGGTCGCTTGGCCTCCGACAGCCGCTCGAAGGTGCCGCCCTCGACGAGCTCCTGGCAGAGGCTGTCGTACTCCTCGGCCGAGCCGTCACACCAATGGATCTGATCGGGTTCGGTCAGCGACGCCACCTCCTCGACCCAGGCCAGCAGGCGATCGTTCTTGGTGGGGGCGGGGACGGTGGTATTCATGGCCTAGAGCGGCTCCCTCGTGTCGCGGTCGTGCTTGCTGGCGCCCCTTCCTGGGGGCTGCCGGCGCCGGCCACAGTCGCCGGCGAACGGAAAAACGCCCTCCTGGGGCGATCTGAAGAGCCTATCGCACGGCCTCGCGCACGCCTAGTCGACGTTTCCCTCGGCCTCCTCGGCCGCCGCGCCCGGGTTCTTGCGCGGCACGAGCACGAGTCGCTTGAACTCGGCCACGAGCACGCCGTCCTGGTTGAGAACGCGCGTGTGCACCTTCACGGTGCCGCGGTCGGGCTTGGACTTCGACTCCTTCTTCTCGAGCACCTCGGACTCGCAGAACAGCGTGTCGCCGTGGAACACGGGCGCCGGGTGCATCAGTTCTTCGGTGGCCAGATTGGCGATCGCCTTGCCGCTGACGTCGCTCACCGACATGCCCAGCGCCAGCGAATACACGAGCGGACCGACCACGACGTTGCGCCCCTGCTGGGATTTTGCGGCGTACACGTCGTTCAGGTGCAGCGGGTGATGGTTCATCGTGATCAGGCAGAACAGGTGGTCGTCTGACTCGGTCACGGTCTTGGCGGGCCAGTGCTTGTACACGTCGCCCACCTCGAACTCCTCCAGGTAGCGGCCATACGGATGGGCGCCGCTCGCCTCGCGCGCAGCCTGCTCGGTCTCGACGGACTGGGTCTCGGTCATGGGTGTCTCGAAGTCTCCTTTGGGCGGTGTCGGTGGCCAACTCTAGATGGTCATCCGCGCACAGCGGGCCCCTCTCGCCGGCGCCGGCGCGCGCTCGAGCGCCCGGCCGTCGCGACCGCGCGAGCCTCGGCGGGCGAATAACTGTTGAGAAAGTCAATACGATCGTAGGCATGCGCAACCCCCGCGACTTCTACAAGCCACTGGCCATCGACGCGCCGGAGCCGGCCCGGGAGATCCCCTTCAAGCCTTCCCGGATGATCCATTTCCTCGACTTCTCAAACGAGAAGATGGTCGCCAAGGTCCCCGACATCGCGCCCACCGTGGACATCCTGCTCGGCAACCTCGAGGATGCCGTGCCGCTCGAAAAGAAGGAGGCCGCGCGCGCCGGGCTGATCAAGGTGGGCCGCGAGATGGACCTCGGGGACACCGCCCTGTGGACACGCGTCAACGAGCTCGCCTCGCCCTATGTGCTGGACGACCTGACCCAGCTGGTGAGCGAGATCGGCGACAAGCTCGAGGTCATCATGGTGCCCAAGATCGAGGGCCCGTGGGACATCCACTACGTCGACCGCCTGCTCGCCCAGCTCGAGGCCAAGGCCGGTCTCGAGCGGCCGATCCTCGTGCATGCGGTGCTCGAGACCTCCCAGGGAGTGGCCAACCTCGAGGAGATCGCCAGCGCCAGCCCGCGCATCCAGGGCATGAGCTTCGGGCCGGCCGATCTGGCCGCGTCGCGGCGCATGAAGACCACCCGCGTGGGCGGCGGGCACCCGGGCTACCGCACGATCGCCGACCCGGACCCCAACGATCCGCACGCGCCCCGCGCCAGCTACCAGCAGGATCCCTGGCACTACTCGATCGCCCGCATGGTCGACGCCTGCACCGCCGTCGGCGCGCTGCCCTTCTACGGCCCCTACGGCGACATCCGCGACGAGGAGGGCTGCGAAATCCAGTTCCGGGCCTCGTTCCTTCTGGGCTGCGTGGGCGCCTGGTCGCTGCATCCGGCACAGATCGCGATCGCCAAGCGCGTCTACTCCCCCGACCCCGCAGAGGTCGCGTTCGCCAAAAAGGTCATCGAGGCCATCCCCGACGGCCGCGGCGTGCACATGATCGACGGCAAGATGCAGGACGACGCCACCTGGAAGCAGTGCAAGGTGATGGTCAACCTCGCCGAAATGCTCGCCCGCAAGGATCCCGAGCTCGCCGAGGCCTACGGTCTGGTTCCCGCAAGCGTCTGAACGACCGGCGCGAACCTTGCGCCTGATCAGCCCACGAGCGGGTTACGCACGTTCAGCTGCGGATACCAGCTGAAGTCGCGGTCGCTGCTCCACAGCTCGCTGACGCCGGCCGCCAGGCACACGGCCGCGATCCGGGCGTCGTGGACCCTGCGCCCGAGCGGACGTGCGCCGACGAGCAGCGTTCGCAGCCGAGGCCAGTGCCCGGGCGGCTCGGCGAGCAGTCGCGCCCCGGGGGTTCCGACCCAGGCGTCGAGCGCGGACAGCGCGCCGTCGACGTGCGGCTCGCGCCACAGGCGGGCATCGGTGAGGACCGCGTAGAACTCGCCGGCCACGATCCACGGTAGTCCCCACGACGGTCCGCTGACGAGCTCCTCCACCGCCGCGAGCGCCCGTTCGTGCGCCGGCGAGGACTCGTCGTAGGCATACACCAGGATGTTGGTATCGACGGCGATCACGCCTCGCCACCGTGATAGATCGCATCCCGGATCGCCTCCCAGTCGGAGTAGGGATCGACCCCCGCCAGCGCCTCGAGCCTGCCCGTGACTCCCCGGAAAGGCGCCCGATCGGACGCCGCCGGTTCGTTCAGAACGCTGCTCAGCCCGCGTTCGACGAGCGCGCGGAGGGTCGTTCGATCGCGCTGCGCCCGCTCCTTCGCCTCTCCGAGCAGGCCATCGGCAATATCTATGGTTGTCTTCACCCATATAACCATATCAATCTTGGGCTCGCGGCTGTCGCCCCGTGGGATGCCATTCGGCGGGCCCGCACGTCACCCTCATCGCGGCTCCATATAGGGTTCCGACGCCCAACCGCAAACTGGACAACAGATCATGAGATTCTTCGAGTACGAGGCGCGCGAGATCGTCAAGCGCGCCGGCATCCCCGTCACCGACTACGGCTTCACCACCGACGCGGCCGAGGCCGCGGTGATCGCGCGGCGGATCGGCGGGCCGACGGTGATCAAGTCGCAGGTCCTCTCCGGGGGGCGGATGAAGGCCGGCGGAGTCAAGTTCGCCGACACCCCGGAGCAGGCGCAGGAGTACGCCGCGGAGATCCTCGAGCTCGAGATCGGCGGGCACATGCCGCGCGGGGTGCTGGTGGACCCGAAGGCCGAGGTCGAGCAGGAGTACTACGCGGGCGTCGTCTGGGACGGCATTCAAAAGCAGCCGGTGATGATCTTCTCGCCGGTGGGCGGCATCGATATCGAGCAGGTTGCCGAGGAGCAGCCCGAGGCCGTGGGCAGGCGGCACTTCTCGAACATCCTGCCCCTGTCCGACTTCCAGGCCAAGGAGGTGATCGCCTCGACCGGCGTCACCGGCTCGGCGCTCAACAAGCTCGTCCCGATCGTCACGCGCCTGGCGAGGCTGTTCGTGGAGAACGACATGACGCTGGCCGAGATCAACCCTCTGGGGGCGCTCGCGGACGGCTCGTTCGTGGCCCTGGACGCGCACATGGAGATCGAGAACGAGGCGCGCGGGCGCCACAGGCAGCTGCTGTCAGATCTGGGCGTGGGCGAGGAGGAGACCCGGCAGGCTCGCGAGGCGACGCCGTTCGAGCTCGCCGGCGAGCGGGTTGACGCGACCGACCATCGCGGCGTGGCGGGCAACGTGACCGAGTTCGATGGCAACCTCGGGTTGGTGATCGGCGCGGGCGGAGGCTCGCTGACGCTGTTCGATGCCGTCCGCGCCCACGGCGGGCGACCGGCCAACTACTGCGAGATCGGCGGCAACCCCTCGGTGGCGAAGGCCTGCGGGCTGGCCAAGCTGGTGCTGGAGAAGCCGGGGGTCGACAAGATCGCGGTGATGATGTCGATCGTGTCCAACACGCGCGTGGACATCGTCGCGCGCGGCGTGATCAAAGCCTGCCTGGAGCTGGGCCACGACCCGGCCGAGAAGATCGCGATCTTCCGCATCCCCGGCGCGTGGGAGGAGGAGGGCTTCAAGATCCTCGAGCGCTACGGGGTGGACTACGCCAACCGCAGCGTCTCCCTGAACGAGGCCGCGCGGCGAGCCGTCGAGAAGATCCAGGGGGTCGCGGCGTAATGTCGATCCTGATCGACGCCGACACGACGTTCATCGTGCAGGGCATAACCGGACGTGAGGCCGTCAACCTGACGCGCGAGTGCCTGGACTACGGCGCCGGCGCGAAGGTCGTCGGCGGCGTCACTCCCGGGCGCCTCGGCCGTGAGGTGCACGGCGTGCCGGTGTTCGACACGGTCGCCCAGGCGGTCGCCCACCACGGCTCGCCGATCCACGGCTCGGTCGTGACGGTCCCCCCCGCCTTCACCAAGGATGCGGTGTTCGAGGCGATCGAGAACGGGGTCAAGCTGGTCGTGATCGTGACCGAGCGCATCCCCCGCCGCGATGTCGCCCAGATGGTCGAGCTTGCGAACCTGCGCGGCGCGCGCATCATCGGCCCCAACTGCCTGGGGATCATCGTCCCGGACGTGATCAAGATGGGCGGCATCGGCGGACCGGCGAGGAACGCGGCACAGGCATACACGCCCGGTCCGATCGGCGTGATCTCGCGCTCCGGCGGGATGACGACGGAGATGTCCTCGACCCTGAGCGCGGCCGGGCTGGGGCAGTCCACGGCGGTGTCGATCGGCGGCGATGCGATCATCGGCCAGAGCTACGCCGAGCTGATGCCGCTGTTCGAGGCCGACGAGCAGACCCAGGGCATCGTCATCTACACCGAGCCGGGCGGGCGCATGGAGGCCGAGCTCGCGCGCTGGGTGCTCGAGAACCACTCGCGCCTTCCGATCGTCGCGTTCATGGCGGGGCGCTTCATGGACGAGATGCCGGGCATGAGCTTCGGCCATGCCGGCACGATCGTGGAAGGCCGGGAGGACACGGCCACGGAGAAGATCGCTCGCCTCGCGCAGGCCGGGATCACCGTCGCCGAGCGGATCGAGGACATCCCGGAGATGATCCGATCCAAGATCGCCGCAGGGAGTGCAGCATGAGGAAGGACGGGATCTTCATCGCCGTCGAGGTGGACGACGCCGCGGCCGCCGACGTGGAGCTCGCGCGCGCCCTGACCGACGCCTGCCCCGTCGACATCTTCGCCCGTGCAGAGGACGGCTCCCTGCAGATCGTTCAGGAGAACGTGGATGAGTGCGTGCTCTGCCGCCTGTGCCTGGACGCCTCGCCTGCCGGCGTCGTGAAGGTCATCAAGCTCTACGACGGGGACGCTCTGCTCACATGAGCGCTCGCGCCGCGGGCCGGCGTCGACTCTGCGCCGGCGTCCGGCGGCTCGAGGCCCTATCCTATGGCTAGGAGTTTCGCCAAAACGCGAGGATCATGAACGAGAACGTCTCCCTCATCGTGATGTGCCTGTTTCTGCTCGGCTCGCTTGCGTTCCTGGCCCAGCAGCTGACGGCCTACCACTGACTCACGAGAGCTTCCGTTTGCGCGTGCGCTGACGCTCCTGCTGGGCCTCGACGACTTTCGTGATCAGTTTCAGGAACTGCTCGGGGCCGGTGGCCTTCGCCTGACCGTATGTGAACGCCTCGATCCAGTCGGGCACCTTGCCTTCACGGGCCATCACGTTGAAGAACTCGCGGCGCATGTCGACGCGCACATGCGCCTCTGCGGCCGCACCCTTGGTCACCTGGATCTCGGGCATCTGCAGGCGGAAGTGCTGCACGTCGCCTCGTCCGCGCAGCTCGACGCCCACGACGAGCTTGATGGGCTCGAGCGCGGGCACTTCCTCGAGGAACCTGCGTGTGGCCAACTCGATCAGCGTCTTGGCATCTTCGGCCATGTGACTGGGATTTCCCTTCCTGACGCGGTCGGTTGCTCCTGGTCGGTCAGATCTTATGGCGCTCGAGCAGCTTGCGCCCGATCACCATGCGCTGGATCTCCGAGGTGCCCTCGCCGATCAACAGCAGCGGCGCGTCGCGGTAGAGGCGCTCGATCTCATACTCCTTGGAGTAGCCGTAGCCGCCGTGGATGCGCAGGCACTCCTCCACGCAGAAGCGGCCGGCCTCGGAGGCAAACAGCTTGGCCATGCCGGCCTCGAGGTCCGAGCGCGCCCCGGCGTCCTTCAGGCGCGCGGCGCGCAGCGTGAGCAGGCGAGCCGCCTCGACCTGGGTGGCCATGTCGGCGAGCTTGAACTGGATCGCCTGATGCTGGGCGATCGGCTTGCCGAAGGCCTTGCGCTCCTGCGAGTAGCGCAGGCCGAGCTCGAGCGCGCGCTGGGCGATGCCCACGCCGCGGGCGGCGACGTTGACGCGCCCCACCTCGAGCGCGTCCATCATCTGCGAGAAGCCCTTGTTCAGGCCGGCCGCCTCGCCGCCGAGGATGTTCTCGGCGGGACAGCGATAGCCGTCGAACACGAGCTCGGTGGACTCGACGCCCTTGTAGCCGAGCTTCTTGATCTTGGGCGGCACGATCAGGCCGGCGAACGCGCCCGTGTTCTCGGACACGCCGGGCTCTTTTTCGGCGATGAAGCAGGTGAAGCCGCGATGGCGCGGGTCGGCCTCGGGGTCGGTCTTGACGAGCACGAACACGAGCGTCGAGAGCAGTCCGTTGGTCACCCACATCTTCTGGCCGTTGATCTCGTAGGTGCCGTCGTCGCACTTGCGCGCGGACGTCTTGATCGCCTGCACGTCGGAACCGAGCTCGGGCTCTGACAGCGAGAAGGCGGCGCGGATCTCGCCGGTCGCCATGCGCGGCAGGTACTTCTGCTTCTGCTCCTCGTTGCCGAACTTCATCAGCAGGTAGGAGCCGATGAAATGGGTGTTGATCACCCCCGAGATCGATATCCAGCCGCGCGAGAGCTCCTCCACGATCATCGCGTAGGTGGTCAGATCGAGGCCCATGCCGCCGTACTCCTCGGGGATCGTGACGCCGAACAGACCGAGCTCCTTCATCTGCTCGACGATCGGCTCGGGGAAGGAGTCCTCGTGGTCGTAGTGCTCGGCGTTGGGGAGGATCTGCTCGTCCGCGAACTGATGCACCATCTCGGTGATCGCCTTCTGCTCGTCGGTCATGTCGGTGTGGGGGTCGGCGGCCACTGCCATTTACTCAGCGCTCCAGGGTCGTTGTCCGGTTGCTCTTCGGCTCCTCAGGGAGAATACCGTCGTGAACTTCGCCCGCGATGTGCTCGAGCGCCAGCGCCCGCAAAGTCTCGCCCTCGTGGAGCTCGCGCGCGGCGGGGAGCGGCGCGAGTGGACGTTCGCCGAGATCTGCGATCGAAGTGCGCGCCTGGCCGGCGCGCTGGCGGCGAGCGGGGTGGGGCGAGGCGACGTCGTGATGACCCTGATCGGCAACCGCTCGGAGTGGGTGGCGGCGATGTGCGCGTGCTTTCGCATCGGCGCCGTCGTCCTGCCCTGCACCGAGCAGCTGCGCGCAAAGGACCTCGGCCTGCGCCTGGCCGTGGCCAGGCCGACGCTCGTGATCAGCGACGAGCGCAACCGCTCCGAGCTCGAGGCCGCCGGGCCGCAGTGCGCGGTCGTGTTCGTGCCCGACGAGGCGCTGTTCGCCGCCGAGCCCGCGTCGGCGGTCGAGCTTTCCGCCGAGGATCCCTGCCTGATCACGTTCACGAGCGGCACCTCGGGTGAGGCCAAGGCGGTGGTGCACGCTCAGCGCTACCTGAGCGGCCAGCTGCTGCAGGCCTCCCACTGGCTGGGTGCGGAGCGCGGCGAGCTCGTGTGGTGCACCGCGGCCTCGGGCTGGTCGAAGTCGGCACGCAACGTGTTCATCGCGCCGTGGCTGTCGGGCGCCGCGGCGCTGCTGCACGACGGGCGCTTTGACCCGCACGAGCGCCTCGAGCTGCTGCGCTCCGAGCGGGTCAACATCCTGTGCATGGCGCCGACCGAGTATCGCGTGATCGCCAAGCGCGCCACGCCCGCGCCGCTGCCGGACCTGCGCGGGATGGTGGCCGCCGGCGAGGCGCTCAACCCGGAGGTTCTGCGCGCCTTCAAGGACAGCACGGGCCTTGAGATACGCGACGGCTATGGCCAGACGGAGACCGGCCAGCTGACCGGCGCCCCGGCGGGCGAGACGGCGCGGCCGGGCTCGATGGGCAGAGCCCTCCCCGGCATCGGCCTGACGGTGGCGGAGGGCGAGCTGGTCGCCGACCCCGAGACGGTGCCCACGTTCTTCCTCGGATACCTCGGCGAGGGCGTCGAGCGCGGCGAGGACGGCAGCTGGGGCGTGGATGACCGCCGTGCGGGCGGGCCCTGGCATACCGGCGATCTGGTCAGCCAGGACGCCGAGGGGTGGCTGTACTTCCAGGGGCGCAACGACGATGTGATCGTCTCGGCCGGCTATCGCATCGGGCCGTTCGAGGTCGAGTCGGCGCTCGTCGCCCACCCGGCGGTGGCCGAGGCCGCGGCGGTGGCCTCGCCCGATGCCGAGCGCGGGTCGGTCGTGCGCGCGGTCGTCGTGCTGCGCGAGGGCGCCTACACGCCGTCGCCCGAGCTCGCACGCGAGCTGCAGGAGCACGTCAAGCGCGAGACCGCCCCCTACAAGTACCCCCGCATCATCGACTTCGTCGCCGAGCTGCCGAAGACCTCAAGCGGCAAGGTCAGGCGAGCTGCTCTGCGATCTGAGCGCTAGCGCCAGCCCGCTCGAAGTCCCGCTCGAGCTCGTCGACCTCCTGCTGCACGCCGCCGGCGGGCGGGCGCAGGAACAGCCAGGTTGCGAGCACTCCGAACGAGACGCACACCGCGGCGACCACGTAGGCGAGGTGATAGCCGCCGGTCAGCGCGCTGTCCAGCGTGTGCCCGCTGGCCGTGAGCGCCTTGGTGTGGTCGGTCGCGATCGCTCCGAGCGCGGCGAGACCGATCGCCCCGAACAGCTGCACCGAGACGTTGACGATGCCCGAGGCCAGCCCCGCGTCGCGCTTGGGCGCATCTGCCATGCCGATCGTCAGGAGCGGCAGGAAGGAGGCGCCGGCGCCGAGTCCCAGCAGCAGGAAGGCGAAGAACAGGCCCGGGAAGTAGCTCGCTTGCACGCCGGCCACGGCGAGCAGCAGCAGCCCGCCCGCGATCCCCGCGAGCCCGGCGCTCAGCGTCTGCAGCGAGCCGAAGCGCGCCATCGCCCTGGCGGAGACGCCCAGCGACATGACGGCGATCGAGGCGGTCAGGGGCAGGAACGCGAGACCCGTGTCGATCGCGTTGTAGCCGAGCACGCGCTCGAGGTACAGCGCGCCGAGGAAGAAGGCCGAGAACATGCCCGTGACGAGCAGGCCGCGCACGAGGCTCGAGCCCATCAGCATGCGCAGACGCAGGATCCGCAGCGGCATGATCGGGTTCTCGATGCGTCCCTCGAGCCACACGAACGCGCTCAGCAGCGCCAGCGAGACGCCGGCGACGCCGAGCGTGCGCGCCGACAGAAGTCCGTATTCCGTCGACTTGACGATCGCGAAGGCGCCGGCCATCGTCGCCAGCGTGATCAGGATCGAGCCGAGCACGTCGACGCCGCCGTCCAGGCCGATGCCCTCGTTCTCCTCGATCAGGGCCGAGCCCATCAGGAACGCGAACACGCCGATCGGCACGTTCACAAAGAAGATCCAGTGCCAGTCCAGCGACTGCGTGAGCGCGCCACCGGCGAGCAGCCCGATCGAGCCGCCGCCGGCGGACACGAACGCGTACAGGCCCATCGCTTTGGCCTGCTCCCGGGCCGCGGGGAACTCGGTCACGATGATCGCGAGGATCACGCTCGATGCGACCGCGCCGCCGACGCCCTGAAGCAAGCGCGCTCCGATCAGGAACCCCTGGCTGTCGGCCACCCCGCACAGCGCCGAGGCGGCGGTGAACAGGACGAGCCCCGCCAGGAACACCCTCTTTCGCCCGATCAGGTCCCCCACGCGGCCGGCGAGCAGCAGGAAGCCGCCGAAGGTGATCAGGTAGCCGTCGATCACCCACGTGAGGTTCCCCTGGCTGAAATGCAGGTCGCGCTGGATCGAGGGCAGCGCGACGTTCACGATCGTCGCGTCGAGCACCATCATCAGCTGGCCCAGGCACAGCACGGCGAGCGCGATCCAGCGGCGGCGCTCGCGCTTGCGCTCGGCAACGCTTGAGGCGGTCGGCTGCTCGACGTCTGCTTGGGTGATGGTGGCGCTCATGTTGCTCCTTCCGATCTGGGCGAGGGACACACCATAGCAAGGGTAATCCTTGGAGCAAGTATTATCTTTTGTCACATGACGATCGTTACGTTGTGGTACAATCTTCGGCGCTATGAATGAGGAAAACCGCCCGCGAGATCTGGGATCGATGATCCTGCTGACGCGGCTGGCCAAGCAGGTCTACCGGCGCAGCAGCGAGGAGCTGTTGGGCATGCATCTGCGCCTGCTGATGGCGCTCAGCTACCTGCGCGACCACGACGGCTGCCCGCAGCAGGAGCTGGCCGAGGTGCTGTGCATGGACGCCAACAACGTCGTGCTGCTGCTGAATGAGCTCGAGGACCTGCGCTACATCGCGCGCATGCGCGACCCCCTCGATCGCAGGCGCCACCGCGTCGAGCTGACCAAGCAGGGGGTGCGCGCGCTACGGAGCGCCGAGCAGGCGCAGGAAAGCATCGAGGACGAGGTCCTGCAGTTGCTGGACGCGGAGGAACGCGCGACGCTGTGGCGCCTGCTCACGCGCGCGCTGCACGGCGCCGAGCCGGACGCCGAACCCGACTACAGCGCGACGACCGCGTCGATCTCGACGTAGGCGCCCTTCGGTAGCTGGGCGACGCCGATCGCCGCGCGGGCGGGGGGCTCTGCGGCGAAGAACGACCCGTACACCTCGTTGACCGCGGCGAAGGCGTCGAGGTCGGTCATGTACACGGTCAGCCGCACGGCCCGCTCGAGCGTCGTCCCGGCCGCGGCGCAGACCTCGCGCAGGTTCTCAAGGCAGCGCCGCGCCTGCTCGGCGGGTGTCGCGCCGACGAGCTCGCCGGTCGCGGGATCCAGCGGGATCTGGCCCGAGCAGAACAACAGGCCGCCGGCGCGAACGGCATGGCTGTAGGGGCCCACCGCGGCCGGAGCGCCGGGCGCATCAACGATCTCACGCTCGCTGCTCATCGCGACAGCGAGCCTACCGGGAACGTGGCCGCGCGGTTGACCGCCGCACCGGCTCGCGCGGCGCATCGCGCCCGCGAAGCGACTACATTGCGATCGGTGCGCCGTTCCGCCGGCAAGACCGCCGCCCTGCTGCTCACGGGCGCGATCTGCACGCTCGCGGCGGCCGCGCCCGCGGCGGCCCATATCGCCTACGCTCCGTGCGCGCACAGCACCGAATTCGGCTGCGGGCATCTGACCGTCGCGCTCGATCCGAGCGGCGCCTCAGCGGGGACGATCACGCTTGCGATCCGGCGCCGCCGCGCGCCGGCGGGCGACGACAAGACAGCCGTGATCGCGCTCGCCGGCGGACCCGGGCAGGCGGGCATCCCCTTCGCCGAACAGACCGTGAGCCTGCTCGGAGGAATCATCTCCACGCGCGATCTGATCGTGTTCGACACCCGCGGCACCGGCTTCTCGCACGCCCTCTCCTGCCCCAGCCTCGAATCCTCCGCGGCCGCCGCCAACCCCCCCGGTGCGGCGATCAGCCAGTGCGCGCTGCACATCGGGCCGGCGCGCAGCTTCTACACGACCGCCGACAGCGTCGCCGACATCGAGGCGATCCGCGTGGCCGGAGGCTATGAAAAGCTCGTCCTGTACGGCACCTCCTACGGCACGAAGCTCGCCGAGGAGTACGCCCAGGACTATCCCGGCGACGTCGAAGCTCTGGTGCTCGACTCGGTCGTGCCGCCGAACGGGCCGGATCCGTTCAGCCGCGCGACCTTCGCCGCGGTTCCGCGGATCCTCCGCCAGCTGTGTGCGCGGCGCGCCTGCGCGCACATCACCCGCGATCCCACCGCCGACCTGACCAGCGTCATCTCACGCCTTCACAATCACGTCCGCCGCGCGCGCTGGATCGACGGCCACGGCCGCAGCCACAGAATCGGCATCTCCTCCTATGCCCTGCTTGAAATCCTCGTCGCGGGCGATCTGGAACCCACCCTGCGCGCCGAATTCCCGGCGGCCGTGCGCGCGGCGGTGCACGGCGACTATGCGCCGCTGGCGCGGCTGCTCGAGCACGCGCGGTCAAGCGAAGAAGCTGAAGACGAACCCCCGCCCGAGGGCTTCGATACGGCGCTCTACTACGCGACGACCTGTGAAGAGGATCTCTTCCCGTGGAGCCGCAGCGCCACCGCGAGCACGCGCCTGGCCGAAGCAAGGGCGCGTATCGCCGCCCTCGGCGAGCGCGCCATCGCCCCCTTCACGCCTTCCGACGTGCTCGAACTCTCAGACATGCCGGCGTGTGCCTTCTGGCCGTACAGCACACCCGCCCCGTCCGTGCTCGAGGCGCCCTTCCCCAACGTTCCCACGCTGATCCTGAGCGGCGCCGACGACCTGCGCACGCCGACCGCGAACGCCCGCGAAGTGGCCGCTCAGATACCGGGGTCGAAGCTCCTGGTCGTGCCCAACACCGGGCATTCCGTGCTCGACTCGGACCCGACCAGCTGCGCGAGCAACGCCCTCCAGGCCCTGTTCGCGGCCAGGCCGATCAAGCCGTGCGCGACCACGCCGCCGGCGCTGCTGCGTCCCACGCCGCTTCCGCCGGCCCGTCTGGGCGACGTGGCGCCCGCCCGCGGCAACCGCGGCCGGGCGGGCAGGACGCTCGAGGCGGTCCTGCTCACGCTCGCCGACTTCGACCGCCAGCTGACGGTGCAGGCGCTCGAGCAACTCGGCTCCAACAGCCCCGCGGCCCTGTCGTCGGTGAGCGTCGGCGGTCTGCGCTCGGGCTGGGCCCGCTTCACGGCCGGCGAGCTCACCCTGCACGACTACTCCTACGTGCCGGGGGTGACGGTCTCGGGCGTGATCACGGCTTCGCGGGCGGAACTCGAAGTCGCTGGCGTGGCGGCCGCGCGCGGTGAGCTGCACGTGGGCCCGCGCGAACGGCTGAGTGGGGTGCTGGAAGGCCAGCAGGTGAGCGTCGCCGGCTCCTCTCAGGGCGCGACGGCTGCGCGGGTAGGGCTAACCGGTCTCAACGATGCACTCTTACCGCTAACGTCTCGGGCGTGTGCACTGCCAGCCTGCGCCTCACGCTCGCGACGGCGCTTCTGAGCGGCGCTCTCGCGACCCTCGGAGCTCCGGCCGCGGGCGCGCTGTCGTTCTCCTCCTGCGCGAGCACCACCGCCTTCGCCTGCGCGAGCCTGCCGGTCCCGCTCGATCGCGCAAGCGGCATGCCGGGGACGATCTCCCTCAGCGTCGAGCGCCGGGCGGCCGGCGCCGTCCAGAGCCGCGATGCGGTCCTCGCGCTTGCCGGCGGCCCCGGGCAGGCGACGCTGCCGCTCGGGGAATTCATCGCCCAGGCGCTGGCTCCGGCGCTCACGAATCGCGACCTGCTGATCTTCGACCAGCGCGGCACGGGCAGCTCGAACCCGCTCGGATGTCCGGCGCTCAGCAGTTTCTCCGCCGGCAGCGTGAGCCAGCTGTTCGAACAGTGCGCTCGTCAGATCGGCCCCGCACGCGGCGCCTACACGACGCAGGAATCGGTGCAGGACATCGAGGCGCTGCGAGAAGCCACCGGCTATGAAAAGCTGGTCCTGTACGGCACCTCCTACGGCACCAAGGTCGCGCTCGAGTACGCCGAACGCTATCCGCAGCACGTCGAGGCGCTGGTGCTCGACTCGGTCGTGCCGACGGACGGACCGGAACCGTTCGAGATCCCCTCCTTCCAGGCGATCGGATCCGTGCTCTCGGAACTCTGCTCCGGGCAGGCCTGTGCCGGCATCACGTCCAACCCGCTGGCCGATATCGCTCGGCTGACGGCGACACTGCGCAAGCACGCGCTCGGCGGCTCGGCCTACGACGGCGCGGGCAAGCGACACGCGGTCACGCTCAACGAGGTCGGCCTGCTCGACATCATCGAGGCCGGCGACCTCAACCCGGCGCTGCGCGCGCTCCTGCCAGCGGCCGTGCAGTCAGCGCTTCGCCACGACCCCGATCCGCTGCTGCGTCTGAAGCTCCTCTCAGAGGGGCTGATCCCGTCCGTGCCTGTCAGCCCCGGGGCCGAAGAAGGCTCGGCGGGCATCGACGAAGCGCTGTTCGTGACGACGACCTGCGAGGAGACCCCCTTCCCGTGGCAGCGCACGGGCTCGCCCGCGACCCGACTGGCGGAAGCGGATGGCTACCTGCGCGCCCAGCGGAGTTCGGTGTTCTACCCGTTCGACAGGAGCACCGCGCTTCAGAACAGCCTCGTCCCCGACTGCGCCGGCTGGCCTGACGCATCGCCGCCGCCCCCCACCCCCACGGGCCTGCCCGACGTGCCGACGCTGATCCTGTCCGGCGCCCAGGACATGCGCACGCCGACCTCGAGCGCCAGGCGAGTCGCCGCGCTGATCGCGGACGCGCAGCTTTTGATCGTTCCGTTCACCGGGCACTCCGTTCTCGGCAGCGACTTCAGCGGCTGTGCCGAGCGCGCCGTGGCGGCGTTCTTCGCCGACGCGCCAGTGCAGGCCTGCACGTCGGCCCGCAACATGTTCGCGCCCACGCCGATCACGCCATCGAAGCTCGCATACGTGCATCCGCCACAGGGGCTCGGCGGCAAGCCCGGCAGGACGCTCACCTCCGCGCTCGACGCGCTGCTCGACCTCAGCCGCCTGGTCACGGCCGCGACGCTGCAGGCCGACGAGCAGCTTCCGAGCGGGTCGAGCTTCGGCGGCCTGCACGGCGGCTCTGCCCGCCTCACCTCGTCCGCGGCCACGCTGAGGGACTTCACGTTCGTGCCCGGCGTCGAGCTCAGCGGGACGTTCCCGATCAAGGACGGAGCGCTGCAGGCGGCGACGATACGTGTCTCGGGCCCCGACGCCTCGGCCGGCACCGTCAGGATCGGCTCCGGCACCCGCGTCAGCGGCACGCTCGCGGGCAGGCACTTCGACCTCAGCCTCGCGAAGGTCAAGCTGTCGCGAGTCCAGAGCGCCGGCGAATGGCCTGCGCATCCGCTGACCCTCCCCCACCCCGGGCTGATCGAAGCTCGCCCGGCGGGCACGCGCTGAGGCCGGCCGTGGCCAACACGCTCGCCGCCGAGACCTCTCCCTACCTGCGCCAGCACGCGGAGAACCCGGTCGACTGGCTGCCGTGGGGCCCTGAGGCGCTCGAGCGCGCGCGCGAACAGGACAAGCCGCTGTTGGTGTCGATCGGCTACTCCGCCTGCCACTGGTGCCATGTGATGGAGCGCGAGTCCTTCGAGGATCCGCGCACCGCCGAGCTGATGAACGAGAGCTTCGTGTGCGTGAAGGTCGACCGCGAGGAGCGCCCCGACGTCGACGCCATCTACATGGAGGCCGTGCAGGCGATGACCGGCCGCGGCGGCTGGCCTCTGAACGTGTTCCTCACGCCCGAGCAGCTGCCGTTCTACGGCGGTACGTACTTCCCGCCCGAGCCCCGCCACGGAATGCCCGCCTGGACGCAGGTGCTGCAGGCGATTGCCGAGTCCTGGAGCGAGAACCGCGAGGAGATCCGCGTCGGCGGGGAGAAACTGCGCGAGCGGCTCGCAGGCGGGGCCGGCCTGCGCGCGTCGGGCGAGCCGATCGACGCGCGGGCGCTCGATCAAGCGCTCACACGCCTGACGGAGGCCTACGACGCTCGCAACGGCGGGTTCGGCGGCGCGCCCAAGTTCCCGCAGGCCTCCGTGATCGAGTTCCTGCTGCTGCGGGGAGAGCACGAGATGTCGCTTTCGACCCTGCGCGCGATGGCGCGCGGCGGCATACACGACCAGATCGGCGGCGGCTTCGCGCGCTACAGCGTCGACGCGACCTGGACGGTGCCGCACTTCGAGAAGATGCTCTATGACAACGCCCTGCTCGCGCGTGCCTACCTGCACGGCTTCGAGGCCTGTGGCGAGGCCGCTCTGCTCGACAGTTGCCGCGACACGCTGGGCTGGGCGCTGCGCGAGATGCGCGGCCCGGAGGGCGGTTTCTACTCGGCGCTCGACGCGGATTCGGAAAGCATGGAGGGGCGCTTCTACGTGTGGAGCATCCCCGAGCTGAGAGACGCCCTCGGCGAGGACGCCGACGCGGCGATCGCCTGGCTCGGCGCGAGCGAGGCGGGAAACTTCGTCGACCCGCACCATCCCTATCCGGGACTGAACGTCCTCTCAGACCGCGGCCCGCGCCCGCAGGATGACGCGGGCGAGGGGTCGCTGAGCGAGCGCATCCGCGCGCGCCTGTTCGACGTGCGCGAACAGCGCGAGCGCCCCGCCCTCGACGACAAGCGGCTGACCAGCTGGAACGCGCTGATGATCAGCGCGCTGGCGGACGCCGGCGCCGCCCTCGATGAGCCCTCCTACATCGAGGCCGCCGTCGCCTGCGCGGAGTTCATCCTGCGCGAGCTGCGCGACGATCGCGGGCGGCTGCTGCGCACCTACAACCACGGCCACGCCAAGATCGACGCCTACCTCGAGGATCATGCGTTCCTCTTGGAGGCGCTGATCGCGCTGTTCGAAGCGAGTTGCGAGGAGCGCTGGTTCGAGCATGCGATCACGCTGGCCGAGGAGATGATCAGCCGCTTCGCGGATTCAGAGCACGGCGGCTTCTTCTCGACCTCCGCCGACGGCGAAGCGCTGATCACGCGGCGCAAGGATCTCGAGGACACGCCGATCCCCTCGGGTAGCTCGAGCGCCGCGGTCGGGCTGCTGCGACTCTCGGAGCTGACCGGCGAGACGGAGTACGAGCGCCGCGCGCTGTCGGTGCTCACGCCGCTGCGCGAGATCGCCCCGCGCCATCCGAGCGCCTTCGGACACGCGCTACAGGCGTTTCACTCACACCTCTCGCCGATGCGCCCGATCGCCTGCCCGATCCCTCAGTCCAAGCTGATCAGAGGATCGACAGGTAGCGATCGAGCTCCCACTGGGTGACCTGCACGCGGTAGTCCTCCCACTCCTGGCGCTTGATCTCGATGAAACGGTTGAACATGTGCTCGCCGAGCGTGCGCAGCACGAGCTCTGACTCGGCTGTGATCTCGATCGCCTCGCCCAGGCTGGCCGGGAGCTGCTCGACGCCGAGGCGCCGGTGCTCCTCGCCCGAGAGGTGGTAGAGGTTCTTCTCCATCGGCTCGGGCAGCTCATAGCCCTTCTCGATCCCCTCGAGGCCCGCCTGCAGGAGCGCGGCGAAGGTCAGATAGGGGTTGCAGGCCGGGTCCGGGCAGCGCAGCTCCATGCGCGTCGCCTTCTCGTCGCCCGGGTGATACAGCGGCACGCGCACGAGCGCCGATCGGTTGCGCCGCGACCAGGCGACGTAGACCGGCGCCTCAAAGCCGGGCACCAGGCGCTTGTAGGAGTTCACCCATTGGGCGAAGATCGAGCAGATCTCTCGCGCGTGCTTGAGCTGACCGGCGATGAAGGCCTTGCCGACGTCTGACAGGAAGTACTGGTCATCGGGGTCGTAGAAGGCGTTCTTACCGTCCCTGAACAGCGACTGGTGGGTGTGCATCCCCGAGCCGTTCTCGCCGAACAGCGGCTTGGGCATGAAGGTCGCGTGCCAGCCGTACTTCATCGCGTACTCCTTGACCGTGATCCGGTAGGTCATGCAGTCGTCGGCCATCTTCAGCGCGTCGGCGTAGCGCATGTCGATCTCGTGCTGGGAGGGCCCCACCTCGTGGTGGGTGTACTCGACGTGGATCCCCAGCTGCTCGAGCGCTAGCACCGTCTCACGGCGGACGTCGGAGCCGGCGTCCAGCGTCGTCAGGTCGAAGTAGCCGCCTTCGTCGAGCACCTCTGTTGAGCGCGAGTCGCGGAACAGGAAGTACTCGAGCTCGGGGCCGACGTTGAAGGTGTCGAAGCCCATCGCGTGCGCGCGCTCGAGCGCGCGCCGCAGCACGTGACGCGGGTCGCCCTCATAGGGCGTGCGCTCGGGGGTGATGACGTCGCAGAACATGCGCCCCACCCCCTGCTCCTCCGGGCGCCACGGCAGGACCGCGAACGTGGAGGGATCGGGCATCGCGATCATGTCGGACTCCTCGATCGCGTTGAACCCCGTGATCGAGGACCCGTCGAAGCCCATCCCGGCTTCGAACGCGTCGTCAAGCTCGGCGACGTTGATCGAGAACGACTTCAGCTGGCCGAGGATGTCGGTGAACCAGAAGCGGATGAAGCGGATCTCGCGTTCGGCCACGAACGCCTTGACGTCCTCGGCTGTACGGACTGTGTCGGCCATTGCGGCGGACCTTAGACGATGCCCGCTGCATGCGGCTATCGACGGATGGCCAAAGCGTGGGCGCAGCGGCGCGGGCCGGACCGCTGCGGCGCGCGGGCGGCGACGGCCTCAGTGACCGGCGACGGCGGCCACGAAGCTCGCGACCTCTTCGGCTTCCTTGCCCTGGTAGAGCAGCGCCGGCATCTGGCCCAGGCCGCGCGCGCGACCTTCGGCGATCGCGTTCAGCACGAGCGCCTTGCGCCCCGCGGCGGTGGAGATGTCATCCCCCACGCGCACATCGAGGTCAGGCCCGATGCGCCCCACGGAGTTGACCGCGCTGAGCGTGTGACAGACAGTGCAGGCATGCGCGAACAGTTCGCGCCCCTTCTGCTGTTCGGCGGTCAGGTGCAGACCGCCCACGCCCACGCTCGCCTTGTGGTCGCGGTTGAAGGCCAGCACGAGCGCCGGCACGACCAGGCCGAAGGCGAACGCCACCACGACCCCGAGGATGATCGCGCGCCGGGAGAGCTTCGACTCGGTGTGCAGCGACTGGCGCGCGCCGCGCGGGCCGCCGTGCATGGCGACGAAGAAGACGCCGATGCCCAGCAGCAACCAGAAGATCACAACCGCAATGACCATGGAGGCGAGAACATATCGGGTGGGGCCGTCGCGCGGGTCGATCGCCCGTATGCCCCCATCGCATGCCCCCCCATGCATGCCCCCCATGAGACGCCTCTCATGTTTAGGCGCCCCGAAGCTTCAGCGCTACGCTGGAAGCAGCCAGCAACCTGAGGAGCTGGACGCTCACCATGAACATCCTCCGCCGTCTTCCCCTGTATCGCCTGCTCCTGCTGTGCGGCGTCGTGATCGCGGTGGGCGTTTCCGCCACGGCGATCGCCTTCGCCCTGGGCTCGGGCGCCAAGCCGCCGCCCAAGCCGCTGGCCGACGCCATTCATGACGCCCTCAGCGCCGCGCCCGTGCAAGGCGTGAGCGCGAACATCCAGTTCACCAACCACCTCCTCGAAGGCGCCAGCCTGGCAAGCGGCGGCGGCGCGGGCGGCGAACTCGCTCAGAGCCCCCTCATCTCCGGGGCGTCGGGTCGGCTGTGGATCGGCAAGGAAGGGCGCGTTCGCATCGAGCTGCAGGCCGAAAAAGGCGATACCGAGATCTACTCCGACGGACAGACGCTGTCGATATACGACGCCGCGACGAACACCCTCTACCGCTACACCCCGCCCGCCTCACAGAAACCGCAGGAAGGCGCCGAGGAACGCGAAGCCCCGGCCGTCGCCAAGATCGAAGAAGGGATTTCCCGTCTGCACCGCCACGCGAGCGTCTCGGAAGCCACGCCCAGCAACGTGGCCGGACAGCCCGCCTACACGGTGCGCGTGGCGCCCAGCGAAGGCGGGAGCCTCCTCGGCGGCGCCGAGCTGTCCTTCGACGCGGTCACAGGAGTCCCGCTGCGCGCGGCGATCTACTCCTCCACGACCAGTTCGCCGGTGATCGAACTGGCGGCCACAGAAATCTCCTATGGCCCCGTGGCCGACTCGGTGTTCGCCTTCTCGCCCCCGCCCGGCGCCAAGATCAAGGAAATCAAGTTCTCGCATACCTCCGGCGCCGACCAGCCGGACAAGGGCGGCGAAGCGGACAAGCCGACCGTCACCACTCATGGCCATGGCGTCACCACGATCGCCGTGATCGAAAGCAAGGGCAAGGCCGGCGCCGGCGAGGGCACCAGCGAAGAGCTCGAAGGACTGCCGAAGGTCACGATCAATGGCACCAGCGCCAGCGAGCTGCGCACCGAGCTCGGCACGCTGCTCAGCTTCGAGCGCTCCGGCGTGCGCTACGTGCTGGCCGGCTCGGTGACGCCCGCCGAAATCGAGGCGCTCGCTCGAGGCCTCTAGCGTGAGCGACGAGGCCCCGCCGGTCAGGGCGCGCGGGCTGGTCAAGCGCTACGACACGCTCGTCGCCGTCGACCACATCGACCTCAACGTCCGCGCCGGCGATGTGTACGGGTTCCTCGGGCCGAACGGCGCGGGCAAGACGACCACGCTGCGCATGGCCCTCGGCCTGATCACGCCGACGGAGGGCACCGTCGAGCTGTTCGGGCGCGACCCGCTGCGAGACGGCGCGCGCGCCCTTCAGGGCGTGGCCGGGTTCGTGGAGGCGCCGCGCTTCTACCCCTATCTGAGCGCCCGCAAGAACCTCGAACTGCTCGCCGCACTGGACGGAGACGGCGCGGCGGGGCGCATCGATGAGGTGCTCGAGATCGTCGAGCTGAGCCCGCGCGCCCGCGACAGGGTAGGCGGCTATTCGCACGGCATGCGCCAGCGCCTGGGGATCGCGGCGGCGCTGCTGCGCCGCCCGCGACTGCTGATCCTCGATGAGCCGGCGACGGGCCTTGATCCGGCGGGCATGCGCGACATGCGCCAGCTGATCCGGCGTCTGGCCGGCGAGGGGATCACGGTGCTGCTGTCAAGCCACCAGCTTCCCGAGGTCCAGGAACTGTGCGACCGCGTCGCGATCGTCGACTCCGGGCGGGTCGTCTATGAGGGGGCACTCGCCGACCTGCGCCGCCAGGGCGGCGCCGGCTACCGCATGCATACGACCGACGACGACCGCGCGCTCGAGCTCGCGCGCACCCAGCCCGGCGTCGAGCACGCCGTCGCCGGAGCGCAGGGCATCAACCTGCAGGCCGAGGAGCGCGACGTGGGCGAGCTGTCGCTCGCGCTCGCCCGCGCGGGAGTCGCAATCCTCGCGCTCACGCCGGAACTGGCGACGCTCGAGGATTTGTTCTTCCGGCTGACCGAGGGCAACGGCGACCACGGCGCCGGCGCCGGCGCAGGCGCCCTCGAGCACCCCGCCGCAGCCGCGATCGGCAGCCGATGAGCAGCGCGGCTGTGAGCATCCCCTCCCCCGCCCCGCGCGTGGCCGGCGCCCGGCGTCCCTCAACGCTGACCGTCTACCGCTGGGAGCTGCGCAAGCTCATCTCCCAGAAGCGCACCTACCTCGGCCTCGCGCTGGTGGTCATCCTGCCGCTCTTCTTCGTCGTCTTCCAGAACGTGCACCAGCGCCACGACCACGGCGCGGACAACATCTTCGCCTCACAGATCACCCAGTCCGGGCTGGCCACACCGGTGCTGATGCTGCTGTTCCTGTCCGTCTTCATGCTGCCCCTCGCGGCGTCGCTCGTCGCGGGCGACATCGTCGCCGCCGAGGACGCGAACGGCACGCTGAAGACGATCCTCACGCGCTCGGTCAATCGCGGACAGGTGTTCGCGGCGAAGGCGATCGCGGCCATGACCTACGCCGCGACAGCGGTGTTCCTGTCGGCTGCCGTGGCGACCGTGGCCGGTATCGCCTCGTGGGGCTTTCACTCCGTCAGGACCTTCTCGGGAACCGTCGTGCCGCCGGGCGAAGCGCTGCTGCTCGTGTTCGCGTCCAATGCGATCTACCTGATCCCGCTGCTGACCGTCGCGAGCCTCGGCGTGCTGCTGTCCACCGCCACCCGCAACAGCGCCGCCGCCGTGGTCGGCACGATCGGCCTGGTGATCCTGCTGTTCATCGTCGCGCAGATCCCGGGGCTTGAAGGCATTCGCCCCTACCTGCTGACCGAACAGTTCGAGAACTGGCATGGCCTGCTGCGCACTCCCACAGACTGGGCCCCGATCGCTCACTCGGCATGGGTGTGTGCTCTGTATGCCGTTCCGGCGCTGTTCTCGGCCTACCTGGTGTTCCTCAGACGCGACGTCGCTGGCGGCTAGATGTCCGCGGCCGGCACCCGCGGGGGCCTGGCCGGTTGAGCCGGGGCGCGGAGACGCTCAGGCCGTCTCGCTCATCTCGGTCCCGAGCTCGACGACCGACAGCTCGACGTCGCCCATCAGCCGCCTCGCCTCGCGCGGGTCGATCAGCCCGGCGCCGAGACGCCCGGTGGACTCCGCCCCGCAGGCGACGCCGAAGCGCAGGCACTGGTCGGGCGGGCGGCCTTCGTAGCGCGCGGCCAGATAGCCGGCCAGGAAGGCGTCGCCCGAGCCGCTCTTTGCGATCGGCTCGCGCGGATCGATGCGCGCGCGCTTCAACAGCGGCTGCCCGTCCACGCGCACCTGGGCGAAGCACCCGTCGGGCAGCGTCATGATCGCCTCGCGCGGGCCCAGCGCCGCGATCTCGCGCACGACCAGCGAGCGCTCCTCTTCGCCGGCGAACTCGTGGCCCACGAGTTCCTCGGCCTCGAGCACGTTGGGCGAGACCACGTCGGGCTCGGCGCGCGCGGCCTGGCGAAGCGGCTCGCCGTCGGTGTCGATCACCGTCGTCACCTCCATCCGCTCCAGATCGCCGATCAGCGACGCGTAGATGTCCGGCTCGACCCCGCGCGGGAGCGAGCCGGCGAACACCACGATCGCGGCGCCGCGGGCGAGGTAGAGGAGCTTGTCGCGAAACAACTCGATCTCGCGCTCGGACACCGAGGGGCCGCGTTCGTTGATCTCGGTCTGCTGCCCGCTGGTGGGGTCGAGCACCGAGGTGTTCGTGCGCGACTCCTCGCGGATGCGCACGAAGTCATTGAGGATCGACTCCTCGGTGAGCTGCTCGACGATGCGCGTCCCCGTCGGGCCGCCGGCGAAGCCGGTGGCGATCACGGGCTGGCCGAGAGCCTTCAGCGTGCGCGCGATGTTGACGCCCTTGCCGCCGGCGATCGTGCGCTGCTCGACGGTGCGGTGACGTCGGCCAAGCCGGAAGTTCGGCACCGAGAGCGACTTGTCGATCGCCGCGTTGAGCGTGACCGTGATGATCATCGTAGCTCTGTACCCACCTTCCCAAGCAGCCACGGCAGACGCTGTCGCGGCGCGCCCCCAAGGCTAGCGGAATGCACCAGCAGCCCCGGACACCCTTTAGGAATCTCTTCACGACGCCGCTGAGGACTCCGCGCACGGCGCCCGCCCGGCGACGCCGCGGACTACGGCTACTGCCGCAGTCATTCCCGATTCTTCTGGGGGTTTCGCCTGCACGGCATCTTCGCGCCCGACGGGACACCCAGAGCGGTCACGGTCGCCTCCCCCAAACGCGATGAGCGAGATGTCGCCTTGGAACTGCTGGCGCGCACCCGCCGTGAGGGTGGAGAGACATTGATCGGCGACAAGGGCTACGCCGGCCGGGCGTTCGCGCAGGCCGTCAGCGACATGAACGCGATGATCCTCAGACCTCGCCGCAAAGACGAGCCCGGGCGCGGCCCGCACCTCGCACCGATCCGCCAACGCATCGAGAGCATCTTCTGGAGCTGCAAGGGAACATTGACCCTCGAGCGTCACGGCGCACGCACTCTCCCCGGCCTGCGCGAGCGCATCCTGCAACGCCTGCTGACCCTCGCAGCCGCCATCTCCCTGAACCACCAGCTCGGCCGGCCCAGCCGCGCCCTTGTCGACTACTGCGCCTAAACCGTGGAACTAGGCGGTCTGCAGCCGATCCGAGCACGCCCAGGCGCGCTCACGCAGGCGCTCGGCCTCGGCTCGCGCCGCCGCCGCGGGCTCCCCGCCGCTCTGTGCGTGGGCGTTGGCGATGCTCCGCGATGCCGTCACGAGACCGCCCGCGCGCCCGGGCAGGAATGCTGGCGCCAGATCCTCCACGCGACCCCCCTGGGCGCCGACACCGGGGAGCAGGAAGGTCGCGCTCGCCATCAGCTCCCTCGCGCGCAGGAGATGCCCCGGGACCGTGGCGCCCATCACCGCCCCCACGTCGCTGAGGCCCGCCTCCCCCACTCCCGGGGCGCCCAGCTCGTTGACGATCGCGGCCACGCGCTGCCACACCGTGCCGCCGTCCTTGAGCTCCAGGTCCTCGACGTCAGCGGCGCCGGGGTTGGATGTCCGCACGAGCGCCAGCACGCCGGCGCCGGCCGCTCGCGCGGCCGAGACGAACGGCTCGATCGCATCCCTGCCCATCAGCGGGTTGACCGTCAACAGATCGGCTCCGAGCCCCGGCACGCTTCCATATGGCGTCTCGACGCCGCCGAGGAGTGCCTGCGCATAGGCGGCGGCGCTGACCGAGATGTCCCCCCGCTTACCGTCTGCGATCACGAGCAGGCCGCGTGCGCGCGCATGGCCGGCGGCGGCCTCGAGGCTGCTGCGGCCGGGCGCCCCGAGCCGCTCGAAGCAGGCCAGCTGTAGCTTGACGGCGACGCACGCCTGCGCCGTCGCGTCGATTAGCGCCAGGCAATGGCGAAGGACGGCGTCCGCGGCACGCTCCGCCGGGGAGCCCCGCGCGAGACCGTCGTCGCTCCCCGGCCACAGCGCGGCCGGATCCGGGTCGAGCCCGAGCACGATCTGAGACTCGCGCTCGGCCACTCGCGTGGCCAGGGTGTCGCCGAACATCCGTCCCGCGATCAGCGACCCTTCACGGCGCTCTTCAGCCCGCTGCCCGCGGTGAAGCGGGGGACACGCGAGGCGGCGATCTGGATGCGCTCACCGGTGCGTGGGTTGACGCCCATCCGCGCGCCGCGCTCGCTGACGTGGAACTTCCCGAATCCCGACACCGTGACCTCGCTGCCGCGGCGCAGGGCGTCCTCCACGGTGGCCAGCACCGCATCCACCGCCCGCGCAGCATCCTGCTTGGTCAACTCGGTGCGGTCGGCCACCTGTTCGACCAGCTCGGACTTTGTCACTCTGTCCTCCTCGTTCGTGAAACAGTTGCTCGACGCTAACACCGTTTGCGGACGGGCGCATCCGCAACAATGCGCGGGTGACCATCACTCGGCTGGCCTGGATCGTGACCGTGCTCATCTCGCTGCTGACAGCGCTGCTGCTGCTGCTCTCCGGTTACGACGGCTACGCCGGGCTGAGCGTCGCCGTCGGCGCCTCGGCGGCGATCAACCTGTTCTGAGCCAGTCGGCCAGCGCCCGCGTCGCGTGACCGCGGTGGCTGATCGCATCCTTCTGCTCGTCTGAGAGCTCGGCCATCGTCAGCGACGGGCTCTCCTCCGGCAGGAACACCGGGTCATAGCCGAACCCACCCAGCCCGCGGCGCTCGGCCGCCATGCGTCCGCGACAGCGACCCTCGAACACGTGCTCGCCCTTCTCGCCCGGATCGACGTAGGCGATCGCGCACACGTACTCGAGCGGGCTGCCGGCGGGCGCCTCGCGCATCAGCTTCTGCAGGTTCTCCTCGTCGCTCGCGTCCTCGCCCGCGTAACGGGCCGAACGCACCCCCGGCGCGCCGCCGAGCGCGGCCGCCTCGATGCCCGAGTCGTCGGCGATGCTCGGCCGCCCGGTGGCCGCCGCCGCGGCGCGGGCCTTGCCGAGGGCGTTCTCGGCGAACGTCTCCCCGTCCTCCGGCGGCAGGCGCACGCTCGCCGGCAGCGGCTCGAGCTCGAAGCGAGCGCCCTCGCCGGAAGCGCCCAGCAGGCGCGCGAACTCCCGGCGCTTGTGCTCGTTGTGGGTTGCGAGCAGGAGCCGTCGCATAACGCCATCCCGTTCCTCTGCTGCCCTGGCCCTTGCTGAGAGCACGGCGCGAGCCTAGCGCGCTCTGCCCCGTCCACGCTGATCGGCTGAGGGACCGGGGGAGGCCCTCTGTCACTCAGAACGCACACAGCCTCCCAGGGGGGCGGGAGGCTGTGTGACCAACGAACTTGCTGCTCTCCCCGGAGAGAGGGTCAAAAACGCCGGGCAGGAGGAGGCGAGGCTTTGATGAGTGGCCAGGCCCAACGCCTATCTACCCGATCATCCTCCGGCTAAACGTCGACTCCTCGCCGCCATCCGACGCTCTGGTGTTCGGCGTCGATGACTGCCCAGCTGAGTCGCTCGACAAGCTGCGCTGCGGAGTGATCGTCGCTGAGATGATCGGAACAGACGAACTCGTCGAGCAGAATGGGCGCGTCCGGGCGTTTGCTCTGCTCTGTCGTGACGATGATTCTGGCCATAGGCCCTCCTTGGGGTAGCTACCGTGCGTTCCCGACAGTTCCGCGTGTACCCAGATCGACGGCCCCCAAACCGGAGATCTGGTGAACCTGGACGACCATGTGAGCCGGCGTCGCCTTGGCACCGCCCCTGTGCGAGCGATCCGTACCGTTGGAATCATGCGAGCCTCCTGAGTTCCTGACCGCAGCGCAGGCCGCACAGCGCGGGTGTCGGTCGAGTGCTTGACTTTTCCCACTGGGCGGCGCGCAGGTCCGCCCGCGAGAGAGACAGGGAGGCCGTGTGATGAGGGCGTCCAAGGCCCTACGGGGCGTCGGCGTGGCGGCGTGTGTGGCGATGAGCCTGTCGCTGGTGACCGCGAGCGGAGCTGGGGCCTCGGGGGTCGAGCTTTGCCTGCCAACGCATGAAGGCTGGATGGTCTTCACGCCCGTCAAAGGTGTTTGCTTCAAAGGCTGGGTGTTGACCGAAGTCGGGGCTGAAGGCAAACAGGGCCTGGAAGGCAAAGCCGGGCCAACCGGACCACAAGGCAATGAAGGCCCCAAAGGAGCGACCGGAGAAAAAGGCGAAAACGGCGCAGCCGGGGCGACTGGGGCGACGGGACCAGGCGATTCGACGTTGGCGTCACTCGTCCCGTACGTTGATCTCGTTGAGAAAGGAGTGGGCGGCAAGCCGACGATTCAGTTCTCCGGCGCCAACGTGCAGATCGTCAACGGGGAAGGCAAAACCAACACCGTCAACGGAGCGGGAAACCTCATCATCGGCTACGACGAGGGCACCAAGAGCCAGACCGGCTCCCACAACCTGATCCTGGGCGAATTGCAGACCTTCACGTCCTACGCCGGCATCGTCGGCGGCTGGGACAACGTGCTGTCAGGTCCGTTCTCTGTGGCCTTCGGGGACATGGATACCGCCAGCGGCTTCTACTCGTCGGTGACCGCCGGGCAGGACGGAACGGCCAGCGGCGGCAGTGCGTCCGTGAGCGCGGGATTTGGCAACCAGGCCAGCGGTGCCCGTTCCTCGGTGAGTGGTGGGGAGGGCGGCAGGGCCAGCCAAGAGGGCTCGTCTGTGAGCGGCGGCCTCGGTAACTCGGCAAGCGGCTAGACCTCATCGGTGACCGGCGGGAACCTCAACCGTGCCCCTGGCCAGAACGCGTCGGTGAGCGGCGGATATGACAACGAAGCCGAGGGCGAACTGTCAGCGATCCTCGGAGGCAAACAAAACGTGGTCGAAAGCGAATTCGGTCTGTTCCCGTAATCAATCGAGCGCAGTAGCGCGGGTGGTGGCCTGCGGCTCACACCACGGGCCACCACCATGCGCATCGGAGATCGGACGCGGCTCGAGGTGGCAATCCGAGCAGGAGCTTCAACCGGCCGCAGCGGCCGCCGCGGAAATGGCCTGCTCCTGCACCGCGCGCAGGCGCTCGATGCCGGCAGCGGCGAGCGCCAGGAGCTCATCCAGGTGCGCCCGCGACAGCGGCGTTCGCTCGGCCGTCGCCTGCACCTCGACCAGCCCGCCCTCGCCCGTCATGACAACGTTCGCGTCGACCTCCGCGGTCGAGTCCTCCGCGTAGTCGAGGTCGAGCAGCGCCGCGCCGGCGACCATCCCGCAGGACACCGCCGCCACCGACCCCGTGAGCGGCGAGCGCTCGAGCAGGCCCTCCTCCTGCAGACGCGCGCACGCCAGCGAAAGCGCCACGTAGGCGCCGGTTATCGACGCGCAGCGGGTGCCTCCGTCGGCCTGGAGCACGTCGCAGTCGAGATAGACGGTGCGCTCGCCGAGCGCACCGAAGTCGATCACGCCGCGCAGCGAGCGTCCGATCAGCCGCTGGATCTCGACCGTGCGCCCGTCCTGGCGACCCCTGGTCGCGTCGCGCTGCTTGCGTTCGCCGGTCGACGCCGGCAGCATGCCGTACTCCGCCGTCACCCAGCCCGTGCCGCGGCCGGCCATCCAGCGCGGAACGCTCTCCTGTGCCGAGGCGGTGCAGATCACGCGCGTCTCGCCGACCGAGATCAGCGCGGAGCCCGTCGCCGTGCGCATGAACCCCGGCTCGATCGTCGTCGGGCGCAGCTCGTCCGGCGCACGCCCGCCGCTGCGCTCACTCACGCGAGAACCTCGGCCTCGGCCAGGTGCACGTGCTCGACCTTGCCCAGCGGCATCTGCAGAAAGCGCGTTCCCACCTCGCGGAAGGCCTCCACATCGCCGGTGCACAGGAACATGTAGTCGCCCTCGCCATCGGCACGCGGGTTCTGCAATTCGCGCGTGCTCAGCGCGTGCTCGACCTGCCGCGCGAGCGCCGCGCCGGAGCTGATGAGGGTCACCTCCGGGCCCAACAGCCTCTGCAACAGCGGGCTGATCAACGGATAGTGGGTGCATCCGAGTATCACCGTGTCCACCCCCGCCCTGCGCAGCGGCTCGCATGCCACCCGCACGCTCTCCACGGCCTCCTCGTCGAACTGCTCCCCGGCCTGGATGATCGAGGCCAGCGTCGGGCACGCGACCGCGTGCAGCGTGACATGCGGATCGACCGTCGCCACCGCCAGCTCGTAGGCGCCGCTGGCCACGGTCGTGGGCGTCGCGAGCAGGCCGATGCGCCCACTGCGCGTGGCGGCGACCGCCCGCATCGCCTCGGGGCGCACGACGCCGAGCACGTCGAGGCCGAGCGTCGTCTGCTGCATGCGCGCGGTCAGGCTCGGAAGCGCCGAGGAGGCGACCGAGTTGCAGGCGACCACGAGCAGCTTCGCGCGCCGGCGCAGCAGCTCCTCGGCGATCTCCGCGGCGAAGCGCTCGATCTCCTCCGGCGAGCGTTCGCCGTAGGGGAAGCGGGCCGTATCGCCGAGGTAGACGAAGTCCTCGCGCGGCAGCCGCACGAGCAGCTCATCGAGGACCGTCAGGCCGCCCACGCCGGAGTCGAACACGCCGATCGGGCGCGTGCGCGGGTCAGATGGTGCGGGAGCACTGCTCACGCCGCCATCATTCCAGAGCGCTACGGTCGGAGGATCGTGCGTGCGCTCGTGGTCTCGAACATGCTGCCCGGCGCCGACCACCCTGAGCGCGGGAGCTTCGTCCGCGATCAGGTGGCGGCGCTCCGAGCCCTGCCGGATCTGGACGTGGAGCTGTACGAGTTCGCCCCGGGCCCCAGGGCGATGGCGCGCGCCGCGGTCGATCTGCGCCGGGCGTTCGCGCCGCGGCGCGGCGCGGCGGAGCGCTTCGACGTCGTCCACGCCCACTTCGGGCTCACCGCCTGGCCTGCGCTGGCCGTCCCCGCCCGGGTGCGCGCGCTGACCGTGCACGGCCGCGACCTGGTCCACCCCCGCACGCGCCTGCTGACCTGGGCCGTGCTGCCGCTGATCGACCTTCTCGCCGCCGTGTCCGCCCCATTCGCACGCGAACTGCCCGGGCGCGCCGCCCGCCGCCGAGCCAAGGTGCTGCCCTGCGGCGTGGATCTCGAGCGCTTCGGCCCGCTCGTACGCGCGCAGGCGCGCGCCGAGCTGGGCCTCGACCCCGACAGGCCCTACCTCCTGTTCGCAGCCGACCCGTCGCGGCCTGTCAAGCGCTACGACCTCGCGCTCTCGCTCGCCCGTGCCGTGGGAGTCGAGCTGCTCACGCTCGGCTCCGTGGAGCCCTCCAGGGTGCCCCTGTGGATCAACTCCGTCAACGCGGTCCTCGTCCCCTCCGACCATGAGGGCTTCGGGCTGGCGGTGGTCGAGGCGCTCGCCTGCGACGTGCCCGTGCTCGCCACGCCGGTCGGCATCCACCCCGACGCGCTCAGGGACGTGCCCGGCACGCTGTGCGCTCCGTTCGACCTCGACCGCTGGCGAGCGGCCCTGGAACCGCACCTGCAGGCAGCGGACCCGCGCGTCGACGGCCACGCGAGCGCGGCGCGCTTCTCCGCGCACGCGATGGCCGAGCGCGTGGCGGACGCGTGGCGCATGGCGCTCGAGCCATCCGCCTGAGCAGGCACGGCGCTTAGGCCGTACGGCTAACATGGATCGGCTGTGGACGAGCCATCTGCCACGACTCCAGAGGCGGCTCCCGCTCCTGCGCCGGATGCCGGCCAGCCCGCCAACGGCGGCGCCGACGCCGGCCAGCCGGGCTTCCGCACGCGCGGACGCGCGCGCCGGCGTGCGCGCTTTCTGCGCAAGGCCCGTGAGCTCGCCTACCGCGACCTCGGTGGACTGGTCTTCAACCTGCACCGCTTCGGACAGCGAAACGACGCGCTCGTGATCGCCAAGCTCAGCACCCTCGGCCACATCGACGCCGAGCTGCGCTCGCTCGAGAGCGCCCTGGGGCAACACCAGCCGATGACCGTCCTGCACGAGGCCGGCATCACCGCCTGTCCGCGCTGTGCGGCCCTCCACAGCGGCGAGGACCGCTTCTGCCCCAACTGCGGGCTATCGGTGGGTCGCAACGTCGACCTGCCGATCGCCGGCGCCGCCGGCGCGGCCGCGAGCGCCCCCACCGCCGTCGCCGCCGGCGCGACCGCCGCCGCCGGAGCCACCGCGAGTGGCGATGGCGCTGCGAGGACAGGCTCGCCCCCGCCCTCGATGCCCACCGCCAGGCCGGCCCCCGCTGCCGCCGCGTCCGCGACCGCCGCTCACGTGCTGCCCGGAAGCCCCCCGAGCGCCGCGCCCGCCGGCCGCTCGGCGGTCGAACCGCCGACGGTGGCTCAGAAGGTGGCGCCGGCAGCCGCCCCGCCGGCAGCTCCGCCGCGGGCAGCCCCGTCCCCCCCGGCCGCCCCGCCGGCAGCTCCCCCGCGGGCAGCCCCGTCGCCGCCGGCTCGCCCGCCAGCAGCACCTCCGCCGACAGCCACCCCGCCGGCCGCTCCCGCTCCCGCGCCCGCGGCCGCCACGCCGGCGCCGCGCCCTCCCCAGAGCTCACCTGAGCCGTCGCCGCCGCCACAGGCCCCCGCACAGCCGTCGAAAGCCCCGCGGACCAGCTCGAGGCCGGCGCCGGCCGGGCGCTCTCCGAGCCCGCCCCCGGCCCCCGCCGGGACGCCGGACGGCGCGCCCGCGAAGCCGGCGGCCGGCCGCTCTCCGAAGGCTCCCCCGGTTCCCGCCGGGCCGCCCGACACCGCACAGGTCAAGGCCGGCGATGACGAACCCACGGAGATCCTCCGCCCACCCACCAAGAAGGCGGGCGCGTGAGCGCAGCCACGTCCCCGCCGCCCGGGCCCACGGTCCCTGGCGGGGGCGCCCCCGCGGCTCCCGGCGCCACCCCCGGCGTAAGCGGGGCCGCGCCGCCCGAGCCGCCCACGGCGTCGCCGCCCGAAGCGTGCCCGCTGTGCGGCGCTCCGCTTCACCCCGACCAGGAGTGGTGCCTGCACTGCGGCGCGGCCGCGCGCACGCGCCTTGCTACCTCGTCGAACTGGAAGCGGCCGATCATCGCCCTGTCCGTCGTGGTCGTGCTCGCCCTCGGAGTGCTCGCCGCCTCGCTCGTGTCGCTCGCCGGGAGCTCCGGATCCGGCACGACCGTCGCCGTGACGAGGATTGCCGCGCCGGCAGCCACCACCCCGACGACGGCGACCACACCGCCGGCAGCCGGCACGCCCGGCGCGACCGGCACGTCGACCCCCGCCGCAACCACCCCCGCCGCGACGACCCCGGCCGCCACCACCCCCAGCGCGCCCGCCGCGAAGACCACCCACGCGGCGGCCCCGACGACCCCGGCCGCCGTCGCGCCCGAACTGCGAGAAGTGATCCGCAAACTGGAAGCGCGCGAACGGACAGCAGCCTCACCCAGCGAAAGACGCCTGCTGCACGAACGGATCGAACGCCTGCGCGGCCGCTAGTCACGCCTGGGAGCCGGCCCGCGGGCTGGCCGGACTCGACGGGCGCGCCGGGGGAGATACGGTTCCCCGCGATGCCCGCCTCCCAACCGGAGGCCTCGCGTGAGGCCGACATCGCAGTGGTGGGCGCGGGCGCGGCGGGACTCTACGCCGCGCTGTGCGCCGCGCGCGAGGGCGCCACGGTCGTGCTCGTGTCGGCAACCCCGCTGGCGCAGACGGCCAGCTACTGGGCCCAGGGCGGCCTCGCCGCGGCGCTCGCCGCCGACGACAGCTTCGAGCTGCACCTGAGCGACACCGAGCTCGCCGGGCGCTCCCTCGTCAGGCACTCGGCGGCGGAGGTGCTCGTGCACGAGGCCCCGGACTGCGTACGCGACCTGCAGGCGCTCGGCGTCCGCTTCGACGCCGATCGCTTCGGCCGTCTCGCGCTCGGCCTGGAGGGAGGGCACTCGGTCAGGCGCGTCGTGCACGCCGGCGGAAGCGCCACCGGCAGGCGCGTGGTGCGCCAGCTCTCGGCGCTGGCCGCCGCCGAGCCGCTGATCACGGTGCTCGAGGGAGCACGCGCACGCGCGCTGTGGCGCTCACAGGGCCGCTGCCGCGGGCTCATCTGCGAAGACGGCCTGGTCGTGGCGGCGCGCGCGGTCGTGCTCGGAACGGGCGGCGCCGCGGCGCTGTGGGCCCGCACCACCAATCCGCCCGGCTCCCAGGGCGTCGGGCTGCTGCTCGCCCACGCCGCCGGCGCCGCTCTGGCCGATCTCGAGCTCCTGCAATTCCACCCCACGGCGGTCATCGGCGTGGCCGGGCGCGAGGGCTTCCTCGTGACGGAGGCGATCCGCGGCGAGGGCGCCACCCTGCATGACGCCGCCGGCGAGCGCTTCGTCGACGAGCTCGCCCCCCGCGACGAGGTCTCACGAGCGATCCAGGCTCTGCTCGAGCAGAGCGGAGCGCAATCGGTGGGACTCGACATGCGCGCGATCGACCCGGCCCACTTCCCCAACGTGGTCGCCTCCCTGCGGGAGGCCGGCCTTGACCCCGTGCGCGAGCTGATCCCGGTCGCGCCCGCGGCCCACTACACGATGGGCGGGATCGTCACAGACCTCCACGCCCGCTCGACCCTCCCCGGACTGTATGCCGTGGGCGAGTCCTCCTGCACGGGACTGCACGGGGCCAACCGCCTCGCATCCAATTCGCTGAGCGAGTGCTTCGTGTTCGCCCGCCGCGCCGTCGCGGGCGCGCTGTCCGAGTCCGCGCCCGCACCCGCGCCCGCGCCCGCGCGCGAGCTCGAGGAGCTGCGCGCTCTTTCGCCGCCGCCGCTCGCCGACGCCTCCACCCGCGCGGCGCTGTGGCGCGACGCGGGCATCGTGCGCTCGAGCGAGGGCCTCAACCGGCTGCTGTCAGATCCCCATCCGCTCGCCAGGCTGATCGCCAGCTGCGCGCTCATGCGCACCGAGAGCCGCGGCGCGCACCGTCGCTCGGACTACCCCGAGCGCGATCCCGGCCTCGACCATCGCCACGTCGTCGTCTCCCACGGACAGGCGGTCGCCTGGCAGACCTGGGAGTGACACCCGCGCCCGGCGTCGTGGACCCCTACGGGGTCCTTTTCTAAAAAAATCGGCCTCTCGTCTTTATGTCGGTCCTTTCAGATCACACGCGTGTTCTGCCGGTGGAAGGTTTTGTGAGGTACAGGAGTCTTTGAGGAACGGCAGGAGTGCTCGGAACCACCACATCCGAGTTAGAAAGGTGAGAAATCGCCATGTATCAGTTCAGTCGCGCGATCTACCGGGAGCTTTCGCCCAGCATCATCGCCGCACCGCAGGGAACCGCCGCAAACGGCAACCATGAAGCGCTCCTGCGCGCCTGCGAGGCGGTCATCAAGCGCATGGCCATCGACCGCCACTACTTCGCGCGCCCGGCCCGCACGCTGTTCTGCGACATCCGCCGCTACTTCCCGATGTCCGCGCAGGAGCACGTCCACGAAGTCGTCTGCCGCTACGTGGACTACGCCCAGCAGTTCCTCGAAGAGCACCCCCACGAGGGCTACACCGCGGTGAGCGGCGCCAACCCGCAGTGCCGCGCGACCACTCGCAAGGGCACCGCCTGCCAGCGCGTGCCCCTCCCCCGCAACGGCTACTGCCCGTCCCACCAGCACCTGGCCGACACCGAGGATCGCGAGCTCGAAGCAGCGTAGGCCTCGCGTAGGCTCCCGGGAATGCTCCTGGGAGTCGACGTCGGCGGGACCTTCACCGACGCGGTGCTCGTCGGCGGGGATTCATCCGTCCACACCGCCAAGGTCCCCTCCACGCCCGCCGAGCAGTCCGTCGGCGTGCTCGAGGCGGTCCGCCTGGTGCTCGCGCGGGCCGGCGCCGAGGCGCAGCGCGTCGAGCGCTTCGCCCACGGCATGACCGTCGCCACCAACGCGCTGCTCGAGGATCGCACCGCCCGCACCGCCCTGATCGCCACAGAAGGCTTCACCGACGTGATCGAGCTCGCGCGCCAGGACCGCGCCGAGCTCTACGACCTGTGCGCCTCCGGCCCGCCGCCGCTCGTGCCCGCGGAGCTTCGCTTCCCCGCGCCCGAGCGCACCGGCCCCGAGGGCCCCGAGCGGGCGCTCGATCGCGCTCGCGCGCGCGCGCTCGTGGAGCAGGTCGCGCTCGCGCGCCCTCAGGCGATCGCCGTCGCGCTGCTTCACTCCTACGCCCATCCCGCGCATGAGCAATTGCTCGGCGCGCTCATCTCAGAGCTCGCGAGCGACGTGCACGTGTCCCTCTCCTGCGAGGTCGTGGGCACCTTCCGCGAGTACGAGCGAACGGCCACCACCGTGCTCGACGCGGCCCTCTCCCCGCTCTTGGGCGACTACCTGCGCAGCCTCTCGCGGAAGGCCCGCGAGGAGGGCCTGCCGGAGCCGCTGATCATGCAGTCCTCCGGCGGTCTCACCGACTCCGAGCGCGCCGCCTCCCACGCCGCGCTCACCGTTCTCTCGGGCCCGGCCGGTGGCGTCGGCGGCGCCCTCCTGCTGGCGGAGCTGGCCGGCGAGCCGGACGTGCTCTGCTTCGACATGGGCGGCACCTCCTGCGACGTGTGCCTGATCGAGGACTCACAGGTCACCGAGACCGCCGAGCGCACGGTCGCCGGGCGCCCGCTGTCGCTGCCCGCGCTCGACATCCTCACCGTCGGCGCCGGCGGCGGCTCGATCGCCTGGCGTGACGGCGGCGGCGCGCTGCGCGTGGGTCCGGCCTCGGCGGGCGCGCTCCCGGGGCCCGCCTGCTACGGACGCGGCGGGCGCGATGCGACGGTCACCGACGCCAACCTCCTGCTCGGGCGCCTGCTCGAGGATTCCCAGCTCGCGGGCGGGCTCTCGCTCGAGCGCTCCGCCGCCGATGACGCCGTCTCGCGGCTCGCGCGCGAGCTCGACATGGACCCGCTCGCCTGCGCGCAGGGGATCGTCCGCGTCGCCGAGGCCGAGATGCTGGGCGCCCTGCGCGTGATGACCGTCGAGCGCGGCATCGACCCGCGCGGCTTCGTGCTGCTGGCCTTCGGCGGGGCCGGGCCTCTGCACGCCGCCGCGCTCGCGCAGGAGCTCGGCATCGAGCGCATTCTCTGCCCGCGCGCCTCGGGCGTGCTGTGCGCGCTCGGCCTCGCCGCCGCCGCTCCCCGGCGCGACGTCTCGCGCACAGTGATGCTGCATGGCGACTCGCTCACGCCCGAGCGCATCCGCTCAGAGCGCGACGCCCTCATCGCCGAGGCGAGCAGCGGAGCGGGCGCCCCGCCCGAGCGCCTTCGCGTCCGCCATGAGCTCCGCTACCGCGGTCAGTCCTTCGAGCTCGCCGTCGAGCAGTCGCAGTCGGTCGACCCGCGCGTCCTCGGCGAGGCCTTCGCGCGCGCGCACGAGCTGCGCTACGGCTACCGCGACGACTCCGCCGAGCCCGAGCTCGTCAACATGCGCGTGTCGGCGTGGGGCCCCTCGCCGGCGCTGCACCCGCTCAGCGCGAGCGCCGGCGCCCCCGTCGCCGAGCGCCGTGCGATCGTCTTCGACGGCGCTCCGCTCGAGGCGAGCGTCTATCGCGGAGAGCTGGCATCCGGCACGCGCCTGGCCGGACCTGCCCTGTGCGCGCTTCCCGAGGCCACCCTGCTCGTCCCGCCCGGCTGGTCCGGCGACGTGGACGAGCACGGCACGATCCGCCTGCAGCGAGAGGCGGCGCCGCAGGGCGCGGGCGCTGAGCATGCTTGACCCGATCGAACTGCAGGTGATCAGCGGCGCCCTGCGAGCCGCCTGCGAGGAGATGGGCGTCGTGCTCATCCGCTCGGCGCACTCCTCGAACATCAAGGAGCGCCGCGACGCCTCGACCGCGCTGTTCGACCGCGACGGTCAGATGGTGATGCAGGCCGAGCACATCCCCGTGCACCTCGGCGCGATGCCCGCGGCCGTGGCGGCGGTCCTCGGCGAGCAGCACTCGCCGGGCGTCTCCTGGATCCTCAACGACCCCTTCGCCGGCGGCACGCACCTGCCCGACATCACCGTCATCACCCCCGTGTTCGCGGGCTCTGAGCTGATCGGCTTCGCCGCCAGCCGCGCACACCACGCCGACGTCGGCGGGCGCGTGCCGGGGTCGATGCCCGCCGACAGCCGCTCGCTGGCCGAGGAGGGCGTCGTGATCTCCGCGCGCCCGCTGGATGAGAGCACGATCGATGAGCTCGTGGCGCGCATGCGCCAGCCGCTCGAGCGCCGGGCCGATCTGCGCGCCCAGCTCGCCGCCAACCGCACCGGCGCCCAGCGCCTGGGCGAGCTCGCCCGCCGCCTCGGCAGCGCCCGCCTGCGCGAGGCGACCGACGCCGTCCTCGATTACTCCGAGCGTCGCACCCGCTCCTGCCTGGCCGCGCTCGCGGACGGCACCTTCGCCGCTGCCGACGTGCTCGAGGCGCCCGAGCACGACCTCCAGCTGCGCCTGCGAGCGGTCCTCACGGGCGATCGGTTGCTGCTCGACTTCGATGGCAGCGCGCCGCAGCATGCGGGCAATCTCAACTGCCCGCTCGCCGTCACCCGCTCGGCCTGCCTGTTCGCGGTGCGCGCCCTCACCGACCCCGACATTCCCCCCTCGGCCGGTGCCCATCGCCCGATCGAGGTGCGCGCGCCCGAGGGCAGCGTGCTGAACGCCCTGCCCGGCGCCGCGGTCGCGGCCGGCAACGTCGAGACCTCCTCACGCGTCGCCGACCTCGTGCTCGCCGCCTTCGGACGGGCACTCGGGCAGGGCACGATGAACAACCTCACGCTCGGCAACCCCGGCTTCTCCTACTACGAGACCCTCGGCGGCGGGCAGGGCGCCTGTGCGGATGCGGACGGCCCGAGCGCCGTCCACGTCGCGATGAGCAACACCCTCAACACCCCCGTGGAGGCGCTCGAGCGCGAATTCCCGCTGCGCGTCACCGAGTACGCCCTGCGCCGCGGCTCAGGCGGCACCGGGCTCCACCGCGGCGGCGACGGCGTCGTGCGCGAGATCGAGGCGCTCGAGCCGATGAGCTTCTCGCTGATCGCCGAGCGCCGCCGTCACCCGCCGCTCGGGGCCCACGGCGGCGAGCCGGGTGAGCGCGGGCGCGATCAGCTCGACGGGCACTCGCTGCCCGGCAAGATCACCGGCACGCTCGAGCCCGGCCAGCGGCTACGCATCGAAACCCCCGGTGGGGGAGGATTTGGCCATGCCTGAACGGATCGGCTTCCTCGGCCTGGGCATCATGGGCTCGCGCATGGCCGCCAACGTGGCCCGCGCGGGCTTTCCTCTGGCCGTCTGGACGCACACTCCCGGCAAGGCCGAGAGCTGGGCCTCACAGCACGACGCCACCGCCTGCGCCACCCCCGCCGAGGTGGCGGGCGTGAGCGACATCGTCGTGAGCATGGTCGTCGACGGACAGCAGGTCTCGGAGATCCTGCTCGGTTCAGAGGGGGTCATCCATGGCGCCCGCCAGGGGCTCCTGTGCGTCGACTCCTCCACCATCGCGCCATCGGATACCCGCCGCATCGGCGCCGCCCTGGCCGAGCGCGACGTGTATCTGCTCGACGCCCCCGTGACCGGCTCCTCGCCACGGGCGCAGGACGCCACGCTCACGATCATGGCCGGGGGCAGGGCGCAGGACTTCGGCCGCGCCAAGCCCCTGCTCGAAGCCATGGGCAGCCTGATCGTGCACGTGGGCGAGCTCGGCCAGGGGGAGATGCTCAAGCTGATCAACAACGCCCTCGGCGCCGCCAACGCCGCCGCCCTGGCCGAGGCGCTGCTGTTGGCGCGCGCCACCGGCGTGGACCTCGACGCATTCGTCGAGGTCACCTCGGCCGGCTCCGGCGCCTCGGCGCAGATGCAGATGAAGTCCACGCCGATGCGCGAGCACGACTACACGACGCTCTTCAAGACCGCTCACCTGCTCAAGGACGTGAGGCTGTGCCTCGAGGAATCGCAGGCCGCCGGCGTGCCCTTCCCGTCGGCCGCCCACGCCCGCGGCCTGCTCATCGCCACGATGGGGCGCGGGCACGGCGAACAGGACTACGCCGCCATCATCGAGGCCGCCGAGGGGCTCGCGGGATGGCGTTTGTGAACGCCCCGTTGTGCGCTGGATCATTAAGGGATGCCAAATAATGTCGCTATTTGCAGGGGATTTGGGATTTCCGCCCGGAGTTCGGTATCTTTAACGGACCGGCAGTCGTCCCCCCGGGGCGGCAAGCAGGGTTGTGAAGCAGCCGTCTCCTTTCAGGTATTTCGTCTTTTTCATGCCAATTGCTTTCAAAGAATGGGCTGTCACCGTCCGCGCCCTGGCGGAAGGCGAGCAGCTCATAACACTTCGCAAGGGTGGCATACGCGTGCCCGGCAAGTCCTTCCAGCTTGCCCACGAGCGCTTCTTCCTGTACCCCACCTTCGACCACCAGCCGGGCGATCTCGTGCGCGAGTCCCACCAGCCCGAGCTGCGCCGCGCGCTCGAGGAGGGCGTCTGGTCAGAAGGCGAGCCGCCCCTCCCCGCTTTCGCCTCCGGCGCCCCCGTGCAGCAGCCCGACCGCGTGCGCATTCGCGCGTGGGCGCAGGTGGCCGGCCACTTCACGATCGCCGACCCCCGCTGCGTGGACGCGCTCTCCCCCTTCTACGTGTGGACCCCCGACTACGCCGAAAAGCGCCTCGGCTGGCGCAGGCACGAGCCGCTGCACGTGCTGCTCCTGCGCACCTACCGCATTCCCCGCCCGGTCACCGTCAAGGTCAAGGACGAGTACGCGGCCGCCCACGCCTGGGTCGAGCTGCAGCGCGAGCTTCCCTTCGAGGGCACCCCCGTCCTCTCCGACGCCGAGTTCGAACGCGCCTCTGACGAGATCCGCGCGATCACGAGCGAAGACGCCGGCCAGCCCGTACTGGCGTAGGCGCGCACTACCCGGGCCCCGGCTGGGAGGAGTCCCACGCGAGCGCTTCCTGGGCCGCCTCGGCTCCGGACTGCGGGACGAGGATGTCGCGCGCTCCGACCACCGGCGCGTAGCCGGCTATGAGCGCGCTCAGCACGCAGGGGATCCCCTCCTCCAGCAGCATGCCCTCGATGAACTCGGCCTGAACCTGGTTCGCCGCGCGGGCGACCTTCACGAGCTCCCCCTGCGCATACTGCGGGTTGATCTTGCGTGCCTTCTGCTGGCGCTCGGTCGCCTCGCGCCGCGGCCCGGCCACGTTCACGAGCGGCATTCCGCACGCCTCACAGAAACGCTCGCTGCGAGGATGGGAGCGGCCGCAGCCGGGGCACACGAGCTCCTGCTCGCTCACATCGCCGTCTCCGAGATGGCCACCTCTTTGATGTCTGAGCCCTCGATCTCATAGGTGCGCACCGTGGGCTCATCGCCGCCCGCGAGCCCCACGATGATCCACTCCACGCCGGGCCAGTTGGCGGCGAAGTTGACGTCGGTCTGAGACGGATAGGGCTCGCTGCGAACGTGCGAGTGGTAGATCGCGCCCAGCTCGCCCCCGTCCTGCTGGCAGGCGTTCCACAGCTCGAGCAGTTCCATCGGGTCGATCTCGAACTTCAGCGGGCTTCTATGGATGTTGACCGCGCGGTATACGCGCACCGCCCGCGCGGGCGGGCCGGGCTCGACGGCGACCACGCCGCAGACCTCGTTGCGGGGATCCTCGAGCGCGTGCTCGATCACCTCGCCGAGAAGCTCCGCGGAGATGTTCATGTCAATCCGATCTCCCTGTGCGGGCAGGCGGCGCCTACCACCACACCGTCGAGTCGAGGTTCTCGATCTCCTCGACCGGCAGCGTGTAGATGCCGCTTGACAGATACTTCCAGCCGTCGTCGGCGACCACGAACACGACGTTTCCCTCCTCGAGCTCGCCGGCGATGCGCACGGCGATGCTCGCGATCGCTCCGCTCGAGACGCCCGCGAACACGCCCTCCTCATCCAGCAGCCTGCGCGTCCAGGAGATCGCGTCGCGGTTGGTCACGAAGATCTTGCGATCCAGCAGCGACAGGTCGATGATCGGCGGGATGAAGCCGTCGTCGAGCGAGCGCAGTCCCTGCACCGGCTCGCCCTGCATCGGCTCGGCCGCGACGATCTTGACGGCGTCGCCGAAGGTCTCCTTCAGGCGCCGGCCGTTGCCCATCAGCGTCCCACCGGTGCCGAGCCCCGCCACGAACGCCGACACCTCGTCGAGCTCTTCGAGGATCTCGAGCGCCGTGCCGTTGTAGTGGGCGTTCGGGTTGGCCTCGTTGCCGTACTGGTAGGGCATGTAGTAGGAGGAGTCTTCGGCGGCCATCGCCAGCGCCTTCTCGACGGCACCGTTGGAGCCCTTCGAGCCATCCGAGTAGACGATCTCCGCGCCGTACATCTGCAACAGCTGCGTGCGCTCGGGCGTCACGTTCTCGGGCATCACCACCTTCAGCTCATAGCCCTTGCGCGAGCAGATCATCGCCAGTGAGATGCCCGTGTTGCCCGATGTCGGTTCGAGGATCGTGTGGCCCTTGCCGATCGCCCCCTTCTCCTCGGCGTCCTCGATCAGGGCCCGCGCCACCCTGTCCTTGACCGACCCCGTCGGATTGCGCGACTCGAGCTTGGCCCATATGCGCACGCCCGTCTTCGGCGACAGCCCGGGAAGCTCCACGAGCGGCGTGTTGCCGATCGACTGCACGATGTCCCCGTACCGGCCGCCGCAGGGCCGGCTTCTCAGCCTCTCAACCGCCATTACTTTACGGAATATAGCGGGGTCTGAAGGTCGTGGTAGGTCGGTTTGAATCGGCCAGCCTCACAATCTCCTCGGCGGTCCAGATGTGATCCGCGATTCCCGCGGCCATGGCGGGCGTCTGCTTGATCGCGGGGCCGTCCGCCTGGGGCAGCAAGAGGCTCTTGTGCGGCCGGGCGAAGTTGTAGTGCATGAAGTGGATCGCAATGGCAGCCATGTGGTTGTCGAGCTTCTTGCTGAACCCATTGCTCAGGCGCGTGAACCGGCGCACGCCCATCCTCATCGTGAGGTTCTGGCGCTCGACGTAGCTCGTGCTGATCTTCGCGGGATCGGGGTCGCCTCGATCCACGCGTACGGGCGCGCCGATGCAGACGGCCGGGCTGTAGCGTGCCTCTCCGCTTCGGTCGGCTGCATACCTCTTGACGAGCTGCGCGAAGTCGATGTTGTGGCGGAAGGCCAGTCCGACCGCGTTGGGGTATGCGCCGTGGCCGTCGGTCGCGAGCTGAATTCGATCACGTAGCCGCTCGCTCAGGTCCGTCATGAACGCGGCAGCATCCTCGTAGGCGCGACCACCGACGTACCAGCACACGATCAGCTTGCTGTCCGCGTCGAGAGCAGTCCAGGTCCATACATCGCCGACACCGAACTGCCCCCGCAGCTCCTCGGGGACGTTCTTCTCCTTGCTGTAGACGAACGACCAGATCTCGTCAGCCTCGATGGTCTTGCAGCCCAGATCCCGCAGGTGCTCGTCCTGGTAGGCGGCGCAAGCCTCGCCCACGTCGAGCAGGAGCTTGGTCACGGTGTTGATCGAGCAGCCGACGATGCGGCTGGTCGCCCGCAGGCTGGTGCCCTGGGTCAGCAGGGAGATGATCTGCGCTCGCTTCTCGACGGGCAACCTGTTCATACTGAACATTATGCCAGAGCGGCCACGCATTGTCAAACGTTTGGGCGGAGTCCTTGCATCATTCGCCTCTGGTATTGTCCCAAGCATGGCGGTCGTTGCATGAGCCAGGCGGCGAAGATGGACCGAATACGGGCGGTGTCGAGCGCATTCACGCCGGGGGCGCCTGTAGGACAGCTCGAAATGCTTGCCGGTCGCGGCGACCAGCTCACAGATGTCGTTAGCGCGGTGTCCATGCGCGGCCAGCATGTGGCCCTCTACGGCGAGCGCGGAGTCGGCAAGACATCGCTGGCGACCGTGCTGGCCGAGTACTTCGACGGGACGAGCGGGCGGCTCCAGTCGGCCGTGATCAACTGCAGCACCGACGACACATTTAGTTCGCTCTGGCAGCACGTGTTCATCGAGCTGGGCATCTTCAGCGAAGAGGAGGAGTTCTCGCCCGAGTACGTGCGCCGCTCGCTTCAGGAAATCGACGCGCTCGCCCTGATCGTGATCGACGAGCTGGACCGTCTCGACGATGACGATGCGCTCACGGCGTTGGCCGACACGATTAAGACGCTCTCGGACCATGCCGTCCCGGCCACCGTGGTGCTGGTAGGCGTCGGCCGCTCGATCGGTGAGCTGATCGGCGAGCACGCCTCCATCGTGCGGGCGCTTGTGCAGATCGAGATGCCCCGGATGAAGATCGATGAGCTGGGCTCGATCATCGTTCAGGGATGCGCGAAGGCCGGTCTCGCCGCCAAGCCGGACGCCGTGCGTGACATTGCGGTGCTGTCCGAGGGACTCCCCCACTACACCCACCTTCTCGGTCTTCACGCCGGCCTCCGTGTGGTGCAGGATGACCGCGACGAGATCACCGCAGCCGATGTCCGACAGGCCATACCGAGAGCCGTGGACAGGCACACGATCCTCAGCGACTATCAGCGAGCCACCCGCAGCGCCCGCAAGGATGCTCTCTTTGCGCAAGTACTCCTAGCGTGTGCGCTCGCACCGAAGAACCCGTTGGGGTTCTTCACGTCCGGAGCGATCCGCGATCCACTGGAGATCATCGCGGGGCGACGCATCGAGATCCCGGCATTCTCGAATCACCTCAGCCAGTTTCTCGAAGCTGAGCGGGGTTCGGTTCTACAGCGTGAGGGGTCGTCACGCCGCTACTTCTACAGGTTCACCGATCCGATTTTCCAGCCCTACGTGATCCTCACGGGCCTCTCCCAGCGATTGATCTCAGATGAGCAGCTCCGTCTGATCCAAGGCCGCCAGGAGACCGCCGACCCTACCCCTGGCGAGTATGAGACCATCGCGCCGTCGCAGCTTTTTTAGCCGACTCGGTGCGCTCCTTCTTCGACATCTTCGCCGCTCGCGCCTTTCCGCCCTTCAGGCCACCCTTGCGCCCGAGGGCGACCGCGGCTGGGTCCTTCCCGGTGTCCTTGGGCGTGTCCTCATCCTCGCCGGTGGCGATGTCCACGACCAGCTTGGCGAGCTGGTTCGAATCACGTGGGCGCTTGCGTGAGCGGTCGGGCATCCGTTAGAGGGTAGCGTGCTTGTCAAACCCCCTTGACATCCCTTGATACACTGGCTGGGAAGGGTTTGTCTCGGCGACGGGGCACTCCCTTTTTATTAGCCTCTCGCCGGTGATGTCGTTGCCTCAAGCTCGTCGAGGTCGAGAGTGTCCTCGTCGGACCGCTCGCCAGATGGTCGAAGGTCGCTGATGTAGGAGATGCCCCAAATCCGCTTCTTGCGGGTGAGGATGCGCCGGGATAGCGAAACCTCTCGGCCCTGGTAGCGAAGCTCAAAGACCTTGTCGGCGAAGGGTTTCAGCTCCACTCTGGATGGCTCGGGCATCTTGGACATCCTGAGACCCCAGTTGATGATGTAGGCGACGATGTCTGCGAGCTGAATGGCCGGGGTCAGCTCAGAGTGAACGAAAAAGGGCATCGGGATCATCCGCTCCGCTCGCTGTTGGCCTCGCTCGGTCTCAACGAAGTACCGATTGATTTGATCCAGCAGGCCCTGGGATAGCGCACGGTCCTGCTCGTCGAAGATGAGCACGCCGTGAGCGTGGTCAGGCCCATCGCATACATGGCAATGGATGCGCTGGAATAGGTACGCGAAGTCCTTGCGCAGGAATGAGCCGTCGCGCTGCTGCGGAGCGTCGCGGGGAACGATCGACGCGAACACCGTCATACCGAACTCTTTCGCGAGATCGAGAGCCCGGTCAACGAACGCGAGCTTGGCTTGTGCGAGCGCGAGTAGTTCATGAAAGCCAGCATTCTCGCCTCGGGCGTTCTTTTCGAACAAGATCTCGATCGCACGGCTGCGATCCTCGTCCGGCAGCAGCGCAGCTAGCCGGGCCTGCTGAAAGACGCGCCGGGTGAGGAGCTTTGTCCCCTTGGCCTCATAGACCTGGCCGACGGGAAAGCGGAGGATCTCCTCCTTGAGCTTCGAGAAGGCTTGGGCGAAGGGCCATACGTCGGACTCCTTCACACCGACTCCAGCGAGAACTACGCACGGGGCCTCCTTGAGGTCGATCCCGCTCTCGTCTACGAAGTAGAGCACCGAATCAGGATAGCCCCCGTCGCTGCGACGAAATCAAACCGAGACACCACCCTGAAGGTCGTGGTAGGTCGGTTTCGATCGAGCCCGCCGCGGCGGCGTTGGCGGGGCTCGCCGAACGGTAGGATGCCGGTGGCGATATGGAGGGCGACTTCGACTTCGACTGGCTGGTGATCGGGTCCGGCTTCGGCGGCAGCGTCTCAGCGCTGCGGCTGGCGGAGAAGGGCTACTCGGTGGGGGTGCTCGAGTGCGGGAGGCGCTTCGCCGATGACGAGTTCCCGAGCACGACGGCCGACCTGAAAAGCTACTTCTGGAACCCCAAGGTGGGGATGAAGGGCATCTTCCGGATGACCACCTTCAAGGACGTCGCGGTCGTCTCCGGCTGCGGCGTCGGCGGCGGCAGCCTGGGTTATGCGAACACGCTGTACGTGCCGCCGAGCAAGTTCTTCGAGGACCGTCAGTGGGCCGAGCTGGAGGACTGGGAGAGCGTGCTTGCGCCCCACTATGCCGAGGCCCAGCGGATGCTGGGCGTCGTGCAGAACCCCTACGATGATCCCGCCGATGAGCTGCTTCGCGAGCTGGGCGAGGAGCTCGGCGTGGGCGACACCTACCAAAAGACGCCGGTGGGCGTGTTCTTCGGTGAGGCCGGGAAGACCGTCCCCGATCCGTACTTCGGCGGCGAGGGGCCGGAGCGCACGGGCTGCAGGCTGTGCGGTCGCTGCATGGTCGGCTGCCCGCACGGCTCGAAGAACACGCTGGTGAAGAACTACCTGTATCTGGCCGAGCGCCGCGGCGCGCGCGTGATGCCCGAGCGCACGGTCATCGACATCCGCCCGATCGGCGCGGCCGACGGAAGCGACGGCTATGAAGTCGAATCCGAGCGCTCGGGGGCGTGGCTTCGAAAGGAACGCCGCGTGCAGCGCGCGAGCGGTGTGGTGGTGGCGGCCGGGCCGCTGGGCACGAACAAGCTGCTGCAGCGCTGCCGTACGAGCGGATCGCTGCCGCGGGTCTCTGCTCGCCTGGGCGAGCTCGTGCGCACCAACTCGGAGTCGATCCTCGCGGTGACCGTGCCCGAGGACTACCCCGAGGATCTGATCAAACGCGTGGCGATCACCTCCTCGATCTACCCCGACCCCAACACCCACATCGAGACGGTCACCTACGGCGACGACGGCGATTCAATGCACCGCCTGAACACGCTGCTCGTCGGCGACGGCACGCGCGTGACGCGTCCGCTGAAGCTGCTGCTGCAGGTGCTGCTTCACCCCAAGCGCCTCGCGCAGGTGATGTTCCCCAAACACTGGTCGCGGCGCACGATCATCATCCTGGTGATGCAGACGCTCGACAACGCGATCGCCCTGCGCCCTCACAAAGGCCCGTTCGGCTCGTTCTGGCTGAAGACCGAACAGGATCCCGAGCGCCCCAACCCGACGTTCATCCCGATCGCCAACCGGACGGCGGAATGGTTTGCCAAGCGCACCGGCGGAGTCGCCCAGAGCTCGCTCACAGAGGCGCTCTTCAACATCCCCACCACCGCTCACATCATGGGCGGCGCGGTGATCGCGCCCGACCCCGATCAGGGGGTCGTGGACTCACGCCAGCAGGTGTTCGGCTATGAGAGGCTGCTCATCTGCGACGGCTCGGCGATCCCCGCCAACGTGGGCGTCAACCCGTCGCTGACGATCACGGCGCTTGCCGAGCACGCGCTGAGCCACGTGCCGGGCGCCGGCGATCCGGCCGCGGGTCGCGTCGGCACCCGAGCAGCGGCCTAGCCACAGGACTGCCCAGCGATGAGACGTGAGGAATTGCAACAGGTGCAAGCGCCGCTCAAGCAGCGCTACCGCGAGGACCCGCAGGCGGGCATCGTGACGTTGACGGCCGAGGCCGAGCTCGACTCGACGGCGGTGTCGTGCTCGGTGCAGACGGGGCGCGCGCTCGTCGAGGCGGGACTTCATCCGGCCAGCGGCGGAGACAACAGCCTCGCCTGCTCGGGCGACATGCTGCTGCAGGCCCTCGTGGCGTGCGCGGGCGTGACGCTGAGGTCGGTGGCCGTCAACCGTGAGATTCCCGTGACCGGCGGGCGGATCACAGCCGAGGGTGAACTCGACTTTCGCGGCACGATGGGGGTGGACCGCGAGGCGCCCGTGGGCTTCCGCGCCATCCATCTACGCTTCGAGCTGGATCCCTCGCTCAGCGACGAGGACCTCGAGACGCTGCTGGCCCTGACCGAGCGCTATTGCGTCGTCTACCAGACGATCACAGGCGGCGTGCAGATGACGATCAGCCACGCGACCGGCTGAGGAAGCAGCGAGCCGAGCTCGCCTGCCGCAGGCCCTACGCCCTGTAGGGGTAGATCACCTTGTGGGTGCAGCCAACGAGGCGATAGTGGCGGTTCTGGGGCAGGAAGCGCATGACGAGCGTCTTCAGGCCGGGTCCGTTGCAGTAGACGGTGCCGTAGCCGTAGACGAGGGCGACGTGGTCGTTGCCGGCTCCGGTCCAGATCACGTTGTAGCCGTGGCTCGCATATATCCAGTCTTCGCCGGGGCCGCCGTGGAGGAAGTCACGTTGGGTCGTGGGCTGTTCGCCGGGGTGGGAATCGCCCCAGATCACATCGCCCTCGTCGCCCGCCCAGATCGTGTCGTTGCCGCCACCCCCGAGCAGCATGTTGTGCACGTGAAGCTCACCTCGCATGACGCCGCTTTCGTTGCGGGGGTGTCCCTGGTGGTGGCCGATGACGGGCCATCCTTCGTGGTTGGCCATGGCCAGGGCGACGCCGCAGCCGGCCAGCAGAAAGGCGCCCGTGGCGCACAGGAGCCAAGGGAGACGCCGAAGTCGGAGGATCGCTCTCATTCCCGTCTATCGACAGTCTGCCGTCAACGACCCCGTCCGCCCAAGGCGATTGGACGGACGATGTCTTTTCGCGCCGGCGCGGCCCTCAGCGGGCCCCGGCGCCGCCGGCCATGGCGGGGAGGATAACGAGCGTGTCGGTGTCGCCGACGGCGGTTGCGAGGCCGTCGAGCACGCGCACGTCCTCGTCGTTGAGGTAGACGTTCACGTAGCGGTTGAGCTCGCCGTCGGCGGAGAAGAGCTGGCTCTGGGTGGACGGGTGGCTCTCGGAGAGGGAGCGCAGCACGTCGCCGACGTTGTCGCCGGAGGCGCTCAACTCCCGCTCGCCGCCTACCGACGCGCGCAGAACTGGGGGAATCTTGATGGTGGCCATGTGGGAATGATTAGCAGGCCGCGCGCGTGCGGCGCGCGCACGTCGCCCCAAGGAGCGCCACGCGGGGCGTCCACGCTACCCGGCGGCGGCGCAGAATGCCTCGTAGTCGGGGAAGGAGCCCATCTCCTCATCGGTTATCTCATCGGGCTCGCGCGAGCAGATCGGGCAGTCCGGGTCGCGATGGACCTTGACCTCGGTGAGGGTGGCGGCGAGCGCGTCATACAGGAGCAGCCGCCCGATGGCGGGTTCGCCGATGCCGAGGATCAGCTTGACGACCTCGGTCGCCTGCAACAGGCCCATCGTCCCGGGCAGCACTCCGAGCACGCCGTTGGCGCCGCATGAGGGCGCGAGCTCGGCCGGAGGCGGCTCGCGGAAGAGGCAGCGGTAGCAGGGCCCCTGGTAGGGGGCGAACACGGACAGCTGCCCGTCGAAGCCGAGGATCGAGGCGGACACCACCGGGATCTTCAGGCGCACGGTCGCGTCGTTGAGCAGATAGCGGGTGGGGAAGTTGTCGACGCCGTCGACGATCACGTCGTAGCCCTCGATGATCTCCATGATGTTGGAGGCGTCGATGCGCACGGGGTACTTGACGACCTTCACGTCGGGGTTGAGCTCGTGGATCGCCTCCTCGGCGGAGTCGACCTTGCGCGTGCCCACGCCGGCGGTGGTGTGGATCACCTGTCGCTGAAGATTTGAGAGGTCGACGACGTCGTCGTCGACGAGCCCGATCGTGCCCACACCGGCGGCGGCCAGGTACAGGGCCGTCGGCGAGCCGAGCCCGCCGGCGCCGAGCAGCAGCACCTTGGCGTCCAGCAGCTTCTGCTGGCCCTCCGCGCCGATCTCGGGGACGAGCATGTGGCGCGAGTAGCGCTCGCGCTGTTCAGCGGTGAGCGCGCGCGGGATCTCGACCTGATAGCCGCGGTCCTTCCACAGGGTGATGCCGCCGGTCATCGAGCGCACGTGCTCATAGCCGAGGTCCTCTTTCAGAGTGCGGGCGGCGTAGGCCGAGCGGTTGCCGGACTGGCAGTAGAGGATCAGCTCGGCCGAGCGGTCCGGCGCCGCGCTCTCGATGCGCGACTCCAGGTGGCCCCGGGGAATGCTCTTGGCGCCGGGGAGGTGGCCGGTGGCGAACTCTTCCGAGCCGCGCACGTCCACGACGGTGACGCCCTCATCGATCAGCTCGTTGACCTCGGAGGGGTCGACCTCATCGATCTGGCTCTTGATCTGGCGGAGCAGCTCCGCCCCTGACGGGCTCATATTGAAACTCCTAAACCAAGGTCGGGTTTCATGGTGACTTCATAAAGTATAGCGACTGTTCGGCCGCTGCGCAGAGCTGCAGGATGGCACCTTGGAGCGCGGTCCGACACCATGGTGGCGATGTCCCCGCGCTTGCGCTCGACGCTGCTGGCCGCGACGGCTGCCGCGGTGGTCGTGTTCGCGCTGCTGGTGGCCGTCGACGGTCCGGCGAGCCACTCGCCGACGCCCTCCTCCGCGGGCGCCGACTCATCGAGCGCGACCGCCAGCTCGGGCTTCGACGGCGCGGCGCTGCCGGGGCGGGTGCGCGCCCCCGCGTTCGCGCTGAGCGATCAGTCCGGTGGGCGGGTCTCGCTCGGGCAGTACCGCGGGCAGCTGGTGGTGCTCGCCTTCCTTGACTCCGCCTGCGGCCCGACGTGCATCCTCATCGCCCAGCAGATCCGCGGGGCGCTTGATGAACTGCGCCGGCCGGTGGCGATGCTGATCGTGAGCGCGGATCCGCGCGCCGACACGCCCGCCGCCGTGAGCAGCTTCCTGTCGCAGGTGTCGCTGAGCGGACGCGTGCGCTACCTGACCGGCCCGAGCGCGCAGCTGCGCGCGCTGCGCCACGCCTACGGCGCCACTCCGGCGGGCGCCGAAGGAGCCGTGAGCGATGGCACGCCCGCGGTCTTCCTGATCGACCGGCGCGGCTTTGAGCGGGTGCTGTATCCGGTCGAACAGCTGACGCCCGAAGCGCTCGTGCACGACATCGAACGCCTGCGCTCGGAACCCTAGACGCGGGCGATATCCCGGGGCGAGGGCGCCACGTTGATACCCTAGCGCGCAGGTAGGTATTGCGGAGATGATGTTCTCAACCAAGGCCGAGTACGGCGTACGCGTGATGGTCGAGCTGGCCCGGCGGGCCGGCGAGGACCCGATTCCGCTGACGGAGATCGCCGAGCACGACGGCCTGCCGCTTGCCTATCTGGAGCATCTGGTCGCGCGCCTGCGCAAGGCGGGCCTCGTCGATTCGCGTCGCGGCTCGCGCGGCGGCTACCTGCTCGCGCGCTCGCCGGTCGAGATCACGATGGCCGAGGTGGTCGAGGCGCTCGAGGGATCGATCGCGCCGATCGAGTGCATCTCCCAGAGCGCCGACGGCTCGATCGTGTGCTCGCGCGAGTCCGCCGACCCCGACCAGCCCGGGCACATCTGCCCCACCAAGCTTCTATGGACGCGCGTGCGCTTTTCGATCGTGCGCACGCTGCAGGAGACGACGCTCGCCGACCTCGTACTCGGTCCGTCACTGCCGGGCGCCGCGGCGCTCGCGGGCGAGGCGAGCCTGAGCGCGATCGACGCGCAACCCAAATCGCTTACGACTGGAGCCTGAACAGCCAACATGGCCGACCTAGAGATCAGAGACCTGCATGTGCGCATAGAGGAGCGCGAGATCCTCAGAGGCGTGGACCTCGATATCAACCGCGGCGAGATACACGCGCTGATGGGCCCCAACGGCTCGGGCAAGTCCACGCTCGCCAACACGCTGCTGGGGCACCCGACGTATGAGATCACCGAGGGCTCGATCGTCTTCAAGGGCGAGGACATCACCGAGGCCGAGCCGCACGAGCGGGCCAAGGCCGGGCTGTTCCTGGCCTTCCAGTACCCGGTGTCGATCCCCGGCGTCTCGGTGGCGAACTTCCTGCGCATGGCGATCAACGCCAAGCGCGAGGAGCCGATCAACGTGAAGGAATTTCGCACGCAGCTCCAGCACGCGATCGACCTTTTGGACGTGGACAAAGCGTTCACCTCGCGCCACCTCAACGACGGCTTCTCAGGCGGCGAGAAGAAGCGCGCGGAGATCCTGCAGATGGCGATGCTCGCCCCGGACGTGGCGATCCTCGATGAGACCGACTCGGGCCTTGACATCGACGCGCTGCGGACGGTCGCAGAGGGCGTGCAGAGGCTGCACGACGAGCAGGGGCTGGGCGCGCTGATCATCACCCACTACCAGCGCATCCTGCACTACGTGAAGCCCCAGTTCGTGCACATCATGATGGACGGCCGCGTGGTGCTCGAGGGCGGCGTCGAGCTCGTCGAGCGGCTCGAGCGCGAGGGCTATGACCAGATCCGTCAGGAGTTCGGCGTCGGTGTCTGAGGTGGCGGTCAAGCCAGGTCGCCACCGCGAGGCAAGCCTCTACCACGCGCTAGCGGGCGCGGGAGCGGAGGAGGGGCTCACGCTCGAGCAGCTGCGAGAGGTTGCGCGCGCGCACTACCTGACCTCGGAGCTGCCCGTGTGGCGGCGCTCGGGATTCTGGACGACGACTCTTCAGAACCTCGATCTGGAGGCGCTCGTGGACCAGTCGGAAACACTTGAGCCGGGAACGCCGGCAGCGGGCGCGCCGGCGCCTGAGGGCATCCCCGACGTGGTTACGCGCACGCTCCCCGAGCGCCCCCGCGCCGGGCGCCTCGTGCAGAGCGCGGGCGTGGTCGTGCACGTCGATCTGGATCCCGCGCTGTCAGAGCGCGGCGTGATCCTGTGCTCGCTCGAGGACGCCTTCCGCGATCACCGGGAGCTCGTCGAGCCGTGGTACTCAAAGCGCCTGACGGTCGACCGGCACAAGCTCGAGGCGGCCAACGCCGCCTACTGGACGGGCGGGGCCTTCCTGTACGTCCCCGACGGCGTGGTGGTCGAGGATCCGTTCGAGATCGTCTACGCGATCGAGCAGGCGGGCGTCGCGCAGTACGGGCGAACGCTGGTGCTCGGGGGGGCCACGAGCGAGTTCCGCCTGACCGAGTACGACCTGGGCGAGGACTTCGAGGGCCAGGCGCTGCACGCGGGCGCGTTCGAGCTGTACCTCAAAGACGGCGCGCGCTGCCATCTATCCCAGCTGCAGGACTGGGGCTCGGGCGAAGTGTTCGATGTGTCCACGCGCTTCGTGGGCGTGGGGCGCGACGCCTACTGCCACTGGCTGCCGGCGCTGCTGGGCGGTCATCTCGTGCACCAGCACCTGGAGCTCGCGATCTCAGAGCCCGGCGGCGACATGGCCTTCCGCGGCCTGTTCTTCACCGAGGAGCACGAGCACCTGGACGTGTTCGCGGTGGACCTGCACGAGACCGGGCCCTCGGGCGGGGACGTGCACTGGCGGGGAGCCGCGAGCGGCGAGAGCCGCGCGAGCTTCGAGGGCCTGATCCAGATCGACCCGGGCGCCCAGCAGACGCACACCTACCTGCAGATCCACTCGATGATGCTCTCGCCGAAGGCGCGCGTCGACGCGATCCCCTCGGTGCTGGTGTCCGCCGACGATGTCTCGGCCTCGCACGGGGGCACGGTCGGCGAGCTAGACGAGGCGGCCATCTTCTACATGCAGACGCGCGGCCTCGACCGCCCGGCGGCCGTGCGCGTGATCGTCGAGGGCTTCTTCGAGCCGCTGATCGCAGAGCTCTCGGACGCACCCCTTGAAGCACTCGTGCGCGAGAAGGTGGCGGAGAAGCTCGCCGCTGCGCGCGAGGACATCGAGGCATATGCCGTCAGTCGCTGAGAACGACCTTTTCATGATGACCCCCTCCGGGGGTCGCGCGGGCGTGCGCGGAGACTTTCCGATCTTCTCGCGCACGTTCGGCGGGCGCCCGCTCGTGTATCTCGACTCGGCCGCGACCTCGCAGAAGCCGGCGGTGGTGATCGAGGCGGTGGCCGAGCACCTGCGCAGCCACAACGCGAACGTCCACCGCGGCGTGTACGCGCTCGCGCAGGAGGCCGACGCGGCCTACGACGGCGCGCGCCGGCGGGTGGCCGCGTTCACGGGCGCGCAGCCCGAGACGACGATCTTCACCAAGAACGTGACCGAGTCGATCAACCTCGTGGCCTACGCCTGGGGCCGCGCCAACGTCGGCCCGGGCGACGCGGTGCTGATCACCCAGGCCGAGCACCACGCCAACATCGTGCCCTGGCAGGTGCTCTGCCGCGAGCGCGGCGCGAGCCTTCGCTACCTGGTGGTGGACGAGCACGGGCAGCTGTCGCTCGATGAACTCGACGCAGAGCTCGCGCGCGGAGATGTGCGTCTGGTCGCCTTCACGCACGTCTCGAACGTGCTCGGCACGATCAACCCCGTCGCGGAGATGGCAGCGCGCGTTCGCGCCGCCGGCGCCGTCTCGCTGATCGACGGCGCCCAGGCCGTGCCGCACATGGCTGTGGACGTGGAGGCGATCGGCGCGGACTTCTACGGCTGGACCGGTCACAAGGCGCTCGGCCCGACGGGCATCGGCGTGCTGCATGGCCGCCGCGAGATCCTCGAGACGATGGAACCGTTTCTGACGGGAGGAGACATGATCGCCTCGGTCGACTTCCAGTCGGCCACCTGGAACGAGCTGCCGGCGAAGTTCGAGGCGGGCACCCCGATGGTGGCCGAGGCCGTCGGCCTGGGGGCGGCCGTCGACTACCTGAAGGCCCTGGGCATGGAGCAGGTGCGCGCGCACGAGCGCGCCCTGACCGCCTACATGCTCGAGCGCCTGGCGGAGGTTCCGGGGCTGCGCGTGGTGGGGCCGGCGCAGGCCGAGGCGCGGGGCGGGCTCGCGTCGTTCACGATCGAGGGCATGCACCCCCACGACGTCGCCGAGCTCGCCGATCGCGGGGGCGTGTGCATCCGCGCCGGCCACCACTGCGCACAGCCGTTGATGCGCTGCCTGGGCGTCAACGCGACGGCGCGCGCGAGCGTGGGCGTGTACAACGATCCGGGCGACATCGACGCCCTCGTGGACGCCCTGGTGCAGGGGCGCGAGGTGTTCGAGCTGTAGCCATGGACGACCTCTACCGCGACTACATCCTGGACCACTACAAGCAGCCCCGGAACTTCGGGGAGCTCGATCCGCACGACCTCGAGGCGCTCGAGCACAACCCCCTGTGCGGGGACGAGCTGGGGGTGCACATCCGCGTGAAGGACGGCCGCATCGAGGATCTGCGCTTCCACGGGCACGGCTGCGCGATCTCGCAGGCCTCGGCCTCGATCGCCTCCGAGGAGCTGAAAGGGATGCAGCTGAGCGAGGTCGAGGGGCTGGGCGCCGACTGGATGATCGAGCTGCTCGGCATCCCCGTCTCAGCGACGCGGCGCAAGTGCGCGCTGTTGAACCTGAAGGTCGTGCGCGGCGCGGTCACCGGCGATCACGCCTGGCCGGTCTGAGCACCGAGCGCGCCCAAGATCCCATCGTGCGTTCTGTTGAACCCCAAGATGGTTCCGCAGTGTGCCCATGGTAATATGACCATGGTCATGTCCGAACGTACAGTATCCGCCAGCGAGTTCAAGGCGAAGTGCCTGGCGATGCTCGACGAGGTGGCCTCTACGGGCGAGGAGATCGTCGTCACCAAGCGCGGCCGGGCGGTGGCGCGGGTGTCGGCGGCGAGCGAGCCGGCGGGGCTGCGTGGCTCGGTCATCTTCAACCTCTCCGACGAGGAGCTGATCGAACCGCTCGACGTCGATTGGGACGCCGCCACCGGGTGATCGTCCTTGATACGCATGTCTGGCTGTGGTGGGTCGCCGCGCCCGAGCGCCTCTCGACCGCCGCCCAGGAGGCGATCCAGCAGTCCCCGAATATCGGCGTGTCGACGCTGAGCGCATGGGAGATCGCGATGCTGGACGCACGTGGTCGCATCTCGCTCGATCGCGAGGTGAGCCTGTGGGTAAGACAGGCCTTGGCAGACAGGCGCGTGGAGTCGCTCGCGCCAGGCCCCGAAATCGCGGTGGCAGCTGGGCTCCTTGATGCCATGAGGTTTCCGGGCGATCCCGCTGATCGGCTGATCTATGCCACCGCCCGTTCGGCCGGGGCCACCCTGATCACACGCGATCGGGCGATCCGCATGTTTGACCCCGAGAGGACTCTGTGGTGAAGTCGGAAGGTAGCGATACAATCCCTACTACGGAGCACAGGATTCACAAACGCACCACCAGCGAGGAGCAAGATGGCCACGATTGACGGCACCAGGATCGCCAAGCCCAGTCCCATCGTCGAGGACGAGCAGGGGCAGCTGCGCGCGCGTCAGGGCATCTCCCACGAGGTCGTGAGCGAGCTGTCGAAGATCAAGGGCGAGCCCGACTGGATGGCGGAGAAAAGGCTGAAGTCGCTGGAGATCTTCGAACGCAAGCCCGTCCCCACCTGGGGACCCGACCTGAGCGGGCTGAACCTCGACGACCTCGTCCTCTACTCCCCCCCGACGGCCGGGCGCTTCAACAGCTGGGACGACGTTCCCGCGGAGATGAAGCAGACCTACGAGGACCTCGGCATCCCCCAGGCCGAGCGCGAGCATCTCGCCGGCGTGGTCGGAGTGTGGCGCCAGGAGCCCGTGTATGAGGGCCTGAAGGAGGAGTACGCAAAGCAGGGCATCCTGTTCTGCTCGATGGACACGGCCATCACGGAGTACCCCGAGCTGGTGCAGAAGTACTTCATGAACAAGTGCGTGCCACCGCAGGACAACAAGTTCTCCGCGCTGCACGGCGCGGTGTGGTCGGGCGGGGCGTTCTGCTACGTCCCCCAGGGCGTCAAGTGCGACCTGCCGCTGCAGTCCTACTTCCGCATGGAGGGCGCCGGCGAGGGCACCTTCGAGCACACGCTGATCGTCGCCGACGAGGGCTCTGAGGTGAACTACATCGAGGGCTGCACGGCACAGACCTACAGCGTCAACTCGATGCATTCGGCGGTCGTCGAGATCTTCGTGCACGAGGGCGCGAAGGCCCGTTACACGACCGTGCAGAACTGGTCGAAGGACGTCTACAACCTCAACACCAAGCGCGCGATCGTCGACGCCGAGGGCACCGTCGAGTGGGTGGGCGGCTCGATGGGCGCCAAGTACGTGATGCTCTACCCCGGCTCGTTCTTGATGGGCGAGGGGGCGCGCGCGGATCATCTGAACGTGGGCGTGGCCGGCAAAGGCGTGCACAAGGACACGGGCGCAAAGGTCGTGCACCTGGCGCCGAACACCACCTCCAACATTCTCGCCAAGTCGATCTCCAAGGACGGCGGCATCATGGGCTACAGGGGCCTCGTGAAGATGGGCCAGCACTCGCAGGGCTCGAAAGCCCGCGTGCAGTGCGACGGGCTGATGATGGACGGCGAATCGAAATCGGACACCTGGCCGGACATCCAGATCCAGAACCCCCACGTGACGGTCGCCCACGAGGCCACGGTCGGGCGCATCTCTGATGACCAGCTCTTCTACATGGGCTCGCGCGGCTTCACCGAGGACGAGGCCGCGGCGATGATCGTGAACGGCTTCATCGAGCCGGTGACGAAGGAGCTGCCGATGGAGTACGCGGTCGAGCTGAACCGCCTCATTCAGTTGGAGATGGTCGGCTCAATCGGCTAGGAGGCGCGATTTGCTGCGCCTGGCTGCGTCCTCGATCGCTCGTGTGCGAAGCACACTTCGCTCACTGCGTCCTGCGGCGCCGACCCGGTCGTGTCAGGCTTGCAACTCACACCTCCTAGGCGCGGGCTGAACTGACTTGCGCGCGCCCGTGGACACGATCGTTGCGCCGCTGTTTCCGACGGGGCTGCCTTGGGTCAATGCTGCGGGCGGTCGCGGGCAGGCGAGCATCATCCAGCGCGGGAGGCCGATGCTGGTGGAGTTCTGGGACTTCTGCCGGCCGAACTCGCTGCGCACGCTGCCCTATTTGAAGGGGTGGCACGAGCGCTACGCGGGGGCCGGCCTGCGCACGATCGGCGTGCACTGCCCCGGCTTTGACGCCTCGCGCGGGGAGCAGGCGGTCAGCGAAGCGGTCGCTCGGCTTGGCATCTCCTACGCGGTGCTGATCGACAGCGAGTTTGAGGTGTGGCAGGACTACGGCAACGAGGGCTGGCCGGCGCGCTATCTGTTCGACGGGCGCGCGCGCCTCGTCGACTACCACATGGGCGAGGGCGGCTACGGCGAAACGGAGCTTGCGATCCAGGAGCTCGTCGGCGTCGAGTGCGAACCGATGCGACCGCTGCGCCCGGAGGACGCGCCGGAGGCGCGGCTGCTCGCCCAGACCGAGGATCAGCCGGGCGCCTACTCGGGCGCGTATGAGGCCGGCGGCGTGTGGGCGGTGCTCGACGGCTCAGGGACGATGCACGTCAACGGCGGCAGCGCCGCAGGCGGCGCGGAGGTCTCGGTCGCGCATCCGGGCGCCTACGCGCTGATCGAGCACGAGCGCCACACCGCGGGCGAGCTGACGCTCGCGTGCGACGCCGGCGTGGAGTGCCTGGCGACCTGCTTCACGCCAGGGGTCGCTTGAGCTGTGCGTGCGAGCGCTCGCGCAGCATGTGTTCGAGCACCGGCGGGCCGGAGTCCTCGACGCGCACGCACGTCCCCGGCCAGTAGGGGCTCTCACCCGGCGCCGAGGTGAGGAAGATCGGGGCGTAGGTCCAGCTGCCCGCATTGACGAGGCGCACGCCCGGGGAGGCCGTGCCGGCGTTTCGCGGGTGCCACTCCGCCGCGCTGTCGCCCGGAAGCGGACCCGCGCGGTGGGTGTGGCCGAAGACGAGGAAGGCGTCGCGCAGGTGGAGATGCGAAGCCACCTCGGCCATCGCCTCAAGCCCCGCTCGGCGGAGCTCGTCGCGTGAGATGTCCGCCCGCAGGGGGCCGATCCCGGCGCGGTTGAGCCCCGCCACCGTCAGCTGGAAGCCCGCCACGAGCGCGCGCCTTTGCAGCTCGGCGCGGGCCCCCTGGCGGTGGCCGTCGCCCCTCAGCGCGCGCCAGGCGCCAACCGTCGTCGTTCCGTTCAGCGCGCTGCCCGTGCGCCCGCTGCGCGCGACGGCGTCACGCCAGGCGAACGGGGGACTGAGCACGGCCTCATAGTCCTCGACGTCGGCGAGCGACGCGGCCGGGCGCCCGAGCACGCGGCTCATCACGCCGATGCTCAGGCGCTCGAGCGTGGGCACGGTCAGGTGGCAGTCCAGATAGTGGCCGTGGGTTGCATACACGTCGGGGCGCACCCACAGGCCCGGGTAGGCCACGCGCACACGCGCCGGCGAGGCCCACTCGGCGATCCGCGCGAGCATCGGCGAGGCCTCTGCGGGGTCGAGCAGCTGCTCGACCGAAAGCGGGGGCGGTTGGCTGCGTTCGCCGCGCCCGGACAGCCACGGTTCGATCAGCGCATGGTCGTGGTTGCCGGCCGTGACGATGAGCTCGCGGCCGGCGAGCGCCCGTCCGAGATCCTCAAAGAAGGGGCGCGCCGCGTTCATCACGTCGCGCGGCGGTCCGTGACGCAGCTCGAGCACGTCGCCGAGCAGCACCAGGCGATCGGCGTCAGCAGCGGCTTCGAGCAACGGCTCGCGCAGCTCGGCGCGGCGCAGCACATCAGAGCCCGAGAGGCTGCCGAGGTGCAGGTCAGAGATGATCAGCGTGCGCATCGCTCGCGAGGGGGCCGTCGGTGAGCGCGAAGCTCAGCGCTGGGCGGAGACAGCTTCGCGGATCTGCTTGGGCAGCATGAAGCGGACGTCCTCGCGGATCACGTGGAACTCGGAGATGTCATGCACTGCGCGCGCGCGGAAGAACTCCACTAACTCCTGCACGAGGTTCTCGGGCGCGCTCGCGCCGGAGGTGATGCCCACGACGCGCTTGCCCGCGAGCCACTCCTCGCGCACCTCGCCGGCTTTGTCGATGAGGTGCGCCTCGGTGCCGAAATCACGCGCGACCTCCACCAGGCGCACCGAGTTCGATGAGTTGCGCGAGCCGATCACGAGCAGCAGATCACAGCCGCCCGCCATCTGCTTGACGGCCTCCTGGCGGTTGGTGGTGGCGTAGCAGATGTCATCGGTGCGGGGACCCACGATGCTGGGGAAGCGCTCGCGCAGACGGGCAAGGATCGCGCTGGTTTCATCCACCGCGAGCGTGGTCTGCGTTATGTAGGCGATGCGCTCGGGGTTGTCGACCTCCAGTTCCTCCACATCGTGCTCGTTCTGCACGAGCACGATCCGCTCGGGTGCCTCGCCCATCGTGCCTTCGACCTCCTCGTGGCCGTCGTGGCCGACGAGCACGATCGTGTAGCCCTGTTCGGCGAAGCGAACGGCCTCGCGATGGACCTTCGTGACGAGCGGGCAGGTGGCATCGATCGTCTCGAGGCCACGCGCCTGTGCGCCGGCGCGAACGCTGGGTGCGACGCCGTGCGCCGAGAACACGCAGACCGCGCCCTCGGGCACCTCGGTCTCCTCTTCCACGAAGATCGCCCCACGCTCGGTCAGCTGTTCGACGACGTGCTTGTTGTGCACGATCTCCTTGCGCACGTACACCGGCGAGCCGTGGATCTCGAGCGCGCGTTCGACCGTCTGCACGGCACGATCCACGCCCGCGCAATACCCCCGCGGCGCGGCCAGCAGGAGCTTCTCGACGGTGTTGGGCATCCCGGCCATTGTAGGGGGCAGCCGGGTGGCGGCCTCCGGTGTACCCTAGGCGCAGGTGCCCCAACGCCACCTCGACAGGCTGACCCCGATCGACGCGTCCTTCCTCCACCAGGAGGGTCCCGACTCGCACATGCACGTCGGCGGGCTGACGGTCGCCGAGGGCCCGCCGCCGGCGATGGAGGACTTCCTCGAACAGATCCGCGAGCGGCTGCACCTGGTCCCCCGCTACCGGCAAAAGCTCGCGTCCACGGCGCTCGACAGCGGACGCCCGGTGTGGGTCGATGACCCGAACTTCAGCCTCGAGTACCACGTGCGCCACACGGCCCTGCCGACGCCGGGCACGTGGGTTCAGCTGCAGAGCCTGGCCGCGCGGATCTTCTCCCAGCAGCTCGATCGCTCGAAGCCGCTGTGGGAGATGTGGCTGATCGAGGGCCTCAAGGACGACCGCTTCGCGCTGATCACGAAGACCCACCACTCGCTGATCGACGGCATCGCCGGCGTGGACCTCGCGACGGTGCTGTTCGATCTGTCCCGTGAACCGCCGCCGATCAAGCACTCCGGACGGGCATGGCAGCCGCACCGCGAGCCGGGGACCGTGGAGTTGGTCGCGGCGGGGGTGCGCGGGGCGGTGCGCGGTGCGATCGCGCTGGCGGAGGGGGCGATCGACGCGGTCACCCATCCCGACCACGCGCTGGCCCGCGCACGTGAAGGCGCCGAGGGCATCGGCGAGATCATCTGGGCCGGCCTGAACCCGGCCCCGCAGACGCCGCTGAACGTCCACATCGGCCCGCACCGGCGCTTTCTCGGCATCGGCGACTCGCTCGAGGACTTCAAGATCGTCAAGAACGCCTTCGGGGGCACCGTCAACGACGTCGTGCTCGCGGTCGTCGCGGGCGCCCTGCGCTCCTTCTTGATCTCACGCGGGGGACGCACCGAGGGCGTGGAGCTGCGCGCGCTGGTGCCCGTCTCGGTGCGCACCGAGGGCGAGCACAATCAGTTTGGAAACCGCATCGTCGTGATGCGCGGACCGCTGCCCGTGTACATCGCCGACCCCGTGCAGCGCCTGCGCTTCGTCTCACAGGCGATGGAGGGCCTGAAGGAGTCCAAGCAGGCACTCGGAGCCGAGGTGATCGCGGGCGCCCAGAACTTCGCGCCCCCCACCATCCTCGCGCAGGCCTCGCGCCTGAACTTCTCGACGCGCCTGTACAACCTGATCGTCACCAACGTGCCCGGCCCGCAGTTCCCGCTGTACGTGCTCGGACGCGAGATCCTCGAGGCCTATCCGGTCGCCTTCCTGCCCGAAAACCACGCGCTGGCGATCGCGATCATGTCCTACAACGGCCAGATGAACTTCGGCCTGCTGAGCGACTTCGACGCGGTGCCCGACATCGACCTGATCGGCTCCGGCATCGAAGCGGAGCTGGCCACGCTCGTGGCGCTCGCGCGCGAACCGGTCCCGGTCGCCAGCAACGGCTCGAGCAACGGCTCAAGCAACGGGGCCAGCAACGGCCTCGGCGATTAGCCGCGGCGACTGCAGAGCCGCCGGGACGGTCGTCCTCTGCCGGCCGCCGTCCCGTTGAGGGCACTCACGCGCGAGGCCGCGACGGGACAATATGGCGCACTTCTGCTCCTACGCCGGGCCACAATGGCACCCCATGGGGTGCGCGGGAGCTGATCCAATAGGTGAGTGCCCGACAACGCATAAGGGACTAGCAACCGTCAGGGAATAGGCAACTAGTAGGGCACAGCAGAACACAGGTTCCTGGAAGCCTGTGCAGGAGGAGATGCGAGATGGGCCGCAACCCTCCGCGGCCCATCCGCATGCCGGCTCTAGGGTGCGCCCTCGGCCGAAGGACGGCGCACCATCTCGAGAATGCGCTCCGTCTCCTCGTCGCTGAACGCCGCGTCTATTTCGCGGTAGCGTCGCTCGATCCGCTCGATCGCCTCCTCGGCGGCCTGATTTGCCGCCGCGATCGCCGCGTCGCGCTCCTTTCTGGCTTCCCCGCGCGCGAGGTCATAGTGCCTGCGCACCCGCTCGAGCTCCGATTCCATCGCCGTCCTACGCCCGGCGTCTTCGCTTTTGTGTTCGCCGGGCCCGGCCTGTTGCGCTGCGTCCTTCGCCGGGGCGGGCGACGCGTCGCCGTCGCCTCGCCGCGGGCGCCGCCGCAGGACCGTCGATCTGAGCAGCTCGTACCAGACCAGGATGACGGCGCCATAGAGGATGGCAAGGCCAATCGATACCTTCAGAATGACGGCCGCGCTGATGCCCACCGGTCACGTCACTCGCTCGGAGACGGCTCAGCAGCCGAGCGCGAACTTGGCGTGCGCTGGACGGGTGTCGGAGGGTGTGGTGGCGTCCGGTGAGCTCATATGAACACTGCGTTTCGCCGCTGATGCAGGTGCGCTTCGTAGTGTAGTGGCGTGGGTGCCGCCGACACCCTCCCGGCGGGATGCGAGCGTCCTGCAACGCGCAGGCCCTAAAACGCCCGCAGCCTCCGGCGATCCGCTGCTCCAGAGTGGGACCTCTACGTGCCGTAGGATCCGACACATGTACAGCCAGATCGCCGCCAACAAGCGGCGCACCGTGATCGTCGTCGTCCTCTTCTTCGTGATCTGGCTTGCCATCGGAGCCGCTGTGGGGTTCCTCTTCAAAGCCGTTGCCCACCCGGCGGTCAACCCCAATGTCGAAAATGCCCAGCAGACGAGCTACGGCTGGGGCCCAGTCATCGTCGGCATCGTGATCGGCGCTCTCCTGGCCTTCGGCGGGATCGTCTACTCCCTGAACGCGGGCGCCGGGCTGGTGCTGCGCGTCTCAGGGGCCGTGCCGGCCGACCCAGCCCAGTACCAGCAGTTGAACAACCTGGTGGAGGCACTGGCGATCGGCGAGGGGATCCCCAAGCCCACGGTCTATGTGATCGACGATCCCTCGCCGAACGCGTTTGCCACCGGGCTCAGCCCGGATAAGGCAGCCATCACCTTCACCACGGGACTGCTCGCGATCATGAACCGCGAGGAGCTCGAAGGCGTGGCCAGCCACGAGATGAGCCACATCAAGAACCACGACATTCGTCTGCTGCTCGTGGTGGGAACGATGATCGGCATCGCCGCCCTACTGGCCAGCATTCTGTGGCGCAGCGCCTTCTTCTCGTCACTCGGGCGCGGCGGCGGCGGCAGAGGCAACCAGCTCGTGCTCGTCCTCTATGCCGCCGCCGCGCTGCTCGCGGTGGTCGGCTTCATCTTCGGTCCGCTGATTCGCCTCTCGCTGTCACGCCGCCGCGAGTCGCTGGCCGATGTCAGCGGTGTCGAGCTGACCCGCAACCCGGCAGGGCTGCTGGGCGCGCTGAAGAAGCTGCAGCAGAACGACAAGCCGTTCAAGAACATGAACCACGCGACCGCGGCGATGTGCATCGACGACCCCCTGCAGCACCACGATGCCTGGTACCACCACCTCTACGACACCCATCCTCCCATCGAGCAGCGCATCGCTGCGCTTGAAAAGATCGCCTCGGGCCAGTCTGTCTGACGGCCGTCAGCTGCGCTGGACTGTCAGCCGGCTGGCGGCGGGCCCTCGCTGCCGGTGACGGGCGGAGGACCCTCGGGCGCGGTGGCAGGAACCGGTGCCGGGCCGGCCGCGCCCGGGTCAGAGCCGGCGAAGCTCACCTCGGGCACGGCGCGGTCCTGCTCGTCGACAGCGAAGAAGGCCACCCCTTTGAAGCCGAACGGGCCGGCGATCAGATTGCGTGGAAATGACTGCAGCGCGATGTTGTAGTCGCGCGCGCTCGTGTTGTAGTAGCGCCGGGCGTACTCGATCTTGTCCTCGGTCGAGGTCAGCGTCTCCTGTAGCTGTAGGAAGCTCTCGACCGCCCTCAGCTGCGGGTAGTTCTCGGCGACCGCGAACAGCGACCGCAGCGCCCCGGATAGAGCGTTCTCAGCAGGGGCGATCTGACTTGGATCGCCCGTCGCGCCCGCGGTGACCGCGTTCGCCCGTGCCTGGGTGACCGCTTCGAAGGTCCCTTTCTCGTGCGCCGCGTAACCCTGCACCGTCGACACCAGGTTGGGGATCAGGTCGTGTCGGCGCTTGAGCTCGACGTCGATCTGCGACCACGCTTCCTGGGTCCGGTTGCGCTTTTTGACGAGGCCGTTGTACCCCGCCCACAGGCCGACCGCGAGGAGTACGACGATGACGATGACGACGATCAGTACAGCCATTTCTAGAGCACGCTCCCAGGTTTGGTGGTGCGAACTCTACCGCGTCGGATCCGCGCCCGGTGTTCACCGCCGTCGCGCGCGCGCAAGCCCTGAAACGCCCGCAGCCTCCCAGGAGGAGGGAGGCTGCGAGGCGGACTGCGTGTGGGTTTCTCGGCGAGGGCGTTACGCCGGGAAACTGTCAGGCGGGCCCGGAGTCCCTCCAGGGCCGCGCCCTGGCTGCCACCTACCCGCCCAGATCTGACCTAAACAGTGCCCCCGCGCGAATGGGTCGCCGGGGGCCTGGCACCGGTATAGGTCCTTTTCCCGGTGCGTCCATGCCGATACCCAGCTGGCGGGCTCGGCAATCCTCCACGCACCGGCGCCAGTCGCCCCAAGTGGCGCCTCAGCTTCCCAACGCAGTCGCGAGATGCACAGCGGTGGAGATCGCGTATCCGAGCCCGAGCAGGTGGCGGAACCAGTTGACGCCGTGGCCTAGCTGCCGTTAGGAGATGGCGCGATCTCGCCGCGGCCGGCCTGTTGCAGGTCGGCCGGCAGGGGCGCGTCGGCGGCGCGGGCGAGGACGGTCAGGCCGATGCGCCAGCGGATGATGGCGGTGCGCTGGGCTGCCTGCGTGTTGGGCAGGTCGCTGAGTTCGCCGTCGGCGAGACCAGCGACGAGCGCGCTCAGGTAGGCGTCCTCGAACACGTAGGTGTTGGCGTAGCCGGCGTTGAGAGCGCGCAGCTGCGCTGTCGGCGGATCGACCGCCGCGATATCGACTGCGTAGGCCGCAAACCGCTGCTCTAGCTGACCCATGCGTCGGGCGGCCTCGCTGGACGAGATGCGCCGGTCGTGAAACGCGTCGAGGACCGGAGCGGCGCCTTCCAGTAGGCGGTTGACCGCGAGCCTGATCGGCTCGACCTGGCCCATATAGCGCTCGATCGCTGTCCGTTGCGCGCGTTGGGTGGTGATCGCCGACCCGATTTGGCTCGCGCAGCCGCCGAACGCGACCGCACACAGACAACCGGCGGCCAGCGCACGGGGGCGGCGTGTCACGCCCACGAGCGCCGCGCCGCGCATTTGCCGCCGGGCTCAGTAGGCGTAGCCGCCGCCGCTGGAGCTGGCGCCGCTGGACTTTGCCGGTTCCGAGGAGCTGCTCGTGCTCGCCGCGGGGGAACCGCCGGAGCCGGTCGTGATAACGCTCCAGGTGCCGACGTCTTTGATCCCCTGACCCTTGGTTTCACCGGCCTGCTGGTCGCCGGTGAACGTATAGAGCGGCGTGCCCTTGTAGGTGACCTGCACGGTCCCTTCGGGGCGTTTCACGGTCCCGAGCGAGCTGACTTCGCTGCTGGGAGTGCCGCTGGATGGCGCGATGAGTGGGTGCCAGACGCCCAGACAGGCGGAGCTGGTACAGATGAACTTGCCGTTCTGCTCGCCGCTGAGGTGATAAAGCGTCATGCCCTGGCTGTTGACCAGAATCGTGCCGAGCGGGTTGGAGGCAGTCTTCACGACGGCAGCTGACGGGCTGCTGCTTGTCTGTGCGGCGGGCTGTGTGCTGACGGCCGAACTGGCCGAACTGGTCGTGTTGCTCGACGAGCTGCTGCCGCAGGCCGCAAGTAGCAGCGACGCGGCGATTGCTGGCAGGGACAGCTTCAGTAGATGGCGCATGTGTTCGCTCCTACGGATAAGTCGGCGCACCGCACTGTCGCGTGAGCCTTCTGTCTTCAGAAGACTCCGCGGAGGCGTGTTAGCTTCCGCTCGTCCCTTGGGCGAGCCAGCTACGTCCGGCCGTTGGGAGGGTCCGGGCTGCTGCCTCGTCGCAGGAGTTCACGGGGTCGTGGTCGTCGCGCTCGGGGACGCCGCCGTGCTCGATGTCGTCGGCGTGGCCGGCGGGCCTTCGTGCAAGAAGTTCAGCGTGTTTTCGCCGTCGTCGACGAAGTAGATGCCCTTGCCTTCAGGGTCTATGGCCAGGCCGAACAGCGATCCGGCTCCGGTCTTCTTGTCGGCGGTCTGCATGGCGACCTGCTGGCCGGCCGGCGTAGTTTCGACCATGTTGCCGTCGCCACCGTTGCTCGTGATGATGTTGCCGTTCGGTGCGAGCTCCAGGCCGAGCGGTTCCTTGAGGTGGCCGCCTTCGGTGAGCACGGTGCCGCCTTTCGCGGCGGGCGTCGTGCGCGTCATTGCTTCGGAGATCGCGAGGATCTTGCTGCCGTCAGTAGATGCCACGTACAGCGTGCCGTCGGAGCCGAGTGCGAGTCCGGTCGGGCCGAGCACGAGTGCTTCCGCTGAATTGACCCAGGGAATTTCCTTGGCGATCACCGTTTCGTTCAGCACCTTCGGCGTCTGGCCTTCGCCGGATTCCAGTTCGATCCGCAGCACGGTCGAGTTGTCGATCGTGTGGATGCCCTTCGCCGCACCGCCATTTAGCGCGTTGCTGACGAACAGCCTGGTCTTCGAGCCTTCGCTCTTGGCGGTCGCGTCCCATGGACCCTGGATGTTGTTGCTCGTGATCGTCTCGACCGCCTTACCTTCGCTGTCGAGCACGATCAGGCAGCCATACTTCGCTGTCGCCGTCTTGCCGTTTGTCGTGGGCAGGCTGCCGACCACGACGTAGCCGCCCGGCAGGATGTCAAGCGCCGTCGTCAGCCCGACGCCGCCTGGGCACGGGCCCGGGAGCGTACTGGCGTCGATCGTCGCAAACGGCGAGACCTTCCCGGCAGTCGAGACCTGCACGATCGTCGTGCCGGTGCCCTGACCATTCTCCTTGGCGCTTTCCTTGGCGTTGAAGTTGCTGACCAGCATCTGTCCGGACTGGAGCTTGCCCACGCTCGTGGGAACGAACACGATGCCGTACGGATTCACATCGCCGTTGGCCGGGACCGTCGAGGCGACCTTGCTGACGCTTGTGAACTTGGCCAGGAACGGGCCGGAGCTTGGCGCCGGTTCAGCAGGCGTGCTCTTGCTCGCGACGGAGATGCTGGATGAGCTGCTGGCGCTTTTGGAGCTGCCACAGCCGGCAATAGCGAGTGCTACACTTGCGAGGGCAAGAATCGACGATCTGGGCACTGGCACTGCTCCTGTCGTTAGAGATCGGGGGAAGACGGCTGCCGCAGGGCAGCGGGCCAGCGCGTAGCCACATCGCGCGCTGTGTCTATTGACGCCGCCATCACGGGATTCCTTCCCGGCGAGCTTCTAATCTCCCTGGACCCCTACACCCCCGGGATCTTCATCGCGCCCCCCACGCGGGTTTGCTGCGCCAGCGCCGTCGCGGGAACTGTCTCGGGCTGCTGCCCACGTGACCTCCCAACCCGGCACATCCTCCCGCTACCGATGCACTCTTTCCCTCCGAGCATGGAGCTCGCCCGCCGGTTGATGACGGGCGAGCATCCGCGGCTCGCTGCGGGAAGCCTCAGGTCGGGTTCAGCACAAGCGCGTGGGTCTGGCCGCTGCTGGTGCTCTGGGCCTCAACGACGATCTGACCGGCATTGTTGATGCCGACTGCGTCGGTGAGCACAAATCCCGACCCGGCTGGGATCAGACGGCCGCAGGCAATTCTTCCCGGACTCTAGCGAGTTCATACGCCCGGCCGCCGCGAAGGCCTCAGATCCCTCACTACTCCGCGTAGTCCGGCCAGGGCAGCGGGAAGAGCTCCCGGTACTCGCGCGCCTCGTCGATGACGCGCGCGACGGACGGCCGCGCGCTGAGCTCGGCGTAGTAGCGCGTGAGGCTGTCAAGGCCGTCCTCGTCCCAGCGGTGTACGACGCGGGCGTAGAAGAGCGCCGGCGCGGCGGCACAGTCGGCCAGCGTGAACGCCGATGCCGCGGCCCAGCCACGGCCCGCCAGCTGCGCGTCGAGAAGCGCGTAGGCGCGGTCGAGCGTGGCGCGCGCCGCGGCGACACCCTCGGGATCAGCGCGGCCCTGCGGGCGCAGGCTATCGCCAACGATCTTCTGCATCGGCGTCATGACCTGCCCGTCGAACACGCGGTCCCACAACCGTGCCTGCAGCGCAGCCGCCGGCTCGGAGGGAACGAGCACGGGCGCTGCGCCGTGACCATCGAGGTATTCGACGATCGTCGTGGACTCGGGCAGCGTGAGCCCGGCTGCGTCATCGACGAGCACCGGGATGCTGGCCATCGCCCACAGCTCTCCGAGTCGCGCGCGGTCCGCCTCGCCGCCCACGAAGTGGCGCTCGAAGGGCACATCGCGCTCGAACAGGGCGATGAGCACCTTCCAGCAGTACGCGGCGAAGGGATGTTCATATAGCGTCAGCGTCATCTGACCGGCTCCCCGGCGAGGAAGCGTGCGAGCGCGTCGAGCAGCTTGCCTGTCCCGTGCTCGCGCTCGGCCGGGTCCTCGAGACCGTCGAAGAACGCGCCCTGCTCAGTGAACACGAGCCGCGTACCGTCGCGGTCGGCGACGAACTGGATTGTCGTCAGGGACACCGAGACGAGCTGGTCGTCGAGCAGCAGGTCGTAGGCGAAGACGATCCGCTCGTTCTCGACGATGTCGTGGAAGGCGCTCCTGAAGGCGTGGTGGGTACCGCCCGGCGAGCCGCCGCTGTTGACCTCGCCGCCGCCGACGCGGAATTCGAGTTCCCACTCGGCGTCAGGCCAGTTGCCGGGATTGGCAAACCACTGCCGCTTGAGCTCGGGGTCCGAGAACGCACTGAAGGTCTGCTGCGGGGTGCAGGCGTAGTGGCGCTCGATCGTGAAGTCTGCGTGGATGACGCTCATTCGGTCCCTCCGTAGGTGGCGTTGAGGACATGGCCGAGCCGGTCCAGCCGGTTCTCCCAGGTGGCGCGGTGCTGCGCGATCCACTGCTCGACCGCGCGCATCGGCGCCGGCTCGAGACGGCATGTACGTACGCGGCCGACCTTCTCAGAGCGGAGCAGGCCGCTCTTCTGCAGCACGTCGATGTGCTGAACCGCGGCCGGGAACGACATCGCGAGCGGCTCGGCGAGCTCGCTCACGGAGGCCGGGCCCCGGCTCAAGCGGATGAGGATCGACCGCCGGCTCGGGTCGGCGAGGGCACGAAAGGTCTGGTCGAGCGCGACATCGGCGGCCACGGGCACGGCGGCCACGATAGCAACAGTTAGGCAATCGCTTAAGTATTTGCGAGAGTGAAGGCCACACCCCGCCGCGCGTTTCGGCAGCGCGACTCGCTGATGCAACGAGGCAGGTCCGATGGTGCAAATGCAACGCGAAGCGATCCATGATACATTTTCAGTTCGGGGCTGATAAAGGATCTGACGCAAGGAGGAGAGAGCTGTGCGTAATCGAGCTTGGCAGCGGATCAGGCGGACGATGGTTGCTTCGAGCGTGGTGGCGACGTTCTTGGCGCTCGGAGCGGTGACCTGCTCGAGCGCGGCGGCGCTACCGACGGTCACGGAAATTCCCGCGAGTAGCGGGGCGCATGGCTACGCGTATGACGCCGTCCCCCAAACGCCGGCGCTCCCAGGCGCGCCGTTCATCAAGCTGGCCGAAGCGGGCTACGCCGAACGCGAGTTCACGATGTCCGGCGCCGACACCATCTACAAGCAGAGCGGTCTGTGGTCCTCGAACGGCAAATGGGCGGTGTCGCCCTCGCAGACCAACGTGCCCTACACGACCCGCCTGCTCGTGCGCTACCCGACCAATCCGGCGAAGTTCAACGGCACGGTCGTGTTCGAGTGGCTGAACGACACGACCGGCGGCGACCAGGACCCGGTTTGGGCGCAGCTGTACAACCAGCTGCTCAAGAAGGGCTACGCCTACGTCGGCGTGACCGCGCAGAGGCCTGGCATGAAAGACCTCGCCGCCTGGGACCCGGCGCGCTACGGCGCGCTCGGCGACAGCAACGACGGCCAGTCCTATGAAATCTTCACCCAGGCCGCGAACGTCATCAAGGCCGACAGCGCGACGCTGCTGGGCGGATTGACGCCGAAGGAGCTGATCGGGACCGGCGACTCGCAGTCGGCCTTCCGGCTCGACACCTACGTAAACGCGATCCAGCCGCTCACGCACGCCTTCAACGGCTTCCTGGCCGTCGGCCGTGCCGTCACGGCGGCGCCAATCGGCGAAGGCCTGGTGGCGATATCGCCGTTCCCCGCGCTCATCCGCACCGACAACACGACGCCCCTCATACAGCTCAACACACAGGGCGACATCGAAGAGCTCGATGCGGCCGCCGCGCGCCAGGCGGACAACAACTACCTGCGCACCTGGGAAGTCACCGGCGCTTCGCACATCGACATCCACGAGGCCGAGTACGAGACCGAGACGATCGCTCGCGAGGAGCCGACCGTGCAGGTCCCCTCGTGCGTGCTCGGAACGCCGATAGAGGGCACGGGGACGGCGCTCGACGGCCACAACCAAACCGACAACATGCCGCTGTTCGAGGTCGAGGATGGCGCGATGGCGGCCCTTGAGAACTGGGTCACGAACGGCGTAGCGCCGGCGCACGGCACCCAGATCTCCACGATTCCCGTGCTGTTCGGTGCCTACGACCTCGTCAACAAGAACAAGTACGGCGTCGGCGAAGGTGGCATCCGCATGCCTGAGGCACAAGTTCCGGCCGAGGACTACTCCGCCATCAACTTCGCCAAGGTGAGCGAAGAGAGCCTCAGCCCGTCGTCTCTGCAGTCCGAGCTCGAGGGAGCGTTCGAAGCACTCGAGACCGGCGGCATCACCAACGAAGCGCTACGCAACGAGGGTCTGTGCCTGCTGTCTGGGTACTTCACGAACTTCAGCCAGTCCACGCTGAAATCGCTCTATCCCACGACGGCGAGCTATGCCTCGAAGTTCACGACGGCGGCGAACGCCGAGGTGAGCGCCGGGTTCATGACCCCCGAAGACGCCGCGGCCGCGATCGCCAACGCGAACGCCGGCATCGGCCCGCTGCAGGACCCGCTCCTCACGATCCCATGACCTAGCGCCCAAAAATCAATAGCCAAGTGCGAACTTGGCGTCCTCGCTCATCTTCTCGGGCGACCACGGAGGGGTGAACACCATCTCCGAGGCGACCGTCTTGACGCCGTCGAGTTCGCCCACGAACTCCTCGATCTGCTCGGTCACCTGCGGTCCGATCGGGCAGCCCGGGGTGGTGAGCGTGAACGTGACGCGCACGTTGCCCTCGTCGACCTCGACGCCGTAGATCAGCCCGAGCTCGACGAAATCGAGCCCGAGCTCCGGGTCGATCACGTTCGAGAGGGCGTCCATCACATCACCCTCGCTGGGTGCGATTCCGAGCTCGCTCATAGGACGAGTCTAGCTCGCCCGATCGGCCCGTTAGTTATCCGTGCCGAGGCGGTCCCACATGTACAGCTGGATGCACTCGTTGGCGAGCTCGATCGCCCGCTCGGCGGAGAGCCGGGGAAGAACCGTGTCCAGGGCCTGCTCCTCGGAGACGCCCGCCTGGAACGCTTCCTCGCCGCGGAAGCCCGCGGCGATCTTGAGCGCCTCGCGGCGGTTCTCGCCGAGGCTGGGAAACACTCCCACGAGGAAGTCGGTGTTGGGGATCGGCTGTCCCACCTCGAGCGAGGCGTGCCAGGCGGCCAGCAGGTGCAGGTCGTCCTCGTCGAGATCGGCGATCGCCTTGGCATAGTGGACCGACAGCTCCTGGTCGGGAATGTCATCCACCCATGCGCGCACCACCTCCCCCACCAGCTGACGGCGCGCCTCGCGCCCGACGGACTCGGCAATCACTCGAATGGCATCCTGAGGCTCGATGAAACAGAGTGGCATCGCAACTCCCGGGCCGGGGGCAAATCTCTTACACCGAGCACTGTAGGCGGCCGTGTGGACGGCACTTTCACGTCACAGCCCGAGCGCCTCGCACGCGCGCTCGAGCCCCGCTGCATCGCGGGTATCGGGCGGAAATCCGAGCGTGGCCCGCTGCGGCGAGGCCCAGTTGGCGAAGGCCAGGTCGAGCGTCTCGAGCGCCACGCCCAGCGCCTCTGCAAGCGCCGCCGCGCGGCGCTCGAGGTGGATCGGATCGCCGATCGCGAACAGCCGCTTGGCGGCCACCGTCGTGAGGTCGCTCGCCGACTGCCCGGCGCCGCTCAGGAAGTGCAGCGAGTCGACCTCGAGCTCATACAGCCCGAGCGCTCCGAGCGTGACCAGCAGGTCATAGCGGCCCATGCGCCCGAAGCCGGGGAGCGCGAGCCGCTCGAACAGCCGCTCGAAGCGCCGCTGCGCGCTCCATCCGGGGTCCCCCGCGAAGCCGCCCGCCTGGTGCTCGACCCAATCTTGGTAGGCGCGCAGCGTCTGCTCCCCGCGCGCGGGGTCATGGCTCGTGCGCGGCCCGAGCGGGATGCCGTCGAGGTCGGGCAGCGCTCCGCGGGCCAGCGCCACGCGAATGCCGGCGAAGGGGTCCTCGCCCTCGAGCGGTGAGAGGTAGCTCGTGAGAAAGCAGATCCACGTGGCCTGCTCGAGATCGCGCCCGGCCAGCGCCCGCGCCTCGGCGTAGGTCCCCGGAGGCTCCGCGGCCAGCGCGAGCAGGCGCCCGCCGGCGAAGGCGATCTCCTCGGCGAGGCGCGTCGCGTCGGCGGAGGCGCGCAGGCCGGGCAACAGCGCCGAGCGGTAACCGTCGTCCTGCGCGCGGCCTTCGCGGTGCACGCGCAGGTTCTCCCCGCGCGAGCGCCCTGCGCGGGCGCTGCGCGGCGCCGAGGGGGCACGCGCGGGCCGCGAGCCGCGGGCGGGGCGCGCTTGAGCCTCGTTGCCCGGCAGCGTCTTTGAGCAGATCGGGCAACGCTCTATGAAGCGATTGTGCCGGCAGAAGGTCGGCATGGCAGCGGTGGGAAGGCCGTGGCCCGCGCTCGCGCGGGCTCAGCCCGCGCCGATCCCCGGACCGGCCCAGCCCTGCGGGCCCTGTGAGCGCTGGGGCGGGCCGTTCGGCCCTTCATCGGCGTCGGCGTGGCCGGCCAGACCCTCGTCCTCTGGAAGCGCCCCGGCGAGCGCGTCGCCGTTGCGGCGCGCGGTCAGGTAGCGGTCGACCATGCGCGCGCACTGGCGGCCCTCGTTGATCGCCCACACGATCAGCGACTGGCCGCGGCGGGCGTCGCCGGCGGCGAACACGCCCTCAGCGGTGGTGGTGTAGGGCTTCACCGCCCTGACGTTGCCACGCGGATCGCTCTCCACGCCGAGCTCTTCGAGCAGCGCCTGCTCGGGGCCGAGGAAGCCCATCGCCAGCAGCACGAGCTGCGCCGGCAGCTCACGCTCTGAGCCGGCCACGGGGCCGAACGGCGGATCGGGCGCGGCGCGGGCGATGTGCACGGCGGCCACCCGCCCGTCGCCGTCGTCTGAGAAGTGGGTCGTGGTGACCGAGTAGTCCTGCTCGCCCACGGCGAGCTCTTTGGCCTCCTCCATCGCGTAGCTGAGGCGATACTTCAGGGGCCACTGCGGCCACGGGGTCTTCTCGTCGGGACGCCGCGAGGGTGGCTCGGGCAACAGCTCGAGCTGGGTTATCGACCGTGCCCCCTCGCGCAGCGCGTTGCCGACGCAGTCCGCCCCGGTGTCGCCGCCGCCGATCACGATCACGTCGGTGTCGCGCGCGCTGATCTCCCGCTCCGGCATCGGCGCGCGCGTCGTCGGCTCGGGGCCGAGCTCGCGCGCAACCCAGCGGTTGCGCTGGTAGAGGTAGTCCATCGCGAAATGCACGCCGTCGAGCTCCCTGCCCGCCACCGGCAAATCGCGCGGCACGCGCGAGCCGGTCGCCAGCACGACGGCGTCAAAGCCCGCGCGCAGCTCGGCCACGCTCACATCGCTCCCGACGTCCACGCCGCAGCGCATCTCGACGCCCTCGGCGATCAGCTGCTCGACCCGTCGCTCGACCACGGTCTTCTCGATCTTGAAGTCCGGAACGCCGAACCTGACGAGACCGCCGATGGCCTCGTCGCGCTCGAACAGCGTCACGCGGTGACCCGCGCGGCGAAGCTGTTGGGCGGCCGCCATGCCGGCCGGACCGGAGCCGACGACGGCGACCGCCTGGCCGGTCTCCGTGCGCGGGGGCTCGGGTCGCACCCAGCCCTCCGCCCAGGCACGGTTGATGATCGCGTTCTCGATCTGCTTGATCGTGACGGCGTCGCCCTCCTGTATCTCGAGCACGCACGCCGCTTCGCAGGGCGCCGGGCACAGGCGGCCGGTGAACTCGGGAAAGTTGTTGGTGGCGTGCAACTGGGCGATCGCGTCGGCGAAACGGTCGCGGTAGACGAGATCGTTCCAGTCGGGGATCAGGTTGCCGAGCGGACAGCCGTTGTGACAGAAGGGCACGCCGCAGTCCATGCAGCGGGCGCCCTGCTCGCGCAGGTCCTCCACCGGCCGGGTGAGCAGGAACTCGCGGTAGTCCTGCGCGCGCTCTGAGGGATCGCGCTGTGGAACCCCGTGGCGCTCGATCTGAAGGAAGCCGCCCAGTTTGCCCATCAGGCGCCGCCGACCGCATCCAGCCGACCGCTCATCGCCACCTCGCCGTTGGCGGCAGCGCGCGCCGCGAGGGCCTCCTCCGCCTCGACCCGTTCAGCAAGGACACGCTTGTAGTCGTGGGGCATCACCTTCACGAACGCTCCCTCCGCGAGCAGCGCATCCCAGTCGGACAGCACGCGCTCGGCGATCTTCGAACCGGTGCGCAGCAGGTGCTCCTCGATCAGCGCGCGCAGCTCGATCTCGTCCTCGAGCGACGGCGCTTCGAAGCCGACCGTGCCCATGTTGCAGCGCTTCGCGAGCTCACCATCCCTATCCAGCACGAAGGCCACGCCGCCGCTCATGCCCGCCGCGAAGTTGCGCCCGGTGGGACCGAGCACGACCACGCGCCCGCCGGTCATGTACTCGCAGCCGTGGTCGCCGATGCCCTCCACCACCGCCTGCGCGCCGGAGTTGCGCACGGCGAAGCGCTCGCCCGCGAGACCGCGGAAGAAGGCCCTGCCGGCGGTCGCTCCATACAGCACGGTGTTGCCGACGATCACGTTCTGTTCGGCCCTGAAGTGCGGGCCCATGTCAGCCGGCGGGCGGATCGCGAAGACGCCGCCTGACAGCCCCTTGCCGGCGTAGTCGTTGGCGTCGCCGTTGAGCGTGAACGTGACTCCGGGCGCGAGCCATCCGGCGAAGCTCTGGCCGGCCGAGCCCTTGAAGTCGACGACGATCGAGTCCTCGGGGAGGCCGGCGGCCCCGTGCGCGCGGGCGATGTGGCTCGAGAGGATGCCCCCAACGCAGCGGTTGCGGTTGCGGATCGGCATCTCGATCCTCACCGCGGCGGGCGCCTCGGCGCCGTTCAGCGGCCCCTCGACGACCGCCTTCGAGCGCTCCAGAAGCTCCCAGTCGATCGCGTCCTTCAGCACCTCGGGCGGGGCTTCCACGCGCCGGCGCGGCATGCCCCGCGGCAGCTCGATGTGGGTGAGGATGTGGGTGAGGTCGACGCCCCGCGCCTTCCAGTGCTCGATCGCCCGCTCGGCGCCCAGCAGGTCGACGCGGCCGATCGCCTCATCCAGCGAGCGCAGACCGACCGACGCAAGGATTTCGCGCACCTCCTCGGCGACGAAGAAGAAGAAGTTGACCACATGCTCGGGCGTGCCCTTGAAGCGCTTGCGCAGCACCGGGTCCTGCGTGGCGATGCCGACCGGGCACGTGTTCAGGTGGCAGGCGCGCATCATGATGCAGCCGGTGGCGATCAGCGGGCCGGTGGAGAAGCCCATCTCGTCAGCGCCCAGCATCGCGGCGATGACGACGTCGCGACCGGTCTTCAGCTGTCCGTCCGTCTGCACGACGATGCGCGAGCGCAGGTCGTTGAGCAGCAGCGTCTGCTGCGTCTCGGCCAGGCCGATCTCCCAGGGCACGCCCGCGGCCTGGATCGAGGACAGCGGCGAGGCGCCGGTGCCGCCGTCGTGGCCGGAGATCAGCACGCGGTCGGCGTTCGCCTTGGAGACGCCCGCCGCCACCGTGCCGACGCCCACCTCGGACACGAGCTTGACCGATACCTGCGCCTGCGGGTTGGCGCAGCGCAGGTCGTAGATCAGCTGCTTGAGGTCCTCGATCGAGTAGATGTCGTGATGCGGCGGCGGAGATATCAGCCCGACCCCCGGCGTCGTGTGGCGGATCGAGCCGATGTACTCGTCGACCTTGTGGCCGGGCAGCTGGCCGCCCTCGCCGGGCTTTGCGCCCTGGGCCATCTTGATCTGCAGCTCATCGGCGTTGACGAGGTAGTGGATCGTCACGCCGAAGCGCCCCGAGGCGACCTGCTTGATCGCCGAGCGGCGGCGATCGCCGTTGCGGTCGGGCTGGAAGCGCGACGGGTCCTCCCCGCCCTCGCCCGTGTTCGAGCGCCCGCCGAGACGGTTCATGGCGATCGCGAGCGTCTCGTGCGCCTCGCGTGAGATCGAGCCGAGGCTCATCGCGCCCGTGCAGAAGCGCTTGACGATCTCGCTCGCGGGCTCGACCTCGTCGATCGAGATCGCCCCCGGGCCAGGCGCGTCACCGGCCTGGGCCGAGCGCTCGCCCACCCTGTTGGCGCCGATCTCGAGCAGGCCGCGCAGCGTCGCCGCGCGGGCGGCGTGCTCGTTGACGGTGCGCGCATACTCGAGGTACTTCTCGAAAGCCGCGCTGTCGCGCACCGCCTGGTGGGCCTCCTCGTCGCCCGCGAGCGCCGCCTTCACGTCGCCGTTGGCCGCGCGCACCGCGTGCTGGACGAGGGCGACGGTCTCGGGGTTCCACATGTGGTGCTCGCCGTCGCGACGCCACGCGTAGACGCCGCCGACGGGCAGGAGCTCGTCGTGGCGCACCGGGTAGGCGCGCGCGTGACGCTCGAGCGCCTCGGCCGCGAGCACGTGCGTGCCGACCCCGCCGATGCGCGACGCCGTGCCGGTGAAGTGGGTGTCGATCAGCTCCCGCTCGAGGCCCACGGCCTCGAAGATCTGCGCGCCGCGGTAGGACTGGATCGTCGAGATGCCCATCTTTGAGATCGTCTTCAGGAGGCCTTTGCCGATCGCCTTGACGAGGTTCTGTGCGGCCTCGACCGAGCTGAGCGTCACCTGCACGCCGTCCGCGCCGGTGCGCACGATGCGTCCCTCGGCGACCTGCGTCTCGAGCGTCTCGAGCAGCAGGTAGGGGTTGACAGCGCTCGCGCCGTAGCCGATCAGCGTCGCGAAGTGGTGCACCTCGCGCGGCTCGCCCGACTCGACGATGATGCCGGCGCGCAGACGCGTGCCCTCGAGCACGAGGTGGTGATGGACGGCTGCCACGGCCAGCAGCGACGGCACCGGGGCGCGGCGGGGGCCGACCTGGCGGTCGGACAGGATGATGATGTTGACCCCTTCGGCGATCGCCTCGCGCGCCTTGGCGCAGATGCGCTCGATCGCCGCGTCCATCCCCGCGGGTCCCTCGGCGACCGGCCAGGTGATGTCGATCGTGCGCGCGGCGTAGACGGGGTGAGAGACGTGCCGCAGCGTCTCGAGCTCGCCGTTCAGGAGGATCGGCTGTTCCAGATGCAGCTTGTGCGCGTGCTCGGGCGTCTCCTCGAACAGGTTGCGCTCGTTGCCGAGGCTCGTCGTCAGGCTCATCACGATTTCCTCGCGGATCGGGTCGATCGGAGGGTTGGTGACCTGGGCGAACAGCTGCTTGAAGTAGGAGAACAGCGGCGGCGCCTGGTCGGAGAGCACCGCCAGCGAGAGGTCGTTGCCCATCGAGCCGACCGGCTCGGCCCCCTCGATGGCCATCGGCTCGAGCAGCACGCGCACGTCCTCCTGGGAGTAGCCGAAGGCGCGCTGTCGCAGGTGCAGCGGCTGGTTTGAGAGCGTGACTTCGCTGGAGGGCGGCAGCTCTGAGAACTGCACCGCGTTGCGCTCGTACCACTCGCCGTAGGGGTGGCGCGTGGAGACCTCGCGCTTGACCTCCTCGTCCTCGACGATGCGCCCGCGCTCGAGGTCGACGAGGAACAGCTTGCCCGGCTGCAGGCGCCCGAGGCGAAGTATCTGATCGTTGGGAATGTCGAGCAGACCGGCCTCCGAGCCGAGCACGACGTGCCCGTCGGTCGTCTCGATCCAGCGCCCGGGCCGCAGGCCGTTGCGGTCGAGCGTCGCCCCGACCACGCGCCCGTCGGTGAAGGCGACCGCCGCCGGCCCGTCCCAGGGCTCCATCAGGCAGGAGTGGAAGGCGTAGAAGCCCTTCAGGTACTCGGGCAGGTCCTCGCGGTTGCGGTAGGCCTCGGGGATCATCATCATCGCCGCGTGCGGCAGCGAGCGCCCCCGAGCATCAGCATCTCGAGCACGTTGTCGAACGTGGCCGAGTCGGAGTTGCCGGGGCTGACGACGGGAAGGATCTTCTCGAGATCATCGCCGAACAGCTCCGAGCGCAGCTCCGACTCGCGCGCGCGCATCCAGTTGATGTTGCCGTGCAGCGTGTTGATCTCGCCGTTGTGGCAGATCACCCGGTAGGGGTGCGCGAGCTCCCAGCTGGGGAAGGTGTTGGTGGAGAAGCGCGAGTGCACGAGCGCCATCGCGCTCTTCGTGCGCTCATCGCGCAGGTCCGGGTAGAACTCGGCCAGCTGGTAGGAGATGAGCATGCCCTTGTAGTTGATCGTGCGCGAGGAGCTGGAGCTGACGTACAGGCCGGGCTCCTGCGCCGTCAGCTCGCACACGCGCCGGATCACATACAGCTTTCGCTCGAACGCGTCCCGGTCGCCCTCCTGCGCCGCGCCGGCGCCCACGAACAGCTGGCGGATGACCGGGCGGCAGGCGCCGGCCACCTCGCCGGTGTGCTCGGGGCGCACGGGCACGTCGCGCCAGCCCAACAGGCGCTGGCCCTCCGCCTGCACGGTCCGCTCGAGCAGGCCCTCGAGGCGCCCGCGCGTGGCGGGGTCGTTCGGCAGAAAGCACATCAACACCCCGTAGGCGCCGGGCGGCGGCAGCTCGAAGCCGGCCACGGCCCGTAGCAGCTCGTCGGGCATCTGCATCAGGATCCCGGCGCCGTCTCCCGTGCAGGGATCCGCGCCGGAGGCGCCACGATGCTCGAGGTTCTCAAGCGCGGTGATCGCGCGCGCGAGGACCTCGTGGGTCGGGTGATTGTCCAGGCGGGCGACCATGCCCACGCCACACGCATCGTGCTCGAAGCGGGGGTCGTAGAGTCCGACGGCCTTTGGCGGCTGCTTGATTTGCGAAGTCATGGAAGTGCTCGGTTTGGGGTGGTCCATCCCACACTGGGCGGGCACACCCTGTGAGGGCACGCCCACCGGTGCGCGGGCAGGCGGGCACACGAGGCGGTGAAGCAAAGCGTAGCAGCGCAGAGTGGGCAAAAACCAGCCGCACGAGGGTCTCTGGGCCCCCGAAAGCAAGCGCACAGCGCCCCTGTCGCGGCCGCGACCGGCTCGCTCAGCCGGCGGGGGTCTCGCGCAGCGTCTCAGCCTCGCTCCACGAGCACAGCCGCGCCCGTCCGGGACACGTCTCGCAGAGGCCGCGATGAGGGTGCTCTGAGACCGCGAACCCGCGCGCTCGAGCGCGCTCGATGCGCTCCGACAGGCGCTCTTCGAGCTCGCCGCGATCGGCCGCGCCATAGCCGGCGGCGACCCACTGCCGCGGACGTTCGAGGAACCAGTGGAGCACCTCCACGCGCGGCGCGCCATCGCGCAGCACGGCCAGCGCGTAGAGCAGGCGCTGCACGCCGTAGTCGCGCTCGACGAGCGCGACGAGGTCCTCGTGCTCTGACACGCGGTCGCTCTTGTAGTCGACGACGAGGCACGTCCCGTCGCGCTCCTCGGCGAGCAGGTCGATGACGCCGATGACGAGCGGCAGCTCCCCCGCCTGCGCGCCGAGCGCGAAGGCGAACGGGTACTCGCGGCGCACGCGCACCGCCGCGCCCAGGCGGGCGGCCGGCGGTGCCGCGAGCGCCCCGTCGATCAGGCGCGCGACCTCCTCGCGCTGCGCGCCGCTCGTGCGCATCCCGAGCTCGCGCGCACGAGTGCCCACCTGCTCTGCTGACGGCGATCGGGCAGCGCGGAAATCGAGCGTCTCGAGCAGCTCGTGCACGAGCGTGCCGCGGGCCCGCGCCTCGAGCATCCCAGCCGCCGCCGGCGAGCGCGCCGCCGCGCGGTCCTCGCCCATCCCGAGCTCCCGTTCCAGGTAGTAGCGGTAGCCGCAGCGCTCGAGCTCTGACAGCGAGCTGTAGCTGAGCGTCGAGGAGCTCCCGGGAGAGCCCGCGGCGGCGGGGCGGGCGGGGTTCGCGCCGGGCACGAACAGATGCATCTGCACGCCGCCGGCGAGCGCGCCCTCGAGCTGGGCGCTGCCGCGCAGGTAGGAGGGCACGGCCGGGGCACCGAGCGACATGGAGCCGCGCTCGAGGACCTCGCCGGCGCTCGCCGGGGAGCTCAGGCGCAGGCGCACACGCGCCCCTGCCACCGCCAGGTCGTGGAGCGGTGGCTCTCCAGCGGACGCGAGCTCGGGCAGCTCGCCGCACAGCGCCGGCCCCAGCCAGGAGACCATCGTCCCCCCCTGGCGCTGCTCGGGCCAGCGGGCGAACTCGACCGCGCCGCTGATCAGCAGGCGCTCGCGCGCGCGCGTCAGCGCGACATACAGGATCCGATCCTCCTCCTCGGACTCCGCCGCCCGGCGCTCCTCGGCGAGCTCCTCGTAATCGAGCGCGGGCACCGCCTTCCCGCCGTCCAGGCGCACGAGCGCGAGGCCGATGCGCGCGCCGTCGACGAGCAGATCGGGCTGGCGCAGGTTCGGCGTGCGCCCCAGGTCGGCGACGCAGACGACGGGAAACTCAAGGCCCTTGGCCGCGTGAATGCTCATCAGGCGCACGGCGTCGGGCTCGACCCCTTCGACAGGCGCGTCGGACTCGCGGGCGCCGCTCGTCTCCTGCAGGCGGGCGGCGTGGTCGAGGAAGCCGCGCAGGTCGCGGCCCTCGCCCGCTTCGAACGCCCGCGCCAGGCGCAGCAGCTTGTGGACGTTCGCCAGCCTGCGCTCGCCCCACTCGAGCGCGAGCACGTGCTCGCGGTAGCCGTGCTCGGCGATCGCGCGCTCGATCAGCTCGGACAGCGTACGCGTCGGGGCGTCCTCGCGCTCGCCCTGAAGGCGCGCGCAGAACGCGAGCAGGGCACCCCTGTCGCGCTCTGAGAGCTCGTCCAGGAGGCCCTCCTCGCGCGGGGCAGAGCACGTCTCCCAGACACCGCGCCCGGCCCGCTTGGCGGCGAGCGAGAGCAGCGCGAGGCCGTCGTAGGAGAGACCCACCAGCGGCGAGGCGAGCGTCCCGTACAGCGCCTGCTCATCGAGCGGGTTGGCGAGCGCGCGCAGGTACGCCAGCAGATCGCCGATCTGCTGGTGGGACCAGAAGCCGCCGACCGCCGCCAGCGTGCGCAACCCGCGCAGCTGCAGCGCCCGCTCGTAGACCTCGAGGTCCCCGCCCGCGCGCAGCAGCACGGCGACCTCGCCGGCTTCCACGCTCCCGCTGTGCACGAGCTCTGACACGCGCTGGGCGAGCAGGCGCGCCTCGGCCTGGCGCCAGCGGGCGGCCGGCGGCAGGCCGGCGGCGATCTCCGCTGACAGCTCCTCATCCTCCTCCCAGCCGCTGCGGTCGGTGAGCAAGAGCTCGACGAGCGGCTCCGCCGGCTGCGCTGCCGTGCGCTCGGGGCGAAGTCTTGAGAATCCGCCGAAGCGCTCGGCGAAGACCGCGTTGACGACCTCGAGCAGGGGCGGGACGCTTCGGAAGTTGCCGGTTAACGCGAGGCTCGAGCCGAGCTCGGCGAGCGCCGCGCGACGGCCCCGAAACAGACCTACCTCGGCGTCGCGGAATCCGTAGATCGACTGGAACTCGTCTCCGACCGTGAACAGATTGCCTCGCTCGAGGGCCTCGAGGATCGCCAGCTGACGCGGGTTCGTGTCCTGGAACTCATCGACCATCAGCAGCTCGAAGCGCTCGCTCCACGCCGCCCGCAGGCCCGCGTTCTGCTCGAGCAGGTCGCGCGCGCGCAGCTCGAGGTCGTCGAAGTCGACCGCGCCGCGGCCGGCCTTGAGCTGCTCATAGGCGCCGCTGAAGCCCGCCAGCAGCTCATCCAACAGGGCGCATGCGCGCGCGGCGTCGCGCGCATCCTCATCGGCCTGCGCATCCAGCGCCGCGAGCGGGAGCCGTGGCAAGCGCTGCCCGCGGCTGCGAAGGCGCGCATGCACGCCTTCGATCATGGCCCGCACGCGTTCGATCCCGTAGGCGGCCACCAGGTCCACGGCGTCGCTTCGCTCGCCCTCGAGGAAGCCCTGCATCGCCGATCTGAAGGCGGCCTCGCGCAGGCCAGCGGCGAGGCCCTCGTCGAGGATCGTGAACTCCGGGTCAAGCCCGGCCGCCACCGTGTCAGCGCGCAGGAGGCGCGCGCAGAACGCGTGGAAGGTGCCGACCGACGCGGCCTCGGCGTCGCGGGCCGCCTCGCGCTCGCCGAGCGAGAGCAGCCGCTCGCGGACACGCTCGCGCAGCTCGCCGGCGGCGCGCTCGGTGAACGTGATCGCGAGGATCTTCGCCGGCGCGATGCCGTCCTCGCGGATCGCCCTGACAAAGCGCTCGACGAGCACCGAGGTCTTGCCGCTGCCGGCGGCCGCACTGAGCAGGAGCGGCTCGCTCCTGCGCGAGACGGGCTGCTCCTGCTCGTCGGTCAGGGTCAGCCCGGCGACGGCCGCGCTCGCCGGCGAGTGCATCAGCGCTCGCAGCGGCAGATCGTGGGGAACTCGCAGCCGCCCTTCCCGAACGCGCAGCTCTGGGGCCGCGCCTCGATCTCCCCCCGGCCCGCCTCGGCCACGGCCTCGCGCGCCCTGGCGATCGCCTCGTCCAGCAGCTCCCGCACGTCGCCGGACTCGCGGATATCGCCCTTGACACAGTCGAGCTGCACGCCGCTGTCGCCGTCGAGCAGGCCCCGCGCGCGCAGGTCCGAGCCGCTCAGCGGCTGGTAGAAGCCCCCGACCACCCGCAGCCCCAGCAGCTCCTCGACCGCGCGCATGTACAGGGCCACCTGCAGCCTGCCCTCATCGACCCACTTGGCCGGCGCGGGCGCAAAGCTGCTCTTGTAGTCGTACACGACCGCCTCGCCCGCATCGCTCACGTCGACCCGGTCGATGCGGCCGCGAAGTCGCGAGGAGGGGCCGAACTCGAAGGCCGGCAGCACGCTCTCCTCGCCCCTGCCGGCATCGGCGTCGATCCCGAAGCCGACCTCGAGAAACCTCGGCTCGAGCCGGCTGTCGGCCTCGGCGGCGAAGCTCAGGTAGCGCTCGAGATCGGCGCGTAGGCGCCTGCGCGCGCCGGGAAGGCGCTCGGGGGCGACGGACAGAGGGTGCTCGTGCTCGTTTCGCTCGAGCGCCGCCGAGAGCAGCTCGCGCGCGAGCGTGAGCCGTCCTTTGCTGATGCGCGCCGAGCCCGTCTCGGCGCGCAGCTCCTCGAGCGTGTCGTTGAGCGCCGCGTGTGCGAGGCCACCGCGCACGAGCGGCTCGGGCTCCGGGTCAAAGGCGCCGGGTCCGAGCACGCTCATCACGAACCAGCGCATCGGACAGCGGATCCATCCTTCAAGCGATGACGCCGACCATGGCCGCTCACGAAGGACGGCCAGCACGCGCTCGTCGCGCAGCACCCGCTCAGCAGAGCTCGCCGGCGGGCGCGCGACCGCGGCGGCCGGCGTCTCGCCGCCGCTCGCCGCCTCGGCCGCGCCGAGCGGCCTGCGCAGGCGCTCTTCGCTGAGCGACTGCTCGAACAGGTCGCAGACGTCATCCACGAACAGCGATCGCGCCGTCGGATCGCCTTCATCGTCGGCCACGTGCCAGCTCAGCACGAGCAGCTCCTGCGGGCGCGAGATGGCCGCGTACAGCAGGTAGCGCTCCCTCTGCAGCTGTCCGAGCGCAGATCGGTCCTGATGCTCGCCGAGGCGAAGCCCCGAGCTTTCCCACAGCCTGCGCCGCTCATCCTCGCTCAACAGCGGTTGCGGGTGCGCGCGCGCCGGGAACACGCCCTCCTGCAGGGCGCACACGAACAGCGCCTTCACGCGCCGGGCTCGAAGCGCGGAGGGGTGCAGAACCGCCACGGTCCCAGGCGCCGGCCGCTGCCCGCTGAACACCTCCACGCGCTCGAGCCAGCGTGCCAGCTCGGGCCCGTCGCCCGGCGCGAGCTCCGGCGCCGTCGCCGCCAGCTCGCGCAGCTCGCCCAGGGCGCCGCGGCCGGCCGACAGTGCGCGGGCCTCGTCGAGCTCGTCCGCGCCCAGCACGCTTGCGCGCCCGCGCCGGGGCGCGGCGAACAGCCACTCGAGCTCGCGGGCCACCCGCTCGATCAGCGCCGCCGGGCCGCGCAGCGCCGCCTGCTCGAGCTGGTCGAGCGTGTCCAGATGCCAGTGGCGCTCCTCCCACAGCAGGCGCGCGCGAGCCGCGCTGACGGCGCCCGTGCGCCGTGCCTGGAGCTCGAGGCGGTCGGCGAACTCGGGGTGCTCGAGCAGGCCCGGCGCGCGCAGCCAGGCCAGCAGATCGGACAGCTCTCCGGGCGGGGCCCCGCCGGTGGCGGCGGGCAGGCAGCGCAGCAGGCCGATCAGTGCGCGGCCGATCGCGATGTCCCCCAACCGGCGGCGGCGCTCGAGCGCGAACGGGATCCCGGCCGCGCCGAAGACCTCTTCGAGCAGGTCGCCGTTCGCGCCCGGCGCCCGCAGCACTACCGCGATCTCCTGCGCCGCCATGCCCTCGCCGAGCAGCCCCGAGATCTCGTGCGCGACGAGCTCGAGCTCTGCGCGCTCGCCGCCCCCCTCCAGCAGACGCACGGCGCCGGCGGGATCTGCACGCGCAGCGCCCGTCTCGAACAGCAGGCGCTCGAGATGGGCCAGGGGAGCGCGCGCGCGTGGCGCGTAGTAGTCGGCGCGGGCCTCGAGCTCACGGTGCTCGTCGGCCAGCGGCTCGAGCCTTGCGAAGGTGGCGGCGCGCCCGGCGAACGCGACCCGCCCGGGCTCGTAGGTCAGCGATACGGTGACCTTCGCTCCGACCACGCGCCCGAGCGTCTCGATCGCGTCCAGCTGCAGCGGGGCGAGGTCGTCGAAGCCGTAGAAGGCCACCGGCGTGCGGCCCCACAGGGCGGGCTTGCGCCGCAGCTGATCCAGCGCGCGCACGCCACGCTGCTCGGCGTCGAGGCGCCCCAGGCGCTCGAGCGCGCGGCTGTACTCCTCGAACAGCCGTGCGATCTCCTCGCGCGAAGCGGACGGGCTGTCGGCGGCCGACCAGGACGCGAGCGCCGTGCGCAGCCGCGCCGGGCTCACCCGCTGCACCTGCAGTTCGCCGACGAGCGATGCCACCGCATGAACAAGCCCCGGGGACAGCGCGAAGGCGCTGTGGCGCTCGATCAGCGCCGCGATCAGCCGTTCGCGCGCGAGGCCACCGATGGCGGGCTCGCGCACGCCGGCACGGCTGACCGCCTGCTCGATCAAGCCGTCGAAGCGCTGCACCGAGACTCCCATCGCGGCGCCGTCGCCGGCCAGCTCGCGCAGGTAGTGATCGGCGTCCGCGCGGGTTGGAACGATCAACAGCGGCTCCTCGCCGTGCGCGGCCTCCCGCCGCACGGCGTCGAGCACGATCTGCGCCTTGCCCGCATTCGCGGGTCCGGTGATCAGCGTGATGGGCACCGCTCGGGCTCGCGCACCCCCTAGGCGGCGCTGGCCGCCTCGACCGCCTCCGCGCTCGTCGCCTCAGCGTCGGCCTCGGCGTCCGGCGGCTTGACGCCCTCCCGTGCCCACTCCTCGTTGAACTCAACCCGCCATTTCGCGTCCTCGGTCTGGCTCATCGCGAGGTGGGCCCTGAAGGTGCGTCCGCTGCGCCCGCGGAAGCCCGTCACCGCGCGGGCGGTGTAGCCGGTCTTGATCAGCTCGCGCGCCACCGCGATCGGCAGCTGCTTTCCGGCCTTCGACTTCCAGATCACGAAGCCGCAGCCGGGATCCTCGCGCGCCCAGCAGGAGTAGCCCTTGCGGTTCTCCACGATCTCATGCCCGCACACCGGGCACGGTCCAAGCTTCGCGCGCGGAATGCGCACGTCTTTCAGCGTCTCGTCGAGCTCCTTCACGGTCTCCTCGGCGAAGCCCGCGATGTCGTTCATGAAGTCCTTGCGCGAGTCCTCCCCGCGCTCGATCTTGCCGAGGCGGTGCTCCCAGCTGCCGGTCAGTTCCGGTGAGGTGAGCGCATGCCCGTTCAGCAGCCTGACGACGTTGAGGCCCTTCTCGCTCGCCACCAGCGCGCGCCCGTCGCGCTCCACGTAGCCGACCTGGATCAGCCGCTCGATGATCGCCGCGCGGGTCGCCGGCGTGCCGATCCCCGAGTCCTTCATCGCCTCGCGCAGCTCGTCGTCGTCGACGAGCTTGCCGGCCGTCTCCATCGCCCCCAACAGCGACGCATCGCTGTAGCGGCGCGGCGGTTTGGTCTCCTTGCGCGCGCTCTCGATCTGGCGCGTCTGCACCTGCTCGTCCTTCTCAAGACGCGGCAGCTGCTGATCGACGTCGTCGTCCTCCTCGCCCGCGGCCTTCGTGTCGCTTGCCACCTCGTCATAGACGCCGCGCCAGCCGGGCACGAGCAGCAGCTTCCCGCGCGTGCGGAAGAGGTAGGAGCCGCCCTGCTCGCCGTCCGTGCTCGCGCTCGTCTGCGCTGCCGTGACCGTCGTCTCCACGCGCGTGTTCTCGAACACGGCCTCCGGGTGGAAGACCGCCAGAAAGCGCCGCGTCGCCATGTCGTAGATGCGGCGGTCGTCGGCGCCCATCTTCTCCAGCTTGTGCTCGGCGCGCGTGGGAATGATCGCGTGGTGGTCGGTGACCTTCTCGTTGTTGACGACCCGCCCCAGCGGCAGCACATCGAGGCCCGTGACGTACTCCGCGCCCCTGCGGTAGTCGGGGTGCGCGCCGACCAGCTCGGCGATCGGCTTGATCTCCTCGACCATGTCGCTGGTCAGATAGCGCGAGTTCGTGCGCGGGTAGGTGAGCGCCTTGTGCTCCTCATACAGCCGCTGCGCGGCCGCGAGCGTGCGTCTGGCGGAGAACCCGTAGCGGTTGTTCGCCTCGCGCTGAAGCGTCGTCAGGTCATACAGCATCGGTGCTTTCTCACGCTGCTCTTTCTTCTCGAGCTTGGTGATCGTGCCGGGCCTAGAGCGGCACGCCTCGACGATCGCAAGCGCCTCCTGCTCGGTGCCGATGCGCGGACCCTTGGTGTTGCCGGGGCTGTTGGCGGGGGCCTGGAAGTGCCCGATGTAGGTGCGCTCGCCGGCGCCCGCCTCGCCCGTGAGCGGGGGCGCGGTGAAGGTCGCGTCCACGAGCCAGTAGGGCTCGGGCTTGAACGCCCTGATCTCCTCCTCGCGGCGCGCGATCAGCGCGAGCGTGGGGGTCTGTACGCGCCCCAGCGAGACGGCCCCGTCGAAGGAGCTGCGCAGGCGGATCGTCGCCGCGCGCGTGGCGTTCATGCCGACGATCCAGTCGGCCTCCGAGCGCGACCTCGCCGCCTGCTCGAGCCGCGCGAACTCCTCCGCCGGACGCAGCCCCGCGAAGGCCTCCTTCATCGCCGCGCTCGTCATCGAGTTCAGCCACAGCCGTCTGACCCGCTTCTTGCCCTTGGCCTTCTCATACAGATAGGCGAAGATCAGCTCGCCCTCACGGCCGGCGTCGCAGGCGTTGACTACCTCCTCGACGTCGTCGCGGCCGATCTGTTTCGTGACGACCGACATCTGCTTGCGCGAGCGCTCATCGCGCACGGTCAGCTTGAAGTGCTCGGGCACGATCGGCAGATCGGCCATCCGCCAGCTCTTGTACTTGGGGTCGTAGGCGTCCGGTTCGGCCAGCTGCACGAGGTGCCCCACGGCCCACGTGATCACCTCCTCGGGACCCTCCAGGAAGCCCTCCTGTTTCTTGAACGGTCCCGTCAGCACGCGCGCCAGATCCTGCCCCACCGAGGGCTTCTCGGCTATCACCAGCGTCTTTGACATCGCGGTCAGCCTAGCGGGTGTCATCCCGCCGCACACGGGCCCGTGCTCACCTCGGCGCCCTGCCCGGAGGAGGCGTTGGCGCCGGCGAGCTCCGAGGCGACCGTCGCGTTCGCGACCCCGTAGCCGCCCGGCGAGGAGCCGCCGACGGTGCTCGCGAACACCGTCGCGAGCACGTGGCCGTCTTCGTCGACGAGCGGGCCGCCGGAGTTGCCCGGCCGCACGAGGCCGCGCAGCGGGGTCAGCAGCCGCGATACCGGCCCGCGCCCGTAGGCGTCCTGCGTGAGCACGTTCTGGGTGCGCCCGATCCGTCCCGGCTCGACGTCGAAGGGCCCGTTCTCCGGATATCCGAGGATCGCCCCGCCGACGCCCGAGGCGGGGTCCGATACGAGGCTCAGCGCGGGCAGGCCGAGCCCTTCCACGCGCAGCAGCGCGATGTCGTTTTTGGGGTCGAACGCGATCGCCCGCGCGGGCAGCTGGGGCGAGCGTCCGCCGACCTCCACGGTCGTGTCCTGCTCGCCGGCCACGACATGCGCGTTGGTCACCACGACCCCCGGCTCGGCCACCCACCCGGAGCCCTCGATCGCGAGCCCGCAGGCCGTGCCCAGCACGCGCACGACGCTTCGCCCGGCGGTCCTCACGCCCGGCGTGCGCGCGATGCGGGGCGCGGGCGCCGCCACGTCCGGCGAGGGGCCGGTGATCGACGGCAGCGGATCCAGTCGTGCGAGCGCGTTCAGGATCGGCCCCGACGGCGGCAGCGCCTGGTTCAGATCGCGCAGGATCGCCGAGCGCTGGATGTCGGCGCGCAGAGCGCTCTGGCCGGGCGTCTGGGCCGCCACTGCGGCGAGAATCCACACGATCCCCAGGCCGAGGACCACGCCGAGCGCGGCGCCGAGCAGGCCGTCGAGCAGGCCGAGACCCGGGATCACGAGCGTGCGTCGCAGTTTGAAGCCAACCCCCTCCAACCCGCTGGCGAGGATCGCGCCCGCGAACAGAGCGCCGATCAGGCCGAACGCGGGAGCGTAGGGCGAGGCGGATCCCTGCGAGAGCAGCAGCGGACCGAAGCGGGTGCCGAGGAACGCACCCACGGCGAATCCGGTCAGCGACAGCACGCCCACGATGAAGCCCTGCCAGAATCCGAAACACGCGAGCACGGCCGCGAACGCGACAATGAGCCAGTCGAGCGCTGTCACCTGTCATGTTCTACCGTTCTCCGAGCGAAAATCACGCACAACGCCTGCACCGCGCGCGCCCGGTGATCGCGATGGCGAGCGTTGCGTTTGCGATCGGGGCGATCGTCGGCGCCAACCACAGCTCCTCCCCGACGCACGCGCTCGCCCAGAGCTTCGTGCGCGCCTGGACGAGGGGCGAGTACGCGACGATGTACTCAGATATCGACGCCTCCTCGCGGCAGACGACCTCGATCGCCCGCTTCGCTGAGCTCTACCGCAGGGCCCTCACCACCGCCACGGCCACGAGCCTTCAGCTCGCGGGTCGCCCGCGCGAGCTCCACGGCGGCGCGGTGGCGGTACCGGTTCGTGTACACACCCGCCTGTTCGGCACGCTGGCGCTGTCCTTCGCCCTGCGGAGCGTCTCTGAAAGCGGCGAAGGCCCACGCGTCGCGTGGTCGAGCTCGCTCGCCTTTCCGGGGCTTCGCCCGGGTGAGCACCTCAGCCGCCGCACCGCGCTGCCGAGGCGTGCAACGCTGCTTGCACGCGACGGCAGCGTCCTCGCCGAAAGCCCTCCGGGGGCCGCCGACACGCGGTCCACGGGGCTTGATCGCAGCTCCCCGCTCGGGGAACTCGCGAGCGCGGTGGTTGGCACGGTGGGCCCGATTCCCACGGCGCGACGCTCCGAACTGGAAGCCGAAGGAGTCCCGCCGACAGCGGTCGTGGGCGTGAGCGGCCTCGAGCGGGCGCTCGACGAGCGCATGCGGGGAACGCCCGGGGGCGAGCTGCTCGCGGGGCGGCGCGTGCTGGCGGCGGTCGTTCCCCACGCGGCCCCGGCCGCTCGCAGCAGCGTCTCCCCCGCGGTGCAGCGCGCCGCCGTCACCGCGCTCGGCTCACAACTCGGCGGGATCGTCGCGATGCAGCCGTCCACCGGGCAGATCCTGGCCGTCGCGGGAATCGGCCTGGACAGCCTGCAGCCGCCGGGGTCGACGTTCAAGATGGTCACCGTCACCGGCGTGCTCACGGCCAACATCGCCACCCGCCACAGCGTCTTCCCGTACGCGACCTACGCCACGCTCGACGGCGTCAAGCTGAACAACGCCAACGGCGAGGAATGCGGCGGCACGCTCGAACTGGCCTTCGCGGTGTCCTGCAACTCGGTGTTCGCTCCGCTCGGGGTCAAGCTCGGCGCGCCGCGCCTGGTGGCCACGGCGGAAAGCTTCGGCTTCAACCAGCCGCCGGGAATCGCGGGCGCCTCGGAGAGCACGCTGCCGGCCGCCGCACAGATACAGGGGGAACTCGACGTCGGCTCGACGGCCATCGGCCAGGGTCAGGTGCTCGCGAGCGCGCTCGAGATGGCCACCGTGGCCGCCACGATCGCCGATGACGGGCACCGGCCGACGCCGACGTTCACGCCCGGCGCACCGGCGTCAGCGGGCGCGCCCGCGATCAGCCCCGCCGTCGCGCGCACCGTGCGCCATCTGATGATCGGGGTCGTGCGCTTCGGCACCGGCACATCGGCGGCGATCCCCGGGGTCGTGGTCGCCGGCAAGACCGGCACCGCGGAACTGAAGACCGCCTGCTCTCCCGCCCCGGAATCGAGCGCGGGCGAATCGGAATCGGCAGGCGGCTGTCAGGCCTCGAACGAAGCGAGCAACACCGACGCCTGGTTCGCGGCGTTCGCGCCGGCGCTGCACCCGCGCATCGTCGTCGGCGTGCTGCTGGTCAAAGACGGCGCCGGCGGCGACACCGCGGCACCGGTCGCGCGCGAAGTGATCGAAGCGGGCCTCCACGCCCACTGAGCGATGCCTCAGACGTCGAGCTCGGCGGAGGCCGTCAGCGCCGCGTTCGTGGGGTCCACGATCCTCAGCTCGAGCGGGCGGTTATCCAGCGAGACGATCTCGATCTTGTACAGCACGAGCACGCCCTGGGTCGGACCATTCGCGGCGACCGTGCTCAGTTCCGGCAGCCGCCCGTGCGCGGCGACGAACCCGCCGCGGTAGGCGAATTCGTTCGTCGGGCCCGGCACGACTGGAACGTAGAGGTTGCCCTGCGTGTCTGAGATCGTCAGGCGGTCGGAGGCCAGGTGCGCCCGCGAGCTGCTGTTGTAGACCTGCATGAACACGCCGAACCACTCCTGGCCGGGCAGCAGCCGCCGCTGCGCCGGGCTGAGCCCCGCCAGGTAGGCGGAGTCTTCGACGTCGTAGGGGTTCAGCTGGCGCGAGAGCTGAACCTGATACGTCAGCGGCCCCACGTTCAGATAGGGAGCGCTGGCTCCGGACTCACCGGCGTAGGTGCCGGTCGTCACCCGCGTGTGAGAGTCCCCGCACGCGCCGAGCACGAGGGCGGCAAGCAGGGCTAGCGCGGCGAGCGGGAGCTTGCGCTGAGGAGGAGACATGCGACGCGGCAGTCTATCCGCCGGCGACGGTCACACGCGCTCCGCGGCCCTCACCCCGCTCGAGGATCGTGCGCAGTCGCCGCATCGCGCGCCCGTTCTGGCGTTTCATCCAGCCGCGGGCGCCGAGCCCCTCGATCAGCCGGTCGGTCAGCGTCGCGGGGGTCGTCTGCAGCGTGAACTGCACCCGCGTGGTGCCGGCTGACGCGCTCGAGAGGTCATACACGCCGAGCGTGCGGATGCGGTTGTTCTTGCCGCCGCGGCCGACCTCGACGATCCGGGACGGGCGATCGACCTCGACGAACGTGACGTCGCCCCAGCTGAAGCGGTTGCCCGGCGCCTCCACGCGGAAGCGCGCGCCCGCTCCGCGTCCGACCGAGTCGATCCGCGTCAGGTGCCAGTCGACCAGGTAGTGGTCGGTGAACTCCGGGTGGTTGGCGATGTCCTGCAGGTAGTCGAACACCTGCTCGCGCGGAGCGGAGACGACGATCGAGACGGTGATGGGATCCACGGCGAGGGTGAGTGTAGTGCGCGCCCGTGCCGCGGCGCCCCCCAGCGGGCCGGCGGCGGGCTACGCCGCGCGGGCGGTGAGACGCACCGCGTGACCGTGCACCGAGTGGCGCACGCTCGCGGTCGCCACCGGGGCCTCGCGGCGGAGCTGGCGGCACAGCTCGCAGACCACGCCGCCGCCACGTCCCTCGTACAGATGCACGACCTCCCCGATCAGCGGCGAGCGCCCGCAGTCGGCGCAGGGGTGGCGATCGGCCTCGAGCGTGCCCACGCCGTGGCGCAGCAACAGGCGCTGGAACTGCTCGACGTTGGTGCCCGGAGTAGCCATGATCGCAACGGATTTCGCCGCCGGGCCGCCAGCTCCTGCCGAATTGGCCGTTCGGCCAGATTTCGCAGATTAGAACTTCCGTCCACGCTCGCGCCGACGGTCATATAATGATCGCCACGAGCTCCCTCAGAGACGGGCGCCCCCGGGCCGCGGCGAGAAGAGAAAGGGGAGGGGCACAGCAATGGAGTCACTTGCTTCGGGCACATTCGTGGGCGCAGGGTCGTTTCGCTGCAGGCGCTGCGGCTACGTATTAACGCTCGCGGGCTCCGACACGCTGACGGACTGCCCCGAGTGCGCGGGCACCGACTTCGTGCGCGCATCGCTGTTCAGCACCGAGCGCCTGCCCGCCGGAGAACGCACGCGGGTCGGTCGCGAAGGGATGCTCTCCGAGCCGGCTCCCCCCGACCAGGACGCGCAGCTCGCCAAGGTGCGCGCGGGGATCGAGCAGCCGGGACAGTACCTCTGCTACTCCGAGAGCAGCGAGCTGCGGACCGTCGCGCTGACGCGCGAGTGGACCCGCATCGGGCGCAGCCTCGCCGCCGATGTGCGCTTCGACGACCCCACGGTCTCGCGCCGGCACGCGTTGATCGTGCGCCAGCCCGACGGCGTGCGCGTGCTCGATGACCGCAGCCTGAACGGCGTGTTCGTGAACGGCGCGCGCGTCGAGGGAAAGGTGCTGAAGGACGGCGACGAGATCATCGTCGGGCGCTACCGTCTGAGCTTCCTGGATGTCGAGCCCGGCCCCGGCACGGCGGCCGGTGCGCCCGAGCAGACGTCGCTGAGCGACGCCGGCTGAACGCCTCGCCGCCGCCAGGTCCGCGGGCCACGTAGTATCGCGCTGATGGCTCACACGATCGCCGTCCTCTCCCAGAAGGGAGGCACCGGCAAGACAACCGCAGTCCGCACCCTCACCGACGTCTTTCGCCGCAGCGGCGTGCGCACGTTGGCGGTGGACCTCGACCCGCAGGGCAATCTGTCCGACTACTTCGACCTCCCCACCGACATCGCACCGACGATCGCCGACGTGCTCTCTGGGCGCTCCACCGCGGCCAAGGCGATCCACGAGGAAATGATCCCCGCCAACCTCACGCTCGCCGAGGCCGAGCTGATGCTCGGCGGCAAGATGGGCCGCGAGCTGACGCTCAAGCGCGCGCTTGCAAAGCTGCCCGACGACTACGAGCTGATCATGATCGACTGCCCTCCCTCGCTGGGCCTGTTGACCGTCAACGCCCTCGTCGCCGCCGATCAGGCGCTGATAACCGCCGAGGCCCAGTACTTCGCGCTGCAGGGAGTCGAGCAGGCGATGGAGGTGGTCGAGCTGGCGCGCGACAGCCTCAACCCGGACCTGTCGCTGCTCGGCGTGCTGCTCAACCTCGCCGACATGCGCACCGTCCACTCGCGTGAGGCGCTCGCCTCGCTGAAGGAGCGCTTCGGCGAGCACGTGGTGTTCGACACGGTCGTGCGGGCCTCGATCGCATATGCCGAATCGGCCGAGCGGGCGACCTCGATCCTCGACCACCGGCCGGACCTGGGCGCGGACTATGTCGCGCTCGCGGGCGAAGTGCTCGGACGCCTGGACGGCTTCGACGCGGCGCGCAAGCAGCTCGCGCCGATCGCTCACAGCTCGCCGACGTAGGCCCCCTGCGACTCGAACGGGGCCCGCAGCAGGGTGGCCCAGCCCTCTATCTCCGGGCGCAGCGCCTCGGCCACGACGCCTGTCTGCTCATAGAAGCACCACACCAGCACGCTCGGACCGGCCCCGGAGATCGTCGCCCCGAGCGCTCCCATCTCGCGCGCACGTAGGGCCAGCTCGAACGAGCGCGGAAACAGCTCCGCGCGATAGCGCTCGTGCAGGCGATCATGCAGGCCGCGAGCCACCAGGTCCCAGTCGCCCCTGGCGAGGCCCAGCGTCAAGAGCGCGCCGTGCGCCACGTTGAACACCGCGTCGCTCAGCGGAACCTCCATGGGCAGGGCTTCCCGCGCGGCCCGCGTGCGCACGGGCTGCTCGGGCACGACCGCCAGCGCCTCGAGGCCCGTCGGCGGATCAAAGCGCGTGGCATGATCATCGGCGCACACGACGAACCCGCCCAGCAACGCGGCCGCCACGTTGTCGGGATGCCCCTCGAGCTCGCAGGCGATGGACAACAGCTCGGCGTCGAGCTCGAACACGTGATCGGCCGCCATCAGCCCCGCGACGATCGCCGCGGCGCTCGATCCCAGCCCGCCCACGAGCGGTATCTGCGAACGGATCCTGAAGGCGAATCCGTCGGCGGGATGCAGCCGCTCGAAGGCCTGCACGCACAGGTTGTCGCGTCCCTTCGCGACCGGCAGCTCACACTCGACGTGGAACTCACCGGTCTCCTCCACCTCGAGCTCCAGATGCAGCGCGAGCGCCGCCGCCATGCAGTCGAAGCCGGGGCCGAGGTTCGCCGAGGACGCGGGCACGCGCACGACGCGCCTACGGATCACCCAACACCGCTTCCTCGATCGCCCTCGTCTCGGCGACGCACTGGATGATTTTGCCGTCGTTGTAGGCCATCGCCGTCTCCGGGTCCTTCAGGCCGCGACCGGTGAGCACGCACACGATCTGCTCGGCGCCGTCGGCGCCGTACTTCAAAAGCCCCGCCACCGATGCCGCTGAGGCGGGCTCGCAGAACATCCCTTCGCGCGAGGCGAGCAGCTTGTAGGCGGTCAGGATCTCCCTGTCGCTGACAACGCGGATCGCGCCGCGCGAGTCGGTCGCCGCCGCCATCGCGTCCTCCCAGCGCACCGGGTTGCCGATGCGGATCGCCGAGGCGATCGTTTCGGGGTGCTCGATCACTTTCCCCTCCACCAGCGGCGCCGCGCCCTCGGCCTGGAAGCCGAACATCTTCGGCGACGACCCCAGCTCGCGAAAGCCGCGCCAGTAGGAGGTGATGTTGCCCGCGTTGCCGACCGGAATGCAGAGCGCTTCGCAGCCGCCTTCGAGCGCCTCATCGATCTCGAAGGCAGCCGTCTTCTGGCCTTCGATACGGAATTCGTTGACCGAGTTGACGAGCACGATCGGGTGCGCGGCCGTCAGCTCGCGCACGAGCGTCAGCGCCTGATCGAAGTTGCCCGCCAGCGAGATCACGCGGGCCCCGTGCACGAGCGTCTGCGCCATCTTGCCCTGCGCGATCTTGCCGTCGGGGACGATCACCGCGCAGGTGATGCCCGCGCGCGCCGCGTAGGCCGCCGCGCTCGCGGCCGTGTTGCCCGTCGAGGCGCAGATCACCGCCTTCGCTCCGTCGCGTGCGGCGGCCGAGACAGCGCAGGTCATGCCGCGGTCCTTGAACGAGCCCGTCGGGTTGGCCCCCTCGAGCTTCAGGCGCACGGTCGCGCCGACCATGGCCGAGATGACGGGCGCGCGCAACAGCGGCGTCGAGCCCTCCTGCAGGCTCACCAGTTTGTCGCCGACCTCGAACGGCAGGCGCTCGTGGTAGCGCTCGATCAGCGGCACGTGCGTGCCCGTGAAGGCCGCCCCTTCCACGTGCGGCAGCGGCACCGGCGGCGTCGCCCGCAGGCGCTCCTCGATGTCGATCGGGCGGCTCATACGAACTCCTCTTCGATGACGCGAATCGTGCGCGGGGCCGAGCGCACGAAGTCGAACTTCCCGATCTGCTCGATCGCCACACGCAGGCGCGACTCGAGCACCGGGTGGGTGACCATCACAAGGCGCGCATTCTCCCCCAAGCCGCGCTGCACGACCGACTTGATCGACACCTCCTGCTCGCCCAGCACCCGCATCACGCTCGCCAGCACCCCGGGGCGGTCGACCACGTCGAGGTGCAGGTAGTAGGCGCTCTCGACGTCCTCGATCAGGCGCAGCGGCAGCGGCGGAGCGGGCGGCCGCGCGCCGCCGGTCATCACGCTGACGACGTCCCCCAGCACAGCGCTCGCGGTCTGAAGGCCGCCGGCGCCCGGTCCCGACATCGTGATCTCGGTGATCGTCCCGGACTCGACCGTGACGGCGTTGAAGGAGCCCGACACCGAGGACAGCGGGTGCCCGGAGTAGAGGAAGGTGGGATGAACGTGCACGGACAGGCCTCCCCCGCGGCGCTCGGCCGTGCCCACGAGCTTCAGTCCCAGGCCGAGCTCGCGCGCATACTCGAGGTCATCGCCATGCAGGTGCTCGATCCCCTCGTAGCGCACATTGTTCAGATGCACGGGCGTGCCGAACGCGAGCCGCGCGAGGATCGCCATCTTGGCGGCGGCGTCGCGGCCGCTCACATCGTCGCTCGGGTCCGCCTCGGCGTAGCCCGAGCGCTGGGCCTCGGCGAGCGCCTCGTCGTAGCTCGACCCGTGGGCCATCTCGGTGAGGATGAAGTTGGTGGTGCCGTTGACGATCCCGTGAATGCGCTCGATCGGCGTCGCCGACAGCGATTCCTCGAGCACCCGCACGACCGGCACCGCCCCGGCCACCGCGGCCTCGAAGCGCAGCCTCACGCCGTGCTCGCGGGCCGTCTCGAACAGCTCCTCGCCGTGCTGTGAGAGCAGCTGCTTGTTGGCGCTGACCACGTCCTTGCCGGCGCGCAGGGCGCTGAGCAGGTACTCGAGCGCGGGTTCGATCCCGCCGATCAGCTCCACCAGCAGATCGGCCTCGGCGAGGATCTCCTCAAAGTTCCCGCTCGTGCGCGTCAGCACCCCGCACAGCACCGGCCGCAGACCGTTGAAGCGCGCGATCTCGCCGGCCCTTTCCTCGAGCAGCTCGGCGAACGCCGAGCCGACCGTGCCGTAGCCCAGCAGACCGACCTTGAAGTCGGGCACCGGGCGCTCGCCGTCAGCCGGCATCTGCGGCGATCTCCTCCGGTGTGACATCCCTTGCCAGGAGATCGTCGAAGCTCTCGCGCCGCACGACCAGGCGCGCGTCGCCCCCGCTACAGAAGATCACCGGCGGCCTGGGTACGCCGTTGTAGTTGTTCGCCATCGCGTAGCCGTAGGCCCCCGTCGCGGGGGTCACGATCACATCGCCGGGCCGCGGATCGTCCAACAGCGCGTCGCGCACGATCACGTCGCCGGACTCGCAATGCTTGCCCGCCAGCACGCACTTCGTGTGGCCGGCGAAGCGGTCCGCCACGTGCGCCTCATAGGCGGCCCCGTACAGCATCGGTCGCAGGTTGTCGGACATGCCACCGTCGACGGCGACCCAGCGCGAGACGTTGCTCTTGACGCTCTCGACGCTGTACAGCGTCACGCACGCGTTCGCGCTGAGCGAGCGCCCGGGCTCGATCAAAAGGCGCCTGTCGGCGCTCATGCCGTGGGCGCAGGCCGCCTTCACGATCTCGCAGACGTAGTCCTCGATCGCCGGGGGCTCGGGCTGGTCGTCGGTGTAGCGGACCCCGAGGCCGCCGCCCAGGTCCCAGACCGGGAAATCGCCAAGCCTCGCAACCTCTTCGACAGCACTCAGGAACGGCTCGAGCTCGAGCAGCTGCGAACCGATGTGCGCGTGCATGCCCTCGAGCTTCAGCCCTTCGATCATCTCGATGCGCGCGATCGCCTCCTGCACCTGCGAGGTCGAGAAGCCGAACTTCGAATCGGCCTGGCCGGTTGAGATCTTCTCGTGCGTCTGTCCCCACACGTCCGGCGTGACGCGCACGAGCACCCGCTGAGCGGCGCCGTCGCGCTCGGCCAGCAGCCCCTCGAGACGATCGATCTCGTCGAAGTTGTCCACCACGATCAGCCCCACTCCCACGCCCAGCGCCATCCCGAGCTCGGTCTCGGACTTGGCGTTGCCGTGGAACACGAGCCGTTTCGGGCGAAAGCCCGCTTCGAGTGCCAGGTGCAGCTCGCCGCCGGAGGCGACGTCGCACCACAGCCCCTCATCTGCGAACAGGCGAAGGACGGCCGTGCAGGGGAAGGCCTTGGAGGCGAACACGACGTGGAAGTCCTCGTGGCCGGAGTCCCGCCCCGCACGCAGGAACGCGCCGGCGCGCGAGCGCAGGTCATCCTCGGCCACGACATAGGCCGGCGTCCCGAACTCCCTGGCCAGCTCGATCGTGTCACAGCCACCCACCTCGAGGCGGCCGCGCTCGTTCAGCCGGCTGCCGAGCGGGAACACGTCGGAGACACTCGTGTTGGTCGCCATCGCCGTGATTATCGCGTGCCGGCTCGGCTGACCGTCGGACGGTGAGGCTCAGGCCATCGTCGGGCGCAGCGCGGCCACGCCCCCGCGGCGCACCATCATGAACAGCCAACTCGCTCCGATCACGATCAGCACGGCGCTCTCGAGCTGCGGCGCGGTCAGCCCGATGAACACCTCACTGTTGCGGCGGATGAACTCGACCAGGAAGCGCTCCAGCCCGCTCAGCAACAGGTACAGGGCGAACACGACGCCCGGGCGCACACGGTCGCGCAGCGACCACAGCACGTACGCCAGCAGGCACATCGAGACCGTCTCATAGATCGGCGTCGGCTGCACCCTTACGCCCGGCGGCGTCGGCACGGTGCCGTGCGGATAGCCCATCGCCCACGGCAGGCTCGAGCGGATCCCGTAGTCGCCGTCGCCTGAGACCTGGCAGCCGATGCGCCCGATCGCGTAGCCGAGCGCGAGCGCCGTCGCGCACATGTCGAACATCCTCAGTTCCAGCACGTGACGCCAGCGCATCCACAGCACCACGCCGATCGCGCCGCCGATCGCGCCGCCGTACCACACGAGCCCCGAGCCCGAGAAGACGCTCGAGCCGAGGTTGTGCTTGACGTGTTCGAAGTTCTGGATCAGGTAGTAGACGCGGGCGCCGATCACCCCGCCGACGAGTGCCGCGAACGTGATCTCATAGGCCCAGTCGACCGGCTTCTCGAGCTCGCGCAGGCGGCGCGCCACCACCGCTCCGCACGCGAGGAAGCCGAGCGCGAACATCACGCCGAAGGTCTTGATCGAGATGCCGAGGATTTCGATTTCGGGCTTCACGGCATCTGCGCTCGGACGGTCATCATGCTCGCCGGACTGTAACGGCCGCACGCGTGCGCCACGCCTGTGAGAGGCCCGAATCGGCGCCGGTGGGGCGCGAGCCCGGACCCGCACATGGGCGGTCAGACACAGTCCTTCTGCGACAATAGGAACAGATGGCGACGCGACACCCAAGCTTCGGAAAGGACACGGGCCTGCAGGCCCGCATGCTCCTGACGATGTTCCTGCTCGGGCTCGTGTACGTCGTGTTCATCGGCGTGCTGCTCGCCGTCGGCGCGGCGGCCGCGTCGGTCGTCGTGATCGCGGTGGTGCTGCTGCTCGTGCAGCTGTTCACCTCCGACAAGATCGCGATGGCGACGCTGGGGGTGAAGGAGGTTTCACCCGCCCAGGAGCCCGAGCTGCACGGGATCATCGATCGGCTGTGCGTGCAGGCCGACCTGGCCAAGCCGCGCGTGTGCGTGATGGAGACCCCCATGCCCAACGCCTTCGCGATGGGCCGCAGCAAGAAGTCGACCACCGTGTGCGCGACCCGCGGGATCCTCCAGCTGCTCGAGCCCGCCGAGCTCGAAGGCGTGATGGCGCACGAGCTCACGCACGTGATCAACCGCGACGTGATGGTGATGACGCTGGCGAGCTTCTTCGCCACGCTGGCGGCGCTGATCGCCCAGTTCGCGCTCTTCTTCGGCGGCGGCTTCGGCGGCGGCTACGGACGCAACCGCGAACAGGAGGAGGGCATCGTGCTGGTGCTGCTGGTGTCGGTGCTCGTGTACGCGATCTCCTTTTTGTTGCTGCGAGCGCTGTCGCGCTACCGCGAGTTCGCCGCCGACCGTGGCTCGGCCGTGTTGACCGGGCGCCCCAGCGCGCTGGCCTCGGCGCTGTTGAAGATCAGCGGGACGATGGAGCGCGTGCCCAGCGAAGACCTGCGCAAGGCCGAGGGGATGAGCGCCTTCTTCATCATCCCGGCGAGGACCAAGAAGTCGCTGATGAACATCTTCGCCGACCACCCGCCGCTCGAGCAGCGCCTCGCCGCACTCGAACGGCTGGAGTCTCAGCTGCAGAGCGCCGCCTGAAGACGTGGGCCTGCGCGACATCCTCACCGGCCGCCACGAGGTCAAGGGCCCCGCGCCCGACCGGCTGTTCGCGATCACGACCGCCTATGTCACGCTCCAGGCCGAGCACCAGATCGACCCCGTCGGCACAGCCGCGATCGTCTTCCAGGCGCTCGCCACGAGCGAGTTCGAAGCCACGCTCAAGGACATGGAAGAAGTCGTGACGGCCACCGGCGGCGACAGCGCGACAACCGTGTCCACCCAGGACGACAGCTACGGATACCGCTGGATGATCCTGCGCAGCCCCGCGGGCGCACCCAGCGTCGAAGACCTCGCCGTCGGCATCAACGCCGTCTCAGGTTCGATCGAGACCGCGGGCCACGGCGAGCGTCTGCTGTGCGCGGTGTTCGCCTTCGCCGATGCCAACAAGAAGCGCATCTACTTCATCTACAACTACAAGCGCGGCTTCTGGTACCCGTTCGTGCCCGCCCAGGCGGGCACCGGCGATGAAGCCGCGGCCGAGCAGCGTTCGACCGAGCGCGAGCTCCAGCTCAAGGCGCAGATGGCATCAGAACTGCCGATCGAGCCCGAAATCGAGCGCTGGTTCCCGCTCTGGGGCATCCCGATCTGACGCTTGGAGAGGGGCCGAGCCGCTCAGTCGGGGATGAGCCCCTCGCCCGTGAATTCCCTGCCGGCCTCTTCGAAGGTGAGATCGGCGGGCGGCAGGATCACGTCCGAGCTCTCGATCTCATCATCACCGACACGCGTGCCGTGGGAGCGGACGAAGTCGAGCAGCTCGCGGTATGCCTCGGCGAAGCCGTCCTCGGTGCCGCCTTCGACGAGCGCAGCGACACCGTTCTCGAGGTCGTTGAGCTGCGCGGCCTCGCTGTCGGGCAGCTCGTACTGGTCCTCGCCGGAGATGCGCACGATCATGTCTGACCGTCTCCCGACGGCGGCTGCTGGGCGTCGCTCGGGCTCTCCTGCGCCGGATCCGGACGCCTGCGCGGAGATCTGAGCGGCCGGGGCGGCCGCGTCTCCCGCGCCGACTTCGCCCTTCAACTTGGCCAGCTCGGAATCGATCGCGGGCTGGTTCGAGAGCTGCTTGAGCTGGCGATCGATGTCGTCTTCGCCGCTGCCGAGCGCGGTGATGTCGTCGAAGGTTCCGGCGGCTTCAAGCTCGGATACGGCGTCCGCCCGCGCTTTCATGTTTTCGGTCTTGTCCACCGCCCGCTGCATCGCAAGGCCGACGTCGGCCATCTGCTCGCCGACCCCGGTGGCAGCCTCGGAGATCCGCACCTGGGCCTCCGCCGCGGAGTACTGCGCCTTGATGACCTCCTTCTTGGTGCGGAACGATTCGATCTTCGCGCGCAGTTTCTGCTCGGAGTCGGTCAGCTTCTGCTGCTGATCTTCGAGTTCTGTGACCTGTCCGTCGAGCGACTGCAGCTCGGTCTGGGCGACGTTCTTGCGTTCGAGCGCCGTCCTCGCCAGGTCCTCCTGCCCTGCGGACACGGCCTGGCGGGCCTGGGTGTCGAGCTTGACCACGCTCTGCTGCAGCGAGGACTCCTGCATCTGCAGGCGCTTCTTGGCCGTCACCACGTCGGCGATGCCCTTCTTGACGTTCTGAAGCTGTTCCACCTGCTTCTGGTAGCTGTAGTCCAGCGTCTCGGCCGGGTCTTCGGCCCGATCCAGCAGTTTCGAGACCTTCGCCTTCACGACGGTTGACATGCGCCCGGTCAAGCCGGCCATCTGATCCTCCTATTGCTTTTCTTCAGGGGCACCGATCGGAGATCGGCCAGCAGGCTTCAAGCGTAGCCGACGCGAGCCCGCGGGCTGTCAGAGGCGGGGCGGCTCGGGGCGCTCAGAGCCCGAGCGGGTGGCGAACGGTGAAGCCGGCGTTGGCGGGACGCAGCGGGCGCCAGCGCGGGCCCTGCTCGTTTGAGGGATCGTCGGCGGAGCTCGTGTCCAGGCGCAGGCCCGCCACGGTCATGTAGGCGTGGCCGGCGTTCGAGAAGATCGTGACCCAGCGCCCGACGCCGTGCGAGCCCCAGACCATGAATTCCGAGGAGTCCTCGGGGCTGGTGAGCAGGCTGGCGCCGTGCAGGGCGAAGGAGACGGTCCCGGAGCAGTCGTAGCCGGGCGATATGAACGAGGCGTGGCCGCCGCCGTAGATGTAGGGCAGTCCGATGATTTCATCGCCCGCCCAGATGATCTGCTGGACCGCCGCGGGCGCCGACATCGGCGCGGCCGCGAGGCCGTTGACGTAGCGGGCGGTCGATCCGGGAACCAGCAGCTCGGGCTTGGTGTCGGCGACCGCACCCGCTGCCACTGGGCTTCCGCCGGTGACTTCGCTGGCCTGTGCGGCGGGCAGCGGCGGCTGGTAGGGAACGATCTGGCCGGTCACGCTCTTCTCATAGACCGGGCCGGTGTAGGTGATGTTCGGGGTGCGAGCCGTGACCGGCGCCGTGTGAATCGGCTTTTTCGGCGCCGCGGCCGGTGTCGGCGTGGCCGCGGTGGTGGTCGGGCTGGGGCCGGCGGCGACGCCGCCTGTGGAGACCGCGAGGGCCGGCGTGGCCGACATGGCCAAGACCGTCAGGCTGCCTAGAAACGCCCTAAGGGTTCGCACCTGCAATACAACCTCTTTCGTCGGCCTGCGGGGTTAGCTGACGGGCTAGCGCTGAAAGAGCCTGCGCTTCACACGGCTTGACCGTGGATTCGCCCCAACAATCTGGGTCCCCCGTTCCCTGACATCTGATCAGGGACTCGGCGTTGCGCGGCAGGCTAGCAGAGTGCAAGGACGCTTGCACGACATGCACCGCGCCTGGCAGGCTCTACCCTCTGGCGCGCGCGCTAGGCTGCCCGGCGATGCGCGCCGTCTCATCGCCTCGGCTGCTCGCGGTCGGGCTCGTGCTCGTCGCGCTCGGCCTGCCGATCGCCGGTTGCGGCAAGTCGAGCCAGCCGGCGCCGTCCGCCGGTGGGGTCGAGGCGACGATCTCTCCGCTGAGCGCCGCGGGTGCGGTGGGCGTGGCCACGCGCAACACGACCCGCCTCGGCGGCGGCGATGCGGTGAGCGACGCCGCGGCTGTCGCGCGAGCGGTCTACCCGGGGCTGACGACCGCCACCCGGCCGCAGGCGGTGGTGCTCGTGAACATGAACGATTGGGCGGCGTCGCTGACGGCCTCCGTGCTGGCGAGCGCATCCCTCGGCGCACCGCTCCTGTACAGCGAAGGCGACACGATCCCTGCGGCCAGCGCGCAGGCTCTGCATGCGCTGCGCCCGCTCGGAGCGCCGGCTCTGGGCGGCGCGCAGGTGATCGAGATCGGCACCGCCGCGAGCGTGCCCGAAGGATTGCGCGTGCGCGTCGTGCCCGCGAGCGCCGATCCCGCGAGCAGTGCGCTCGCCGTGCAGCGGCTCATCGCCCTCGCCGGCGGCCCGCACGCTCAGGTGATCGTGCTCGCCGCCGAGGCCCCGCCGGCGCTGCAGATGCCGGCCGCCGGCCTCGCCGCCGAGTCGGGCGCGCCGATCCTCTACGTGGCGGGCGGCTCGGTGCCCGCGGCGACCGCTGCCACGCTCAAGAGCCTGCACCGGCCGGCGATCTATGTGATCGATCCCGCGAGCGTGGGCAGCCATGCGCTGGCCGCGCTCGGGCACTTCGGCCACGTGACGGCGATCTCCGACAGCTCCGCCCCCGGGGCAGCCCAGAGCCCTGTGGAGAATGCGAACGCGGTCGCACGCTTCACCGACGGCACGTTCGGCTGGGGGGTCAAAGAACCCGGTCACGGCCTGGCGTTCGCGAACGCCCAGCGCCCGTTCGACGCCCCCGCCAGCGCGCCCCTCTCCGCCACCGGCGACTATGCGCCGCTGCTGCTACTCGAAGGCCCCACAGGCGTGCCGCCGGCGCTGGCCACGTACCTGTCGGACATCCAGCCCGCCTACGGCAGCGCCCCCCAGTACCAGCCGGTGCACGGCACGTACAATCATGGCTGGCTGATCGGTGACGCGCGAGCGATCTCGCTGCAGACCCAGGCCGAAATCGACTCGATGCTCGAGATCACAGAGCGCCACCTCTCCTCAGAAGAAGAATCCTCCGCCGCGCCCACCGAATAGCCAGAACGCCACCACGCGAAATTGAGCCAAGCCGAGGATCCCGACCGCCTGCTTCGCAAGCAGGCCTCTAACGGAGTGACCGTCGAGGACGTGCGCCGCCTGATGGGCGCCTCGACGCCCCACTTCGCGCTTCAGCTGCGCAACCGCATCGCCAACCTGATCGCCGATCTGGCGCCCTCGGATCCGGCGCGCGTGGAAGGCGAGCGGGAGATCGCGCGCCTCGAACGCCTCGGCTTCAGCGGCGAGACGCGCGGTGAGCTGAGCGACCCCGGCGAACACCCGCTGCCGCCGCTGGCCTCACTCGACGCCTCCGAGATCGGGCGGGAGTGACGCTCACGATCCGGGCTCGGCCCGTCTGAGCGCTCATCGTTTCGCCGCGAACGTCCGCTCGCGGCGGGCGTGCAGGAAGCGTGCGCGCAGCCGTTTGAAGAGCAGCACGGCCAACCCGGCGACGAGCACCAGCAGCAGCAGATTGACAACGGCGGGCGGACGGGCGATCAGCACGATCCCCGTGTACAGGGCGACCGCCGGCAGCAGCGTGAGGATCAACGTCTGCGAGCGATAGCCGCTGAGGTGCTCGCGCAGGGTCACCTCCACGGTTCCGATCATCACCGCCGCGAGCCCCGCGATCATCACCGGCAGGCCCGATTCCCCTCTCAACAGGCCCACGACCGTCCCCAGCGCGCCGATCAGGATCAGGAGCTCGGACAGCGGCAGCGGATGCCAGGGCGCGTGCGGGCGCTCACCGACCGCCAGGCGATCGGTGAGCACGCTGCCGGCACGCGGAGGCGAGGTGCGAGCGCGCGAGCGCTCACGCCGGCCACGGGCCGGGTCGCGCCGATGCTCTCCCGCCTCCTTCTGCTCCTGCGCCGACGCCGGCGCGCCCGTCGCCGAGGCCTCCGGCGCGACGGCGCCCTTTCGCGCGCCGGCCGGGGGTGGACGCCGCTTGCGTGAGCGTGCGCGACCGCCCTTGTTGCGATTGGCCACGGCGTCAGCAGTCTGGCCGAGGTTCGCTGCGCCGCATCGACGTCGATGCTACCGCCTATGCTGAATTCGATGTCCACATCCCCGTCCCCCGCGGAGACCGCTCGTGCGGGCATCCCGGACAGCGCGCTGGCGGGACCGTTCCCGGTCGGCGAGTACGCGGGCAAGCTGCGCGAGAAGCTCCGCTCCCTCGCCCGTGTCCAGCTCGTGGGCGAGCTCGTGAACCTGCGCCCGTCGCGAGCGCGCGTGTACTTCGAGCTGCGCGACGCCACCGGCGCCATCCCCTGCGCGGCCTGGCTGAAGGACTGGGAGGCGATGAGCGCCCGCGCCGGCGGAGCGCCGGCGGAGGGCATGCAGATCGTGGTGGCCGGCGGCTGCGACTACTACCCCGGCAGCGCCACCTCCTCCCCGGGGTTCTCCTTCGCCGTCACCGACCTGCGCCTGGCCGGCGAGGGAGACCTGCTGGCGCGCATCGACCGCCTGCGCAAGCAGCTCGACGCCGAGGGACTGCTCGAGCGCCAGAAGCGCCTTGCGCGCCCGCTGCTTCCCCGCACGATCGGCGTGATCACCGGAGAGGGCGGCAAGGCCCGCGATGACGTGCGCGCGGCGCTCGCCCGCCGCGGCTGGGCCGGGCGCCTCGTGTGGGGCTTTGCCCCCGTGCAGGACCGCCACGCCGCGCCGGCGATCGTACGCGCGCTCTCAGATCTGCTGGCAGTTGGCCAGGTGGAGGTGGTGATCGTCGCCCGCGGCGGCGGTTCGCTTGCCGATCTTCTGTGCTTCTGCGATGAGACGCTGTGCCGCACGGTCGCTCTGCTCGGCGTGCCGGTGATCGCCTCGGTCGGCCACCACACCGACCGCACGCTGCTCGACGACGTCGCCGCGGTCAGCTGCTCGACGCCGACCCACGCCGCCGAGGCCGCCGTCGGCGTCGACTGCGCACGCGCCCGCCGCGAGCAGGCCGCGGCCGCGGCGCGGCTGCGCGAGCACGGCCGCCAGGCCGTGCTGTCCCGCGCGCGGCTGCTGGCGACGCTCTCGCGCGCACCGGGCGCGCACGTCGAGCGCCAGCGCGCGCGCCTTCATCAGCACCTGCGCGAGACCCGCGCCGCCGGGCGCCGGCGGATCGAGTCCGAGCAGCGCCTCACCGGAAAGCGCGCGCTCGTGCTCAAACGGAAGGCCGACTCGGCGCTCTTGGACTGCCGCCGGCGCCGCCCGCAGGAGCTCGAGCGGCTCGCGCTCGCGCTCGCCGGCCACGACCCCCAGCGCACGCTCGAGCGCGGCTACGTGCTCGTCGAGTCACCGCGCGGCGAGCCGCTGTTGAGCGCCGAGCGCGCTCGCGCCGCAGACGAGGTGCGACTGCGCTTCGCGAAGGACACCGTCCCGGCGAAGATCCTCCACCCGTGAGCCGTCCACCCATGAGCCCTCAGCGATGAGCGAGCCGGCGCAGGGCTATGAGGCGGCGGCGGCGCGGGTCGAGGAGATCATCCGCCGCCTGGACTCGGGCGAGGCCTCGCTGAACGAGACACTCGAGCTGGTGCGCGAGGGCAAGTCGCTGATCGAGCTGTGCGCACAGGAGCTCGAGGCCGTCGGCGACGCGCTCGAGGAGCTGCGACTGGATGAGCTGGTCGCACGCCTCGAAGGCGAGGCCTCCGCATGAGCTCCTGGGAGCGGCTGGCCGGAATGCCGCTACAGATCGACGAGTACACGCTCGAGCCGCTCACGGCGACGGTATCCAGCGAGTTCGTTCGCAAGAGCAGCGTCTTCCATCTGCGCGGCGGCGGCGAGGAGGGGATCGGCGAAGACGTCACCTATGACGCGATCGACCACGACATCCTGCAGGCGGCGGGCCCGGTGCTCGAGCTCGCCGGGCGCTTCACGCTCGCCTCCTTCGCCGAGCACCTGGCGGGGCTGTCGCTGTTCCCCGAGCCGCCGCAGCGTGAGGTCTCGGCTCGCTACCGCACGTGGGCGTATGAGTCGGCGGCGCTCGACCTCGCGCTGCGCCAGGCGCACACGACGCTGCACGCGGCGCTCGGGCGCGATCCGCTGCCCGTGCGCTTCGTCGTGTCGCTGCGCCTGGGCGAGCCGCCGTCGCTTGATCCCGTGCGCCAGCGCCTCGAGCTCTACCCAGGCCTGCGTTTCAAGCTCGACCCGACGAGCTCCTGGGATGAGCCCCTGATCGCCGCGCTCAAGGACACCGGAGCCGTCGATTCGGTGGACTTCAAGGGCCTGTATGTCGGCTCGATCGTCGACCAGCCGGCCGACCCGGTGCTGTATCGGCGCGTGGTGGAGGCCTTCCCCGAGGCCTGGATCGAGGACCCCAAGCTGACACCCGAGACCGACGCCGTGCTCGCCCCCTACCGCGATCGCTTCTCCTGGGATGAGCCGATCCACTCGATCGCGGACATACAGGCCCTACCCTACCCGCCGCGCATGGTCAACATCAAGCCCTCCCGCCTCGGCGGCCTGCGCAACCTGCTGGACGCCTACGACTACTGCGCTGCGCAGGGCATCGGCGCCTACGGCGGCGGCCAGTTCGAGCTGGGGGTGGGGCGCGGCCAGATCCAGTACCTGGCCTCGCTGTTCCACGCCGACGCTCCCAACGACGTCGCGCCCACCGGCTTCAACTTGCCCGTCACGCCGCCGGACCTGCCCTCGAGCCCGCTCTCACCGACGCCCTCGGCTGAGGGGTTCCGCTGGGCCTGAGCGCCTGCCTCCCCCGCCCGCGCGGGCCGCGAACGCCGCCGGCAAACCATCAAGCGGCAACGCAACTTCGCTATCGCTGCTCGGTTTGCGCTTGAAAAGGCACTAAGGTCGGCTCCCGCCGATCCGCACCAACAAGATGCCTGCCATCGTGCAGGGTGTCGGTGGCGAAGGGAGTTCTCTTGGCGAGTACAGGCGCCCACAGGCGATCGAGGTTCCTCGCGGCAGCGGCCGTGGGGTCGCTGCTGTGCGCCTCGGCCTCAGCGGAGAATCCGGGCACTGCCGCGGCCGCGGCCGCGGCAGGCGGCGCCGCGGCGCCCGCAGGCGCCGTCACCGGTACCTCCAGCCTGCATGTGACGTCGGTGCGGATCACCGGCGTGAGCTGCGTGCCGAACGCCAAATGCAGCGGCAACCCGCGCCAGGTCTCAACCCACGGAACGCTGCTCTTGAAGGGCAAGGGGCTGAAGAGCGGGATGACCGTCGCCTTCCCCCGCAGCGCCGGCGCCCGCATCACGAGCTCCTCGCCGGGCTCGCACCTGCACAGCGCCGTCCAGGGCCTGATCGCAACGGTGCCGAGCAGCGCGCACTCCGGGCACATCATGGTGATGCTCGGCCACGGCCGCCACACGAGCTCCTACGGGCCGATCTACGTCTTCCGACACGCGCTGCACCCGCCGCCGCTGCCCGATCCTCCGTTCAACGCCGGCGCGGCCGGCGGGACCGCGTTCTCCGGGCAGGGGATGTGGATCTGGTACGTGCACGACTCCGCCGGGGGTGTCACCGCCTCGATCATCGCCCAGGCCCACGCCGCGCAGGTCAGCACGCTGTTCATCAAGAGCTCCGATGGGGCGAGCAACTTCTGGAGCCAGTTCTCCCCCCAGCTGGTGGCCGAACTGCACGCCAACGGCCTGAAGGTGTGCGCCTGGCAGTACGTCTACGGCACCAACCCGGCCGGCGAGGCCGAACTCGGCGCAAGGGCGGTGGCCGACGGGGCCGACTGCCTCGTGATCGACGCCGAGTCCGAGTACGAAGGCCACTACGCCGCGGCGCAGACCTACATCGCCGACCTGCGCGCGAAGATCGGCCCCGCATACCCGCTGGGCCTCGCGTCCTTCCCGTACGTCTCCTATCACCCCTCCTTCCCCTACTCGGTGTTCCTCGGGCCGAACGGGGCGCAGTACAACGCGCCGCAGATGTACTGGAAGGACATCGGCAACTCGGTTGACACCGTCTATGCCAACACCTACATCGCCAACCGCATCTACGGCCGCGCGCTGTTCCCGCTGGGGCAGACCTATGGCGGCGTGTCAAGCGCCGAAGTGCTGCGCTTCCGCGAGGAGGCCGTGGACTACGGCGCGACGGGCGTGTCCTTCTGGGACTGGCAGGAAACCCCCACCGCGCTGTGGACCACGCTCGCGGCGCCGCTCGCGCCGCTGACGAGCGTGACGCCGAACACGAGCTATCCCGAACTGGCGAGTGGCAGCAAAGGCGATCCCGTGCTGTGGATGCAGGAGCACCTGGCCAGCGCGGTCCCGGGGCAGGAAACCACCGGCATCTTCAGCGCCCAGACGGCGGCCAACCTGCGCAGCTTCCAGACCGCCCACGGCATCCCCGCAAGCGGCGTGACGGACGCCGCCACGTGGGCGGCGCTGCTGGCCCTCCCGCCGATCGCGGTCGACTGGACCGGCGGGGGACCGAGCGGCTGAGCGGTCTTCTCAGACGCGCTGGATCAGCGTGCCGGTGCCGAGACCGCCGCCGCAGCACATGGTCACGAAGCCGACTTCCTTGTCCGAGCGCTCGAGCTCGTGCAGGAGCGTCGTGATCAGGCGCGCGCCGGTGGAGCCGAGCGGGTGCCCGAGCGCCATCGCGCCGCCGTTGACGTTGACGCGGTCCATGTCCGGGTTGTGCTCACGCCGCCAGGCGGCGACGACCGGAGCGAAGGCCTCGTTGATCTCGAACAGGTCGATGTCGTCGATCGTCATGCCGTTGCGGTCGAGGATTTTGCGCGTGGCCGGGATCGGCCCCTCGAGCATTTTCACCGGGTCACAGCCCACGGTCGTCTGATCGACGATGCGCGCGCGGGGGGTCAGGCCGAGCTCCTTGGCCTTGTCAGCCGCCATCAGCAGCACGGCCGCCGCGCCGTCTGAGATCTGGGAGGCGTTGCCGGCGGTGATCTTGCCGTCCGGCTTGAAGGCCGGCTTCAGCTGCGAGAGCGCCTCGAGATTCGTGTCCGGGCGGATTCCCTGGTCTGCCACGTAGGTGTCGCCGTTGACCGACATCGGCACGATCTCGCGCTCGAAGCGGCCCTCCTGGGTGGCCTGGTGGGCGAGCCTGTGCGAGCGCACCGCCAGCTCGTCGAGCTCGGAGCGGGGGATCTCCCACTGGTCGGCGATCATCTCGGCGCCGAGGCCCTGGCCGACGATGTTGTGCTTGGCCATCAGCTCCGGTGTGAAGGCGCCACCGAACTCCTGCTGGGTCTGCATCACCGCGGCGAACGGCAGGTGGCCCATGTGCTCGACGCCGGATCCGATCATCGCGTCGTGCACGCCCGCGGCGATCAGCCCGGCGGCGAAGTTGACGGCCTGCTGCGCGGATCCGCACTGGCGGTCGACGGTCGTGCCGGGCGTCTCGATCGGCAGCCCCTCCTGCAGCCAGGCGTTGCGGGCGACGTTGAGGCCCTGCTCGCCGAACTGGGAGACGCAGCCTGCGATCACGTCCTCGACCTGGGAGGCGTCGATGCCGGCGCGCTCGATGATCTCGGTGTAGCACTTGCCCAACAGCTCGTTGGGATGGGTGTCCTTGTAGTAGCCCTTTTCGCGGTGCCCGCGGCCGATCGGCGTGCGCACAGCCTCGACGATCACGACCTCGCGGCCCTCTGGTTGCCTCATTTCAGGAGTCCTCCTAAAGTCTGTTGCCCGGCGTTGGATGGGAGGGGATCCGGGGCGCTCCGCAGCGACGGGGGCGCTCTCTTTATGTTGCCCGGCTCCCGTACCCCTTACTCTATCGCGGTCACAGCCCATAGATTGACTGGTCAGTCAATCGCTGAGAGAGGAGCGCACGAGTGAACGAGCATCTCGCGATAGCCGGCAGCGGCGCGATCGCCTGCGGCCTGGCCGCGACGGCGGCCCACCATGGCCCGGTGCTGCTGCTGGCCCGCTCGACCGAGGCGGGCGAGCGCGCGCGCGCGACCGTGGAGAAGACCCTGAGCCGGCTTGAAGCGGAGGTGGACCCCGAGCACGTGCAGATCGTGACCGATGCCCAGGCCCTCGCCGAGGCGACGTTCGTGGTCGAGGCGGTGGTCGAGGATCACGACGTGAAGGCCGGGCTGCTCGCCGAACTCGGTGGCATCATCGCCCCCGAGGCGATCCTCGCGAGCACGACCTCCTCGCTCTCGATCGAGCGCCTAGCCCAGGAGAGCGGACGCCCCGAGCGCTTCCTCGGGTTGCACGTGTTCAACCCGGTGACGAGGATGAAGCTGATCGAGCTGATCTTCCCCGTAGCGGCCAGCGAGGACACCCGCAGGCGGGCGCTCGCCGTGTGTGAGGCCTTCGAGAAGACACCCGTGGAAGTCCCCGACGTGCCCGGCTTCGTGGTCAACCGGCTGCTGTTCCCCTACCTGTTCAGCGCGGTGCGCCTGATCGAACAGACGGGGATGGATCCGAGCGACGTGGACACCTGCATGAAGCTCGGCGCCGGCTACCCGCTGGGACCGCTCGCGCTGCTCGATCTCGTCGGCCTGGACGTCTCCAAGGCGATCGGCGAGACGATCGGCGAGACGATCCCCGCGCAGGTCGATGTGCTGATCTCAGAGGGTGCGCTCGGACGCAAGAGCGGGCGCGGGTTTCACACCTACTGAGCGACCGTCGAGCGCCTGAAAGCCCACGTAGATCGGGCCTGCGCGGGCTTTATCTAGACTTCTGCGACTTTTAACCGGCGTTCATCGAGGCCGCCATACTTGTATATGCGACGTAGGGTCGCAACGCACACCTGCCTCCTCCTCCGTAAGCACCTCCGGTCCGCTCCCCCCGCGGGCCGGAAGTGTTTAATAGACGAGTTCGTGAGAGCCCCTCGGCCCCCTGGCCTACCGGGGACCGCTGCGATACGCGATGGAGCGGTGTCGAATCGCGACAACCCGGACCGTCTGCTCAGCCTCGGCAAGCTGATAGATGATGCGGTAGGCGCCGACGCGAAGCGAGCGCAGGCCCCTCAGCCGCCCCCGTAGCAGGTGGCCGGCCAGCGGCTCGCCTTCGAGCAGTCCGAGCGCGTCCTGGATCGCGTCGATGAGCGGCCAGTTGAGCTCGAGTAGTTCACCCCGGGCGCGGCGCGCGAGGACTACGCGCGCCACCGCTCAGAGGGTTGAGCGCCGCTCGTCGAGCTCAGCGCGCAGATTCGTCAGCGTGACGAGCTCCCCGCGCGAGATCTCGGCCAGGCCGGCCTCGATCGCGGCGAGCGTCTCTGAGTCCGACAGAATCTCCGCCGTCTCCTCAAGCGCGTCGTACTCGTCGATCGGAACCAGAGCGGCGGCCGGTTTGCCGTTGCGGGTCACGAGCACGTGATTGCGCCTATCGGCAACGTCGCTCAGCAGGGCGCTCAGCTTGCTCCGAAACTCGCGGACTGGCACCGTCTTTGCCATTGGCTCAGTGTACCGCATGTGTACCGCATTGTGTACGCATGACGCTCGCTAGCATGCGCCCGGGCACTACACCTGAGGCCCGCTCGCCGCCGGCGGCGCGGGGCGGCGTTCGCGGATGCGCACCGCCTCGACGCGGTTCTCGCGGACGGACTCGACGCGGATCGAGTAGCCGTCGGCGTTGACCGTGTCGCCGCGGCGGGGCAGGCGGCCGAGCTCGGCGAACACGAATCCGCCGATGGAGTTGTATGCGTCGGTGTCCACCGGCAGATCGAGGCCGTAGTCGGCCAGGTCGGTGACGGGCACGTGCCCGCGCACGAACCAGTCGCCGTCGGCCAGCCTGCGCACCTCGCCGGCGGCCGGATCGGTCTCGTCGGTGATCTCGCCGACGATCTCCTCGATGATGTCCTCGACCGTGACGATGCCGGCGACGCGACCGTACTCGTCGACGACGATCGCCAGCTGGGCGCGTTGGCGTTGAAGGTCGGCCAGCAGATCGTCCAGCGGCTTGGTCTCGGGCACGATCAGCGCGTCGTGGACGATCGGCTGAAGGGGCGCGTGAGGTCCCTCCTGCATCAGCTGGCGAGCGAGCTCTGAGACGTGCACCAGCCCGCGCACGCGATCGCGGTCTTCGCCCTCGGTGACCACCAGTCTCGTGTGGCCGCTCGAGACGCACAGCGCAAGCGCGGTCTCGACGTCCTGGGAGATGTCGATCGTGACGACGGCGGGGATCGGGGTCATCACCTGGCGCGCCTCCTGCTCGTGCAGGTGAAAGACGCCGGTGAGCATGCCCGCCTCGCCCGGGTCGATGTGCCCGCCCGCGTAGGACTCGGCGATCAGGCGCTTGAGCTCATCTGGGGAGCCGCCGCCCCCTTCGAGGCTCATATCGACGCCGAGCAGGCGCAGGATGCGATTGGCCACGGCCGTGAGCACGACGATGAAGGGGTGGAACATCACGCTGAAGGCCTGCAGCGGGCGCGCCACCCGCCGCGCCACCGCCTCGGCGCGGTTGATGGCGTAGAACTTGGGGACCATCTCGCCCGCCACGAGCTGCGTGGAGGCGATGATCAGGAAGGCGAGGACCGCTGACAGGGCCACGGCCACGCCGTGGCTGAGCGGACCGCCGAACACGCTCTTGAGGATGTCGGCGAGCGCGGGCTCGGCCAGCGCGCCGATGCCGATGGAGGTCATCGTGACGCCGATCTGGACGGCCGAGATGTACTCGTTGATGCTCCCCAGCTGCTCGAGCGCCAGCGATGCTCCGCGCGCGCCTTCCTCGCGCATCACCTCGAGCCGGGACCTGCGCGAGCGCACGAGCGCGTACTCGGCGATCACGAAGAACGCGTTGATCGCGACCAGCACGGCCGCGATGATGAGCTTGAGGCCGTTCACGCCCGGCCGGCGGTCCCCGGCGTGCCGGGCCGTCTCGCACGCTCGCGGCCCCGACCGGGACCGCGGATGCAGGGGCGGCCGGTGTCGGCCACGCTACTTCGGGGAAGTTCTTCGTCGTCGTTCATCTGGTGCCGACCAGTCAAACCTAGCAAGGGCGATGGTCGGACGCGGATCGGCGCTTCCCGCGATCAGGCAATGCGCTCGATCTCGCGGGCCAGCTTGAAGTCGGCCATCGTGACCCCGCCCTCGGAGTGCGTGAACAGCGTGAGGCGCACCATGTTGTAGCCGTGCACGAGTATGTCGGGGTGGTGGTTCGCCGCCTCGGCGAGCTCCGCCACGGCGTTGACGAAGGCGATCGCGGCGGCGAAGTCGGCGAAGGCCAGCTCGCGCACGATCGAGGAGCCCTCGCCCCTGTGCCAGCCCCCGGTCTCGCTCAGCAGCCGCTCGATCTCCACGTCGGGGAGCACTGTCATGTCAATCGCGAGATTAGCGCGGCGGCGTTGCGCGTACAGTCAACTCATGCGCATCGTGAGCCTCGTCCCCCATGCCACCGAGCTTCTGTTCGCGCTGGGAGCCGGAGATGAGGTGGTCGCGGTCACGCACGAGTGCGACCACCCGCCCGCGGCCCTGGAGCTCCCGCGGGTCACGCGCGACGTGCTGCCCGCCGGGCTGAGCGCCGGGGAGATCGACGCCGCGGTGCGCGAACGCACGCTCCAGGGACAGGCCATCTACGAGCTCGACCGCGACGCGCTCGCGGCGCTCGCGCCCGAGCTGATCGTCACCCAGGCGCTGTGCCCGGTGTGCGCGGTCTCCTACGAGGATGTGGCCGAGCTGGCCCAGCGGCTGCCGGTTCCGCCGCGGGTGATCGCGCTTGATCCGAACACGCTCGAGCAGACGCTCGCGGACGTGACCACGGTGGCCGCGGCGAGCGGACACCCGCGAGGCGGCGGCGAGCTGCTGGCCGAAGCCCGGGCGCGAATCGAGCGGGTGGCGCGGGCCTTGCGCACGCCCGCCCTGCAGCCGCGACCGCGGGTGGCCGCGCTCGAGTGGCTCGAGCCGGTGTATGCGGCGGGCCACTGGACGCCCCAGCTGATCGAGCTGGCCGGGGGCGAGGACGTGCTGGCCCGGCCCGGTGAGCCCTCGCAGATCGTCTCCTGGGAGGCCGTGGCGGCAGCCGAGCCCGAGGTGGTGGTCGTGATGCCCTGCGGCTATGACGCCCGCCGTGCGCAGGCCGAGGCGCAGGCGCACGGCGGCGAGCTCGCCGCGCTCGGGGCCACCCGGATCGTGGCGGTGAACGGATCCGCCTACTTCTCACGCCCCGGCCCGCGGCTGATCGACGGCCTCGAGCTGTTGGCGCACATCCTGCACCCCGAGCGCCTGCCCGACGCGCCCCCGGGCGCCGAAGCGCTCGCGCTCCCGCTGGGCTCAGGCGATGCCCGCGCCGGAGGCTCCGGCGACGGCGATCGAGCCGAACACGCAACCCGCTGAGATAAGCAGACAGGCGATCAGCCCCAGCGCCGGCACGCGGCGGGAGTCGGCGGTGCGGATCGCGAGCGCCGCCACCGCGCCGCCGATCAGCCCGCCGATGTGGTCGCCGACGGATATGTTGGAGAGGCTGAAGCTGAGGATGAGGTTGAGGACGATGAGACCGCCGATGCCCGACTCCATCACGCTGAGGCGCCGCGAGCGCAGCTCCACCACCGCGGCTCCCATCAGCCCGAAGATCGCCCCGGAGGCTCCGAGGGTGGGTGAGGCGGTGGCGAACAGGGCCCCGAAGGCGCCGGCCAGCATCGCGGTGAAGTAGATGGCGAAGAACCTGAGGGAGCCGATCGCGGGCTCGAGCATCATCCCGAGCAGATACAGCAGATACATGTTGAAGCCGATGTGCAGGAAGTTCTCGTGCAGGAAGGCGCTTGAGATGAGCCGCCAGTACTGGTGTTCGACGATCCCACCGCGGTAGAGCACGCCTTCTTCGATGACGGTGCCGTGGATCGTGGAGCCGTACAGCGTGAACTGCCCCTGCTCGGTGAGGAAGGCGATGATGTTGACGGCGATCAGCGTGTAGGTCACGCGCGGGACCTTCGACATCTCGCGCATGCGCATCACCTTTGTGCCCTGCTTTGAGCACTCCGGGCAGCGCATGCCCACCGGCGTGGTGGTCATGCAGTCGGGGCAGATCGGCCGCCCGCAGTTCGAGCAGGCGACGCCGGTCTCACGCGATGGATGCCGGTAGCAGGTGGCCATGAAGGGCAGGGACCCTATCGGGGCACCCGCGAGCGAGTGCCGGAGCGGCTCAGCGGTCGCCGAACAGCTTGCGCGTCTCGCGCCCGAGGTCGCGCAGGGCGCGCTCGGCGGCCGAGCCGTCGAACCCCGGCACGCGCACGCCGAGGGCGGTGTGCGAGTTGGTGCGAGCGCGCCTGCGCGCGCGCAGCAGCACGAGCGCGGTGCCGGCGGCACCGCCGGCCACGACCGCCACGGCGGGCCGGGCCCAGTTGCGCGGGTCGCGCATCGTCGAGAGTTCCCACGCCTCGAGCTCGCCGGCGGCCAGCTCGGTGATCGATGTGAGGGTGCTCTCCAGGCGCACGATCAGATCCTCGGGCGGCTCGACGGGCGCGAGCGCTTCGCGCAGCAGCCCCTCGAAGTTGGGGAGCGCTTCACTCATCCTCTCCGCCCCCCGGCAGCGGCTCGCCCACGATCTCCTGCAGCTGCTTGATCGCGCGATGGATGAGAACCTTGGTGGCGCCGTCGGAGCGGCCCAGCGCACGCGCGATCTCGCGGTTGTCCATGCCGAGTGCGAAGCGCATGATCAGCGCCTCGCGGCGATCGTCCGGGAGCAGGCCGACCCCGTCCAGCACGCGGCTCAGCTCGTCGCGGCCCTCGACGAGCTGCTCGGTGGTGTGCGGCGCGGCGAGCGTGGTCGTCTCGTCGATCGGCCAGGAGGGCTTGCGCGAGCGGTCCCGGTAGAGGTTGGCGGCGAGGTTGTGCGCGATGCGAATCAGCCACGGGCGCAGGGGCCGCCCGTCGGACTCGCGCTGGGCGCGCTCGAAGTGGCGGTAGGCCTGCAGGAAGGTCTGCTCGGTCAAGTCCTCGGCATCGTGGTGGTCTCCCACGCGATAGTAGGCGTAGCTGTAGACGTCGCGCAGGTGGGCGCGGTAGAGCTCTGAGAACTCCGCATCCAGCTGCGCCTTGGGCTTCTGAGGGGCTTTCCCGCTCACTCATCGCACACCCTATCCTCCGGCCTTTGGCTCGCCCGGCCGGCACGATTCCTCCGCGCGGGTCAGGCCGCGCGGATCTCCTCACGCGCTGGGGTCTCGTTGAGTGCGCGCCTGCGGCGCGCGCGCGCGCTGCGCAGCCGCCCATCCTCGCGCGGTGCCGAGATGCCGCCGAGCCAGGCCCACTGCAGGCTGACACAGGCCCACACGCGCCCGGTGACGGAGGCCGCGCGCGCCGGCGAGCACTGCTCGTCACGCGGGAACAGAAGCGGAGCGCCGACCCGCAGGCGGACCTTGCGGGGGCGTATGCGCCAGCCCCTGCGAACCTGCTCGCTGCCGAACACGGCGACCGGGGCGACCGGGGCGCCGGTCTGAAGCGCGAGGCGCCCGACGCCGCGACGGGGGCTGCCGAGCGCTCCCGAGCGAACGCGGGTGCCCTCGGGGAAGACGACCACGCAGTCTCCACGGGCGAGGATCGCGCGGGCCGTGTCCATGGCGGCCTCATCGCCGGCTCCGCGGTCGACGGGGAAGGCGCCGAGAGCGTTCAGGGCCCACGCCTGCCAGCGCTTCTCGAACAGCTCGCGCTTGGCCATGTAGTAGACGGGGCGTCGCGCGAGCGTGCCGATCACGAAGGGGTCGAGGAAGCTGCGGTGGTTGGATGCGAGGATCAGCGCACCGTGGCGCGGCAGATGCTCGCGGCCGGTGCGCTGCATGCGGAAGTAGATGAGGAAGAAGGGCACGAACAGCGCCCTGATCGTCCAGTAGAAGACCGGGTTGACCCCCCGCGTGAGGCTTCGCTCGCGAAAGCCGTCGAGGCTGACTGAGCTCTCCTCGCTGGCGGGATGCTCGCTGGCGCGGTTCATGTCTCTAGATACACCGACCCCGACGGCGCCGTTACAGTTGGCAAGCATCCTCGAGCACCTCGCGCCGGAGTAGCTCAGCTGGTAGAGCGCCTGTCTTGTAAACAGGGGGTCAGCGGTTCGAGTCCGCTCTCCGGCTTCTGAAAGGCCCTCTGGCGGCGAGACCATGTTTAGAGGCTGGCCAACCCGGGTAGAGCATCTGCGGGCCAGGCCTTGAGGTGGGGCCCTGAGACCGGGCGGGGAGAACATCGACCGGGCCTCGATCAATTCACGGGAAGAAGGGGGCGTTCTGCACCTATGTTCCGCACGACTCGCCGTATCGCGATACTGGCCGTCACGTTGACCGCAGCCGTCGGAGGGATGTCCCTCGCCGCCGCGTCGGCGCTTGCTGCCGAAGCCAAACCCGTTAAAGTGCACTTCGAAAACTGGGTGCTGTCCGGGAGCGTCACGGCCAAGAAGCTCAACGAACCGATCACACTGCCGCCGGGCTCCACGTTCAACGGCGAAGCCGTCATTCAGCTGTCGACCTTCTCCGGTCCGGTCACCGGCAGCGTCTTCGTTCCACCTTGGAACGCGCCGGTAGCGACGCTTGGCACGGTCGGGCTGAACTTGACCGAGGTTGGCAAAGTGGAAGGCACCTTCATCCCGGTGAACTTCTTCAAATGGGCGGAAGCCTGCCCGACGAACGACGTACAGGGGAGCATCTGCGTGACCCTGGCCGCCCCGGTGAAGGTCAACCTGGCCATAACCTCGGTGGGCGCCCTGGGGATCCCACTCCTGCCGACCACCTGCGAAACCTCGGAACCGATCTCCTTGAACCTCAACGACACGCTGACCGTGAAAGAAATATACGAAGCCGGTCCGCACTTCACGGGGACCACCACGTTCCCGCCGTTCGTCTGCCATGGGGCGGAAGCCCTCGTCGTCGAACCGGTCCTGAACACCCTCATCTCCGGATCGGAAAACCCCTACTCGCTGAGCATGACCAAGCCGGCAGCCAAACCGGCAACCTGATGAAGTCGCCTTTGCCCCGGTCCGATCGGGCCGGGGCAAAGCCCGCGGTCAGCTGCCGCCCTAAAGCGGCGCCCTTCCTCGACTCGGTGGTCCCGATGCGTTTCGACCGAGGTCCCGCGTGACTTGAGCAGCGAGGCTATTTCGCGATGTCGTCCGGGATGTTGGCGCTGACGGTCCCCGTCCATCCGATCCCGTAGATGATGGTGCCGGCGCTGAAGATCCCGCCGCCTTCGACGGATGCGGTGTTCCCGCTCACCGAGGATGACCCGCAAAAGGTGACCGAACCCGCGTATGGGCCGTCCAAGTTGCCGAACGCCGCGTTGTATATCCCGCCGCCAACTGCAGCGGTGTTTCCGGCGACGGTCGAGTTGATCAGGGTGAGCGAACCGTTGTTAAGGATCCCTCCGCCCAACTTGACTTTGCATTCGGTGCCGCAGGGCACGTCAGAGCCCGAGCCGCCGGTGATCGTGAGGCCCGTGATCGAGACGGTGACCCCTTCGTTTACGACCACGACGGAGCCGCCGTTGCGACCGTTGAGCGTGGCGGGTCCGAAACCGGGGCTGCCCTGGCCCACGATCGTCAGGTTCTTGCTGACCGTGCTGCTGCTCCCCTCGCAGGTGCCCCTCACCTTCAGCGTGTCTCCCGCTGTCGCTGCTTCGATCGCTTGCTCGAGCGTTTCGTAGCTCTGGTGAGCGCGGAGATTCACGACAAGGCAGTTAGTAAGCGTCGTAAACGTCTCATCACCGCCCTTGCTCGTGCCCTTTGGGTTGGTCGCGACGATCCGGAAGTGGTAGGTGGTGTTCGCGTTCAGGCCTCTCAGCGACGCCGACACGGCCACCGGGCTTTCGCCCGAGCCCGGCCGCGAGGCGCAGCGCACGCTCTTTCCGTAGGAGAGCGTGGTGCCATAGTCAAAGTGGCAGTCGCTCACCGTCCTGCCGCTGGGATTCACCGTTGCGGTCAGTGTCGCCGAGGTCTGTCCGACCGCGGACGCCGCTTCTGTCACTACGGTCGGGGGGCTGACTCGCAGGTTTTGAAAGATCCACGCGGCCCCGACGCCGCCGCTGTCGCTGTTGTCGCCGATCAGGGCGGTGTTGCCGTCCGCTGATAGCGCCGCGCTGAAGCTGAACAGGACTCGCCCGATCTCACCGCTGCCGGTCAGCTTTGGGCCCTGCTGGGTCCAGGTCGAGCCCGAGCGCGTGAACACCCACGCAGCCCCAGCGTGGCCGTTGTCGCCGAAGCCGCCGATCAGAGCGACGTTCCCGGCGCCCGAGAGCGCCACGCTGGCGCCGAAGGTACCGCTTCCGATCTCGCCGCCGCCGGTGAGCTTTGCGCCCTGCTGGGTCCAGGTCGAGCCCGAGCGCGTGAACACCCACACCGCGCCGGCATCGCCGTTGTCGCCGTCGCCGCCGATCAGGGCGGTGTTCCCGTCCCCCGACAGAGCCACGCTGTCGCCCGAGTTGGCGCCTCCGCTCTCGTCGTCGCCGATCAGCTTTGAGCCCTGCTGGTTCCAGGTCGAGCCCGAGCGCGTGAACACCCACGCCGCGCCAAGAAAGCTGTTGTCGCCGTAGCCACCGACAAGGGCGGTGTTCCCGTCGCCCGACAGCGCCACGCTGAAACCAAACAGGCCGAAGCCGATCTCCCCGCTGCCGGTGAGCTTTGGGCCCTGCTGGCTCCAGGTCGAGCCCGAGCGCGTGAACACCCACGCCGCCCCTTCGCTGTTGTGATCGAACTCGCCGCCGATCAGGGCGTTGTGACCATCGCTCGACAGTGCCACGCTGACGCCGAAGGAGCCTTTCCCAATCTCGCCGCTGCCGGTGAGCTTTGAGCCCTGCTGGGTCCAGGTCGAGCGCGAGCGCGTGAACACCCACGCCGCCCCCACGTGTCCGTTGTCGCCGCGGCCACCGATCAGAGCGACGTTTCCGTCGCCGGACAGCGCCACGCTCATGCCGAATTCGCCGTCTCCTGTCTCGCCGCCGCCGGTCAGCTTTGGGCCCTGCTGGGTCCAGGTCGAGCCCGAGCGCGTGAACACCCAGGCTGCGCCCACGTTGCCGTCGTCGTCGTGGCCGCCGATCAGGGCGGTCCTTCCGCTCGCCGACAGCGCGACGCTTATGCCGAAGGCGCCTGCCCCAACCTCCCCGCCGCCGGTTAGCTTGGAGCCCTGCTGGATAAACGGGTCGATCACGAGCGGATAGCGAGCGTTACGGTCGTCGATCCGCAGCTCGAGGGTGCCGTTGCTCAGCTGCAACACCGCCGGCAGGCGGCGACCCGTGGCATCCAGCGCGGTCAGCTCGCCGTAGCGGAGCGCCGCGATGCCCGCGTGCGTCTCGAACAGCACCCGCGATCCCAGTTGCTCTGGGATCAGCGATCCCCGGAGTCGCAGCGCCAGCACGAGCGATCCTCTGCCAGGCTGGGGCCGGCGCCGAACCGTGAAACCCTGCTCCAGTCCGTAGGGACCGGCGCGATAGGATTCGCTGATCGGCCCGTGCCGGTAGAGGACCCGGGCGCCAGCCGTTGAGGGAGGGACGGCGGACACCGGCACAAGGTGATGGCCGCGCCCGACGGCGGCGAGTGAGAGGCCGAGCGTTCCCTGGGCGACGCCCAGAGTGGTCCCTGACGCGGTGAATGTGCTGCGCATGCCACCGCTCCGAGCCATCAGTGAAGCGCCACGACGAGCTGGCCAGAAGCTTCGGTCTGTGGCGCCGATGGTGGACGAGACAGCCGGCAGGAGGCCGCTCGGCAGACTGGCTGCGGGCCAGCTTTGCAGGCCATGGCGCGAGGGCAGCGCACCGGACCTGGGTGCCGGCGCCGCGGCGAGCACTACCAGCGCCAGCGTCAGAACGCAGGCGCCGGCAACCCCCGTCAGCGCCACCAGGGCTCGCCGGGGCCTCATGTCGTAGCCGCCATCGGCTGCCAGCGCGCCACCGTCAGAAATGCTCACCACCGCAATCCTTTGAGCCACCTTGCTCATCCCGCCTCCCCATCCTCCCTGTCGATGCGCGCTCCCGCCAGGCGCCCGTTTGTCCTCGCTGGCGCACCGTGCTGCCTGACGGCGACTATAACGCCCATTTTGACCGGGCCAAAGGCGAAAGCTTCACAGCCTCAGCCTGCGCCATGCGGGTACGCTTCCCCGCATAGCTGCTAAGCATCCTCGCTCCGTGATGCGCAAGGTACCCACCGTAGGAGCCGCACTGGCCGTCGGGTTGGTGCTTGCGGCGATCGCCCTCGTGATCGTGTTGTCGGGCTCGCCGCTGACCGTGGCCGGGACTAACTCGATCCCGGCCAACCCCGAAATCGCATCGGTCAAGGGGCCCAGCGGCGCATGCCAGCCCGCCGGGACTGTGCCCGCGGGCACATCCGCGATTCGCATCTCGGCCTCGGCAAACACGGGTCCGAGCGTGACGCTGAAGGTCTTCTCCGGTGCGCTGCTGATCGCGCAGGGCAAGCGTGCGGCCGGCTGGGGGGTTTCGGAAACCGTCACCGTCCCCGTGACGCGCGTGCCCCGGACGATCCCCGCCGCGAGCCTCTGCATAGCGTTGGGGCCGTCGATCGAAAACGTCCAGCTGAACGGCGCGGTGGTGAAGGGCGCGCCGGGCAGCCACGGCGCGGGCGGCGTGGCGCTGCGGATCGAATACCTGCGGCCGGAACCCTCCTCGTGGTGGTCGCTCGCCTCAGGGGTGACACACCGTATGGGCCTTGGTCACGCGCCCGGCGGCAGCTGGGTCGTGTTCCTCGTGATCGCGCTGATGCTCGCGGTCGCCGCCCTCGCGTCGCATCTGGCCCTGCGGGAGCTTCGGTGAGTCTCGGGCGGCTTCAGAGCGTGCTTGCGCGGGTCCCGAGAGCCGCTTGGATCTGCGCGCTGATCGCCTGCATGAACGCGATCTGCTGGTCGATCATCACTCCGCCCTTCCAGGTGCCGGACGAGCCGTCGCATTTCGCCTACGTCCAACAGCTGGCCGAGAACGGGCGCCTGCCCACGTCCGGCACCTCGAACTACTCCGAAGAGGAGCTGGTTGCGCTGCGCGACCTCGACCACCTGGAAGTGCGCTGGCACCCGGAAAACCATCCCGTCACCACGCAAGCCCAGCAGCAACGCCTGCAACATGATCTCGCTCAGCCGCTGCGGCGGTCGGGGCCGGGCGGTGCCGGCGTCGCAGCCTCCCAGCCGCCCCTCTACTACGCGCTGCAGACGATCCCCTACGAGCTGGCATCGAGCGGCTCGCTGCTCGACCGCCTGGCGCTGATGCGACTGTTCTCGGCGCTGTTGGCGGGGGTCACCGCCCTGTTCGCCTACCTGTTCGTGCGCGAGGCGCTGCCCGGGGCACCGTGGGCCTGGGCTGTCGGCGGCCTCGGTGTCGCGTTGACGCCGCTGCTCGGGTTCATGTCGGGCTCGGTCAACCCCGACGCGCTGCTGTTTGCCGTCTCAGGGGCGATCTTCTACCTGCTCGCACGAGCGTTCCGCCGCGGATTGACGACCGACCTCGCGATTGCGATCGGCGTCGTGATGGCCACCGGCCTGCTCACGAAGGTCAACTTCATCGGACTCGTCCCCGGCATCCTCATCGGCTTCGTGGTGGTCGCGATCCGCGGAGCGCGGACCTCGAAGGGCAAGGCGTACCGCTCGCTCGCGCTCGCACTGGCGATCCCCGTGATCCCCGTGTTGCTGTACGTCGTCATCAATCTCATCTCGAATCATCCCGGCTTGGGCGTGGTCTCGAGCGCCATCCACCTGACCGGCGGAGGATCGGCGGCGAGCGAGGTCAGCTACATCTGGCAGTTCTACCTGCCCCGGCTCCCCGGAATGACCCACTACTTCCCGGGGGTCTCCATGACCCGCCAGGTCTGGTTCGCCGGGGCGGTCGGTCGCTACGGCTGGCTCGACACGTCCTTCCCGGTGTGGGTCGATGACCTCGCTCTCATCCTGTCCGTGCTGCTCGCTGCCCTCGCCATCCGGGCGCTCGTCACGGTTCGAGTGACGCTGCGACGTCGCCTCATCGAGCTGGTCGTCTACGCCGTCATGGCTCTCGGCGTGATGGTGCTGATCGGGGCCGACCAGTATCTCTCCTTCCTCTCAAGGGAAGCCGAAACCTACGCGGAGGCTCGCTATCTGCTGCCGATGCTTCCTCTGCTCGGCGCCGCGCTCGTCCTCGGCGCACGCGGCGCCGGCCGGCGCTGGGGACCGCCCGTCGGCGCGCTGGTCGTGGTCCTGTTCCTGGCCCACGACCTTTTCAGCCAGCTGCAGGTCATCGCGCGCTTCTACGGTTGACAGCTTCGGCCGCAGCCTCTACGGTTGACAGCGGCAGCGTTGCTTGTCTTGCGGCGTGAGCAGTGCTAGTGTTCGCGCGGCTTGGAGGAGCCGAGACGCCGCGGAGCGGTGCGTCCCGGAGTGGAGGCAATTAGGAGGGGTGGGAAGTCCATGGAGGGTGGCTTTGGTGGCTCATTGAGCGATCGGTCAGCGCTGGGGCCGAAAGTAATGGTTCCATGGCGCGTCCTGCTCGTGGCGGGACTGCTGTGCCTGGCTGTCGCGGGAGCGCTGTATGAGGGGCTGGCCGGACGGCACTCCTCGGCGGCCTCGGCCGGGCACTTCCGTGCCGCTTCGCATCTGCGCTCGCGCTCCTCCTCTCACCAGCAGAGCCTCTCGAGCCTTCCGCTGGGGGCACAGGGTCCGATCTCTGATGCGCTCGGGGCCGAAGACCCGGCATACCGCGTGCGCACCTCAAATGGCGGACTCTCGGCGGCGAGCCCCACGCAGCGTTTCAAGGCCAGCTTTGACCAATCGGGGGTTACGCTTGATTCGGGTCAGACGCAGGTTCGACTGAGCCTGGTGGCAATGGGCTACGGCAGTTCGCTGAGCGCGCTCGGCGAGGTCGCACCTCGCGTCAAGGCCAATCGCGTCTTCTATCAACAGGCCGGCCTCAGCGAGTGGTACGCAAACGGGCCGGTCGGTCTCGAGCAGGGCTTCACGATCGCTAGGGTGCCATCTGCCCGTCATCCGGGAGCGCTGACGCTCTCGATGGCGCTGAGTGGCAACGCCCGTCCCTCGCTGGGTTCCGGGGGACAGGCCATCACCCTCAGCCGCGCGGGCCGGGCCGCACTGCGCTACAGCGGCCTGAGCGCCACCGACGCGACGGGACGCACACTGCATAGCTGGCTTGAACTGCACGCCGGGCGCATACTGCTACGCGTCGATGCGGCCGGCGCGCGCTATCCGCTGCGGATCGACCCGTGGATCCAGCAGGGTGAAAAGCTCACCGGCGGCGGAGAGAAGGGGGAAGAAGGCAATTTCGCCTACAGCGCGGCGCTGGCTGTGGAAGGCAGCACGACGACCGCGCTGATCGGCGGGCCCGCCGACAACGGCAAGCTCGGCGCGGCGTGGGTGTTCACGCGCTCTGGCTCGACCTGGACCCAGCAGGGCTCAAAGCTCACCGGCAAAGAAGAGGCGGGCTCAGCTGAATTCGGCAAGAGCGTTGCGCTCTCGCTGGAAGGCAGCACCATGACCGCGCTGATCGGCGGCCCGGCCGACAACGGCGGTACCGGCGCGGCGTGGGTGTTCACGCGCTCCGGCTCGACCTGGACCCAGCAGGGCTCAAAGCTCACCGGCGCCGGCGAGACCGGCGCGGGCGAATTCGGCTACAGCGTGGCGCTCTCGGTCCTGAGCACCACGACCACCGCGCTGATCGGCGGCCCCGCCGACAACACCAAGGTCGGCGCGGCGTGGGCGTTCACGCGCTCGGGCTCGACCTGGAGCGCGCAGGGCGCAAAGCTCACCGGCAGCGGGGAGACGGGCGCGGGCGAATTCGGCAAGAGCGTGGCGATGGCCGTCGAAGGCACCACGACCACGGCATTGATGGGCGGGCCCGCCGACAACACCCGCGTCGGCGCGGCGTGGGTGTTCACGCGCGCGAGCACGACCTGGGCCGCGCAGGGCTCGAAGCTCACCGGCGCCAGCGAGACCGGCGAAGGCGAATTCGGCTACAGCGTCGCGCTCTCGGTCCTCAGCACCACCGCGACTGCGGTGATGGGCGGTCCCGGCGACAACGGTGGCATCGGCGCGGCGTGGACGTTCACGCGCTCGGGCACGGCCTGGACCGCGCTGGGAACAAAGATCACCGGCGCCGGAGAGACCGGCGCGGGTGAATTCGGCTACAGCGTCGCGCTGTCCATCGAAGGCACCACCACCACGGGTCTGTTCGGCGGCCCCGCGGACAACGGCGGCATCGGCGCAGCGTGGGTGTTCACGCGCACGACGTCGACCTGGACCGCGCAGGGCTCAAAGCTCACCGGCAGTGGGGAGGCGGGCGAAGGCGAATTCGGCACGAGCGTGGCGCTCTCCCTCGAAGGCAGCACGATGACGGCGCTGATGGGGGGCTTTCACGACAAGGAAGATGTCGGCGCCGCCTGGGCATACACACGCTCCGGCACGACCTGGACCCAGCAGGGCTCAAAGCTCACCGCGAAAAGCGGCGAAGAGATCGGCGAAGGCGAAGTGAGCGGCAAAGGCGAATTCGCCTATAGCGTGGCCCTCTCTGTCGAAGGCAGCACGACCACTGCGCTGATCGGCACCCCGGCCGACAACGGCGGTATCGGCGCGGCGTGGGTGTTCACGCGATCTGGCTCCGTCTGGACGCAGCAGGGCGCAAAGCTCACCGCGAAAAGCGGTGAAGAGGTCGGCTCAGCTGAATTCGGCAAGAGCGTTGCGCTCTCGCTGGAAGGCAGCACCATGACCGCGCTGATCGGCGGCCCGGCCGACAACGGCGGTACCGGCGCGGCGTGGGTGTTCACGCGCTCCGGCTCGACCTGGACCCAGCAGGGCTCAAAGCTCACCGGCGCCGGCGAGACCGGCGCGGGCGAATTCGGCTACAGCGTGGCGCTCTCGGTCCTGAGCACCACGACCACCGCGCTGATCGGCGGCCCCGCCGACAACACCAAGGTCGGCGCGGCGTGGGCGTTCACGCGCTCGGGCTCGACCTGGAGCGCGCAGGGCGCAAAGCTCACCGGCAGCGGGGAGACGGGCGCGGGCGAATTCGGCAAGAGCGTGGCGATGGCCGTCGAAGGCACCACGACCACGGCATTGATGGGCGGGCCCGCCGACAACACCCGCGTCGGCGCGGCGTGGGTGTTCACGCGCGCGAGCACGACCTGGGCCGCGCAGGGCTCGAAGCTCACCGGCGCCAGCGAGACCGGCGAAGGCGAATTCGGCTACAGCGTCGCGCTGTCGGTCCTCAGCACCACCGCCACGGCGGTGATGGGCGGCCCCGGCGACAGCACGAGGGCCGGCGCGGCGTGGACGTTCACGCGCTCGGGCACGGCCTGGACCGCGCTGGGAACAAAGATCACCGGCGCCGGAGAGACCGGCGCGGGTGAATTCGGCAAGAGCGTGGCGATGGCCGTCGAAGGCACCACCACCACGGCCCTGCTCGGCGGACCCGCCGATAACGTCGGCGTCGGCGCGGCGTGGGCGTTCACCCGCACGACCTCGACCTGGACCGCGCAGGGCTCAAAGCTCACCGGCAGCGGGGAGACCGGCGCGGGCGAATTCGGCGACAGCGTGGCGCTCTCCCTCGAAGGCAGCACGATGACCGCGCTCATGGGCGGCTCCGGCGACTACGCCAAGATCGGCGCCGCGTGGGCATACACACGCTCCGGCACGACCTGGACCCAGCAGGGCGAAAAGCTCACCGCGAAAAGCGGCGAAGAGATCGGCTTAGGAGAATTATCCCCGGGCAAAGGCCAGTTCGGATACAGCGTGGCGCTGTCCGAAAACGGAAATACCGCGCTGATCGGCGGCGCCAGCTACAAAGGCGGCATCGGCGCGGCGTGGGTGTTCACGCGCTCCGGCTCGACCTGGACCCAGCAGGGCCCAAAGCTCACCGGCAGCGGGGAGATCGGCGCAGGCGAATTCGGCGACAGCGTGGCGCTCTCGGCCAGTGGCAGCACAGCCCTGATCGGCGGCGACCACGACAACACGGCCGTCGGCGCGGCGTGGGTGTTCACGCTGTCGGGATCGACCTGGACCCAGCAGGGCGCAAAGCTCACCGCGAAAGGCGGCGAAGAGGAAGGCGAAGGCGAATTCGGTAAGAGCGTGGCGTTGTCGGGCGAAGGCACCACCGCGCTGATCGGCGGCCCCAACGAAGGAGCCGGCTTCACCCTCCGTTACGGCGCGGCCTGGGTGTTCACGTTCTCGGGATCGACCTGGACCCAGCAGGGCGCAAAGCTTCAAGGCCCGGCCGGGGAGATCGAAGAAGGCCAGTTCGGTTGGAGCGTGGCGCTGTCCTCTAATGGCAACACCGCGCTGATCGGCGGCAACCGTAACAACAAATTCGTGGGCGCCGCCTGGGTGTTCACGCGCTCCGGATCGACCTGGACCCAGCAGGGCGGAGCGCTCACAGCCACCGGCGAGATCGGCGAAGGCGAATTGGGATGGAGCGTGGCGCTGTCATCGGCCGGAAATACCGCGCTGATCGGCGGCCCTGGCGACAACACGAACGTCGGCGCGTTGTGGGTGTTCACGCGCTCCGGATCGACCTGGACCCAGCAGGGGACGAAGCTCACGGGCAGCGGAGAGGTCGGTGAAGGCCAGCTCGGTTACAGCGTGGCGCTGTCCGCCAATGGCAATACCGCCCTGGCCGGCGGCCCCACCGACAACCTGGCCGTCGGCGCGGCATGGGTGTTCACGCACTCGGGAGCGACATGGAGCCAGGTGGGTTCGAAGCTCACGGGCAGCGGGGAGGCCGGTGAAGGCCAGTTCGGCTCAAGCGTCGCACTGTCCTCCGAAGGCAACACCGCGCTGATCGGCGGCTACGGCGACAACAAGAACGTCGGCGCCGGGTGGGTATTCGTGAACAACTCCCCGACGGTCGAAACGAAAGCCGCCTCGGCGCTCACCCAGACCACGGCGACGCTGAACGCGTCCGTGAACCCCGACGGCGCGGAAGTCAGCAAATGCGAACTCGAATACGGCACCACGACCGAATACAAATCGACCCCCGTGTCCTGCTCCTCGCCGCCGGGCAACGGGACGACGGCGGTCGCGGTTTCGGCGCCGCTCACGGGCCTCACGGCCAACACCACCTACCACTTCCGGATCTCGGCGACGAACGCGAACGGCACCAGCAAGGGCGCTGATGAAACGTTTACGACGCCCGTGAACGCCCCAACGGTAGTAACCGAAAAAGCCAGCGCGCTCACCCAGACCACGGCTACCCTGAACGCGTCCGTGAACCCCAACGCCGGGGAAGTGACCGAATGCAAGTTCGAATACGGCACGACGACCGAATACAAATCGACACCCGCCTCCTGCTCCTCGCTACCGGGCAACGGGACGAGCGCGGTCGCGGTGTCCGCGCCGCTCACGGGCCTCACAGCCAACACGACCTACCACTTCAGGATCTCCGCGACGAACTCGAGCGGCACGAGCAAAGGCTCTGACGAAACATTCAAAACGCTCCCGAACGCCCCGACGGTCGTGACCGAAAAAGCCAGCTCGGTCACCCAGACAACGACGACCCTGAATGCGACCGTGAACCCCAACGGCGGGGAAGTCAGCGAATGCAAATTCGAATACGGCACCACGACCGAATACAAATCGGCCCCCGTCTCCTGCTCCTCGCTGCCGGGCAATGGGACCAGCTCGGTCGCGGTCTCAGCGCCGCTCACGGGCCTCACGGCGAACACCACCTACCACTTCAGAATCTCGGCGACGAACGCCGGCGGCACGAGCAAAGGCTCTGACGAAACATTCAAAACGCTCCCGAACGCACCGACGGTCGTGACCGAAAAAGCCAGCTCGGTCACCCAGGCGACGGCTACCCTGAATGCGAGCGTGAACCCCAACGGCGGGGAAGTGACGAAATGCGAATTCGAATACGGGACAACGACCGAATACAAATCGGCCCCCGTGTCCTGCTCCTCGCTGCCGGGCAATGGGACCAGCTCGGTCGCGGTCTCAGCGCCGCTCACGGGCCTCACGGCGAACACGACCTACCACTTCAGAATCTCGGCGACGAACGCCGGCGGCACGAGCAAAGGCTCTGACGAAACATTCAAAACGCCCGTGAACGCCCCGACGGTCGTGACCGAACCGGCGTCGTCCGTCACCCAGACGACAGCCACGTTGAACGCCACGGTCAACCCCAACGGCGGGGAAGTGACGAAATGCGAATTCGAATACGGGACAACGACCGAATACAAATCGGCCCCCGTGTCCTGCTCCTCGCTGCCGGGCAATGGGACCAGCTCGGTCGCGGTCTCAGCGCCGCTCACGGGCCTCACGGCGAACACGACCTACCACTTCAGAATCTCGGCGACGAACGCCGGCGGCACGAGCAAAGGCTCTGACGAAACATTCAAAACGCCCCCGAACGCCCCGACGGTCGTGACGAAACCGGCCTCATCCGTCGCCCAGACGACGGCCACGTTGAACGCCACGGTCAACCCCAACGGCGGGGAAGTGACGACATGCGAATTCGAATACGGCACCACGACCGAATACAAATCGACCCCCGTGTCCTGCTCCTCGCTGCCGGGCAACGGGACCAGCGCGGTCGCGGTCTCCGCTTCGCTCACGGGCCTCACGGCGAACACCACCTACCACTTCAGGATCTCGGCGACGAACGCCGGCGGCACGAGCAAAGGTTCTGACGAAACATTCAAAACGCCCCCGAACGCCCCGACGGTCGTGACGAAACCGGCCTCATCCGTCGCCCAGACGACGGCCACGTTGAACGCCACGGTCAACCCCAACGGCGCCGAAGTGACGAAATGCGAATTCGAATACGGCACCACGACCGAATACAAATCGACCCCCGTGTCCTGCTCCTCGCCGCCGGGCAACGGGACCAGCGCGGTCGCGGTCTCCGCTTCGCTCACGGGCCTAACGGCGAACACCACCTACCACTTCAGGATCTCGGCGACGAACTCGAGCGGCACGAGCAAAGGGGCTGACGAAACGTTTACGACGCTACCGAACGCCCCGACGGTCGTGACGAAACCGGCCTCATCCGTCGCCCAGACGACGGCCACGTTGAACGCCACGGTCAACCCCAACGGCGGGGAAGTGACGACATGCGAATTCGAATACGGGACCACGACCGAATACAAATCGACCCCCGTGTCCTGCTCCTCGCCGCCGGGCAACGGGACCAGCGCGGTCGCGGTCTCCGCTTCGCTCACGGGCCTCACGGCGAACACCACCTACCACTTCAGGATCTCGGCGACGAACGCCGGCGGCACGAGCAAAGGTTCTGACGAAACATTCAAAACGCCCCCGAACGCCCCGACGGTCGTGACGAAACCGGCCTCATCCGTCGCCCAGACGACGGCCACGTTGAACGCCACGGTCAACCCCAACGGCGCCGAAGTGACGAAATGCGAATTCGAATACGGCACCACGACCGAATACAAATCGACCCCCGTGTCCTGCTCCTCGCCGCCGGGCAACGGGACCAGCGCGGTCGCGGTCTCCGCTTCGCTCACGGGCCTAACGGCGAACACCACCTACCACTTCAGGATCTCGGCGACGAACTCGAGCGGCACGAGCAAAGGGGCTGACGAAACGTTTACGACGCTACCGAACGCCCCGACGGTCGTGACGAAACCGGCCTCATCCGTCGCCCAGACGACGGCCACGTTGAACGCCACGGTCAACCCCAACGGCGGGGAAGTGACGAAATGTGAATTCGAATACGCCGCAGCCGAATTCTACGAATTGACCAAAACCTATGAATCGAGCGCGGGGTGCTCGGCGTCGCCTGGGCACGGGACCAGCCCCGTCGCGGTGTCGGAGTCGATCGCTGCGCTTAGCCCGAATACCAGCTACCACTTCAGGATCTCGGCGACGAACGCGGGTGGCACGAGCAAGGGTGCTGATGAAACGTTCAAAACAGCGCCGAGCCCACCGACCGTCGTGACGAAACCGGCCTCGTCTGTCACCCAGACCACGGCCACGCTCAACGCGACGGTCAACCCCAACGGCGGCGAAGTCAGCAAATGCGAATTCGAATACGGCACCACGAAATCCTACGGCTCAACCGCCCCTTGCTCGTCGTTGCCGGGCAACGGGACGAGTGCCGTCGCCGTGTCCGCGTCGGTCACGGGACTGACCCCCAACGCCGAATACCACTTCAGGATCTCGGCGACGAACGCGAGCGGCACGAGCAAGGGATCGGACCAGACATTCGTAACACCTCCGAACCCCCCGACGGTCGTCACCGGCTTGGCGCTGCCGGTCGCTCAGACCTCGGCCACGCTGAACGCCACCGTGAACCCCAACGGCGCGGAAGTCAGCGAATGCAAGCTCGAATACGGCACCACGAACTCCTATGGGTCAACCGCGCCATGCGCGCCGGAACACCTGGGCTCCGGGATCCTCCCGGTCCCGGTGGCCGCCGAAGTCACCGGCCTGACTCCGAACACGACCTACCACTTCAGGATCTCGGCGTCCAACGCCGGCGGCACGAGCAGAGGCTCTGATGAAACGTTCAAAACGAGCTCGGCCGTGACCCCGCCGACCGTCGTGACGAAACCGGCCTCGTCGGTCACGCTGACCTCGGCAACCTTGAATGCAACGGTCAACCCCAACGGCGGCGAAGTCAGCGAATGCAAGTTCGAATACGGCACCACGAAATCCTACGGCTCAAGCGTGCCGTGCTCCTCGCTCCCGGGGTCGGGGAGCAGCCCCGTCGCCGTGTCCGCGTCGGTCACGGGCCTGGCCTCGGACACCATCTACCACTTCAGGATCTCGGCGACGAACCCGAGCGGGACCAGCAAAGGCGCCGACCAGAAATTCGTCACGAACCCGCCGACCGCCGTGACCACGGCGGCCACGCCGATCGCGCAGACGACCGCCACCCTGAACGCGACGGTGAACCCCAACGGGGAAGAACTCACCGAATGCAAGTTCGAATACGGCACCACCAACTCCTACGGATCGACGGCGTCCTGCTCGTCGCTGCCGGAAGCCGTAGAATATCCGGTTGAAGTGTCCGCGGCGATCACGGGACTCAGCGTGAACACCACCTACCACTTCAGGATCGTCGCGACCAACGCGAACGGGACGAGCACGGGCTCTGATGAAACGTTCAAAACACTGCCGAACCCACCGACAGTCGAAACCAAAGCGGCCTCGTCGGTCACGCAGACGGCGGCGAGCCTGAACGCGAGCGTCAACCCCAACGCCGGCTCGGTGAGCGAATGCAAGTTCGAATACGGCACCACCAACTCCTACGGATCGAGCGCGTCCTGCTCCTCGCTGCCTGGATCCGGGACGAGTCCTGTCGCGGTATCGGCGGCGCTCTCGGGTCTCGCGGCGAACACGACCTACCACTTCAGGATCTCGGCGACCAACCCAGGCGGCACGAGCAAAGGCTCTGACGAAACATTCAAAACGCCGCCCAACCCGCCTGCCGTCGAAACCAAACCAGCCTCCTCGGTCACCCAGACCACGGCCACGCTCAACGCGAGCGTGAACCCCAACGGCGGCGAAGTGACGGCGTGCGAATTTGAATACGGCACGACCAACTCCTACGGATCGAGCGCGTCGTGCTCGTCGCTACCCGGCGCGGGAACAAGCCCGGTCGCCGTGTCAGCGGCGCTCACGGGCCTCACCGCGAACACCACCTACCACTTCAGGATCTCGGCGACCAGCGCCACCGGGACGAGCAAAGGCTCGGATGGAACGTTAAAAACGACGCCCAGCTGCAGCGCCGAAGGCTTCTGCGCAAGCTTCACGCACACCGAAGCCAAAGGGCGGCCGTTCGGCGAACCGAGCGCCATCGCCGTGGGCCCGAGCGGAAACATCTTCGTCGCCGACGGCTCCCACCTGCACGACCGCATCCTCGAGTTCAACGCCAAACACGAATACGTCAGGCAGTTCGGCTCGCCCGGCTCCGGGCAGGGCCAGCTCAACTACATCGGCGGCATCGCGATCAACGCCTCAGGTGTCCTGTACGTGAGCGACTCCGGCAACAACCGCGTCGAGGAGTTCAACGAAGAAGGCAAATACCTGAGCCAGTTCGGCGCCTACGGCTCGGGCAGCGGTCAGCTGTCGTCTCCGAGCGCGGTCGCGCTTGACTCGAGCGGTGATCTCTGGATCATCGACCAAGGCAACTACCGCGTCGAGGAGTTCTCTTCGTCAGGCGCTTACCTCGGCGCCTTCGGCGAATCGGGCTCCGCGCCAGGAAAACTCGGGTGGGCGACCGGCCTCGCGATCTCGGGCGGGAACCTGTACCTCGTAGAACCGTACAGCGCCAGAGTCCAGGAGTTCTCGAGCTCGGGCACGTTCGTGCGGGCGTTCGATGAAAAAGGCTCGGGCAACGGTAAATCCAACGCGCCCTACGCGATCGCCACGGACCCGACCAGCGGCAACGTCTACGTCGTTGAAGGCGCGAGCATCCTCGCCGGCGCCAGCGCCAACCGCGTGCAGGAGTTCTCAGCCGAAGGCGCCTTCATCACGGCCTTCGGCGCGAGCGGCGTCGGCAGCGGCCAGCTCGCTGGTCCGAGGGGAATCGCCGTGGGCTCCTCCGGTGCCATCTTCATCGCCGACAGCGGCAATCAGCGCATCGAGGAATGGATGCTTCCGTAGGGCCAACGCGGGTAGCGCGGTTCTCAGCTCAGCAATGGCTGGGACCGCCAAGCACCCGCGGCGTTAGGCTCTGACACATGTCGGCCAGCGCTCATGCCGTGCGTGTGCCGGCTCGAGACCGCTCGAGGGCCCGCCTGCTCATATCCCGCATGAGCGGCTCCGCTTGGGGCGCCATCGGGGTGACGCTGGCGTTCATCGCGCTGACGTGCTGGTGGCTGACGCAGGACCACAGCATTCCGATCTACGACGCCGGCGCTGACCTGGAAACAGCGATCGAATACCACCGGATGCTCCAGTCCGGTGACCTGCTCGGGCCTGTCAACCACATCCTGCAATACCCACCGCTCGCGCTTTCGATTGGCGCGCTTTCGATGTTCATCGGGGGCGTGAACCTCGCCACCCCGATCATCGCCGAGAACGTCGTGTTCGTCTCGCTGCTGACGCTCGGCTGCTATCAGACCGGACGGCTGCTGTTCGGTGAGCGAGCCGGCCTTCTCGCCGTGATCTTCGTGCTCGGCTCGCAACTGCTGATCGCGCAGTTTCACGTCTTCATGCTCGACGCGCCCGAGACCGCCCTTGTGGCCGTGTCCATGTGGCTGATTCTCGCCAGCGAGGACTTCAGTCATCGCCGGATGGCCGCTCTGGCGGGTCTCGCGGTCGGTTGCGGGCTGCTCGTCAAGGTGCAGTTTCCGTTCTTCGTGGCGGGCATCGTGCTGATGGCGCTCGCGCGTGGCGGATGGCGACAGTGGCGCGGCGTGGCGGTGTTTGCGGGGGTGGCGCTCGTCGTCGGTTCCCCCTGGTACCTCGACCATCTCTCCGAGTTCAGCGAAATCATCCGCCTTGCCGGAGCCACGCCGGGCGCGGCACGCGGAAACCTGCCGGCGACACTGTCCAGCGCGAATCTGCTGTGGTACTTCTGGAGCACCCTCAACTCCCAGCTCCTGGCGCCGCTGTTCCTGCTCGCGCTCGGCGGTTCGATCTGGACGATCGTCGCGGTCGTGCGCCGCGATGAGCGGAAAGGGGCGAGACTCGAGTTTCTCGTCGGCGGCTTTGCCGCGTGGCTCGCGATCACGCTGACCCATCACCACGACATTCGCTACGACATGCCGCTGATGCCCTACCTCGCCGTGATCGCGACCGGGTGGATCGTGTACCTTCCACGTGTCGCGCGCCTCGCCGCCACCGGCGTGCTCGTGCTCGCTGTGGCCGCCAACACCCTGGGCACCACCTTTGGCGTCGGCGGCACGGTGGAAACGACCCTGGTGAGCTCGCCGCCCGCCACAGAGGCGTCCCCGGATCGGATCGTGTTCTACTCAAATGGGGGGTTCCTGGTGGCCGGACCCAAGCGCGACGGCGACGTGCCGAGCCTCCTGCGGGCCCTGCGACAGAACGGTGTCAAGGTTGTCGCATGGAACGAACGCCAGAGTGAAGCGCCCGATTTCTCATTCGAAGGCCTTCGTCCGCTCGCGATGATCGCCGGATTGTCACCGTCGTTCGAAACGACCCGCGCGAACACGAGCTCGACGGTCGCTGCCCTGATCCACCAGCCGATCGCGCCCAATGCGCCGGCGACGTGTACCCGACTCGGCGATGGCACCGGCGTCTGGGTGCTGCGCATCAACCCCGCCACCAGCAGGCTCGAACTCTACTGCCCCTTCCGCCACCCATCCTTTTACCCGAACTGACGCATCGCTGTGCAAACCTTCGCCCGATCATCGCCGCTTCGACCCCAACCGGCGTCGTGCACGGCCGTTTCCGCTAGCCTGGAAATGTCCGAGATACCGGTTGGCACGATCTTTATGAAACGGCTCCTGGCGCCACTCCTTCTCACGGCTGCTTTCGCGGGTATCGGCTGCGGCAGCAGTGCGGGCAAGGCGCAGACACGGGCGGCTCCGCCGCCTGAACACGCGCTCGAAGAAGCCGTCAGGCGAGCCAACCAGGCGCAGCTCCCTACGCCATCCGAACGCGCTGCCGGGGCCAAGATTGTGAAAGTAAAACTGGGCGAATTCAAGGCCAAATTTGTGAAAAAGCCGCAGGGAACGCAGAAATAGGCGATGGGGGTCGCGGACGTAATGGCGGGGGGACATCGACGACGTGACCGGAAGCACCCGAATCCTCGGCCGGGACTCATGGGCGCGCACCGCGCGCGTCGGGCGACTCTCCTGACGGCTCTCACGGTCGCCCTGCTCGCGCTCGCGTTTGCCCAGGTGGCCTCGGCAAGCCGGCTGGGCTTCTCCATGAGCCCCTCGAACACCGAACCCTACGCAGCGTGCGGTGCCCCGACCCCCGGCCACGCCGCGTGTCTGGCGATCCTCGTTCCAAGTGCCTCAGCCCACTCCCTGGCGCAGTCGCAGCCCGCGGCTCAGTCGCCCGTCAGCCCCTTCTCCGGAAGCGGTGTGGGCGGCGGCTACGACCCGGCGGACCTCCGCTCCGCCTATGACCTTCCGTCAGCGTCGGCGGGGTCCGGGCAGACGGTCGCGATCGTCGACGCCTTCGACGATCCCAATGCGGAATCCGATCTCTCCACCTACCGCTCGCACTACGGGATCTCGGCGTGCACGACCGCCAATGGCTGCTTCAAGAAGGTCAACCAGACCGGGGGCTCGAGCTACCCCGAACCGGAACCCGGCTGGGCGGTTGAGATCTCCCTGGATCTCGACATGGTCTCGGCGGCATGCCCCAACTGCCACATCCTGCTCGTCGAGGCGGCGAACAACGACAACGTCAGCCTCTACACCGCCGAGAACGAGGCGGTCACGCTCGGCGCAACGGAGGTCTCCAACAGCTGGGGAGGTCCCGAGGAAGCGGGTGAGACCTCGGATGACTCCTACTTTCATCACCCGGGCGTGCCGATCACGGTGGCTGCCGGCGACGAGGGCTACGAAGTCGAGTATCCGGCGGCCTCGCCGTACGTGATCGCCGTCGGCGGAACAAGCCTCAAGCAGGCAGAAAACTCGCGCGGCTGGACCGAAACCGCCTGGAGCGGCACCGGCAGCGGCTGCAGCGCGTATGAGAAAAAGCCCGCCTGGCAGACCGACACGGGCTGTGCGGATCGGACCAACAACGACGTTGCCGCCGTCGCCAGCACCAGCACTCCGGTATCCGTCGCCGACTCATACAAACTTCCAAGAGAATTCTCGAAACCCCAAGCGGGATGGACCCTTGTCGGCGGGACGAGCGTGAGCAGTCCACTCGTCGCCGGCATCATGGCGCTGGCCAACGCGTACACGAGATCGTTCGCCGGTGCCGACGCCTTCTATGAAGAGGCCGCGCAAAACGGGACCGGGGTCCTCGATGACGTCACATCGGGCAGCAACGGAACCTGCGGCAGCTATCTCTGCACGGCCGGGCCGGGCTATGACGGGCCGACGGGCCTCGGCAGCCCCTATGGCGCTCCCGTGGTGTCGCCCACGCTCACGCCCACGTTCGCCGCGAGCTTCACCCACGACGAAGCCGATGGACGCCCGTTCGGCGAACCCTCAGCCGTGGCGGTGGGCCCGGGCGGCAACATCTACGTCGCTGACGGCTCGCGCTTCCACGACCGCATCCTCGAGTTCAACTCCAAGCACGAATACCTCAGGCAGTTCGGCTCGGTGGGCTCGGGACAGGGCCAGTTCAACGGGATCGGCGGCATCGCGATCAACGCCGAGGGCGACCTCTACGTGACCGACTCTGGCAACAACCGCGTGGAGAGGTTCCTGCCCGACGGCGAATACCACAGCCAGTTTGGCCTCTACGGCCCCGGGAATGGGCAGCTGTCGTCGCCAAACGCGATCGCCGTCGACGCAAGTGGCGATGTCTGGGTGCTCGACGCCGCCAACTACCGGGTGGAGGAGTTCTCCTCCTCGGGCGAATACATCGGCAAGTTCGGCTCCTACGGCGCGGGCAACGGGCAGCTGGGCTGGGCCTCCGGCCTGGCGCTTGCGGGCGGAGACGTGTACGTCTCAGAACTCGAAAACAGCCGGGTCCAGGAGCTCTCGAGCACAGGCGCATACATCCGGCAGTTCGATGAACGGGGCTCGGGCAACGGCAAATCCAACGCGCCCTACGGGATCGCGACAGACCCGACGACCGGCAACCTCTATGTCGTAGAAGGCGCGAGCATCCTCGCGGGCGCCGAAGCGAATCGCGTGCAGGAGTTCTCACCGGAAGGCGCCTTCATCACCACCTTCGGCTCAAGCGGCTTGGGCAGCGGCCAGCTCGCCGGTCCCAGAGGAGTCGCCGTCGGCTCCTCCGGTCAGATCTTCATCGCTGACAGCGGAAATCAGCGGATCGAGGAATGGGTGCCGTAGGGGCCGACCCTCAGGGTCCTCAGCCAAGCGTCAGACTGACCTTCGCCCCGTTGGGCAGAACCTTCTTGGGCGCGGGCTTCTGAGTCACGACGACGGGCTTCTGCTTGTTGGCCGGCTGGGTGATCTTGCCGGCGCCGCAGTGAGCGCGGCCCAGCGCGCGCTTGGCCTGAGTGAGCGTGTCTCCCTTGAGCTTGGGCACGACACACTTGGCCAGTGTGAGAAGGCGGGGTTCGATCCGGCCGATGTTGTTGCCGAGCAGCTCGGTGAACCAGACAGTGCCGCCGGGACCCGCGGTGATCCCGTCGGGGACACTCTGCTTCGTCGGAACGGCGAAGGAGCTGAAGGTGCCGCTTGGCGTGATCCGCCCGATCCTGTTGCTGTCCTGCTCGGTGAACCAGATGTTTCCTTCCGGGCCGGCCGTTATGCCTTCCGTCACGCTGGGGGGTGCGCCTTCCGAGTAGGGGACCGGGAAGGCGGTGACGGTGCCGGTTGGCGTGATCCGCCCGATCTTGTTGGTGGCCGCCTCGGTGAACCAGAGGTTGCCGTCGCGGCCGGCGGTGATCCCGGCCGGGATCGGCGGGAAGCCAGTCGTGGGGACATCGAACTCGGTGATGTTGCCGCTCGGGGTGATCCGCCCGATCTTGCTGCTGTGCTCCTCGGTGAACCAGAGATTGCCATCGGGACCCGTCGCTATCGCATGTGCCCCGCTGTTCGCGGTCGGGAGCGGGTAATCGGTGACCGCGCCAGTCGGCGTCATGCGCCCGATTCGGTTGGCAAGCCCATCTGTGAACCAGAGGTCTCCTTCCCGGCCGGTCGTGATCGAGCCCGGGATGCCTTTCGTCGGAAACTCCGTGACGTTGCCGCTCGGGGTGATCCGCCCGATCGTGCCACCTAGCCCATCGCTGAACCAGAGATCGCCGCCGGGGCCTGCCGTGATCCCTTCTGGGCCGCCGATCGCACCGGGTATGTGGAACTGGCTGAACTTGCCGCTCGGGGTGATCCGCCCGATCAGGCCCGCCACGGGCTCGGTGAACCAGAGATCGCCGCCCGGACCCGAAATGATGTGTTCGGCTTTACTATCCGATGTCGGGATCGCAAACTCCGTGAAGGCGCCGGTCCTCTTGCCGGGAGCCTTGGCATGAGCCTTGGCCGGAGTCTTGGCGTACGCGGCCGTGTGCGCGTACGACAACGCCGCCGCCGCCGATAGGCACAGCACGAACCCAGCCCACGCAGTGCGACGGAGGGTACTCGCGCCCATATTCTCAACCGCCTGAAAGACTCCACGCGACACGCCTGACATCCTAACTCCAATCGCTCCCGTTTCCGAGCCCAAGTGCGCCCGCCGATAACACGCGACGATAACAACACAGCGTTGGCTTCAGGGTTGCGGTTCTGCTAAGATCGTGCGTCGTCGTCTGACCTGTTTGTGCGAGGCCGACGGCGTTTGGCTAGGTAGATGGCCGCCGAGGCTGGCGAGCCCATCGGTGCCAACTCCGGAGCAACGGGAATGGGAATAGGTGATGTGGAAGCTGTCGACATTGCTGGTGGTTGTGCTCGCGGGCGTCGTGCTGGTCACGGGCTGCGGTAGCAGCAGCAACTCCACGTCTGAAGCCACACAGACCACCACGGCGGCGGAAGTTCCGACCAACCCGGTTATTCAGGAGGCCGTCGCGGCCTGCAAGGAACGCATTAACACGGTGTCGCCGACGGTCCCGGGCTTCGCAGAGAAAAGCCTCGACAGAGTTTGCGAAAAGGATGCCATCCGTGGCCTCGCCGCCGTCGAAAAAGGCCGCGTGAACCTGTGCCTAGACGCGATGCTCAATGAGAAACCACCGGCCAAAGAACGCGAACGCGCACGTGAGATCCCGTTCTGCAGGAAACCCAGGTAGCTTCTGTCGCTCGGGATCGCCCGAGTACGCTCAGGTACGACGATTGAACTGGGCACCGCGAAGGCACGCGATGCGCGATGACGACTTGAAGGCACGGGTCACACCCTCAAGGCCCACGCTTTGGTATGTGCCGCTCGTACTCGCAGCGATGATCGCCGGCTGCGGCTCATCAGGCCCGGCGAGCGACCATTCGATCAAGGGCGCGCAAGCCGCCGCCCACGAATTTCTCTTGGACGCAGAAGCTCAGCGTTACGAAGCCGCCTGCGGACTGCTCACCGCGTCGGCGCGCGGCGAATATGCCGCGGATCCGGAACACTGCGCCGGCACTCTCCTTCGAGCCACACCGTTTCTCGTCAAAACGGTCACGACAACACTCAGGTCGATCGGGCGCGAAGGGCAGGTCGTCGGAGACACCCTGCTTGTCCGGGGCAGCATCCTTGCCCGCTACGAAAACGGACGATGGCGCTTTGAAAACGGGCTCTGGTAGAGGCGCTCAGGCGCCGGCTCGGTGCTCAGCCGACGCATTGCTCGACGACTAGGCGCAGTCCGCTCGGCAGCGGAATGCGTCGAGGACCACTTCCCGGGAAGGGCACACCCACGACGGCCTGCTGGATCGTGGCTCCTTCCTGTAGACCGTAATCGAGCCCTAGGAGTTCGGCAAGCGCCCGACCGACCTGCTTGCCCTTTGTCGCGGCGCGCAGCTCTTGTTTGACGAGGATACATTTGCAGACGGTGGCCGAGCCTTGTCCATACTTGCAATCGGTCATGAACTGCAGTTGCTCCTGGGAGCTGAACTGCTTTTCCAGCGGCACCGCGCCCGTGATGGCATTGATCTGCCGCTTCGCGGCTTCGATCCTTCGTTTCACGGCCGCTGAGTCGTTCGGCTTTGTGGGGTGTCCGAGCTTCTGTTTCACCGCTTCGGCGACCGCGGGTGGGATCTGGTGGTTGACGGCTGCTTCGAGTTGACGTTTGACCTTTTCGGTGCTCGCCTTGGAGGCGCCCGAGACCGGCGGTTTGGCTTCAGCCGGTGCGGTTTTGGTCGTGCTGTTCTGCGTTTTCGTGCTCTGGTTGACCGCCGCCGGGACCGCTGCACTCTTGCTGGCCGTGCTCGCCGTTTCGCTTGAGCCGCAACCACTCGCAGCGATGGCCAGCGGAACAAGCAGGCAAAGCGTCAGACGAAAAGGCACCGACATGCTGGAGCGCTCAGCCTTAGAGCCGGACCGTCGTCGCCTTCGCAACGGCCTGCTTACCGACCTTCAGGGTGACGTGCAGGCTCGTCTTCTTGTGATGCTTGCGCAGCGACTTGCCGGTCTTGGTGAACCCAACGCGGATCTGGTATGTGCCGGGCTTCAGGGTCTTTGAGACCGTCTTCAGCCCCTTGCCGCTGATCTTCACGGTGCCCTTGGCGCTGACCTTGACCGTCACCAAGAGGGCGTTGCCCGAAAGCTTCGCCTTCGTGATCGCGACCGTCGGTGGGCAGCCCGTCACCACGATCGGCGTGTTCTGTTTGATCACGGCGCCGTTCTGGCCGGTCAGAACGGTGGGCAGGTTGAGCGAGGTCTGTTCGCACAGGTTCACGTTCGCGGCCAGCGCCGAGTGTGGACCCTCGGGAAGGTTCAGTTCGAACGTTTCAACCGGTGAATCCGGCAGCGCTTCGAACGACGTTTTGGTGATCCCTTTTTTGATGTCAGTCGCGCCGTCGAGAACCACTTCCACGCCTTCGCCCTGGAGAATGATCTCGATGTCGGGGAAGGCCCGGTTGCCGTGGGAGACCAGGTAGGCCGGCCCGCTGAGCGGGTTGCTGAGCAGCGGCGTGTGTGCCGTGGCGAAACCGATCGCCGAGCCTTCCGGGCATGTTGCGGGGTTCGCTTCGAACACCGTATCGGGGCAGGCTTTCTGGATCGTCGTCAGGCGCGACGGCAGCGCGTTCGGCAGTTCGGTCACGGTTTTGGCGATGTTCGCGTAGGCACCGGGCGGATAGGTGACCTTCACGTTCAGGCTCGCACCGTCGTTTTTGCTCGTGTGCCCTTCGGTGGTCGCTGTGAACGTGGGTTTGAACGGCAGGCTCGTGCAGCCGCCCAGCCCAAACCGCGATGAGACCTGTGCGCTTGTGCCCTGCGCTGAGCTGAGGGTCGCCGCGACCTTCTGTTCGGAGCAGTTGGTCGGGTTCAGCATGAACCCGGGCTTGTTGATGGCCACGTTAACCGTGCGCAGCCGCAGCGGCACGCCGTCGATGATCTGCGGCAGGGGGTCTGAGGTGGCTGTGATCGCCGCCGTGTGCGGGTCGATATTGATCGCGGTACGAACGACCACGTTGCCCAGGTTGAACGGTCCGGCGACGGCCGGGGTGACGACCGCCAAGCCGAACGGTCCATGAAGTCCGTCTTTGAGGGTCGTGGGACCTGTGAAGTAGACCCGCCCGCTGTCGTAGAACGGGTCGGGGCCCGGACCAGCTCCGGCTTCCGCCGTGCCGATCTGGCTTTCCGGCGGGCATTCGCCTTCGTTTCGTTCCGCAGCGTGTATTTCGGCTTCACCGCACTTCCTGAGGCCGGCGATCTTTCCGACCAGCCCGGGCGGCATGAACACCTGCACGCCCGACAGGTTCGCTTCGCGATCCTGGCGCGAGAAGGTCAGCGAGAACGACGGACTCTTATCGGCGGCAGTCGCATTGGGCCCGATCGTGCCGGCGTTGAAGGAGGGGGCGAACGGCAGCGCCGAGGGGCACGCTTCGCCTGCGCCGTTGAAGTCGACGTTGTAGGAGGATGACGGGGTCGCGTCGGGAGTTTCCGGCGAGCTCCACGGCGTGATATCCGAGGTGGTCACGGCCGCGCCGCAGCTCGACGGGTTGGCCAGCGTCGCCCTGTTGCCGCCTTTGAGTTTCAGGCTCAGCAGTTCGAACGGCTGCTGAGGCTGTTGTTCGAAGGTCGTCGTCAACTGACCGGTTTGCGTGTTCGCGACCGTCGTGCCGTGAAGCTTCACTATCACGCCGGCTGCCGGGTCTTCGATCTGCAGGAACAGCCGGAACAGCTTGCCCGATTCGTCGTCTGCGTCCGAGCACGGCGAGCATTCCGGTTCAGCGACGAACAGCTGCCCAGTCAGCGTTTCTTCAAGCAGCGGGCTGTGTACTTCGACGGTCCCGATCTGCGAGGCTTTCGGGCATGAGGCAGGGTTAGCCGGTTCGGTGTGTTTGGAGCCCGGCCCGAATTCCGTGCCAAGGCCGAACTGAACGTTACTGCACGCCTGCAGGCCGTCGGCGGCCGATGAGGAGACGGTCAAGCCCGGCGGCAGCGTCATGCTGATGTTCTTCAGGTCCGGCGTCGCGTTGACGCTCGCTTCGTTGGTCTGCGGAACCTTGAGGTTGAGCGTCATCCCGGTCGGCTCATCCGCCTGCGTGGTGCCTTCTGGGGCCGCACTCGGCTTGAATTCGAGTTCGGGGTGGAACTGGAGCAGGTTGCAGCCGGTGATCAGGTTCGTGCTGACCGTCTTCGGCTGGTAGTTCGTCTCATCGGTCCAAGGATTCGTCTGCACCGTCCAAGCCGGCGGCGTCGGGGAGCACTGCGTCTGGTTGGTCAGGAACGGCTTCGAGTTAGCCGGCGCGGGCTTGCAGCCGAAGGGCGGTTTGATGCTGATCACGCCGTTCTCGCAGGTCGTCGTGCGGAAGGCGAGCGGGTGTTCGGCAAGCGCGTTATCGCCCACGGTTACGCCGTAGTCCCCGTCGCTGCGAAGTTTTGCTTCGAGCACGAACGGCACGCCTTCCAGGACGACGAGGCCAAGCTCCGCCGGACTGCCATACGGGGGCTTCAGGTTGTAGATCGGGCTGCTCACGCGGTTGCTGAAGGTCGGCGGGAATATCACCGGCTTACCATTCGTGATCTCCGCTTCGTTGCCCGATGTGCCCGTAACGACCACCTGCGTGAATCCGACGACAGTGCTTATCGGTTCTGTGATCGTAGGCGGACAGGTGCTCAGGTCTTCCACTGGCTTCGTGCATCGCGCCGCGTTCAGCGGGTTACCGACGAAGCCAGGCGGCAGTTCGACCTGGACTTCCTTTGGAGCGCCACCGGCTGGCACGAGTCGCCCGTCGGTGCCCGTGGTGTAGTTGAGCACGATTTCCGTAAATAGTTCGAACGGGTGGCCACCGGCCTGGAAGAACGGTTCTCTAAGCGAATTGACGTCTTGTACCGTCGTGTTCCGGATGCCGAACGGCACCCGTTCTGTCACAATCGTCTTGCCTTCTTCTCCCGTGTTCGCTTCGGCCGCGGCGCCGCCGCCTTTCACGGTCGCGACGTTCAGGGACGGGTTGGCCGCGTTGAGTGTGGGGTCTTCCGACTTCGGTTCGACGACCACGTGCAGCGAGATCTGCGGGTAGGAGGCGCCACTTGCCAACACGTCTGAGCGTGCGCACTCAATCGCGCCGTAGCCGTTGACAGCTTCGCCACGCTGGAGCGTGCATGATCCTTCGGTCGATTTTGGCGTGTGCCAACCAGGCGCGGATACGGAGCCTTCTCCGACGATCACCATGCCCGGGGGAAGCGTGTCTTCGACCGTGACTTCGCCGGAGCTGGCACTGCCGCTGCTTGCCAGCGAGGAGGTCGCCGCCACTATTTTGGTCGGTGCCGCCGTGGTGCTCTTCAGCGCGCTGAAGGCGGTCACGGCACCGCCGACGTTGGTATCCGTGACGGCGCATTGGAACGAGGCCGCCGTCGCCAGATCGGCGGTCTGCACGGTGTAGATCGCGCTCTGGGCGCCGTGTTCGGAGCCCAGCGGGACTCCGTTGCGATACCACTGATAGGAGAACGACGAGCCGTTCGTCCACGTGCCCGCGGCGCAGCTGAGGTTCACACCGGAGGGGGTGCTGCCCACTGTCAGGAGCCCGATGGCGGTTGGCGCGGCGATCGCAGCCGGTGGCGTCGGGGCCGGCGTGGAGGGAGCCGGAGCGATCGTCAGCGCAGGCTCGCTCGTCTGGGCGCTGCCCGCGCTTGCTGTCGGTTCGCTCGCACCAACCAGGCACTGGATCGTCTTGCCGGCGTCTTCGGGTTTGACCGTGTAGGTCTCCGACGTCGCGGTGGTAGGCCCAGCACTCGCGCCTGTGATCGGCACGCCGTTGCGCAGCCACTGGTATTCGAAGGAGGTCGCAGCGGCAGGACCGCCGTTGCAGGTCAACATGCTCCCGACCGCGAGCTTGTCCGAGACTGTGATCGTGTATGCGTTGAAGCCGCTTTCGCGCGCGAACGATTCGCCCGTGTCTCCCGCTTCTTTTTCGGTGAATGGGTTGACGCCACACGGTTCTGCCGCTGTCGGTTCGGCTACGTGGTTGGGACACAAGCTTGCCTGGGCGCCGTACGGGTTGGAGTGGGTCATCGTGATGCCCAGTTCCGGAGCGGCCAGAGCGGGGGCTGCAAAGACTCCGGTCGCAGCTACCGCGAGCACTGTAAGCAACCCGACGCCCAGACGGCGCTGGAAGATCCTCTGACCAGCGGAGAGCATCACTTTCCCCTCCGATCGCTCTTCTTGGCCTTCTTCTTGGGCTTAGGCTTGGGCCCGTATTTCTTCCTGGCCTGCTTTTCACACGTAGCGCGCTTCTTCTTCGGCTTCCCCTTGCACGCCTTGAGCGCTTTGGCGAGCTTCTGCTTGAGCGTCAATGTTGCGGGTTTGGACACTTTGACGCCAAGGTTCCCGCTCGTCGGCGGGGGAAGGTTGCCGCCCGCCGCGAGCACCGAGCTCGTCGCCGTCGGGAACGAGCGCGGCGGCGATTCTGGCGGCCCTGCAGGCGTAGGCGGCGGCGCGGGGAAGCCACCGTCGATGCGCGCGTCGTAGACATCGTCTAAAGCGTCCGTATCCTGGCCGACAAGCTGGCCGTTGGGCGCTTCAGGAGTGCTTTCGGCACTGAAGAAGATGTCCGAGCCGGTCACCGACATGACCGCCGCCGGTTGCCCGTTTGTCCCGATCGTGGATTCATCAACCCCGTTTGAGACCCTGTGGACGGCTCCTTCGAAGGCCGGATCTTCACACGGCGACGGACAGCGCCATTCGTAGACATCCGCTTTTCCGTTCACATCGTTGGCCTGCAGCTTTTCGGCGGTCGTGAAAATCACGTATTCCCCGTCGTGTCGTTCCGCGGCCGTCTTGCCTGGCGCTTCGGTTTCCGATTCGCCGCTGATCGCCCTGGCCCAGTCATCAACGCTGGCATAGGCGCCAATCTGCGTTCTGACCGGCGGCCTGATGAGCGCGGCCTTGCCTTCACCTTCGGCCGGGAGCGTGAAGCCAGGTGCACCGCGCGAGATCCACGTCAGCCGGCCCTTTTCGAAGTCGTAGCGGTACACGGAGGCGTGGTTTTCTTCTTGCCCGTTCGTGTTTTCCTTCGTATTCGTGGCACCCGCCAGCTGCGCAGCGGCCGAAAACACGAGATAGCGTCCGTCCGGCGTGGTCTGCGCGTGGTTCTCGACCCCTTTGGGCTCGTCGGGAGACGTTACCTTTTCCAGTAGACCCTGTTCTCCACTCTGCGCGATGAACTTGATTTGGCCCGTTGCCGTGTCATAGCCGTAGAGGTTGTCCTTCCCGAGTTCGGCTTTTTCTTTGACCCCCACGACGTATTCCGTTTCTTCGCTCGTCAGGACCCCAGTGGCGAGAAAGTAGACGTGGCTACCGTCTGAGGAGCTGTTGATGAGGGCCTTCACGCCGGCAGGTTCCGTCGCGGGGGACAGCACGCCGGAGAGAAGCACGAGCTTGTGGCCGGCTGGAGCGTTGAAGTCGTACTCGTAGAGGTTTTGCGTCGGTTCGCCGCCTTCTTCCTTGCTGAGCAGCTTCTGTTCAGTGGTGAAGAAGACCTTTTCCCCGTTTGCGGAGGCGCCAACGTACGCCGGGTTAGTCAATTCAGTTCTCGGTTCTGACACCGCAGCGCATTCTACGCAGTCGGCATGCGTCGGGTCCGAGATCGAAACCGTTTCGAAGAATTCGTTGTTTCCGTCTTCCTTACACGTTCCTTCGTTGCTCACGGTCCGAATGCAGTGGGTGCGCGCATACAGTGCTTCGACTTCGTCGTCCACTTCGGATATCGCGGTGAAGAAGATTGTTTCCCCGCTCGAGGAGACTGCGTGGTAGTCGCTGCCCAGAACCGCTGGGCCCACCGAGCGCCAGTCGCCGAGCTTTGGCGGTGCTTCCGCTGGATCCGGGAGCACGTCGCCCTTGTTGTCGACGTTGACGAGCCGGATGAACGGCGACGGTGTACCCAGTCCTGCTATTTCATACAGTCCAGAGCCAGTCGCAGGTGCTTCGACGTCGTTTCCAAAGAGCTTATGCGCGGGCTGAATGACGACACGCGACAGGTCCGAAGACCCTCCACCGTAGTCTTCCGCCGTTCCGTATGACCCTCCGGTGACGTCGGGGTAGCGCGGACTGGATTGCCAGACCGTATCCGGTTCCCATTCACCGAGCAACGGGTTCGCTTCCTTCTGCAGGGCGCATACGAGATTCTCACCCTGTTTTTCCCCGGGGATATCAGCGTTAGCGCCACAGCTAGCTCGGTCGGAGCGCAGATCAGGCGAGGCGTCGCCATAGAACCCGTTCTCGAAGATGTCGTCTACGACGTTGCGCGGCGGGAACGCCGAGCGGGTGCTCCAACCGGACGCCCCCCGCAGCGAGAGAAAGACGTTCGTCGGTCTGAAGGCGACCTTGTAATTTTCGGGTTCCGCGAAGTCCCCCTCCGAGGAGAAGGCGATCGTTTCACCATGGGGCGCGACCGCAAAAGCGTTCGCGGCAACCATACCGATCGGTTCCGCACTGAACCCCTGCTTGTAGAGCGGACTGACCATCTCGTACGCCCGGCAGTCGGGCAGCGCCGCCGAGAGCGGCACCCCTGTAAGCGGGTTGATCTTGCTTTCCTGGCGCAGCTGTTCGTTTGGACACGCTTCAGCTGCCGCCGCAGGGGCGGCGCCCGACGCCAGCACGGCCGCGACGCACACCAACGCGCTGAGCACCAACGCGCTCGCGCGTCCGCGCCGGCCTGAAGCCATCGCCCTGCTGGTCATCGCTGCGCGTCCTCCCCAGGTCCTCAAAACTCGATTGATCCTCATAACCCGACTTCCGCTTCAACTTATAGCATAGTTGTGAACGCCTGTGAACACACACGCGTCGCGCTCCCTACCAGGGACATAACCCGCCGTCATCGAAGGAGTTGCGGAGGCACGCGAAGGGTTGCGGATGCACGCGCAGGCTTGCGTAGACGGACCCATGCGGCTGCGCCACTACCCAACCCACCCCGCTCGCGTCGTTAAGCCTCGCGACCGGACAAAAAAAGAGGGGCCGCATGTGCGGCCCCTCTCTTTCGTTCTGCTCACAGGCCCGCTGCGACCTGTGTGGCGCTCTTGTGTCTACTGCTTATTTGGTGGTTATGACTTCCGCCGCGGTGTAGCCGGCGCTCGAGAGCGATCCAGTGGTCGTACCTGGGCCGACTCCTTCGCATACCAATGTGCCAGTCGTGTCGTTTTCCGCTTTGCCTCCGTTGTTCCCGTTCTGGTCGAACAGGATTTCGGACGGGGCTTTTGCGGAGGTGCCGTTTTTGAGGTGAGGTGCGTTTTCACCCTCACACGGGGCCACGGCTACTCCTGGTACGTTGTATTTCGCTGGGTCACCCGGTGTTGATGGGCGCCTGGCAACTTCGGCTTCTTCAACCGCCAGTCCCTCTCCTGAGCAAGAGGTCTCCTCTTCGATGACCAAGGTCTCGAAGCCGATCGCCGGTACAACTTCCACGGTCCTCGTGGACGGGTTGTAGACGGTGGCGTTGGACGTCGATGGGAATGCGTGCCCGCAGGTCGCTTCAGCGATTTCTTTGACCTCCGGCTGCTCCCCTCGGAACACACAATGGGTGGTCACCTGCGCACCCTCGGTCGACAGGAAGTCGTAACCGCTTGCAAAGCCAGGGGTACTGGCCGGCTCGGGCCCCGTCCGCTCCCTGACGGTTTCTTTCCCGCTGAAGGTTCCTGTTTCGAGTTCCAACCCCCACGGGAGTTCTTCCGCCGTCACGACAACTTCCAGCCCCTGCGACGGTTTACATTCACCCGTTGAAAGGGAACAGTTGGCGGTTGCGAAATTGACCGTTTCACCCTTGCCGGCGCTGCTCACGTTCAGAACGTAGGCCAGAGCCGCGTTCTCACACGTGACGGTTGTGCCGCCGGCCGCGAGGTTAAGCGTACCCCACGAGATGGTCGGAACATTTGTGCCCGCCGAAATCACGGTGCCATTCTTGTAAAACTGCGGGGTAGCCTGCGACACTGCGGGCATCGCCGCAAAGGCGACGGTGACGAGCAGTGGGGCGACGCTGAGTAAGAGCTTCTTGCTCATAATGAATTATCTCCTCCGTTTGGTCTGATGGTCTCGGCTGAGCAGCCGGTCCCTGTTGGTTTTTGGTGGCTCTGAACGTCCTCCTCTTCCCGGAGGGCGTTCCCAGGCCGACTTCTGCGCCCCGACTGGCGCACAGAGCAATCGGCGATCGAGGGACATCCCCCAATCCGCCGCCGAGCCGCCTGCGCACCGGCTCGCATCGGTGATCTCCGAAGCCAACTCGACGTCACAGGAGCGCGCGGACCTGCCGTAAGACTCTTGTCTATGCGAGTGTTAGCTTCCTCCTTGCCCCTGTCTCAAGAGCCCCGTTTACCGGGGCAGGCGCGAAGTCTAGCACACCGGGCCCCGCTTGTGTTGCGTTTGTCGGACCCGTTCTCGGTCGCGTCCGGTGGTTGTTTTGGCAGCTCGTTTTGCTCGCGGGCGACCCGCCGGAGGAAGCCGGGACGGCCGGTCCGGATGGCCTCACGGCCGGCCTTCCAGCGCTCGGCGACCCCCGACGAACTACAACCGGCGCCTGGGCCTCACCGCGGACCCGACTGCACTGCGGTCGAGCGCGGAGAGGCGGCCCGGAACGGCTTCAACAGAGCCGGACCGCCGACTGCCTGCGGCTTGACACTATTGGCGGGCAACTGATAAAGTCCGCCCGGAAGTCCCAATAGAAATGCGATCTCTCTGCTAGCAGCCATGAGCCATGGAGGGCTGTCAGTCTGACGAGTTCGAGGACCGTATTTGTTGCGTGTGGGTCCTGAGCCGCAAGAGCGGCCACCTTAAATGGGGCGCATTCGATCGATCGAAATCGGAGGAGCTTGATGTTTTCAAGGATGTTTTTTAGACTCGCAAGGCAGGTAGGCTACGTGGGCGCGGCGATGACGCTCGTGCTGACATTGGCCGCCAACGCCCAAGCGGCGCACAGGAGCTCGCAGCATGCGACGTCTTCTCAATGTGGCAGGTATTTCAGCTTTTGCGGACCCACCGGGCCTCGCGGTCCGACGGGACCCAAGGGACCCACGGGACCCAAGGGCGTGACGGGAGCGACCGGACCTCAAGGTAAAACCGGCCCGACCGGCCCGACAGGGCCCGCAGGTGGCGGCACGGGCGGCGGCGGCGTGACTGGTGCGACCGGCGCGACCGGCCCGACCGGACCTGAAGGTAAAGAAGGTAAAGAAGGTAAAACTGTGACCGGCCCGACCGGACCTCCAGGTGGCGGCACGGGCGGCGGAGGGACCGGCCCGACCGGACCCGAAGGCGCCAAAGGCGTGACCGGATCAACCGGACCGGAAGGTAAAATCGGCCCGACCGGCCCGACCGGAGCCCCGGGTGGCGGCACCGGCAGCGGAACCGGCCCGACCGGAGCGACCGGAGCAACCGGACCTGAAGGTAAAAGCGTCACTGGTGCGACCGGCCCGACCGGACCCCCAGGTGGCGGCACGAGCAGCGGAACCGGAGCGACCGGAGCGACGGGAGCGACTGGCGAAAAAGGCGCAACCGGACCGACCGGGCCCGAAGGGAATGGCGGCGGCGGCGGGAAAGGCGCTACCGGCGAAACAGGACCTACAGGTAAAGAAGGGCCCACAGGCAAAGAAGGTAAAACCGGCCCGACCGGACCCCCAGGTGGCGGCACCGGACCCAGCAGCGGTGGCGGCGAGGCAAATTCCATCGAAAACTACCAGTCAGCACCGGTATCGGGCTTGAAGAAAGGCACGATGGAGACCGGCGTATGGACAGCAACGATCAACGTCCCGGCAAAAGGGCACCAGGAACAGGTACAGGGCATCGCCTCCTACCCGATCCCGCTCGAACCGGGCAAAGAAGTCACGGCTGTCTACCGCAACCAGACAAAGTCGGGCGAACCGGAATCCCCGTGCGACGGTGGCATTGATGAACCAGTCGCCGAAGAAGGGTTCCTCTGCGTCTACACCGGGGAAGAGTTCGGGATGATTGAAAACGAATGGGAAAACGTCGAATTCTTCGGCTTCCAGGACCCGTCCGGTAAAACGACATCGGGCAAGTGCGAACCCGCTCCCCCGTGCCCGGGTCAGGAACACAAAGGCGGGATCCTAGGAGAAATGATCGTATTCAGAACCAAAGAATTCAAAGAAGAAAAACCAATCATCAAAGAAATCGTCAAACCGGCATACATGAACACAGGCGGAAGCTGGGCGGTAACGGCGAGATAAGGCACGCCTAATCCGTCGGGCTCTCCTCCCGGGCGGCATCCTGTTGATGACGTCCGGAAGGGCCTGCTGATGATCTCGACCTCCGGCCCCGGTTCACCGCTCGCAGTCTGGTGAACTGGGGCCGGAGGTGTATACGGCGGGCCCCACCACCCGCGCTTCATGGGGCATCGGCGCGGCGGCGCCACGAGCCTGCTTTAAGCGACGAGGCTGCCTAAGGATCAGGGCTTATGCGCACGGAGGACGCGGGGCTCGGCCAGAAACGTGCTCTGGCGCCCGGCCTCGACCAGTCTTGCCACCCATTCCATCGCGTTGTCAAGGACCTGCGCACAGCACGATCACAACGCCATTGCGCTCTGGGAACGGGCGGTCTGAAGTGGACTGACCGGCGTCCGACTTGCCGCCGACCGTTCGAGCCCTATCGTGCGCGAGCGGGTGAGGGCCTGTCGATCCGAGCGCTGGCCGAGCGCCATGGCGTACATCGCCGCGCAGTCCGCCAAGCGCTGGCCTCGCCGGTGCCAACCGCAAGAGCCCACCCTCCCACCGCCAGGCCCCGAAGCTCGGGCCCTACCGTAACACGGGCGCCGAGTCATCGCGCGTGTCGTCACGTTGCTCAGGCTGTCAAGGCTGACCGCGGCCACGAGAAACTCCCCACTGGTGGCCACTTAATTCCCCACCCGTCCGGTTCGGGCTCGACGGTGCGGTGCTCGTGCACCGTCGAGCATCGAAAGGACGCCCATGAAGAGCGGAAGGACGCAGGTGGAGATCATCGCCTTGTATGAGGAGCTGGGGAGCTATCGCGCGGTGGGTTCGCTCTTGGGCTGCGATCACAAGACGGTCAAGCGCTATGTGCAGGGGAGAGCTCGCGGCAGAGCAAGAGGGACGTCGATCATCTGCCGGGCGGCCTCTGAAGCGCCATAGCGCGCTTCAATCGCCACCGACAGCTCATCGAAGCAAGAGGGCCACGCGCCACGCTCGTGCTCCTGGCGCAGCGGCAGACGGTTGCGCAGCGCACCCGGCTCTCGCTTGAGCAGCCCAGGTAGTGGTCGAGCTTTCCGGCCAACGCCGAAGTTGCCTTGCAGGCGCTCGTGGTGGGGCGACAATGACCGCCTCGTCCATCACGCCGAGATCCTCTCGCTGAAGGGCGATAGCTACCGCCTGCGCGACAAGGACCTCGGGCATCCTCCCGGGCACGACCGAGCCCCGGCTACGCCTGACTGCACGCTTCGTCAATCAGGCCCCCCGCCCGTCCAAAGGGGGGGTGACTTTTCAACCGGCCTTGACAAGAGGCTCGACCAGACGTCGGACGCCTCCGCCAACGCTTCTGGGGGGTCAGTTCTCAACCGGCGGAGCCATCCCGCGTATCTGCGCAGGTGGCCCACTTTTCAACCGGCGAAAGTGGCCCACTTTTGGACCGGCCTTGACAAAGCTCGACGTCGACGTCCGAGCCGCGGCGGCGATTTACTCGCAGGCGGTCGAACTGTGGCTGAAAGTCAGGTGCCCTGCCAAGCAGCGCTTGTGGTGGGCACACAGCTCGCCGCAGACTCTCGTTGCAATGGTGATGATCTCCCCCTGGTAGATCGTGAGCTCGACGTGGCGAGCGGCGAAACGGGGTCCAGCGAGTAGTGGGGTTCGCGTCAAAGCGGAAGTAGGGCTGCTGCGGGACGCGCGAAGGATGGTGCGCAGCGCGGTTTGCGGCATCCGCGAAAAGCAACGAGCGCATGCGCTCTGCCTCTTCGATGAGGCGCTGAGCCGGGACGCCCCGGATGCCGCCAGTGAACCGTGGGCTGGCTCCCGCGCTGAACCTGCTGTCGAGCCGGTCCTGGAAGTCACGCGGATGTTGCAAAGCACCGCCCCAGCTCAAAGCCTGTGCGCATGAAACGGAGGATGCGCTCCAGGGGAACCCTCGACTGCGGGTCAGCTGCCTGAAGGATCCGCCGGCCAAGGGCCAGACGAACCGCCGAAAGCGGCAAATCCTCGCACGCGTGCCCCTCACCATCGTGGATCGCTCCCTCGCGGACCCAGACCATCGTCTCGCCTTGCAGGTCTGGAGGTGGCCGACCGGAACCTCACCCCCGAGGCGTCGATCAGGTCGAACTGGGCGACCTCGCCCGGGCAATAGACCGTGCGCTGATGGGCGCGCTTAGGGCCGGCACGCCGGCCTATCGCTGGACCGGATTGAGACCAGACCCGCCCGGCGTGCCGTAGAGGACGCGGTCCTCGCGGCTACTTTAAACACCACGGCCCCAGTCCACGATACGCGAACTGGGGCCGAAGCGACAGGACTGTGGCCGAACCCCCCCGAGTCGCCCTCCGTAGAGGAGGACGCCCGGGAAGGGACTCGACAAACTAGCGGTCAGCTTACCTCGCTGTCGCCGCCCAGCTTCCACCCGTATTCAGGTAGGCACCTTTTTTGATGTTCGCTTTCGGTTCTTCTTCGTTGAATTCCTTGCTCCGGAACACAATCGATTCTCCGACGATGCCACCCTTCTTTTCCTGACCCGATGTCGTTTTACCGGACGGGTCCTGGAAACCGAAGAATTCGGAGGTGGTAGACCATTCGCTTTCTTTCTCTCCGAACTGTTCCCCGGTGTACACGCAGAGGAACCCTTCTTCGGCTACTGGTTCATCAATGCCACCGTTGCACGGCGATTCGGGTTCGCCAGACTGTGTCTGGTTGCGGTAAATGGCCGTGAGTTCTTTGCCGGGTTCGATCGGGATCGGGTATGAGACAAGCCCCATCGTCTCGACCTGGTGTCCTCCAAGGACAATCGCTTCGCCTTTGGATTCCGTTTCGACTTTGGCTTTTTTGGTCGTCGTTTCAAGGAATTCTTTGCTAGCCGTTCCTTTCACCGTCAGGGCGACTTTCTGTTCAGCCGGCGTGTTGAAGGAGGCTGACCATACGCCAGTCTCCATCGCGCCTTTCTTCAGGCCCGAAACAGGCTGTGATTGATAGTTTTCAATCGAGTTCGCCTCCGAGCCCCCTGTGCTGCCTGATCCTGGGGGTCCGGTCGGACCTGTGATGCTTTTACCTTCGGCCCCGGTTGCTCCCGTCGCACCGGCGGACCCAGTCGGTCCGGTTCCTCCGGTTGCTCCGGCAGAACCGGTTGCTCCGGTTTTACCTTCGGCTCCGGTTGCTCCGGTTTTACCTTCTGATCCGGCTGTTCCGGTTGCGCCGGCGGATCCTGTCGGACCGGTAGCTCCGGTCACGCCTTGGGATCCGGTTGCTCCGGTTGCTCCGGTTTTACCTTCGGAACCAGTTGCTCCGGTTTTACCTTCGGAACCGGTTGCTCCGGTTTTACCTTCGGCTCCGGTGGAACCGGCTGGTCCGGTTGCGCCGGTTGCACCGGCGGGTCCGGTTGCTCCAGTTGCTCCGGTTTTACCTTCGGAACCAGTCGCTCCGGTTTTACCTTCGGAACCAGTCGCTCCGGCTTTACCTTCGGAACCAGTCGCTCCGGCTTTACCTTCGGAACCAGTTGCTCCGGTTTTACCTTCGGCTCCGGTGGAACCAGCTGGTCCGGTCGCTCCGGTTGCTCCGGCGGGTCCCGTTGCTCCGGTTGCTCCGGTTTTACCTTCGGAACCAGTTGCTCCGGCTTTACCTTCGGAACCAGTTGCTCCGGCTTTACCTTCGGCTCCGGTGGAACCGGCTGGTCCGGTCGCGCCGGTTGCGCCGGCGGGTCCGGTTGCTCCGGTTGCTCCGGTTTTACCTTCGGCTCCGGTTGCACCTTTGTTGCCGGTGCCGCCGCTGCCTTCTTTACCTTCTTTACCTTCGGCTCCGGTTGCTCCGGCGGCTCCAGTCGGACCGGTTGCTCCGGTCACGCTTTTACCTTCGGCTCCGGTTGCTCCGGTTTTACCTTCGGAACCGGTTGCTCCGGTTTTACCTTCGGCTCCGGTTGCTCCGGCTTTACCTTCGGCTCCGGTGGAACCGGCTGGTCCGGTCGCGCCGGTTGCGCCGGCGGGTCCCGTTGCTCCGGTTGCTCCGGTTTTACCTTCGGCTCCGGTTGCTCCGGTTGCACCTTTGCTGCCGGTGCCGCCGCCTTCTTTACCTTCGGCTCCGGTTGCTCCGGTTTTACCTTCTGCGCCGGTGGCTCCGGTCGGACCGGTTGCTCCGGTCACGCTTTTACCTTCGGCTCCGGTTGCTCCGGTGGCGCCTTTCGCGCCTTCTGCACCTTTTTTACCGGCTTCGCCTTCGGGTCCTGTCGCGCCGGTCGCTCCGGTCACGCTTTTACCTTCGGCTCCGGTTGCTCCGGTTTTACCTTCGGAACCGGTTGCACCTTTGCTGCCTTCGGCTCCAGTCGGCCCGGTCGCTCCGGTGACGCTTTTGCCTTCTTTACCTTCCGCTCCGGTGGCTCCCGTTTTACCTTCGGCTCCGGTTGCTCCGGCGGATCCAGTCGGACCGGTTGCTCCGGTCACGCTTTTACCTTCGGCTCCGGTTGCTCCGGTGGCGCCTTTCGGGCCTTCTTTGCCGGCGACTCCTTCTGCTCCGGTGGCGCCTTTCGCGCCTTCTTTACCGGCTGGTCCGGTTTCGCCTTTGGCTCCTTCTTTACCGGCTTTGCCTTCTGCTCCGGTTGCTCCGGCGGCTCCAGTCGGACCGGTTGCTCCGGTCACGCTTTTACCTTCGGCTCCGGTTGCGCCGGTTTTACCTTCGGCTCCAGTCGGGCCGGTGGCTCCGGTAGCGCCTTTCGCGCCTTCTTTGCCGGCAGGTCCTTCTTTACCGGTGGCTCCTTCTTTGCCGGCGGGTCCTTCTTTGCCGGTCGGGCCGGTGGGTCCGGTAGCCCCGGTCCCGCCGCTACCCGAGCCGAAGCACGTGGTAAACGCAGGAATGGTGAAGGACACGGTGTTGCTTTTGTCGATCGCAACGGTGCCCGCGCCAGACCTCAGCGACAGGAACAGCGGCGCAGGTGCTTCAGCGGAGGTGCTGCTGAGCACTTTCGCTTTTGTCGTCGCCGCGGTGTACAGGAATGCTTCAGGGTCCGTCCATTCCGCGAGTGTTTCTTTCCCGCTGAAGCTGGTCCCTGTGAATTTGATCGTCGTGTTGGGACACCCCGTGGTCGGGGATACTGACGTTAGATGCCACGCCGATGCGGCTTGGGCGCTGGCGAAAAACACGAGTACGCCGATCATGCTCGCGACGAGGCTGAGCCGCCCCATCAGTCGTCGGCTAAGACCTCGTGGTTCGGCCTTAGTGCCCTGCATGGCTTCCCTGCGCTTACGCATAAGGGTCTCCTCCTGGAATACGATGAATATGGACGTACGTCCCCCCTGACGCCCGACGAGTCGCGGACGTAGGGCCTTCTAACCACGCGACGCTACTACACGCCGCCCGTCCTGTCAACCCGACGAAACCGGCGCCGACGCGGTCGTAGAGGCCGCCACAGCCCGCCTGCTCGGGCGTTTTCGCATCGGAGGGTCGCGGGCGCGCGCGGGCGCGGGCGCGGTGTGGCTAGCAGAGGGCGCGTGGCGCCCCAGCCCCAGAGGCGCCGTCCGGATCGCCTCGGGCGTGATCTCGCTGATGCCGTCTGCGATCCGCGCGCTCATGCCCGTCCGCGATCCGGTCCCATCGAGGCCAACTCGAGCGCGGCTCCGGAGGGTCTCGGACTCGAGGTAGCCACGCGGCTTCGGGCACGCGTCGCCCGGAGAACCATTAGTATGCGCGCATGCACATGAAACCCACCACTCCAACAACAACAGCCCGTGTACTCCGAGTTCGTCGCGGAGGCATCGGCGCCGTACTAGCGCTCGCCTGCGCGGCAGTGCTGGGCGCGTGCGGCTCGTCCTCCTCGTCCTCGACCAGCACCACGACGCCGAAAGCCGTGAACACCGCCCAGGTCGCGACGTCGATCGAACAGAGCATTCTCAAAGAGCGCCACCTGCACGCCAAAGTCGTCTGCCCGACGTCGGTCGCCACCGAAGTGGGCAGGACCTTCGAATGCGTCGCCACGAGTACCTCGACCAAAGCACCTTTCGTCGTGACGAAAACACCCTTCGTCGTCACCATCCAGAACAACAAGGGCTACGTCACATACGTGGGCAAGTAGGTGGGACTCGCGAGCGGCCGGTCCGGCCGCTCGCCTCACCGGCCCAGGGCGGTCACGCCCGCCGGCGCAGCACGATCACATAGTGCAGGGCGAGAACGTGGCGCAGCGGTCTGAGCGCTGACTCCAGCGCGCGCAGAGCGGGCTCTGAGAAGCTCGGCACGAGCTGACGGAAATTGAGCCCACCCGAGAGCAGGTAGCGGAGGTAGTTCCCCAACGGGAACGTCTCCACGATCTGAAGATTCGGGAACTCGGACTCAAACCGCGACCGGTCACGGTGAAAGACGATATAGGAGAGGGCCTGGTTGGCTCCGTGCATCGGCCCGGTCGCCTGCGTCCTCCACCCCGCCATGTCCTTGTCGAAGTCCTCGGAGGAGAACAGGCGCTTGAACACGACCGACGCGACGGGCCCGTAGTAGGGCTCGATCAGCACCACGCCGCCGCCGGGCGCGACGACGCGCTCGGCCTCCGTGAGGAACATCGCCGGATCTGGGAAATGGTGAAAGCAGTTCTGGCCGTAGAGTGCTCGTACGGAGCCGTCGGACAGGTCCATGGACTGAGCGTCGAGCACGGCGTCAAGGCCCGGTGACGCCACGACGTCGGTGGCGAGGACCTCGGGGAACGTCATCTTGATGGGGGCGACGCCGGCGCCCATCTCGACGCGCAGGCCCGGAGTGTCGCCGAACGTGCGGCGATCGACGCTGAGCATCACCTCGTGGCACTCGCGGAACACGTCGGCGAGCATCGGCTTGCGCTCGAGCACGGCGGCGTGGACCTCGAGGCGGTCGAGGCCGTCGACGTCGACGTCGGCGAGCTCCGGTAGGGCGAGAAGGCGCCGCAGCATTCAGCTCGAGTGCGTCACGAGCTCGATCCAGTCGAGCGGGCGGCCGCACAGTTGCGTGGCCTGCTGCGGACTGACTTCGATCAGTTCGGTCGGCGGGTTGTGCGGTACCAGCGTGATCGCGCCGAGGACGGTGAATTCCCCGGCGCCGCTGCCGGGCGCGAGGTCGGCGTGGGGGTAGGTGAGCACGATTGTGTGTACGCCGGCACTCAGGAACAGGTGGCCGATGAGAACGTATCCGTTGTAGCCATTCAGCACGTTCTTGACTTTCCCCACGCGTCGACCGTCCACGCTCACTTCAAAGCCGCGTGCGAAGCTCCCGCCCAGCCACAGTTCATAGCTCTCGGAGCCGGCGACGAGGATATGGGCGGTCGCCTGCCCGGGGCTCGTCGGTGTCAACGTGTGCGCTGAGAGTTCGTGAAACCAGTCCGCGGGCCACACGGTCTGATCGCCACGCGCGACGATCGGCGCGGGTCGCTGATAGGCAACGAGCTCGGCGTGCTCGCTCAGCGCCCGGCGGGCGAGGGCGTGCACCTGCGGGCACGGAGGGGTCGCCACGGGGTTGGCCGAGCAGAGGGGTTCGGTCTGTGCGTTGGATGCCGGGCCGCAGTAGGGCACCTTGTTCGATTCGCCGAGGGGCACGTGTTCGAGGATGGTCGCCTGAGGGATCAGCGGGCGCTGCCAGAGCTGGTAGAAGCGACCCTGCCAGACCAGCTGATAGGTGGAGGGCGGGCGGCTTTCCGCGGGCGAGCGCTGCGTGATGATCGAGCGATACGGTTCAAGCGTCGACAGCGGGAACGAGTCGAGGTCCGCCCAGGCGCCCTTGGTCAGCGTCGCGCCATCGGTCAGCGGCAGGTTCACTGAGCGGTACTCGGCCGGCTCGACCGGAGCGCCTTCGCGCAGGAAGTGCCGGTCGGCGTAGACTTCATAGGCGTTCATGAACGTGGGGCCCTTGCCCGCGACGAGCGGTCCGAGGTGCTGCAGCTCGACCATGGCCGCTCGTGGCGCGAGCGTCACGTCGTGATAGGCCAGCACGTTCGAGTACATCACGCCGCCGCCCAGCGCCGCGATCATCAGCCCGGCGCCGATGCGCCGCGCAAGGCCGCGCGGTCCGGCGGCTCGCCGCGCTCCCCACAGGATGCCGGCGCCCGCGAGCGCCGCGACGAGCACCGCGGGCGATGAGAATGCGAGCGACTTGCCCGTCACCCACGGCGTGCCGCCTGAGAAATAGACAACGCCGCTGCCGATCAGTGCGACCGCGACGTAGAAGGGCACGCCGAAGCTGCGGCGGCGCAGGGCGAGGAACAGCGCGAAGGCCGCCGAGATCAGCGTCAGACCGATCCACAGAGCGCTCTGCACGGTGGGCGCGGTCAGGCGGAAGTCGCCGATGGGCCAGATGCCGGCGAGCTGCCACGCGCTCAGCGGGTGGATCAGGTTGCCGAGTTTCGTGTGAGCCGACTGTCCGCTCGAGAAGAGTTCGTCGAGCAGTTTGCCCTTGTTGGAGAGGAAGTCTGAGAGCACGATCCACACGGGCAGCACGCACACGGCCGTGATCGCGACGAGCCACCCGCCCGACACCGCCACGCCGCGCGCGCGGCGCGCGCCGCGCTCTCTCCACAGCCACACGCCGATGAGGAACAAAAGCGCGGGCGCCACCCACCCGGCGGCGCCGGCACCGAGCGTCTGGATGAGCGCGCCCGCGGTGAGGCCGAGTGGGATCAGCTCGCGCCAGCTCGCCGGCCGGCGCGCCATCAGCGCGGCGGCGAGCGCCGCGCCGAGCGCCAACAGGAACGCCGCAGTCATCTCCTTGATCCCGCCCCACAGGCTGTAGCCGTACAAGAGCGCCGGCTGGGCGCCGAGGAAGGCGAGCAGCGCGCGCAGGCGCGGACCACGCACGAGCGGCCCGAGCAGCGCGTACACGCTCAGGGCCACGGCGGCCCCGCAGCACGCGAGATAGGGCTGGAAGACCCACGCGATGTCGATGCCGGTCAGCGCGCGTGCGACGCCAGGCAGCATGAACGCGCCGAGCGGGTAGGCGGGGCCGGGCTGTTCTACCTGCAGGCGGTAAGTCGATTCCGCGAGCCCCGCCGTCGAGCGCCCGTGCGACATGACGTTGTCGATGATGTTGAACCACGATGCCGTGTCGTCGAGCTTGATGAAGCCCAGGAAGGTCGCCTGTCCGGACAGCAGCACGGGCGCCCCGTAGACCAGCAGCGCGCCCAGCGCCGCCAGTAGCGGCCAGCCACCGGGCCAGCGGCGCGCGCGTAGCGCGAGGACCAGCCCCACCGCGCCGCCCACCGCCATGAGCGTCACCGCTGCGGGCGCGATCGCCGAGAACCCCGTGATGGTGCCGGCGACGACGAGCGCGGCCGCGAGCCCCACCGGGATCAAGAGCGCGCCCTCCAGGTGCGCGCCGCTGGCGAGCTCCACGAGCCTCCCCCAGCCGAGGCCGAGCGCCGCCAGCACGAGCGGGAACAGCACCCAGGGAAGGATCAGTGACACGGTTCAACCGCCTTGTTAACTACGGTGAATCCGCTCACTTGCCGATATCTTACTTGCATGAAGCGAAGGCTTGCGATAGTGCCCGCCTACAACGAGGCGGGTGCCGTGGGGGCGACGGTGGCGGGAATCCGCGGCTCTGCGCCCGACTTCGACGTGCTCGTGGTGGACGACGGCTCATCTGATGCAACCGGCGATCGCGCCCGCGCGGCGGGTGCCACGGTGCTGCGCCTGCCGTTCAACCTCGGCATCGGCGGCGCGATGCAGGCGGGATATATATACGCCCGCGAGAACGACTATGAGGTGGCGGTGCAGGTGGACGGCGACGGCCAGCACGACCCGCGCTTCATCCACGAGCTGCTCGCATGCCTGTCCGGCGAGCCCGGCCTGAACATGGTGACGGGCTCACGCTTCCTCGACCCCGCAAGCGAGGGATACCGCTCCTCCGCCGCGCGGCGCGTGGGCATCCGCCTGTTCTCGCGCGTGGTCTCGCTGATCACACGCCGGCGCGTGAGCGACCCGACGTCGGGCTTTCGCATGACCGATCGCCGCGGCATCGAGCTGTTCGCGCGCGACTATCCGCACGACTACCCTGAGATCGAGGCGATCCTGCTGATGCACGCGCACCGTTTGAACAGCTGCGAGATCCCCGTCGTGATGCGCCCGCGCACGAGCGGCACCTCGGCGATCTCCTCCACGCAGTCGGTCTACTACATGGTGAAGGTCCTGCTGGCCGTGTTCGTGGCGTTGTTCCGCACGCGCCCGACGGCGGCGCCGGAGCCGGAGCCATCGGGCGCCGGAGCGCCCGGCACACGGGGCGAGGAGCCCGAAGCAGCGGTGGTGGAGCGCGCGTCATGACGCCGCTGGCGGCGCACATCTCGCATATCGCGGCGTCGGCGCTGATCGTGGCGAGCAGGCCCGGGGCGCTGCAGGAGGAGCTCGAGGAGATCGCGGTCGCGATCGTGATCTGCGGGGGGATCTTCGAGCTGGTCAGGCGCAAGCGCCTGATGGAGCGCTACGCGATCCTGTGGCTGGTGGCGGGCGCGACGGTGCTCGTGCTGTCGCTGTTGCAGGGGGCGATACAGAAAGTCGCGCACGACGCGGGCGTCTCCTACGCCCCCTCGGCGCTGTTCGCGATCGCGTTCCTGTTCGTGCTCGTGATGCTCGTGCAGTTCTCGATGACTATCTCGCGCCTGTCCGATCAGAACACGGCGCTCGCCCAGCGCGTCGCGCTGCTGCAGGAGCGCCTGGACGCGGAGCCGAGCGCCAACGGTCACGGCGCGGCCGAGGAGCCGGCGGGCGCGGCGGGCGCGCTCAGCGGGCCCACAGATCCCGCCTGAGCGGCGGGTGGAGCTCACTACCCGCGCCGCACGTATCGCCAGTACTTGGGATTGGCGGCGAGCAGCGCCTGACACAGCCCGCACGCGATGCTTCCCCGGATATCGCGGGCGTCGAACTCCTCCGCATCGCGCAGCGAGCCGCGCAGGAAGTCCCGGATCGGCTCTCTCTGATCGGCGTGTGAAGTTGCATAGCGGAGGATGTCACCTGGCAGCATCCAGCGGGAAACGACCCCGGCGCGGTATGCGGGTAGCTCCGCTGGAAGCGGCTGATCCAGCGCCGCATCGGCGTACAGCGTCGGGAAGTCGACGCCGGCGCGTACGGCGAGCGCGAGGCTGCCCCAGAATCGGGGATTGACCTCGAGTAACATGGGACGGTCGCCCTCGGGGTGAACCTTCCACTCCACCATCGCGACCCCAGCCCAGTCCAGAGAGGAGAGGAGCCGTTGGCTGTAGGAGTGCAGCTCCCCGAGCTCGGCGCTGACCCGCTGTGTGCTCGGCCCGCCACTGACCGGATACTCGCGCAGCCGCCGATGGGCGAACGCGGCACGCTCACGGCCCCCCCGGTCGAACAGCAGGCTCACTCCGTAGGCCACCCCGCCGCGAGGTATCCGCTCCTGTAACAGGAGCGGCCCATGGAGCTCCCAATGCTTCTCGAGCGATGTCCGACGAATGTCGGACCCATAGACCACCCCCGTGGAGCCCGAGCTGGTCCGTGGCTTCAACACGAATTCCTCGATCGGGTTCGCCGCCAAGAGGTCGGCGAGCTCGCCGACGGAAGCAGGTGCATATGTGCGCGGCGAGGGAATCCCAAGCTCTTGGGCCAGTGCGAACGTGCGGGCCTTGTCGCGGGCGAACGCGAACGAGTCCGCCGACGGCAGGAGCCACGCGACGTTCTCCGCGAGCTCCTCGCCGTGTGACAGGAGCCACTCACACGTCGCGTCCTCCATCGGCAAGAGGGCGGCCGGCTCACCGCCCGTCGCCTCGACGGCGCGCTTGAGGCTCTCGCCGAACCCGTCTGGATCCTCGGCGGCCACGGGACCGATGAATCGCCTGCTGGTGTAGCGCGAGTAGAAGCCGGTCGTCAGCCTCCCGTCCCCGAGCGCGAACACCGAGTAACCAGATGCGCCCAGAGCGCGGATCGCCGAGACGCTCTTACGCCAGAGCGCATCGGTCACGATGGCGATCGGGCGGCTCACTCAAAGGAGCGGTAGTAGGGATGGTCGGCAGCCGCCAAGAGCTCCCTGTCCCCGCGCCCGTCGCCGTAGGCGAACAGCGTGTAGCTCTCGCGCTCCGGGTTGAGCGCGAGCAGCCGACGAACCTTCTCCGGCCCGTAGCAGTTGGCACCGGCCAGGCGCCCGGTGACCCTTCCATCGCTCAGCTCCGCGGAGTTACCGATTACCTCTGTGATGCCCTCGCCGGCGGCCCAGGGCACGATCCAGTCGGTCGGAGAGGCGCTGACGATGACGACGCGGTCGCCCCGCAGCTGATGGAACCTCACGCGCTCCAAGGCCTCGGCTCGGATCATCCGTGGGATCTCGCTGCTCGCGAAATCACCGGCCCGCCGTTCGAAGGCATCGGCCGGCATGTCCCTGAATGCCCTGGCGAACAGGGCCATCTTGTGGCGCTCGTTGCCCACGAGGCGCGCACTGTACAGGGCCAGCAGGGGCAGGGTGCTGACGAGATCGAGGACCATCTCAGCGCGGCTTCTTCTCCAGGATATGAAGCGGAAAAGACTGTCTCGCGTCGTCAGTGTTCCATCGAAATCGAACGCGGCAATCGTGGCTGGCGGCGGCATCTCAGCTGAGCCAAAGCGCCGGCGCGAGCGCCGGAAACGCGATCGGCCAGCGAGCGAGCGAGGCGACCTGGTCGAGCCCGATCGGGTGCGACAGGGAGCGCAGGCTGTCACTGCGAAAGGGCAGCGGTATGCCGGCGATCTCGCCGCTGCGCAGCCCGAGCGCGACGAGCGCCGGCGGCAGCGGGACGACGACGAGGCGATGCCCGCCGGCGCTGGCGATCTGCTCGGCGATGCCACGCAGCGTGGTGGGAGCCTCGTGCGCCGCGAAGATCGGGCCGGCGGCGTCGGCCCGCCCCGCAGTGAGGGCGAGGACGAGCTCTGACAGGCGCTCGTCGTGGGTGACGAACAGCCGCTGGGATCCGCCGCCGATCATCGGCACCAGCCCCCGTTTGGACAGGGCGCTGACCATCGCGCCGAAGAGGCCGCCTGCGCCGGCGCCGAACACCAGGCCGGGACGGAACACGATGCCATCGAGCTCGAGCACCGCACGCTCGAGCTCGAGCTTCGCGCGGCCGTACTGCGAGCGAGTGCCCTCGAACGCCGACAGCGAGGAGACCATCAGCATTCGCCCCCCTCGCTCGTGCAGGCCTTCAAGCAGCGGCAGGCTTCCGCTCACGTTGCGCGCCCGGATGTCCGGACCCTGCGCAGAGGCGTCATAGGCGGCGTGCACGACGGTCTCGATGCCGTCGAGCAGCGAGCGCTCGAGCGGCTCCCCCAGCTGATAACGGCGAGCGAGCGCGTCACCGGCGGGCGGTCGGCGCACCAGCGCGATCGCATCGATTCCGCTCGCGCGCAGGCCGGCGATGATGCGCCCGCCGACGTACCCGTTGGCGCCGGTGACGCCGATCATCGAGGATCTTCGCGCGCCGCCGCCGTTGCGATCCGATGGGAGTTCGCCATCCCCGAGAACGTGATCGCCCCGCCGGGAACCGTCGGAAAGCACGAGGCGTCGACGACGTGGATGCGCCGCGTGGCGCTCGGGCGCCCGAGCGTGTCGCACTGGCCGAAGGCGGGCGTCTCGGACATCGGGATCGAGGCGCCGTAGTGATAGCCGCCGCCCGGCGGAGCTATATCCGCCAGCGGCGCCAGCGGGATCAGCCCGATCGGTCCCAGCGAGCGCAGAAGCGCGCGTTGAAAGCGCCGCACCGTCGCCGCCGTAGACGCGTTGGGCACGGGCTCGAGCCGCACCGAATCGCTGTCCCTTTCCCAGCTGGTGGCGACGTGGTCGGAGTCGTCGCTGTGAAAGAAGCAGATCCCCACCACGAGATGGCGGGTGATCGAGTCGAGCGCGGGACCGAGCAGCGAGCTGAGGCGGGGGCGGGCCTCCCGCGCGCGCTCGGTCAGCCCATCGTTGTAGGTGTAGAGCGTGATGTGGATCGGATTGGCGCACACCGCGGGGTCATCGAGCACGATCGAGCTCTGCGCCAGCGTGTGGCCGGGCTCGCGGCCGGTCTCCCCCGTGCGCCCGACCCACGCGAAGGGCAGATACAGCGCCTGGCTGTCGGCGATCTCCGCGCGCGCCGGCAACAGCCCCGAGCGCTGCAGGATGATCGTCGTCGAGATGACACCTGCGCCCAGGAACGCCCGTGGCGAGCGGACCGTGACGGGCGCCCCGTCTTCCAGGGCGGTGGCCTCCACGAGCACCTCTTCATCCTGTTCTGAGACGCGGTCGACGTGCAGGCCCGAGCGATACTCGATCAGCCCCTCGCGGCGAAGCTCCTCGATCGTCTGCGCCGCGCTGTAGATGTGCCCATAGGGGCAGCCGTCCAGGCAGTGCCCGCAGTAGACGCAGCCGTTTGCCGGCGCGGGATGCCCGACGCGTACCGCCAGGCGCGAGGCGCCGAAGTGATAGCCGGCCGCGGCCAGGGCCGGGCGGTGACGGCGCAGCCTGCTCAGCACGGCCTCTCCGGCCTGTGTGCGGATCAGCGGCCCATCGGGCGCACGCATGAGCGGATAGCGCTCGGCGAACTCGTCCTGCTCGCCCGAGTAGGGCACGTAGTCGAGCACCGCCCGGTAGCCGTCGTCGAGCTCGCTCGCGGCGATCGGCCAGCCGCCGAGGTCTCTGTCGGTGTAGCGAAGCAGGCCGGACCCCCACACGTTCGAGAGGCCGCCGAGGGCATACGAGGGCCGCGCCCCCACGCCGGGGTCCACCGACAGCTCGAGCACGCCGTCGTCGCGGAACGTGAGATCTGAGCCGAACAGTCGCTTGTAGCCACGCACGCTCGTGCCGGCGGCGGTGAAGCGGGTGAGGGCGATGTCGGAGGGCTGCCAGTTCTCGGGGGTCGTGGCCGCCATGCGCTGCCGGGCCGCCTCGCGCTCGGGCTCGAGCGAGAGCCCGGTGTCGAGCACGAGCACGCGCTGACCGGCCGCCAGGAGCGCCTTCGCGGCTGCCGCCGCGGTGGGGCCGGCGCCGATCACGACGCTCGGCCCGGAATCGCTCACAGGCGCCTCCGACCGCGCACGCTGCTTGAGTGGGCCCTGCGCGCGCGCGCGAATCCTCGAACCGGCTTGATCACTGGCACTCGGTTGATCATATTGGTGAACCAGAATAGATCAGCCATGCCCGTCACCATCACATTCGACCTCGAGGACAGCCGCAGCTCCTCCGCTCAGGAGGAGCGCTTCGTGGCCATGAGCCATCGCTTTCTCGAGTTCATCGAGGAGCGCGGGATCACCGCCACCGTGTTCATCGTCGGTGAGATCGCCCGAAGCCACCCCGGCGTGGTGCGCCGCGTCGCCGAGGGCGGGCACGAGATCGGCCTGCACGGGCTGCGCCACGTCACACTCGGCGACGTCGGGCCGGCCCGCCTGCCGGCGGAGCTGAGGGAGGGGCTGGCGCTGCTGCAGGACGCCGCGCAGGTTCCCGTGCCGGGCTTTCGCGCGCCCATCTTCTCGCTCACCCCGGCGACCGAGTGGGCCGTCGAGCAGATAGCGGGCGCCGGCTTCCTCTACTCCTCGAGCGTCCTGCCCGCCGCCAATCCGCTGTACGGCTGGCCCGGGGCGCCCAGCGGGCCGTGCCGCTGGGACAACGGCCTGATCGAGCTGCCCTGCCCGGTGTGGGGAGCGGGCCGGCTGTCGATCCCCTTCCTGGGCGGCATCTACCTGCGCTATGTGCCCCTCGCGCTGAAACGGCGCCTGCTCGCGGGCCTCGGCGAGCAGGCGATTCCGTGGAGCTATTCTCATCCCTATGACATCGATCCGGACGAGCCGTTCTTTGTCATGCCCCACGCCAACCGGCTCACGAGCCTCATCCTGCACACGCGCCGCGGCGTCACGCTGCGCCGCCTCGAGGCCCTGATCGCGGCCGGCGGCGGGGCGGCGGGGCCGCTCGTCGAGCGCGCCCGCGAGCTGGGCGGCAGCGAGCTGCCGAGAATAGGCGCGTGACCGATCCGCGGCAAGCAGCGGGTAGCAGGCGCGAGCGCCTGCTCGCGGCGGCGCGCACCCTGCGCTCGCCCAGCTCGGGCCTGCTCGGCCAGGGCGTGCGCTTCCTCTTCGCCGGGGGGATCGTGGTGGTCGTCTATGTGACCACCACGACCGTGCTCGCCGACGTCGTCGGCCTGCACTTCCAGGTCGCGCTCTTGATCGGCTTCGCCGTCGCGATGCTGGTCCAATTCAACCTCTACCGGGTCTTCGTGTGGGTCCACCACGAGGAGTTCGCGCTGCCGGTGCATCACCAGGTGGGGCGCTACCTGGCAGCGGCCGGGGTGAACTACGGCCTGACCGCCTTGGCCACCGCCGTGCTGCCGGGCCTGCTGGGTGTTCCCACAGAGGCCGTCTACCTGGTGATGGTGGCGGCGCTTCCGGTGATGAACTTCGTGGTGCTCCGCTACGTCATCTTCCACGCCAAGGCGCCCGCCGTCGATCACCCGCCGGCCCCCGCGCCCGCTCCGATCATCAAGAAGGAGGCTTAGTGGTCATGCACGCGCCGCGCGCACTCTGGCGCTGACCCTCGTCACGAGGCCCCACGACGCCAGCGCCCCGGCCGCGAGCAGCGGCCCGAACGCCGGGATCGTGTAGCGGTAGTCATAGCCGGTTGTGAGGATCGGGAAGAAGAGCAGGACGAGCGCCGTGACGGCGAACAGCACCGCCCCCGCCCGCGCGCGGCCGCGCAGCAGCCACGGCGCGGCCAGGCACAGCGCCAGCAGGATCAGCATCCACGCACCGTCGATGCGGGTCAGGCGCTCCCATCGCTTGAGCGGGCCGACGTCGCCCCGGTGGGCGGCCGGGTCGTTGGGGTAGAGCTTGTGCTGCCAGTAGCTGACGAACCCGTTCTTGCCGCTGTGCATGTCCGGCCCATACAACAGGAACGCGATCAGTTCGTTGGCGGAGTAGGTGCCGTAGGAGGGGTCATTGGGGTCGACGAGTCGCTTCGTGTCAAGCCAGACCGCATGCAGGTAGTCGAGCGGCTGGGCAAGGATCGCCGCCTCCGACCAGCGCTGCAGTTTCCCCATCGCGTCGGGGACCCTGGAGATGAAGTAGGCCGGCCCGAGCAGCCGATACGCAGGCGAGTCCTCGAAGATGTAATAGGCGGTGCTGCGATAGCCCCGCCGCGAGGGCGGCGTGGCTTCGCACAGCGCCCTCGTGCCGGGCGGCGGCGTGAACTTCGTGCAGTCCGCCCACGGCGCGACCCGGCCGTACAGGGCCCAGCTGCCGTTGGTGGTGAGGCCGTTCAGGCCCGAGGAGGCGTGGCGCCACTCGACGTAGACGCCGATGCTCGCGAGCGCGACCAGGAGTGACACGAGACCAAGGACGATCGTCCGCCGCCGCGGGCGCCCGGCGCTGAACGTGAGCCAGATGGCGATCACCGCGATCATCGCGACGCTCGCGATGCGATCCCACACCCCCAACCCGGCGCACAGGCCGGCCAGAGCGGCCCACCGCGGCCCACCGTCCAATGCCCGCACGGCGCAGTAGAGCATCGCGCTCAGCAGGAAGATGAACAGGGCCTCGCTCAACGCCGCGTGCTCGAGGAAGAGCTCATCGCCGCCGAGCGCGATCACGGCCGCGGGCGCGAGTCCCAGCCAGCGGTTCCCCGAGCAGCGGCGTACGGCGAGAAAGAAGAGCGCCGCCGCCGCCAGCCCCATGATGTGCTGCACGACCGTGACGAGGATCAGATGCGGGCTGATCAGGTGCAGCAGGCGTAGGAACATCGAGTACCCGGCGGTCCTGCCGGGTGAGGACCACACCGACTCGACGCCACCCTGGAAGTAGATCCCGCTGTCTGAGAAGCCCGTGATAGCCGGGCGCCAGACGATCAGGAAATAGACCCGCAGGATGAAGCCGACCGCAAGCAGGAGCGCCAGGGCGATCATCGCCCGATCGCGAGGGATCCAGCGCCGCGATCTCCGCGGCAATGCAGGCTGAGCCGGCGGCGCAGACGCGCGCGAGGTCTCGACGTCTGGCACGGAAGCAGCGGGGCTGAACGCGCCCAAGCGCGCCAGACCGCGCAGGGTCGCGGAGCGGTTCATCCTCCTCGGAGAGTACGCCAGCGGCATTGCACTGCGTGCACGACCGCATCGTTCTGCACGTTGCGTGGTTAAAGAGAAAGTAAGCGGTTGGCGGTGGCGCAAGGGCGCGACAGGACCATCTCGCACACTACCCATCTGACAAGGAGAGGCACAGATGCGCTCACTCAAGCTCCTACCGGGCGTGGCAGCCGCCGCGATGCTGCTTGCGCTGACCCCCGCCGGCGCGTCGGCGATCGGCCGCGCCCACAAGCACCCGAGCCCCAGCGGCCGCTGCAACGTCAACATCAACGTGGAACCCGGCCAGATCACGGCGGGCGAACCTGTCGTGGTGTGGGGACGGCTGCGCTGCCACGGGCGAGGGTCAAACGTGGACGCCAAGACCGTGACGCTGCTGGCGCGCACTGCCTCATCGGGCGGGTTCGGGGTCGCCCAGACCATCCTCACCGACCCTCACGGGTTCTACGAGTTCAACCTCACCGCCGTGCAGAACAACACCACCCTGTTCGTGCGCTCCCACGGCGCCGCGAGCGGGCACAGGACGGTTGGCGTCGCCGCGCAGGTGACCCTCAACGAACCGCCGGACGGCACTCAGCTGTTCACCGGTCCGGCGAACAAGGTCGGCTTCACCGGGACGGTGAACCCCGCCGACCTCGGTGCGCTCGTCGTGCTGCAGCGTCAGAACGCCCTCACGGGCAACGAATGGCGCCGGATCGACACGGGCCGCGTGGCAGCCGGCGGAACCTATTCGATCACACACACGTTCGCCGTCCCCGGCGATGCCAACCTCCGCGTGCTGGTGCGCGCGCGCAGGCGCAATCTCTCGAGCTTCTCGAATGTGAACAACTATGAGATCTCACAGGCAGAGAACCCGAACTTCACGATCGAGGCCTCGGCCGACCCGATCTCATACGGGCAGTCGGTCACCATCACGGGGACCGTCAGCGGGGCCGACAAAGCTCCGGTCACGCTCGAGGCACGGACCGCGCGTCAGCACGGGTACGCTCCGGTCGCCGAAGTCACCACCGACGCAAGCGGCAACTACTCGCTCCCGGCGCAGTCGCCGATCAACAGCACCTTCTACCAAGTGAAGGGCGCGGGCAAAGCCTCCGCGATCCTGTACGAGGGTGTCAAGGACGTGCTCACCCCCGAAGTCACGCCGCCGAGTACGGTCCCGGCCGGTCAGAGACTGACGTTCTCGGGCAAAGTGTCTCCCGATCATTCAGGCCACGTGATCTACCTCGAACGCCAGAACGCCTCCGGCACGGGCTTCCATGTCGTGAAGGTGGGTTTCGTGGCCACGGGCTCGACCTACTCGCTCGTGCGCAAGGTGTATGACGCCGGCACGAAGGTCTTCCGGGTAAAGATTCCCGGCGGACCGGAGAACGAGGGGGCGGCCACCCCGCCGGTCACGATCGTGGTCACGCCGGTCTCCGCCAGCGCGCTTGTGCCGGAAGCACCGGGCAACTCCCCATGGCCGGCTGAAGGTCAGAGCTGAGCCTCTCCACAGCCTCGAGGGCACCGGCGCGGCGAATCGCCGCCGCGCCGGTGTCAGCTTAAACGTGGCCCTCAGGCGGCGACCGCGCGCGACTGCAGGTGCGCGCCGACCTTGCGCTTCACGCGCTGCAGCGCGTTATCCACGGTCTTCGTGTCGCACCCCAGCTGCTCGCCGACCTGCTCATAGGAGGAGCCGTCGAGGTACAGCGACAGCACGCGCCCCTCGAGCTCTGACAGCGCGCTCGAGAGGCACCCGACCAGCGAGCGCAGCTCCTCGGAGGAGATGGCCTGGTTGACGGGGTCGTGCACGGTCGGGCCGGGCAGCATCTGCTCGAGCGTCGGCGCATCCTCGCCTGAGCCGGCGGGCGAGGAGGCGAAGGAGATGTACTGGTTCAGCGGCGTGTGCTTGTTGCGCGTGGCGGTCTTCACCGCCGTGATGATCTGCCGCGTGATGCACAGCTCGGCGAAGTTGCGAAAGCTCGACTCGCGGTCGGTGCGAAAGTCGCGAATCGCCTTGTACAGGCCGACGAGGCCCTCCTGGATGAGATCTTCGGAGTCGCCCCCCGCCAGGAAGTAGGAGGACGCCTTCAGGCGCACGAAACCGTGGTAGCGCCTGACGAGCCGGTCGTATGCGATGCGATCGCCCTGCTTTGCCAGAGCGATGAGAAAACCATCTTCAACCCTAGGTTCAGAGTGAGGGTTATGGGAGATTCGAGCCACGAGCAGGTCCTTTCTTGGGGACCACCTTTACGGGCAGCCCCAACTTTGCTCAGTGGCGCACTCCTCCCCCGGCGCCAAAGCTATGTAATCCAAGGCTTCATCAACCTTAGGTTCAGCGTTATGTCGGCGCGAGCCTCGCAGGTCTGGTGAGCTTTGTCAAGGGTTCGCCGCCCGGCTCTGCAAGATCTCATACAACAGCGCCGCCGCCGCCGCGCTCACGCCAAGCGACCCCACGCGCCCCAACAGCGGCAGGGCGATCAGCTCATCGCAGGCCTTCGCCACCCGCGGGCGCAAGCCGCTGCCCTCGCTGCCCAGCACGAGCACGACCCCGGCGCCCGAGTAATCCGGCGTGTCGTAGGGCACGGACGCCCGCCCGCCCGACGCGCCGGCGCTGGCCCCGTAGCACCAGCACCCCGCGCTGCGGGCCTCGGTGAGGAAGTCGGCCATGTTGCGCACGCGCGCCACCGCGAGGTGCTCGACCGCTCCCGCCGAGGCCTTGCACACCGCCGGGGTGACCTCGGCGGAGCGGCGCTCGGGGATCACGACCCCGGCTGCGCCCACGCACTCGGCGGTGCGGCAGATGGAGCCCAGGTTCTGCGGGTCCTGGACCTGGTCGAGCGCCACAATCAGGGGATCCGCGCCTTTCAGCAGCTGCTCGGCGCCCGCGTAGGGATAGGCGCCCGCGTCCGCGCACACCCCCTGGTGAGCGGCCGAGCCGCAGCGACGCTCGATCTCCTGCGCGGAGGCGAGCTGCACCTGCACGTCCTCGAGCCACGGCTCGCGGGCCGCGCCCGTCGTCGCCCACACCACCCCCACGGCGGCCGCCCGGCGCCCGCGCAGCGCCTCGTGCACGGGGTTTCGCCCGTACACGATCACAGGATCACGGCGCCTGCGAGGGGATCAGCTCGGGACCGTCGGGTCCATCGCGTATCTCCCAGCCACGCTCGCGCAGCTCTGCGCGTACGCGGTCGGCTGTCTGGAAGTCGCGCTCTGAGCGAGCCAGCTCACGCTGCTCGAGCAACGACACCGCCTCCGGATCGATCGCGCGGACGTCGCCCACCGCCTCAAGGGCGCTCAGCTCGCCCAGCCCGAGAACGCTCAGCATCTCTCGCAGGTCGCCATCGCCCACCCCCACGCCGCGACGGTTGGCCTCCCGCACCCACTCGAACAGTGCGGCCAGTGCGGCGGGCGTGTTGAAGTCGTTGGCCAGCGCAGCGAAGAAGTCTTGCTTGTGCTGTGCCATGTCCGCGGGGCTCGACCGACCGGCAGCCAGCCGCCTGAGCGCGTCCCGCATGCGCTGGATCCGGCGATCGGCGTCTTCGAGCTCAGAGCTCGAGAACGCCAGCGGCTGGCGGTAGTGGCCCGAGATCAGGTACATCACGACTGTCTCCGGTCCATAGCGCTCGAGCACCTCGTGCAGCGGCGCGATGTTTCCGACCGACTTGGCCATCTTCTCGCCGGTGAACTGGATCATGCCGTTGTGCACCCACATTCTCGAGAGCTCCTGCCCACGCGCGGCGCGGGTCTGCGCGGCCTCGTTCTCGTGGTGGGGGAACACCAGGTCAGAGCCCCCGCCGTGGATGTCGAAGCCGACCCCGAGCAGCCCCTCGGCCATCGCCGAGCACTCGATGTGCCAGCCCGGGCGTCCCCGCCCCCACGGCGAATCCCAGGCCGCGTCCTCCCCCGGCTTCTGCGCCTTCCACAGTGCGAAGTCCAGCGGATACTCCTTGCGCTCGACGCCCTCGCCCGGCTCCCCCTGCTCCATGTTCTCGAGGTGGCGGTGCGAGAGGCTGCCGTAGGCGGGGTCCGAGCGCACGCGGAAGTAGACGTCGCCGTCGGCCGGGTAGGCGTGCCCGGCGGCGATCAGCGCCTCGATGTAGTCGATGATCTGATCCATCGTCTCTGAGGCCAGCGGCTCATCGTCGGGCCGGCCCAGGCCGAGGGCGTCGGTGTCGAGGCGATAGAGCTCGGTCATCTCCGCCGCGAGCTCGACGCTCGGGCGGCCCGCAGCGCGCGCGGCGTCATAGATCTTGTCGTTGACGTCGGTGATGTTGATCACGAGCCTCGCCTCAAGGCCCTCGTGCTCGAGAAAGCGCTTGAGCAGGCTGAACACCACGAACGGCCGCGCGTTGCCGATGTGGATGCGGCTGTAGACGGTCGGCCCGCACGCGTAGATGCCGACGGCGCCCGGGTCGCGCGGCTCGAGCGCCATGAGCTCCCCGGCGCGGGTGTCGTGCAGGACGATCTCGGCCATTGCGGCGCAACCCTAGACCAACTGCTCGGAATACCGCCGTACGCAGCTGCCCGCAAGTCGCTGATATACTTTTTTATATCAACTCTCCCGGGATATTGATTCGCCAGCACCGCCATCGGGTCGGTCTGAGCCAGAGGTCGCTCGCACTGCGTGCAGGCACGACGCAGGCGGCCGTGAGCCGGATCGAGCGCGGTCTGACCGCGCCGACCTGGGAAACGGTACGGGCGCTTCTGCTCGCGATGGGATATGAGCCCGAGCTGCAGACCCGCCGGTTGAGCGGTAGATGGGATCCCGTCCACCTGGCGGCACTGCGACGGCGCTCTCCGGAGGAGCGTCTCAAGCTCGCCATCTCGGCGAATCGCCTCGCGGGGCGCCTGCGAGAGGCCGGACGCGAGGCGAGCGGTGGATCTCGACACGCCGCTTGACGCGGAGCGCATCCTGCAAGCGCTGGCCGAACACGCCGTCGAGTACGTGATCGTCGGCGGACTCGCGGTGCAGACGCATGGACACGTGCGCACCACGGTCGACATCGACCTCTTCCCTCGCCCCGAGCGATCCAACCTGGCCCGGCTCGCCGATGCCCTGAACGCTCTGGATGCTCGGGTGGTGAACCCCGGCCAGGAAGGCACGCCGGTCGACGCCACCATGCTCCCGCGCGCGACGCTGTGGCAGTTCAGCACGCCACACGGGGCCATCGACGTCCTACACGACGCGCCCGGTGCTCCTCCCTACGAGGAGCTTCGCCGTCGCGCACTCGAGGTCCGGCTCGGAGATATGACCATAGCCATCGCCGGGCGCGACGACCTCATCGACATGAAGCGCGCGAGCGCGCGTCCAGTCGATCTCGAAGACATAGCCGCGCTCACCGAGCCGGACCCAGGCTGACGATCGCAAGCGCGGCCGCGCCCTCGCCGCGGCCTATGAATCCCATCCCCTCGCCGGTGCTCGCCTTCACGTTCACGCGCTGTTCGTCCAGCCTGAGCACGCCGGCCAGGCGCTCGCGGATGGCAGCTCGATGGGGCCCGATCTTGGGCGTCTCCATCAGCACGGTGCAGTCGAGGTTCACGATCTCGAATCCAGCCGCGATCACGCTCGCGACGACGTTTCCCAACAGCTGCATCGAGTCGGCATCGCGCCAGCGCTCCTCGGTATCGGGGAAGTGCTCGCCGATGTCGCCAAGCCCGGCGGCCCCCAGCAGCGCGTCGGTCACCGCATGGGCGAGCACATCGGCATCGGAATGACCCTCGAGACCCCGCTCGTGGGGAATCTCGACGCCTCCCAGGATCAGGCTGCGCCCGGCCGCGAAGCGGTGCGAGTCATAGCCGATGCCCGTCAGCGTCATGCCGCCGCCCCGACCGCCTCGAGGCGCCGCGCGCGCCCGGCGAACACGCACAGCTCGCCCACGCCGAGCTGCTCGAGCAGCTCGAGCGCCTGGTCATAGTCCGCGCCCACGTCCTCGGGACGGTGGGCGTCGCTCGACAGCGCCACCGGCGCGCCGGCTTCGACGCACATCGCAAGGAACGCCGGCGCCGGATACATCTCGCCGGCGCGCTTTCGAAGGCCCGCCGTCGACAGCTCCACCGCGATCTCGGACTCCATGACCCCGTCCATCGCAAGCTCGTAGTAGCGACGCAGATCCCCCTCCGGGCGCGGGCGATCGGGGCCCCACATCTTCACCAGGTCGGGATGGGCCAGCACGTCGAACAGCCCGCTGCGCGCCGCCTCGCCGAGCGTCTCGAAGTAGCGCCGCCAGATCTCCTCCGCACTGCGGCCAGCGTCCCACACGCTGTAGTCGTCCATGTCCACGGCGCCCTCGCGCACGAAGTGAACGGACCCGACCACGTAGTCGAAGGCGCGCTCTTCGAGCAGGTTGGCCATGCGGTCCTCGGCGCCGGGCACGAAGTCGGCCTCGATGCCCAGGCGCAGGTCGGTCTGCTCGCGCACGAACGCGCAGTACTCATCGAGATCGTCGTGTGCGTAGGGAAGCCAGAAGGGATGCCGCCACACCTCGAGCGCCTGCTCGAAGCGGTACACGTGTTCTGAGACCCCGAGCTCTGAGATCCCCCGCTCATCGGCCACGCTGCGATAGCGCTCGATGTTGGCCTGCGTGAAGTACTCCGCCGTGGCGGCGTCGATGTCGTCGGGGCGCAGGTGCAGGTGATAGTCGGTGAGCATTCGAGAGCCTGCGATTCAAGCAGCAAGGACCGGGCGGGCGCGGGCTCGCCTACGCCTGCCCGCGCTGCGCGAGCAGCATCTCGACCACCGCCAGGTCATGCGACGTGGTCACCTTCGGGTTCTCGGCGCCGGCCGACACGACGGCGACACGGCCACCGAGGCGCTCCACGAGCCAGGCATCGTCCGTCGCCAGCGCCAGAACCTCCGGAGGGACATCGAGCGCCCGCTCGAGTGCCCCGCGGCGGAAGATCTGAGGGGTCTGCACCGCCCACAGCTCTTTGCGGTCCAATGTCTCGCTCACGAGGCCGGCCGCGGCCGCCCCGGCGGTGCTGCCCCGCTGCTCGTCTGTCACGGGCGCCGCCGGCGTCGGGGTGGCGCGATCGGCTCGTTGAACGCGCTTGACCGTGTCGGCGAGTGGTGCGGCCGCGATCGCCGCGTCGAGGCTCTGATCGCCCGCCAGCACCGCCAGCACGCGTTCGACGAGCGCTCCCGTCAACAGCGGCCTGGCCGCGTCGTGCACGACCACGACGTCGCCCGCGTCGCCCGGCCCGGCGGCGGCCAGCGCTCTGCGCACGGAGTCAGAGCGGGCCGCGCCGCCGTCCACCGCGATCACGCCTGCCGGCGCGGGCGTTCCCGGTGGCAGGGCGAGGACGATCCTGTCCATCCCATCCACCCCTCTCAGCGCGTCGACGCTCCACTGGAACATCGGGCGTCCGGCCACCTCCACGAACGCCTTCGGCCGGCCCGCCCCGAGGCGCTCGCCGCGGCCGGCGGCCACGATCAGCGCGATGATCATTGCTCGGGGACGTTCGCGCACGCGCCGGTCAGACCCATACGGGTGCCCTCGCGCGCGCGAACGTCTCCAAACGTCTGGCTACTCGGCGGCGGCCCCGGCCATCTGCGAGGTGGCCGAGTCGGCAAGTAAATCGTCGAGGTAGCTCTCTGCCTCGTCCTCGTCCTTGTCGAGCGCATACATGAGCTCTGAGGCGAGGATCTTCTTGGTGCGCGTGAACATCTGCTTCTCACCGGTGGATAGGCCCTTCTCGGACTCGCGCAGCGACAGGTTGCGCACGACCTCGGCCAGCTCGTAGATGTCGCCGGTCTTGATCTTGTCGCGGTTGTGCTTGAACCGGCGGTTCCAGTTCTTCGGCATCTCCGATACCTCGTCGCGCAGCACGTCCAGCACCTTCTTCACGGTTTCCTCGTCGATCACCCTGCGCAGACCGGCCAGCGCGGCGTTCTCGGTGGGAACCCTCACCGTCATGTCGTTGTGGAGGATCTTGATGGTGAGGTACTCGCGGCGCTCGCCGAGCATCTCCATCTCCTCCTTCTTCAGCACCTTGCCCGCGCCGTGATGGGGGTAGACGACGTGGTCCCCGAGCTCGAACTCGATGTACTCGACCTCACGGGTCGCTTCGAGCTGATCGATCAGTGCTGCCTCTTCGGTTGCTTGTGGCGGAATGGTGTGCCTCCTTCGTCGCGGCCTGCCGTATGGCGGCCCGTGGTTCAAGTCTGCAAGTAACGGTCCACGAGGTTGATCTCCTGCAGCCGGCGCAGGCCCTCGCGGATGTCCTTTGCCCTGATCTCTCCAACCCCCTCCACCACCTCGAGCTCCGTGTCGGTCGCGGCCAGCAGCTCGTCCAGCCCGCCGAATTCGCTGACGATCTGGGCGACCACCAGCTTGGGCAGCCTGGGGATGCGTCCCAGCACCCGGTAGCCGCGGGGCGAGACGGGATAGTCGAGCGTGTTCAGCTTGCGGTCATACCCGAGCAGCTCGGCCAACCGCCCGAAGTCGAGCAGGTCCTGGTGGGCGAGGCGGCCGATTTCCTCAAGCGCGGCGGCGAACGCCTCATCGGAGTCGCCCGAGAGGTAATCGCGCACGAGCGCGGCCTTCTCGGCGGCGGTGCCGACCATCGTCTCCTCGAGCTGCATCTCGATCAGGCGCCCCTCGCTGCCCAGCTCGACTATGTAGCGCTCGATCTCAACGGCCATCCGCGTCACCAGCTCCGCGCGCTGCAGCACGGTGAGCACGTCGTGCAGCGTCGCGCCACCCTCGAACTCGAGCGCGGTGAGCCTCGTTGAGACCTGATCCAGGCGCGTGCGGTACTTGTCCAGCGTCGCCAGCGCCTGGTTGGCCTTGGCGAGCACCACCGGGATGTCCTCGAGGATGTATTTCATCCCTTCCACGTACACCGAGACGACCTCGCGTCGCTGCGAGATGGCGATCACGAGCGCGTCGGTCTGCTTGGACACGCGCTCGGCCGTGCGGTGTCTCGTGCCCGTCTCGGTCGAGAGAATCGTCGGGTCCGGCATCAGCTGCACGTTTGCCATGGTGATCTTCGTCGAGTTCGCGTTGAGGATGATCGCCCCGTCCATCTTCGCCACCTGGTAGAGGAACGCCGGCGTGAAGTCGATCTCGAGCTTGATCCCTCCCGAGTTCAGGAAACTGAGGTCATCTGGCTCGCCGATCACGATCAAACCGCCCGTTCGCGCATGCAGGATGCTCTCGATTCCCTCCCGAAGCGCGGTCCCCGGGGCGATCATCTCGAGTGCTCTCATCAACCCCGGCTCCGGTCTTAACTCATTGTCGAAATCTTCACCGGATCGCAGGGCCACGATCTTCCATTCTAGGGCATTTAGCTTTTCCTTAGCCGCCTGGCCAGTGGCGGCCGGGCGCGGCAGGCGATGTCCTAGGCAGCAGCCCTGGCGGGGAGCCCCTGCTCGGCCGGCATCGCCATCGCGAGGGCCTCGCGCAGCGTGGCCGCCTCGAGAGCTCCCCCACCGGCGTCCTTGGGCGCGATCACGCCCTCCAGCCCGTGTTTGGCGGCCTCTTCCAGCCGGCGCTCCGGGTGCCCCACCCAGCGCAGCTCCCCGGTCAGCCCCAGCTCGCCGAAACAGGCCCGCGGAGGGCCGCCGCGGGGTCCGCCCGCGAAGCTCGTGATAGGCACCCCCAGGCTCGCGCTCGCGACCGCCAGGGCGACCGCCAGGTCGCAGCCGGGCTCGTCCACGCGCACGCCCCCCACGACGTTCACGAACACGTCCGCGCCGCCGGTCCGCACGCCGCCATGGCGGTGCAGGATCGCGAGCACGAGCGCCAGGCGATTGCGGTCGAGGCCGCTGACCACCCTGCGCGGCTGCTCGAGCTCCGAGGGCGCCACCAGCGCCTGGACCTCCACCAGCAGCGGCCGCGAGCCCTCCATCGCCGCCAGCACGACGCTGCCCGGGGCGCGCGTGGCCTCCGCGACGAACCTCGCCGAGGCGTCCAGCACCTCCACGAGCCCGCCCTGGCGCATCTCGAACAGTCCTGCCTCGTTGGTCGAACCGAAGCGGTTCTTCAGGGCGCGCAGCTCGCGATAGGGGCGCTCACGCTCGCCCTCGAATTGAAGGACGCAGTCCACCAGGTGCTCCAGCACGCGCGGCCCCGCCAGCGCGCCGTCCTTCGTCACGTGCCCGACCAGGATCACGGCCACCCCCCGCGCCTTTGCCAGCGCCATGATCTGCGTGGCCACCTCGCGGACCTGCCCGACCGAGCCCGGCGCACCGGGGCAGTCGGCGGCGTTGAGCGTCTGCACGGAGTCGATCACGCACACCTCCGGCGCCTCGGCCTCGATCGTGTCAAGCACGGTGTCGAGATCGGTCTCGGCCAGGATCGGGACCTTCAGCGCCGGCGGCGCCGGACCGGACCCGAGCCTTTCGGCGCGCAGCCTGACCTGCTCGGCCGACTCCTCCCCGCTCACATACAGCGTCCTGTGCCCGTCGTCCAACAGGTGCCCGAGCGCCATGTTCGTGAGCGTTGACTTGCCGATCCCCGGCGAGCCGCCCAGCAGCACGAGCGACCCCGGCACGAGGCCCCCGCCGAGCACGCGGTCGAGCTCCCCGATCCCGGTGGACATCCGCTTCACCGGCGTAAGCGAGACCTCGGCGAGCGGGAGCGGCACGAGCCGTGGCCGCGCGCCCTTTCCGTTTGCGCCGCCGGCGGAGCCGCCGCTGCGCCGGCGGGGGCGAGCGCCCGCGCGACCCTCGCCGCTCCTCGCCTGCACGCGTTCCTCGACCAGCGTGTTCCACGCTTCACATCCCGGGCACTGACCGTGCCACTGACCGGATTGGAAGCCGCACTCCGAGCAGCTGTGGATAGTCGTGCGCGGGGGCATCGACCGTGAGGCTACGGGTCGGTGGGGACGAGCTGGGAGGCGAGCCATCAAACCCTCCGTACCACAAACCTCACGGGTAGGCAGCCGACCGGGTAGTGTCCCATCGTGTACCGAGCGTCCATCGTGCAACGAGCGTGTTAGACATCGATTGTTCGCCGTTCGGTACCGATCTCGGTCGCCGGGGTCATGCTGCTGACCGGCTGCGGGGCGAGCGCGACCGCGACCGCGTGAGTTCGGTCATTGCTCGAGGCGCTCGGGTCCGCGTCTCGACCCCCGCGCTCATCGACCTCGCGATCGCGACTGTTGCCGTTCTGCTGATCGCCTCACCGCTGCTGTTCACCAGCGACGGGTTTGCGCCGGACTTCACCAACGCCATCTGGCTCGCCGCCTACCAGGAGCATGCGATCGCCGCACATCTGCATCCGACGCTGTTCCTGCAGACGCAGCTGGCGGTAACCCGCCCAAACGGCGCAATCGGAGGTGGTCTGTTCTATCCGATCTTCGCCTTCTATGGCGGAACGCTGTTCGCGCTCACAGGAGCGCTCGCCGCCCTTCTCGGGGGGTCGACGATCCTGGCGTTCGAAGCCGTGACGCTCGCCGCGATCGCGGCGGCCTACGGCGGGCTCTTCTGGCTCGCCCGGCAGTTGGGTGTGAAAGGAGTGCTGGCCCACGCGCCGGCGATCGTGTTCGTGACGAGCGCCTACTACGTCAGCAACCTCTACGGACGGGGAGATTGGGAGGAGTTCATCGCCGTCTCGGCGTTGGTGCTCCTGCTCGCGGCGTCGCTGCGTGTGGTGCGCGGTCGCTTGAACGTCGGGCCGGTCGTTTGCCTGGTGGTGGCGAGTGTCGTGCTCAGCGGCAGCCACAACATCACGCTGCTGTGGGGCTCGACGCTGGCGGTTGTGGCGCTCGTTGTCTACTGGCTGGCGAGCGGGCGCTCGCGCGAGCTGCCGTGGCGGCGGATGCTCGCCGTCGCTGGACTGATCGCGCTCGGCTTCGGCCTGAACGGCTGGTTTTTGCTCCCCGACCTCAGCTACGCACACGACACGGTGATAAGCGGCGAAAGCGTCGGGTGGAGCCAGGCGGGAAACTTCAACACCTTCGGGGTGATCTTCGACCCGCTGCGAACGGTGCCAATCGAATCCTGGCTTCCGGCACTCTACATTCAGGTTCCGGTGCTGGCGCTCGTCTGGGGCCTGCTCGCGGCGCCGCTGTCCTGGCGCTATCCGCGTTTGCGGGCCGGCGTTGCAACGGCGCTGATCGTGCTTGCCTGCCTGCTCGCGCTGATCATGTCCTCGGCTGCCTGGTCATTGCTCCCGATCCTATTTCAGCGGGCCCAGTTCACCTACCGCCTGCAGACCTACGTGACGCTGGCCTGCGCCGGGCTGGTCCTGGTGGGCGCGCTGGCGCTCACCCGCCGGGCCCAGAGCGGACGCGCCACACGCTTAGACCGCGCCCTCGCGCTCGGGTTGGGGCTCGTCGTCGCGTTCAGCGTGGCACTCTGCGCGTGGCAGCTGTGGGTTCCGAACACGCACGTGCACGAATTGCACTTCTCGTCCCTGGCCAACCGCGCCGAAGTCCTGCGCGCGCCGCCGACGGTCCTACCCCAATCGTGGAACGCGGCAAACGACTATGGCGATCTCAGTCTTCCGGTCGTCGCCACGACGGCCGGGGTCACGTTCGACCCGAACCAAGTGGCGGACGATCGGCTCGCCGGCCCGGTCTCGGTTCCCGCGGGCCTCCAGCCGTTTGCCACGAACATCGCCGGTGGTCCCTACCTGGTCCATGTCGGCGGAGGCGTGCGCGTCGTCGGGCGGACCGCCAGCGTCGGGCAGATCGAAGAAGGCTACCTCGTGCTCCAGCGCACGACGGACGGATCCCAGCCCGTCCCCGTCGAACTGAGACCCCGGCTCAGCGCGCCCGTGGTGCTGGGTCGGATCACGACCGCAGTATCGGCTGTCCTGCTGCTCGCGCTGGCTGGGAGCGCCGCGGTACGGCGCCGGCGACGGCGCTCGGCAGCTCACCCAACCGCACCGGCCACGGACGCGCTGCACCCACTGCCGAACTCGGAGTAGCCTCCGACGCTTTGGGTCGGGCGCCGGCGCCCCTACTCGAGTGTGGTTTCTGACGACGGAGCAGGATCAGTCGCGGCCGGCTTGGCGTGGAATATGCGCTGGCGAAATACCAGGAAGTTGACGCTGACCACCACTGCCACGGTCACCAGATAGACAATCTCGGTGGAAACGCCCAGGGCCGTCGGCAGCAGTGAAGTTGAAGCGGCAGTCACACCGTACTGGACGCCGGCGACGATCAGGTAACGGCCTGCCTGATGGTGCAGGGGTAGGGCGAACTCCTCGTAATGGGTCCACACGAACACCCGCTGGAGTGTGAAATGGACGACGAGCCCAACGCAGAAGCCGACCGCGAGCGCTACCTGAAAGGGTATCCCGACGACTTCGGCGAGCACGATCGTGGTGGTCAGGTAGACCAAGGCCACCGTGCCGCCAGCGAGGGCGAAGCGCACGCTCTGACCGAGAAGGCCGGAACTCGGTGAGCGCAAGCTCCGCGCCACCGAGCGCAAACGTCGATCGGCGGTATCCGGTGCTCGCCGAGGCCGCGTCACGCTGTTAACCGTAGAGGAGCGGCCTGGGCCGGCCAGCGTGCAGCGCCTCAGCGTGCAACCCGACGGTCGGATCTGCGGTGACCTTGCAGGAACGCGTCGGTGGCGGCGAGCCCCTCCGGCGTGCCGATCTCATAGAAGCGCTCGGTCGCCTCGAAACCGCAGAGCCGTCCTTCTCCCGCCAGCTGGTGGTAGAGGTCGGCGAGGTCGCGTGTGCCCGCAGGAGCGAGATCGAGGGCGGTCTGCTCGAGTCCACCCAGCCCGTAGTCGATCCAGCGCATCTCCGGGCGCGGGGCATGCTTGTCGTAGGCCAACACACGGCCATCGGCGTACACGACATTGGAGGTGTCCCAGCGATTTTCGTTGCGCAGTACGCTCATCATCGCTGGCAGCCCGCTGCGCTCCCAAGCTTCAGCCGCGGCTGCGTAGTCGACGCGCAGATAGGTGTCTCCGTAGAGCACGAGGAAGCGCTCGCTGAGCAGGTCCCGTGCACGGAGGATCGCGCCGAGGGTGCCGTCGAGCCCGGGGGCGTCAAAGCTATAGGCGATCACCAGCCCGAAGCGTTCGGTGCCGATGCGCTGCTTTATCAGCTCGCCCAGATAACCCACGCAGAGCACAACTTCGCTTGCGCCGTGGGCGGCCAGCAGCCGCAGCTGGTGATGTAGGAACGGCTCGCCGGCAACCTCAACCAGCGGCTTGGGCGTGTCGTGAACACGCTCTCCCAGGCGAGTGCCAAGACCGCCGGCGAGGATGCAGACCGGCGGAACGGCGCTCATGCGCTCGGCTCGTCGTCCCACCCGTAGCGGGACTCGACGATGTACTTCGGCCGATTGCGCGATTCGTCGTAGATCCGCCCGACGTACTCGCCGATCACACCGAGCGACAACAGCTGGATGCCGCTGAAGAAGGCCACGGCGCTCACGATCGTGGGATTGCCGACGGGGAAGTTCTGGCCACCGATCTTCAGCCCGAGGTACACGATCCCCACCAGGAAGGCGAGTCCGGAGATGAGGACCCCGAGGATCGAGATCAGTTGAAGCGGATAGCGGGAGAAACCGACGACGCCGTTCAGACCGATCAGCAGCGAGCCCCAGAAGCGGTTGTACTTGCTCGTCCCCGCCGCCCTTGGGTCGCGGTCATAGGGGACGCTCGTCTGGCGAAATCCGACCAGGCCGACCAGCCCGCGCAGGAAACCATGGCTCTCCTGTAGAGCCACCACATTGTCGACGACCCGGCCACTCATCAGCCGGAAGTCGCCCGTGTTCGGCGGTATCTCGACGTCGGCGATCCGTCTGATCACCCTGTAGCCGAGGGCAGAGACGATCCGCTTGGGCATCGTCTCTCCCGCCCGACTGCGCCGTTTCGCATACACGACGTCGTACCCCTCGCGCCAGCGCGCGACCAGCTCGGGGATCAGCTCAGGCGGATCCTGCAGGTCACAGTCGATCACCACGACCGCGTCACCGCGCGCAGCCTCAAGGCCGGCTATCGTCGCCATCGGCTGGCCGAACCTGCGCGAGAAACGCAGCATCTTCACGCGCGGATCCTGATCACCCAACTCCCGAATCAGCTCCTCCGTTTGGTCCGTGCAGGGGTCGACGCTGAAGATCAGCTCCCACTCCACGTCCATCTGCCCCATCACCTTGCTGAGCCGCTCGTATACGCGATGGACGTTGTCCTGCTCGTTATAGGCAGGAATGACGATGCTCAGCATTCCCCCGGTCGAGCTGTCCACCTCGCTGGTGGAGTCTCCCGGCTGCGCGGAGGCGCTCACGCGCGCTCCCGCGGGCGTGCACGCGGCGGCCGTGGCGCTGGCTGCTGTAAATGCGCGCTCATGGGGTGCCTGTCGTGATCGGCCGGCCGGGCATCAGATGTCTCCCCAGTCCAGACCTCGGTCGGCGGGCACTATCCGCCGCAGCGTGTACACGTCGGAGTCGAGATCCTCAATGTGTTTGGGCAGATCTACCCATGGATCCCATACGGCGCTCAACAACTTGCCCGTTATGCCGTCGCTCACAGCCGAACCCAGGAAGACCGACAGCTCGGCTCCCCGTCGCAGCGAAGTACCTCCGCTGCGCTGCTGCTCAAGCGCCTTCTCGTAGAATGCGGTCCCGACCCGCTGTGGGCCGGCCGCTATCACCTCGTCGAGCATGCGAGTATTCAGGGCCCCCGGTGCGATCGCGTTGACGTCGACTCGATGCTCGCGCAGCTCGCCCGCCAGCGTCTCGGCGAAGCGCACGACCGCCGCCTTGGAGGCCGCGTATGAGCTGAGCCCCGGCAACGGGTTCGTGGCGCCCCCGCCCGAGAGCTGGACGATCTTGCCGTAGCCATGTTCGCGAAAGTGGGGCACCAGAGCCCGAGCGGGTAGAACCGAGCCAAACAGGTTGATCTCGACGGCGCGTATCCACTCCGACCAGTCCGTCTGCTCGATCATCCCCTTCGGTCCGTACACGCCGGCGTTGGAGACCAAGATCGTGACCTTGCCGAGCGCGTCGATCGCGGTCTGCACCAGCCGGTCCACATCGCTGGCGTTGGAGACATCCGCAACCTCCGCCACCACCTTCCGGCCGGGGCCGGCGATCTCGCGAAGCTCGTCGGCAGCATGCTCGAGCGCGACGCGGTCCCGCCCGCAGATGCAGACGCCGGCCGCTCCCGCATCGAGATAGGAGTGAGCGATCTCGAGTCCGAGACCCTGACTTGCACCCGTGATCAGCGCGGTCCGCCCGTCCAGTGCGCCGCTCATCCTCGCCGGACCTCCGCCATCGGCGGCGCCTGGATGCGCCGGGTGGAAGGCGTTCCCACGCGCACATAGCTGAGCTGCGCCACGGAGCCGAGGGAGTCCACCAGAGCGCCCGCCGGATCGATGACGAGCTTTCCTTTGAGTGCGGAGCGCAGCGCCTGGCCGTCGAGCTCCCGGTAGTCCGGCCAGGCGGTAGACACAACCAGCACGTCGGCGCCGGCGGTTGCCTCGAGGGCACTCGAGCACAGTTCGATCCCGGCGAGATCTGAAGGCAGAGCACTGACGGCCGGGTCATGGGCTCGCACGAGCGCCCCGACTTCGGCGAGCCAGCGGCACAGCTCGATGGCGCTGGAACGGCGCAAGGTGTCGGTGCCCGGCTTGTAGGTCAATCCCCAGATCGCGACGCTCACCCCGGCGAGAGGCTGCGCCTGATCGCCGCTTCCGAGCAGCTCCAGCAGCTTGCGTCGCGTCCAGTTGCGGTGGGCGGCGTTTCCCTCGGCCACTCCGGCGAGGAGGTGATCCGGCAGTCCGTGGCGGGCGGCAAGTCCGCGCAAGAAGCCGATGTCGCGCGCGAGCGTCCCGCCCGCGAAGGACTCGCCGGGGCCAAGATATGCCCGCGGGCCGATGCGCCGCTCGCTCTTCAGTCCTCGCGAGACCTCCCCCGCGTCGGCACCCACCGACTCACAGATCGCAGCGACCTCGTTGATGAAGGTCACCGAGGTGGCAAGGAAGCTGTTGAGCGCATGCTTGGTCATCTCGGCCGACTCCACCCGCATCCACTCCAGGTGCTCACAGAACGGCGCCAGCAGCTCGGCCAGCTCCTCGCGGTCCTCCTCGCTTTGTATCCCGACCACGATCCGGTCCGGTGCGTGGAAGGAGTCCAGCGCGCTGCCGAGGCGCAGGTTCTCGGGCACGCATGCAAAGCGCAGGTCCTCGGCACCGCGGCGGGCGGCACACCGCGCCTGCAACAGGGCGACGCTTCCCACGGGAAGCTGGGACGATACGACCACCAGCGCACCGCTCGGCAGCGGCGCGAGCAGCTCCTCAGAACGTGCCATGACCCATTCGACGTCGGCGTTGTCATCGTCGTCAACCGGTGTGTCGAAGGTGATCCAGGCGCGACTGGCCTCCGCGAGCACAGCGGGGTCGGTAGAGAAGCGCAGGCGGGCAGCACAGCCGGACAAGAGCTCGGAGAGCCCCGGCTCATGGATCGGGGGTTGGCCCTCGAGGAGCCCCTCCACAACGGTCCTGTCCGGATCGACTCCAAGCACGCTGTGGCCGGCGTCGGCCAGGCAGGCGGCGGTCACGCATCCCAGATGCCAGAGGCCAACCACACCGATCGGTGCGGAGTTCTTGGCGTCCAAGGCTGGCATCGGCGCTCGCGGATCCTATCCCAGTGGCGCAGGGGCGACGCCGCGACGCATATCCGCATAGGGTCCGCCGGCGTAGGCCGCCTCGATCTGCTCCCAGGCATAGCGGGCGTCACCGAGGTCGCCGTTGAGCAGGCGCTCCTCGCCGGCGCCGATCGCCTCCGCGAAGTTCGCCCACTCCCGCTCCCACGAGTGGTCCTCCGCGGAATAGTTGAGCTCCTCGAGATCCGGGGGGCCGAGCTCGGGAGCCATCCGGTAGATCCTCAGCCGCTGAGGCCCGTAGGAGCGGACCAGCCCATCGACCTGGAGCTTGGCCGTACGGCAAAAGATCTCAAGCGAGAACAGGTTCTTCCACTCGGTCCAGCTGACCTGCAGCATCGCCCAGGGATCCTTGCGCGAGCGGGCCGTGCCGAGGATCAGCGCCGCGTTGTCCTCGACGGGCGTATCCCAGAAGTGGGTGCGCAGCAGCGCCGAGTGAAGTGGCAGCGGACCGGCCAGCCAGTGCGTCAGATCGAGCAAGTGCATGCCCTGGTCGATCAGCTCGCCTCCACCCGAGCGCGCCGGCTCCGCGCGCCACTCGCGCTCGTAGCCGATCCGCCCGCCGTGCCCATAGCGCCCGCGCAGATACATCAGATCGCCATGGCGGGCGCTGTGGACCTCCTCGGCCGCACGGGCGATCCCCGGATGAAAGCGGTGGTTGAACCCGACCTTGACCAGGCGCGCGCTGGTGCGCTGGCACTCGATCAGCTGCTCGATCTGCGCCACCGAGACGCCCGCGGGCTTCTCCACCAGCACATGCGCCCCGGCCTCCAGCGCCTGCATGGCGAGTCTCGCGAGCTGATCGTGAACGGTGGCCACGACGACGACCTCTGGACCGAGGGCGAACAGCTCCTCGGCGCTGGCACAGGCCGTGGCGCCGTACTGGCCTGCGAGGCTCTGCCTCGCCTGGCTGCTGACGTCATAGCAGCCGATCAGATCGTCATCCGGCGTGAGCGCCGCCGCTCGCTTGGCTCCGATCAGACCGCAACCGACGATGGCAACTCGCAGGCCGCTCACGCATACTCGCTGGCGTAGGCGCCGCCGAACTCAAAGTCGAAGGGGAGCTCGAAGGACCCCCCCGCGGCCATTGCCTGTCTGGTGTCCTCCGGGCGCTGCGCGTAGACGAGCAAGAAGCCACCTCCGCCGGCGCCCACGAGCTTGCCGCCGATCACCCCGCTGCGCCGAGCCAGCGTGTAGAGGCGGTCGATGTGCTCGTCGGTCATCCCGGGAGAGCGGCGGCGCTTGTGCTGCCAGTGCTCATGCATGAGTTCCGCATAGGACTCGAGCTCTCCGGCTTTCAGCAGCTCGTAGCTACGCACTCCGAGCTCCTTTGTGCGGTGCAGGTTCTCGAGCATCTGCTCATCCCCCGCCTTTGAGCGATCGTCCTGGTCGGCCAGCACGCTGGAGGCCGAACGCGCCTCGCCGGTGTAGAACAGCAAGAGCTGATCGCGAAGTCGCCTTAGCACCTCCGGCGCGAGCTCCATCGGCTCGACATCGACGGCGCCGTCGGAATGGAAGGTGTAGGCGCAGATGCCGCCGTGCGCGGACACGTAAGGATCCTGCTTGCCGACCGGCTCTCCCAGCACCTCGATCTCTAGCTCGCATGCGGCCTCGGCCAGATGACCCGGGGTTATCGAGGTCCGGCGGGCGTGGGCCAGGCCCTTGAGCAGGCAGACGGTATAAGCGCCCGAGGACCCCATCCCGGTGCCGGCGGGTACGTCCGCCACGGAAGCGATCTCCAGTGGGCTGCCGCGCCAGTGGCGCAGGAGGGTCTCGCGCAGGATCGGGTGGCGGATCTGGCTGATCTCGTCGACCTCCTCGAGCTCTGAGTACTTCATCCGGTAGCGGCGCTGGAAGACCGTATGCGTGAGCATGTAGACGTACTTGTCGATCGCCCCCGACACCAAGAAGCCGCCGTACTCGCCGTAGTAGGAAGGAAGGTCGGTGCCTCCCCCGCCGAGAGAGATGCGCAGGGGGGCACGGCTGAAGATCACGCTCATCGGCTCTGCTCCTCGCTCATGACGGGACTCCGTCTTCCACGTGGTCGCGCCAGGCGTAGTCACTGGCGTCCAACCAGTTCAGGGTGCGCACGATCGCTTGCTCGATCGTCAGTGTGGGCGCCCAGCCGAGGCCGCGGATCCGCGCGGTCTCGAGGCGGATCAGGGGACTGTCGCCCGTCCATCCGCGACGCCCCCCGGTGTGCTCGATCTCGGGAGAGAGCGAGAGGTGCTCGGTGATGATCCTGATTGAGTCGTCGACGATCACCGTCTCGTCGGTCCCGAGGTTGTAGACATAGGCGCCGGGCTCGTCCTGGTGGTGCTGGGCGGCGGTGAGGATCGCCGATATGCAGTCCTCGATGTACAGGTAGGACTTCTCCTGGCGACCGTCGCCGAGCACCCGCAGGCGGCTCGGATCGCGCTTCAGCGCGCAGAAGAAGTCGAACACGTGCCCGTGTGTGTAGCGCTCGCCGAGGATCGAGACGAAGCGGCAGATCAACCCCGTGAAACCATAGCCGGCCGCATATGCTGCGATCAGGCCCTCGCCGGCCAGCTTGGAGGCTGCGTAGAGCGAGGTCTGGATCGGGAATGGGGCGTCCTCGGGAGTGGGGAACACCTCGGGCTCGCCGTACACCGATCCGGTCGAGGAGAACATGATCCTGCTGACCCCCTGAGCGCGCATCGCCTCCAGGACGTTCGAGGTGGCGATCGTGTTCTGCTCGAGGTCTCGTCGGGGATGCTCCAGACCCCGGCGTACGTCGGCGTTGGCCTGGAGGTGAAAGACCCAGTCGCAGCCCTCGACGGCATCTTCCAGCATCGCGGGGTCCAGCACATCGCCTTCGACGAGCCTCACCCCATCGCGGCGCAGCGCCTCGGCGACGAACTCGCGCCGCCCGCTGCGGAAGTCATCGACTATCACGACCTCGACGCCGGCGCTGCTCAGTCGGTCGGCCAGATTGCTGCCGATGAACCCGGCTCCGCCGGTGACACAGGCTCGCCTCATCGGGCTCCTCCGCGCGCGTCTGGGCTGCGGGGTCGGCCCGCTGAGGAGATGAGCCTCATAGCTACAGGGTGAAGCCCGCGGCGATCGCATCGCCGTGGAACATCTGCACCGTCTCCAGCGAGTACTGCTCGAGACTCTTGCCGAGGCAGTCGAGCTTCTTCAGCAGGTCGTGGGTGATCGTGATGATGTGGCAACCCACCTGGTCGGCCTGCACCAGGTTGAGGATCTCCCGCGGCGAGGCCCAGATCAGCTCCGCGCGCGGCGCCTTGGCCATGATCTCCACTGAGCGGGCCATGATCGGCACGGGGTCGACGCCGGCGTCGGCGACGCGCCCGGCGAAGACCGAGATATAGGACGGCGCTCCGTCCTGCAAGGCCGCGGTTATCAGCTCGACCTGGGCGGTGGTGAACAGCGCCGTCACGTTCACCTTCACGCCGTCCTCTGAGAGTTCGCGCACCAGCGGCGCCATCGACTCACCGCTGGTCGTGGTGACCGGGATCTTGACGTAGACGTTCTCACCCCAGGAGGAGATGAGGAGGGCCTGACGGCGCATCTCATCGGCGTCATCGGCGAAGACCTCGAAGGAGATCGGGTGCTTGGTGATCCGCTCGAGCAGGCGCTGGGCGAACTCGGCGTAGTCGGTCAGCCCGGCCTTCCACATCAGCGTCGGGTTCGTCGTGAACCCCGTGATCCGCGGATTGGCCGCCAACGCCATGATCCCATCGAGATCGGCTCCGTCGGCGAAGATTCGTGTGGAGATCTCATCGAGCACGGTCCCCACAATATCGGACGCAGTTTCGAAGATCGCGTTGCGATCCTCAAGCTCGGGAGGCTAACGCAATGGCTCAGCGAGGAGCTGCGCGACCCCGTCGGCGAGGTTCGAGGCGACCACATCTGGGCTCTCCTGGCCGGCCCGCTTGTGGACGCTGCCCGGGTGCTCGATCAGCACCGCGCGGCAACCGGCAGCGTGTCCGGCTGCGACGTCAGAGTCGGTGTCGCCGAGCATCCACGAGCTCGCCAAATCGAGGTTCAGCTCCTCGGCGGCGTCCAGCAGCATCCCTGGGGCCGGCTTGCGGCAGGCGCATGTTCCAGTGAGCTCCGGCACAACGCCCTGTGGATGGTGCAGGCACAGACGGGAGGCGTCGAGATGGACTCCCTCCTCGCGGAGGAGCTCGAGGACGCGCTCGTTGACGGCGAGCAGCCGCTCGAGTGAGACCTTGCCCTTGGCCGCTGCCGGCTGATTGGATACGCACACCAGGGCGAACCCCGCCTGCGCCAGCTGCCGCGCCGCCGCCGCCGCGCCCTCGATCAGGCGCACGTCCGCAGCCCTCAGCGGCGACTCCGGGACGCCGGAGGAGTCCGGCACAAGCTCGTTGAGCGTCCCGTCTCGATCCAGGAACGCGGCCGGGCGGCCGCTCACGGATCGGCGCCGTCGCTCAGCGACTCCCAGTGGCCCTGCCTGACGGCCAGATCGGGGTGCGAGACCAACGCGTGCCAGATGACCGCCTGAAAGGACTCGACGAGCGGGGTGCGCAGGTCGGTGGGCGCGTCCACGAGGATCGCGACGTCCGCCAAACGGGCCAGCGTCCCGCCGGGTGCCCCGACGACACCAAAGATCGACGCGCCCGCGGCGCGCGCTTGCTCGATCGCGTTCACCAGGTTGACCGAGACGTTGAACTCGCGGGATCCGCCGCCGACCGAGAACACGAGCAGGCCGTCGCTCCTGGCCAAGCGTGATACTTCCAGCCAGCCCACGAACGAGCTGTCCCAGCCGTCGTCGTTGGTGCGCGCGGTGAGCTCTGAGACGTTGTCGGTCGGCGCGTAGCTCTCCAGCCCGCAGAGCTTGCGGAAGTCGTTGACCGCATGCGAGGCGTGGCCCGCACCGCCACCGACGCCGAGGATGAACAGGCGGCCGCCGCGCTCGCGCACGGCGGCAAGGCCCTGCGCCATCTCGTCGACGGACGCGGGGTCGATCGCGTTGGCGAGGTCCGCCGCGGCGGCCAGGTAGACCGCGCTGTGATCGCTGCTGCTCATCATCGGCCTTCCATAAAGTGGCGTCACGTGGGAGGGACGTGGGTACCGGCAACAGGCTACAGACGCTTCGAGAGCCTACGTGGCGGAACGCAGGGATGCGGAGCAGCTGACCGGGCAGGCGGCCCGCCGTGCGACGAGCACGGCGCAGCCTTCTTCCCGGATCGCATGTGGCCGGATCCGGATGTGCCGCACGGCTGCCGTCCCATACCGTTGCGCCCGCCACGGGCGCATCTGGCCTACTCCTCGTCGGGCGGTGAGATCTCCGGCGGGTCCTCGGGCGGGCCCTCGCCCTCGGCGAGCTCCTCGCCGCCGGCGCCTTCGGCGCCGACGCCCACGGGCGTCTTCTGCTTCTTCGGCTTCACGATCGTGAGGCGCACCTCGCCCTCTTCATCCTTGGAGGGATCGACCACCACGGTGGCGCCGGGGACGAGCTGCTCGCGCAGGACGAAGTCGGCCAGCGGGTCCTCGATGTAGCGCTGGATCGCGCGCCGCAGCGGGCGGGCTCCCATCGAGGGGTCCCAGCCCTTCTCGACCAGCAGATCCTTGGCGTCGTCGGTCAGCTCGAGCTGCAGCTCGCGCTCGGCCATCGACTCGCGGATGCGCAGCAACAGGAGCTCGACGATCTGCTTGATCTCCTCCTTCTGCAGCTTGTGGAAGACGATCACGTCATCGATCCTGTTGAGGAACTCCGGGCGGAAGACCTTCTTCAGCTCGCCCATGATGCGGTTCTTCATGTCCTCGTAGGTGATGCCCGTCTCGTCATCTGAGACCGCGAAGCCGAGCGGCGTGTTGCGCGCGATCTCGGCGGCGCCGATGTTCGAGGTCATGATCACGATCGCGTGGCGGAAGTCCACCGTGCGCCCCTGGGCGTCGGTCAGGCGTCCGTCCTCGAGGATCTGCAGCAGGATGTTGAACACGTCCGGGTGCGCCTTCTCGATCTCATCGAGCAGCAGCACGCTGTAGGGCTTGCGCCGGACGGCCTCGGTCAGCTGGCCGCCCTCGTCGTAGCCCACGTATCCGGGCGGGGAGCCGACGAGCCGCGAGACGGCGTGCTTCTCCATGTACTCGGACATGTCGATCCTGATCATCGCGTCGTCGTCGCCGAACAGGAACTCGGCGAGCGTCCGCGCGAGCTCGGTCTTTCCGACCCCGGAGGGGCCCAGGAAGATGAACGAACCGGTCGGGCGCTTGGGGTCCTTCAGGCCGGCGCGCGAGCGCCTGATCGCCTTGGAGATGACCTCGATCGCGGGGTGCTGGCCGATCACGCGCTTGTGCAGTTCGTCCTCCATCCGCACGAGCTTCTGGGTCTCTGCCTCGGTCAGCTTGAACACCGGGATGCCCGTCCACATCGAGACGATGTCGGCGATCTCCTCTTCGCCGATCGCCGGGCGCTCGCCGGACTCGCCGGATTCCCACTCCTGCTCGAGCTGGCGTTTCTTGTTGGTCAGCTTGCGCTCCTTGTCGCGCAGCGCGGCGGCCTTCTCGAACTCCTGGGCCTCGATCGCCGCCTCCTTCTCGCGGCGCGTGGTCTCGACCTGGTCCTCGAGCTCGCGGTTGGCCGGAGGCGAGCTCATCGACTTGATGCGCATGCGCGAGGCGGCCTCGTCGATCAGGTCGATCGCCTTGTCGGGCAGGAAGCGGTCGGATATGTAGCGGCTGGCGAGTTCGCCGGCGGCGCGCAGGGCCTCGTCGGTGATCTGCACCTTGTGGTGCTGCTCGTAGCGGTCACGCAGCCCGCGCAGGATCTCCACGGTCTGGTCGATCGAGGGCTCCTCCACGCGGATCTGCTGGAAGCGGCGCTCGAGCGCCGAGTCGCGCTCCAGGTACTTGCGGTACTCATCGAGCGTGGTCGCGCCGATCGTCTGCAGCTCGCCTCTGGCCAGCGCGGGCTTCAGGATCGAGGCCGCGTCGATCGCGCCCTCGGCGGCGCCGGCGCCCACCAGGTTGTGAAGCTCGTCGATGAACAGGATGATGTCCCCGCGCTGGGTGATCTCCTTCATCACCTTCTTCAGGCGCTCCTCGAACTCGCCGCGGTACTTCGAGCCGGCGACCAGAGCGGCCAGGTCGAGCGTGTAGATCTGCTTGTTCTTGAGCAGCTCGGGCACGTCGGAGTTGGTGATCCGCTGCGCCAGGCCCTCGACCACGGCGGTCTTGCCCACGCCCGGCTCGCCCACCAGCACGGGGTTGTTCTTGGTCCGGCGCGAGAGGATCTGCATGATCCGCTCGATCTCGGTCTCGCGCCCCACGCATGGGTCGAGCTTGCCTTCGGCCGCCAGCTTGGTGAGGTTTCTGCCGAACTGGTCGAGCAGCTTCGAGGACTTCTTGCCCTCGCCCGGGGCCGAGCCCGAGCCGGAGCCCGAGCCGCCGCCGGACTGGCCCTGGCGGCGCCCGCCCGGCCCTGACAGCATGCGGATGACCTCGTTTCGGATCTTCTCGGAGTCGGCGTCGAAGTCGAGCAGGATGCGGGCGGCGACGCCCTCGTTCTCGCGTACCAGCCCGAGCAGGATGTGCTCGGTGCCGATGTAGTTGTGGCCGAGGCTCAGCGCCTCGCGCAGGGCGAGCTCCAGCACCTTCTTGGCGCGCGGCGTGAACGGGATCTGCCCGGAGGTGACCTCCTCGCCGGAGCCGACGATGCGCACGACCTGCGCGCGCACGCGCTCAACGGTGATGTCGAGGCTCTCGAGCACCCGTGCCGCGAGGCCCTCCTCCTCGCGCAGCAATCCCAACAGGATGTGCTCGGTTCCGATGTAGTTGTGCTTGAGCGTCCGCGCCTCCTCCTGCGCGAGAACGACCACCTGCCGGGCCCGTTCTGTAAATCGCTCAAACATCGTGTAGTTCCTTCCTGCGAGGACGGTGCCTGCTTATGTGGTGGTGATCCGGCCTTGGAGGCAGTCTACCAACAGGCCAACCTGCCCCGTTGAGCTCATCGTCATCGGCAGCCCACTGCTTGAGAATCGATCCCCCGGGGCAGCGATCCGGCCCGCTCGGAGCCTCAATCGCGCATCGCCGGAAACAGCAGCACCTCGCGGATCGAGTCGCGTCTGGTGAGCAGCATGACCAGCCGGTCGACTCCCACGCCGACGCCCCCGGACGGCGGCATCCCCTGCTCGAGCGCCTGCAGGAACAGCTCGTCGTAGGGCTGGAACTCCTCCTCGCCGAGGCTCTCGAGCCGCTGCTGGGCCTCGAAACGCTCGCGCTGCACGTCCGCGTCGATCAGCTCGCTGAAGGCGTTGGCTATCTCCACGCCTCCCGCGAACGCCTCCCAGCGCTCGACCAGCCCGGGCTCCGAGCGGTGCGCGCGCGCGAACGGGGACAGCTCGACGGGGTAGTCGATCACGAACGTGGGCTGCTCGAGCGAGGGCTCGACGAGCTTGGACAGGAGCTCGTCGGCCACGCCGAACCAGGTGTCCGCTTTGATCTGGACACCGAGGTCCAGGCGCGCGACCTGCTCGAGCAGCTCGTCGCCGTCGGTGTGCGAGAGAACGTCGATGCCGGTCCGCTCGGCGATCGCCTCGGCGAAGCCCACGCGCCGCCAGGGGCGCTCGAAGTCGAGCTCGCCGTCGTAGTCGACCGCCGCCGCGGCGAGGCGCACGAGCTCTTCAAGGCGCCGCGCCTCGTCCTCGTAGTCGGCGTAGGCCTCATACCACTCGACCATCGTGAACTCGGGGTTGTGCCGGCTCGAGACGCCCTCGTTGCGAAAGTCCTTGCCCAGCTCGTACACGCGCTCGAGCCCGCCGACGATCAGCCGCTTCAGATACAGCTCGGTCGCGATCCGCAGGTACAGGTCGCGGCCGAGCGCGTTGTGGTGGGTCGTGAAGGGACGTGCCAGCGCGCCCCCGTAGAGGGGCTGGAGAACGGGCGTCTCGACCTCGATGAAGCCCTGCTGATCGAGGTAGGCGCGGATCGCCGAGATGATGCGGGCGCGGTCGGCGAACAGCCGGCGGGCGTCCTCGCTGGCGATCAGATCGAGCTCGCGCCGGCGATAGCGGGTCTGCACGTCGCTCAGGCCGGCGTGGCGGTCGGGCGGAGGGCGAAGCGCCTTGGCGAGCACGGTGAACGAGTCCACGCGCAGCGAGATCTCGCCCTTGCGGCTGCGCAGCGGAGCTCCGTCGACCCCGATCAGGTCGCCGATGTCGAGCGATGTCAGCCGCTCGAACGCCTCCTTGCCCAGCACGTCCACGCGGGCGTGCAGCTGGATCTTGCCGCTGCGGTCCACCAGGTCAAGGAAGGCGGCCTTGCCCGCCCCGCGGCGCGCGATCAGGCGTCCGGCCACGCGATGGGCATCCTCGGTTTCCTCGCCGTCGGCGAGATCGGCGTAGGCGCTGAGAATCGCTGCGATCGGCTCGACCCCTGGGAAGGCGTAGGGGAAGGCGCCCGGGTCGGCCGCGCGCAGGCGGCCGGCCTTCGCCCGGCGCTCGGCGATCAGCTCGGGCAGACCGTGCTTGCCGGACTCGCCGGCAGGAGGTGCCTGCTCGCTTCCGCTCATGGCGGCGAGACTACTTGAGGCCGACGTCGATCTTCGTGATCTTCAGCTTGCGCGCGGGGCCGCGCGGCACCTTCACGGCGACCGTCTCGTTGCGCTTGCGCCCGAGCAGGGCGCGGCCCACCGGCGACTCGTTGGAGAGCTTGTGCTCTTCCGGGCGGGCCTCCGCCGAGCCCACGATCGTGTACTTGACCGACTTGCCCGTCTTTTCGTCTTTGACGTGCACCACCGAGCCGACCTGCACGACGTCGGTCGACAGATCCTCCGTCTGGATGACGGTCGCCATGCGCAGCTTCTCGGCCAGCATCGCGATCCGGCTCTCGAGCATCGCCTGCTCGTTCTTGGCGTCGTCGTACTCGGAGTTCTCGGTGATGTCCCCGAACTCCCTCGCCTCCTTGATGCGTTCGGCCACCTCACGGCGCTTCTCGGTGGACAGCAGCTCGAGTTCGGCCTTGAGCTTCGTCAGGCCTTCAGGGGTGAGGATGACGTCCTTCGGCATGTGACCCTCGATCGCGGGTTGGCAGTTCGGCCGGCGACAGACAAATCCCCGCTCCTAAAGCGGGGATGCCGCGGCCCGGGGGGCTTCAGCGAGCGCAGCAGTATAGCGGGGCCCACGCGCGCTGCGGGCGAAATCACACAGCCAGCGCCAGCGGCCAGCGCGCCGGGTCGAGCAGGCCGCGGGCCACCGTCAGCGTCTCCGCCGTTTGCAGCGATGCCTGCAGTCTCCTGGCGCTGGGGGCGTCGAGCTCGAGGCGCTCGATGTACCAGGGGTAGAACTTGCGCAGGTAGCGGGTGGCGCGCTCGGGGCCGAGATGCTCTGCCGCACGCGCGATCGTCCAGTCGAGCTCGCCCAGCACCTCCGCCTGCGTCGGCGCGAGCTCACGTTCGCCCAACAGCTCGGTGAACAGCCAGGGGTTGCCGAGCGCCCCCCGCGCGAGCATCACCGCCGCGGCACCGGTGCGCGCGAACGCCTCGCGCGCGCTCGCCGCGTCGTCCAGCCCCCCCGTGAGGATCACCGGCGCCGGCAGCGAGGCGACCAGGCGCGCCGTCAGCTCGTAATCGGGCACGCCCCTGTGCTGCACCGCCGCCGAGCGGGGATGGAAGGCGATCGCGGCCACGCCGGCCTCCTCGACCAGGCGGTGGGCCAGCTCGAAGCCGCTCGTCTCGCCGGCGCGCACGCCCGAGCGAAGCTTCGCCGTCACCGGCAGCGCGCCGCGCTCGCCGACGGCCCCCTCGACAGCCGCCCGCGCGACCGCGACCGCGCGATCGGGGTCGTCGAGCAGCGCCGCCCCGGCGCCGGTCTTCGCGACCTTCGCCACCGGGCAGCCCATGTTGATGTCGATCGCATCAGCTCCCACGCGCGCCACGTGGGCCGCGGCCGAGCGCATCATCGCCGGGTCCTCGCCGAACAGCTGGATCGACACCGGCCCCCCCGCGCGCTCGCGCGGGTCGATGCGCAGCATCTCAGAGCACGTCTTCGCGTTGCCGTAGTGGACGGCGTAGGAGGAGACCATCTCTGAGACCGTCATGCCCGCGCCGTAGCGCTTGGCCTGCAGGCGCACGAACCAGTTGCCGATCCCCGCCAGCGGCGCGAGCAGCACGCGGTTGGGCACCTCAAGCGAGCCCAGCTTCCACGAGTCGTTCAACGAGGGCATTGCCTCAATGCTAGGACGGCGCATCGGTGGTGGCATCGATATGCCGACGCTTCGCCGAGAAGCGCAATAACGCCACAATAAGAGATTCCTTATAATGGGCAGAACACGACCGAGGAGCGTTCTCGACAAAGGGGGACACGTGGCGTTGAACCAACCAGACCTGGATGACGCTTGCATAGGGGAGATCGAGGGAGACCTCCACTCGTTCGCCGTGAATCCGAAGCGGTATCTGCCGCTCAGGCAGTTCCGCTGCGGCACACACGAGAGCCGGTCTGAACAAGAAGTCAACGAGACGGTTCGCGGATACGCTTCGGGCAAGCATAAGGACGGCACTTTCCGCGTGACTGTCGAGACGCACCGGCTCGTCGGTGTGACGGCATTCCAGGCGGCGACGGCTTCCCAGCCGGTCTTGGGACGGTACGCCGGCTCGCCGTACATCTCCGTGCTAGGTCTATGTCAGCAATACCGAGGGCGCAAGAAGGCCCGTGGCCGCCTCGGTGATTTCATACTTCAAGATGTGCTGCAGGCGATCAACAAGCGCTGGGGCGGCACGCCGAACGTGTTTGTTCTGGTCAATCCGAACAACACACCCAGCCGCAACCTCTTTGAGCGACACGGCTTCCGAATGATCATCCGAGCTCGCAACGACGAGTCTGATGCCTTGTTCCGCCATAGCGGGTTGCAAGTGCCCTAAGGCATCAGCCGTTCACAACCTATGTGGGCAGGACAGCTAGGAGTTGCGTTCGTGCAGCAGGCGCAAGCCGGTGAGCGTGAGCAGATCGTCGACCTCGTCGAGCTCCTCGGTGTAGGGCACGACCAGCGGCGCGAGGCCGCCGGTGGCGATCACGTCGGCGCGCTCACCGATCTCCTGATAGAGGCGGCGCAGGATCGCGTCGATCGCGCCCGCGTAGCCGAACACGACGCCGGAGCGGATCGCGTCGATCGTGTTCTTCCCGATCACGCTCTTGGGCGGCGCGAGATCCACCTTCGGCAGCCTCGCGCCGCGCTCTGACAGCGCTTCGAGTGAGATCTCGATACCGGTCATCAGCGCGCCGCCGATGTACTCGCCATCGCCCGAGACGACATCGAAGGTGGTCGCGGTGCCGAAGTCGACGCACACCGCCGGTCCCCCGAAGCGCTCGCGGATGGCGACCGCGTTGACGAGCCGGTCGGCGCCGATCTCGCGCGGGTTGTCATAGCGGATCGCCATACCCGTCTTCGTGCCCGGGCCGACGGCGTGCATCTCCTGTGCCAGATAGCGGCTCGCCATCGCCGTCCACTCGGGCTCGAGCTGAGGAACGGTGGAGGACACGATCGAGGCGTCGATGTCCTTGAAGCCGTATCCGCGCAGCTCGAGCAGGTTGCGCAGGGCGGCGCCCAGCTGGTCGGCCGTCGACTGGCGCACCGTCGCAAAGCGCCAGTGCTCGAGCAGATCCTCACCACGGAACGCACCGAAGTGGGTCTGCGTGTTGCCCACGTCAACCACCAGCAGCATGCCGAGCATTATGCTCGGAGGAGCGATGACGCAGACGCCTCCCATGCTGAAGCGGCGGCGGGCCGAGCAGCGGCGCCTCGCCGCGAGCTCGTAAGCAGCGGCGATGCGCACGCTCGACCCCAACTCGCTCGGTAAGCACGTGGACCGCCTGTACCGCGCGGCCTGGGCACTGTGCGGCTCGCGCGAGGACGCCGAGGACCTCGTCCAGGAGACCTTCGCCCGCGTACTCCAGCGCCCGCGCGTGCTGACCGGGGATGACGAGCTCTACTACCTGATGCGCGTCCTCAAGAACACCTTCCTGACCAGCCGTCGCACGGCCGGGCGCCGGCCGCAGACGGTCGCCACGCTCGAGGACGTCGTCGCCGCCGACCCGCGCCCGATGCGCCAGCCCGAGCGTGCGCTCGAGATGCAGGAGGTGTATGCGACGATCGCCGAGCTGCCGGAGGACTTTCGCATGGCGCTCGTCGCCGTGGACGTGCTCGGCCTCTCCTACCGCGAGGCCTCGCGCGCGCTGCGCGTGCGCGAGTCGACCGTCACGACGAGGCTGTTCCGCGCCCGCAAGCAGGTCGCGGAGAGGCTGCTGCCCGAGCCCGGGGGCGGCTCGAGCGGGGGCGGCGGCAGTGCCGAGCATGCGCCCGAGCAGAAGCCGGGCGCGGGCGAGCGGGCTGCTGCCGCGACGCTCCCGGCCCCGGAGGCCAGGGCGGGCCGATCCGAGCCGCGGGAAGAGACGGGCGCCGGCGGAGTCTCTGAAGGTAGGCGAACATCGTGAGCAGACCCCGTCCCAAAAATGAATCCGAGCTCATCGAGTATGTGCGCTCGAACGACGTGCGCGCGCCGGATGAGCTGCACCGCAAGGTGGACGCGCTCGTCAAGGCTCGCTCGCCCGCCGCTCGCTGGCGCCTGAGCGCGGATCGCGAGGGCCCGACGGGGCGCTCGAGGTTCGCGCTGGGCTTCGCCGCCACGATCGCGATCGCCGCGGTCCTCGTCGTCGTCGTCGCGGGCGGGCTGCGCGGAGGCGGCTCGGCCACGCCCAGCGTGCGCCAGACGGCCGCGCTCACCCTACGCGCTGCGACCACCCCCGCGCCCGCCGAGAGCACCAGCCGCCACGGCCAGCTGTCGGTGGCCGTCGACGGCGTCGCCTTCCCCTACTGGGAAGATCACTTCGGCTGGCGCTCCACCGGCGCGCGCAGCGATCGCCTCGACGGCAGGACGGTGACGACGGTGTTCTACGAGGACGCCCGCGGGCGGCGCCTCGGCTATGCGATCGTCGCCGGCACGCCTGCGCCACCGACGAGCGGCGGGACCGTCATCTGGCGTGACGGAGTGCCCTACCGGCTGCTGAGCGAGAACGGCGCCCACGTGATCACCTGGCTGCGCGACGGCCACCTGTGCGTGGTGTCAGGACGAGGCGTGGACAACGCCACGCTCTTGCGTCTGGCCAGCTGGGTCGATTCCGGGGCCGTCGCCTCCTGAGCGCGCTCAGCCGGGAGTCAGCCGCAGCGGCGGGCCGGCCCAGCGAACCCCCTCATCCAGCGGCAGGGCCGCGAGCGCGTCGGCCAGGCGCGTGCCGTCGGGCGCGCGCAGATCGAAGTCCAGCTCGAGCGCCGGAATCAGGACGAAGCGGCGGCTGAGGAGCTGCTCGTGGGGCAGGCGCATGCGCTCCTCGCTGAGCGCGATCTCGCCCAACAGCAGGATGTCGATGTCGATCGCACGCGGGCCATGGCGCACGCCCTGATCGCGCCTGCCGAGCTCACGCTCGAGGAGCTTCAGCTGCTCGAGCAGCTCGTGCGGCTCGAGCGCCGTTCGCATCAGCAGGCAGGCGTTCAGGAAGCTCGGCTGCTCGAGCACCTCGCCGACCGGATCGGTGTCGTAGGTCGACGAGCAGGCGCTCAGCTCAACGCCGATGCCCGGCAGGGCGTCCACCGCCGCCTGCAGCTGGGCGCGCCGGTCGCCGAGGTTCGAGCCGAGTCCTAGCAGTCCGACGCGCGTGGGCATGCCCGGCAAGCTACCGTCGCGCCTGCAACGAGCGCGCGCGGCGCCTCAGGAGCGCGTGGTCTCAAGACCCGCGGCCGCCACCCGCTCGCCCATCGCCTGGGCCAGGGCCACGAGCCCGGAGAGCGGGCGCACCATCACCGTGAAGTCCTCGATCAGGCCATCTGCGCCGATGCGCAGCAGGTCGATGCCCTCGACGTCCCTGCCGGCGACCGTGGCGCGAAAGATCAGCCCGTGCGCTCCCTCCGTCTCGAGCTCGTCGGTGTAGCGGAAGTCCTCGAACACCTGCGAGACCTCGCCCAGCACCCGCGAGACGGTCTCGCGACCGACGAACGGATGAAAGGTCACCGGGCTGTGAAAGACGATCTCGGGCGCGAACAGCGCGGCGCCGCCCGCGAGGTCTCCGCGCTCGACCGCTGAACGGAACTCCTCTGCCGCACTCATCCCAGAACCCTACTCAGTTCTCGGATTCACGCCAGACCTCGACGGACACCTCATCCACGGTCAGGGCGATCGGGGGCTCGGGCTTGCTCGCCTTCACCCACACGCCCTCGAGCGCGTAGTCAGCGAGCAGGCGGTCGGCGATCGTGCTGCACAGCCGCTCGAGCGTGTTGTGAGAGCGCTGCTGGGCGACCAGCGCCACCAGCTGGCAGACCTCCGCATAGTCGACCGTGTCTTCGATCGAGTCCGTCACGGTGGCGTCGGTTTCGCCGACATCCAGGCGCAGATCGAGCACCAGTCGCTGCCCCACCTCGCGCTCGGCCTCGCTGACGCCGTGGTGGGTGTACAGCGAGAGGCCTGTGATCTCGACGGTGACCGACTCGACCGTCTCCTCGCGATCGTCCTCGCCGCCCGGATCCTCGCCGTCTAGCTCCTCGGAGTCGTCACCCGTCTCCTCGCCGTCCATCGCTCGTCCAACGTAGCAGCCGCCACCGACAGCGCGGCGCGCACGGGCGCGACGTCGTGGACGCGAAACACGCGCGCTCCGCGCTCGAGTGCGAGCACGTTCGTGGCGATCGTGCCGGGCAGCCGCCGCGCGAGCTCGTCGGAAGCGCCGGAGCCCTCGCCGGCGGCGATGATGCGAGCGAGAAAGCTCTTGCGCGAGGTCCCCACCACGAGCGGGCGCCCGAGCGCGGTCAGCTCATCCAGGCGCTCGAGCAGCTCGAGGTTGTGCGCGACCGTCTTGCCGAAGCCGATGCCCGGGTCGAGCAGGATCAGCTCCTCGCGGATCCCCGCGCCCACGGCGGCGGCGAGACGCTCCTCAAGGAACGCCATCACCTCATCGACCACGTCTGCGTAGCGGGGGTCCTTCTGCATCGTGCGCGGCTCCCCGAGCATGTGCATCAGACAGCATTCGGACCCGCTGTCGGCGACCACGCCCGCCATCTGCGGATCGGCGCGCAGCGCGCTCACGTCGTTGACGAGGCTCGCGCCGGCCTGAATGGCCGCGCGCGCGACGGATGCCTTGGAGGTGTCGATCGAGATCTGCGGGCCCTCGGGGCGCCCGGCGTCCGCGGCGCCCCAGTCGTGCGCCGCGATCCCAGCCACGACGGGCAGCACGCGCCGCAGCTCCTCATCCTCTGACACCGGCTCGGCGCCCGGCCGCGTGGACTCGCCGCCGACGTCGACGATCTCGGCTCCCTCGCGTACGAGTGCGAGCGCGTGGGCGACGGCGGCGCCCGCGTCCATGTACAGGCCGCCGTCGGAGAACGAGTCCGGCGTCACGTTGACGATCCCCATCAGCCGGAAGCCGGTGCTAGAGATGAGGAGACCTTCAGGTTCGTATCAGGCCAGCTCGGGGCGCTCTGGGTCAGAGCCCCTGAGCTCGGCGGTGCCGCCAGCCAGGCCCGGGCGGGGAATCGTGCGCGGCGCTTCGCGCTCGGCCCGATCCGCCGGGGCGGTCGGCGCGGGCAGCTCGGGCCCGGGCTCGGTCTTCTCCTCGACGCCGAACACCTCCTCCTCGGACTTGCCCGCGAGCAGCGCCAGGAACTCCTCCTTCTCGATCGTCTCGCGCTTGACGAGGATCTCTGAGATCTTCGTCAGGTCGTGCTGGTGCTCGGTGAGGATCTCCCTCGCACGCAGGTGGGCGGACTCGATGATGCGGCGCACCTCGTCGTCGATCTCGCGCGCGATCTCGTCGGAGTAGTCGGGCTCGGTGGAGAACTCCCGCCCGAGGAAGGGCTGGCCGTGGTCGTGGCCGAACACGCGCGGGCCGAGCTTGTCGCTCATGCCGAAGCGCATCACCATCTGCTTGGCGGTGGCGGTCACCTTCTCGATGTCGTTGGAGGCGCCGGTGGTGATCTCACTGAACACGAGTTCCTCGGCCGCGCGTCCCCCGAGGGTCATCGCCATCGTGTCTTTCAGCTCCGCGCGCGTCGTCAGGAAGCGGTCCTCCTGGGGCATCGAGATCGTGTAGCCGAGCGCCTGCCCGCGGGAGATCACGGAGATCTTGTGCACGGGGTCCGAGTGCTCGAGGAAGTGGCCCACGAGCGCATGCCCCATCTCGTGGTAGGCCGTGATCAGGCGCTCCTTCTCGCTCATCACGCGCGTCTTCTTCTCGGGGCCGGCGATCACGCGCATGATCCCCTCCTCGAGCTCTTCCTGGCCGATCTCGCGCTTGCCCGTGCGGGCCGACAACAGCGCGGCCTCGTTGATCAGGTTGGACAGGTCGGCGCCGGTGAAGCCCGGCGTCTGCCCGGCGAGCGCGTCGATGTCGATCACCTTCGCCAGCGGCTTTCCGCGCGTGTGCACCTCGAGGATCTTGGCCCGCCCCTTGCGGTCGGGGCGGTCGACGGCGATCTGGCGGTCGAAGCGCCCGGGGCGCAGCAGCGCGGGGTCGAGGATGTCGGGCCGGTTGGTGGCGGCGATCATGATGATGTTGTCCTTCGCCTCGAACCCGTCCATCTCCACGAGCAGCTGGTTGAGCGTCTGCTCGCGCTCGTCGTGGCCGCCGCCGAGACCCGCGCCGCGGTGGCGCCCGACGGCGTCGATCTCGTCCATGAAGATGATGCAGGGGCTGTTCTGCTTGGCCTGCTCGAACAGGTCGCGCACGCGCGAGGCGCCAACGCCCACGAACATCTCGACGAAGTCAGAGCCCGAGATCGAGAAGAACGGCACGCCCGCCTCGCCGGCGACCGCGCGCGCAAGCAGGGTCTTGCCGGTTCCCGGCGGCCCGTACAGCAGGACCCCCGTCGGGATCCGCGCGCCGAGCGCCTGGAACTTCTTCGGGTTCTCGAGGAATTCCTTGATCTCGTGGAGCTCCTCCACGGCCTCGTCCACGCCGGCCACGTCGCGGAACGTGATCTTGGGCGAGTCGGCCGACATGCGCTTGGCGCGCGACTTGCCGAACGACATGACTTTCGAGCCGCCGCCCTGGACCTGGTTCATCAGGAAGATCCAGAAGCCCAGGAAGATCACGAACGGCAGGATGTACGTCAGCAGGCTGAGAAGCGCTGAGCTCTTTTCCGATTCGACGTTGAACGGGACCCCGTATGTGCGCAGCTCCTTGAACAGTTCGGGCGTCGTCTGGTCGGTGTAGCCGACTTCGTAGCTTTCCTTGTTTTTCAGCGTGACCGAGAGCGCTTTGCCCTTGTTCTTGAGCTGGACCGACTTGACTTCGCCCTGCGGGATCTCTTTCGAGGTCAGCGTCTGGTAGCTGTGCGAGCGGTGTGTGGTCGCGCCCGGGTTGACCAGTTTGACGGCGAGGAACGCCAGCACCACGACGATGAGGATGGGGAACGCGGCGCTCTTGAAGAAACGACTCATAGCGAGATCCTGGGGCTCCTGGCACCCTCTGAGGTTGTGGCCACCAGGCCCCTAGAGTACCATGGGAACTCGGTCCTTACGGCTATCGACAGGGCGCGTGCGGGCCCCTGATCAGAGCCGAATCTAGCGCTCGAGCACCGCCACGAACGGGAGGTTGCGGTGGCGCTCTGCGTAGTCGAGCCCGTAGCCCACGACGAAGCGGTCGGGGATCTCAAAGCCCACGTAGCGCGTCGGCAGATCGACCTTGCGCCGCTCGGGCTTGGTCAAGAGCGCGCACACCTCGAGCGTACGGGGATTGCGCGAGCCCAGATTGCGCATCAGGTACTGGAGCGTCAGCCCGGAATCGACAATGTCCTCGACGATCAGGACATCGCGGCCTTCGATCGCGACATCGAGATCCTTGAGGATTCGCACGACCCCGGAGGAATCCGTGGCCGAGCCGTAGGAGGCCACCGCCATGAAGTCGACCTCGACGGGGATGTCGATGAAGCGCATCAGATCGCTCAGGAAGAAGACCGCCCCCTTCAGCACACCCACGAGCAAGAGCGAGCGTCCGGCGTAGTCCTGTGAGATCTCCGCGCCCAGCTCGACCACGCGGCGCTGCAGGTCATCGGCGGCGACGAGCACCTCTCCGACTGCGGGCTCGGCTGCGACGCGCGCGGGAGTGGCCACGCTTCGGAGTCTAGTCCGCGCGAGGCGGAAGCCTCTTCATCGAAAGCACGCCGCCCGCGATCACCGCCGCGGCCTGGCCCCCCACGTGCAGCTCCGCCTCACCGCCGCGGCGATGAAGCGCGAGGATCTCCTCCACGCGGTCGCCCGCCTGCGGGACGTAGGCGCCGGTGGCCTCCTCCGCGAGGCGCACGACGATCAGGCGCGCGAGCGCCGCGGGCATCGCCTCAAGGCGGCTGATCGCGATGTCGTTTCCTCCGCGCAGCTCGGCTGAGACGAGCGCGTCGAGGAGCTCCGTCTCCTCGCGCAGGAGCGCCGCCGTCCTCAGCACGTTCGCCTCGGCCGCCGGATGCACGGCCCGCAGCGCCCCCACCAGCGCGTTGCGCACGCGCGCGCGGGCGAACTGCTCGGCGTCGTTGCTCTCGTCCTCACACCACGCCAACCCCCGCGCTTCGCAGTAGGCGCGCGTCTCCTCGCGGGTCACGCCCAACAGCGGACGGATCAGCCGCCCCTCGCTTGCCACCATCCCTTGCAGCGCGCGCCTGCCCGGCGAGGCGGCGAGGCGATAGAGGATCGTCTCCACCTGGTCTGAGGCGGTGTGCCCGGTCGCGATCAGCGCGTCGCCGGCCTCGGCCTTGCGGGCGGCGGCGCGGTAGCGCACCTCGCGCGCCCACGCCTGCAGGTTGCCCGCGGGCCCAGCCCCGGCGCCGGCGGAAGGCGCCGGGGAGCGCTCGCGCACCACCTCGAGGCCCACGCCGAGCCGCTCACACAGCGCAACGCAGTGGCGCTCCTCGGCATCGGCGTGCTCGCGCAGGCCGTAGTTGACGTGAAGCGCGCTCACGTCGCCGGGCTCGCACAGCGCGACCGCCACGTCCAGCAGGCAGACCGAGTCGCGCCCTCCCGAGAGCATCGCCACGACCGGCCGGTCCTGGGCCAGAAGGCCCCCGGCGCGGACCGCCTCGCGCACCCGCACGGCCGCCGCGCCCATCGACTCGTCGCCCATCGGGGCTACCGCTGCGCGGCCGAGGCGATGAACAGCTCGGTCGGCTCGGAGAAGCCCTTCAGGCCGACCTCGCCGATGCGGTCGAACTCGAGGCCGTCGATGCCGGCGGCGACGTCCACGACGGGGCGTGTCACCAGCACCTCGCCGCCGCCCGCCCGCGCGACCACGCGCGCCGCCTGGTTGACCTCGCGGCCGTAGTAGTCGCCGTCGCGGTACAGCGCCTGCCCGTAGTGGATGCCGATCCGCGGCGGCGGCTCGCCGTCGAGGATGCGCGACTGCAGCTCGACAGCCCAGCCGGCCAGCGCGGCCGGGTCAGAGCCCACCACCATCACCTCGTCGCCGAGCGTCTTGATCACGCGCGCGTCCAGCGGCAGGCTCTGTTCGACGGCGTCGACGAACCGCTCCACGATGCCGACGGCCTCCTCATCGCCCTGCTCCACGGTCAGGCGCGTGTAGCCGGCGAGGTCGGCGAAGGCGATCGCCACGCGCAGGCGCCCGGCCTCGCCGGCGCTCGCGTGCAGGTCGGTCTCGTCAGCCTCCATGTGTCCGACGATGTCCTGCTCGACGAAGTGCGCGAGGAAGCGGCCGTGCAGATATGTCATGAGCGGCGCGGCAAACGGCAGAACCTCGCGCGTCAGGCCCTCCATCTCCTCGCCGATCTCGACCCCGGGCACGCCCGCGCGCATCAGCGGCTCATGTACGTACAGGTGGAACAGGCGCACCTCGGCGTCGGCGATCTGGGCCAGCGCCTGCCCGTACACGCGCAGGATCTGCAGGTACGCGCCGAAGGGAAACCCGGCCGCGAGCATCGCGGCGGCGTACTTCATGATCTCGAGGTCTTCGTCTGAGACCGTGTCGAGCGACAGCGCGCTCAGCCCCATCGTCTGGAACATCCGTTCGATCAGCTCCGGCTTCAGCCCGGCCTCCTGGGCGGCCTCCTCGAGCGTGTAGCGGCCCTCCGAGCCGCTCAGCAGGTTCTCGATCGGGCCGACCGCCAGCTGGCCCTTGTCGCTGGCCTGCTTGATCTCCGCGAGCGTGTGCCCGCGCGCGCGCAGCCGCGCCACGAGCCGCACGTAGGCGATCGCGGCCGGCGTCCAGGTCCCGTCGAACCCCGGCACGAGGTCCTTGTCGAGCCAGCGTCTGACGGTCCCCGGCGAGACGCCAACGCGCGCGGCGACCTGCGCGAGCGTCAGCTCGCCTCGCTTGCTCACGGGATCCTCTCCGGGCTTGGCCACTCAGGCGCGCGAGGAGACGGGCTTTCCCATGCACCGCAGTCTAAAGTCGAAGCCGGTGTCGCACAGCGCCCCCCTGCACCTGCGCCCGACGGCGACCCTGGCCGAGCGCGTGCTGTTGCCGGGCGACCCCGGACGCGCCCTCGCGCTCGCCCAGACGCTGTTGGCAGAACCGCTCATGTTCAACCACCACCGCGGCCTGTGGGGCTACACCGGGGCCGCGTCCGACGGCGAGCCGCTGACGATCCAGGCCACCGGCATGGGCGGCCCCTCGGCGGCGATCATCCTCACCGAGCTGATCGCGCTGGGCGCCCGGCGCGCGATCCGCGTCGGCACCTGCGGCGCGCTCGACCCCGGCCTCGAGCTCGGCGGGCTCGTGGTCGCGCGCGAGTCGATCTGCGCGGACGGCACCTCGCGCGCGCTGGGCGCGGGCGAGCGCGTGAGCGCGGACGCCACGCTGACGCAGGCGCTGATCGCCGCCGCGCCCGGAGCCGACGCCGGCACGATCGTGAGCGTCGACCTCTTCTATGAGACGCGCCGACAGCGCCACAGCCACCCGGCGCTGGCGGTCGAGATGGAGGCCGCCGCGCTGTTCGCGGTGGGAGCGGCCGCGGAGGTGCCCGTCGCCTGCGTTCTCTGCGTGTCCGACACGTTCGGCCCGAGCGGCGTGCGCCGGCGGATCGACGACGATTCCCTGCTCAGCGCCGCCGAGGCGATGGGCGCGGCCGCCGTCGCGGCGCTCGCGCCGTGAGCGCTCAGCGCTTCTTGGGCTTCGATTTTCCCGCCGGGCGCCGCCGCGCGGCGGCCTTCGCGGAGGATCCGTTCGCGGGCCCCTTGACGCTGTTCTCGGCGGCCGCGGCCGGCTCGCTCGCCCGGGCGCTCAGCCGCTTCGTCAGCACATCCAGCTGATCCTCGATCGCGGCAAGACGCGCCTCCACAGCGCTCGGCGACAGCGCCCGGTCCAGACGCTGCACGCCGTCCTCGATGCCCTCCAGCCTGTGCGAGACCGAGCGCAGCCTGCGCGTCAGGCGTTCGATGTCCGCCGCCGACGGGATGTTGAGAGCCCCCATCGCGACCTCCTGCGCCTGGGAGGCCTTCTCGCGCGCGTCGAAGGCGCGCCCGATCGCGCCCGTGAGCAGCGGGTTCTCGAGCAGCTCCGAGAGCGCCCTGCCCAGCCGGTCCTCGGTCGAACCGCTCAATCGCTCACGCAGGTTCCTGGCGACATTGCTCCCGTCGGACATCCGCTGCTCCCGGTGGTCGTTCTGTGTGGAGCCCTGACGGACTCCGGGCCGTCGCGTGCACGGCCCGGGGGGAAGGATACGGTGAAGCCATGCCCGAGCAGCTGTTCCTGTTCATCCAGCTGGAGTTCCCCTGGGCGCTCGGACCGCCCGACGGGCGCTACCTGCTGCGAGCGCTGCTCGATGCAGAGCCCGAGCACGTCGTCGTGCTCAACACGCTCGGCGCGCGCCGCTCCGCCGACGGTGGCCGTCGCTCGGCGCGCCGGCGGGGGCTGCTGGGCCGGCCGCGGGCACGCACCCCGGCCACACCCGAGCCCGCCAGCGTGGCCACGGCGCGCGCGACGATCGTCGACCCGGTCTCCGTCTCGGCCGAGCGCCAGGCACAGGCCTGGCTGAAGGACCTCGATCCCTCACACGATGTGGCCGGCGCTGCCGCGGTGCTCAACCGCCTGCTGCACAGTCATCGCATCGCAACCGCCGATCCCTACATCCACGAGGTCTCACCCGCGCAGGCGCTCGTGATCAGAGCCGGATGGGGCGAGGGTGAGCAGGTCGCCTACGGGCGCTGGCTGCATGCACGCGAGCTACCGGCCCCGGCGCCCGGCGGTCGCAGATCGGCCGCCAGAGCCGCCGGCAGGCGGCGTCTCGGCGGCAGGGCTCGCACCGCCGCACTGCGCCCGGAAGAGCGCCTGGCCGAGATGCTCGCGGCGCGCGGAAGGCCGCTGCTGTGCGAGGAGCTGACGCTGCGCGCGCGCCTCGACCTCGACCAGGGGCGCCCGGCCCACGCGGCAATCGAGCTGGATCGCGCCCTCGCCGTGGGGCTGACGGAGCTGCGCGGCGAGGAACGCCAGGATCTGGCCCTGCGGATCGCCGAGCTCGAGCAGCTGCGCGAGGGGGTCTCCACGCAGGCACGGGCCGCCATGCCAGGCAGCCAGGACGCGCCCGAGGAGGAGATCGTGCGTCACGCGCTCGAGCGCCTGGAAGCGGCGCTGCGCGCGCGCACGGCGCCCGGTCTAGGCTGAGGTCAGCAATGGATCCGACGAGGACAGCGATCGGCACCTGGAGCGGCGGGCGCTTCATGCACTTCGGCGAGCCCCTCTCCGATGAGCGCTTCGAGGCGCTCGTGCGGCCCGGCGGCGGCATCGACACGGTCATCACCGCCGACGCCTACGGCGCCGGCGAGGCCGACCGCCTGCTCGGGCGCGCCCTCGCCGGGGTGGACCGCGACAGCTACTGCCTGATCGGGACGATCGGCCACGACTTCTACGCCGGTGAGCGCGACGGCGCCAAGGGCTTCCCGCGCTTCACCGACCCCGCGCTGCGGGGGCCGGGTGAATATGGCGACTACATCCGCTCCGCCGCCGAGCGAAGCCTCGAGCGCTTGAGCGTCGAGCGATTCGACCTGCTGATGCTCCACAATCCCGACCGCGTCGGCTACTCGAGCCCGGCGGTGTGGGAGGGAATGCGCGCGGTCCGCGACGCCGGGCTGACGCGCCTGCTCGGGGTCGCGCCCGGTCCGGCGAACGGCTTCACGCTCGATCTGATCGACTGCCTCGAGCGCTACTCCGCCGATATCGACTGGGCGATGATCATCCTCAACCCGCTCGAGCCCTGGCCCGGCGAGCTCGTGCTCGACGCCGCCGCCGCCCACGGCGTGAGCGTGATCACCCGCGTGGTCGACTACGGCGGGCTGTTCCACGACGACGTGCTCGAGGGGCACACCTTCGCCGAACACGACCATCGCCGCTTCCGCCCTGAGGGCTGGGTCAGCGATGGGCGCGAGAAGCTCGAGCGCATGCGCCCCTACGCCGAGCGCCACGGGCTGAGCATGCTCCAGCTCGCCTGCGCCTGGAACCTCGCCCACCCCCCGGTGCGCTGCGTGGCGCCCACGCTCATCCAGGAGAGCGGCTCGGGCGCGCGCGCGATCGAGGAGAAGCGGGCCGAGCTGGCCGCGCTCGGTGAGCCGCACCTGAGCGCCGAGGAGGTGCGGGCGATCCGCGCGATCGGCGAGAACACCGGCTGCATGGCACTGAAGGGAGCGAGCCTCGAACACGAGGGAGACCCGCGAGCAGACCGCTGGGGGATCGACGAGGATCTGCGGGCGGTGGGCAGGCGATGGCAGATCGACCCCGAGCGCGATCTGCTCAAGCACGAGCGCCAGGCAGTCACCCAATGACAAGCGGAGGAGAGCGATGAGCATCGATGTCAGCGCCATCAAGGAGGGGCAGAAGAAGATGTGGTCGGTGGGCGACTACCCGGACCTGGCCCACACGATCCAGAGCGTCGCGGAGGTGCTCGTCGAGCAGGCGGACGTGCGCGAGGGCGAGAGCCTGCTCGACGTCGCGACCGGCAGCGGAAACGTCGCGATTCCGGCCGCGCTCAAGGGCGCGCAGGTGACCGGACTCGATCTCACCCCCGAGCTGTTGCAGGCCGCCCGCGAGCGCGCCGGCCAGAGTGGTGTCGACGTCCGCTTCATCGAGGGCGACGCCGAGGAGCTGCCCTTCGAGGACGGCTCGTTTGACCGCGTCACCTCCTGCTTCGGCGTGATCTTCGCCCCCCGCCACGCGCGGGCGGCCGCAGAGCTCGCGAGAGTCGCCCGGCCGGGCGCGACGATCGGGTTCACGGCGTGGACGCCGGAGGGGATGAACGGGCGGATGTTCAGGACGTTCGGCTCCTACATGCCCCCGCCCCCTCCCGAGGTCGAATCGCCGCTGCGCTGGGGCGAGGAGGACCACGTGAGCTCGCTGTTCGAGCACACCGGCGCAGAGCTCGCGTTCGAGCGGCGCACGGTCACGTTCACGCACGACTCACCCGAGAGCTGGGTCTCCTACAGCGAACGCGTGCTCGGACCGACGATCATGGCCAAATCGGCGCTCGAGCCCCAGGGCCGCTGGGAGGAGTGCAGGGCCGAGCTCATCGCGCTCTACACCGCGCACAACGAGGCCACGGACGGAACCTTCAGCGCACCCGCCGAGTACCTGCTGACGCTCGCCCGGATGCACGCCTGAGGAGTCTGAGACTCCCGCGCAACGGAACAGGCGCAACGGCGGCCCGAAGCGCGACAAGGCGAGGGCACAGAAGCTCAGCCCGGAACGGCGATCTGAAATTGCCCGGAAGGCTGCTCTTGCTCGATGCGGCGCTTCGTAGGCGGACGGTCCCCCGCTGGCCGGCCCTGGTGGCGACTGTCTCGGTAGTCGTTGACGTGGTGTTGGCTCGAATACCAGCCGCCACCGATCTTCGTCGCCTGAAGTCTGCCCCGCTTGGCGGCGCTCAAGAGGGCCTGATGAGACAGCTCCTTGCTTGCGAGCGACCTAAGCGGGACGAGACGCTGTGGACCCGCCAGGGCAGGCAACAAGAACCGCTCCACGCTATCTCGTGCACTCCGGGCTATTAGCTCGGCGAGGGGACCTGATTCGCCGTTGTCGGCGCGCTCCAAGCTCCGCAGATACTTCACTCGGACCCGCTTGTCTAGGATCGCGGGGGGCGCGCCGTTACGGACGAGCAAGAGGTTCATCACGAGCCGCCCCACCCTGCCATTACCGTCACGGAAGGGATGAATACGCTCGAACGAGGCATGCGCCTCGGCTACGTATTCGAGGAAATGCGCTCCATTGTGCGGACCCGCACCTACGACCTCCAGCCACTCGTCCAGCTGGGGCCTCACCGTAATCCACGGCGGGGGACGAAACCCCTCACGCAGAGACTCCACTTCGCATTCACGGAAGGCCCCGGGCCCTTCCGTGATCCCAGCCCCCTCCGGCGGGAAGATCCGCCAGACAGGTCCCATGACCAAGGTGTGGATCTCTTTAAGATCCGCGAGGCTCACGAGGCCCGGCGGGGTTGCGCTCTCAGCGTCCCAGTTTCTGCGGATGGCTTGGTGGTAGACCCATTTGGCGGCTGCGGCGTAGCCCTCGATCTCTAGATACTCGCGAAGTTCCTTATTCCCAACGGCGCGTCCCTCATCGAGAAGGACCTTGACCTGTCGGAGAACGAGCGTATTGCCCTCCATCGCCGTTGAATGATGGGTCTCCTCTTGCCAGATGTCGTCCCAGATGCCCTCAGACTCCCAGGGCGACGGCAGTCCACCGACGGCCCAAAGGTCATTGAGGGCGCGATCAAAGTCGGCGATTACCTGCTGTCTACTGGGGCGTCCGCTAGGCACTTTGGTCAGTTTAGCTCAGATTGTGGACAACCGACCAAAGCTGGCCTAGGGTTACTTTGGTCTGGTCTGATTTCTGAAACCCAAACCGACCAAAGTTCCCGTGACCGTGTTCTTGGCGGCTTCGGTCATGCGCCCCGTGGCGCCTTCCCCTCGACCAAGGACGTCAGTGAGGTGTTTTACGCGTCTCACGGACGCATTCTCAAAGAAGGCCGAGAACTTGGCCAACGCCGTCACCCTCCGCTACATGCACTACAACTTCGCCCGCGTCCACCAATCACTGACGATCACCGATGAGGACGGCAAGACGATCAAGCGGACCCCTGCGATGGCCGCAGGCAGGTGTGGCCGATCACCGTCTGTACCCGTACGGAGATCGCGTAGCTTCTGGATTGAAACTGACCCACCACCCACCGCGCCGGCCGTACAACCACGGTAATACAGAGATCCCTAGGCGGCGACCCTTCGCCGCGTCGCGGGCACGCGCCTGCGCAACTTCGTCGCCGTCCCGCGGCCTGAGGCGCCCTCGGCCGTCGAGCTCAGAAGCTGTACCCGATCGGAGCGCTCGCACGCGTGCATGTGGCCGCCGAGCGTCGATAGAAAGCAGACGCCGGCCAATCCGAGGCGGGCGTCCTGAACGACCCAGACGTTGCCCGCCAGCCTGATCACGTCGCCCGGCAGGAGCTCGTCGGCGCGCAGCTCCGCGTGCCCGGCGGCGAGCTGTCGCGAAAGCGCCTCCGCACCTCGGCTGCGGCTGCGCCGAGCCTGTGGGAGGTGGTTGAACCGCCAGCTGAGGCCGTCGAAGGCTGAGGCTTCTGCGTACATCTTCTAGGGCAGCTAGTTCCCCCTTTGCGCCGTTTCCAAACGCTCAAGCCGTCCCCTGGCCGAGCCCGAGGGCGTCCAACAGGCCCTGCATCTCCTCCACGAGGTCTCCCTGGAGGCGTACGATCGCAAGGTCATCGAGCGGCGTCTCCCCCTGCGTGAGAATCGCGATCTGACCGCCCGTGGTGAGGGTCAGCATGGGCAGATCGGCCACGGGATGGACCTCGAGGGAGGAGCCGATGCACAGCAGCAGATCGGCTGAGGCGCACAGCTCCTGGGCGCGCCCGATGGCCACCGGCGGCAGCATCTCGCCGAACAGGACGACGTCCGGCTTCAGCGCCGCCGAGCAGCGCTCGCAGCGCGGCACTCCCCGCTCGTCGGCCCCGAGCCTCGCCCGCGCCTCGGCCAGCGTGACGTGCGCCCCGCAGGAGGGGCAGCTGCAGCTCGCGATGCTGCCGTGCACCTCGACCAGCTCACGGGTGCCCGCCCGCACGTGCAGCATGTCGACGTTCTGGGTGATGACCGCCTCGAGCAGGCCCGCCGCCTCGAGCGTGACCAGCGCCCGATGGACGGCGTTGGGCTGCTTGTCCTCGAGCGCGGCGAAGCGCTCGGAGTAGAAGCCCCAGAAGCGCTCGGGGTCCTCGCGGAACACGTCGATGTGCGCCACCTCCATCGGGTTCACGCGCTCCCACAGGCCCGTGCCGGGCGAGCGGAAGTCGGGGATGCCGGAGGGCACCGAGACGCCGGCGCCGGTCAGCGCGACCACCGAGCCGGCCTTGGCGATCATCGCGGCCAGGCGCTCCAGCGGGGCCGCCTCCCCCCTGCCCGAGGTGAGCGCGCCGGCACCCGTCCCCGCCATCAGGAGCCTTTGAAGTCCGGCTTGCGTTTGCCGAGGAAGGCCGCGATGCCCTCCTCGGCGTCCGCGCTCTGGAAGACGGCGACGAAGGCGCGCTTCTCGGCCTCGATGCCCTCGTCGAGATCGGCGGCGGCTGAGACGCGTTTGATCTGCTCCATCGCCAGCGGAGCCTGTCCGGCGAGCTTGCGCGCCCACGCGAGCGCCGTGTCGAGCAGTTCGTGATCCTCGACCACGCGGTTCACCAGCCCGAACTCGAACGCCTCCTCGGCCAGGATGGGATCGCCCACGAGGTTCATCTCGAGCGCCTTGTTCACGCCCACGAGGCGCGGCAGCCGCTGCGTGCCGCCGAAGCCGGGGATGATCCCCAGCTTGATCTCCGGCTGGCCGAACATCGCCGAGCGCGCCGCGATGCGCACGTCGCAGGCCATTGCCAGCTCGCAGCCGCCGCCGAAGGCGAGGCCGTTGACCGCGGCGATCGTCGCAATCGACTCCTCGCCCAGGTCCTTGAAGAGCGCATGGGCGGTGCGGGCGAGCTCCTCTCCCGAGGCCTCGTCGAACGTCGTGAACGCCTTGATGTCGGCACCGGCGCTGTACAGGAAGGGGTTCGAGGAGGCGATCACGAGCGCGCGCGCGCCGGAGTCCTTGACCGTCTCCCACACCTTCTTCAGGTCCTGCACGACCTGCGGCGAGATCGAGTTCATCTGCCCGTTGGCGAGCCACGCGATCGCGATCTCTCCGCGGCTCTCGAGCCTGACGGCCTCGGCCGGCTGGCGCTCATCAGGCTGGGGATAGGCGTAGAAGCCCTGCCCGCTCTGCTGCCCGAGCCTGCCCTGGGCGACGAGGCGGCGCAGAATCACGGGCGCGGCGAAGCGCTCGCCGTAGCGCTCGGCCGCGCTCTCCATGCGCTCGAGGACCGCGTCCAGCCCCTCGCTGTCGGCCTTCATGAACGGCGGCAGCAGGCCGCGGCGCGGATCGAGGCCGGCGCCGGCGATCATCGCGAAATCGATGTCGCGGTGGCCGGCCACGCCCTCCTCGAGCACGAGGCAGGCCTCGAGGAACGTCTTCAGCGACAACAGCTCCACGAGCTCTGCCACGTCGGGGTCGGCGTCGCCCGCGAGGTTGGCCTTTCCCTGCGAGTCATAGAAGCCCTCCCCGCCGGTCTTGGCGCCGAGCTTTGATTCGGACACCAGCCTGCGCATGCCCTCGGGCACGTAGAAGCGCTCCTCGCCGTAGGACTCGTGAAGATGCTCGGCCACGTGCAGGACCGTGTCGAGGCCCAGCAGATCGACCAGGTGGTAGGGGCCGACAGGGACCACGCCGGCGGCGCCCACGCCGGCGTCGATCCGCTCGATCGAGAGCCCCTTCTCCTCCTGCTCGCGCCAGATCTCCGAGATGCCCGAGTTGAGGATGCGGTTGACGACGAAGCCCGGGACCTCGCGGCAGGTGATTGGCTGCTTGCGGATCGCCTGGGCGAAGGTGACCGCTGCCGTGACAGCCTCAGCGGAGGTGTCCTCGCCCTCGACGATCTCGACCAGCGGCATCAGCGAGGCGGGGTAGAAGTAGTGGAAGCCGATCACCTTCTCCGGGCGCAGCGGTGCTTCGCCGATCTCCGTGATCGACAGCGAGGAGGTGTTGGAGGCGAGGATCGCGTGAGACGGCGTGCAGGCGTCGAGCTCGGCGAACACCACCAGCTTGACCGCCATCCTCTCCGGCACCGCCTCGACCACGAAGTCGACGTCGCCGAAACCCTCATAGGTGGTCGTCCCGGCGATGCGCCCGAGGATCTCGGCGCTCTGCGCCTCTGCCTGCTCAGATGTGATCTTGCCCCGCTCGGCGAGCTTTGCGAGCTGCGCGCGGGTCACGTCGGCGGCCTCCTTCAGGCCCGCCTGCACGAGCGCCTCGTTGACGTCCTTGAGAACCACGGGGATGCCCGCGGCCGCGATCGTCTGGGCGATCTGACCGCCCATCGTCCCGGCTCCCACGACGGCGGCTCTGAACACGAACATCTGGCTCTCGCTCTCTTCGGAGTGCACCCGCTGGCCGCAGGCATGGTATGCAAGAACCGAACCTCCGGGGCCCGCCGTGGGTTTCATGCTCCAGAGACGACCCTACGAGCAGGGAGAGACATGAACCGACGCGCAGCAGGCACACTCCGGATGACCGCGGGAACACTCGCGGCGATCGCGACCATCGCTGCGCCGGCGGCACTCGGTCCCCTGGCAGGCGACGCCTCGGCGGCGGTGGCGCTGCCGACGGTGTACACCGGCAAGGCGCTCCACGTCAGCTACGGCTCGGCGACGCTGACGGGGTCGGTGACCCCGAACGGCGGCGACACCTCCTACTACTTCCAGTACGGACTGACCACGGCCTATGGCGGGCAGACGACGATCGCCGACGCCGGCTCGGGCACCGGCAAGGTCAACGTGAGCCTGCCCGTGACGGGCCTCGAGCCGCTCAGCGTCTACCACTATCGCCTCGTCGCCGTCAACAGCGCGGGCCCGGTGATAGGCGCCGACAGGACGCTGTTGACCAAGAAGGTGCCGCTGAGCCTGCAGATCCTGTCCTTCCCCAACCCCGTCGTGTTCGGTGGCACGATCACCGTTCAGGGCACGCTCTCGGGTACCGAAAACGGCAACCGCGAGGTGATCCTGCAGGAGAACCAGTTCCCCTTCACCGTCGGCTTCCAGAACGCGCCGCTGAACCCGGTGCTGACGACCGCCGCCGGCGGCTTCACCTTCCTCGTCCCCAACGTGACCGTGGCGACCCAGCTGAGGGTCGTGACCGCCACCAACCCGCCGGTGGTCAGCGCGATCGCCGCCGAGAGCGTGATCGTGAGCGTCAACGCCCATGTGCGGAGCACCGGGCGCCGGCGCTTCGCGCGCATCTATGGCACGGTGACACCGGCCGAGAACGGGATGCAGGTCGGCTTCTTGCGGATCGCGCACGGCCGTGGCGTGCTCGCCGGAGGCACCGTCCTGCGCCGCCGTTCAGCGACTAGCTCGAGCTTCAGCCGCGTGGTGCCCGTCAAAGCGGGCGTCTATCGCGTGCTCGTGCGCATCACCAACGGCGCCCAGGCGTCCACCTACAGCCAGCCGCTCGTGATCCGCTGAGGATCCGGGCGACGGGCTGAGCGACCGATAGCGCCGCTGTCGGTGGGGGGCTCGGAAGGAGCAAGTCACAAGGCAGGGCTTACTTGCCCCTTCCGATTGGCGCGAGCCGCCCTAAGACTCGCGTGTGTTGTTCTGCGAATCGGAGCAGACGGCCGTCGGCTTGACTGCCCGAAAAGGACGTCAACGTATGACCGAGGCGTCGGCCGCATCGGGCAGCGCCCTGAACGGTTTGGGTTTCTCGCGCACTGCATCCTGGCCGAAGCCGCCCGGCGCGCGTGGCGCTGAGCGCCGGGGTGGCGGATGGCGGGGCGATGAGCAACAATCCCTGTCGTGGAGAGCGCCTTTCCATTCGTCGTGTTTGGAGCCGTGGCGCTGTCGGTCGTGATGTCGCTGGTGTTCCTGTTCAGCCGTGAGAGCGTGCACGACCAGATCGGCCAGGGAGGGATCACGCACGACATGGACTTCGCCGCGGCGCCGCTGGCCCCGCCAGCGGACTCGCCGGCCGGCCGCGCCGAGCGCGAGCTCGAGGTCCGCCAGATGCTCAGCGCCCGCTCCGAGCGCCTCGTGCGGGCGGGCAAGCCGGCGCTCGACATCGACGCCGAGGTCGCGCGCCTGCTCGAGCCCGCCGCCTCGCCGGAGCCCGAGCCGGGCCTGACCGAGGAGGTGCGCCAGCTGGTCGTCGCGCGCAACGAACGGCGCGTACGCCAGGGGCTCGAGCCGCTCGCGGTCGAGGCCGAGGTGGCGCGAACCTTGGAGGAGCTCGACCGGTGAGCATGACGGCCGCACAGTCGGGTATAAACGCGCCATGAGCGACGCGCGCCGCTTCCAGCTCGACGAGCTCACGATCCGCCCGGGCACGTACTTCAACCCGCAGACGGAGGTCATGATCGTGGTCGACGACTCGCCCGAGGTCGACCACGAGATCTTCAACATGGAGGACTTCGGCGCCGCCGAATGGGTGCTCATCTCCGAGGACTCTCCGCTTGATGAGCACAAGCGCGACGAGCTCGTGGAGCTCTTCCAGGTCACCTATCAGCCCGGCGGCGATCCGCTTCTCGACGGCGACCTCGATGACGATGACGAGGAAGACGACGAGGACGACCTGGACGTCGACGAGCTCGACGTCGACGGGCTCGAGGTCGACACCGAATAGCCGCTGGCGCGAGCGCCGGCCGCCGCGAGCGCGGGCCGGGCGGGCGCAACTGCGATGCGCGGGCATGTGTTCCTGAGGCGTGCCCGCAATCACCGACCGGCGGCCTGCAAGCGCCTCTGCAGCGACAGCGCCACCCGCGCGTAGCATCCGCGCCGTGCGCGCAAAGCCTCTGTGGGCGCTCCTCTGCGGAGCGCTCGCCCTCGCCGGAGCCGCGGCCGCCCCGGCGCATGCGGCTGAGAGCGCGAGCGCGCGCGCCGCGGCCGCGCACGGCCCGAGCGTCTCCGGCGCCCTGTCGACGCTCCAGCGCAGCGGCGCCATCACGCCCGCCGTCTACCAGCAGGACTACGCCGCCTATCTCGCGGCCAAACGCTCGCTGGGCAAACTCAGCGGCACGCGGCACACGGAGCTCGGCGCGGTGCTGGCGAACGTGCAGGCGATCGCGGCCGCCGGGGGGTTCATCCCGTCGCGGCTTCCGGCGCTGTTCCTCACGCTCGAACGCAATCGCAAGTGGTGGACGAGCGAACCGCTGCTCTCGAGCGGTGAGCGCGTCAGCTTCCCGCCCAGCCGGATCGTGTGGCAGTACTACCCCGGGCAGGGCATCGAGATCCAATGGCTGGCGACGTTCGGCGAGGCCAACGGCTACTACTCCTCCGGGCATGAAAACTCCAACCTGCGCCAGCTGCTGAGCGAAGTCATCCCGCTGGCGACCGAGCGTGCGGGAGGGATCGCGTGGGAGTACATGTTCCGCTTCGACGGCGGCCCGCCCCCATGGACGAGCGGCCTCTCGCAGGGCACCGCGCTGCAGGTGCTCGCGCGCGCCTACTCGCGCTTCAAAGAAGCACCGGACCTCACCGCCGCCCAGCAGGCGCTCGGCATCTTCGAGACGGCTCCGCCCCAGGGGGTGCGCGTCGTGACCGCCGCCGGCGCCCTGTATGCCGAGTACACATACGCCCCCGGCGACCGCATCCTCAACGGCTTCATCCAGGCGCTGGTCGGGCTGTATGAATACAGCTCGATCACCAAGGACCTGCTCGGGCTGTCGCTGTTCGAAGCGGGCGACGCCGAGGCGCGCGCGCTGGTGCCGCTGTATGACACGGGCGCGTGGTCGCTGTACGACCAGTTCGGGGAATCGAACCTCAACTACCACGAACTGCTCACCGAATTCCTGGAACACCTGTGCGAACGCACGCGCAAAGGCCCCCCCTTCACGACCGCGCCGGCGCAGGCGCCCGCGACGACCACGCCGAGCAGCCCCTCGGGCGGCGCCTCGCCGGCGGCCGTCGCGGCGAGCAGGCCGGGCACGGTCGCGCACGCAGCCGCCGCCACGACGAGCGCGCCGATCGCCGGCGATCAGATCTACTGCACGACCGCCCAGCACTTCACGACCTATGAGAAAACACCGCCGGTGATCTCGTTGCTCACCACGAGCCTCAGGGGCGGTACGCGCGCGGGCGTGCAGGTGTCGCTGTCGAAGATCTCCACCGTCCGCCTGACGGTGCGAAAAGGGACGCGCGTGGTGTGGATGAACAGCGCCTACGTGGGGCGCGGCAAGCCCAAGCTGCTGTGGCCCACCCCCGCCGCCGGCGGGACCTTCAGCGTGACCGTCAGCGCGACCGATCCCGCGGGCAACTTCGCAACCGCCAACGGCACGATCGTCGTCAAGCACCATTAGCGCCGGGCGCCCCTCCCGCTCCTAGACTAGGCGCAGGTGACGGACATCGAGCTGATCCGGCGCGAGCACCGGCGCGCATGACGCGGCTGACCCACGCCTGGCGGGTGATGTCACCCGAGCAGCGCCTGGCGGTGCTCGCCTCGCTGGGGCTGTTGCTGACGATGTTCTTCCCGTGGTATGGGCTGCAGAGCCTCAACCGCCGCACGGGCACGATCGATTCGCACAACATCAGCGCCTTCGGCGACGTCTCGTTCGTCGAGGCGGCGGTGTTCCTCGTCGCGCTCGGGGTGATCGTGATGGTGCTGGCCCGCGCCGAGGGGCGTGACTTTCATCTGCCCGGCGGCGACGGAACGATCGTGACGATCGCCGGCGGCTGGGCGGGACTGTTGATCTTCTACCGGGTGTTCGACCGCCCCGCCGGTCACGGCTACCCGGTCGGGATCGAGTGGGGCTTCTTCCTCGCCTTCGTGGCCGCCGGCTGCCTGGCCTATGCCGGCCTGCGGATGCGCAGCAGCGAAGGGCGCGGGCCGCCGTTGACGGCTGCGGGTGGGACGCGCCTGGGCTCCCACCGCGAGCGCGGCTCGGAAAGCGCGCGTGGCTCCGGCGCCGAGCGCGGCGCGCGCCCGAACGGGGGCGGCGAACCGAGCGGCGCCGGCGCGCTGCAGCGGAGCCCGCGAGGCGACGAGGACGTGACGGTCGTGACTCCGGCGCCGGCGCGCCCGGCGGGATCCACGCCGGTGCCGGCGCGCGCGCGGCCGCGCTACCCCCCGGCCCCGCACGAGCAGCTCTCGCTCGAGGACCCTGAGACCAGCGAGGAGTAGGTCCTATCATTGCCTGAGCATGCCCACCTCCTCGCCGGCTCCGGCCTCCATCGCAGACGTAGCCGAGGGTCTGCGCGCGGTGGGCTACCTCCCGGGCGAGTCGACGGCGCTCGTCGCCTACCTCGCCACCAAGCTCGGCAAGCCGGTGCTCGTCGAGGGACCTGCGGGAGTCGGCAAGACCGAGCTCGCCAAGGCGCTGGCCTCCTACCTGGGGCGCGAGCTCGTGCGCCTGCAGTGCTACGAGGGCCTCGACGAGGCGAAGGCGCTGTATGAGTGGAACTACCGCAAGCAGCTCCTGCGCATCCAGGCGGAGGCCTCGGGCACGGGCTGGGACGCCGTCCAGGAGGACATCTTCGGCGAGGAGTTCCTGCTCGCGCGGCCGCTGATGACGGCGATCGCCTCAGAGCAGCCGGTCGTGCTGCTGATCGACGAGATCGACAAGACCGACCAGGAGTTCGAGGCGATGCTGCTCGAGGTGCTGTCCGACTTCCAGATCTCGATCCCCGAGCTCGGACGGGTGGAGTCGCGCACGCATCCGATCGTGCTGCTCACCTCCAACAACTCGCGCGAGCTGACCGAGGCGCTGAAGCGCCGCTGCCTGTACCTGTGGCTGGACTATCCGGCGCTCGAGCACGAGCTCGAGATCGTGCGGCTGCACGCGCCCGAGCTGTCAGAGACGGTCGCACGCAAGCTGGTCGAGGTGATCGGCATGGTGCGCACGCTCGATCTGAAGAAGCCGCCTTCGATCGCCGAGTCGATCGACTGGGCGCGCGCGCTGTTGTTGCTGGGCGTGGAGGACATCGACGAGGAGACGTTCACCGACACGATGTCGGTGATCGTCAAGCACCGCACCGACATGGACGTGGTGGCGGAGCGCGTGGGGCTGAAGCTCAGATCCCCGGCCGACGTCACCTGAAGCAGAGAGCGCCCGCGATGTCAGCAGAGCCACAGGACCGGGCGATCTCAGCCGAGGGGCTGCCGGCGCGCATCCTCGAACTGGGCGAGGAGCTGCGCGGCGAGGGCATTGCCGTGGGCACCTCGGAGCTGCTCGACGCCTTCGAAGTGCTTGAGGAGATCAGCTGGACCTCGCAGGAGGACTTCCGCGAGGCGCTCGCCGCGACGCTCGCCAAGAGCCAGGAGGACCGGCGCGTGTTCGAGCTCGTGTTCGACCGCTTCTTCTTCCGCGCGGTGGAGCTGGCCGCATCCGAGCAGGGCGTGCGCGAGGAGGATCGGGCAAGTCTCTCCGAGCTCTCCGCGGAGGAGCTCGACGCGCTGCGCGCACAGATCGCGGCGGCCCTGAAGGACGGCTCGGAGGGGGCCATGCGCGACCTCGCGCGGATGACGATCGCGGCCTTCGCCCGCCGCCAGGAGGGCTCTGGGGTGATCGGCGTGGACGTGCAGCGCATCCGCAGGGCGCTCGGCCTGCGCGCCGAGCCCCAGCCCGAGCTGCCCCCCGAGGACCCGCGCCGCGACGGTCTGCCGCGAGACGCGCTGCGACGCTTCGAGGCGCTCCTGCGGCGCGAGCTCGAGCGCATGCAGATCGAGCGCACCGGCGAGTTGCCGCCCGCGCGACCGCTCGGCGACCTCGATCGCGCGCTCCCCTCGGGCCCGCTCGCGGACCTCGCCGCCGTGCACCGCGTGGTGGCGCAGCTGCGCCGACGGCTCGCCACACAGGGGCTGCAGGCCCGCGGGCACCGCCGCCCCGCGCACGTGGACGTCCGCCGCACGATGCGCGCCTCGCTTCAGACCGGCGGGGTGCCTGTGGTGCTCAAGTTCCGCCCGCGCCGCCCGCGCCGACCGGAGATCTACGTCCTCTGCGACGTCTCAACCAGCGTCACCTCGGCGTCCGTCTTCTTCCTGTCGGTGCTTCACGCGCTGCACGACACCTTCCGCAAGATGCGCTCGTTCGTGTTCATCGAGCGCATCTCCGAGGTGACCGACATCTTCGAGCACGAGCGCAACTTCAAAAGGGTCTCAGAACGCATCGCCAACGACGCGGGCGTGGCCGACATCTCCGGCTACACCGACTACGGGCGCGTGTGGTCGGAGTTCCTCGTGCAGGTGGAGGACGACCTCGACCCGCGCGCGACCGTGATCGTGCTCGGCGATGCGCGCACCAACGGGCGCGACCCGCGCGCCGACATCTTCGCCCAGATCGCCGCGCGCGCCGGGCGCACGTTCTGGCTGAATCCGGAGCCGCGGCTGTACTGGAACTACGGCGATTCCGTGATCTCGGCCTACGAGCAGTACTGCACCGCGTTCGAGTGCTGGACGACCGCCCAGCTCGAGGACTTCGTGCGGGCGCTGGCGCGGCCGGGCATGGTCGCCGCGCGGTAGCATCCCGCGCACAGACACGCAGACACCAGGGGGGCTGGCAGGAAGGCCGGCTGAGATGGTGCCCGGGAAGCGATTCCACCGGCGCCGACCCTTAGAACCTGTGGGGTAATGCCCGCGAAGGGAGCGAAGTGGCAACCGAACTCAAGGCCCGCCCGCAACCGCCGCCTCCGGACACGGCGAGGGGCGGCGAGGTGTCACTTCAGAAGGTCAGCCGCACATACGGTGATCGCGCTCGCGCGAGCGTGCAGGCGCTCGCCGGCGTCTCGCTGCACGCCGCCCGCGGCGAAGTGCTCGCCGTGGTCGGAGCGAGCGGCTGCGGCAAGACCACCCTGCTCGAGCTGATCTGCGGGCTGCAGCGCCCGGACGGCGGCTCGGTCAGCTGCGCGCCGGCGGTGCTGATGCCCCAGCACGACCTGCTGCTGCCGTGGCTGAGCGCGCTCGACAACGCGGCGCTCGCCCTGCGCATCGCACATATGCCCCGCTCACAGGCGCGCCGCCGCGCGGCCGCGCTGTTCAGGGAGCTGGGACTCGAGGGCTTCGAGCAGGCCCGCCCGGCCGAGCTCTCGGGCGGGATGCGCCAGCGCGTCGCCTTCCTGCGCACGCTGCTGTCCGGCAAGCCGGTGCTGTGCCTGGATGAGCCCTTCGGGGCACTGGATGCGATCACCCGCGGCGAGATGCAGGCGTGGCTCGAGCAGACGCTCGCGCGCGAGCCGCGCACGGTGGTGCTGGTCACGCACGACGTCGAGGAGGCGACCCTGCTCGGCGACCGCGTGATCGTGCTCTCGCCCAGGCCGGGGCGCGTGATCGCGGAGCTCGAGGTTGATATCGCGCGCCCGCGGGCACGCACCGACGCCGCCGTGATCGCGCTGCGCGAGCGCGCCCTCGGCGCTCTAGAGCTCGGCGCCTCGCCGCCACGGGATTCCGCGTGAGCACGCGCACGCTCGCGCGGGCCGGGTCCCGCGACACGTCGGCGCGGTCGCGGGAAGGCGCGCTGCGCCGGGGCACCGTCACGGTGCTGGCGCCGCTGGCGCTCGTGGCCGTGCTCGTGGGGATGTGGGAGCTCTACGTCGACTCCGGCTCGAGCAGCTCGTTCGTGCTGCCCGCCCCCCACGCCATCGCCGCCGCGATGTGGAACAACGCCGGCCTGCTGCTGGCCAACCTGGCGCCCACCGCCGAGGAGGTCGGGCTCGGCATCGCGCTCGCGCTCGTGCTCGGGTTCGTGCTCGCGGTGCTGATCCATCTCTCGCCGCTCCTGCACCGCGCGGTCTACCCGCTCGCCGTCGGCTCGCAGGCAGTGCCGATCGCGGTGATCGCCCCGCTGCTCGTGTTCTGGTGGGGGTTCGGCATGCTCCCCAAGCTCGTCGTGATCGTGATGATCTGCTTCTTCCCGGTGCTCGTCACGACCGTCGACGGGCTCGCCGCGGTGGACCCCGACCAGCTCAAGCTGCTGCGCACGCTCGACGCCTCGCGCTGGCAGGCGTTCCGCTTCGCCGAGCTGCCGACGGCGCTGCCTGCGGCGCTCAGCGGTGCGCGCATCGCGCTCGCCGTCGCCGTCATCGGCGCCTACATCGCCGAGTCCCAGACCGCCACCAGCGGCGTCCACGCCGGCCTCGGACACGAGATCAACGCGGACCTCACCGCGCTGCAGACGCCGCGCGCCTACGCCGCGGCGGTCGTGCTGTTCCTGTTCGCGATCGCCTGCTTCCACGCCCTCGCCCTCGCCGAGCGCCGTCTGGCGCCGTGGACGAGGGCGGGCGGAGCTTCGCGGTGAGGGCGCCCCGCCTCGCGATGCTCGTGGCGCTGGGCTGCGCCCTCGCGCTGTCGGCCTGCGGCGCCAAGCAGGACGTGATCTCGACCGGCCGCACGAAGCCGTTCACGGTGATGCTCGACTTCTTCCCCAACGCGGACCACGCGGCGCTGTACTCCGCGATCGCACATGGCGACTTCCGCGCCGTCGGCCTCGACGTCCTCCCCCAGGTGCCCGCCGAACCGGCCGACCCGCTGAAGCTGCTCGCCGCCGGCAAGGTGGACATGGCGATCTCATATGAGCCGGAGCTGCTGCTCGCGCGCGATCAGGGGTTGAAACTCGTCTCGATCGGGGCGCTCGTGCAGCGCCCGCTGACGTCGATCATCGCCCTTCCGGGACAGCACGTGGAAAAGGTCGCCGATCTGGCCGGCAAGACCGTCGGCACGGCCGGCATCCCCTATCAGGCCGCCGAGCTGCGCACGGTCCTTCAGACGGCCGGCGTCAACCCCGCCTCGGTGAAGGAAGTGAACGTCGGCTTCAACCTCGTGCCGGCGATGCTCTCGAAGAAGGTGGCGGCGACGCTGGGCGGCTTCTGGAACTACGAGGCGATCCAGCTGGCGCTGCTGCACAAGCACCCACTGACGATTCCCGTCAACCAGGCCGGGGTCCCGTCCTACAACGAGCTCGTGCTGGTGGTGCGCGAAGACGAGGCGCACACGCGCGGGCAGGATCTGCGCGCCTTCATGCAGGCGCTGACGCGCGGCGAGAACGAGACGCGGGCCGACCCGGCGGCGGCGGCAGCGCTCGTCGTCAAGGCCAACCCGTCGCTTGAACCGAAGCTCCAGCTCGCCTCGATCAAGCAGACGCTGCCGGCCGCGCTTCCCGCCGCGGGCAAGCCGTTCGGATGGCAGAGCAGCTCGGCGTGGGCGTCGTTCGGCAGCTGGATGTTCGTGCACAAGCTGCTCGTGCACTACCCCAACTCCGGGCTGCCGCCCTTCACCAACGAGTTCCTGCCGGGCGAGGGGATCTAGGCTGCGAACTGTCGACTGCTGGTCGCTATCGCTTGCGAGTATCGACGGCACGTTGCAGCTGGGCCTTATTCATAGTCGAGCGGCCCTCCACACCCAGGTTGCGCGCCTCCTGGTAGAGCTGCTCGCGTGTACGTCCGCGTGGACCCGCTTTGCCCGAGCGCAGACCTCCACGCCGACCGGAGGAAATGTCCTTTGTTGACAGGCGAGACCGACTGCGCGATTCACCGCTACGCGCTCTCTCCTTGTTGACTGTGCGAGCCGCGATTTCCTCCGCACGCTGCTCGGAGGCGCCGCGTGTCTTCTCGGCCTCCTTGATGTGCTCGTACTGGCGGCCTCGCTTGCTGGTTTTCGTGACGCCACGGGGCGGCATCTCACACCTCCTTGCTTGCTCGATCGAAACTCTCCTGAAAGGCGTACCCACGATTGGCAGCTCATGAAACCACGAGCTGCGAGCGTTTTATGAGCCGGCGCCGAGGGTAAGAAAAAAAACGCAGTTCTCACGCGCAGGAAGGAGAGGGGTAAGAGTGAGTGATAAAGCACTTGACGTATACCTGAACGACCATTTGGCCGGCGCCATGCTGGGCAGCGATCTCGCTGCGGGCATCCGAGATCGGCACGAGGGCACCCCGTTGGGCGACGTGATGGCGTCGATTGCAACCGAGATCGAGCAGGACCGCCAGACGCTCGTCGGCCTCATGGACCGCATGGACATACCTAGGAATCGTGTCAAGCAGGCCACCGGCTGGCTCGCCGAGAAGGCCAGCCGGGTGAAGTTCGACGGGCTTTCCTCCGGCGCGCCTGAGCAGGGCGCATTCATGGCTTTGGAGAGTCTCGCGCTCGGTGTCGCGGGGAAGGCGTGCCTGTGGAGGGTGATCAAAGAGGTCGCCGCTCAATATCCGCCGCTTGCATCGACGAATTTCGATGAGTTGCTCGCGCGCGCCGAGTCGCAGCATACGACGCTCGAACGCGAGCGCTTGGAGGCCGGGCGCCGCGCGCTCGAGAGTGACGCCGTCGCCTCACGCAGGTGACGGCTTCGGACGCTGGCCAGACTCATGGACCCCGCTCGTGGGCACAGCTTGTGGAATTATCCGAGGCAGGGACGGGAGGAGCAGAAGATGACAGAAGCCGGCGTCAGCCGAGGAAGCGAACGAGTCACCCTCGCCTGCAGGGCACTGTCGGCAGCCGCTCACGACCTGCGTGTCGCCTGCCGTCGCGACGGGATGCTCGCGTCTGAGGCCGTCGAGGGCGCAGCTGACGCGTTGGAGGCCGAGGCGGTGCGGGTGTGTGAGCTGGCCGAGGAGCTCGGTGAGCTGGCCGACGCGCTTGCCAATGGCTGGGGGCAGCGGGAGGCGAAGGCGCCTCCGGAAGAATGATCGTCACGATCTCGCCCTGACCCCATCACGCAAGCCCGTCCGCGAGTTTTTCCGGGATCCACTCGCGCCGCTAGACCACCCTCGAAGGACGACTGCGGGCCTCGAGTGTGGACGCGCGCCTGACGGGTATAGATCGCAGTGACCCCGATAGAGACAGGAGACGGCATGACTCAGACCAAAGCTCAGCGTTCGCAGGCTGCCAAAAAGGCAGCGGCGACGCGTCAGCGAAATGCAGGGAAACGCGCCGGGCAGGATGCCAAGCAATCGGCCGAGCGCGCAGTCGGGAGTGTCGGCGAGGCCGCCAAGTCGGCCGGAGAGGCGCTCAAGGCCGCCGGCAAAGCCGCCACGGCGCGTTTGAAGTGACGAGTTCGCGCGCACATCCCGGTCGACAGTCCCGCGGCGCTGATGCGACCGGGGTGTGCCGCTGCGTCGGACAGATCCGGACCCCGGTCTGCTGATCGCTTGGCTTGCGGGATAATCCAATGATGGATCCGCGCGGGGTGCCTGACGGCGATGACCTGCCGCTCGCGGCGGTGCTTGACGCGCTCGGCGAGGCGGTCACGATTCGCGGACCCGATGACCGCCTCATCTACGCCAACCAGGCGGCACTGGATCGCCTCGGGTTCGCCTCAGTGGAGGACTTGCGCGACGCGGACCCGCGAGTGCTGATGGGCGACTATGAAACCACCGGCGAGGATGGACAGGAGATCGACATGGACGATCTTCCCTCTGTCCGTCTGCTGCGTGGCGAGCAGCCTGAGCCGCTGCTGCTGCATTGGGTCAACCGGGCCACCGGCGAGGAGCGCTGGGCGTTGCTGAAGACCGCTGCAGTCCGCGATTCGGGTGGCTCGGTCAAGGCCGCGGTGACGATCATCGAGGACGTAACCGCGGGCAGGCGCAGAACCCTGCGCCTGGAGTTCCTGGCTCAGACCACGAATCAGGTCCTCTCCTCGTCGTTTGATTATCAGGAGACGCTGCGCAACGTCGCCGGCCTGGCCGTTCCGCAGATCGCCGACTGGTGCGCTGTCGACCTCTTCGACGGCCACGGCGGGCGCGAATCGGTGGCTGTCGCGCACACCGATCCGACAAAGCTCGCGATGGCTCAACGCCTACGCGCGTTTGAGGCGGACGAGCTCGATCCTGAGCAGGGCCTCGGCCGAGTGAGGCGGACGGGCCAGTCGTTGCTGATCCGGGACATCACCGACGAGCTGCTCGTGAACGCCGCGATTGATCCTGAGCACCTGGAACTCCTGCGCGCGGTGGGGATGCGCTCGGCGTTGGCCGTCCCGATGACCGTCCGCGGCAGCACGATCGGGGCGCTGACGATGGTCAGCGCGGAGTCGGGCCGAGCCTTCGACGAGAGCGATGTCGAGTTCGCGGAGCAGATCGCTCGGCGCGCCGGTCTGCTGGTGGAGAACGCCCGCCTGTACACCGAGCGCTCGGAGGTGGCGCGCACCCTACAGCGCAGCCTGCTGCCAGAAGCGCTGCCTGAGATTCCGGACTGGGAAGTCGACACTCTCTATCGCCCTGCGGGTCAGGGAACCGAGGTTGGCGGCGACTTCTACGACTTCTGGCAGGTCGAGGGCGATTGGCTCATGATGATCGGCGACGTCACCGGCAAGGGCGTGGGCGCCGCCGCTCTGACGTCGTTGGTTCGCCACACCGCCCGCGCTGCGTCCGACTTCGATCCGCGCCCAGCGGGAATCCTCGACCGCGTGGACGCCGCTCTCAAGCGGGAGACTTCGATTTCGATATGCACCGCCCTCTGCATCCGCTTCACCGAGGGCGAGGGGAGGATTGCCGCCGGCGGACATCCCCTGCCGCTGTGCCTGAGCGCCGAGGGCGTCCACGCGCTCGGCCGGCCTGGCACGCTCCTCGGCGCCTTCGAGCAGACCCACTGGCCCGAGACCACTTTTGCACTGCAGCCGGGCGAGACACTCGTCGCCTTCACCGATGGCGTCACTGACACCGTCGGCGCGAACGCCGAGCGCTTTGGTCTTGAGCGCCTACAGGCGATTCTTGATGACGTCAACGACCAGACGCCCGCCGTCGTTCGTCAACGGCTCGCCGCGACGCTTGAGGGCTTCCAGGTCGGTGAGCAGGCCGATGACACGGCGGCGGTCTTCATGCGCTTCACGCGCACCGGCCACCAAGGCGCCGTGCCCAGGCCAACTCAAAGTGTGGTGTCCGCACGCCATGATTAGGGTATAGGCATGGTTGAGCCGGCATCATTCGAGGTCCGAAGCGAGTTTGTGGCAGGCACGGGCCGACTCACTGTCGTGGGAGAGCTAGACATTGCAACCAAGCCGCAACTCGAACAGGCGGCGCACGCCGCGATTGCACGTGGCGGTCGGGACCTGACCATCGACCTCCGGGAGCTCAGCTTCATGGACTCATCCGGGCTCAGCCTGCTTATCATCCTGGACGAACGCGCGCGCAACGAGGGTTGGACGCTTCGCCTGCTGAAGCCAGCCGGCCCAGCCCTCACAATCCTCACGCTCACGGGGGCTGACAAAAACCTGCCGTTCGTCGCGGATCCGGGCCCGTCTTGAGTCCTCACTATGCCAGCGATGCGTTCGCCGGGGCTGCGTATCCAGCGAGCCTCGAGCTCGGACTGAAACGAAACGTCGAGGCGCCAGCGATCGCTCGCGCAGCGCTGAGCGGGCTCTGCAGCGAGCTCGATCTAAGTAGGTCGGCTCAGCACACTCTGATTCTGCTCGTCTCGGAGGTGGTCAGCAACGCCGTTCAGTACTCCCCAGGGCCAGCCGACACTCCTGTCCTACTCGCAGCGACCGTCGGGGAGGAGCTCGTGCATATCGCGGTGACCGACGCCGGTCGCGGGTTCACACCCAGACGCCAGGACCCGCGGGCCGACGGAGGGTATGGTCTGTACCTGTTGGATAAAGCAGCAAACCGGTGGGGTGTCGACCGAGACGGTGGGACTCGAGTCTGGTTCGAGCTATCTCGAGCCGCGTAGGGTCGCCTCGCCACAGCCCTCGTCAACTGGCGGTCGCGCGAGGAGCTGAGTGCGTAAGCCGAGCATCCGGCGCCGTTCGGGGTGGACCGCCGCGCCTGCAGGATGACCGCGGGGGTCAGCCTGCCGTAAGCCACGTGAGCTCCCGGAGGAGCCCACCCATTCCGGTGATCTCATATGCTGCCCGCTGGCGCCCTGCGCCTCCGCCATGTGCCATTAGCGCCGGCAGCGCGCCGAGCTCCGCTTCGCAGCCAAGCTCTTCGGCATGGGTGTCTGCAGTCATAAGCGCGCTCTCGAGGAGTTCGGCGACGGGTCGCAGCCGGCCGTGGGCATCGGGCAGCTGTGCGCCTACACCGAATCGTGCAGCCCGGAACGCACCCTCCTCGAGCACCTCGGCGGGCGGGTCAGGCTCCGGATCGGCCTCTGCCGCATGACGGGCAAGGCAGTGGGCGAGTGCCACGAGGCCGGCGGTGTCATCGAGTGATGTCTGGGCGTCCAGGGCACCGATCTCGACTGTGCCGAGGCGCGGATGAGGGCGTAGCTTCCACCAGAACCACGTGTAGTCAGGGACATCCGCTGCGCGCGCCAACCTCCGCGCCATTGTGCAGAAGTCTGAGAAATCACGCATGGCGCGGGGTACGCCCGAGCGCGGCCAGCCTCGCATCGTCACCTCGCGCGCGGAGGCCAGGCCGGTATCTCGGCCATGGCGAAACGGCGAGTTGGCGGCCAGCGCCTGCAGCAGTGGCAGGTGGCGACGCAGGCCGTTGAATGCCCGGATCGCAGTTTCAGCGTCCGGCATTCCGATGTGGATGTGCAATCCGCCGACGGGTGTCGCGACCGCGTCTCCGAGCAGATCGTGGATGCGCGCGTATCGCGCCTTGTCGGTGATTTCCGCGTCACCCTCACGCGCTGCTGGATGAGTCCCCGAGCCCAGCAGACCTGCTCCCGTGGCAACGACGGCCCGGCGCAGTCCGCCAAGGGTGCGCGTCGCCTCGGCCGCGCAATGACATACGTCGGTGATCAGCTCTACCTGACAGGCGTGCAGCTCGCGCTCAACCGTTCCATCGACCGGACCCAGACGCTCTTGCACAGCCGTGGAGGCATTCGTCTGAGCGCCGGTGACCGGATCGACGAGAAACAGCTCCTCCTCCACGCCGACCGTGAACGGCTCTCCTGCGCCGAATGTGTTCGGGTCCTCGTGAGGCATTGCCAAAGCCTTTCCCGATGAAGTGCGCCGAAAACCGGGGCGCGTGAAATGCGGCACAGCCCCCAGACCCTCTCCCCGTAGGGGGCGAGCGTCCTCCTTCTCTAGTTCGCTCAGCCCGGCACGCCGGGAGTGCGATTTAGCGACGGACCGGACCGTGCCGCTGGTCATCCCCTACCCGCAGCAGGCGGTTGTTCAACCGCATCTCCTCGGCGTTGCGGCGCTGAGTCACGGAGGTTTAGCGAGCATGCGTTTTGGGGCAATGAACAAGAAACGCATCATTAAACGTAAGGAGGTAGTCATGGGGCTCTTGGAGCTGCTCTTGATTGTCCTGCTAGTCGCTGCCGTCGCGGGTGGGATAGGTGTAAGCCCGCTGCTTTGGCTGCTGCTGGTGGTAGCCCTCGTGATCTTCTTGACGGGCGGCGGATTCGGGTATCGCAGAGGCGGACGGATCTAGCCATGCGTCTCGGCACAGCGATTTTTCTCATCGTGGTCGGCGCGATCATCCGGTACGCGCTGACGTTTAACGTGTCAGGAGTCTCGCGCCCGGTGATCGGCTTGATCCTGATCATCGCCGGCATCGTCGGCGTGGTGCTGTCGCTGATCTACATCGCCACTGCTCGAGGCCGGGTAGTGGGCAGACGTTACTACGAAGAAGAACCACGCCTCTAGCGTCCGACCGACCCCTGCGAGCAGCTCGCAGGGGTTAAAGAGAACATGTCCAAGCCCAGGCACCGCCCGGAGCCCCGAACGACTGACGCGCACGCCCCCGACAGGTCATCGCACTTGGGTGTTCGGGGCTGGGGTGGGGTGCTCGCGCGCGCCTTCACCGAGTTCCGCGAAGACAACCTCACGAATCTCGCAGCCGCGCTCACCTACTACGGAATCCTGGCGATCTTTCCAGCGCTGATCGCGCTCGTGTCGATTGTCGGCCTGGTCGGCCACTCGGCGACCCAGCCACTCATTGAAAATCTCGACAAGGTCGCGCCCGGAACGGCTAAGACGATTTTCACCGGCGCAATCCAGAACCTCGACAAAAGCCGTGGCACAGCCGGGGTGATATTCATCGTCGGGATAGCCGGCGCCCTGTGGTCTGCATCGGGATACGTGTCGGGTTTCATGTGGGCCGCAAACCGCATCTACGACATCGAAGAGGGAAGACCGATCTGGAAGACCCTGCCCATACGCCTGGGCGTAACCGTCGTGACGGTGGTCCTTCTCGCCGTAAGCTGCGTCGCGGTCGTGCTGACCGGTGGCCTGGCAGAGCAGGCCGGAAACCTGATCGGCGTCGGTTCAGCGGTGGTCACGGTGTGGGACATCGCAAAGTGGCCGGTGCTCGTGCTGGTCGTGAGCTTCATGCTCGCGCTCCTCTATTGGGCGGCGCCGAACGTCAAGCAGCCGCGATTTCGCTGGCTCAGCCCCGGAGCCATCATCGCCGTCGCCATCTGGCTGATCGCCTCGGGGGCGTTTGCTCTGTATGTCGCCAACTTCTCCTCCTACAACAAGACATACGGGTCGCTGGCCGCGATCATCGTCTTCCTGGTGTGGCTGTGGATCTCAAACGTGGCCATCCTGCTCGGAGCCGAGTTCAACGCTGAGCTCGAGCGCGTGCGCCTGATCCAAGGCAGCCGCCGAGGCACCCGTGAGGCGTTGGTCGAGCCGCGGGACACACGCAAGATGAAGGCGCCCGCGTGAGCCGGGTTCTATTTGCTCCCTTCAGCATCTTGGGCGGTGTGCTGGCAGGCATCGCCGGCAAGAGGATCTTTGCGGTTCTGTGGAGCGCGGTGGATGACGAGCTGGCACCGGACCCCAAGGTTCGCGAGATTGCGTGGCAGAAGCTGATCCTGGCCCTGCTGCTCGAGGGCGCGATCTTCCGGGCCGTCCGGGGCCTGTTCGACCACGGGGCTCGCCAGGCATTCAGCAAGCTGACCGGAACGTGGCCGGGCGAGGAACGGCAAGACTCGGCGTAGCGGCCTACCGCCCGAACTGGGCAAATCCGCGGAAGCTCTCCGTCATCCTCTGATCGGCTTCGGTCGGCGGATCGTCTTGGGACTCCGATGATGGCTCGGGGCCGTCCAGCTGGAGATCGGCATTCGCCTGCAGACAGGCGCTCTCGAGCAGATGCCGCAGCGCATCCTCGCTCCCCTCCTGGACGTCGGACACCCTGATGCGCTTCTTGCTGAGGCCGATTTCACCCCACTGTCCCGCGTTCTGCTCGAGCAGCGCGAGCACCCCCTTGAAGTGCTTCATCCACCCCTTGGGCGGTTCGCCTGCCAGCTCGACTGTGAGGCGCCCCTCGCGCATCTCCGCGGTCCTCCAGTTGATCTGCACCGGCCCTTTTGAGGTCATGGCTGGGACTTACCCCGCTAAGCGAAGTTCGACACCTGCCGGCGGTGCTTCGTCGGCCACCCTCAGCCGGCCGTGCGCTGCCGGGTGTCCGCGTCTGTGAGAAGCTCGATCAACGCAGCCTCAATGCGCCTGCGGACGCGGGCGTCCGCGATGTCAGGGCCATCCGCAGGGAGGTCCTCGATCGCCCCGGCGATCGTGACGCCGGCGTGATAGCGGTCGATCACGCGGGGGTCCACATAGGACGCGCGACACACGGCCGGAGTGTTGCCGAGGTAGGCGGCTACCGTCTTCACAGCGCGGCTGACCTGGCGCTCACGGCCGGCGCGGCTGCGCCCCGGCTCGTCCACGCTCGCGAGCGCGACCGCCGCAAGAATCGTCGCGTTCCACGTGCGAAAGTCCTTGGCGGTGAAGTCTCCCGCGCTGCACTGCTTGATGTAGGCGTTGACGTCCTCCGCGCGGAGGTCGAGCCAGCCCTGCGCCTCGCGATAGGCCAACAGCCGCGAGCCGCTGCGCCTGCGCTTGAGCGCCGCCACGACGGCCAGTGCGTCGTCGTCGGAGATGCCCTGGACTCGACGCTGTCCCGACTTGGCGGGAAAGTCGAACACGACCTCGCCCTCGACGATCGTCACATGGTCGCGCAGCACGGTCGTGAGCCCGTAGGATTCGTTGCGCTCGGCGTAGTCCTCTGAGCCTATGCGGAAGAAGCCGAGATCAAGCAGCCTCACCGCGCAGGCGAGGACCCGCTCGCGAGTAAGGTCGTCCGGGCCAAGCCGCGCAGGTCCCACGCCGTCGAGCTCGCGCCTGACGCGCCGGCGCAGGCGCGGAAGCGCCTCGCCGAAGGCGACCATCGTGTCGAACTTCAGCCGATCGCGATGCGCGCGCCAGCGTTCGTGGTAGAGGTACTGCTTGCGCCCGGCCGCGTCCACTCCTGTTGCCTGCAGGTGCCCGAGCGGGTCCGTGCAGATCCAGACCTGTTTCCAGGCCGGCGGGATCGCGAGCTGGGCGATGCGTTCGAGGACCTCCGGATCGTCGATCCGCACCCCGTCGCGATCGCGGTATTCAAAGCCGCGACCGCGACCGCGACGTGCAATCCCTGGCGCGGCGCAGTTGGATCTCCGAAGCCTCGCCATCACTTCCCATCAGCGCACCGGCGGGGTCGGACCGGGGCCGCAGCACCCGGGGCGCGTAGCTTCACAGCACCGCGCGGCGTCGCGTGTTAGTGGGAGCTCCGATTGATGACCAGGGCTTCATCCTCGCCGCTGTCGCTCACGTCCGGGTCCACCGCACGGGCATGGTCGTGATGAGCACGGGCATCCTCGGTGGCCCGCTCAGCCTCAGTTGCGCGTTGCTCTGCGGCTGAGTGCCGCTGTCTCGCACGCGCCGCCCGTTCGTCTGCTTCTGCTTGTTCGCGCTCGGCTTGAGCAGTCTGCTCGTCGGCCGATGCCCGCGCGCTTTCAGCTTGAATCGAACGGCTTCTGGCCTGCTCTCGCAGCTCTTGGGCCTGCTCACGGCGCACGGCCAGCCGCTTGCGCTTCGCCGCTCTGCCAGCGACGGCCACTGCCAGGACTACGACGGCGGCCGCAACGACGATTGCGATGATCGCTCCAGTACTCATGGACTCCTCCTCGTGATTAGCTCCACCGGGTGAGCTGATCTACCCCTGGCAGAGGGAGCCAAAACGCACACGTCGCAAGCCGTGGTCCGGTCGAGCTGCACTCAGGCGGATCTGAGCCGAGCCGGATTTGAGCCGAGCCTTTGCAGGATGCATAATTCTCGGTCAAACCGGGTAGAAGACCTCCAACCGAACTGAGGAAGGAGCCGGAGGACGATGTCTTCAGTTGTCACCACAAGAACCCCGCGACGCGCGAGCTCATCGATGAAGGTGGAGTCGGGCGAGCTGTTCGTTCGCTGGCAGGAGCAGGGCGACGAGGCGGCGCGAGAGGAGCTCATGAAGCAGTTCATGCCGCTCGCGCGTAGTCTCGCTCGCCGCTACGGCGGCCGCTCGGCGGAGCCTGTCGAGGATCTGCTGCAGGTGGCCTCGGTGGGCCTGCTCAAGGCGCTCGATCGCTACGACCCCGACCGGGGCTATGCCTTCGCGTCCTTCGCGGTGCCCACGATTCTGGGCGAGATGAGGCGGTACTTCCGCGACTGCTGTTGGGCGGTGCACATGCCTCGTGGCACCCAAGAGCGGGCGCTGCGGGTCCGCGACGCACAGGAGCATCTGACCAACGAGCGCGGTCGTGCCCCTACGGTCGGGCAGCTCGCCGAGTACATGGAGTTGGACATCGAGGATGTAATCGACGCCTTGCAGGCACTCCTCTCCTACGAGACGCTGTCGTTGGACGCGCCGCCTCCCGGTGCCGAAGACGAAGCTGCGACGTGTGGCGAAACGCTCGGACACGAGGACGAGCGCTACGAGCTCGTGGAGCTGGACGCAGCCGTGAGCGCCGTGCTTGAGCATCTTGCCCCGCGCGAGCGCCTGATCCTTCGCATGCGCTTCATCGATGACCTTACTCAGACGGAGATCGCAGAGCGTATCGGCGTCTCACAGATGCAGGTCTCGAGATTGCTGCGCCGCTCGCTTGATGAGCTGCGGACGCTGACCGAGGCCACCGCGACGTAGTAGGAGGAGGCATGCGCGTTTGCCCGCCGGTTACGCTGATCGCACGAGGTCTCCGCCAAACGTTCATCTAAGCCTGCCCAACCGGCCCGAGAACGTCATGCTCGTCAGACAGGTGCTGACGGGCATCGCCGAGGCGATCGACCTGGCTGGGAAAGACCTGTACGAGATCAGTGTCGCGGTCACAGAGGCATGCAACAACGTTGTCGTCCACGCCTACCGGGGCGAGGAAGGGCCACTTGAGTTAGAGGTGTGGGTCCAGCCGGCCGCGATGGAGATCCTGGTGCGCGATCGTGGCGTTGGAATTGAGCCGGAGGCCCAGCAGGCCGGCGGCGCTGGCCTGTCCGTGATCCAGGCGCTTTCCCAAACCGTCGCGGTGAGCGCCGCAGAGGACGGCGGAACCGACGTCTGGATGACCTTTGACACGCCCGGGGCGAGCGCGCTCGATCCGCCCGCCGCCGGACGCCTTGAGCTACCGACCACCGAGCAGCTTGGACCGAACCCCGCTATCCAGATCACCCTCGTGCCCACGCTCCTGTCAAAAACCATCCTTCCTCGGTTGCTGAGCGTCTTTGCCGCGCGTGCTCACTTCACCACGGACCGTCTCGTCGACGGCCAACTATTGGCGGACGAACTCGCGGCCGGCGTGGAAAGATCGACCGGCAGCGGCCAACTCAGCGTCAGCATTGGCGTCCAGCCGCGTGAACTGGAGCTGCGCATAGCGCCACTGCCTGCCGGACACGCGAAACGGCTGCTTGCGGGTGCGACCGTCGACGGCTTGGGCCCGGTAATCGGCAAGCTGAGCGCTCAGCACAGCGTGACGGTTCTCGAGTCAGGCGACCGAGAGATGCTCGCCCTGCGACTGGTGCAACCGGCTTGAGTGAGACGCACGGCAGGGGGTACCAGAAAGCGTGCTGCCGCGATGGCGGCCGACTGAGTAGCCCTGCCCGGCGACGCTCGCCGCGATCGTGGAAAGATCCCCGAGATGGTACGGATCGGACTGCTGACGGGCGGCGGGGACTGTCCCGGCCTGAACGCGGTCATCCGCGCGGTGGTGCGGCGTGGACTGGTTGAAGACGGGAACAGCTTCGTCGGCTTTCGCCACGGCTGGGCCGGCGTGCTCGCCGACGACACGACCGAGCTGACGCTCCAGAGCACGGCCGGGATCCTCCCGCGCGGAGGAACGATCCTCGGAACCTCGCGCACGAACCCGTTCGCCGACGGGCGCGATGGCGTGGCGGCGGTGCGGCGCACGCTGGAGGCCGAGGGCGTGGACGTGCTGATCCCGATCGGCGGGGAGGACACGCTCGGGGTGGCCCTGCGCCTGCATCACGAGGGCGTGCCGATCGTGGGCGTGCCAAAGACGATCGACAACGACCTCGGCGGCACGGACGTGACGTTCGGCTTTCAGACCGCCGTGCAGATCGTCACCGACGCGATCGATCGCCTGCACACGACCGCCGAGTCGCACAACCGCGTGATGGTCGTCGAGGTGATGGGACGCCATACCGGCTGGATCGCGACGCACGCCGGTATCGCCGGGGGGGCCGACGCGATCCTCGTGCCCGAGCGACCGTTCGACATCGACCAGGTGGTGGCCCATCTGCGGGGCCGGCACGCGCGCGGGCGCAGCTTCTCGATCGTGGTGGTGGCCGAGGGCGCGACCGCGAGCGAGGGGGCCCTGCACGCGCTCGAGGGCACCGCGACCGACGCCTTCGGACACGTGCGACTCGGCGGCATCGGCATCAGGCTCGAGCAGGAGATCGAAAGCCGGACCTCTTATGAGACGCGCGTGACGATCCTCGGCCACGTTCAGCGCGGCGGCTCGCCCGTGGCATTCGATCGCGTGCTCGCGACCCGCTTCGGCGTGGCCGCGATGGAGGCGGCGGCCGGCGGGCGCTTCGGGACGATCGTGGGACTGCGCGGCACCGAGATCGTCGAGGTTCCGCTGGCGGAGGCGCTCGCCGAGCCGAAGCTCCTGGATCCGGCGCTGTATGAGACGGCCGAGCTGTTCTTCGGCTGAGCGAGCCATGGTCTTCGAGGGGTCGGCCGCCCGCTGAACCTACGCACTCGAGGATGCCGATGAGGCGCCGGCGGACCTGCGCGCCGGGCGCTTCGCGGGCGCGGCGGCGATCGTTCCGTAGCCGGCGAAGCCGGGCAGCTCGAGCTCGAGGCAAGCGCCTCCCAGGGCTGAGTCACCCGCGCTGACGCTGCCGCCGTGAGCCTCCGCAATCGCCCGCACGATCGCCAACCCGAGGCCGGTGCCACCCGAAGCACGGTCACGCGCGGCGTCGGTGCGGTGAAAGCGATCGAAGATGCGCTCTCGTTGATCGCCGGGGATACCCGGCCCATCATCCTCGACGATGAAGAGCATGTGCTCGCCGGGGCCGCGTTCGACCCGCATACTCACCCGCCCCTGTTCCTCGGAGGTGTGCTCGATGGCGTTCGCCACGAGGTTGCGCAGCGCCTGGGCGAGTCGATCGGGATCGGCGTCGAGCATCCCCTCCGGGACGGGCCCGAGCTCGAAGCGACGGCTCGCGAGCAGGCTCATGGCGTCCCAGAGCTCATGCACGTATGGAGCCAGGTCGATCGGCTCGGTCTTCAGGAACTCCGTCTGCTCCGCGTTCGCCAGCAACAGCAGGTCATCCACAAGACGGCTGATCCGCGCGATCTCGGCCTGCACGAGCCGTTCCACGCGCCGCACCTCGGCACCGGAGGGACTCGGCTGCGCCGCGAGAACCTCCAGCTGGCCGCGGATCACCGTCAGCGGCGTGCGCAGCTCATGGGATGCGTCGGCGACGAAGGCGCGCTGGGACGCGAATGCTTCGGTCAGGCGGTCGAGCATGTGGTTGAAGGCGTCGGCCAGCACGCGCACCTCACCGCCCTGGCCGCCGTCGTCATGAATGCGCGGGTGCAGATCCCCCGCATCAACCCGAGCCGCGACCGCCGCCACGCGGCGCAGCGGCCGCGAAACGCGGGCGCCGATCAGATAAGAGGCCAGCATTGCGCCCGCGAGGGCGAGGATCCCGGCGAGGATGAACGCGCGCGCGACGCCGTGCTGCGCGCGTGTCACCGATGCCAGCGGCTCTCCGACCGAGATCGTCACCCGCTGTCCGCCGGGGAGGCGCACGGCCCGCTTGAGCAGACGCAGGTTGCCGACGTCGGGGAGAGACAGGGTCGAGTAGCCGTCGCCGACGCTCAGCAGCCGCGCTGAGAGACGGTTCTCTCGTTCCTGCTGGGCTTGGGTCTCGCCCTGGTCGGGGGTCGCGCGACCCAACAGCTCGGGACGGTTGGTGGTCGTCGCAGCCCCCGGGACCACCGCGAACAGGAGCGTCGAGCTCGCGCTGAACGGCTGATCGCGCACATAGCGCCGGGCCGCCGCGGCCACCCTTCCCGGGGAGCTCGACTTGACGAGCGCGAGGTTGTCGGCGAACTCCCCGGCATCGCCGGAGATCTCCTGGTCGATCTGGTGGCGCAGCTGCGTCCCGGTGCCGCGGTAGACGGCCACGAAGGCGATGCCCGTGCACAGCAGCACGACCAGCGTGACCCACGCCGCAAGCCGCCAGCGCAGGCCCAGCGCGGACACGCGGACTCGGAGCGTCTGCATCGATCAGCCGGGGCTGCCGAGGCGATAGCCGACCGAGCGCATCGTGAATATCGGCGCCGGGTCCCCGGGGCGGCCGAGCTTGCGGCGCAGATAGCCGATGTACACGTCCACGACGTTGGTCTCGGGGTCGTGCTGATAGCCCCAGACCGAGCTGAGGATCTGCTCGCGCGTGAGCACGTGCCCGCGGTGGCGCAGCAGGTAGACGAGCAGCTCGAACTCCGTCGTTGACAGCACGACCGAGCGCCCGGCGCGCCGCACCTTGCGAGTCAACAGATCCACCTCTATGTCCTCGGCGCGCAGTGCGCTGGCCGAGGCCTGCGCGAGCACGCGCAATTGAGCCCGCACGCGGGCGACGAGCTCGGCAATCGAAAACGGCTTGACCAGATAGTCAACAGCGCCGGCGTCGAGCCCGGCCACCCGATCGGAGATCTCGCTGCGCGCGGTCAGCACGATCACCGGCACGCCGGGACTCGTCCGCCATACGGACGCGAGGATCTCAAGACCACCGCGACCAGGCAGCATCAGGTCGAGCACGATCGCGTCAAAGCCGCCACTCAGCGCGAGGCGCTCGCCCTCGATCCCGTCCAGGGCGGCCTCGACGGAGAAGCCATCGGCCTCGAGGCCGCGGCGAACGAAATCGACGATCCCCGGCTCGTCCTCGATCAGGAGCACGCGCGCGGGCGCAGCGGTCTCTCCGTGCGCGTCCGCGAGCACGTCGCCCGGCGCCGAGTCGGCCCCAGCTGAAGCGGCGGCGTTTGCCATCTGTCAAGCATAGGTGCCACTGCAGCCCGTGTTTACCGCGCCGGTAATTCCATGAGTTTTCTCATCAAGTGGTTATCGGGTCCTTAGCCAATCCGCCGAGACTCGAACAATGACGAGCAATCTGCAGGCCCCGGCCGCGCACGCCGCTCGGCCGGGCCTCGCGCACCTGACCGCCGGTGGAACCGCCGGCAACGAGCGCTTGACAGCGGCGGCGGGCGCCGCTCTGCTCGTGCCTCTGGCCGTAATCGGTGTCACCATAATCTCGCTGCGGCAGTTCCTCTGGATTCACCTTTTCGTGGGCATGTTGCTGATCGGGCCGGTCGCGCTGAAGATGGGCAGCACCGGCTATCGATTCATCCGCTACTACTCCAGAAATCCGAGCTATCGCAGGGTGGGACCGCCGCCGGCGCCGCTGCGGGTGATCGCGCCGATCGTCGTGCTCTCCACGGTCGTGGTGCTCGCGAGCGGAGTCGCGCTGCTATTCGCCGGACCACAGTCGCGCGACACCCTGCTGCCGATCCACAAGGTGAGCTTCTTCGTCTGGGCGGCGTTCACGGGAATCCATCTCCTCGCTCACCTGCCGGCAATTCCAACAGCGCTGCGGGCCGACTACGGGCGCTCCGCACGGCTGAGCCACGATGTGACCGGTCGCGCCGGCCGCCTGCTCTCACTCGCCGGCGCACTCGTCGCCGGAGGGGTGCTCGCAATCCTCGTGATCCCAGAATTCGGCCCCTGGATTCACACGTTCAGCCTGTTCCACCACCACTAGATCGGCATGCGCACGCAGGCGACCTACACGCGCGATGCTGCCCTGCGCAAGCTCGCTCGCATCAATCGCTGGATCGTCGCCGGCAGCGTGGCCCTGACCGCTGTGCTGTCGGAGGCGGCGGCCCAGGCCTTCCCCGGCAAGGCGAAGGCGAGCGCCTCGAGCCAAGCCGCCAAACATGGCGGGACTCACTCATCGAGCCATTCGATGACGAAGCGCCCGACTGCGCCGGCGCCGGCGCCGTCGACGACCGCGCCCAGCACGGCCACCGAAGCGGCGCCCGAAACGGTGCACGAATCCCCACGCAGCGCAGAAGCGCCCGCGGAATCCGCTCCGGCGCCGGAATCCGCTCACGCCGCGGAATCCGCCCCGCCCGAACAATCGACTCCGCCGGAATCGACGCACGAATCCACCCCGGCGCCCGCTCCGGCTCCGCAAGCTGCGCCCCCGCAGGAATCCTCGCCTCCCGTCGTCTCGGGTGGATCCTGAGATGCTCAACGCGTCGCCCTTCTCCGGCAGCCATTCGATGAGCTTTCTAACCGAGCGGTTAGGCGCCCCTTATCGAAGCTGACAACACTGATCGCATGGCAGGGATTCAGGACGTGAAATCCAGAGACGCGGCGCTGCGAAAGCTCACCCGCATCAACCGCTGGATCATCGCCGGCAGCGTCACGCTCACCGGTGTGCTCGCCGCGGTTGCCGAGCAGACGTTCTCCGGACAGGCCGTCAATGCCGCCTCGACGACGACGGAGGCCGGCAGCTCGACGGCGAGCGGGACCGCCAGATCCGCGGGTTCGAGCTCGCAGAGCGACCAAGCCGCCACCGCGAAACTCAAAGCCGCGCAGGCCGCCCCGAGCGCGGCCTCGAAATCGTCATCGAGCACCGAATCCTCCAGCGACGGCGAATCCTCGACGAGCTCTGAACCTTCATCGGCCGCCGGGTCCTCAAGCGGTAGCGAATCCGCAAACGGCACTGAAGCCTCGAGCGGCAGCGAATCCTCGAGCACCGTCGTCTCCGGAGGCTCCTGAGTTTGGCCCGCGCAGCATCCATCTCCGGTAAGCCGGCGTTCGCGCGCTGGGAGGCGCTCGGCTCGAGCGTCGTGCTCGGCGTGACCGATTCAGGCACGCTGGCACGGGCGCGCTCAGAGGTCGAAGCAGAGCTCCACGCGATCGACCGCGCCTGTAGCCGCTTTCGCCCGGACTCCGAGCTCTCACGGCTGAACGCGCGCGGCGGCCGCCCGATGATGGCCTCTCCCCTTCTGATCGAAGCGCTCGAGGTGGCCCTGCGCGCCGCCGATCTGACCGGCGGCGACGTCGACCCGACGCTCGGCCGGGCGCTGGAGCTGGCCGGGTATGACCGCGACTGGAGCCTCCTGGCTCCCGCCGGGGACGAGCCCGAGCCACCGACGCTGACCGCGCGGGTTCGCGCCGGCTGGCAGACGGTCGCGCTCGATCGGGCAACCCGCTCGATCCGCATCCCGACGGGGATCCGGCTCGACCTCGGTGCCACCGCAAAAGCCTGGGCCGCCGATCGCGCCGCGGCCGCGGCGGCCCGCGCGAGCGACTGCGGCGCGCTCGTGAGCCTGGGCGGCGACGTCGCCACGTCCGGGCCGGCGCCGGCGGACGGCTGGCGCATCAGGGTGACCGATCACCACCGCAGCGATCCCTCGGCGCCGGGGCAGACCGTCCGCATACGCTCCGGGGGCCTTGCGACCTCCAGCACGGCGGTACGCCGCTGGAGCCACAACGGGCACACCATGCACCACATCATCGATCCCGCGACGGGAGCGCCCGCGCGCACCAGGTGGCGCACGGTGAGCGTCGCCGCCGGGGACTGCACCGACGCGAACATCGCCACGACGGCCGCCCTCGTGCGGGGCGAGCGCGCTCCGGCATGGCTTGGAGAACTCGGGCTGCACGCCCGCCTCGTCGACTGGAACGAGCGCGTCACGAACGTCGGCGAATGGCCCGCCGAGTCCCTGAGCGGCCACGATGAGGCGCGTGCGGCATGAACCTGTCGCTGGCCAGCGCGGGGCCGAGCATCTACTGGTATCTGACGCGCTCGACCGGGGCCGTCGCCCTGCTGCTGCTGACCTTCGCGATCGCGCTCGGCGTGATCGACGTGCGCCGCCTGAGCTCGCCGCGGTGGCCGCGCTTCGTGGTGGACTCGCTGCACCGCAACGTCTCGCTGCTGGCGATCGTCTTTCTGGTGCTCCACATCCTCACGTCGGTGCTCGACAGCTTCGCGCCGATCTCGCTGCTCGACGCGGTGATCCCGTTCGCGGGCTCCTATCGCCCATTCTGGCTCGGGCTCGGGGCGGTCTCCTTCGATCTGCTGCTGGCCGTCACGATCACGAGCCTTCTACGCCGGCGCATGGGCTTTCAGAGTTGGCGCGCCGTCCACTGGCTGACGTACGCCAGCTGGCCGATCGCCCTGCTGCACGGCCTCGGCACGGGCAGCGACGCGAAGAGCACGTGGCTTCTTGCGCTCAGCATCCTCTGCATCGTGATCGTCATCGCGGCCGTGCTCGCGCGCGTGATCGACGGCTGGCCTTCGAACCTGAGGCTTCGCGGCGCTGCCCTCGCAGGGGCCGCCGTGTTCTCGCTGTTTCTCGTGCTCTGGCTCCCGGGCGGGCCGCTCGGCTCGGAATGGGCTCGCCGCTCGGGCACCCCCACCGCGCTGCTGGGCCATTCCCACACGACGACGTCGAGTCAGGGGCACTGATGAGCGAACCCTCATCGCTCTTGACCGACGCGCCGACGCTCGAGACGCCGGCGGCGGCCCCCTCGCTTCCGCGGCTGCTCGAGGGAATCCCCGCGCACGGGGCGCTGGATCTGGAGTCGCACATGGACGTCCACGGACCCCTGCCGCCGGCACATGGGCGCGGACGCCGCGCCGAGTCGCCGCTGATCGGGCGGATCGAGCGATCGCGCCTGGGCGGCCGCGGCGGAGCGGGCTTTCCCACCGCCACGAAGATGCGCGCCGTGGCGCGCGCTCGCGGGCGCGCCATCGTCGTGGTCAACGCCGCCGAGGGCGAGCCGGCGAGCCTGAAGGACCGCACCCTGTGCCAGTCGCTTCCCCATCTGGTGCTGGACGGCGCCCAGCTCGCCGCCCAGGCGGTCGGCGCCGATGAGGTGATCGTGTGCGTCTGCGAGTCGGCGTCTGTAAGCACCCACAGCATCAGCGCCGCGATCGCAGAACGCCGACGCCTCCCCGGCGCTCCCGCGCGGGTGAAGGTGAGCACCGTGCCCAGCGACTACGTCGCCGGTCAGGAGGCCGCCCTCGTCAACCACCTCAACGGAGGGCCGGCCAAGCCCACCTTTACACCTCCGATGAGCTTCGAACAGGGCGTCAGGCGCCGCCCGACGCTCGTCAACAACGCCGAGACGCTCGCCCACGTCGCCCTGATCGCCCGTCATGGCTCGCAGTGGTTCCGCCAGCTCGGCACGCCTGCGCAACCGGGCTCGGCACTCGTCACCCTGTCCGGGCCGGTCGCCCACCCCGGTGTCTATGAGATCGAGCACGGCGCATCGCTGTCGTCCCTCATCGAAGCCGCCGGCGGGAGCACGGCCGGCGTGCGCGGGGCGCTCGTGGGCGGCTACGCGGGCACCTGGATCGCCGGCGAGCTGCTGCGGGGCGTCGCGCTGTCCGATGAGCATCTGGCGGCGCACGGCGCCTCGCTCGCGGCAGGAGTCGTGCTGCTCCTGTCCGAGGACGCCTGCCCGGTCGCGGAGACCGCCCGCGTCGCACGCTGGCTGGCTTCTCAGAGCAGCGGTCAATGTGGACCGTGCGTCAACGGTCTGGACGCACTCGCGAGGACCGTCGAGGAGTTCGCGGCAGGCATGCCCGAGTCCCCGGCCGTCCAGCGCATCGAGCGCCTGGCTTCGCTCGCGCAGAGGCGCGGGGCGTGCGGCCATCCCGACGGAGCGGTCAACTTCATCGTGAGCGCGCTTCGGGCATTCGCCCCGGACTTCGCCGAGCATGCACGGCACGGACGCTGTGAGGCATGCGGCTCCTCGGAGCTGCCGCTTCCCGTGCGCTTGGGAGCCCCGAGCCCACAGCGCGAGCTGGTGGGGACGCGATGAGCCACCGCCTGCGTGTCAACCCGATCGCCTGCGAGGCTCACGGCATGTGCGCCGAGCTGCTGCCCGAGCGGATCACGCTCGACGAGTGGGGCTATCCGATCCTCGATCAGGAGCCGCTGTCGCCCGCGCTCCTGGACCACGCCAGGCGCGCCGCGCAGGCCTGTCCGACCTTCGCCCTGCTGCTCGAGCGCGAGCGCGGCCGGAAGCGAAGCTGACGCCGTGAGCGCACCGAGCGCTCGAGTGCCGACCCGCGGGACGCCGAAGCGGGGATGCTGCACTTGACAAACCCCACCCGCACGGGCCGTGCGCCACCACGAACCACGCGGAGGGCTACTCTCGCAGTTGAAGTGCTCGCTCGATGGAACGCACCACCACGTCAGCCGTGAGCACCTAAACCGCTACTTGGCCGAGTTCGACTTCCGGTACACGACCTGCAGGCAGACCGACGGCTAGCGCATGAACCGGATCATCGGCCGAACCAGCCGTCGGAGGTTGGCGTAGCGGGAACCCGCCGGGGCGTGACCTAGGTTTACTTTCTTTAGCGAGGTTTATCGGGATCCGCAAAACTCCGATAATCTTTCTAAAGTCCTTGGACCGAGCGCGCAACCCATACACCCCAAACGCTGGCGCCCCGCCGCGTTATTTGGCTGGTCGTAGTGCGGAGCTAGAGGACTTCCGGGTCCTGCTCCAGCGTCTCATGAACGGCTAAACGGAGCAGTCGCTAGTCGTCACGGGGCTACGCGGCGTCGGCAAGACCGTCCTACTGGGCGAGTACCAGAAGATCGCCGCTGAGGAGTCCTGGGTCGCGGTCAAGGCGGAGGTCTCCAAGAACGCCCCGTTCGGGCCACAGATCGCCAACCTAGCCCGACGCGCACTCTTCGACGTCTCGCCTAGGGCGAAGTGGAGCGACAGGGCCCGGACCGCCGCAGCGGTTCTAAAGTCGTTCTCGCTGACGGTCCAGCCAACGGGCGCGCTGACCGTTGGCCTTGATGGCGAGCCCGCGGTCGGCCGAGCGGATACCGGAAATCTCAACGATGACCTCGCCGATGTCTTTGAGGCGATAGGGCGCGTCGCCGAAACGCACGGCCGTGGTGTCGTCTTCCTTTTCGATGAGATTCAGTTTCTCGAGAAGGAGTCCCTGGAAGCCCTCATCGGAGCCGTTCACAGGACCGTGCAGACTCAACTGCCTGTCACGTTCGCGGGTGCAGGACTGCCACAGCTGCCGGGTCTTGCGGGCGAGGCCAAGTCTTACTCCGAGCGGCTGTTCAAGTACCCGACGATCGGGGAGCTGCCGAAAGATGCCGCCCGTGAGGCCCTCGTGGAGCCTGCCAAACCGGAGAACGTGGAGTTTGAGAACGATGCGGTTGCCACGATCGTCTCCTACACGGAGGGGTACCCTTACTTCATTCAAGAGTATGGGCGAGCGGTCTGGAATCACGCCTCAGGTCCTACGATCACGCAAGCGGACGCCGAGGGCGCCCAGCAGGTCGTAGAGGCCGAGCTCGACGAAAGCTTCTTTCGCGCACGGCTACAACGATGCACGCCCAATGAGCGGCGATACCTTCGTGCCATGGCTGAGGGCGGTCCGGACATGCAACGCGCGTCGGAGGTCGCCAACGTCCTAGACAAGTCCTCGCAGGAAGTCGGACCGGCTCGGGCGCGACTCATCGACAAGGGGCTGCTCTACACCCCGGAATACGGGTACGCCAAGTTCACGGTCCCGCAATTTGATCGGTTCATGAGGCGGACTATGGGCCTCGGAGAAGATGGTCCAGCGTGGGACTAGCGATCTGAGGCAAGGGGGTCGCACAGCGTCCAGTCGCTTTCCTGCTCTGCACACTCGACGCTCTCGCGCCACTCTGGGCTCGTCAGGGTTTCTTGTTCGGTCGCGTCAAGGCTAGACGCCGCTCTCAGACGTCGCTGTTTGGGCTCATCCGGCGATACCTCGCCTCAGGGGCCATTCCTCAGCGTCTTTGTCTGGGTTTCTCACGTCCAGCATCGCCGCCGCAGCCGATCACAGCACGTTCATGTGCGCGGCGGCCAGGCCCGCCCACTCCCCGTAGGGAGCGAAGAACTCGCGCACCTGCGACTCATCGGCGCGGGCGCGCGGATCGCCGCCGCTGAGCGAGCGCCCCACGAGCTTCAACAGCCCCACGTCCAGAGCCGGAAGCTGGTCGTTGCGGCCCTGGCCGCGCAGCGCGAGCATCTCGACCGTCCAGGAGCCGATGCCCGGGATCGCGCGCAGTCTGCGCCAGCCGCGCTCGTGCTCGGGGCTGTGCAGGTCCACCGCGCCACGCGCGACCTCGCGCGCGGCGCGCACGAGCACGATCGCGCGAACGCCGGCCAGGTCAAAGGACTCGAGCAGCGCCGGCGGCGTTCCCGCCAGCACCGCCGGCGCCGGCAGGTCGCGCAGACCGCGATCGGCTCCATCGGGCCCGACCCAGCCCCGTCCCAGCGCGGCCACGACGCGGCGCTGGATCGCGGCCGCCCGCTCGAACTCGATCAGCTGCGCGGTGATCGCCCAGGCGAGCGCCTCGAACGGCTCCGGGCGGCGGCTGATCCGCAGCCAGGGACGACGCCGCAGCGAGCCCCCGATCAGCGGATCGCGCAGAAAGCGCCTGCGAAAGTCGCCCACGTCCTCATCGACCCCGAGCGCGAAGCGCATCCGCGCGATGCCGTGAGCCGCTGCCGCCGGAGAGTCGGCGCGTGCCCCGAACAGAACGCGGTCGTGCGCGGTCTGCGCGACGCGCACCACCACCGGCTGCTCGCCGTGGTGAAGCAGGCGTTCAAGCACCCCTCCCCGCCGTCTGAGCACGCCGTCCACGCCCGCCCGAAGGCTCAGGCGAAAGGGCCCAGCGGGCCGTACCTCCTCGCGCAGCTCCACGATCTCGCCATCCCGCCCTATGACCCGGCCGCCGGGGAGCGCTCAGTCACGACCGCCGAGCAGATGCACGTCCACGAGCAGCGAGCGGCTGCCCACGATCTGGACCAGCTCGCCGGCCTTCGAGGTCCCGCGCTTCTCGCGCGAGCCCCGGGCCGATGCCCGCCCGCGGCGACGAGACGCCGACAGCGCCGCGGGGGCGCGATGGCGGCGGTTGAACATCCGCACGACGGCGGCTCCGGCGAGGAACCCGCCCGCGGCCGCGGCGGCGGCCTGCACGGCCGGAATCGCGGCGCTCGTTGATCTCCAGTAGGTCGCGGGAGCGCCCTGCAGCGCGTATGCACGCACCACCTCGGCCTCATCGGCGAGCACGGGCAGCGCGTCGATTTCCTCGGTGTCACCGCTTGCAGCGGAGTCGACCTCTGCGCCGGCGGGCTCACCGAGCTGCGCCTCCTGGGACTCGAAGTGCTCCCTCACGCGCCGAAGTGTAGAGGGCGCCTCAGACCCCTTGGCGAGGGTGTGCCCACGTTGCGGGCGAAACGGCGCGCCCGCTAGAGCTTTCGCTCATACACCCGGTAGCGGCGCACGATCTCCCCGCCCATGCCTTCCATGGCGCGGTTCATGGGCTTGTTGACCTCGAGGATCCAGCCCATCTCACCGCCCCGCTGCGGAGTGCGTTCGGCGGCGTCGAAGTGCATCTCATAGAAGCGCGCCGCCACGCCCGTGTGCTGGTAGGCGGGCTTCACGCCGAGCGCGAACACGTACACCTGATCGATCTTCGAGCGCTCGCGCAGGGCCGTCAGCCAGCCGAGCGGGAGGAGTCGCCCGCGCGGGCGCAGCCTGGCGAGCACCTGGTTGTAGTCGGGCAGCGAGAGCGCGGCCCCGACGACCTCGCCGGTGTCCTTTTTTTCGGCGACCATCGCCCAGTTCTCATCCAGGATCGGCTTGAGCTTCTTGGCGTAGTGGCGCACCTCGCGCTCGGTCAGCGGGACGAAGCCCCAGTTGCGCTCCCAGGCGGCGTTGTAGACCTCGAGAAAGCGCCCGACCTCCTCCTGCAGGTCCTTCTTGTTGAAGTTCCGGCACACGATCCCGTGCTCTGACTCGACCTTGCGGGCCATCTCCCAGATCGCGGGGTGGACCTTGTCGCGGCCGGAGACGTCGAGGCTCCACATGTACAGGTCCATCACCTTGGACAGGCCCGCCTCACCCTCGAGCAGCGCCTGATAGTAGCCGTGGTGCCAGGGATTCAAGATGATCGGCCTGCGCTCCTGGCCGTCGACCATGAGGCCGCACTCGTCGTTGGTCGTGAAGCTCATCGGCCCGACCATCGTGCCCGCCCCATGCTCTCGGAGCCACGACTCGGCCGCGGCCAGCAGCGCGCGCGCGGCCTCGGGGTCGTTCTCACACTCGAACCAGCCCCACAGGCCCCAGTCGTTGTCCTGGAACTCCTGCATGTTGCGATCGATGTGGGCGCTGACGCGCCCGACGGCGCGGCCGTCCCGGAAAGCCAGGAAGTACTGCGCCTCGGCGTGCTCGAAGAAGGGATTCCGGCTCGGATCGAGCTGCTCCTTCAGATCGCTCAGAAGCGGCGCGACCCAGTTGGGCTCGTTACGATAGAGGCGCCAAGGAAGCTTGATGAAGGTGTTCAGATCGCGGCGGGATGCCACAGGCCGGATCTCGACTGCCATCGCGGCGCCCACCCTATATGCCCACCTCGATAGACGTCTTCGCAAAGGTCCGCGGCCACGAGCGCGAGGAGCTGCTGCGCGCAGCGCGCGAGGCCGACCTGCTGCCCTACTTCCGCACGGTCGAGTCGCCCGCGATGCCGGTGGTGGAGATGGAAGGCCGGCCGCGCATCATGCTGGCGTCGAACAACTACCTGGGGCTGACCGGCGATGAGCGCGTGATGCAGGGCGCCCGCGACGCGCTGGCGCGCTACGGCACGGGGCTGACCGGCTCGCGCCTGATGAACGGCACCACGCCGCTGCACCTGGAGCTCGAGCGCGAACTGGCGGAGTGGATGGAGAGCGAGGACGCGATCGTCTTCACCACCGGCCACCAGGCCAACATGGGCGCGCTCGGCACGCTGCTCGACTCCGGCGACACCGTGATCGTGGACTCCGGCGACCACGCCTCGATCCTCGACGGCGTGCTGCTCTCGCGCGCCAAGATGCGTCCCTTCCGCCACAGCCGCATGGACAAGCTGGAGCGTGCGCTGACGCGCGCCCAGGAGGACGGCGGCGGCGTGCTGGTCGTGGTCGACGGCGTCTTCTCGATGGAGGGCGACCTAGCGCCGCTGGTCGAGATCTCAGAGCTGTGCGCGAGCTTCGGCGCGCGCCTGATGGTCGATGAGGCGCACGCGGCCGGGGTGCTCGGCGCGCGCGGGGCGGGCGCAGCAGAGCTCCTGGGGGTCGAGGACCGCGTCGATCTGCGCATGGGCACCTTCTCGAAGTCGCTGGCCGCCTGCGGCGGCTTCATCGCCGGAGACGCCGAGGTGATCGACTACCTGCGCATCTCCTCGCGGGCCTTCCTGTTCACGGCATCGGCGGTTCCCGCCGCGCTCGGGGCGGCGCTGGCCGCGCTGCGGGTGCTGCGCTCCTCCGAGGGTCCAGCGCTGCTTGAGTCCGTGCTCGAGAACGCCCGCTACTTCGCAGCCGGCCTGAACGCGCTCGGCTACAGGGTGCTGAGCGGCGAGCCGGTGCGGATGGGGACGTCCGAGGACGCCCCGCTGGAGAGGATCCGGACGCCGATCATCCCGATCCTGATCGGCGACGACTGGAAGGCCGCGCTCCTGTGGCGGGCCCTCTACGACGGGGGCGTGTTCACCAACTGCGCGCTGCATCCGGCGGTTCCGCCGGCGGGAGCGCTGCTCAGAACGAGCGTGATGGCGACCCACGACCACGACACGCTCGACCGCGCGCTCGAGGTGTTCGCGTCGGTCAAGCGGCGCTTCGAGGCCGAGCACGGGGCAATCTGGCAGGGCGAGGACGCCTGAGGCACCCGCGCGCGGCGCGCACCGCCGCCGGTTCGGCGCTCGCCTGGGCCACGATCCGGGCGCTCTCACGGGCCACGATCTGCCCGCTGAGACTTGTCCGTTTCTTCACAAGTCCCGGCGAGGACGAAAAAGGCCGCTTCTAGCGCACGAACCCACGAGCTCGAGGTTGACCCCGCGGCGCCCGCTGCGTAGCTTGCAACAGCGCACTGCATGACTAGCCGGGGGTGGCCTCAGGCCAGCCCTCCGGGAGGTGATGTGCCGGGACCAGCCGCGACTCCTGAGGGAGGGTTTCAGATGGCCATGGCAGGCGCGAAATCGTAAAACCGCAAGGGTGTTGCGCGTTGCGGCAGTGTCGCGACGTCAACCAGGAGAGTGCTCATATGAACGCGACGGTGACGGTCGCCCCACCCGGTCCACAGCACATGCGCGCATTGGAACGCGCGAACAAGGTTCGCCTGGCCCGCGCCGAGCTCAAGCGCCGGGTGGCGACGGGTGAGGTCGATGTGGCCGCCGTGATCCTCGAGTGCCCGTGGGAGGCGGACAGCATGGCGGTGGCCGACCTGCTGATGAGCCAGCGCCGCTGGGGTCAGACCCGCTGCCGAAAGTTCCTGTCGCAGATCCCGATGTCCGAGAAGAAGACGGTGGGCTCGATGACCGAACGCCAGCGACGCACGCTTGCGGTCCTGCTCAACGCCGCTCAGCGGGGCCGCGCCTGGAGCGCAGGCCCCTGGGTAACGGACAGCCTGACGAGAGCTTGACCTGCCACCAGCCCGCGAGCATCCCGATCAGGCCGAGCCGCGGGCGCACGTGCCAGACCCCGCAGCCTCCCTGGCCGAGATCTTTGACCGGCAGGCGCGCGAACTTGTAGCGGCCCGGTTCGAGCTTCATGTCTTCGAGCAGTTCGTGCGCGCTGCGTTCGTGCTCGCTGCGCTGGGCCGCCAGCCGGCGAAACTCCTGCAGGCGGCCCGCCAGGCGGTCGCGCGAGCGCTCGAGCTCCGCGAGGTTCAACAGGCGCGGGCCGGCGGAGACCTCGGCGGAGGGAGCCGGCGCGGGGATGTGCGGAAACCGCTCGGCCACGATCGCCGAGAGTTCGTGCTCGAGCTTCGCGACCTGCGCACGCAGCGACCGTCTCGCCGCGCCCTCGCCGGCCTCACGGTCGATATCTAGCTGCTCGGACAGGGTCGTGCCCAACTTCTCCTCCTAGCGCCGGAAGAGCCGATTCTACCAGTGCCGCTCCGAGCCCGGCCGCTCCCCTGAGCGATCAGCGAGAACGGGCCTCATGGCCCTTCCAGGGCCGCGTGAGCGCTCCACAGGGCCTCCTCGACATACAGCCCGGGCACCCCCGCCACCTGCAGCGCGAACAGCGTCAGCCGGCGGCTTGACGCAGCGGGCGCGTGGCCCGGGGCGAGCGCTCCGAACAGGACCGCGAGCGCCGAGGATGCGTCCGCGACGACGAGCTGCCCGGGCGCGAGTGCCGGCGCGGATGCAGAGCGCCCCAGCCGCTCCCCCTGCTGGCTCGGGCGAATGCCGAGCGGGCCCTCCACCGCCTCGGAGTCGAGCGCCCACAGCGGCACGCCGGTATCCACGAGCGCGATCAGCAGCGCGTCCGAGAGCAGGCCGCCGGAGAGAAAGCCTCCGCGCAGCATCCGCTCGAGCACGACCGCCTCGATCGGCGTGCGCGCGACGTCCGGGTCGAGGCCGATCTGACGAAAGAAGACGCGGTAGGCGGCGGGAACGGGCTCGCGTCGAACAGCCACCGCGCGTGCGCCGCGAAAGCGGTTGGACAGTTCGCGCAGGCGCTCTCTGACCTCCCGCGGCGAGTGGCCGGTGAGCGAGCGCCCGTGGGCGACCTGCACCTCGGCGAACAGCACGTGCAGGTCGGGCAGCTCCTCTTCGACCTCGCGCGCGCACCAGCCGACGATCGGCGCGAACGCCCCGGCGCTGCTCACGCGCCGCCGCCCCTTGATCCGCGCGCTCGCGACGCGGCCACGAGCTCGCTCACCCGCGCGCGCAGCGCCGCCCGAGAGGGGCGCGTGAGCAGCGCGGCGCTCTGCACCACTCCGCCCGGATAGGCGAACGTCACCTGCGGACAGCTGGCCACGTTGTAGATCGTCGCCACGGCACCATCTTTGTCGATGCCGACCGGAAAGCTCAGCCGGCGCCCATACACCAGCCGGCGCAGGCGGGCGCGGTTGCCTTTGATCGCGACGGCCGCAAAGCGCACGCCCGCAAACGAGGGCGCGAGCGCCTGCATGTCGCTGAGGACATCCGGGCAGGAGCCGGAGTCGACGAACAGCGCGAGCACCACCGGCCCCTGTTCATACAGCTCGCAGACGTTCAACAGCCCGGCCCCGCGCTCGTTGCAGGCCGGCACGCGTCCGGCGCTGCCGTCGTTGGCATGCGTCGCGACGTCGGCGTCGCCGTTCACATCCCCGACGGCGAGCGGCACCGCGAACGGCGGCAGCCGGTGGCCGGGTTCGATGCCCCGCAGGAGGGTCGATTTGTCGATGATGGTGTGGACCGCGACGAGCACGAACAGCAACAGCGCGAACAGAGCAAGGTAGCGACCCCAGCGCTGGCCTGAGGCAGGATCAGGCGGGCTCATGGCCCGAACCGGGCCGCCGGCCGAAGGCGCCCGTCAGGGTTGCCACAGCCGCGCTCAGCCTGTGGGGCAACCTGACCGGCTGGGAGCGTTCGGCGATCACGAGAGCCGCCGGCAGTGCGATCAGCACTCCGACGAGCGATACCGTCAGATCGATCAGCGTCACCAGGCCGAAGTCGCGCAGCATCCTGATGTCCGACAGCGCAAGCACGCCGAACCCGGCGATCGCCGTCACCCCTGAGGCCGCCACCGCGGCGCCGGTGTGCTGGTAGCTGCGGCGGAGCGCCTGCACGGTGTCGTGACCCGCCAGGCGCTCCTGGCGGTGGCGCTCGGACAGCAGCACGCTGAACTCCGTCGAGATCGCGATCACGAGTGCCCCCAGCGTGACCGACATCGGGTTCAGCGGAACCCGCACGCAGAACAGGATCAGCGCGGACCAGCCGGTCGCAAGCACGATCGGCACGAGCGGTGCGAGCGCGCGGCGGCGATCGCCGCGGAAGGCGATCAGCAGCACGAGCGCGACGGCCGCAAGGCCGGCTATCAACGTCAAGATGCGCCTCCACGGCGACGCCACCTCGGATCCGGACCTGGCCGCCAGCACCGGCAGTCCGACGAGCTGCGCGCTCACGCCGGCGGGAGGGTGAAGGCTCGAGCGCATGTCGTCGATCAACTGCTCCTGCTGAGCGAGACCCATCAGCTTGATCCCGAAGGCAAGCGTCGCCGCGCGCCGGTCGGCGGTGATCACATCCTGGGAGAAGTACGGCGGGATCACCCTGAGCAGGCCGCTCACATCCGCCTGATCGAGCTTTTCCGGTTTGGCCGCGGCGCCGGCCGCCGTTGGGGCGCCGGCCTGCCCCGGGGTGGGGGCCTGCCCCTGGAACAGGTCGGTCAGCGAGAAGGCCGGGCACAGCCTCGCCTTGCTGCAACCGCCCGCCGAGCTGTAGCCGAAGCGCTTGAGCACCGCGCTCTCGTATGTGCGCATCCATTCGATCGTCGCCGGCTTCGCCAGGTTCTTCCCGCGCAACATCAGATCGATTTCACCCCCCACCCCGGTGGTGCGCTCGAGGGCGTTGAGGCTCTGCAGCGAGCTGAGGTTCTGGGGCACGAGCTTGGTGATGTCGGTCTCCACCTTGGTCTGCGTGTCGAGCCCCCAGCCGAGCGCCGCGAGCGCGAGGCCGACGGCGAGCACCCGCGCGGGGCGGCGCACGGCCACGACCAGCGCGATTCTCGAGACGAAGCGGTTGACGGGGTTATCGAGCAACAGCTCGCGTGCGCCCCGCCACGCGGCCGCGAGGCGCAGGAGGGCCGGTGCTCGCGGGCGCAAGCGGCGCTCTGCGCCCTCGCCCGCGAGCAGCACGAGCGCCGCCGAGCCCACGGTCAGCGCGCACAGCAGGGCGATCGCGAGCCCCACCACCAACAGCACCCCGAAACCTCGCACCATCGGCACGGGCGAGAGCTCGAGCACCAGGATCGCCGCCGCACTCGCCGCCCCGGCCGTGGCGAGCGTGGGGCCGCTGACAGCGGCCGTGCGCACGATCACCGCCATGCGATCGGAGCCGTCCCCATTCACGAGCGCCTCCTCCACGCGCGACTGGAACTGGATGGCGTAGTCCACCGCCAACCCCACCAGCACGGGCAGCACGGCCACCGAGGCCATCGTCAGCGCGCCCCCGACGGCAGACAGCGCGCCGAAGGTGATGGCCGCGGCCAGCAGCGCCACCGCGAGCGGCAACAGCCGCGGGCGCCCGGTGAAGATCAGCGCGAGCGTCCCGGCCATGACCAGCAGCACGGCCACCAGCAGCAGCTCGATCGAGTGGGTGATCGAGCTGTTCAGGTCGGACACGATCACCGGCTCGCCCGTGATCAGGTAGCTCTCGCCGTGCTGCAGGCGCCACTGGGGCATCGCCACAGCTCGGCGGATCAGGGCGATCGTATGAGAGCGTGCGGCTTCTGAGAGCCCGGCCTTCATCCGCACCGACACGAGCGCCGCATTCGGGCTCGGGAACAGGTAGGCGAAGCGCGCCTTCGGCGTGCCCGCGGGCTTGCTCGAGTCGAATACGAGCGTCGACAGGAAGTTGGGATCCCCGACGCTCGGTCGCGACGTCAGCCCATACTGCAGGGCGAGCGTCGCCAGGTACTCCTGAAAGCGCCCCGTCATGATCTTGCTCGCCTGCCTGCCGAGCGTGGCGGCTTCGCCGGGCGGCAGGCCGCGGGCCAGAGCGGCCTTGTAGACGACCTCCTCGGACTGCCTGGCCTGGGCTTCGGCCTGCTTGGTCTGGACCGTCAGCTGTTCGTCGATCTGGCTGGCGGCCTCGCTCACGAACGTGCCCGGACCGAACACGACCTTCACCGTGCGCGCACGCGCGAGCGCTCCGCACGGCCCGTTCAACCCGCCCTCGGTGGCCAGCGCGCTCGTCGGCACGTTGCCGGACAGGCATCCCTCCAGCCCCACGAGGCGGTAGATGTCCGAGCTGAGCACGAGCTTCTGCAGATTGCCCTTGACCAGCACCTCCACCGGCTCTTCGCCGAAGCTCCCGTAGAAGCGCTGCGTGGCCTTGTATTCAGAGCTCGAGCTCGACACGAACGTGTCGGTCGCCGCGGTCGGATGCAGGCGCAGCGCGAGCCCCGCGCCCGCCAACCCCAGCACGACCGCGATCGCGACCGTGAGGAGCGGCCTACGGGACGCGCCGCCCGCGAGGGTCCCCAGAAGCTTGGCGGAGGTCACAAAGAGAGGCTAATGGCTGGCCGGTGCCGAGGAGACACCAGCGCCGGAGCTACTCCATGCCGAGGGGGCCGGCCGATTCGCCGGAGAGGAACTGGCGCACGAACGGGTTCTCCGAGGCGAACAGCTCCTCCGCCGGGCCGGATTCGACGATGCGCCCCTTCCACAGGACCGAGATGTGCTCCGCCACGCGCCGCGCGCTGCGGATGTCGTGCGTGATCACGACGTAGCAGCCGCCGTTCTCGGCGTGCACCTCCTTGATCAGCTCACACAGGAGCGCAGTGCGCACGGGATCAAGGCCAGAGTCGGGCTCGTCGAACAGCACGATCTCCGGTTCGAGCACCAGCGCGCGGGCGAAACCGGCGCGCTTGCGCATGCCGCCGGAGAGCTCGTTGGGCATCTTGCTGCCCTCTCCCCCGAGGCCCACCTCGCGCAGGCGCCCGTTGACGATTTCGGAGATCTCGTCCTCGCCCTTCTCGGTGTGCTGGCGCAGCGGGAAGGCGACGTTGTCATACAGGTTCAGCGAGCCGAACAGCGCGCCGTCCTGGAACAGGACGCCGAACTTCCTGCGCATCGCGAACAGCTCGTTGTCGGACAGGCTCGGCACCGACACCCCGTGCACGAGCACGTCGCCCTCGTCGGGGTAGAGCAGCCCCACGATGTGCTTGATGCACACCGACTTGCCCGTTCCCGAGGGGCCGATGATCATCGAGATCTGGTTCTCCGGCAGCCCCATGTTCAGCCCGCGCAGGACGTGGTTGCGCCCGAACGACTTGTGCACATCGATGAACTCGACGGCGTCCGGCTCCTTCGAGGGACGGATCGTTCCGGTGTGATAGCGGAACTCCTCATCGCCTTCACCGGGTCGCCACTCGGGCTCGAGCGTGACCCCCGCGGTGGCGGGCTCGGGCTCGGGGGCCTCCTCGGCCTCAGGGGCCTCGTCTGTGTGTTGATCCTCGCTCACTTCATCCTCCGACTGGAGCTCGGGCGTTGCCGCCCCAGAAAATCTGCGTACCCATCATGCCGATCAGGTGGATCAGCACCAGGTTCAGCACCATCGACTTGGCCGTGGCTCTTCCGACACCGACGGGGCCGCCGCTGGCGTTATATCCGTAATAGCAGGCGACGAGCACGATGGCGGTCGCCATCGTCATCCCCTTTATGACGCTGTATAAGAAGTCCAGCGGATTCTGGAACTGCCAGAAGACGAGCAGAAAGCCCCCGGAGGAGACGTAGCCGAGCTGGTCCACGATCGCCAGGTAGGAGGCCAGGTAGGCGACGCCGATGGCGCCGATGTACATGAAGGGCAGCACCAGCCACGCGGCGAGCAGACGGGTCGCGCACAGGAACAGCATCGAGTTGACGCCCATCACCTCGAGCGCGTCGATCTCCTCGGAGATGCGCATCGCGCCGAGCTCGGCCACGATGCCGGTGCCGACCTTGGCGGCCATCATGTAGCCGAACACGTAGGGAACCGCCTCACGCAGGTTGCACCAGGCCGCGTACACGCCCGAGTACGAGGGCGCGTTGATCGACTGGTTGAAGTAGGCGGCCTCGATCCCGCAGGCGCCCAGGCCGATCAGGAAGGCAAGGCTCCAGATGACGAGCGTCGAGTAGATGATGAGGATGCCCGACTGGCGCAGCGTCTCGCCGAAGAAGCGAAATACGCGCAGGCTCCACACGTCGCGCACGACGCCCGCGGAGAAGCGCCCGATTTCGCCCGTGGATTCGAGCAGTTCTCGGGGGACCGCGAAGAATTCGTTCATCTGATCACCAGGATCTGCGGATGGGTGGCGAGCAGCGTCTGCGTGAACACGTAGTTGAAGGCCCCGATCCCGAGGAACGCGATCACGACGGCTTCGTTGACCGCGCGCCCGACCCCCTCGGCGCCGCCGGAGGCGCTCATGCCCTTGTAGCAGCAGACGATCGAGATGATCGCCCCGTACATCACCGCCTTCAGCTCGGAGCCCCACAGATCGGTGGTCGAGGAGCTTTCGAACAGCGTCGCCCAGAACGGCCCCAGCGTGCCGCCGTTGAGCAGCTCGGCGAGGATCCCGCCGAAGAGGCCGAACAGGACCGCGTAGATGTTGAACAACCCCGTCACGAGCATCAGCGCGAGGAAGCGGGGAACGACGAGGTTCTTGACCGGGTCCACGCCCAGCACCTGCAGCGCGTCGAGCTCCTCGCGCACCTTGCGCGCGCCGAGGTCGGCCGTGATCGCGGTGCCGGCGACGCCGGCGATCACGATCGAGGTGATGAACGGGCCGAGTTCGCGGACGACGATCACTATGAAGAACGCGCCGAGGCGGTCCAGCCCGCCGATCAGGTTCAGGAAGTTGGCCGCCTGCAACCCCGGCGCACCGTAGTTGATGGCGACGGTAGAGACCAGCAGCGGGAACCAGCACAGGCGCAGCGTGAACAGGAACTGCGAAACGAGCTCGCCGCCGTAGGGATAGGGAGGGCGCAGCGCAGAGGAGAGCGTCCTGCCCGTGAGGATCATCATGTCCCCGAATTCCTCAAGCACGTGCCTCACCGGCAGGGAAACCCGCTCGGTGGCAGTGCGAACCATTCTCCCTGTCCTCCTCCGGTCGCCGTCGGTGCTCAAGCGAACTCTACGCCATGCGTCCCCGCCATGCCACGCACCGCCGCCGATGCGCCCTCCACCCCTCGCACGGCCCAACACGGCCGCTGGTATCGTGGCCCGATCGTGAGGGGGAGGCCTGTGTTTCCGGTGGTCCCGCGTGGGATGCCCCTACGCCGGCCGCGCCGCGCGCGCGGCGCGCTCCCGGCGGGGCCCGGCGTCGTGCTCCTCACCGGCGCGCTGCTGTTGGCGAGCGGCTGCGGCGGCGGCGCCCGCCAGGACGCACACGAAGCCAAGACCAGCTACAGGCTGGACGTGGTCCACGCGAGCTTTCCGGCGATTCAGTCGATCGCGCGCAAGACCAGGCTGATACTGGCGGTGCACAACAGCGGCCTGCGCACGGCGCCGAACGTGGCGGTCACGATCGACTCCTTCGAATACACCGAAGACTTCCCCGAACTGGCCGACGACAAACGGCCGATCTGGGTCGTCGAAGCGGGCCCCGGCGAGACCAGCCATCCGGCGCAGACCGCCACCGTCAGCCCGGCCGGGGGCGGGCAGACCGCGACCTCGAACGTCTGGGCCCTCGGCCCCCTGGCACCGGGAGCGACACGGATCTTCCGCTGGGTGCTCGCCCCCGTGAAGGCCGGCCGGCGGACGGTCAAGTACACGGTCGACGCCGGCCTCGGCGGCAACGCTCGCGCGGTCAACGCCCGCGGCGGGCCGGTGCAGGGAGCGTTCGGCGTCTACGTGACCGCCTCGCCCCCGCCGACGCAGGTCAATCCCAATACCGGCGAGGTCGTGCCGGGCATCTACCCGGCGCCTCCCAGAGCCCCCAGGCACCCGCTGCGGGCAAAGGTCGGGGCCGGCCGCTCGAGCCAATAGCCGACGGCCGGGCCGGGCGCGCGCTGTTTGGCCCGCTGTCGAAAGATCCCGTCGCCGATTTCGCCACACGGTGATGCTTTTTGATGGGCTTGGCACTACGATTGCGTTCGGCCCTTCCGCGCCCGTCGAGCACCAGCCCGCCGGGCCCGATCGGGGACCCCGGCCCTTGCGCCGGGGCGGCCAGTGCCCCCACCCTTTCTCCAGGAGGAATCGATCCCGCTCATGCCACCACGCACCCGCCAGCAGAACGTCACCGCCGCGCAGTGGAGCCCCAACGGAGCCGCACTCGGCTCTCCCGATCTGACCGTCTCGGTCAACCAGGTCTTCGGAGCGAACGTGTTCTCCTCCGCGGTCCAGCGCCACCGCCTGCCCAAACACGTCTACAAGGCGCTGCAGCGGACGCTCGCGCGAGGCGAGGCGCTCGACACATCGCTGGCCGACGCGGTCGCGCTCGCGATGAAGGACTGGGCGATGGAGAAGGGCGCAACCCACTACACCCACTGGTTCCAGCCGTTGACCGGCTCGACCGCCGAGAAGCACGACTCCTTCTATGCCCCCACGGGCGAGGGAACCGCGCTTGCTGAGTTCTCCGGCAAGGAGCTGATCCAGGGCGAGCCCGACGCCTCGTCGTTTCCGACCGGAGGCATCCGTGCGACCTTCGAGGCCCGCGGCTACACCGCCTGGGACCCCACATCGCCCGCCTTCATCCTCGAAAACCCGAACGGCGCGCTGCTCTGCATACCGACCGCCTTCACCTCCTGGACCGGAGAGGCGCTCGACAACAAGATCCCGCTGCTGCGCTCGATGGACGCACTGTCGGGTACGGCCATCGAGGCGCTCGAGCTGCTCGGCGTCGAGGACGCCTCGCGCGTGTTCACGACGACCGGCTGCGAGCAGGAGTACTTCCTGATCGACGAGCAGTACTTCTTCGAACGCCCCGACCTGGTGACGACGGGCCGCACGCTATTCGGCGCCAAGCCCCCCAAGGGCCACGAGCTGGACGACCACTACTTTGGCTCCATCCCCGAGCGGGTGCTGGCCTACATGCTCGAGGTCGAGCAGGAACTGGCGAAGCTCGGCGTCCCGATCAAGACGCGCCACAACGAGGTCGCGCCCAACCAGTTCGAGGTTGCGCCGATCTTCGAGAACTCCAACGTCGGCTCTGACCACCAGATGCTGACGATGCAGATCATGGAAAACACGGCCCGCCGCTACGGGCTCGTCTGCCTGCTGCACGAGAAGCCCTTCGCCGGGGTCAACGGATCGGGCAAGCACAACAACTGGTCGATGGGCACGGACACCGGCCTGAACCTGCTCGACCCCGGTGACACGCCCGGGGAGAACCTCCAGTTCCTGTTCTTCTGCGCGGCGGTCATCCAGGCCGTCAACAAGCACCAGGAGCTGCTGCGCGCGTCGATTGCAAGCGCCGGGCAGGACCACCGCCTGGGAGCGAACGAGGCACCGCCGGCGATCATCTCGATCTTCCTGGGCGCGGAGCTCGAGAAGGTCTTCAGCGCGATCGCCTCAGGCAAAGTGCAGCCCTCAAAACCCGGGTCCTTCCTCGGGTTGGGCACCCCCGTGCTGCCGCCGCTGCCGCTCCACGGAGGCGACCGCAACCGCACGAGCCCGTTCGCGTTCACCGGCAACAAGTTCGAGTTCCGCGCGCTCGGCTCGAGCGCTTCGCCGGCCTGGCCCAACACGGTGCTCAACACGATCGTCGCCGAGTCCGTCGGCGAGCTGGCCGAGAAGCTGAAGGTCGCCCTCAAACGCTCGGGCGCGACCCTCGAGAAGGCTGTCACGAGCGTCGTCAAGGAGTCCTGGGCCGCCAACAAACGGATCGTCTTCGACGGCGACAACTACGACGAGGCATGGCACAAGGAGGCCGCAAAACGGGGTCTGGCGAACCTGCGCACCACCCCGGACGCGTTGCCGTGGCTGGTCGACAAAAGCACGCTCGCGCTCTTCAAGAAGTACAAAGTCCTCTCCAAGCGAGAGCTCGAGGCGCGCTATGAGGTCTTCACCGAGCAGTACGCGGTGAACATCAACATCGAGTCCGAGACCGAGACGGCGATCGCCCGCACGATGCTGTTGCCGGCGGCCGTGCGCTACCTCAGCGAACTCCAGGACAGCGGCCTCGAGGATCTCGTGAGCGAGGTCGAGCCGCTCGTCAAAGAGCTCCACTTCGCACTGGTGAAGCTCGAGGACGCCAACCTCGACGAGAACCAGCCCGAGGATTCGCCCCAGAAGTGGGCCGTGTACATGCGCGACACGGTCATCCCCGCGATGGAAGACGTCCGCGATGTCGCCGACCGGCTGGAGAAGCTCGTTGCCGACGACCTGTGGCCGCTGCCGAAGTACGCGGAGATGCTCTTTATCAAGTAGCTGGGCAGCGGGGCCTGAGCACCGCGGCCACGGGCTGAGCGCTGCAGCCACGGGCTGAGCGCAGCAGCGGCCTGGTCGCTGCGGGCCAGGCTGAGCGCTGCAGCCACGGCCTGAGGGCTGCAGCCAGGGCCTGAGCGTTGCGGCCGCGGCCCCAGCACTGCGGCCAGGCCTGAGCGCTGCCGCCACGGCCTGAGCACAACTCGGCCGCCGGGGTCTCCGGCGGCCGAGTGTGTCACTGCAGGTGGTCTACCCCACCCGCATCAGACCCGCGGTTATTCGTTCCCGCAGATCACGTACGCCTTGACGCCTATTTCCCCGCCGGCTTTCCCGGTGGTCGTGACCGCGACTGCGGTCCAGGCGTTCGAGGCGCTCGGGTATGAGCTGAGGAGGGCACCTACGGCTCCGTTGACCGTACTTACGGTGCCACCTCCGCCCACGGCAACCCCGCTCGGGCATGTAGCGACATCTGCGACCGTGCTTCCACGGTTGGTCGCGACTTCTTTTTCTTCTGTTCCCGACACCACGGTGGCACCGACTTTGCCGGTGGCGCCGGTGGCGCCGGTTGGGCCCGTCGAGCCCACGGAGCCGGTCACGCCGGTCCCCGTGGCACCCGTTGCACCCGTGCTGCCCGTAGCACCTTCTTTACCGGTGACGCCCGGAGATCCGGATTCACCGGTCGCTCCGGTGGCACCTGTGGCACCCTGAGCTCCGGTCGCTCCGGTTGCACCAGTGGCCCCGTTGCCGCCTTCAGCGCCTTCAGCGCCTTCGAAGCCCTGGACGCCGGTCGCGCCCGTCGCTCCGGTGACGCCCTGGGCTCCGGTGGCTCCCGTTGCTCCGTTAGTGCCGGCTTCTCCGGTGGCGCCGGTCGCTCCGGTGGCTCCTGTAGCGCCCGTCACCCCGTCGGCTCCGGCCGCTCCAGTTGCTCCGGTGGCGCCGGCTTCACCGGTCGCCCCCGTGGCCCCGCTGGTTCCATTGGTGCCCGCTTCTCCGGTGGCACCCGTGGCTCCGGTTGCTCCGGCTTCACCGGTCGCCCCCGTGGCCCCGCTGGTTCCATTGGTGCCCGCTTCTCCGGTGGCACCCGTGGCTCCGGTTGCTCCGGCTTCACCGGTGGCTCCCGTGGCCCCGTTGGTGCCGTTGGTGCCGTTGGTGCCTGCTTCTCCGGTAGCACCCGTGGCTCCGTCGGTGCCATTGGTGCCTGCTTCACCTGTGGCACCTGCAGCACCTGTGGCTCCCGTAGCCCCATTGGTCCCGTTGGATCCCGCTTCTCCGGTCGCTCCGGTGGCGCCGGACGCTCCCGTTGCTCCGGTCACGCCGTTAGCTCCAGCTGCTCCGGTTGCTCCGGCTTCTCCGGTCGCGCCTGTGGCTCCGGCTTCGCCGGTGGCTCCTGTGGCTCCATTCGAGCCGTTGGTGCCGTTCGTGCCGTTCGTGCCGTTGGTGCCTGCTTCTCCGGTCGCACCTGTTGCTCCTGTGGCTCCGGCTTCTCCGGTCGCACCGGTTGCTCCCGTTGCTCCAGCTGCTCCGGTCACGCCGTCAGCTCCCGTAGCTCCGGTCGCTCCGGCGTCTCCTGTGGCTCCGGCTTCACCGGTCGCTCCTGTAGCTCCGTTGCTCCCGTTCGTGCCATTGGTGCCGTTGGTGCCTACTTCTCCGGTAGCGCCTGTTGCTCCCGTGGCTCCGTTCGAGCCGTTGGCGCCGGCTTCTCCGGTCGCGCCGGATGCTCCAGTTGCTCCGGCTTCACCAGTCGCCCCCGTGGCTCCGTTCGAGCCGTTGCTGCCGTTCGAGCCGTTGGTGCCTGCTTCTCCAGTTGCACCTGTTGCACCTGTGGCTCCAGTTGCTCCTTCGGGACCTTCAGCGCCTTCGAAGCCTTGGGCTCCGGTCGATCCCGTCGCTCCGGTGGCTCCGGCTTCACCGGTCGCGCCCGTGGCTCCGGCTGCTCCAGTTGCTCCAGTCACGCCGTCGGCTCCAGCTGCTCCGGTTGCTCCGGCTTCGCCGGTCGCGCCTGTGGCTCCCGTGGCTCCCGTGGCTCCAGCTTCACCGGTGGCTCCTGTAGCTCCGTTGCTCCCGTTCGTGCCATTGGTGCCGTTCGAGCCGTTGGCGCCTGCTTCTCCGGTTGCACCCGTTGCTCCGGTAGCTCCGTTCGAGCCGTTGGCACCGGCTTCACCGGTTGCGCCGGTGGCTCCGGTCGCTCCGGCTTCACCCGCGGCTCCTGTGGCTCCGTTCGAGCCGTTTGTGCCTGCTTCTCCGGTAGCACCTGTTGCTCCGGTCGAGCCAGTTGCTCCGGTCACGCCGTCGGCTCCAGCTGCTCCGGTCGCTCCGGCTTCTCCGGTCGCGCCCGTGGCTCCTGTGGCTCCGGCTTCACCGGTCGCTCCTGTAGCTCCGTTGCTCCCGTTCGTGCCATTGGTGCCGTTCGAGCCGCTGGCGCCTGCTTCTCCGGTAGCACCTGTTGCTCCCGTGGCTCCGTTCGAGCCGTTGGCGCCGGTCGCTCCGGCTCCACCTGTCGCACCGGTGGCTCCGGTTGCTCCAGTTGCTCCTTCGGGACCTTCAGCGCCTTCGAAGCCTTGGGCTCCGGTCGATCCCGTCGCTCCGGTGGCTCCGGCTCCACCTGTCGCGCCGGTGGCTCCGGTGGCTCCGGTTGCTCCGGTCACGCCGTCGGCTCCAGTTGCTCCCGTAGCTCCGGCTTCTCCCGTGGCTCCTGTGGCGCCGTTCGAGCCGTTGGTGCCGTTGATGCCATTGGTGCCCGCTTCTCCAGTTGCACCTGTTGCTCCCGTTGCTCCTGCTTCTCCGGCGGCACCTGTGGCTCCGTTCGTGCCATTCGTGCCGGCTTCTCCGGTTGCACCTGTGGATCCAGTTGCACCGGCTTCTCCGGTAGCTCCCGTGGCCCCGTTGGTGCCGTTGGTGCCTGCTTCTCCGGTAGCACCCGTTGCTCCGGTAGCTCCGTTCGAGCCGTTGGCACCGGCTTCACCGGTTGCGCCGGTGGCTCCGGTCGCTCCGGCTTCACCCGCGGCTCCTGTGGCTCCGTTGGAGCCGTTGGTTCCTGCTTCTCCGGTAGCACCTGTGGCTCCGGTCGCGCCAGTTGCTCCGGTCACGCCGTCGGCTCCAGCTGCTCCGGTTGCTCCGGCTTCTCCGGTCGCGCCCGTGGCTCCTGTGGCTCCGGCTTCACCGGTCGCTCCTGTAGCTCCGTTGCTGCCGTTCGTGCCATTGGTGCCGTTGGAGCCTGCTTCTCCGGTAGGACCCGTTGCTCCGGTAGCTCCGTTCGAGCCGTTGGCACCGGCTTCACCGGTTGCGCCGGTTGCGCCGGTGGCTCCGGTCGCTCCGGCTTCACCCGCGGCTCCTGTGGCTCCGTTGGAGCCGTTTGTGCCTGCTTCTCCGGTAGCACCTGTTGCTCCCACGGCTCCGTTCGAGCCGTTGGCGCCGGCTTCACCAGTCGCGCCGGTGGCTCCTGTCGCTCCGGCTTCACCTGTGGCCCCAGTAGCTCCGTTGGAGCCGTTGGTGCCTGCTTCTCCGGTCGCGCCAGTGGCTCCGGTTGCTCCAGTTACACCGGTAGCTCCGGCTTCTCCTGTCGCGCCGGTCGCTCCGCTAGCTCCAGGTTCACCTGTGGCTCCCGTCGCGCCAGTGGCGCCGTTTTCGCCGTTCAGTCCGTTTTCACCGTTTAGTCCGTTTTCTCCGTTTAGTCCGTTTTCGCCATTGGCCCCGTTTTCACCGGTGGCCCCAGTTTCTCCGGTCGCCCCAGTGGCACCGGTTGCGCCCGCGACGCCCGCTAGCCCTGCTGCTCCGGTAGCGCCTGTTGCTCCAGTGACGCCAGTGGCTCCAGTCGCTCCATTTAGACCGTTTAGTCCATTTCGGCCATTCTGACCGTTTTGGCCGTTTTGGCCGTTTTGGCCATTGGCTCCAGTGGCCCCCTTTGCACCTGTGGCTCCGGTTGCACCCGTAGCACCAGTCGGGCCCGTCGCGCCCGTGATGCCGATCGGACCCAGGTCCGGCCACCCTGGGAACCCGTGCGCGCCGGCTGCTGTGGCGCCAAGCGAGGCCAGTGAGATCATCACCACCCCCACGGCAGTGAGAATGCCGGCCAGGAAAGGCAAGGCCGGCCGAGTGTGCTTGGCCGCTTCTGAAATCTGCGCGGAGGGTTCGATGTTCCGCGGTGGTGGGATGTGGCGTTGCGATGAAAGGTCTTGTGGTGCGCGTCCGGGTCCTTGAACGGGTCGCATGTCACGGTTCTCCTGACTCAGTCGTCCCTGGTTGGTCAGCTGCGGGTGTCGATCATCTGTCGCGGAAAGCACCCCTGAGAGCGCTACCCCCCTGATCGATCGCCTGCAACAGCGATTGCAGGTTGCAAGAATGCACCGTGTCCACCACGTGTCCAGCACTGTTGGACGAACGATGTACCTCCTTCCCTAAAGGCCATACGACCGTGTCGGTCCGCGTGCCCGTCGACCTGCCCGAGTGGGGCAAAATCGTGTCGTCCTTAAGGCCATACAGGCCTGCGAGGCGCATGCTGACTCGATGACAGGAGGAAAGTCGACTGCGCCTTCGTGCAACCGCTCGTCAAGCGATGCATCGGCGGCGCTTGACGCAACGGACGTGCTCAGCTTGACGGCCTGACGAGCTCGATCCAGTCGAGCGACCGCCCGCAGAGCTGGGCCGCGTCCCGCGGGGCGAGTTCGATCAGTTCACCCGCCGGGCTCTGCGGCTGCAGCGCGATCGCGCTGATCGACGTTAGTTCGTTCTCACCACTGCCCGGCGTGAGGTCGGCGTGAGGGTAGGTCAGCACGAGCGTGTGGACGCCTGATTCAAGGAACACGTCGGCGATATGTGCGTAGGCGTTGAACCCCGACAGCTCGTCCTTGACCTTGCCGACTGTGTGGCCGTCGACGCTCACCTCAAAACCTCGAGAAAAGATCCCGTCAAGCCACAATTCGTAGATTTTTGAGCTGGCGACGATGATGTGGCTGACCGCCTGCCCGGGGTGAGCGGGTGTCAGCGTGTGTTCTTCGTTGTCGTGAAGCCACCCGTGGGGCCACAGAGTCTGATCGCCACGTAGGGTGATCGGCGCGGGGCGCTGATATGCGACGAGCTCGGCGTTCTCTTCAAGCGCCTCGCGCGCGAGGTGCTTGACCTGTTCGCACGCAGGAACCGCCACGGGGTCGAGCGAGCACAGCGGCAGGTCCGATCCGACCTGCGCATTGCCGCAGTAGGGCAGCGCATTTGATTCGCCGAGCGGTATGTGCTCAAGAATGCTCTTTTCAGGCCGTGCGGGGCGCTGCCAGAGCTCGTAGTAGCGACCCTGCCAGACGAGCCGGTAGATGGAAGGCGGACGGCTTTCCGCCGGTGAGATCGGTGTGACGATCGATCGGTACGGTTCGAGCGTCGAGAGCGGAAAGGAGTCGAGATCTGCCCACGCACTCTTCGTCAAGCTCGCGCCGTCGCGGAGGGGGAGCGTCACCGGGCGGTACTGGGCCGGCTCGACCGGAGCGCCTACGCGTAGGAAGTGCCGGGCGGCGTAGGTTTCGAACTCGTTGATGAACGTCGGTCCCTTGCCCGCGACCAGGCCGCCAATATGTTGAAGCTCCGCCAACCGTGCGCGCGGCGCGAGCGTCGCGTCGTGATAGGCAAGCGCGTTAGACCATAGGACGCCACCGCCGAGCGCGAACAGGACAAGCACGCCGGCCGGCCGGAGCGAGCGGCGCGAGCACAGCAGCGCCCCACCCACGAGCGCTGCCGCCAGCAGCGCGGGCGAGGCGATCGCGAGGGTCTTCCCGATCACCCACGGGGTGCTGCCGACGAGGTAGAAGACCAAGCAGCCGGCGAGTGCGAGCGCGACATATGCGGCGAGCGTGAACTGCCGGCGGCGCACTGTCAGCCAGACGACCACCAGGGCAGAGACCAGCGCGAGGCCGATCAACAGGACGCTCGCGAGGGTCGGCGCGCGCAGGCGAAAATCGCCGACCGGCCAAATCCCGGCGAGCTGCCAGCCGCTCAGCGGCTGGAACAGGTTCCCGAGCTTTTCGCTCGTGGGCTGCCCACTCGAGAAGAGGTTGCTGTCATTTTGGAGGAAGCCCTGAAGGACTACCCCCACCGGCAGCGCCAGCAGCGCCGTCGCGACCGTCAGCGCGCCGAGATCCCGCGCCACTCCCCAAAGCTGATCGCGTCGCGCGCGAACAACCCACACGACGGCCACGACGGCGAGCGCAGGCAGGACCCATGCGGCGGCGCCGGCGCCGAGCGTCACGAGCAGGGCCGCCGCCGCGATGGCCAGCGGCAACAGACGGCGTGGGCTGTCCGGGCGTGTCACGATCAGCGGTGCGAACAGCGCGGCGCCCAGCACGAGCAGAAAAGCCGCCGTCAGCTCCTTAATGCCTCCCCAAAGGGCGTATCCGTACAGCAGAGCCGGCTGCGCCGCGAGGAAGGCCACCAGAGCACGCAGGCGGGGCGGTGCGATCACCGGCTCAATGAGCGCATAAACACCGAGACCGACCGCGGCCCCGCAGCAGGCGAGGTAGGGCTGGTAGATCCACGCCGAGTCGATCCGGGTCAGGGCGTGGCCGACCCCGAGCAGCATGAACGATCCGAGCGGGTAGTTGTTCGCCACGTACTCCGTGAGCACCGAGCGGTACGTGGATGGCGCCAGATCCGCAAGCGAGCGGCCATGGGACATCACGTGATCGGTGATGGCGAGCCATGAGGCCGTGTCGTCCAGGCGCAGATAGCCCGCGAACGTGGCGCTACCCGACAGAAGGACGGGCGCGCCGTAGGCGAGCAGAACCCCGACTGCGGTGAGTACCGGCCACAGCGAGAGGCGCCCGAGCGGCCGTGAGATGACGAGGCCGACGACGGCGACGACGCCGACGAGGACCACAGCCGCCGGCGCCGTGACGCTGAAGGCCGTCAGAAGCGAAGCGGCGACGATCGCAGCGGCCAGCCCGAGCGGGACGACGAGCACGCCGCTGACCCGCAGCCCGGCCGCCCACTCGACGCTGACCCCCCAGCCGGCGCCAATGGCCGCCATCACGATCGGGAAGAGAACCCATGAGGCGATCAGCGACAAGCACGCCACCCTATAAGAGCCAAACCAGCTAGCTAGCATGACCGGATGGCCCGCGATTACCTAAAAGCCATCTCCGAGCGCGTCGTCGTCTACGACGGCGGCATGGGCGCCACGCTCGAGCAGTTCGACCTGACGAGCGAGGACTACGGCGGCCTCGCCGGCAAGTGCCACGAGGCGCTCGTGCTCAACCGCCCCGACGTGATCGAGGGGGTGCACTCCTCGATGCTCGAGGCAGGCGCCGAAGTCCTCGAGACCGACACCTTCCAGGCATCGCGGATCAAGCTCGGAGAGTGGGGACTCGCCGACTACACCGTCGAGATCAACACGAGCGCGGCGCAGATCGCGCGCAAGGTTGCGGGCGAGAACCGCTACGTGGCGGGCTCGATCGGGCCCACCGGCTACCTTCCCGCCTCAGAAGACCCCTCGCTCGGTCAGATCCGCTTCGGCGAGCTGGTCGAGGTCTTCACCGAGCAGGCCGAGGGACTGATCGACGGCGGCGCCGACCTTCTGATCATCGAGACCGCACAGGACATCCTCGAGGTCAAGGCGGCGATCTTTGGCGCCCGCGCCGCCTTCGCGACCACCGGCCGCACGCTGCCGATCCACACCTCCGTGTCGCTGCTGCCCAATGGCGGCAAGATGCTGCTCGGGACCGACATCTCGGCGGTCTTGACGACGCTCGAGGCTCTGAAGGTGGACGTGATCGGGCTGAACTGCTCGACGGGCCCGGAGGACATGCGCGACGCCATTCGCTTCCTCGGCGAGTTCTGCCCGGTGCCGGTGGCCTGCATACCCAACGCCGGCCTTCCCCTGCAGGGTCCAGACGGTGAGACGATCTTCCCCGAGAAGCCCGAGCCGCTGGCCGATGCGCTGAAGGAGTTCGTCGAGCGCTACGGCGTGGGGGTCGTGGGCGGCTGCTGCGGCACCACACCGGAGCACATCGCCGCGATCGCCGAGCGCGTCGCCGGGCGATCGGTCAACGCGCGGCCCGCGCCCCGCCCGGCCCACCTCTCATCGATGATCGCCGCCGTCACGCTGGTGCAGGAGCCGGCCCCCACGATGGTCGGCGAGCGCGTCAACTCCCAGGGGTCGCGCAAGGCCAAGGAGCTCCTGCTCGCCGAAGATTACGACGGGCTCGTGCAGATCGCCGAGGACCAGGTTGCAGGTGGCGCGCACGTACTCGATCTCTGCGTCGCGCTGACCGAGCGCTCCGATGAGGACGAACAGATGCGGCTGGTGGCCAAGAAGGTGTCGCTTACGCAGCCTGCGCCGATCCAGGTCGACTCGACCGAGCCGGAGGTGATCGAACGGGCCCTCGAGCAGATCCCCGGCAGGGCGATCGTCAATTCGGTCAATCTTGAGGCCGGCCGCGCGAAGCTCGACCGCGTCGTGCCGGTGGCGCTGGCCCACGGCGCGGCCCTGATCGCGCTCACGATCGACGAGGTGGGCATGGCAAAGACGGCTGAGCGCAAGGTCGAGATCGCCAAGCGTATACGGGACCTGTGCTGCGAGGAGCATGGCCTTGACCCCGAGCTTCTGATCTTCGACTGCCTCACCTTCACGCTGACCACTGGCGATGAGGAGTGGCGTCCCTCGGCCGTCGAGACGATCGCGGGCATAGGCGCGATCAAGGCGGAGATCCCGTCTGTGAAGACCTCGCTCGGGGTTTCGAACGTCTCCTTCGGTGTCTCTCCAGGTGCGCGCGCTGTGCTCAACTCGGTGTTCCTGCACCACTGCGTGGACGCCGGCCTCGACCTGGCGATGGTCAATCCCAACCACATCACCCCCTACTCGGAGATCCCCGACTCAGAGCGCGAGCTGGCCGACGATCTCGTATTCAACCGGCGCGAGGATGCGCTCGAGCGCTTCATCGCCCACTTCGAGTCGAAAGGCGAGGAGGAGGTCCAGGGCGCGGCCGATCCCACCGAGGGGATGGAGCCCGAGGAAGCCCTGCACTTCCACATCCTGCGCCGGCGCAAGGACGGCGTGGAGGACTGGATCGACCGCAGTGTTGAGAAGATCGGCGCGGTGCCCACCCTCAACGAGGTGCTGCTGCCCGCGATGAAGGAGGTCGGCGACAAGTTCGGCGCGGGCGAACTGATTCTGCCGTTCGTGCTGCAGTCCGCCGAGGTCATGAAGAAGGCGGTCGCCCAGCTTGAGAAATACCTCGACAAGATCGAGGGCTACACCAAGGGCACGGTTGTGCTGGCGACGGTGTTCGGCGATGTGCACGACATCGGCAAGTCGCTCGTCAACACGATCCTCACCAACAACGGCTACACGGTGGTGGACCTAGGCAAGCAGGTGCCCATCCAGACGATCCTCGACGCCGCCGTGGAGCACGAGGCCACCGCGATCGGGCTGTCCGCGCTACTCGTGTCCACCTCCAAGCAGATGCCCGCCTGCGTTCAGGAGCTCCACTCAAAAGGTATGTCCTACCCGGTCCTGATCGGCGGCGCCGCGATCAACCGTGCGTTCAGCTACCGCACACTCTACCCCGGCGGCAAAGAGTCAGAGGAGGTGTATGAGCCGGGCGTCTTCTACTGCAAGGATGCCTTCGAGGGCCTCGCGGTGATGGACCAGCTGATCGACGCGGACGCCCACGCGGCCTTGCTGTCCAAGCTGCGCACCGGCGCGACCGAGTTCCGCGCGAAGGGCGATGCGCCGGTCGAGGAGGTCGATCTCACAGATGACTCGGTCCGCTCGCCCGCGCGGACCGACGTAGCCGTTCCGACGCCGCCGTTCTGGGGCGTGCGGGAGATCGACGTCGATCTGGATGAGGTCTACCGGCACCTCGATACGCACGTGCTCTTCAAGCTGCACTGGGGTGGGAAGGGCGTCAAAGGCGAGGCGTGGCAGACGCTCCTGCGCGATGACTTCCGTCCGCGGCTTGAGCGGATGTGGCGCGAGCAGACCTACCTGCATCCGCGCGCGCTGCTCGGCTTCTTCCCCTGCTACTCGCTGGGCAACGACATCATCGTGCTGGACCCCGAGGATCGCAAGACCGAGCTCACGCGGTTCGTCTGCCCGCGCCAGCCGAAGGGCGATCGCATCTGCCTGGCCGACTTCTTCCGCCCGGCCATCGATGGCAAAGCGCCGCCCGAACTCGACGTGATCGCCGTGCAGGCGGTGACCGTCGGCTCGGAGGTAACCGAGTTGATGGCCAAGCTGGAGGCCGAAGGAGAGTTCGCCGAACAGCTGTTCGTGCACGGCCTTGGCGTGCAGACCGCCGAGGGCCTCGCGGAGTGGCTGCACTTCCGTGTCCGCGAGATGCTCGGCATCGACGCCGCGCAGGGACGGCGCTACTCGTGGGGCTACCCGGCCGTGCCCGAGCAGTCAGAGCACCTGAAGGTCGAGAAGCTTCTGAACCTGGAGCAAATCGGGATGACCATCACCGACGGCTACGCGCCCGAGCCCGAGCAGTCGACGCTCGCGCTCATCGCCCACCACCCGCAGGCGATCTACTTCGGGACGCGCCAGGGGCGGCTGCTGCCGGACGGCTCACCCGATGACCTGATCCGGGGCTCGAGCCGCGACCCGTCGCTGTTCGGCGACCTCGACGACAGCGACCCGCCGGAGGGGGCCGTCGAGGAGGAGGACGAGCCGGCGCTCACATAGGAGGGTCGGCGACCTCCTCGCTGGATCTGGCCCTGCGGTGGCTCAGTCGTCGCGGGGCGGGGGGCGGAAGAGGATCCGCTTGACCTCTGAGGCCGAGACGCCGCTGAGGCGCAGGACGGTCTGAAAGCCCTCGGCGCCCAGCTCGCCCCCATCGAGGGCCCGGCGCAACTCGTTGAGCGTCGCGTGGTCCTCCTCCTGAACCTGATCGCGAGCGGTCTCGAGCAGGATCAGATGGCGGGGGCGTTTCAGCTGCGAGGCCATGCGCACGAACTGCTCGCGCTCCTCGACCTGCAGGCTGTCGGCGCCGAGGACGACGGTCTCCCTGGCCTCGAGGCGTTTGTGGACGGCCGCCTGCAGAAGCTCCTGTGCGCGCGCCTCGACGTCCTCGGCGGCGACTCGTCCGGCCAAGAGGCCGCGGACCTTGCCGAGGGACAAGAGGCTCGCGCGATCCTCGATCAGACGCTCGAGGAAGCTGTCGCGCTCCGCCACCGAGGCGGAGACCACGACGAGCAGGCTCCCCGGGGAGTAGCGCAGGCGGTCCGCCGGCGAGAGCACGCGGCAGTGGACCGAGATGTTGGCCGGGCGCGCGGGGGCCCCGTCGGGGCGGGGACGATCTGATGACCAGCCGGTGCGCTCGTCGGCTGAGATCTTGACGCTGCGCGAGGGAGGTCGGGTGGCCATACCCCCCATCATGCCCTAACCGAGCGCGATATCCGGTCGCGGGGCTAGCGACGCGCGGAAGTTTGGGTCCCGCTGGACCGTCCTGGTCGGAGAAGGTAGATGTGTCGAAGAAGGTCCATGAGGTGATTTCGATCCTCGAGGCACACGGTTGGCGGCAGGTGCGCGAGCGCGGGAGCCATCGCCATTTCAAGCATCCCCATCGGCCGCCCGTGGTCACCTTGACGGGCAAGCGAAGCGATACCATTCCGGTGGGCCAGCTGGCGAGCATCAGACGCAAGGCCGGAATCGAGGAGCTGCGATGACCGAGTATCTAGTGATCTATGAGACAGGCGAGCACGGAGAATGGGGCGCGTCTGCTCCAGACCTGCCCGGATGCGTAGCGGTCGGTGAGACGCAGCCGGAGGTCGAACAGCTCATCCGCGAAGCAATTCCGGCGCACATTGCCCTCATGCGAGAGGCGGGGGACCCGGTGCCCGAGCCGCATCACCTCGCCGGCGTGATCGCGGCCTGAAACTATCAACGTCTCGCGAAGCGTCCTGCGCTTCAGCGATCAGCGCGAGCTTACCGGCTCGGTCGAGCGCCTTGATCCGCGCCTCCTCGCGCCGGGCCGCCGCCCGATCAGCCATGGGCGCGGCAAACGCGAGCTCCACCGGCAGGCGGCTCGCCGTGTACCTGCTTGCCTTGCCGGCCCGGTGACGGGCGAGGCGGCGCGGCACATCGGTGCTCCAGCCCGTGTACAGGGAGCCGTCGGCGCAGCGGAGCATGTAGACCCAGGCATCCGGCATCGCTCATCGATACGCCGAGCATGCGCATATACCTGCGAGCGCCACACAGGTGGGCCGACCGGCGAGGACGCCGATGCAGCCACTGTTCACTTTCTGGTCGGTCCCCATCTGCAGCTAACCGCCGAGATGCAGAAGCTGACTGAAAACCGGCGCGAGCAGCTCGTCGACCGGGGCGTGATCGTCGGTCAGGACAACGCTATGTCCGCGTGCGACAAATTCGTCCAGCGATCGTTCGGATACGATCGCCAGCTGCTCGGTGGGCCGACGCTTCGCCGCGACGATCACGAACGTGCTACGCACGCCCTGGGGCGGCCACGGGCCGCTCTGCGACAGCAAGCCAACGTACGGAAAGGTCATCTGCAAGGTGCGGATCTCGGAGCGCAGGAAGTCGTAATGGACGCCATCGACGAGGTTCAGGAGATAGACCCCGCCCGGCTTCAGATGGGAGGCGACGAGCTCGTTGAACTCGCGCGTCGTCAGTTGGTAAGGCACCTCGTAGTCGTCGAACGCATCCCCGAAGACGGCATCGAACCTCGCAGAGCTCGGAAGCGAGCCCAACGCCAAGCGACCGTCTTCTGTGATGATCTTCAGGCGAGGCGAGAGCCGCAGACCGAGGTACTCGCGGGCAACGCTAGTCACCTGCGGATCGATCTCAGCGACCGTCACCTGTCCCGCATACTTCGCCTCCAGCCAGCGCGGAAAGCTGTACCCGCCGCCGCCAATCACGAACGTATCCAGGCGGCTCCCCAACGGATGAAGCGTCTGTAACACCGACGCGTACTGGGGCTCATAGCTGTAGTTGAGCTCGGTCGGATCGTTGAGGTTGATCACGCCGTGGAGCAGGTGATCGAGGTACAGGTCCTGCACCGGCGGCGTGTACCTGATCGTCTGACCCGTGGTCGTGTGAAACGTCAGCGTGCCCGGCACCACGCGAATGCAGTAGTAGGCGCTCTCCCGCGTACAGGGACTCGGCGACGCCCAGCCCGCGGCGACAATGACGAACATTCCAGCGAGCACTCCGGCCGCGGCGACGCGGGTCCTCAACCACGGCGGCCGAGCCAGAACGGCCAGCAGCAACAGCACCCCGGCCACCCCGGCGACGATATGACGCGTCCCGAACCACGAGATGAGAAAGAATCCGGTCAGAAACGTGCAGGCGATGCTCCCCAGGGCAGCCGCCGCCTGGATCCGCCCGACCACCCGTCCGCCCTCCTCAACGGAGCGCAACGACAACCGGGTCAACAGCGGTGTCGGCATCCCCAGAACCGTCGACGGGAGAAAGAACAACACCGCCGTCACCCAGAGCACCTGCAACAGTGCCGGAGCGTTGCGCGGCAACTCAATCGAACCAACGACATGGAGCACACCGAGCACGAGCAACGACGCGGCCGACGCCGCGAGATAGATGAACGCAAGCGTTGAGAGGCTCGGGCGGCGGTCAGCGAGCTTCCCGCCCAGGTAGTTGCCGAGACTGATCCCACCCAGCACCACCCCGATCACCGACGTCCAAGTATAGAGCGAGACGCCCAGCGTCGGCGCGATCAGCCGAGCCGCCACCAGCTCCAACACGAGCAGGCAGCCGCTCCCGACGAACGCGAAAGCGGGAGCCGCAAGCTCAAACCGCAGTGCAGACTCTCGAGGAGGCGCGTCCAAAGCAATCGAGTTTACGACGCCGGCACGACGAACCAGACTAGTCAGACCCCTACGGAGCCTCGATCGAGGCTCGATCGTCGATAGATCAGCCTCGTTAGTAGACGGCCACGATCAAGTACGTGGTTCCGAACGCTGGGGTACCGCCGGCGCCTGCGTTGGCGTAGACGGCATGGAAGATGTATGTCCCGCCGCTCAACGTGATGGGAACAGTGATGCTTCCGGACTGGGTCTCGCCCTTGGCCATGCCGCCCGCCGTGATCGTCCACGCGCGCGTCGCAGACGCCGCGACCCCTGTAGTTTCGAAGCTCATCGAACAACCGTCGCCGTCTCCACTAGCCGGCGTGCAGCTTCCACCGACCGTCACGAGCACGGTCTGCGTGCCGGCCGGAACCGTGACCGAGATCCCGCTTGAGCCCCCGGCACCTGCCCCGCTCTGTATGTAGGTCGCAGAAGTTGGGGAAACGGGGCCCGCTCCGGTACCAGTCATGACGCTACTCCCCGAGCCGGCGGCTCCGGTTTCGCCTTTCAGACCGGTTTCGCCTTTCACGCCCGGCGTTCCCGGCGATCCGGGCGCTCCGGTTTGTCCCGTTTCGCCTTTGGTACCGGTTTCGCCTTTCGCGCCCGTGGCGCCGGTGGCGCCGGTCGCACCCGTTTCGCCTTTCACGCCCTGGGCTCCAGTTTTGCCTTCTTTGCCTTCTGAGCCGCTAGTGCCCGCTTTGCCTTCTTTGCCTTCGGCTCCGGTTTCGCCTGTCACGCCCTTGGCGCCTTCTTTACCGCTGGCTCCCGTTTCGCCAGTCGCGCCCTGGATACCTTTTTCGCCTTTGGTCCCGGTTTCGCCGGTCGGGCCGGTGGCGCCAGTTTTGCCTTCTTTGCCTTCTTTGCCGGCTGAGCCTTCTTTTCCGGTTTCGCCCTGGGGTCCGGTCGGGCCGGTTTCGCCTTTGACGCCCTGGCTGCCTTCTTTGCCTTCTTTGCCTTCGGAGCCCGTTGCGCCTTTGGATCCTTCTTTGCCTTCGGAGCCCGTCGCGCCGGCTTTGCCTTCAGAGCCTGTTTCCCCGGTTGCGCCGGTGGCGCCAGTTTTGCCTTCGGAGCCCGTGGCGCCGGCTTTGCCTTCTTTGCCTTCCGAGCCCGTGGCTCCGGTTTTGCCTTCGGCTCCGCTCGCGCCTGTAGCGCCTTTTTCACCGGTGGCTCCGGTTTCGCCTTCGGCTCCGGTGGCTCCGGTTTTGCCTTCGGCTCCGCTCGCGCCTGTAGCGCCTTTTTCACCGGTGGCTCCGGTGGCTCCGGTTTCGCCGTTTGAGCCGGCTTTGCCTTCTGCTCCGGTGGCTCCGGTTTCGCCGTTTGAGCCGGCGGCTCCCGTGGCTCCGGCCGGGCCCGTGGCCCCGGTCACGCCTGGTGCTCCGGTGGCTCCGGTTTTGCCTTCGGCTCCGCTCGCGCCTGTAGCGCCTTTTTCACCGGTGGCTCCGGCGGCTCCGGTTTCGCCGTTTGAGCCGGCGGCTCCCGTGGCTCCGGCCGGGCCCGTGGCCCCGGTCACGCCTGGTGCTCCGGTGGCTCCGGTTTTGCCTTCGGCTCCGGTGGCTCCGGTTTTGCCTTCGGCTCCGCTCGCGCCTGTAGCGCCTTTTTCACCGGTGGCTCCGGTGGCTCCGGTTTCGCCGTTTGAGCCGGCTTTGCCTTCTGCTCCGGTGGCTCCGGTTTCGCCGTTTGAGCCGGCGGCTCCCGTGGCTCCGGCCGGGCCCGTGGCCCCGGTCACGCCTGGTGCTCCGGTGGCTCCGGTTTTGCCTTCGGCTCCGGTGGCTCCGGTTTCGCCGTTTGAGCCGGCGGCTCCCGTGGCTCCGGCCGGGCCCGTGGCCCCGGTCACGCCTGGTGCTCCGGTGGCTCCGGTTTTGCCTTCGGCTCCGGTGGCTCCGGTTTTGCCTTCGGCTCCGCTCGCGCCTGTAGCGCCTTTTTCACCGGTGGCTCCGGTTTCGCCGTTTGAGCCGGCTTTGCCTTCTGCTCCGGTGGCTCCGGTTTCGCCGCTTGAGCCGGCGGCTCCCGTGGCTCCGGCCGGGCCCGTGGCCCCGGTCACGCCTGGTGCTCCGGTGGCTCCGGTTTTGCCTTCGGCTCCGGTGGCTCCGGTTTTGCCTTCGGCTCCGCTCGCGCCTGTAGCGCCTTTTTCACCGGTGGCTCCGGTTTCGCCGTTTGAGCCGGCTTTGCCTTCTGCTCCGGTGGCTCCGGTTTCGCCGTTTGAGCCGGCGGCTCCCGTGGCTCCGGCCGGGCCCGTGGCCCCGGTCACGCCTGGTGCTCCGGTGGCTCCGGTTTTGCCTTCGGCTCCGCTCGCGCCTGTAGCGCCTTTTTCACCGGTGGCTCCGGTGGCTCCGGTTTCGCCGTTTGAGCCGGCGGCTCCCGTGGCTCCGGCCGGGCCCGTGGCCCCGGTCACGCCTGGTGCTCCGGTGGCTCCGGTTTTGCCTTCGGCTCCGGTGGCTCCGGTTTTGCCTTCGGCTCCGCTCGCGCCTGTAGCGCCTTTTTCACCGGTGGCTCCGGTTTCGCCGTTTGAGCCGGCTTTGCCTTCTGCTCCGGTGGCTCCGGTTTCGCCGTTTGAGCCGGCGGCTCCCGTGGCTCCGGCCGGGCCCGTGGCCCCGGTCACGCCTGGTGCTCCGGTGGCTCCGGTTTTGCCTTCGGCTCCGGTGGCTCCGGTTTGCCTTCGGCTCCGGTGGCTCCGGTTTTGCCTTCGGCTCCGCTCGCGCCTGTAGCGCCTTTTTCACCGGTGGCTCCGGTGGCTCCGGTTTCGCCGTTTGAGCCGGCTTTGCCTTCTGCTCCGGTGGCTCCGGTTTCGCCGTTTGAGCCGGCGGCTCCCGTGGCTCCGGCCGGGCCCGTGGCCCCGGTCACGCCTGGTGCTCCGGTGGCTCCGGTTTTGCCTTCGGCTCCGGTGGCTCCTGTAGCGCCTTTTTCACCGGTGGCTCCGGTTTCGCCGTTTGAGCCGGCGGCTCCCGTGGCTCCGGCCGGGCCCGTGGCCCCGGTCACGCCTGGTGCTCCGGTGGCTCCGGTTTTGCCTTCGGCTCCGCTCGCGCCTGTAGCGCCTTTTTCACCGGTGGCTCCGGTGGCTCCGGTTTCGCCGTTTGAGCCGGCTTTGCCTTCTGCTCCGGTGGCTCCGGTTTCGCCGTTTGAGCCGGCGGCTCCCGTGGCTCCGGCCGGGCCCGTGGCCCCGGTCACGCCTGGTGCTCCGGTGGCTCCGGTTTTGCCTTCGGCTCCGGTGGCTCCGGTTTCGCCGTTTGAGCCGGCGGCTCCCGTGGCTCCGGCCGGGCCCGTGGCCCCGGTCACGCCTGGCGCTCCGGTGGCTCCCGTGGCTCCTTCTTTGCCGTTCGTGCCGTTCGTGCCGGCGGCTCCTGTAGCGCCGGTTTTGCCTTCGGCTCCGGTGGCTCCGGTTTCGCCGTTTGAGCCGGCTTTGCCTTCTGCTCCGGTGGCTCCGGTTTCGCCGTTTGAGCCGGCGGCTCCCGTGGCTCCGGCCGGGCCCGTGGCCCCGGTCACGCCTGGTGCTCCGGTGGCTCCGGTTTTGCCTTCGGCTCCGGTGGCTCCGGTTTTGCCTTCGGCTCCGCTCGCGCCTGTAGCGCCTTTTTCACCGGTGGCTCCGGTTTCGCCGTTTGAGCCGGCTTTGCCTTCTGCTCCGGTGGCTCCGGTTTCGCCGTTTGAGCCGGCGGCTCCCGTGGCTCCGGCCGGGCCCGTGGCCCCGGTCACGCCTGGTGCTCCGGTGGCTCCGGTTTTGCCTTCGGCTCCGGTGGCTCCGGTTTCGCCGTTTGAGCCGGCGGCTCCCGTGGCTCCGGCCGGGCCCGTGGCCCCGGTCACGCCTGGCGCTCCGGTGGCTCCCGTGGCTCCTTCTTTGCCGTTCGTGCCGTTCGTGCCGGCGGCTCCTGTAGCGCCGGTTTTGCCTTCGGCTCCGGTGGCTCCGGTTTCGCCGTTTGAGCCGGCTTTGCCTTCTGCTCCGGTGGCTCCGGTTTCGCCGTTTGAGCCGGCGGCTCCCGTGGCTCCGGCCGGGCCCGTGGCCCCGGTCACGCCTGGTGCTCCGGTGGCTCCGGTTTTGCCTTCGGCTCCGGTGGCTCCTGTAGCGCCTTTTTCACCGGTGGCTCCGGTGGCTCCGGTTTCGCCGTTTGAGCCGGCGGCTCCCGTGGCTCCGGCCGGGCCCGTGGCCCCGGTCACGCCTGGTGCTCCGGTGGCTCCGGTTTTGCCTTCGGCTCCGGTGGCTCCGGTTTTGCCTTCGGCTCCGCTCGCGCCTGTAGCGCCTTTTTCACCGGTGGCTCCGGTGGCTCCGGTGGCTCCGGTTTCGCCGTTGGAACCGGCTTTGCCTTCTGCTCCGGTGGCTCCGGTTTCGCCGCTTGAGCCGGCGGCTCCCGTGGCTCCGGCCGGGCCCGTGGCCCCGGTCACGCCTGGTGCTCCGGTGGCTCCGGTTTTGCCTTCGGCTCCGGTGGCTCCGGTTTCGCCGTTGGAGCCGGCTTTGCCTTCTGCGCCGGTGGCTCCGGTTTCGCCGTTTGAGCCGGCGGCTCCGGTGGCTCCGGCCGGGCCCGTGGCTCCGGTCACGCCTGGCGCTCCGGTGGCTCCCGTGGCTCCTTCTTTGCCGTTCGTGCCGTTCGTGCCGGCGGCTCCTGTAGCGCCGGTTTTGCCTTCGGCTCCGGTGGCTCCGGTTTCGCCGTTGGAGCCGGCTTTGCCTTCTGCGCCGGTGGCTCCGGTTTCGCCGTTGGAGCCGGCGGCTCCGGTGGCTCCGGCCGGGCCCGTGGCTCCGGTCACGCCTGGCGCTCCGGTGGCTCCCGTGGCTCCTTCTTTGCCGTTCGTGCCGTTCGTGCCGGCGGCTCCTGTAGCGCCGGTTTTGCCTTCGGCTCCGGTGGCTCCGGTTTCGCCGTTGGAGCCGGCTTTGCCTTCTGCGCCGGTGGCTCCGGTTTCGCCGTTGGAGCCGGCGGCTCCGGTGGCTCCGGCCGGGCCCGTGGCTCCGGTCACGCCTGGCGCTCCGGTGGCTCCCGTGGCTCCTTCTTTGCCGTTCGTGCCGTTCGTGCCGGCGGCTCCTGTAGCGCCGGTTTTGCCTTCGGCTCCGGTGGCTCCGGTTTCGCCGTTGGAGCCGGCTTTGCCTTCTGCGCCGGTGGCTCCGGTTTCGCCGTTTGAGCCGGCGGCTCCGGTGGCTCCGGCCGGGCCCGTGGCTCCGGTCACGCCTGGCGCTCCGGTGGCTCCCGTGGCTCCTTCTTTGCCGTTCGTGCCGTTCGTGCCGGCGGCTCCTGTAGCGCCGGTTTTGCCTTCGGCTCCGGTGGCTCCGGTTTCGCCGTTGGAGCCGGCTTTGCCTTCTGCGCCGGTGGCTCCGGTTTCGCCGTTGGAGCCGGCGGCTCCGGTGGCTCCGGCCGGGCCCGTGGCTCCGGTCACGCCTGGCGCTCCGGTGGCTCCCGTGGCTCCTTCTTTGCCGTTCGTGCCGTTCGTGCCGGCGGCTCCTGTAGCGCCGGTTTTGCCTTCGGCTCCGGTGGCTCCGGTTTCGCCGTTGGAGCCGGCTTTGCCTTCTGCGCCGGTGGCTCCGGTTTCGCCGTTGGAGCCGGCTTTGCCTTCTTTGCCTTCGGAGCCGGTCGCGCCCGCTTTGCCTTCAGATCCTGTGGGGCCTGTGGCTCCGGTGGCACCCGCGGCTCCCGTGCTCCCGGTTTTGCCTTCTCCTCCGGTGGCTCCAGTTTTGCCTTCGGAGCCGGTCGCGCCAGCTTTGCCTTCAGATCCTGTGGGGCCTGTGGGGCCCGTGGCTCCGGTCGTACCGGCGGCTCCGGTGGCTCCGGTTTTGCCTTCGGCTCCGGTGGCTCCGGTTTTGCCTTCTTTGCCTTCGGAGCCGGTCGCGCCCGCTTTGCCTTCAGATCCTGTGGGGCCTGTGGCTCCGGTGGCACCCGCGGGTCCTTCTTTGCCAGCCGTCCCGGCGGCGCCTTCTTTGCCGGTGGCGCCTTTGGCCCCTTCTTTGCCTTCTGAGCCGGTCGCTCCGGCTTTGCCTTCGGGGCCGGTTGCGCCCGTCGCGCCTTTGGCTCCTTCTTTGCCGGTGGCGCCTTCTTTGCCAGCGGCTCCGGTCGGGCCTGTCGCGCCCGTAGCCCCTGCAGCGCCCGTTGGGCCTGTGGCGCCCGTCGCGCCTTTGGCTCCTTCTTTGCCGGCGGCTCCTTCTTTACCGCTGGCGCCCGTTGCTCCGCCGGCGCCCGTGGCTCCGGTTGCTCCAGTGGCGCCCGTGGCGCCCGTTACTCCGCCGCCCGCGCCGAAGCAGCTCGTGAAGGCGGGGAAGATGAAGGTGACCGTGTTGCTGTGGTCGATCGCGGCGGTGCCCATACCGGCTTCAAGCGAGAGGAACAGCGGCGCCGGGGCCGTGGCGGTCGTGCTGCTCGTGACGGTCGCGGGCGTGGTGGCGGCGTTGAAGAGAAACGCTGCCGGGTCATCCCATTCGGCGAGTGTTGATTTTCCGCTGAAGTTGGTGCCCGTGAATTTGATGGTGACGTTCGGGCATCCCATCGCCGGGGAGACGGATGTCAGATGCCACGCGGAGGCGCCCTGGGCGCTGCCGAGGAGAACAATCAGGCTGAGCGCGCTGCCAAGGAGACCGATGCGCCCCGCTGCTTGCCGCCAAAAACCCCTGAGCGCGGCGTTGCCGCCACGCTTGGTTTCTCTGTGGTCCTGCGCCTCCATGCTCTGCCTCCGAAGCCCGGGCGTCCCCCTAAGGACACACTGTCGCGTCCCCCCTAAGAACGCACTGTTCTTACCGCTCTCTTCCTCCCTCCTAGGAGAAGAGGCAGGCAGGCTATCAGAATCTTCGGAATCGTGTCGGGAGCCGGGCGGTGCGAACAGCGGAGCCGATTCCGCTCCAGCGAGGGCGCAGCGCATGCGGAGCGCCCTCAGACAGCTTCAGTCGCTGCGCACCACTCCGTAGCGGGGCTCCGGCAGTGCCGGGAGCTTCACGGGAGTCGCGTGCATGGTGCGCAGGCGCACGTCCTTCCAGGAGAGGCCCTCGTTGACGAGCGCCGGCAGGCCCATGATCAGCGCGGCGGCGACCTCGACGGCCTGGAGAACGATGCCGTAGGCGATGGCTTCGGGCGTGGAGACGTGGTAGGCGCCCGCGAGCACTGCGACGCAGGCGGCCTGGAACACGCCGACGTTGGCGGGCGTGGCGGGGATGACGGCGGTGACGTTGACGGCGAACAGCACCGCGGCGGCGCCGGCGAGACCGGCTTGGGAGTCCAGGCCGAGGGCCATCAGGAGCAGCCAGCAGGAGAGCCACTGAAGCGCCCACGCGCCGAGCTGAGCAACGGTGGCTACGGCTGCACGGCGGGGCTGGCGAAACACCCGGAGGCCGTCGCGCAGTCGTAACAGCGAGCGGCGAAGAGCCGTGAGGAGCGCATGCAGGCGCCGCGAGCGCGAGACGGCGGTGGGCGGGATGAGCGCGGGTGCGAGCAGCACCGCGACCAGCGCGGCAAGCGGAGCGAGCGCGACTAGAAGGAGCGCCCTGTCATGACCGCCGAGGAGGCTGACGCTCGAGACGCTGACCCCCGCGAGGATGGTCAGCGCGAGCAGATTGAGGAGCGTCTGGGAGACCATCGTGCCGAGCACCACGGGCAGCGTTTCGCGCGCGCGCCCGAGGCGGCGAGCGACGATCAACGCACGCGAGGGCTCACCCAGTCGGGCGGGGAGCGTCGAGGACATGAGCACGCCGATGAACGTGCCCTGCATCGCGTCCCGGCGTTTGGCGCGCCGCCAGGTGGGAGCGGCGACGAGGATCGCGTGCCAGGCGAGCGCGCGGACGAACATGGCGGAGCACATCAGGGCGAGGCCGGCCACGAGCAGACCGGGCTTTGAGGCGACGAGCGAGGCGGCGACCTGGCCGACGCCGACACGTTGAAGGGCCAGCGCGGCCAGTCCGGCGCCGGCCAGCCAACTCACCAGAAGCGCGGCCCGGCGGAGCGTGCGGAGGTGTGTTGAACCAACGGCCTGGACGGGGGCGGTCTGGAGGCTGGCGAGACGCTGGGCCGGTATGCGGGGGAGCAGGTCGGCGGGTGCAAGGCCATGGCGAACGGCCGCGCGGCCGAGGCGGGTCGCCGGCGATCCGACCCTGCGTGCCTGCTCGTAGCAGTCGAGCACTTCGGCGGCGACGTGCGGCCAGGCGAACCGCTCGGCGCGCTCGCGCGCGGCGACAGCCATGCGCGCACGACGGTTCGGATCGAGCGCGAGCTGGCGCAGGGACTGAGCGAGTGCCAAGGCATCGCCGGGCGGGACGAGCTGCCCATCCAGGCCGTCGCGCACGACGTCCCGGTAGCCGGGGATATCCGAGGCGATGACGGGGGTGGCCGCGGCGAAGGCCTCGGTGAGAATCATGCCGAAGCTCTCGCCGTGAAGCGACGGCGCGCACAGTACGTCGGCGCGTGCGAGCTCTGAGAGCTTTCGCTGCTCGGAGACCTTGCCAAGCGCATGCACTCCACGGTCGTCGAGCATCATGTGGGCGACCTCCTCCGGGCCCGCGCCGACGAGGGTGAGCGTCGCGGGAACGTGGTCGCGCAGAGCTTCGAACGCCCGCAGCAGGATCGGCAGGCCCTTGCGTTCGACGGCCTGACCGATGAAGAGGATGCGCAGCTGTCGCTGCGCCGGGTCGAGGTCCGCGCTGAGAGACTCGGCGGTCTGCGAAGCACACGGCAGCGAGCCGATCTCCGCGAGCGCGCCGGGATCCTCGAGCGAGTCAGCTTCGGCGTCCGCGATGTGGACGCCGTTGGGGATGATGCGGTAGCGCCCGCCGAAGAAGCGCCGGGCTGTCCAGGCGGCGGCCTCGGATACCGCGATGCGGGCGTGCAGCCGGTTCATCCGCCTCCGCCCGCCGAGCGGCACGGCCGCGAACCCGTTCGTGAGGACGTTCTCGGAGTAGGTATGAAAGGTGCCGACAAGCGGCAGATCGCGGGCCGAGCAGAGCGCGTCCCAGCTGACCATGGGGACGACCGGCTCGTGCAGGTGCGCGACGTCGTATCCGCCGTCGCGGAGCTCTCGGCGCAGGGTGGAGACCGCGAACGCGGTGAGCGCCATGTTCGAGACGGCGCCGTTGGCGGGAATGCCCACGGTGCGCCCCAGGGAGATGAACTGCTCAGGCGTCGAACGACTCTGCGGGCGCGCCCCGCGGTGCAGGCGTGCCGAGAGGGCGTCGTCGGGGTCGAAGGGCGCAAGGATGCGCGGCTCGTGACCGTTTGCGATCAGCTCGTCGGCGAGGGCCTCGATGTGGCGCGTGACCCCCCCCGGGTAGGTCCACGAGTACGGCGAAAGCAGCGCGATCCGCACAGTCGCACACTGTATCCGTTGGGAAGGCATAATCGATGCTGTGAGCACGCGTCATTTCGTCAAGTACACGTTCCTGAAGCTCGACCCGGCCTGGCGCCGGCTCGACTCGCAGCGCCGCGCAGAGGACAAGCGCGAGCTGATGGCGGCGTGCGAGGACTTCGCCGACGGACACCTGCTGCAGGCCTTCTCGCTCATAGGCACGCGCGGGGACGCCGAGCTGATGCTCCTCTCGGAGGCCGAGAACCTCGAGCGCATCCACGAGTTCCACGTGGTTTTGGCGCAGAGCGGGTTGATGAAGTGGGCGCAAACGCCCTATTCGTTCCTCGGGATGCGCAAGAGCTCTGAGTACTCAGAAGACGAGCGCTCCGCCCCGCGTGCCTTTCGGGGCAAGTACGTGTTCGTGTACCCGTTCGTGAAGTCGCGCGAGTGGTACGGGCTCCCCGCCGACGAGCGCTGGCAGATCATGCAGGGACACATCGCCGTCGGGCGCGAATACCCGGGCGTGGATAATCACACCGCCTACTCGTTCGGGTTGGATGACCAGGAGTTCGTGGTCGCGTTTGACACCGATGACGTCGGCACGTTCCTGGATCTCGTGCAGCGGCTGCGCACCACCGAGGCGTCGCGTTACACGGTGCGCGACACCCCGAGCTTCACGTGCATCAGGATGTCGCTGGAGCGAGCGCTGAACGCGCTCGACGGCGAGCCGGTCGCGTTCGAGACCGCGCTGCCGGCGGCCTGAAGGCTGTGCCCGCCTCTCCCCGTAAGGCCGTCGCCCATCTTCGCGCCGCCGACCCGGTTCTGGCCGAGCTCATCGACGCGGCCGGCGCGCTCGGGAACGCGCGCGACGGCCGCCCGCACCGCGAGGACCACTATGGGGCGCTGGTGCGCGCGATCGTCGGCCAGCAGCTTTCCGTACACGCGGCACGCGCGATCTACGGGCGCCTGACCGATCGCTTCGGAGACCGGCCCCCGACGCCGGCCGAGATCCTCGCCGACGATCCCGAAGAGCTGCGCGCCGCAGCGGGCCTGTCGCGAGCGAAGGTCAGCTACCTGCGCTCGCTGGCTGAACACGTGATCTCCGGGGATCTCGAGCTGGAGCGGTTGGACGAGCTCGGAGACGAGGAGGTGATCGGCGAGCTCACAGCGGTGAAGGGGCTGGGCATGTGGTCGGCGCAGATGTTCCTGATGTTCCACCTGGAGCGCCCCGACGTGCTTCCCGTCGGCGACCTCGGCATCCGCCGGGCGATCGAACGCGCCTACGGCTTCGAGGAGCTGCCGCAGGCCGCGGCGATCGAGAAGATCGCCGAGCCGTGGCGCCCGTACCGCACACTCGCGTCTAGGTACCTATGGCGGTCGCTTCAGAACCAGCCTGTGTAGCTGGCACGATACTGCGCGTCATTCAAGCGTCGGCGTCATTCAAGCGTCGGGACCTTGATGCAGCAACCATTTATCAGCCCGGACCCCACCCCGCTGTAGGAGCCGTCGGGTTCCACCTGTACCAGGTAGTGAGCCTGCGTCCCGGAGCGGTAGCGCACCGTGCATTCCCAGGGGTTTCGAAGCGTCCCGCCACCTTTGGGCCGACAGCGCGCCCGCACTACCTGTGTGCGGCGAGCCGCAGCGACCGGCTCGGGCTCCTTCGCAATCTCGGCCGCCACGCGGGCCCCACTGAGTACCCCCGGCGGCACGAGCGTCAGCGAGCGTGACTGCTCGCTCCTGAACGCGTCCTCGCTGCCCCGGCTTGCGAGTGCGACGAAGACTCCGGCTGCCCCGACGATCAGGACCCCCCACACGACCAGCGCGCCTCTCATCACCCCACTCTAGGGAAGCGGGACCTTCGCGACTAGTCGTCCACCCAACCGTTGCCGTAGCCCCACTTGTAGCCGCCATGGCCATTTTCGAGCCAGCACCAGCCGTGGGTGTAGTGCCAGGAGTGGCCTCGAGGCGCACTGTGGCACTTGCTGTCGTTGCCGTAGTAATAGGTGGTCTTACACGGAGGACGGTACTGGTGGTAGCTGGCGCTGTTGCCGCCATTGAAATAGCCGCCGTAGCCTCCGCCGAAGTCGCAGAAGCCCGCTATCGCCGTGCCGCTGCCTAGAACGAGCATCCCGGCCGTCAGGAACGCGATGAAGCGTGACCTCATGAAGAACCCCTTCCTCTGCGAAGGGCTCGACCGCCGGGCGCCGCTCATCGCCCGCAGCTTGACTCGGTCAAGCTCGAGGGGCGTAAGCGCCGGGCGCTGGTCACGCAGCCGGTCTGCGACCTCTTGGAGGTCGTCTGGAAAGCGTTCGTCGTGGTGTGAACGGCTCATGCTGACTTATACGCACGAAGGGGCAGATTCCTGAGCCTCGGTTTTCTCGTCGTGGCCGCGCCCCCATATTGGAGATGATGAGACGATGCGCGATGACGCCTTCGAGCGACTCTATGCCGAGCACGCGGCAGCGCTGTCCGGCTTCCTCATCTATCGCACCGGCGATCGCGTACTGGCCGAAGACCTGCTCGCCGACACCTTCGAGCGGGCCCTGCGCGCCCGCCGACGATTCGACCCCCGCAAGGCGAGCGAGAAGACCTGGCTCTACGCGATCGCGCTCAACTGTCTGCGCGATCACGCTCGGCGGCGAAGCACCGAAGGCCGCGCGCTCGAGCGCGTCGCAAGCGGACCGGGCCCGGAATCAACGGGCGAGATGGAGGATGTCTCAGACCGCGACCTGATCAGCCGCAACCTCGCCCTGTTGACCGACAAGGAGCGCGAGGCGATCGCTCTGCGCTTCGGCGCCGACCTGACCGTCCCGGAGATCGCGAAGCTGACCGGGGAGAAGCTGACGACGATGGAGGGTCGCGTGTACGGGGCCCTACGCAAGCTGCGCGAGGCGATGGACTGACCCGCGGCGTGAGCGGATCTAGGAAGGCACTATCGACAGATCACTGCTGGCCAGCGCCTCGGCGCGGACGGTGGCCGCACGGTCGACCCATTCCGCCGGACTGGAGGTCCGGAACGCAGTGACCTCCTGTTGGGTGAGGGGCTCGAGGGGGTTCATCCGCAGCGCCCGCGCCGCGGCCGGCCGCGGATCGATCCCCGACGCTCCCTGCGCGAGCGCGAGCGCGTAGTAGGGCTCCCAGCTGCCCGGGTCGTAGTGAACGGCCCGTTCCATCGCGGCGACGCCTTGCCTGGGGCTGCCGTGCTCGATGTCGCAGAGACCCAGAACCTCATACGGTTCGGGGCGGATGTCCAGCCACCCGATTGACGACAGCGCCGAGGAACTGGCCTTCACGCAGTTCGAGGAATACAACTCGCGCTCGGCCTGTTCGAGCCGGTTCTGCGAGCTGAAGATCAGCGCCGAACTAAGCAGGGTGCTGAGACACAGCAGAGCGAGAATCATGCGGCTGTTGTAGCTCGGCACCCAACCTGGGCCGGATCCCGCGCGAGGACTGAGGGCTGCGCCCGCGACGGCGAAGAACCCGAGGGTGGCGACCGGCATCTCCCAGTCCCAGTCCACGCCGGCGTGCAGCGCCCATACCACACCAGCCGCCAGTAGCGCACCATAGATCGAGCGTGAGCGGCGCGACCTTCGGACGCGCACAGCGAGCCCGACCAGAACGGCGCCCACGAGGATCAGCAGGAGCGCAAGACCGGGAATCCCGAGCTCCGCCATCGCCTGCAGATACAGGCTGTGTGCGTTGATGGTGTAGACGAAGTACGGGCGGTTTCGGTCCCACAGCGTCTGGTACATTCCGGCCCCGTAGCCGTGGAGCGTGGAGGCGGAGAACCCGTGCAAGGCAACTCGCCACAGCTCGGTGCGCCCGTTGTTGGAAGGGTCGGTGAGGCGTTCACGCAGGTTGCCGGTGTTGCCGCGCGGAACAGCGCCGCTGATGAACCGGTGCCAGTCGTGCTCGACGGTGTGGGGGACGCCGAGCGAAAGAGCCACCACTAGGACCACCGCGACGAGGCCCGCGATTGCGGCGAACCTCGTAGTGCGGCTCATGTGCGCCGGACCCGCCGGGCCGCGTAGACGCGGATCCAGTCTGACGGCGAGGATCGCCCGTAGGCCGGCGCACACGGCCGCGCAGATGCCGGCTACGAGCGCAACACGATGGCCCTGGGATACGGCTGCCGACGTCGTGGGATCGACCGTGTCAAGGAGGTTTGCGTGGTAGGCGACAACAATCAACACCCCCGTGGCCGGCGCCGTCGCGAGCACACCGCTCATCAATCCTCTCGGACGTGCCGCGAACACGTATACGACCAGGCCGATGACCCCCGCGGCAATCGCCCCACGCGAGAAGGTGAAGAAGAGAGTGGCTGCAAGGAGCGGAACGACGCCCGCCGCCAAGATGCGGGCGAGTCGTCGTTCGCCGAGGGTGCATGTGAGGTGAAACGCGAGCACGATGCCGAGCGCTGCAAGCAATCCAAGCGTGTTCCAGTACGTGACCGGGTAGCTCAGACGCTCGTTGGCCACGTCGGGTGCGGTGTGTAGGACGTCGGGCAGCACGCGACTGACGAGGCCCGTCACGCACACGACGGACGCGCCGATGACGAGACCCCTGATGAGCCAGCGAAGGTCCTGCGTGCTCGCGCGAACGCTGCCGAACAGAACGAGGATCAGCAGGTAGAACCACGCGCGATCAAACTCGATCAGCGCCCGCCCGGTCGAGTGAGACCAGGACGCGGAGAGAAGCGTCTCAAGCGTGTACAGCCCGAGCGCCGCGATCGCGACCAGCGTGACCGGCGCCATCCCCTCGAAGGGGTGACGCGACTGCATGATCCTCACCAGCAGGATCAGGGCGAGGAGGAACGCGCCGACGGCTGGCGTCGTGGGAAAATTGCCACCCGCGTTGAACGCCGTGAAAACGATCAGGGCGCCTGGCAGGAACATCAGCGCCGTGACTGCGAGCCGCCCGGCCCTCGTGACAGGCGCCTCGTCCGTCGGCGGCGCATCGCTGGTCGCGAGTGCGTTCGGCTCTATCGCAACACTATCGACCACCCGCGCATGCTAGATCGTCCACCTTGGCCAGCGCGCGTGCGTGTTCGACCCAGATCCCTACTCGGTCCCCGGATCGACGGCTTCGCCGTACGAGCCGCCATCCCACGGGCGGGCGGTTTCCGCGCCGCCGGAGCTCAGGTCTTTGTCCGTGAGCACGCGCTCGTCGATCGAGGAGGCGCCGTTCACCGATACCGCCGCGACAGCAGTCCGTGTGGCCGGAGCCGCCGTGTAGTCATACCCATAGCCGTAGGGACCGCTTCGGCTGGCCTTGACGTCATTTGCGACGATCCCCAGCAGCGGTGCGCCCGTGCTCGTGAGGGTCTCATGCAGGCGCGCGGCGACATCGCGGCGGTTACGTCCCACACGGCCGACGATGATGACGCCGTCAACCAGAGCTAGCACCGGGAATGCATCGGAGACCACGACAAGCGGCGGTGTATCGATCACGACGAGCTCGTACATTGACTTCGCCCTCCTGAGCAGGGCCTCCATCGCGTGGCTCTCGATCAGCTCAGCCGGGTTGGGCGGCAACTCTGCGCCGGCGACAAGCACGTCGAGGGTCCGACCCCCGGAGCCATCTGCAGACAGCGAGTCCAGGTCGACGGTCTGCGTCGCCTCACTCATCGACACGGCTCCGACCAAAAGATCGGACACACCCGGCCCAGGCTGGACGTCGAATTGCTGGGCGACGGTCGGATGGCGCAGGTCCAACTCCAACAGCAGCACCCGCGAGCCCATTCTCGCAGTCTCGCTCGCCAGATTACAGGCGATTGTCGTCTTCCCGTCACCCGGGGCGGCCGACGCGACCAACAGTGTGCGCGACTCGCGATTGATGTTGAGGTAGCGCAGCTGCGCCCGGATCAGACGGAATGCCTCGGCCTCGCTGGACGGCAAGGCTCCTTTGGCCTTGCTCTTGCTCTTTGCCGAGCGAGAGAGCGCGGCGCTCCTAGGAACCACACCGAGCAGCGGCAGGTGGTAGATCACCTCCAGATCTCTCGGGTCCCTGATCCGCCTGTCAAAGCGCTCGAGCAGGAAGGCGACGCTCAGGCCGAGCAGTAGACCCAAGATAGCGGCAATCAGCGTATTCCTTGCGGTCTTCGGCGAGGACGGCGACGTGGGAATCGTGGCGGCCTGCGCGACCTGGACGTTGCCGTTGTGGAGTTCGGCCAACGTCGCCAGAGACTGTGCGCGCTCCTGCAGGGCGAGGCCCGCGGTGCCGGCGCGTTCCTTCGGCGACAGCGCCGACAACTGCTTGTTGACCAGCTTGAGAGCAGACGCATAGTAGGCATGGCTGCTGTTCTGCTGCTCGGTGACGAACTGTTCGGCGTAGCTGTTGGCAATCGCTGCCGCTAGCGCGGGCGGAGTCGCGGTGGCTGACACGTCCACGACGTTCGATTCCCCCTGCGCGCTGACGCTCAAATCGGCCTTGACATTTTCCTTCGTCAGCCCTTGGCCCAGGAGGCCCGCCGTCTTTTCGGCCATGTCACCGAGCTGGACGAGCTTGACATTCGTGCTCTGCTCGGCCGACGCGCTGGCGCTGCTCACCGCGGGGAGTCCGGCGATCTGCTGGCCGGGCTGATTGTTGTTGAAGACAAGCGCCGTCGTGGCGGTGTACTTCTTGGTCTGGCGCTTGGACACACCATAGGCTGCACCAGCGACCAACACAACGCAAAGCAGAATCCACGGCACGCGCCGCCGCAGAATCCCCAGAACCTGCTCGAGGCTTAGATTTGTCTGCTCCTGCTCGAGGCTTAGATTTGTCTGCTCAGTGTCCATTCAATTGCCTGACGCGCCGCATCCGTGGCTGCTCGGACGATCCCGCAGACCCGCGAATTCTAGACCACGCCCCAGTCGAATTCTAGACCAAGCCCCATCCGGTGCGCAGGCTCCACGTACGGAACGGAAGGCTACGGCAAAGCAGTTGACAACAGGTGGCCTCGCCAACCGCCCGCTCGCGCAGTGTTCCGAGCGTGCCACCCACAAGCTCCTGCTGCTCCTTCCGAGCACGTCCGAGCGAGTAAGACACCAAGGGCTTAGCCTGACGGTATCCCTACGGGTTGCGTCAAGCATCTGGGAACGGCGGTGCCCGCCGGTCCTAGCGAACCACCCGCGAACGCTTACCATAAACCTGAGGCCATTACGAACACCGGCAGCCTGATGAACACCGACCACGCCAACAAGTCACAGGTTCGCGCCTTTATTGCCGCAGCTGCAGCTTTGCTGTATCGGGCCCGTGCGCGGATCCCGATGGATGCCCAGCGACTTGGACTGACGACGGTTGCTCTTGCGTTTAGCGGTGGCACTACGCTGCTGTTCACCCTTGTCCTCGTCCACGTGCTTCCTCCGACCTCGTACGGCAGCATCGCACGCACGTTTTCGCTGGGAATGGCGGTGGCTCAACTCTCCATGGCAGGCATCGCGCCTGCGATTGCGCGTGAGGTCGCCCACGGCCGGGACGAACACCAACGCTTTAGCCGCGCTCGGGGCGGACTGGCCGCTCTCGCATACTGCTGTGGCGCAGTGTCGCTTCTGTACTTTCCGCTGGCATTCGCGGGACTCGGGCCCACAAATCGCTTGTCCTTGCTTCTTGGTTGGAGTCTCGCATTCATATACGCAACATACTTCGGCCTCAAGCTAATCCTTTTCGCCCTAAACCTATCGGCCCGCTACGCGGCTCTCGAGCTGACCTCCGACGCTGTGTTCTTCGCGACGCTGATCCTATTGGCCTTGCTCGCCCCGACTGCCGGCCTGCTGACGTTCTCCATCGCCTATGCCCTCTTTATCGTTCTTGCCACACGCCTCATTTATCGTCGCAGCTCCTCGGCCGAGCGCCTGCCAATTGATCGAGGGATAGTCACCTATACCGGCTGGTCGTCCGTAGCGACCTACACAAGCGTTGCCCGCTACGCAGTCGCAGTTGCACTCACTGGTGCACTCGCCGGATCCGTGACGGCCGGACGGCTCGCCGCGGTACTCGCGATCTGCGCGCCGTTCTTCCTGATTCCTCAGGCTGCGGCGATGCTGACCTTTGCCGATGTCGCGCGTGCGCGCGCCAGCGCGAGCGATCCTGGCCGCCCTGTACGTATTATGTGCCAAGTCTCAGCGTTGGTGTCGGCGCTAATCATCCCGACGTGCTGTCTGTTTGCGCCCGAGATCGTGCGGATCCTACTTGGCCCCAGCTATCGTTCGGCGGTGTCCAGCTTTGTGGTCGTTGCCATCTGCTCCACCCCCCAAATCGCGTGCCTGGCGGTGGGACAGGCCCTTGCCGCCCAAGGCGCCGTCAGGTTGAACGCTTTCATTGGCATTGCTGGCTTCGCCGTAATGGTCCTTGGCAGCGTCCTTCTCGTCTCGTCCCATGGCCTATTAGGAGGCGCGATCGCCGTCGGGGTCTCACAGGCAGCGACCGGGTCTGTCATCCTAGCCCTCGGGCATGTTCGTTACAGCATCGGACCGAGGCAGCTCGCCGGTTCTGCCTTCGCAGTGGTAGTGGGAATAGTTGCTGTGATGTGCAATGGCGCTCCGCTGGCAGCCCGCATCGCCGGCGAGCTAGTGGTGCTGGGAGCCATTGCATACATCTCCTGGCGTACGAAGTGGCACCCCTTTGCAACGCAAGGAGATGCTCAGACAACGGCGGCGGCGCTATAGAGCGTGTCCGTTGCTGCAGCACCCTGCTAGGGGTCCAGACATCGCGTCGCGGCTTCAGGTTTCGAGAGGACGTGTCGACACAGACCCAGCGCTCAGGTCCTCACGAGCGGTCCTCGCGGGACTAGATGACATTCAACCTGAAACGGACAGGCAACAGTGGCACGCGCACAGCAACCCGCCCCAAGAAGCATCGCTGTCGTCGCGCTCACCACCGTGGCGGTTGCCATCATCTTGACGCCATGCACCCTCGCGTCTGGCGACCCGTACGTTGCCAAGAGAGCCAAATCCAACTGTCGATCGCACGCTGCACAGAACGTGTCTCAACGGCTCTCGAGCGAGCTGCAGCGTCGCCGAAAGACATTGAGATGCGTCGGGGGACGCTACGGTCGCCACACCTCCAGCTCACCGCAGACGACCTGGAGGGCTGTCGGTAGACCCCCGCTCTCAGATGCTGAAGCCGCCGCACGTGTGGTCCGCCGCCCCGAGCAGCGCCCAGAAAACGTTGCCGCCAACGAATACGTCCCGACCGAGGCCGAAGTCGCGGCCTTCCACTCGGCGGCCGCGGCCTTCAGCCCCTTGAGTGTCTACGTCGATGGACGCGATGGTCTAACGAGACCTTCCACCGACGACCTGATCCAATGGACATCGGTGAAGTGGGGCATTCCGACCGAATGGTTGCGTGCCGTGTACTTTGAGGAGTCCGGCTGGAAACAGAGCAGCCTGGGCGACATAAGACAAGTCTCGTCCGCATGGTGGTCGCTCTATCCGGCGGTAGCTAAACTCGCGAACGGCGAAGTCTACGAGACCATGGGAATCGGAGGGGTTAAGTGGACGCCGGGACCGGACGGTATCGCTCCCGGCACGGAACCCTTGCGTTGGAAGTCCACCGCCTTCAACATGGACTATCAGGCGAGCGTTATTCGCTACTACTACAGCGACTGTTTCTCCTGCAGGACGTGGCCGGGCTACACGGCAGGCCAGCAGTGGAACAGCATCGGCGCCTGGGATGAGCCGTATCCGTGGCAGAATCCGGAGGCACCGGGCTACATCGCCAAAGTCCAGAGATATCTTGCCGAAAGGCCCTGGTTTACAGATCCCAGCTTCTCAGCTTGATCAATCAGAGTTGCGGCTTAGATCGGCTGGAGCCGTCATGTGCCGATCCCCACATACAGAGAGTCGCGGGGACGAACACCAACAGGATGGCCGCCCCATCGCGGAAGACGGGGACTAGAGCGGTCAGCGATGCGGCCGCGATCGCGACGCTCGGTACGTAGGACGACGAGGATGAGACAAGGGCGAAGTAAATAAGCGCGGTCAGAGAGATAAGCCACGCGGCTAGGCCTGCATAACCACGCTCACCCAATATGTGCGCAACGAAATTATCGGAGTTAAACTGTGATCCTTCCGTACGAAAACCGTACTGGCTTCCGAGTCCAGCATCAGCAAAGGCTTCGAGTTCGCGACCATAATTCAGGTCCGACCCGTACGTGCCCGAGCCCTCTCCGAGGGGAAAGGCCTTGGAGGCGAGCTGCTCGGCGCCGTTCATGAACTCCACTCGCGGAGTGGCATGGGCAACGAGGTTCGTCGTGGCTTCGCCTTCCGATAGGACGCGCCCTGGCGCTGTCAGCCATGCGAACGCCAGGATGACGATGACAGGGATCGCGGCAGCCAACGACGCGAGCACCAGCGGCCGGATGCCAATCTGCCGCAAATAGAGGAATATGGCGACGGCCACTAGGGCGAGGCCGGGCTTGAACCGGGTGCTGAGCAGGAGGTCGAGGAGCCCGACACCAATGGCTAGGGCGATCTCACGTTTGCCGACCCCGAGTCGACTTGAGCGACCATCCGTCAGAACAAAGATCAACAGGAGGGTGGCGGCCAGGGCGTTAGCGGTGGTCTGACCGAATAGGCCTGTGACTTCGGGGAACCCCAAGCGCGTCGTTGTGTAGTCATGCGCCTGGATCTGGTAGAGCGAGACAAGGGCGTTCAGCACGTTCAGGAGCAGCAGCCAGCGGAAGGCCCACCGCCGACGCTGTGACGGCTGTAGACCATCGGCGATAGCGACACCGATGCCGACCGCGCCAAGCCAACGGGCATCCTGCCAGTTGCCGATGACGGCCAAGCGAAGACCCCCTCCGCCAAGAACTCCGGCCATGGCGCTTGCAAACATAAATACTAGGACTATGCCCGCGATCCGAGACAGTCTTCGGCTTAGTCGCCCTCGGAGACGCAGAAGGAGCAAGACGCCGACCAGAAGGACCGCATCGTCAAGATACTTCGCGGCGTTCGGCGCGCCACCCTGCGTCGCCTGCGTGTAGCTCACGGCGACGGCAGCCAAGCCGGCGAGAGCGAGCATCGGGACGCCTTGGCGAACCGTGGACAGAAAGGCAATCAGCACAAGTACCGTCGCCACGCCCCAGGCTGCAACTGGTGCCCTGATCGCGAGCGCTCCGACAGTGATAGCCATGGCTGCGACGGCCGTGCACTTAACAACCACGGCTCCTTCCCCAATGTGCCAGGGACCCCTAAGCATGCCTCTCTCGCCATCCCATGATCGCATCGAGATTTGCGTCATCGGACTATTTGACCGGCAGCGCCCGAGCGGGCTGGTAGCGCACGAATTGGGGGGCCGGCACCGTGTTCATGGGGACACCACGAGGCTCACGAGACAACGCGTGCGAGATCCGCTGGGACAACTCGAGTGACTGGCGGCATTGAAAACTCGCACTTGGGCTTCCGTGACCAAAGGGGCGAAGTCGGCATCGGCGAGGCCGACATCATAGAGGAAGCGAGGGCTGTGTACGCGGAGCAGACGTGGAGCATGGTTCGAAGCAAGTCCTGACGGGTACGGCGCCGTGCTTTTACGGCGCGATTCAATCACCAAATACGCGCTTCCTGAGCCGAGCGGTCTGCACCGCGATCAACGGTCAGCCGGCCTCTGCGTGAGCTCCAGTTCGGACTCATCCTTAGGGTCGTTCATCTGCGGCCTAGAGGCCTCAATCGTGTCAGGGCATAGTCTCCGGTAAATCTCCCTGATCGCTTCCGCGGTCGACACGGCGTTTGTCTTTTCCGCCTTCGACCGCCCATTCGATCGCATTCGCGTTTCGACAATGGGGCGCATCGCATTGGCCAAGGCTGACGGCGAATCGTCGACAACCCGCGATGGTGTGACATCATTTAGGTGGATAGCTACGTCGCCAACATCCACGCTGACTACGGGGAGATTACACGCCATCGCCTCCCGATGGATCATCGGTCCACCCTCGTAGTGTGATGTGATGAGCAGCAGATCGGTGGCGTTCATCCAAAGTGGCATGCGCTCCAGTGGCTCCCCGACCACGCTTACCAGCTCGACCTCAGGAATCGCTACTTGGAGTAGCGATATCGCCTTTTCAGCTAGCCAGTGACGCTTTATCAGATTCTTTGGGTCGGCTGCGAACAGGACGTACGGTCTACTCTGATCTAGGCCAAGCTTTCGTCTGGCCACAGCTCGATCAATTGGGTGAAAAAGCGCGGTATCGATCCCTGTGGGCACGACCTCGGGCTCCGCCCGCGGAATGAGCGACGCCATGCGTGCGGAGACGGCGATCACGACGTCTGCTCGACGCGCCACCGCTCTCGATATGATCGATTCGAACCGCCCCTTCAATGTCGTTTGTCCCTCCGTATCGACTGCGCCATTGATATCGCTGCCGTGTAGCGTCACCACGAGGGGGCGCTTTTGTAAGAGGCACGCTGCCCCAGCTAGCCCGTAGTGCGCGTGAACGACGTCGTATCCCCCGGACGCGACAATTCCTCTCAAGCGTACGGCGGTCCTCAGGTATCCGAGCGCCCCACGGCGCTGATCTTGCATAACAAATACATCGCAGTCAACCCCCAGACTCCGGACTGCCGCAACCTGGAGCGCGAGGAAGCCATTGCGAAACGAGTCCCCCGCCGTTGGCCACATCTTCGTGACCACAAGGACTCTTGGTTGCACCTCGGTCACCAAGCTGGGAGGCGCCGTACATGAGTCAGGCCATATGACTCGTGCCATAGATCGCCGTCAGGCGACATGGCCACCACCGTCACCAATGTGAGCCGTTATTGCGGCAGCGGGTCTGACTGATTCGATAGCCATTGTGGTACACCAGATGCCATCTTATCCGACCGGAACAAGTGTCGCTGCGTTAGGAGCCAACTGGTCGACGCCACGCCACGAGGTGCTTCAGTGAGGAGAGCACTCTTGCCCAATGCAACTGCAGCAAGTGTGTAGGCTACGTGTGGGCTCGGTCGCGACGTGGAAGTCTGCGGTAGGCCATCCGCCCATCCGAAGCGGGCCCCCTCCGACAGCTCTGTGGCTGGGGACCGATGAGGATTCGGCCCGAAAAGGATCCTGGTCTTCGCGGCCCTCGACCCTCCATCAGTCCTATTGTCCACGCTCACGTTACTACCCCCGCAGGACCAACGCTGGCGTAGTTTTGCCGTGAGGCATGCGACCTCTCCTCTGCAGCGTCCAACGTGGCTGGATGCTCTGACCCGCGCCTATCATCTTGAGGCCCGTGTCATGGCACTCACCGACTCAAAGGGTGCGATCCTTGCGGCACTACCGATGATTAGCAGCAAGCTACCGGGACGGCAAAGGTGGACATCACTTCCCTTCACCGATACGCTCGAGCCGGTGACCACGGATAGAGTCCACCGAGATGAGCTGTTGGTTGCAGCGGCCACCGAAGGCCACACGCGGTCGATCCTCGTCCGCACACACGCTGCCCTTCCTGGGTGGTTCTCCCGTCAGGTCGGCACGGTGCAGGTACTTGACGTGTCCAACGGCGCAGCAGGCGTTATGCGTGGCGCCAGCGCACATCACCGACGCTCGGTCACTCGAGCTCACCGCCCCGAGATCGGTCTGATTGCAAGGCCCATCACCTCGCGGAGTGAGTTTCTGGGCGCCAACTTGACCCTAACTGCGCAGTCGCGCAGGAGGCTGGGCGCGCCGACCCAGCCACGCCGCTACTGGTCGCGTGTTTGGGAGCTACACGAGCACAATGAGGCGCTGACAATCGGGGTGTACCTCGACAACAAGCTGGTCGCCAACGGCATCTTTATCGTCGGTAGCGATCATTCCGTGTACAAGTACGGTGCATCTGACTCGGCGACTCGTCAGCTGCGTACCAGCTACATGATGTTCGCCACCGCCTTCGACCATCTCGCTGCTCGCGGCGTGCAATCGATGGACTTCGGAATCACGGACCTGCGCAACACATCGCTGCGCGACTTCAAGGGACGCTGGGGCGGAGAGGAGCAGGCGGCACACTTTTCCGCGACAGACGTCCGCATGCTTCCTGACACGCTCGAGCCGGGTCGGCTTCTTACCAGAACGATCCAACACACACCGGTTTTCGTAGGACGCGCAATCGGCTCAGTCGCATATCCCTTCGTCGCCTGATGGCCGTGCCTGCGCGCAACGCCGACCCAACCGCCGACGCCCTCGCCACGACACTGGGTCCACTAGCTGGGGCACCGGACGCGGTCGCGCTAACGGCCCCTGACCGCGAGGCCATCGTACGTTGGCGCGATGAGCGCTGGGAAGCATTGGAGCGGCGGGCCGGCCGTAGGATCGTGCGCGACGCGAGCGCTTGGTACGAACATCTCGCCTATGAGCGCTGGCGGGAAAACGGTCGCACCGGCGGTCTTCCGCCCGCCGCCCTTGCCCTCCTCTATCGCGTCAAACCTCTGATCCCTCGCTCAGTTCAGCTCGGCCTGCGTCGGCGGCTGATCAAGCGACAGGGTTCCCCGGCATTCCCAGCGTGGCCGTACGAGGTGGCCGGGAGCGACCTCCTGCAAATCGCCTTGGCCGACGCTCTGCTCGATCGCGACGTGGACGCCGTGCGGTTCCCTTGGTTCTGGCCTGACGGCGCCACGGCAGCGGTGACGCTCACGCACGACGTCGAGTCGGCGGAGGGGCTCATGAACGCCTCGGTCGTCGCAGAGTGGGAGGAGCATGAGGGCTTCCGATCGTCCTTTAACATCGTGGCCGACCAGTACCCCATCGACATGGGCCAAGTGCACGGGCTTGAGAGTCGAGGACATGAGATCGGTTCGCATGCAATTCATCACGACCGATCCCTGTTCTCATCGCGCGACGCGTTCGAACGGCAAGTTCCTCTGCTGCGCGATGCCGCTGAGCGCCTGGGCGCTGTCGGCTTCCGCTCTCCTGCAACGCATCGCGTCGTCGAGTGGCTCGCCGAGCTTCCGTTCTCCTACGACTGCACGATGCCTCATTCCGATCCCTACGAGCCGATTCCCGGCGGAACCGCCACCACATGGCCATTCTTCCACGGCAATGTCGTGGAGCTGCCGTACACGGCCCCGCAGGACCACACGCTGTTCAATCTCCTCGGCCACCGGGACAGCACGCTTTGGCGGGAGCAACTCGAGAAGATCGTCGCCTGCAACGGCCTGTTTCAACTCCTGACGCATCCCGACAGTGAGTACCTCGGACGACCCGAGATCTCTCAGGCCTACCGCGACATACTCCAGACGATCGCGCGCCGCGACGATGTGTGGGTAGCGCTTCCGCGAGACGTCGCGGAGTGGTGGCGTCGTCGCTCGCAGGGACTCACGCCGCGCACGAACGGAACAGCAAGATGGACCGCATCGGGACTCCAGCTTCGCGTAAGCGAACACCGTGAGAGTGAGCTTGAGGCCGCGACAAATGCGCGCCAGGGAGGCTCGGGACACGTGCTGATGGTCCTTGAGAACTCAAGCTACCCGTTCGACTCCCGCGTTCGCAACGAGGCCGAGAGTCTTACGGCGGCCGGCTTCTCGGTGGAGGTGCTTGCGCCGCGAGAGCTACGGCGTCCGACGCACGAGGTAATCCGAGGCGTGCGCGTCACGCGCTTTCCACTGCGGGAGGGGCATGGCGCGTTGCCACAGACCGCGATTGAGTATTTGATTGCGCTTTTCTGGATTTGCGCGCTCGTAATACCTCGGATCGCCCGCTCGCGCGAAGGAACGTTGCATGTGCACAATCCGCCAGATGTCTTCTTTCCGCTGCTCTGGCTTGCGCGTTTACGCGGTTGGTCAACCGTGTTCGACCACCATGATGACGCTGCGGGAATACTGCGCGATAAGCTCGGCCGAGCCACGAAATTCTCGACGACAATGGCATGGCTGCGGAGTAGGTCCGCAGAGGCGGCGGATCTCACGATCACCACCAACGAGACTCAACGAACTCTGGTGGCCGGACACGCACGTCGTACCGTCGTCGTGCGTAACGCACCGCCGATTTGGTTCTCCGACCACAAATCAAGCTCACCGACCGGTCGAGCGCGACTGGTCTTCCTCGGCGAGATTGGCACCCAGGACCGGGTCGATCGAGCCACCGAGGTCCTAGCCCATCTAGTGCGCGAGCGAGGGATCGATGCCGAGTTGCTCATTATCGGCGATGGACCCGAGCGACCTCGCGTTGAAGCGAGCGTCAGGGAACTACAGATTCAGGATCGGGTCACAATCACGGGCTTCGTCCCCTACGAGCGCGTCCCCGTGCTGCTCGCCACGGCCCATGTCGGTATCGACACTGCCGCCCCTACTGAAGTAAATCAGGGCACGACTATGGTCAAGATCATTGAGTATCTCGTCGTCGGACTGCCGGTCGTTGCAAGCGCATTGCGGGAGACCAAGGTCACTGGCGCAGATGCCGTGATCGTCATAGACGAGGACCGCGTGGACGCCTTTACCGAGCCGCTCGCCCACCTTCTCACGGATATGCAGGCTTGGGACATCGCTGCCACGCTCGCCCGAGAGCGCGGGAAAGAACTTCAATGGGACGCGCAGGCTGCAGCTCTCATCGCTGCATACCCCCGGGTCAGCGACAACGACCCCACGGCGACCTCGCAGTCGCAGGACCGAATCGTGGCGGAGATCAGTTCGCGCCGCTGCGCCGCAGCACCACCGGTAGCGTCCTCAGAATCAATCGCACGTCCCCCCAAAGCGACCAGTTCGTGACGTAGAGGTAGTCGAGCTTGACCATCTCCTCGAAGGGGATGCTAGTGCGACCGAGAACCTGCCAAAGGCCGGTGATCCCCGGGGTCAGATCGAGTCTTCCGCGCGCCCAGTCATCGACCATCCTGTCCTCCTCGGCGACCAGCGGACGCGGACCCACCAGGCTCATGTCTCCCTTGAGCACGTTCCATAGCTGGGGCAGCTCATCGAAGCTAGCCAGGCGCAGCAGACGCCCTACACGCGTGATGCGGGGATCGTGCTCGAGGTGGAGCCAGCTCGGGTCCTTACTCTGCGCAAACAGCTCGGGCCGGAGCGCTTCGGCCTCGACGACCATCGTGCGAAGCTTTAACAGCCAGAAGCGGTTGCCGCCCCTGCCAATGCGCTCCTGGTGAAAAAACACGGGGCCTTTCGAGTCGAGCTTGATCGCGACCGCCAGCACCGCCAGAAGTGGAAGTGCCAGGAGTGTCAGCAGGGCGGCACCGGCGAGGTCGAGTCCGCGCTTGGCCACGCGCGAGGAGCGTGAGAGCACCGAGGGGTTGATCCCCAGCAGTGTCAACCCCTGAAGATCATCGACCTCCACGGACGGGCCGAGCGCGCTGAATGTCGCCGGTAGCAGACTGACCTTGACGGACACCGTCTTACAGTCCCGCAACACGCCAAGCAGTCGCTCGCCCTCGACCTCCGCGTCCGCGACGACCACCCGCCCCACGTGCTGCTCCACCAAGAGGCCCGGGAGGTCGACCTCATCCAAGCCGCCCAGCCGCGGCAGCACTAACACCTCCCCCCCATCCTGCTCGCAGCTGACCATTCCGATTGCCTCCAAACGCAGGCTCGCCGAGGCTCGTATCTTCTCGATCAATGCGGCGCTGGCCTTGCCCGTCCCGATCAACAACACGCGCTCGGGCAAAACCACCCGCACGAAGCCGGCGCGCACGAGCACACGACCCGCCAGCACCAACACCATCGCGAGTGCCGCGAACACGAGGACTGCCGTGAAGATCAGCTTGGCTGGCGCGACCACCACAAACCAGCACCACATCAACAGCGATCCCAAGAGGAGCGCATGAAAGAGCGAGGGCAGGTCGTCCAACGTCGAGTGGCTCAGCCGCTTGGCGTCGCGCTCATACAACCCGTACAGCTTAAAGAGGACCACCCACGCGGGCAACGTGATCAGCCCATACAACAAAAGCTCCTGCCAGGAGTGCCGATGCGTGCCGCCGGCCAGCGCAAGCGCAAAGGTCATCGCCACAGCCAGGCACGCCACGTCACTGACGACCAGCAGCCGCCGCAGGAACCAGTCCCGCCGCCCGTACCCAGTGGCCACCAGCGTCCGGGGCAAGCCACCCCTGAAACGGCGCGACTGAGAAGAAGCATCGCGCGATGCCGCTTGGGCCTCCGTGACCAAGGGAGCTACGTTAGACATCAGAAGAACGGAGATCATAAACGAGAACTCGCGCCCGCGCCGGTCGCTCGGCTCCAAGTTGACCCAGTGCCGCTTCAGTCGATTGGCCCGCTGGTAGATTTGGCTCATGCCCGCTTTCGGCCAGCAGGCCTCAGTCGTTCGCGGGCGGAGCGCGGATGCCGGTATGTCTGTTTCCACCTCGCGACTCGATCCGGAGTGGGACGCTTTCGTGGAGACGGCGCCCGGCGGCCATCATCTCCAGACGAGCCTTTGGGGACAGGTCAAGGCAGCGCAGGGCTGGTGGCCGATTCGGCTGCGGCTGAAGCTCGACGGAGAGCTCGTAGGAGGGTGCCAGCTGCTCCTGCGCTCAGTGCGGATAGGGACGATCGCTTACTGTCCGCGAGGGCCACTGATGGCTGATCTCGACGAGACCGCGCTCGGCATCGTGCTGGACGCGCTGGCAGACGTCTCCCGACGCCGCCGGATCCTATACGTGAAGGTGCAGCCGCCTGCCGGACGGAGCGACCTCGAGCCCGCGTTGCGCGAGCGTAGGTTCGTCGCCAGCGACCTGCCCGCGGCTCCAGCTGCGACCGTGCGGGTCGATTTGCAGCACACACCGGAGGAGATTCTCGCGGGCATGCGCGCGACTTCGCGACGGCACGTCCGCAACGCTATCCGCAATGGGATCGGCATCCGTTCGGCGGGAGATGCGGGCCTCGCGGCGTTCGGAGCGCTGGTCACGAAGACGAGCGAGCGCCAGGGCTTCGCGCCTTATCCGGTGGATCACTACGCGGAGATGCTGCGGCAGTTCGGGCCGCGGGCCGAGCTGCTGCTGGCCGAACGTGGCGGTGAGGTGCTCTCGGGCGCGCTCGTCGTCGGATACGGCGACACCGTCGTGTACAAGATGGGCGCTTGGTCGGGCGAGCACACAGCGCTCACGCCCAACGAGCTGCTTCACTGGCACGCCATGCAATGGGCGCGCGACCGCGGCTATCGTTATTACGACCTCGACGGGATCAACGAATACGTTGCAGAGGCGATTGTGGCCGGGGACGCCGTGCCAGAGCAGGGTCGCCGCGGTACCACGAACTTCAAGCTCGGCCTCGGTGGCGAGGTGACGCTCTTCCCGCGGGCCTACGACCGCTCCTTTCACAGGCTCCTGGTGTGGCCGGCTCAGATCGCTGCCCCTCGGTTGACTCGCCTGCAATCGTGGGCCCATCGCCTCCAGGGCCGCGTCCCGCCGGAGTAGCGGTGCGTTGAGCGTTAAGAAGTTGAATCGGGGGCACGATCAAGCCGGTCTATATTCCGCTGCGCGAGCAGCTCGGCAAAGCCATCTTCGCGCCACGGGCCGACCTGCGCACCGAGGGAGTGATACCCCTCGAGGAGCTCAATCTGGCGAGCCCTGAGCGCGTGAGGTACCAGGCCGTCGGGTGGTCGATCCTGCCGCGAGTTCTTCCTGCCCGGGAGGTGTCTGATGATGATGTGTTCATCGACTACGGCTCGGGTATGGGCCGCGTCGTCTACCAGGCGGCCGCGCGCTATCCGTTCAAGCGGGTGATCGGCCTCGAGCTGTCCGATCACCTGAATCAGATCGCGCAATCGAACCTCGATCGCAACTCGGAGCGGCTGCGCTGCTCGAACATCGAGCTCATCACCGCAGACGCGCTCGAGTACGAACCCCCAGCCGACGTCACGGTGGCCTTCTTCTACAACCCGTTCAGCGGAAGGATTTTTGAGACGGCCGTGAACAGGCTGCTCGCGGTGGCCGAGCGGCGGCTTCGGATCATCTACCACAACCCGGTCGAACACGAGCTGCTGATGCGAGACGGCCGGCTAACCACGCAGAGGCGACTGCGCGGATGGCGGCCGGAGAAGGACTGGTCGCGCTCCAACGCGACTATTCTGTACGAGTACCTGCCGCACACATAGCGGCCCGGCCGAAGTGTGAGTGATCGGCCTAAACGTCCGGAGCCACATTTACCGCTCGCCTGGGTACGGCCTGCGACAGTCGGGTTCTGGCATACTTCGGCTTGCACTTTCAATTCAGTGGAATACTCGCTCGTTCGAGCGCTCGCCCACCTAGACACGGACGCCATGAGTGGAGACAGCGGCATATGGATACATCCAGCATCACCGCGCATGCGGTGACCGGCTCGCACCGTGGGCTCGCGGCCGATGTCGACATCTCCCGGGCGCTGCTGGACCCCGATTGGGATGCCTTCGTTGATTCGGCGCCGGGCGGGCACCATCTGCAGACGAGTCGTTGGGCGCGGGTCAAGGCGACGCATGGGTGGCAGCCGGTCCGGCTTCGAGTCCACCGGAAGGGCGAGTTCGTGGGAGGGACTCAACTCCTGGTGCGCCAGATGCGGTTTGGGGCAATCGGCTATTGCCCGCGCGGGCCACTGCTTCGCGATGACGATCCGAGCACGCTCCGGACCCTGCTGGGCGGCCTCGCAAGACTGGCGCGCCGCGAGCGCATCCTGTATGTCAAGGTCCAGCCGCCGGCTGGTCGGGAGGACATGGAGCCGATCCTGCGCAAGGGCGGCTTCGTGATCAGCGACATGCCTGCTGCGACGGTGGCCACGGTTAGGATCGACCTGCGACGCTCAGGCGACGAGATCCTTGCGAGTATGCGCTCTGCCACTCGAGCCAACATCCGCAAGGCCACGCGCAAGGGGATCGCCGTTCGCGCCGCCGGTGCCTCGGGATTGGTGGCATTCGGTGAGCTGGTCGCAGAGACGAGCAGACGTCAAGGAGGACTGGCGACGTATGCAGCTGAGTATTACGCGGAGATCCTGAGACAGTTTGGCCACCGCGGCGAGCTGCTGCTGGCGGAGCTCGATGGCGAGGTGTTGTCCGGCGCGATCATCATCGGTTGCGGCGATACCGTGGCCTACAAGATGGGCGGCTGGTCGGGGCACAGTGCGGGTTTGCATCCGAACGAGCTGATGCACTGGCACGCGATGCAATGGGCACGTGAGCGCGGCTACCGCTACTACGACTTCGAGGGAATCGATGAGTCCGTGGCGCGAGCGATACGGGCTGGCGAAGAGCTGCCAGAGTCAGGCCATCGCGGGTTTACCCGTTTCAAGCTCGGATTCGGCGGCGAGGTCGTTCTCCACCCACGCCCCTACGACCGCTCCTTCCACCGACTTCTCGCTTGGCCGGCGCGCATCGCCGCGCCGCGGCTGAGTCGTTTCCAGGCCCGGGCACATAGCCTTCAGGGCCGCGCCCTGGTGGGGGGTTAGTGACGTGCAGCTAGTCAAAGAGGTGATCGCGCGCACGATCAAGCCCGCTTACCTACCGGTGCGCGCGCGGGTGTCGAGGAGCGTCTACGCGCGGGGAGCCGATCTCGAGACCGACGGGCAGATCTGGCTTGAGGATCTGGGCCTTGCGGCGCCGGGTCGGGGGCGCTACGGGCCTGCGCAGTGGTCGGTTCTGCCGCGCATCCTTCCCGCCCGCGAGGTGTCTGATGACGATGTGTTCATCGACTATGGCTCGGGTATGGGCCGCGTCGTCTACCAGGCGGCCGCGCGCTATCGGTTCAAGCGCGTGATCGGGCTCGAGCTGTCCGATCACCTGAATCAGATCGCGCAATCGAATCTCGATCGCAACTCGGAGCGGCTGCGCTGCTCGAACATCCAGCTCATCACGGCAGATGCGGTCGAGTACGAACCCCCACCCGACGTCACGGTCGCCTTCTTCTACAACCCGTTCAACGGAGAGATCTTTGAGACCGCCCTCAACAAGCTGCTCGCCGTCGCCGAGCGCCGGCTTCGGATCATCTACCGCTACCCGGTGGAACACGAGCTGATGACGAGAGACCCACGGCTAACCGAGCACAAGCGTCTGCGCGGATGGCGGCCGGGCAAGGCGTGGTCGTTCTCCAACTCGACGATCATGTACGAGTACCTGCCGCGATCGCGGACATAGCGGCGCCGTCCGAGCGTCTCAGCCGGCGCGGCCATTGACCGGATCCCTCACGCCCGCTCACCGTCTGCGCAGGCCGCTCGGCAAACCGCGGCCAGCCGGTCGACCTCCGCGTCTCTGAGCTCCGGGAACATCGGCAGCGATAGCTCCTCCGCCGCCCACGCGTCTGACTCGGGCAGCGGGACCGGGCGGGAATTCGAGGGCAGATCCGCGAAGGCGGCATGCCTGTGGGCCGCGGGCGTGTAGTGCAGGCCCACCTGGATCCCCTCGGCTCCCAGCAGCTCGGCCAGGCGGTCGCGCGCCGCGTGGCGCACCGGGAAGAGGTGGTAGACACAGGGTGTCGCGGAACGCTCACCCAGGAGGATGAGCTCATCAGGGAGCGCGTCGCGGAGGCGCTCGGCGTGGCCACGACGCATCGCGTTCCAGGCCTCGAGGTGGGGCAGCTTGACTCGCAGCAGCGCCGCCTGCAAGCCGTCCAGCCGCTCGTTGAATCCGACCATCACGTGCTCGCCCTTACCGCGCTGGCCGAGATTGCGCAGCTCCCGAACGCGAGCCGCCAGGTGAGCGTCGCCGGTGCACACCGCGCCGCCATCGCCCAGCGCGCCGAGGTTCTTGCTCGGGTATAACGAAAACGCCGCCGCGGCTCCCAGCGAGCCCGCGCGTCTGCCGTCACATGTCGCGCCGTGAGCCTGCGCGGCATCCTCGAGCACGAACAGGCCATGGCGCTCGGCGAGCGCGTTGATCCGTTGCATATCGCACACCTGCCCGTAGAGGTGGACCGCGATCACCGCCGCCGTGCGTGGCCCCACGAGCGCGGCCGCGGCATCGGGGTCGATCAGCCCCGTGTCCCTCTGCACGTCGCAGAAGACCGGCGTGGCTCCGGCGTGCAGCACGCCCAGCGCCGAGGCGATGAACGTGTGCCCGGGCACCAGAACCTCGTCGCCCGGCCCGATCCCCGCGGCGATCAGGGTTAGCGTGAGCGCGGCCGTCCCAGAGGCGACCCCCACACACTCGGACGCCTCACAGTAATCGGCGAACTCCCGCTCGAACGCTTCGACCTCGCCGCCAAGGATAAACGCGTCAGCACCCAGCACACGCTCGAAGGCCGCCCGCAGCTCCCCCCGCAGCGCCTCGTGCTGCCGGCCCAAGCTCACAAACGGAATGACCTGCTGGCATCCCTGCCGTTGCACGCTCATCATCCAATACGGTAGCCATCGCGCCGAGCTGGCACCTGGCGATCAGACCAGAGAACCCTCGTAGTCGGTCGAGATAGCTACCGGGACGCCACTGCTTAGAAGCGAGGACTCGGCGGCCTCGGCCAGCGTGACGACCTGTCGTGCAAGCCCGAGATCGTCAGAGGTCTCCTGCATGCGAATCAGGCGCATGAACTCCTCCAGCTCCGTCACGAGCGGCTCCGTGGCCGCGATCCGAGGCGAGAGGATGTCTCCGGTTCGATATGAGAGCTGGTACTCGCCAAAGGTCTCGGGGTCTTGATAGACGACGCCCCTGTCAAACACCCGCACGGGCTCGGCGGTGCCGTCCTCGTAGACGACCATCTTGTTGCTGCCGACGATGGCCGTGCGCCGCAGCTTGCTCGGCGCAAGCCAGCTCAGCTCAACGTTCGCGACGATGCCGGAGGGGAACTGCAGGCTCATGAAGGCGACGTCGCAGATGCCTGGGACGATCGAGTCGCGCCCGGTGGCCGTGATCGAGTCGGGCATCTCGTCCAGCCAGTGCAGCAGGATGGAGAAATCGTGGGGCCCCAGATCCCAGATCACGCTCACGTCGCGCTGATGCAGGCCCAGGTTGACCCGGCTCGAGGAGATGAAGAATATGTCTCCGAGCTCGCCCGTCTCTATCAGCCGCTTGACAGCCCTCACCGGGGGGCTGTAGAGGAAGGTCTGTCCGCACATCAGGCGCAGATCTCTCTCCTCGGCGAGTTCGATCAGCTCGCCGGCTTGGGCCCCCGTCGGTGCGAGCGGCTTCTCGACGAACGTGTGCTTGCCGGCGCGCAGCGCGGCCGCGGCCAGCTCGAAGTGCGTGAACACCGGCGTCGCGATCACGATCGCATCCAGTTGCGGATCGCTCAGCAGGTCCTCGTACGAGCTCGTCGGTGTGGCACCGGGATAGCGCCGGGCGAACGAGCTGAGGCGCTCTTCGCTGAGATCGCAGATGTAGGAGACATCCACGTCGGGAAGCTCCATCAGGCCACGGAGCAGGTTCGGACCCCAGTATCCCAACCCTACGACGCCTACACTCAGCAACGATCCATCGTTCCTGCGAAAACGGTACATCTCGACGTCCTGACCCTTGTCATCCCCGACGTACGCCGCCATGATCGCCCGGTTTGCGGACTATCCTCGGCGTTTACGTCCCGATTCCTTCCGGCCTTTTCGTAAAGACTAGCCTAAAGTTCGGGTTTCGGGGTGATGCGCGCCTCACCCCAGGCGCTGAACTACCGCCCGGTCGGCTCTGCGGCGATCTCCAGCCGGGCGATCCACCTCCCGCGCGAAGGTGCCGCACGACGACCGCCCTGGGTCTGGGCAACGCGCGGACCGGCTTCCTCCCGGCCTCGCATCGTGCAGCACAGATGCCCGACCACAAGGCGCTGCCTACTCGGTCGGTCGAGGGGCGGACTGGTGCGTTTCTACCGATCGCAGCAGCGGCACGCCCTCGCCCGGGTGATCGCCGTCGATGAGGGCGACGTCCACCTGGCCGGACCAGCTCGCCAAGTCGAGGGGCGCGGGCCACCTCGCCGCGCCGATGGAAGGATCCATCAGCTGCCAGTTCGGACCCCGCTTGGAGCTTCTCGACGGCGGCGTTTGTGAGACAAGACTGAGCTTTGTGGAGCAAGACCAAGGTTTGTGATCGCGCCGACGATGGAGCTGTGGGGCTTGTTGCGAATGACCCTAGGCAGGAGCCGAAACTTCATTCGTGCGCCTCTTCCAGTAGCTGGACAGATGTTGTATGGTCCGCGCATGATTTTCCTGCGCTCTTACGCGACTCGTCTTGCACAACTCGCGCGCTGGAATGAAGGGTCTTTCGGGGAAGGCCGTCGGGGGCTCGGGCAGGCACCGGTTCACCGATCTGGTCCTGACCGTCCTAGGGGAGCAGTCGCTGGGTTCGCACGAGTGTGTGACGACGCCTGACGCGATTACCTGAGTCGTTACTGAGCACTCGCACGGAGGTGGGAGCATGCCTGACATAGGAGGGCGTACCGCAACAGCCGCGATAGTCGCGCCGCTGATGGATCGAAGGCGCCAGACACACAGTGATCGCCGGCGCAGCCGCTCGACCGGTCCACGTGTGAGCGTCGTGATCCCGACGCTGAATGAGGCCCAGAACCTGCCGTACGTGTTTGCGCGGCTGCCGCGCGATCTGCACGAGGTGATTGTCGTAGACGGTCGATCGACAGACGGCACGCGCGAGGCCGCTCGGCGCCTGCGACCTGACGCGCAGATCATCGAGCAGGAAGGCACTGGCAAGGGTGACGCTTTGCAGAGGGGCTTCGATGCGTGTACGGGCGAGATCATCGTGATGCTGGACGCGGATGGGTCGACGGATCCGCAGGAGATCCCGCGCTTTGTGGCCGCCCTCTGCCAGGGTGCGGACTTCGTCAAGGGCTCACGCTTCGCGCAGGGCGGCGGCAGCAACGACCTGACGGTCCTGCGCAGGTCTGGCAACTGGGCGCTCAACCGGGTGGTCAACGCGCTGTATGGGACGAGTTACACCGATCTCTGTTACGGCTTCAACGCCTTCTGGGCGCGCTGTCTACCGTACATGCGCGTCGACTGCAATGGCTTTGAGGTGGAGACGCTGATCAACGTCCGCATCGCAAAGGCGGGCCTCGTTGTGCACGAGGTCCCGAGCTTCGAGAGCTCGCGCATGTACGGCAACAGCAACCTGAGTGTGTTACGGGATGGCCTGCGGGTGCTCCGGGTGATAAGCCAGGAGCGTTGGCGTGTGGCCGCGTCGCGTATGTCCTCGACGGCTACGCGAACATGAAGGTTGCGCTCGTCGCGCCTCCATATCACTCGCACGACGTCGGCGTTGGACGGAGTGTGCGCGAACTGGCGCGCGGCGTGTCACGCGCGGGCGGGCGGGTCGAGGTGCTCGCGCAGCTGCCTGAGACGGTCTCGGCATCAGCGGCGGACGACGGCATTCATGTACGCCACTTTCGTGCCAACGGGAGCACCGGCTACGCAGCGTCCCACGCGATCTGGTCACACCTGCGTCGCAACGAGGGCGCCTATGACCTCGTTCACGCCCACGGATATCTGACGCTTCCAGCTGTCCTTGCCGCCCGCGGGCTGTTCGGGCGACTGGTGTTCAGCCCGCGCCACGACGGCGAGGCGCGCAGCCGCATCGGGCAGCGGGGCCTCAGCCCCTACCGGCAGCTCGGCCGCACGGCTCTCGCCTCGGCCGACCTGGTCATCTGCTCCTCTCACGGCGAGGCGGCTGAGGTCGGTCGCTTGATCCCCGCGGTCGCGCCGAGGGTGAGAATCGTCTCCACGGGCATAGACGCGGAGGCGATCGCCTCGGCGCGCCCCTTCTCGGCCAAGCGTCGCGTGATCGTGAGCGTCGGTCGCGCCGACGGCTTGGGGCGGGCCGATCGGGCGATCTCGGCTCTCCCGGCCCTCGGAGCGGGCTATGAGCTCGTGGTGATCGGCAGCGGCGGCGCGCGGCGGCGGCTGCAGGCCTGCGCTCGAGACCTGTTGGTAACAGATCAGGTACGCATCCTCGATCGGGTGAGCGAGGGCGTCCTTCACAGCTGGATGCGCACGGCCAGCGTGGTCCTCGCGCTGAGCCCGGCCGAGACGGGCGGGCTGACGATGATGGAGGCCGCCTGCGTGGGTGTCCCGGTGATCGCCACCGACACCCAGGCTCATCGCGACGTGGCCCAGCTGATCGATGACGCAGCGGTGCGGCTGCTCTCGAGCCGCGCCTCGCCGCTCGTGATTGCAGATGAGATCGCGCGCGTCGCCGAGATGCGCATGAGCCCGATTTCCACCCTCGCGGTTCCCTCGCTCAGCGACGCCGCCGACCAGACCGTGTCGTTGTATTCGGCGCTGTTGGACGATCGCCTGGAGTCACATGACCCCGCCGTGGCCTCCGCTTCTCTTCAGGCGAACGACGATGTCGCGGAGGAAGGCCCGCGAGCGTTCGGGGGAACCCGGTGAGCGTGGACATGACAGACCGCGACGCGAGCGCCGTGAGCGTCGCGCGCACCGCCCCTGACGTCCGCTTCTCGATGCCCCAGGCCAGTGCGCCCCACGTGGCGATCCTCGACGTCGATCTGGCCGACGGGCTCGACGCGATACCGGGAATCGATCAGGCCGGCGCACCTTGGACGGCTGCGCAGGTTCTGGTTCGGATGTTCACCGAGCCCATCGGCGTGCTCGAGCTGGCGCTTTCGCCCGACGGCATCGACGTCGAGCGGCTGGCTCTGGTGATCTCCCTCGAGCTGGGCGATGAGGTGGCAAGCCGTTTGCGCTCGTGCGGATTGCAATGGACGGGGCTCGTGCCGAGCGATGGCCTCATCCCGCAGCGCACGCCACCCTTTCTCGAGGCGCGCGGGCGGGCACTCAGTAAGGCGCCGTCGCTCACGGTCGCGATCTGCACCCGCGGTAGGCCGGAGGGCCTGTCTCGCCTGTTGCGAAGCCTTCACGCGCAGGAGTACCCCTCGCTTCGAGTGCTGGTGGTCGACAACGCGCCGCTCGACGACCGCAGCCGCAGGGTGGCGGGCGAACACGCCTCCTATCTCGATCTTTCCTACGTGGTCGAGCCGCGTCCGGGCCTCTCGCGGGCTCGCAACCGCTCGATAGAGGCTTCCGAGGGCGAGATCATCGCCTGGGTGGACGATGACGAGGTGTGCGACCGCTGGTGGGCGGCCGAGCTCGCGCGGGGTTTCCTCGAGCACCCCGGCGCCGACGCCGTCAGCGGCATGATCATGGCCGCCGAGATCGACACTGACGCCCAGCTGTGGTTCGAGCGCTACGGCGGGCACAGCAAGGGGCGTGACTTCACGCCCGCCGTGTTCTCGCCGAGCAGCCGTAATACGCAGAGCCCGCTGTATCCGCTGCCGCCGTTCGGGACGGGTGCCTCGATGGCCTTCACACGGGAGGCGATCGAGCGGATCGAGCGCTTCGACTGCGCCCTCGGCGCCGGTACGCCCACGCTTGCCGGCGAGGACGCTGCCGCTTTCAGCACGCTGCTGTTCCTGGGCGGGACCGTCGTCTGGCAGCCCACGGCGCTGGTCAGCCATTGGCATCGGCGTGGGGATGACGAGCTGAGGAAGCTGTTCCATGGCTATGGCCGTGGTCTGGGCGCCTTCTACGCGAGCATGATCGCCCACCACCCCGAGTGTCTGCCGCAGCTCGTGCGATTGATCCCGCGGGCGCTCAGAGATCTGAACTCGCCTGATGGCCCCCGCCTCGGTGGCGTCGGGGAGGACTTCCCCGAGGATCTCCTGAAGACCCGCCGCGCGGGTCTCTTGCAGGGCCCGGCGATGTATGTACGCTCGCGGCTGCTCGGCGGGCGTGCGCGCTTGGAGGTGGGCCGATGAGCGACATGGGCACGGCGCCGAGCGGTATCGCGATCCTGATGTATCACGCGATCGCCGGCTCCTCGACAGCCTCATTCCGGCCGTACACCGTCGATCCGCTTCTCTTCGACGAACACATCGCCGCCCTCCTCGACGCGCGCTGTCGGTTTCTCACCGTCGAGGAGGTGCCGGCCCTGCTCGGCAGGGGCGGCACCGCCGCCGACGGAAAGACGGCGGTCGTCGTCTCGATCGACGACGCCTTGGCCGACGAGGCGACCGCGGTGCTTGCCGGTCGTGGCGTGCCTGCCACCCTGTTCGTGCCGACGGCATACGTCGGGGGTACCGCGCGATGGCTCAGCGGCGCGGATTCAGAGCTCCCGCTCCTGGGCTGGGGCGCTCTTCGGGAGCTCGCTTCGAGCGGGCTTGAGATCGCGGCTCACGGACATCTTCACCTCGCCGCCGACATCAACGAACCCGAGCTCGTGCGTGAGGACGCCGCCCGTAGCCGGGACGAGCTGGAGAGCCATCTGGAGAGGGCCGTCGCGAGCTACGCCTACCCATTCGGATGCTGGACGCCCGCCGCCCGCCGGGCGGTGCGTGCGGCGGGCTTCGCGCAGGCCTGCGCGATCATGGATCTGCCCGCAATCGCGAGCGACGACCGGTTCGCGCTGCCGCGCCTGTACGTGGGGCCCGAGACGACTCCAGAAGAGCTCTTGAAGCTGGTCAACTCGAGGCCCATCGGCCTGGCCCGCAGGCGCGCCGAGCTCGGCCAGCGGATCTGGCGCAGTGGCAGGCGCTGGGCCGGCTGGGGACCACCGGAGACGTCGGTGCGTGGGCGTCGGAGCGATGTGGAACCCTCGCTGAGGAGCTGAGCGGGATGGCGGCTGCCTCGACCCTCATGAGCCCGTCGCCTGCCGAAGTGGCGCCGCGCGAGAGCGGTGGACGTCCAGGGCCCGCGCGCGTGCTCCTCGTCGACGTCGACGAGCTCTCACCCGTTGATTGCAGCCATCCGGACGGTGGGCTCTACAGCGCCCTGTGGGTGGTGGCACTCAGGCACGGACAGGCAATCGGCATGGTGGAGATTGGCGTCTCGGCGCCCACGATCGCGGTGGAGGAGCTGCACGAGAGGCTGCGGGAGGGCCTCGGGGACATGTGGCGGCTTGAGGTCGGCCGCGAACCGATCGACATCGCGCTGCCGCGCGCGACGGTCGTCGTGCCCACGAACGTGGGCCGCCCGAAGCAGCTGCTCGCGTGCGTTTCAAGGCTGTCCGAGCTCGACTACCCCGACTATGAGGTGCTCGTCGTGGACAACCGCCGCACGATCGCGCCCGGCGAAGACGGCCTGAGGGAGCTTCGCGCACTCCCGGGAGTGCGCGTGCTGAACGAACGACGTCCTGGAATCTCGGCGGCTCGCAATCGGGGCGTCGCCGCAGCCGCAGGGGAGATCGTGGCGTTTACCGACGACGACGTGGAAGTCGACCCCGGCTGGCTCAGGGCGCTCGGGCGGCGCTTCGTCGAAGAGCCCGAGACCGATGCCGTGACGGGCCTTCTCGTTCCCAGGGAGCTTGAGACACCGGCCCAGATCTGGTTGGAGCGGTCCGGCAGTTGGCGCGACCGTGCATACGTCCGGCTCGGATTCGAGCTCGAGGCCCGCAGCCGGCGGGGACCCGGCGCGCTGTCGCGAGCTCGCTTTCACGTGATTCGCAGCTCGCCGCAGGAGGGCCGTGAGAGCATCGGCTCGTTGTATGCCACCGGGGAGTTTGCCAATGGGGCGAACATGGCGTTCCGCAAGGGGGTGCTCGAGGCACTCGGCGGCTTTGACGAGGCGCTCGGGACGGGTACGCCCACCTGTGGAGGCGAGGACTTGGCAATTCTCATCGAGCTGCTCGGCGCCGGCAGGCGTCTTGCCTATGAGCCGGGTGCGATCGTCCACCATACGAACAGGCAGAGCCTTGACGAGCTCGAGCGCCAGCTCGGCGGCTATGGGATTGCCTTGACGTCGATGATCACCGCGCTCATCTGGCGAGACCCACGCCACCTGGGTGGCCTGATCGGTATGGTCCCGACAGCGGTTCGCTGGACTCTGTCGACCTCCTCGCCCAAGCGAGCCGGGCGTGGCCCGGACTACCCGTCACGGCTCGGGCGAGCCGAGCTGCTCGGCCTGCTCAGCGGCCCGCTCGCCTACGCGCGTAGCCGCCGAGCGCAGCGGAGGTGGAGGCCTTGATCACCGATCAGCAACTTGCTCCGACCCCCACGCTGGCCAGTCCGCTCGAGGTCGAGCAGCTGATCGCCGATGAGCAGCTTGCGCCGGAGCCGGCGCCGGCGTTCGCCCGCCCACGGGGCCTGACGGTCAACGCGATCTCGCTGATGCTTGCGACCTGTGCGACGAGCGCCCTGGGCCTCATCTTCTGGGCGCTCGTCGCCCACGTCCACAGCACCGCCGCATTCGGACGCGCGTTCGCTGAGGTGGCCGCGCTGACGCTGCTCGCAACGCTCTCGCAGTTGAACATGAACAACGTCATCATTCGACTGCTTCCCGTCGCCGGGCGCTTCACCGGCACCTTCATCGCCCGCGCCTACCTGGCCGTCACGGCGCTCGGTCTCGTGGTGGGCAGCGCGTTCGTTGCCAGCGGCTTCGGGTCGAGCGTCGTCGGGACAGGCTTTTGGGAGCGCGCGATCTTCATCGGGGCCGTGGCGCTGCTTGCGATCTTCACGCTTCAGGACTCGGTCCTGACGGCGTTGCGGATCGCCCATTGGGTGCCGGTCGAGAACGTGAGCTTCGGGTCAGCCAAGCTCGCCCTGCTTCCGCTTCTCGCCTTCCTGCCCGCGCGCCTTGGCCCGGTGGTGGCCTGGATCATTCCGGTGGCCGTGGGCGTCATCGCGGTCAACCTGCTCCTGTTCCGCGGTCCGGTGGCGCAGACGCGGCGGATGGACAGCGGCGAGCTTCCCGAGCGCGGGCGTCTTCTGTCCTTCATCGCGGCCGAGTACGCGTGCACTCTCTGCGCCCTCGCCACCCTGCAGGTGATGCCGCTGCTCGTGCTCTGGCGCCTCGGCGCGGTCAGCGAGGGCTATTTCACGCTGCCGTGGCTCATATGCACGGGCATCACGCTGCTGTTGTGGAACATCGGCGCATCCTTCGTGGTCGCGGTCATGGCGAGCCCGGCGGACGTCCACAAGCTGCTGCACAGAAGCCTTCGCCTGGGCGGCGCCGTGGTGCTCGGCGCTGTCCTCGCCTGCTGTGTGGCAGGGTCGTTGATTCTGGGGGTGGCCGGCCACAGATACGCCGTACACGGCACGTCTCTGCTACTACTGCTCGGCGTAAGCGTGCCTTTCACCGCGGTCACGGTGCTTTACAGTTCGTTCGCCTGGATCGAGCAGAAACTCTGGCGACTGGTCGCCATCGAGGCAGGATCGGGTCTATTGCTGCTCACCATCACCTTCGCTCTGCTTCCACATGTGGGACTCGTGGCAATCGGCTGGGCCTATATAGGCTCCCAGGGCCTTGCGGCGATTCTCATGACTCCCGCGCTGCGTGCGCGCTTCGCCGCCCAGAGCGTGACCGTCAGCGCCATACCCGCAGAGGGTATGCCGTGAGAGACGATCGGCTTGCGCCCCTCGGCGCCGAGGCCTCCGAAGGCAGTGACTCCCGGGCGGTTGGCACCCTGGTCGCCGAGCCGCCGAGCACGATGACGGCGTGGACCGGCGTGCTGGCCGGTCCCTTCGCCGACAACGATGACGACTTTCAGGAGGCCCTCTCGCGCCTGCAGGCCGAACTTGACGAGAAGGGCCGTGAGGCCCAGTATCGGATCGAGGTCGAATCCGCTGAGGATGCGGGCTCCTATCGCCGCGCGGTCGTCACGGCATGGATCGGCGTGCTGGTCGGCGTGCTTGCCCCGATCGCCATCCTCGAAAGCCCGTGGCCGGCCCTCAGACTGGCTGCCACATTGCTGTTCCTCCTCGCCGGCTTCGGCCCCGGGATCATGTGCTGGATCGACACGGGCGACGCGTACGCTCAGGCGGCCCTCACGTTCGCGCTCAGCATCGCTGCGTTTGCGCTGGCGGCCGTCGGCATGATCTGGCTCGCTGCCTGGCATCCCACCTGGCTCCTGCTGCTGGCCGTTCCCAGCGTCCTGTCCTGCCTTAGCCGCTTGTACCGCCTGCACGTGCACCTGCGCGTGCCCTCCTCTTCCCCGTCAAGGGCATGAGCGCGACCCAGGCTCGCCCGGCCGCGGTCTTCGTGGCGGACGCCAGACCTCTCGCCAGACTCGCGGAGATCGCGGGCCTCGCGGCGCGGCTCGCGCCGGCGCCGGTGGGCCTCGCCTGCTGGGCAAACAGCCTGGCCACGTTGAGGCTGGACTCGATCGGGCTGTACGGTCTGCTCGCCGCGGTCAACGCATGGTTCTTCGTCGGCCTGGCGCTCTTGATCGTCGGCTTTGCCGTCGAGTTCAGTCGCGCAAACAGGCAGCTGTGGATCCTCATCCTGTACCTCGTCGCGCTGGTCGTGGTGATCCACGCCACAGAGCCCCTGCTCTTCGGCACACCCGAATACTGGTGGGTGTTCAAGCACATCGGGGTCTCACAGTCCCTGATGGTGAATGGCAGGGTCACTCTGCCGAACGAAATCTACCAAGAGTGGCCCACGCTCTTCTCGGCACTGGCGGGCGTGACGTCGCTGTCGGGCGTGAACCCGATCAAGTTTGCCGCCTGGGCTCCGCTGTTCTTCGAGTTGTCCTACTGCGTCGTCCTGTTCGCGATCTTCAGGAGCATGACCCGCGACAACCGCGTGCCCATTCTCGCCGTGCTGCTGTTCGAGTGCATCGTCAGCTGGGTCGGCCAGGATTACCTCTCGCCGCAGGCCTTCGCCTACCTCATGTGGCTGGCGATGATGCTCGTGGTGGTTCGCTGGCTCACGGGTTGGGCGCCGCCAAGAGACAATCCCAGCCGCCTTGATCGACTCCGTGGCCGGGTACTGCGGGGCTTCGAGTACCGGCCGGCCCCACCGCGAAGTACGTACGTCCCCGCCGTGATGGCGGCGATGACGCTGTTCTTCGTGACCGTCGCCTCACACCAGCTGACGCCGTACATCGCGCTCGCGGGGCTCGGCGGCCTGGCGGTGCTCGGACTGCTGCGACCGAGGTGGCTCCTGCCGATACTGATCGCCATCGCGGCCGCCTTCCTCGTGCCCCGCTATCACATCATCTCCTCGCAGTACGGCGGTCTCTTCTCGAGCTTTAACTTATTTCACAATGCCGGCGCACGGGTGACGGTGACCGAGCCGGCCGCGCTGTTCTCGTCGCACATCGCGACCGCCCTGACCGTCGTCGTGTGGCTCTGGGGGATCGCGACCGTGCTGCGATCGATACGGTCGCTCGGGCGGGTGGCGCTCCCGGCGGTGCTGGCCTTCGCACCCTTCGTCATCCTGCTGGTGAATAACTACGGTGGCGAGGCCACCTTCCGCGTCTTTCTGTTCTCGGCGCCATGGTGTGCGTACCTGATCGCCAGCTCGATAGTTCGGGTGCGCTGGTCTCACCTGCGCATCGCCGCCACGATGCTCGTGCCGGCGGCCTTCCTGTTGGCGTCACTGCAGGGCCTGTGGGGCCCGATCACGGTCAACGCGTTCACGCCGGCCGAGGTGAACGCGAGCCGCTGGATATACGCACATGCGCCGGTTGGATCCACATTCATCCTCCCGGCGGAAAACTTCCCGGTTGAAGAGACCGCCTCCTACAGCCGCTATGAGGTGCAGGTGCTGCCCTCGGACCCCCAGCTTCATTCCGAAGAAAGCTGGCTGGACGAGGCCGACCTACCACAGGTGGACAACTGGATCGCATCGCTCTACGGTCAGGAAAAGTTCCTGATCATCAGCCACAGCATGGCCGCATACGGCAACTACTTCGGCTATCCGCGCGGATACCACAGCCTCGTTCGCGAGCTTCCGAATGCGTCGAATTGGAAGGTGTACTTCAAGAACGCCGACGTGACCATCTACCGGTTCACCGGAACCTCAACCGGTGTTGGGGGCAAGGGACGCAACGCGCCGTCCTCCGTTCAGTGACCTGCGTTGCCGGCTGAGCAGCATCCGCACAGCTCACCGCGAGGCGAGTTCGAAGGCGTCTCGGTCGTCATCTGTGCGCACACCGAGCGACGCTTTGCCGAGTTGCTCGGCGCTGTCGAGTCGATCCGCGCGCAGACCGTGCCCGCGCAGGAGACCGTCGTCGTGATCGACCACAACCCCGAGCTGCTCGCCCGGGCAACTCAAGCGCTGCCGGACGTGCGCGTCGTCGAGAACGCCGGCCAGCAGGGAGCGGGCGAGGCGCGGAACTCCGGCGCGGCCGTGGCGAGCGGGCCGATCCTCGGGTTCCTCGACGATGACGCGATGGCCTCACCGACGTGGATCGAGCAGGCTCTGCGCGCATTCGACGATGAGCGCGTCATGGGAGTGGGCGGAACGATCACTCCCGCGTGGGAGGGCCAGCCACGGCGCTGGTTTCCAGCCGAGTTCAACTGGACGATCGGCTGCACCTATCCCGGGCTTCCCACCACGCCGGCACCGGTCCGCAACCTGATCGCGGCCAACATGTTCGTCCGCCACTCCCTGTTCGACGCCCTCGGCGGGTTCAGGCTGGGCTTCGGCAAGACCAAGGGACGGAGCGGCGTGGAGGAGACAGACCTGTGCCTGAGGGCAAATCAGCGCTGGCCCAACAGGATCTGGCTCTACGATCCCACCGTGCTCGTGCAGCACCACGTGCCGCAGGAGCGCCTGCGCTTGAGCTACTTCATCGCGCGCTGCTATGACGAGGGTGTGGCGAAGGCTGCGCTCGTCGGTTTTCTGGGCAGCGAGGACGGCCTCGCGGCCGAGCGTGCCTATACGCGGCGCACGCTCCCCCGTGGAGTCGCCGGCGGGCTCTGGGCCACGCTGACAGGGCGCGACCTGGCGGGTATCGGTCGGGCCGCCGCGATCGTCGTCGGCCTCGGCGCGACGGTCGCCGGTTACCTACGGGCCAGGTATCAGCCCAACGGAGCGTAGGCTACGGCCCAGTCGACGTAGAGATTGACCGTCGCCGGTGTGGTCGCGTTCGGGCAGGCCTCCCATTCGTTCACGCCGCATGACCAAGCCTGGGTCTGGATGTCCATGACCATCGGTATGGAGGGCACTCTATTGCCTTCCATACGCCCCCATTCGTGCCCGTCCAGCGTGTAAACGAGCTTTCCTTTCGTCCATTCCACACCGAGCACGTGCCACTGGGTGAGGTCGGTCGCGACGGTCGCATGCTCCATTTCTTCCCCCGGCCCGTAGTGCAGGGTGGCCGTGTCGATGTTGCGTCCTTCGCCGTTGTCCTCGCTGAAGTCGATCTCCGGCGGCCAGGATCCATCGGCCGGCAGCAGCATGAGGCCGTGGGCGATGCCGTGCCCGGCCGGGAATCGGAACCTCACGAGGTACTTCCCGTAGGTCTGTACCAACCCGGCCATGCTGGTCACGCCGCCGCTGGTCCACAGCCCTCCGTCGGCCGGGTCGCGATAGGCGGAGATGACCAGGTCGCCGCCGGAGACGCTCACATGGGAGGGCAAAAACCAGGCCCCAGGGTCGCCGCCGGGTTCACTGGATGCGTAGGGGTACCAGTTGGAGAAGTTGAGTGAAGAGCCGTTGAAGTTGTCAGCAAAAACCTGCTTCCAGCCCGGGGTGTTGCCGGTCGGCATCGCGGCTTCGGCCGCGCTCGTGCCTGTTTCGCCTCCCGTGGGCGGTGTGCTTTTCGCGGGCGGCGCTCCTCGCTTGGGTGCGGGTGATCGCCGGCTGGCGCGTCTCGCGATCGACAGGCAGGCCTCAGACCCTGTCTTATGCGGTTTTCGGCTGGCGGGTTTCGTCTTGCGCACAACCGAGCTGACTCGACCTGAGCTGTTGCGCCGGCTCGCGGCCTTTCGGCGAGCGGCGGCCCTGCGGCGCTCACGCTGGTGGCGCAGACATGCGCGCTCCTCGCGGCGTACCTGCTTCTTGCTGACGTGGGCGCTGGCCTTCGCCGTGACGGCGCTGGCCGGGGCGCCGGAGTGCAGGCCGACGGCCGCAAGCAGTGCGCCCAGCGCGCTTATCGTGACCAACGCCCTGCAGCATCGCCGCGGCCGGGAATCGCCGGGGACGGACCTCATGCCCCCCCATCGTGTGCTCGATTTAGGAGCTTAAGCCTGAGCGGGGCATGTGGACCGAATGCGGCCGGGGGGCGCCGGCAGACCTTCGCGCCGCCATCTCGCTGATGAGCGTCAGCGCGATGATCCCTAGCGGACAGGCGAGCCACGGGATGCCCTGGGGCTGCTTCAGCGGATAGAGCCAGCGCTCGCTACCGCCGGCGGCGTCGAACAGCAGGTGGGAGAGGATCACCGCGAACACCGCCCAGGCGAAAAGCCCGCGCCGGGTGATCACGAGGACGACGAGCGCGAGGACCACCGCGAACAGGAGGCTGTGGGTGGCGGGGCGTCCACCCGAGAGGTGCTCGAGGTGGCTGGGGTTCAGGCTGCCGGCGACGATCACATGGTCCAGATCGAGCGCCGGGCCACCAGCGAACGCGAGCGCCGCCCACAGCGCCCTGCGGCGGCTGCGCCACACGATCGGCGCGACGACGAGCAGGCTGATACAGCCGTGCACGAGCACTGCCCATACGGCTGACAGGAACGGGTAACGCGTGTCTGAGAGGAATGGCCAGCCGCGGTAGGGGTGCATTGGCCGGTGAGCCTAGAGCAACCCCTGATCGCGTTCTGAACTACCCTTTCGGCGTGACCCGACGCAGATCGTGAGCGCGCCGCCTCCCTCACTCACGACCCTTGAGCGTGCTCGCACGATCGCTGCACGCACCAAAGCCCAGGTTCTCTCGCTCGGTGTTGGATCGGGCTTGCGCCAATACCGCCCGGAACCGTTGAGCGCACAACGCTGGGAGCGTTCATACACGACGGGCGAGTTCGACTACATGCGAGACCTCTCCGAGCTTCCTCGCTACAGCCTGTTGATCGGCTATCTGCGCGCGCACCCCGGTAGACCCTCGGTGCTCGACATCGGCTGCGGGACCGGCTGGCTGCGCGAGCTGCTCAGCGAGGAGGACTTCGACACCTACGTTGGGCTGGACCTCTCAAGCGAGGCGATCAGATCGGCCTCGAGCCTCGCCGATCCACGCACGAGCTTCACCGTCGGCGACGCCATGACAATCGAGCTGCCGAAGGTCGACGTCGTCGTTCTGAACGAGATGCTCTACTACGCGCCCTCCCCGCGCACGCTGCTCACGCGCATCGCGTCGATCATCCGCCCCGGTGGGATCGTGCTGAGCTCGATCTGGCGTCACGCCGGGGACCGCGCTCTGTGGCGCCTGCTGGACGACGAGTTCGAGCTCGTGGCAGCGTCACTGACCCGCGCGTTGAACAACCCCTACAACCGTCGTGGGTGGCGGGTCAGCTGCCATCGCGTCGGCAGCATCGGTTAGCGACGAGCTCTACGTGCCTCGCGTGGCTCTGCGCCGGCGGGACCGCCTACTCTGTCTCACTTCCGGCTCGCCCGGGAGATCGCCGAGAAGGCCATCCAGATCCACGGCTTCGCCGTAGGTCGGCGGCATCGAGCGGACGGGCTGCGCGGGCACGGGCTCCCCGGACGGAGAGGCCCCGTTGGCGGAGGCCCCGTGGGGGTGTGTGCCGTTGTTTGACACCTCCGCGGTCGCCGGTCGCCCGGCCTGGGTCGAGGCGTAGTCGTAGGAGTAGCCAAAGGACCCCCGGCGACGGACCTTGAAGCCGTTTGCGACCACACCCAACAGCGGGGCGCCCGCGCCCATTAGGATCTCGTGCAAGCGCTCGACGACGTCGTGTCGGTTGCAACCCACGCGGCCCACGATCATCACACCGTCGACCCTGCCCACCAGCGGGAACGCGTCGGAGACGGCGATCAGTGGTGGCGTGTCGATGACGACGAGGTCATACGTTGCCTTGGCCCGCGCGAGCAGAACCTCCATCGCGTGGCTCTCGATCAGCTCGCCCGGGTTGGGCGGCCGCGCGGAGCCGGCTACGGCGACATCGAGTGTCCGCTCCTCATGGTCCTCCCCGGAAGGGGAGTCCAGCTCGACCATCTGCGTGACCTCGCTCAACGACATCGTGCCGGTCAACACGTCTACGAGCCCCGGTCCTGGTTGGACGTCGAGCTGCCTGGCCAGCGTGGGATGGCGAAGGTCAGCCTCGAGCAGCACTACCCGCCGGCCCCTCCTTGCCGCCGCACTCGCGAAGTGACGGGCTACGGTCGTCTTGCCGTCGCCCGGAGCGGCCGAGACGACCAGCAGCGTGCCCAGCTCGATCTCGACGTTGAACGAGCGCACATGAGCTCGAAGCAGATTGAAGGCCTCAGTCTCCCACGGCGGCAGAGCCTTCTTTGCATTCTTCCCGCGCCTCGCAGAGCGGTCGAGCGCTCTGCTCTGGGGGACGATGCCGAGCAGCGGCAGCTCGTAGATCGCCGCGAGCTCGCGCGGATCGCGGATCCGCCGGTCGAGCCCGGCGAGCACCAGGGCGATGAGGAGCCCCAGCAGCAGACCCGCCACGCCTCCAAGGATCGTGTTTCTGACGAGCTTCGGCGAGGACGGCGAGGTGGGGACGCTCGCGGCCTGTGAGACCTTGACGCTTCGGCTGCTCAGTTCATCGAGTGTCTTCAGGGATTGCGCGCGGTTCCGCAGGGCGAGCCCGGCGGCGCCAGCACGTTCCTTCGCGGACAATCCCGCCAGCTGCTCCTTCACGAGCTTCAGAGCAGAGGCGTAAACATGGCGTTCGCGGCTGTGCTGCTCGACCACAAACTGCGCGGTGTAGGTATTCGCGATCGCCGCCGCGAGCGCCGGCGCGGTCGCGGTGTCGGACACGTTGACGACGCCCGCGTCTCCCGGCGCGCTCACGCGGAGGCCGGCGTTGACGCTTTGCGTGGTCACCCCCTCGCCGATCGCGGCCGCGGTCTTGGCCGCGATATCGCCGAAGCGGACGAGCTTCAGGTTGGTGCTCGGCAACGCCTGTTGGTCGGCGCTGCCGGGGGCGGCGGGCGACCCGGCGAGCTGCTGGCCGAGGAGCTGATTGCCGTTGAACACGAGCGAGGCCGTGGCCGTGTACCTCCTGGTCTGCTGCTTTGAGACCGCGTAGGCTGCCCCGGCAACCAGAGCAGCGCAGAGCAGGATCCATGGCGCGCGGCGGCGGAAGATATCCACCACCTACTCGAGGCTTGGCTGTGTCTGCTCGGTGTCCATTGAGATTGCCTCCTCGCCGCATCCGTGAGGGCGTCGGCGTGACCGCCCATTCGCGGCCGTGCTTGGCGAAAACGCCTGCATACAGGATGGTATATAGACGACGCGCAATTCCAGGCACAAGGCTTGCACGGCATCGGGCAGGAGGGGCGTCTCGGAACGCAGGGCCACCGGCCCGCGGCTTCGTTCGCGCGTCGGAGCGTCAGTCCGGCCCGGAGGTGGCCGCGTCGGTCGCGTGCAGATCAAACCAGTCGCCGTCCAGCCAGTTCTCGAGCACCCACGCCGATTCCCGCCGGACCTGCTCGAGCGTCTTCCAGGATCCGGCGGTCAGGTGGGGCAGCGGTCCCGAGGAACCTCGTCTGAAGTACCAGCTGCGATCCATCAGCCGTCCGTGGAGCAGGCCGTTCGCCCGCTCGAGCCCAGCCGCGAGCTTATGATGCGGCAGGCGCGCCTTGACGGCCTGGAGCCTGACATTCGGCGGGCTCAGGCTCTGCTGGTTGACGAGCTTGAAGCGCTCGTAACCGAGTCTCGAGAGCTCGTCGAACATGGGGCGCTCCGTGAGCTCTGTCGAGATGAAGGCCGGGCGCGATTGCGCGGTCATCGCGGCAACGCACAGGTGCTCGTTGCCCTCGATGTCCATCTTGCAGTAGTTGGGGACGCCGTACTCGGCGAGAATGTCTCCAAACCCTCGCAGGCGGACGGTGGTCGCTCGCGGCTGTGAGCGACCGCGGCTTGCGATCGTGCGGTCGAAGGAGCTCCATACGGAGTTGTCCTCGCAGATCCAGAAGGTCGCCTCCCGCTCGCCCTCGGCGATCCCGATGTCCAGCACGGTGAGCCGGCCGTCGCTTATCTCCTCGGCGAAGCGGCGGCGCGCCTGCTCGACGAGGATGGGGTGCGCCTCGATTGCGACCACCTCGAAGCCCTTGCGCAGGTAGTAGGCGGAGTCGTCGCCGTTGTTCATTCCGACGTCGTAGATCAACGAGCGGATTGGACCCTTGGGCTGCGCCAGATCCGCCTTGGTCTCCACGGAGGGGACGCGTTCCATCCGCCGTCAAGCTAACAGGCGCTGTCGGGTTGCGCCTGCCTCAAAACAGACGCCGCACCGCGACCGTGCGGTCGGCTTCGGCGGCGATCTCCCAGCCTGGCGTACCACCACCGTCGCGGAAATGCCTGACGACGACCGCCGTGGGCCCGGGCAGCCCGCGGCCGCCCTCCTGCTCCGCTCTGGCGTCGTGGAAGACGACGTATCCCCCCACCGCCACGTAGGGATGCCAGGAGGACCAGTCGAGTTCGCAGCCGGCCTCTGAGTGGTCGCCGTCGATGAACACCATGTCCACCTCCCCCACCCAGCGCTGGGCGACCTCCTGGGAGAGGGCAACGTGCCAGCACACCCGCGGAGCCTGCCCGCCACGGCGGCGCGCCGCACGTACCAGCACCTGCCGTGTCGCCCACTCGGTGGCGCCCCACCCCCCGGGCAGCGCGTCGGGGTGGCGGCCGAAGGGGTCGATCAGATGAAGCTCCGCACCTGGGCCGAGGGCGTCGCACAGCGCGAGCGCCGAGGCGCCCTCGTAGACGCCGATCTCGACCACGACGCGTGCGCCCAGCGCCGCCTCGAGCAGCACTCGCACATCCTCGGGCGAGTGCATCGTCCGCGGCGGTATCAGTCCGAGCCCCACCGCCAGTGCACGCAGGCGCACATCGTCGCGCAGGCGCGTCGGCGTAAGGCGGCGCAGACGGGCGGGCAGAAGACTCAAGACGAGCGCACCCTACGCGCTCGCAACTGCTCAGACCGCCGAGACCTGCTCTTCCTCAGCCACCCGGAAGGATGAGCCGCAGCCGCAGGCTGCGACGACGTTGGGGTTGTTCACCTTGAAGCCGGCGCCCTGCAGGCTCTCCTCGTAGTCGATCGTCGAGCCGCTCACGTAGGGCAGGCTCTCGCGATCCACGAGCAGCTTCAGGCCGTGGCTTTCGAACACGGCGTCCTGATCGCGCTGCTCGTCGAATGCGAGCTGGTACTGAAAGCCCGAGCAGCCACCACCGCGTACGCCAACGCGCAGGCCGGCCATGCTCACGTCCGCCGCCTGCGAGGCGAGAAACTCGTGAACCTTCTCCGCGCCCTTGTCGCTGATGGTGAGCATCGCTTTCCAAAGTATAGCGGCTAAGCTCAGGGTGGAAATGCCGTCGCCTGAGGACATAAAGCAGCGTATCGAGGCCTCCATCCCCGGGGCTCAAGCCGACGTCGAGGACACCACCGGGGGCGGCGACCACTTCCGCGCGACGGTCACCGCGCCCGCCTTTGAGGGGCGCAGCCGCATCGAGCAGCACCGTCTCGTCTACGACGTGTTCGGCGCCGAGATCGGCGGCGCGATCCACGCCCTCTCGCTGAAGACCCAGACACCCCTGAAGACACCCACTCAATGAGCCAGGAGCTTTCCATGTCCAGTCCCGAGCAGAGCCCCGTCCGTGACCTTCCCATGGCCCGCAACGCCCCTACCCCCGTGCCCGAGACGTCCTCCGGGACGGCGGAGTCCAACCCCATCCGCGACGCGATCACCGAGGCCATCGAGCAGCACAAGGTGATCCTGTTCATGAAGGGCACGCCCGAGGCGCCCGCATGCGGCTTCTCGGCGCGCACGGTTGCAATCCTCGAGGCGCTCGACACGCCCTTCGCCGCCGTGGACATCCTGCCCGACCCGCGCATCCGCCAGGAGCTCTCGGCGATCTCCAACTGGCCGACCATCCCCCAGCTGTTCGCGAACGGGGAGCTGATCGGCGGCTGCGACATCGTCAGCGAGATGTACGAGTCCGGGGAGCTCGCGGAGGCATTGCTGTAGCGTCTCGCGCCGCATGCCCCCCGTCGCGGTTGCCACCGACAGCACGCACTACCTTCCCCGCGCGCTGGCGGACAGCGAAGGCGTCCACCAGGTCAGTCTGTACGTCGGCTGGAAGGGTGAACCCCAGCGCGAGTTGGAGATGGCCGACTTCGACGCCTTCTACGAGCGGCTCGGCCGTGACCCCGAACTCCCCACCACCTCCCAGCCCTCGATCGGCGACTTCCTGTCCGCCTGGGAACCGTTGATCGAGGCCGGTCAGGACGTCGTCTCGATCCACCTCGCCGGCGGCATCTCGGGCACATGCGAGGCGGCCCGCCAGGCGCACGGACTGCTCTCCGAGCGCGGCCTCGGTGACCGGGTTGAGGTGCTCGACTCGGAAACCGCCTGCGGCGGGATGGGCATGTTGGTGCTCGCGGCCTGCGCGGCCGCCCGCGCCGGAGCCGACAAGAGCGCCGTGGTGGCACGCGTGCGCGAGGCGCGCAAGCTGCTCAAAATATGGTTCTGCCTGGACACGCTCGAGTACCTCAGGCGTGGCGGGCGCATCGGCAAGGCCCAGGCCTGGCTCGGCGGCACGCTGAAGATCAAGCCGATCCTGTCCCTGGAGTACGAAATCGTGCCCGTCGAGCGCGTTCGCACCGCCGGGCGGGCGTTCGAGCGGATGGTCGAGTACGCACGCGAACTCAATGACTCCGGATCCGACGGTTGGGTCGTGCAGCACATCCAGGCACCCGATCAGGCCGAGCGCCTGATCGACCGCTGCCGCGAGATCTTCGACTCAGAGCCCCTCTTCACCTCCGAGGTCGGCCCGGTCATCGGCACCTACACCGGCCCGGGCCTGATCGGCGTGGGCGGGGTCCCGCGAGCGATGCTGGCCTGAGCCCACTTCACAGCTTCCGCGTCACAACGACGTCCTGGTCGCCGACGCCCAGGTCGTTCGGCTGGGTTCCGCGGCCGCACCAGCGCCCGAGGTACAGATCGGGCGGATCTGAGAGCCCATGCTTGGCGTAGAGCTCGCGGATGTGGCTCTCCTCATAGGCCACCGCGAGCTCCGGGACCCGCTCGCTGAGGACCCAGTAGGGGCCGTGGTTGTGCTTGAAGCGCACCTGGCTCGCCTTCGAGTCCATCAGCTCTCGTGATTCCGGGGTGATGACGAAGTAGGTCGCGACGACGCGCCCACCCTGCTTGAGCACGCGCGAGAGCTCGCTGACGTAGCGATCGACCTCAGCGGGCAGCATGTGTGTGAACACCGAGTACAGGACGGCGACGTCGAAGGCTTCATCCTCGTAGGGGAAGCTGTAGTCGGCCGCCTGCAGCCGGCCCTTCGGGTTGTACTCCTTGTTGTAGATGTCGGCGAGCGTGAAGTGCATGTTCCGGTGCGGGCTCGAGATGTGCGCCTGGCACCATTCGATGCCCTTGGGCACGATGTCCAACCCCTCATAGCCGCCGTCCGCGTCGAGGAAGCGGGACATCGCGACCGCGAGGCGACCGACGCCGCAGCCGACGTCCAGCACGTGGGAGGACGGGGTCGCGCCGGCGACGCCGCCGAGAGCCTTCACGAGCGCCTCGCCACTGCCCTCGAAGTCAGAGAACGCGCCGGTGAACGTCCCGGCCTTGGACGGCAGGCCCGCGTCACGGCGGCCGAGCACGCGGTCGGCGAGGTCGATCGGCGCCAGGTAGACCGTGCGCAAGAGCCAGCGCAGCTGGCGCGGCATCGCTGACAGCAGCCTGTGAAACCACGACTGTTTGAGCAGCCAGAGGCGCATGCGCTCAGCCGCCGAGACGGCTCGAAGCAGTGGCTTCTTCACGCCACGGCGCTCCAGATCAGCGACGGCGCCGGCGGCGCAGGAAGCGCACGCCCAGCGCAATGCCCACGACCGCGGCCCCCATCATCAGCTCGCTGCGATGGCGCTCGACGTGCCCGCGCCAGTCGGTGATGTATGCGACCTCGCCGCGTAGCTTCTCGAGCGAGACCCCGAGCTCCACGCGGTTGCTCTCGATCGAGCTGCGAATCTCGGCCGGCGTGCGTTCTGCCATCAGCCCGTTCCCTGCTCGGGCGGAGCCGAGGCGTCAGACGGAGCAGGCGGCGGAACGGGCGGTGCCTGTGGCGGCGCGGGCGGAGCCGGCGGCCTTGAGGCTCCGCTCGCGGGGCCCGTGGCCGGCGGGGCGCCATCGCCCGCGCTGACCGTCTCGCGGATCAGGCGCGCCTCCTCGATCGCCATGGTGGGCACCGGCGGGGCGCCTTTTTTGACCACTTTGGCGGCGATCAGCCCGGCCAGAGCCCCGAGCAGGATCAGGATCACGGCCATCGCGAAGAAGCCCCAGAAGTAGGCGAAATCGCTGACGGGGAGGTAGTAGTAGAGCAGCCAGGCGCAGCCGACCAGCACGAATATGAGCGCCATCACGAAGAAAACCCCTGCGGCCACCCCCACGACGGCGCCCCTCGCGAGCTTCATCGCCTTCTCGGTGACCTCCGCCTTGGCGAGCTCGATCTCCTCGCGCACCAGAAGCGTCGCGCGTTCGGACACCTCGGTGATAGTCGTGGCGATGTTCTGGGGCTGCTCGGAGCGGTGCTCGCCGGTGGACTGTGGCGGCACCTCGCTCACTCCGGCGGCTCCTCGGCGAATAGGCGCATCCATAGCATCCCGGCGGCGCGGTGGGCGACGATGCTGGACACGGCGCTCACCCCCGCGAGCAGCCCGGACCACAGGATGCGCTTGACGATGTCGTTCTCCATCATCGCGCCAGTCTATTGGCCTCATCGACGGGAGTCTTCTCGAGGCCGCCGTAGACGGTCTCGAGCACCGACCACTTGGCCGACTCGAAGTCCTCGTTATCCTGCGGCAACAGGCCGAAGATCCAGCCGGTGAGGAGCTGCTCGATCACCCCATAGAAGGCCATCGCGGCGAAGCGCGGTTCGATCTCCGGCTTGAACACGCCATCGACCTGGGCCTTGGCCACGATCTCGCCGATCAGGTCATAGGCGGTGCGGATGTGTTCGATGTGGGTGCGCCCGAAGGAGTTGGCCGCACGCGTCACCTCGACGATGATCACCTTCATCATGTCCGGGTCGTGGCGGTAGCTGTCGACGATGAACGACACGATCTCCTCGAGCTTCTCGCGCACCGGGATCGGCCGGGCATCGACCTCGCGGATCATCTCGAGCATCACATCCCAGCGCTCGAGAAAGAGGGTGTCGAGCACCTCCTCCTTGGAGGCGAAGTAGTGGTAGACGAGCCCGTAGGCGACCCCTGCCTCATCGGCGATGTCCGACACCCGGCAGGCGTGGAAGCCCTGGCGCGCGAACACGCGCACGGCGGCATCCAGGATCATCCTGCGCTTGTCGGCCTGGGCCTTCGAGCGACCGTTCGAAGGCGGCTCGGCGCTCATACGTGCACCTCCGCGGGCCAGCGGTAGACCTCGCCGCGGCGATTCGCGAGCGCCGGCAGGCGCGCGCGGATCTCGCACTGGCGCTCGAGGTCGAGGTCGGCGACGATGTGGCCCTCCTGGTCGGGCGCCTGTGCCAGCACCACCCCCCACGGGTCGACGATCATCGAGCGACCTCCGGAGTGGTGGCCACCGGGGTGGCGGCCGACCTGGTTGGCGGCGATGACGAACGCCTGGTTCTCGATCGCGCGCGCCCGCACGAGCGTCTCCCAGTGGTCGCGGGTCGTCGCGAGGGTGAACGCCGCCGGCACTGCGATCACGCGCGCGCCGCGCACGGCGAGGATGCGGTAGAGCTCGGGGAAGCGCAGGTCGTAGCAGATGGACAGGCCGAGATCGACGCCGTCGGCGGTCTGCGTGAGGACGATCTCATCGCCCGGCTCCTCGATATCGGACTCCCGGTATGAGCGCCCGGCGACCTCGACGTCGAACATGTGGAGCTTGCGATAGCTCGCCCTCAGCTCGCCGTGGGGATCGACGTGCACGGATGTGTTCGAGAGCTTCTCCCGGCCCGGGATGCGCTCGAGGATCGACCCGGCGACGAGGTCGATCGAGAGCTCGCGCGCCGTCTGCCGCGCCCATTCGATCGCCGGCCCCGCGAGCGTCTCGGCAGCCGCGGCCTGCTCCTCGTCGGAACCCATCGCCGTCCACTTCTCGGGGAGTACGATCAGCCTTGCGCCGTCGGCGGCGGCCGCGCGCGTGAGGCGGTCGGCGCAAGCGAGGTTCACGGCCGGATCGGCGGTCGAGTTGAGCTGTATTGCAGCGACCCTCACTGGCGCATCCTCCCCCACGGCCGGCACGCCCATGGCTTCCCCGACGTCCCACCCACGGAATAGATTGACTGGTCAGTCAACATCTTCAAGCATAACGCCAGCCGCCGCGGCAACGGCGGCCAGAGGGGTCGCGCCGCCCGCCCGCATGGGCCTGTTTCGCGGCGGGCGGCCGCTGAAGCGCTGGCGCTATGTGGGCGTCTTCAGCGAAGAGCTGATGGCGTGTGCGGCGCTCGTGCAGCTCGGGCCCGCCCGGCAATCCTTCTGGGCGGTCCTCTCGCGCGGCGACGGGCGGCTGCTCGAGCGCACGCGCCTCGTGCAGCGGCGGGGCACCGTCGAGCTCGGCGAGGGCCGCATGGGGGTGCATGACGACGGCGTCTTCCTCGATCTGGCTCTGGACGAGGAAGCGGGCGTCGAAGCGCTCTGCCGGCATGGGCGCCAGGAGGTGTGGACGCGCAAGCAGGCGGGCATCCGCGCGCGCGGACGGATCTCCCTCGACGGCCGCCCGTTCGGGGACGTCGAGGCGCTGGCCGTGGTCGACGACACCGCCGGCTACCACGCGCGACACACCGAGTGGTGGTGGAGCGCCGGCGTGGGCGAGAGCCCCGAGGGGGCGGCGCTCGCCTGGAACCTCGTATCCGGCGTCAACGATCCACAGAGCGGCTCCGAGCGGGCGGTGTGGGTGGGCGGTGAGCCACACGAGACCGCGCCCGTGAGCTTCACGGCCGACCTGGATCAGATCTCCTGCGAGGACGGCTCGCTGCTCGAGTTCCACCCGGAGGCCGAGCGCCGCCGCTCCGAGAATCTGCTGATCGTGAAGAGCGACTACCGCGCCCCGTTCGGCAGCTTCTCGGGAACCCTCCCCGGCGGCATCGCACTCGCGCACGGCCTCGGCGTCTGCGAGCACCACCGCGCGCTCTGGTAGGAGGCGCTCAGCGCACGCGCTGGCGGCGCAGCTCGGCCAGGAGCAGCTTGGAGTGCATCGCGCCGAGCAGCTCGCGCAGCGGCTCGACCCCGGCGGCGACGATCTCCATCGCGCGCTCCACCTCCACCTCGCCCGCCAGGCGGTCGAGCAGCGCGCGCACCTCCGCGTGCACGAGCGGCTCGAGCGCCTCGCGGTAGCGCAGGGTGTCGTACACGGTGAAGCCCAGCGCCTCCTCGTAGCCGCCCGCGCGAAAGCTCGCGATCGCCTCGATGATCTTCACGTCATCCTGGTCGTAGCCCGAGCGGGTCGGCGTCAGCACGCCGATCTCCGCCAGCCGCTCGAGCACGTTGCGGGGGATCTCGTAGCGCTCGCGCACGACCTTCATCGACACCCGCGTGCGCTCCTCGGCGCTCTTGAGCGCCCGCTCGAGGATGCGGTCCTCGAGCTCGATCAGCGCGTGCAGGCGCTCGGGGTCATCCTGCAGCGCGCCCTTGATCACGCGCAGCGGCATGAAGCGCTCCTCCTGCAGGCGCTTGATCAGCTCGATCCGCTGCACGTAGGAGAGCGGGTAGTAGGCCATGTTGCGGCTGGTGCGCACGATGTCGGCTCCTTCGCCGAGCAGGCCCTCGCGCAGGTAGTAGCGGATCGTTCCCGCGCTCACGCCGGAACGCTCGGCCAGCTCTGACATCTTCAGAAGCGGCCGCTCCAGAGAGGCCTCCCCGGCGCGTTCGGCGGTGGCGCTCATGCCCCGCTCACGCCCGGAACGCGACGCCCTGCTGTGCGCCGGCGGCGCCAGCCGCGGCTCCGCTCTGCAACAGCTCGGCCACCTCGGCCTCGGAGTAGCCGGCCGCCAGCAGGAGCTCCTCGGTGTGCTCGCCGAGCGCCGGCCCGGGCAGCCGCGCGTGCTCGCCGGGCGTGCGCGAGAGCTTGACCGGGATGCCGAGCTGGCGCACGGGCCGCTCGACGCCGGGCTGCTCGATCTCGACGACCATCTCCCGCTCGGCCACGAGCTGCGAGGAGAGCGCCTCGTCGAGCTCGAGCACCGGCTCAAGGCAGCAGTCGTTCAAGGAGGCGAAGGCTTCCCAGTCGGCGCGGGTACGGCTTTTGAAGATGTCGCACACTTCCGTGTGCGCTTGCGAGCCCGGTCTGTCGAACTGAGAGGCGATCAGGTCCTCGCGATCGACACCCCGGCAGAAGGCCTGCCAGAACTTCGGCTCGAGCGCGCCGAGGGAGACCCAGCCGTCGGCGCACTCATACGGGCGGTAGCAGATCAGCGCTCCCGCCAACGGCAGATCGCCCCGGCGCGGGACGGTGCCGTCGGCGAAGTGGGTCGCGGCCACCATCGCAAGCCACGACAGCGCGCCGTGGGCCATGGAGACGTCGACCAGCTGGCCCTCGCCCGAGCGCTCGCGCTCGTGCAGCGCCGCCATGATGCCGAACGCCGCCATCAGCGCGCCGCCGCCCAGATCGGCGATCTGGCCCGCGGCCTGCACCGGCTCGCCGCCGCGCTCGCCGGTCAGGCCGAGCAGCCCGATCAGCCCCAGGTAGTTCATGTCGTGCCCGGAGGCCCCGCGCCGCGAGCCGTCCTGGCCGTAGCCGGAGATCGCGCAGAAGACGAGGCCGGGGTTCTCCTCACGCATGCGCTGATAGCCGACGCCGAGGCGCTCGAGCACGCCCGGGCGGAAGGATTCGAGCACCACGTCGTGGCTGCGCACGAGCCGCAGGAGCGCCTCGCGGCCCCGCTCGCTCTTCAGGTCCAGGCGGATCGAGCGCTTGTTGCGGTTGAGCGCCAGGAACAGCGCCGAGCCCGCGCTCTCGTGCGCGCCCTCGTAGTGGGGCGGGGACCAGCGGATGTAGTCGCCGACACCGGTGTCCTCGACCTTCACCACGTCCGCGCCGAAGTCCGCCAGCAGCAGCGAGCAGAAGCCGCCCGGCAGCAGACGCGAGAGATCGAGCACGCGGATCCCCTCGAGCGGAAGGCTCATGTGCTGATCACGTGCTCACGATGAGAGATGCCGAGCATCGAGCGGGCCTCGACCACGGTCGCCGGACGGCGCCCGACGTCCTCGGTCATCTGCCTGGCCTTTGCGATCAGCTCGCCGTTGGAGCGCGCCATCTCGCCGTCGGGCAGGTACAGGTTGTCCTCGAGCCCCACCCGGATCGAGCCGCCCAGGGTCAGCGCCGCCGAGATCAGCATCCACTGGTCGCGGGAGATCCCGATCACACCCCAGTGCGAGCCCGCGGGGATGTTGTCCACCATCGCGGCCAGGTTGCGCGCGCTCGGGGGGATGCCGCCGGTCACGCCCATCACGCAGTCGACGTGCAGGGGGGTCTTCAGCAGGCGCATGTCGATCAGCGGCTCGAGGCTTCCCACGTGGCCGACATCGAAGCACTCGTGCTCGGGTTTGATGCCGAGCTCGTTCATCGCCTCGAGCAGTTCGATGATCTCCGCGAAGGGGTTCGTGAAGACCATCTCGAACACGAAGGCCTTGCGCGAGCGCGAGTACTTGGCGTAGTTCATCGACCCCATGTTCAGGGCCGCCACCTCCGGGCGACAGGCTCTGAGGTAGGCCACCCGCTTCTCCACCGGCACGCCGATCGTGCCTGTCGAGTAGTTGACGATCACCGCGTCCCCCACCTCGGCGCGGATCGCGTCGGTGATCGCCTGGAAGTCCTCGATCTCATAGCTCGGCGCGCCGTTCGGGCTGCGCGCGTGGATGTGGATCATGACCCCGCCCTCGTCCACAATCCGCCGCGCCTCGGCGGCGTACTCCTCGGGCGTGTAGGGGATCGCCGGGCACTGCTCGCGGTTGGCGATCGCCCCGGAGATCGAGCAGGTGATGACGACGGGATCCTCGAGGCTCATACCGGCACCACCCCCTGGCGCTTCCATGGGCGCTCGATGCGCTTGCCCTCAGCCATCTCGAGCGCCCGGCAGATCGTGGGGCGCGTCTCGCGCGGGTCGATCACGTCGTCGATCATGTCGTTGCCGGCCGCGATGTAGACGTCGATGATCTTGCGGTAGGCCGCGATCAGCTCGGCCTTCTTGGCCTCGGGGTCATCTGCTTCTTCCACCTGTTTGCGCATCACGATCTCGACCGCCCCCTCGGCGCCCATGACGCTGATCTCCGCGCTCGGCCAGGCCACGATCAGGTCGGGCTCATACGCGCGGCCGTTCATCACGTAGTAGCCCGCGCCATAGGCCTTGCGCGTGATCACGGTGATCTTGGGCACGGTCGCGTTGGCGACCGCGTAGAGCATCTTCGCGCCGTGCCTGATGATCCCCCCCGCCTCCACCTTGCTGCCGACCATGAAGCCGGGCACGTCCATCAGGAACACGAGCGGTATCGCGAACGCGTTGCACAGGTTCACGAAGCGCGCAGCCTTGTCGGCGGAGTCGTTGTCGAGGATGCCGCCGAGGTGCTTGGGCTGGTTGGCGACGATCCCCGCCGGACGCCCGTCAAAGCGCGCGAAGCAGGTGATGATCGTCTTCGCCCACTGGGGCTTCATGTCGAAGTAGAAGCCGTCGTCGGCGATGCGCCGGATCACCTCATACATGTCATAGGGCTTGCGGTTCGACTCCGGCAGCACATCCAGGAGCTCCTCGTCCATGCGCTCGACGGGGTCGCTGCTGACGCGCAGCGGCGGCTTGGATTCGCAGTTCTGGGGCATGAAGGAGAGGTACTGCTTGACCCGCTCGATGCACTCCTCATCGTCGGCCACCTCGAGGTCGCCCACGCCCGACTTGCGGCAGTGCACGCGCGAGCCGCCGAGTTCCTCCTGGCTTACGTCCTCGCCCACCGCCGCGCGCACGAGGTGCGGCCCGGCGAGCGCCATCGAGCCACGGCCCTTGACCATCGGCACGAAGTCGGCCAGGCCCGGGATGTAGGCGGTGCCGGCCGCGCATGGGCCCATCAGCGCGGCGATCTGCGGGATCACCCCGCTCATCACGACCTCCTCGCGGAACAGGTGCCCCGAGCCGGCGAACAGCGAGCCCACTGCCTCCTGAATGCGCGCTCCGGCCGAGTCGAGCAGCCAGATGAAGGGAATGCGCTTGGTCAGCGCAAGCTCGCGCAGGCGCGTGACCTTGAGCTCGCCGGTCATCCCCATCGAGCCCGCCATCACGGTGAAGTCGTAGGCGCACACGGCCACCATGCGCCCGTCGACCTTGCCGTAGCCGGTGATCACGCCGTCCGCCGGTGCCTCCTTGCCGTCCATCGCCCGCTGCGCGAAGTGCGGGCGGCCATGGATGCCCATCTCGGTGAAGGTGCCCGCGTCGATCAAAAGCGCCAGGCGCTCGCGCGCTGTCAGCTTTTCCGCGGCGTGCTGCTTGGCGATCTTCTCCTCGCCGCCGCCCAGCGCGATCTGCTCGCGCCGCGCCAGCAGGTCCTCGACCAGAGGGCGCAGCAGCGAGGTCTTCTGGAGTGTGCTCATTCCGGCCCTCTCTTCATCGGCGGTTTCCTCATCAGCGGCCTTTCCACTGCGGCTCGCGCTTCTCAAAGAAGGCGCTCACGCCCTCGACGATATCTTCGGTCGACATCGCCAGCGTCAGCTGAGCGCGCAGGTAGTCGAGCGCGTCGTCCAGCGGCATGTCCAGCTGGCGGCGCATCGCCTGCTTGCCGAGGCGCATGATCACCGGCGACTTGCCGGCCAGCTTCCGCGCCCACTCGCCCACCGCCGCGTCGAGCTCCCCGGGCGCGACAACCTTGTTGACGATCCCCGCCTGAAGTGCCTCCTGCGCGCTCAGACGCTCGCCCAACAGCAGCAGCTCGTTGGCCTTCTTGCGCGGGACGTTTCGGTAGATGAGGGCCATGATCATGAAGGGGAACGTCCCCACGTTGATCTCCGGCGTACCGAAGCTCGCCTCTTCAGAGGCGATGATCAGGTCGCACGCCAGCGCGATCCCCAGCGCGCCCGCGAGCACGTGTCCATCCGCCGCGCAGATGGTCGGCTTGCCGAGTTCACCGATCAGCTTGAACAGGCCCACGAAGCGCTCGGAGCCGAAGTGCCTCTCCACCAGCGGGGTGTCGGCCGCGAACCCGCCCAGGCTGGCCCCCGAGGAGAAGGTCTTCTCGTGCGAGGAGCGCAGCACTATGCAGCGCGCGTGATCGTCCTCGCGGGCGCGCTCGAACGCTCCGATCAGGCCACCGAGCATCTCCGGTGAGAGGGCGTTGCGGGTATCCGGATCGTTCAGCGTCAGCGTCGCGACGCCCGCCTCATCGAGCTCATACAGGACTGGGTCGGCGACCACCTGCCCATCGTAACTGCATCGGCGATGCGCAGGAAGTAAGCAGCTCTACTACTCACTTCCGCCGGTCGGCCACGCCTGGCGGACCAACGTCAACGCTTCCACGACCGCCGTGAACTTACTTCTTGCCGGCGGCGTGTCGTCTCTTTTGAAGCTCGCGCAGCTGAGCGAGCCCGATGATCTCCTTGGCCGGCGGAGGTTCAACGTCGATCGGGAAATCAACCGCGGGCACTTCTGAGATCGCCACCGACTTGAGGCTTCCAAGGCTTGTGAGCGTCCGCGTGCGCACCGGCACGCCGTCCGCGGCGATGAACACTTCGAGCGTGTTCGTCTCCTTGGGCAAATGGCGAAGGAGCTTGTTAAGTTCCGCTTCCTGCTTGGTGGGGAGCGCTGGGGGCTTGGTGACCGAGAGGAGCGTCATCGCAAATCCCGTAACAGCCTGGCCGTCGACGACGCTCGGCCCGAGTTCCCGCACATCGCTGCCCAGGTTGATCTCGGCAATCGAGCTGGCGAACGGATCTGCAGCGCCGGCAACACCTTGCTGGGCCAGCGCCGCACCGAACTGCGCCGAATATTCGTGATCGAAGGCCTGCAGGCTCATCTTGATCCACGGTCGTCTGCGATCGAAGCGCGCGATCGCGGGTTCATAGACGTAGGTCGCCGCATTGACGAGTCGCACCGAGCGGCTCGGCCCCAGCGCGCTGACGGTGATCGCAGCGACATCGGGCGAGACGCCGGCTTCCCCGAAGAAACGGGTGAGCCGCAACCCGGCGAGTTCGAGCGTCACCGAGAAGCTCTCGCTGCTCAACCGCAGTTCGCTCATCTTCTGCTCGAGCGCCTGCAGTGCAGGCGGCAGAGCCACCGGAGCCACGGGCATCGCTGCGCCGGTGGGAGCGGCGCTGTGCAAGCCGACCGTAGGAGCCCTGGGTGGCAGGACAGCGGCCTGCGTCGGTCCGGGCAACCCACCCGTGAGGGCAAGGGAGGTGAGCAGCAGGGTCGGTGTCAGCACTCGGTTCGTCCGGTGTCAGTTGCCGAGACGGCAGCGATTGCGGGATCGCTCGGATGGGCCTCCATACACCCATATCGACCCGTGACCGGCCGGGCCTTAGAGTTAGAGCCCGGCCCGCGACGGCTCGCCTACAGTGAGGCGCCAGGGGAAGCGCCTGACAGCAGGCAAACAGCAGGCGCAGCACTTTCGACGGTGGCCGACTCCGTCGCGAGTAGATAGCTCTACTGTTTACTTCTGGGCGCGGCTGCTTTAGCGTGCGCACCGACGCCGCTCGATCGCCGATCGACGGCCCACGTAACGACACCGAGGAGACCATCGCCATGGCCGCGACCGCCGAGAGCGTGCTGAAGCCTGACTTCCAGGCCAACCGCAGGCACTTCATCTTCACCGACGAGCACGAACAGCTGCGCGAGACGATCACCAACTTCGCGATCAAAGAGCTCGCCCCGCACGCCGAGGAATGGGAGGAGACGACGTTCCCGGACTCCGTCTTCCGGCGCATGGGCGAGCTCGGCTTCCTCGGTCTGGACAAGCCCGAGGCCTACGGCGGTCAGGGCGGCGACTACTTCTCTGCGATCGTCCTCGGCGAGGCGATCGCGAACGCCAACTGCGGAGGCCTCGCGATGGGCGTGGCGGTGCAGACCGACATGGCGATGCCCCCGATCCTCGCGCTGGGCACCGAGGAGCAGAAGCGCGAGTGGGCCGAACCGGCGATCAAGGGCGAGAAGATCCTGTGCCTCGGCATCACCGAGCCGGACGCCGGCTCGGATGTCAAAGGCATCAAGACGCGCGCGGTCCGCGACGGCGATGACTTCGTGATCAACGGCTCGAAGACCTACATCACCAACGGCCACCGTGCCGACGTGATCGTGCTCGTCACGAAGACCGACCCCGATGCGGGATATGACGGCTTCAGCCTGTTTCTCGTGCCGATGGACGCGCCCGGGGTGATCCGCGAGAAGAAGCTCCAGAAGCTCGGCATGCACGCCTCGGACACCGCGCTGCTGGCCTTCCAGGACGTGCGCGTACCGGCTTCGGCGATGCTCGGGCAGGAGGGCAAGGGCTTCTACCACATCATGTGGGAGCTTCAGGGCGAGCGCATGATCGGCGCGGCGGGCAGCGTGGCCGGCGCGCAGAAATGCTTTGACATCACGCTCCAGTACGCCAAGGAGCGCGAAGCGTTCGGCAAAGCGATCGGCCACTTCCAGGTGACGCGCCACAAGTTCGCGGAGATGGCGACCAAAATCGAGACGGCCCGCCAGCTCGTCTACATCACCGCCTGGCGCTTCGCCAACGGCGAGTACCCCGTGCGCGAGATCTCGATGGCAAAGCTGCACTCCTCCCGGATCGCCTGCGAAGTCGCTGATGAATGCATCCAGATCCACGGCGGCGCCGGCTACATGAAGGAGTACAACGTCGAGCGCATCTGGCGCGACACGCGCCTGAACCGCATCGGCGCGGGCACCGACGAGGTGATGCTCGAGGTGATCGGCCGCTCCTACGGGCTGTGAGGGCCAAGAGGTTCAAGCCACCCCCGCTGTGCGCCGCCGTGACCTTGCCAAACGAGTGACCCGCACTGGCCGGCGCCGTTGGGCGGACGCTCGGGTAGGCTCCCTCTCAATGGCACGATCCGATGAGAGCGAAGTCGAGATGTCCGGCGAATTCGCGGAGGCGCGGCGCGCCCGGCTAGAACGGCACACCTCGGGACGACGCCGGCGAACCGTGCGTCGTCTGCGGCGTCGCCGGCGCGGCGTACTCGCAACTTCCCTGGTGTTCATATCCCTGGGGTTCGCCGCGGCCCAGTCCGGCGGAGCGTTGGCGGTCAATGCCGCTACCGCCGGCGTGCCGGCACTCGCGTCATCGTATAACGGCACTATCCACAACACGACCTACGGCTTGACCGCAAACCTCGCCCTCACCGGAATCACAGAGAGCTCTCTGGGGATCATAAGCGGCGTCATGACGGTTGAACCGCCCCTCTACGGCAGTGGACCCTTTACAGGAACAGTGAGCGGTAGCTCTATCAGTATTGCTGTGGAAAGCACGACCCCGAACCTTTGCCCCGGTGAATGCCGGTCTGGCGTCTTCACCGGTACGCTGGGCCCGCAAGGGATCCTGAATGGCAGCTACATTGTCTACAAGGCGTCAGACGTGCCGGAAAATGGCACCTGGGAAGCACGTCCCGGACCAAGCCCTGAAGTGTTTGGATTCAGGGGGATTGCGCGGGCGCCCTCAAACAAGCAGTGCGTGAGCAGGCGCTCGTTCACGATCCATATCCGCAAGCTTGCGAGTCTCACCTACCGGCAGGTCACCGTCTACGTAAACCGTCGGCGAGTCGATGTGCGCCGAGGACGCAGGATGAGTGCGCCAGTGAACCTGCGCGGGCTTCCCAAGGGACTGTATACGGTCAAGATCACCGTTGCCACCATCACTGGGCAGCAGTTCACAGGAACACGGAGATACCATGCGTGTAGTCCAAAGCGGCTCTCGGTGAGAGGCAATTCCCAGCGTTGAAATAGACACGGACGTAGCGGCGCGGGACACGTGTTCCGTTTCCTGTACGGCCGGAGGCGATGCAAACCCCAGTTAGCCGCCGAACTCGGCCAACGCGACGCGGCGTTTCGCCGTGGGTCTGGATCGGACTGGGCTTGTCGTCCGCCCTCGCCGGTCTGTTGCTCGCGGCGTGCGCCTCCAATGCGGCGAGTGGACGCGAGGCCGGGGCAGCGGTTGCCAGCACGACGCAACCCAGTTACTTTGCCGATTCGCACCATGTCCGTTTTGCACGGGTGACGCTGACGGCGCCGCCGGGCAACCGCGGTGAACCGTTCAACGTGCCCCGATCGCTCGAAGTGCCCGCAGGCTGGACAGCGGAAGTGTGGGCGCGCGTTCCCGACGCGCGCTTTGCCACCTGGACACCGCAACATGATCTGCTCGTCAGCGCATCCGAATCCGGCCGAGTCGTGGAGCTGATCCCCGGCAGCAAGATGACCGCCGCCAAGCAGAAGGTGCTCGTGTCCGGACTCTCAGCACCGCAGGGCCTTGCGTTCGACACCCTCAAAGGCACCCAGGTGCTCTACGTTGCCGAGGACGACAAGATCGATCGCTATGTGTGGAAGCGAAACGGAACCGTGGGCGCGCGGACGGTGGTCGTGCCCGCGCTGGCCATCCCGTCGGGCGACGACAACCATACGGCCAAGAGCGTGATCATCGGCCACGACCATACGATCTATGTGACGGACGGCAGCAGCTCGAACGCTACGCCACCGGAGGGCGAATCCCCGCCGCGCGGGACGATCCTCTCCTTTCGTCCGGACGGCAGCCAGATGCGGGTATTCGCCAGCGGGGTGCGCAACGGTGAGGGGCTGTCGTTCGCGCCGGACGGATCACTGTGGACGGCGGTCAACGAGCGCGACGAAATCGCCTACCCCTTCCACCGCTCCTACGGAGAAGACACCGAAGCCTTCGGCAAGGTGATCACTGCCTATGTAAACGAACATCCCTCCGACGAGCTCGCGAGGTTGACCGCGGGGAGGAACCTCGGTTGGCCCTTCTGCGATCCCGATCCCGACGTCGATCCCGGCGATCCCACCACCGCCCTGCGGTACGCCAACCCGCCCTTCGACCCCGACGCGCAGACCAATCCCGACGGCAGCGTCTTCAACTGCGCGACCCTGACCCCGATCGAGCGCGGCCTGCCGGCGCACAGCGCTCCGCTGGGCTTCCACTTCCTCGAGAACACCAAGATCGCCGTCCCCTGGTCCGCTGGCGCGGTCGTGGCCGTGCATGGTTCCTGGGACCGCACCCCGCCGCGCGCGCCCGCGGTGCTTTGGCTGCCATGGCAGAGCAAGGGGCGCACCCTCGGGGAAGCGATCACGCTGATCGGCGGGTTCCAAGCGCCCTCCGGTGCCAGGTGGGGGCGTCCGGTCGACGCCGTCGCAGGCCCCGATGGGGCCCTGTATGTGACCGACGATACGGCTGGAGCTGTCTACCGGATCGGACCTCGCCGCGCCGGGTAGCTTTGATGCTGCTCGTTTGCCGCCGAACACCTCGCGGAGGAGCGGAGGTAGGCGATGTCGCAGGATCGCGTCGAGGCCTCATCGCGATCACTGCCAACATGAACGACGCGTCAGCCTGACCGAGGCCGCCACGCCGGGTAAGCCGGCGATGAGTTCGCGATAGGTTCTGCGCACCGCCGATGGCCCTGCCCACACCGCCCTTCACCGAGGAGCATGAGGAGCTGCGCGCCTCCGCGCGCGGCTTCATCGAGCGGGAGCTCGCGCCCCATGCGCAGCAGTGGGAGGACGAGCGGTGGTTCCCCGACGCGCTGTTTGGAAAGCTCGCCGGCCAGGGCCTGCTCGGCCTCAAGTACCCCGAGCAGTACGGCGGACAGGGCGGTGACTATCTGCACGATGCCGTCCTCTGCGAGGAGATGGCGCGGATCGGCTCGGGCGGCACCGCGGCAGGGCTCGGCGCGCACATCAACATCGCCACCCCGCCGATCTGGAAGTTCGGCTCAGAGGAGCAGAAGCAGCGCTACCTAGTGCCGGCGATCCGCGGCGAGCGGATCGGGGCGCTCGGCATCACCGAGCCGGGTGCCGGCTCCGACGTCGCGGCGCTGCGGACCCGCGCCGAGCCCGCCGAGGGCGGCTGGGTGGTCAACGGCGAGAAGACCTACATCACCAACGGGGTGCGCTCGGACTTCATCGTCACCGCGGTCAAGACGACCGCGCGGGGAGGCCACCACGGAATCTCCTTCCTGATCATCGACCGCGGTCAAGGGGTGGTCTCCTCGAAGCTCGAGAAGCTCGGCTGGCACGCCTCGGACACGGCCACGATCAGCTTCGAGGACGTGTTCGTCCCCGAGGAGAACCTGCTGGGCGGCCTGCACGAGGGCTTCGCCCTGATCATGGCCAACTTCCAGTGGGAGCGCCTGGCGATGGCGCTCGGCGCGACGGGCGCCATGCAGATCGCCTGGGAGCGCACCGCCGACTTCGCGCGCGAGCGCCGGGCGTTCGGCCGGCCGCTGTCAGGCCACCAGGTGATCCGCCATAAGCTCGTCGACCTCGCCACCTCCGCGCACACCGCCCGCTGCGTCACATACGACGCCCTGCGCCGGTTCGTCGCCGGCGAGGAGCCACTACGGGAGGTCACGATGGCCAAGCTCTTCACCCAGCGCGCGGCCTTCGAGCTGATGGATGCCTGCCTGCAGATCCACGGCGGCGCCGGCTACATGCGCGAGTACTGGGTCGAGCGCGCCGCCCGCGACGCCCGCCTGGGGCCGATCGGAGGCGGCAGCGACGAGATCATGCGCGAGATCCTCGGTCGCGTGCTGGCCCTATAGGCCTCCCCGCTTCCCGCCGATGTAGGCCTCCCCACTTCCCGCCGACGCGCGGGCGGTTTCCGGCTGCCGACAATTCCCGTCTCAGGCCGTCCAGGCCGGCGTTGCGCGCCTTATGCACGCGGACCATCGTTCCGATACAGCAACGATGGCCCATCATCGCGCTCTTCTTCTCGCCGTCGTCTTCACGCTGTGCCTGTGTGCCGCGGGCTCCGGCGCCACGGCGCTCGGGGCGCCGACCACTCGAGGGCATGCCGATCGCGAGACCGCCCGCCACAATGCGCTGGCGCACCACCGGCTGGCGTGCGCCATTCCCAGCAGCTTTCACGCAAGAGCCGGCCACCACCCGCACATCCGCCGAAGCGCGCGCTGTCTGAAGCGCCGCGCGGAGGCGCACAGGCGGGCCCTGCTGCACCGCCGCGCCGAGGCACGCAGGCGGGCGCTGTTGCGGCAGGCCTCAAAGCCCTACGCGCTGACGCGGCGCATACCGTCCGCGTCCGCCCCGGCGGTCGTGAACAGCAACTGCCCCGACACGACGCTCGAGCCCAACAGGCAGAACATCGAGCGCATCCGGACCGCCGTCCTCTGTCTGGTCAACCGCGAACGGAGCGCCCGTGGCGAGCGGCCGCTCGTGGCCGATTTGCGGCTGACGGCCTCCGCGCAGGCCCACAGCAACAGCATGTCAGAGCAGGACTACTTCGAACACGTCGGGCCCCACGGTGAAACGCTGCTTATGCGCATGCGCGCCACCGGCTATCTTTCGAGCGCTCACGGCGGCTACGAAGTCGGTGAGAACATCGGCTGGGGCACGCTCTGGAAGGGCACACCCCGCGCCGTCGTCGCAGCCTGGATGGGCTCGCCGGGACACCGCGCCAACATCCTCGACTCCCGCTTCACAGCCACCGGCGTCGGCGTCTCTCCCCGCCCGCCCGCCTGCGTCGCCGGCGGACAGGCTGGCGGCCTCTACACGCAGGACTTCGGCTCTATCGGCGGCGGCTAGCGTACCATCTTCGTGGTAGGCTTCTACCATGCAGGTGTCAATCGATCGGGCGGGCCGGGTGGTGGTCCCCAAGGCGTTGCGTGAGGAGCTCGGGCTCTCGCCCGATGTTCCGCTCGAGATCGAGGTGGTCGACGGCCACCTCGAGCTGTCTGCTCCCAGTCAGCCCGCCAGGGTGGTGGACGGACCCCATGGGCCGATGGTCGCGAAAACCGACACCGCCATTGGCGACGAGCAGGTGCGACGGGTTCTCGAGGCCGCGCGCGATCGCAGGTGACCCAGGCGGTCGACAGCAGCATCGCGGTCGCAGCCATCCTCGCCGACCACGAGGCACACGACTCCGCCGAGGACGCGCTCAGCCGATCCGCGACGACGATTGCCCACGTGGCGGCCGAGACCTACAGCGTGCTCACGAGACTCCCTCCGCCGCACCGGCTCGATGGTGTGGGCGCCGCGGCGATCGTCGACACGAGGCTCCCCGCCGCGCAGGTCGCGCTCGGCGCCGACGGCATTGGCGCCTCGAACCTGAAGAGACTCGCGGCCGCTGGGATAAGCGGCGGCGCCACCTATGACGGCCTGATCGCACTAGCTGCGCTCGAGCACGATCTCGAGCTCATCTCCCGCGACCGCCGCGCCGCGCGGACCTACCGCGCACTCGGCGTTCGCTTCGAACTGCTCGTCTAGCGCGGCGTCAAATACTCTCGGCTGAAATCAACCGAGGAGGCTCACCGGGCGCTGCGGATGTGGGGATCGGCAGCGGCCGTATATAACTTGCGCTCCCCAACCACTACAAGGAGACGCAACAGCTATGGGAGTACTCGACGGCAAAGCGGCGATCGTCACCGGTTCGGCGCGCGGGATCGGACGCGCCACCGCGGAGCTGCTCGTCTCGGAGGGCGCGCAGGTCCTCATCAACGACCTCGACGGCGACATCGCCGAACAGGCATCGGGCGAGATCGCGGGCGAGACAGCGGTGTTCGCCGGAGACCTGACCAAGCCGGGCGTCCCCGACCAGCTCGTGCAGAAGGCCGTCGACTCCTTCGGCAAGATCGACATCATCGTCAACAACGCCGGCTACACGCTCGACGCGCCGATCCACAAGATGTCCGACGAGCACTTCCAGGCGATGCTCGACATCCACACGGTGGTCCCGTTCCGCGTGATCCGCGCGGCTGCGCCCCACCTGCGCGAGCCCGCCAAGAAAGAGCGCGAGGAAGGCCGCGAGGTGTTCCGCAAGATCGTCAACATCTCCTCCACCTCGGGCACCTTCGGGAACGCCGGCCAGGCGAACTACTCCGCGGGCAAGGCCGGCGTGGTGGGCCTGACGAAAACGCTAGCCAAGGAGTGGGGCCAGTTCAAAATCAACGTCAACGCGGTCGCCTTCGGTTTCATCGACACGCGCCTCACGCAGGCGAAGGTGGATGAGAACACGATGGAGAAGGACGGCGAGAGCATCCAGCTGGGCATTCCCGAGCAGATGCGCCAGATGGCCTCGGCGATCATCCCGCTGGGGCGCCCGGCGACGCCCGAAGAGGCGGCGGGAGGCGTGTTCTTCCTGTGCTCGCCGTGGTCCAACTACGTGCACGGCCAGACGCTTCACGTCACTGGCGGGATCTTCGGCGGGATGACCGGCTGACCCGGCTGGCCGCTCGGCTCGGGCCTCCGACAGAGAGCGGTGATCGATGCCAAACGGCCCATGGGTGCAGGTGGCGGCGCTGTGTGAACACGTCGAGCTCGGGCCGCCGCTCAGGCTCAACACGCTCGTTGACAAAGTCGACATCCAAGGCCCCGAGGGCGCGGCCGTCCCGATCAGCGACCTGACGCTCGTGATCTGCCTGTGGGCCGATGATGTCCCGCCGGGCAGCTACGACATCAGGATTCAGCCGCACGCGCCCGACGGCACCACGCGAGAGGCCGCGAGCGGACAGGTGCGGTTTCCAGATACGGGCCCCAGCGGCGTCAACCTGATATCGCCTGCGCCCTTCACGGTCGATACGGGCGGGACCTACTGGTACAACGTGCTGTTCGTGGAGGCCGACGGCGAGACCCGCCTGCTGAGCCGCTTCCCGCTGGCGGTCAACTGGACGCCCACGATCGGCGCATGACGGCCGCGGCCCGGACGTTCAGGCCGTTCCCAGCGGGGCGCTCTCGCTGAGCGCAACCGGGGCCCGTTCGCGCAGCTCGAAGTACAGCACCGACGCCGCCAGCGCGGCCAGCGGAGCGGTCAGGATCTGCACGACCACGGTCACGACGATGCCGGCGCCGGTCCCCGCCGAGTCGCCGGCCACCTCGATCAGGTCCGCGAGCACGTTGACGCCGACCACCAGCACCACGATCACCCCGAACACCTGCCAGCCGTGGCCGCGCACGAGCTCGCGGCTGCGGGCGAATGCGCCGAGGCCGGGCGGGCGCTCGAGCACGATCACCGGAGCGATCACCGACCAGATCGTCAGCAGGATCAGGCCGGGCACGATGATCAGGATGAAGCCGACCACGATTCCAGCGCCGGCGAGCACACCGATCAGCATCAGCCTGCCGAGCACCGGCGTGATCGCCCGCAGCAGCTGGCCCACGGTGGCGTCGCGCCGGCCGTCCTGAACGTCGGCGACCAACTCGACGACCATGCCCGTGAACAGCGTCACGGCCGCCAGCGCGATCACCGCGGCGACAAGCGCGAGCACGGGCGCGGCCGCGATCAGGAGGGTCCTGAGGATGCCCGTGAACACGAACACCACCGCCGCCGCCGGCATCAGCACAGACGCCTGGTCCACGTAAATCGAGAACACGCGGCGGATCACCGTGCCGACGTCGAGTGGAGCGTTCATGCGCTCAGGCCGGGGCCGCGTGGCGGGTGCGCCGCTCGAGCTGGCGCTGGGCGCGGACCCGCCTGAGGATCCCCTTGCGCCCGTGCTCCTCGAGACCCGCATACAAGCGGCGGATCTCGCCGAGAACCTCGTCGGCCACCGCCTGCTGCTGCTCGCGTGTCGGGTTCTCGACGCGCTCCCAGCGCAGCGCGTCTCCGTACTGGACGGTGACCTTGGGAAACTGAAGCCGCTTCCAGTTGCGCACGCGCGAGGAGCCGTAGATCGCGATCGGCACCACCGGCGCGCCCGTCTCAAGGGCCAGGCGCCCGATCCCGCGCTTGGCCTCGGCGGCGACTTTGCCGGTGCGCGAGCGCCCGCCCTCGCAGTACATCGTGATCGCCCCGCCCTTTGCGAGGATCGTCTCGGCGGTGATGAACATCTCCTCGTCGCGCGCGCCGCGTCGCACCGGGAACACGCCCCCGTGGGTGTAGATGAAGTCCATCGGCGCTTTGAACAGCTGGGACTTGGCCATGAACCGCACCTTGCGCCTGATGTAGCACCCCATCAGGAAGTGGTCCATGAACGAGAAGTGGTTGGGCGCCAGGATCACGGCGCCCGAGCCGGGCACCTTCTCGGTGGAGATGCCGCGCGCGCGCAGGAAGGTGTAGGCATAGAGCGATGTGATCAAGCGGGTCACGTCATAGACCCAGTCCGGTTCGCGCGTGCGCGCACGCTCGTGGAAGTGGTCGAAGTACTCCGCCGGCCGGGGGTCGGTGTAGACCTGTTCTCGCATCGACGCCAGATCACTCATCTGAGCGTCCTACCTCGACGGGGGCCCAAAGTTACGCGCGAAGGGCACGTCCGCCACCGCACAGAGAGAAGCTCACGCCCCGCTGCGGGCCCGGCCGAGCGCATCGTTCCAGCCGGCGCGCAGAGTCGCGCGCTCGTCGTCGCCCATGCTCGGCTCATAGCGCCGGCGCTCGCGCCAGCCGTCGCGTACGTCGCTCACGGTCCACTGCCCGGTGCCCACGCCCGCCAGGTAGGCCGCCCCGAGGGCGGTCGTCTCGGTGATCTCGGGCAGCACCACGGGAACACCGAGCATGTCGGCCTGGAACTGCATCAGCCAGCTGTTGGCGCTGGCCCCGCCGTCCACGCGCAGCTCGCTCAGCGGCTGTCCCGAGGCCGCCTGCATCGCATCCAGCGCGTCGAGCGTCTGGTAGGCGATCGCCTCGAGCGCGGCACGCGCGAGATGTGCGCGGCCGGCGCCGCGGGTCAGCCCCACGATCGTTCCGCGCGCGTAGGGGTCCCAGTGCGGCGAGCCGAGGCCGGTGAGCGCCGGCACGAAGTACACGCCGTCGTTCGATCGCAGCGACGCCGCGAGCCCCTCGACCTCGGCGGCGTGCTCGATGATGCCAAGGCCATCGCGCAGCCACTGCACCGCGGCGCCCGTCACGAAGATCGATGCCTCGAGCGCATAGGAGGTGGCGCCGCCGATGCCCCACGCCACCGTCGCCAGCAGCCCCGGTGGCGGCCGTGGCACCGTGAAGCCCGTGTTGAGCAGCACGAAGGAGCCGGTGCCGTAGGTGTTCTTGCCCATGCCCTGCTCCACGCAGGCCTGGCCGAACAGGGCGGCCTGCTGGTCGCCGGCGACGCCCGCGAGCGGGACCGCGTGGCCGTGGAGCGCCTCCGGCCGAGTCTCTCCCAGCACGCCCGCGCTGTCCACCACGCGCGGCAGCGCGCGCTCGGGGACGCCGAGCAGCTCGAGCAGCTCCGGATCCCAGCCGCGGGCGGAGATGTCAAAGAGCATCGTGCGCGAGGCATTCGAGACGTCGCTCACGTGCTCGCCGGTCAGCTTGAAGGAGAGCCAGGAGTCGACCGTCCCGAACACCGCGCGCCCGCTGAGCGCCCGCTCGCGCAGTCCCTCCACGTGCTCGAGCAGCCACTGGATCTTCGTCGCGGAGAAGTACGGGTCGAGCACCAGCCCGGTGTGCGCGCGCACGAGCGGCTCATGCCCGGCCGCCCGCAGCTCGTCACAGCGCGCCGCCGTGCGGCGGTCCTGCCAGACGATCGCGTTATGCAGTGGCTCGCCGCTGGCCGGGTCCCACACGCACACCGTCTCGCGCTGGTTGGTTATGCCCACCGCCGTGAGCTCCCCGGGGCCCAGCCCGGCGTCGGCGAGCGCCTCTCCCGCGACCGCCTGGCTCACCTCCCAGATCTCGAGCGCGTCGTGCTCGACCCAGCCGGGCCTGGGAAAGTGCTGCTCGAACTCCCGGTAGGCCCGCCCGATCGGCTCGGCCTGCTCGTCGAACACCAGGCAGGTTGTGCCGGTGGTGCCCTGGTCGATGGCGAGGATCATCGTCGCGCGAGCCTACCTCCGAGCGAGGTAGGCCCGCACGAAGTCCGCAAGCTGGCGCGCGCGGTGGGCGAATCCGGCGAGGTTGCGGCGGGTCACGCGGTGGGCGAGGTCGAGTTCGATCTCGAGCACTCGATGGCCGGCGCGGACCGCGTCGATCGTCATCCCGACCTCCATGCCGTAGCCGTGTGCGAACGGCAGCACATCCTCGAGCACGCCGGTGCGTAGAGCGCGCTGGCCGGAGATCGGCGCCGTCATCCGAAGGCCGCAGCGCCGGCGAACGGCCCACCGCGCGAAGCCGACGGCGAACCCGAAACCTCCCCCCACACGATTTGCGAACGCCGCCACCGTCATGTCCGCCTCCCCGCGCCTGACTGCCTGCGCGAGCTCGCCGAGCTGCCCCGCCGACTCGCCCAGGTCGGCGTCGCAGAGGACGAAGATCACCTCGTGCTCGCCGCTCGCGCCCGGCTCATCGGCGCCCGCGTCGATGCGCGCGTCGCGCAACGCGTTGCGGGCGGCCTCGGTGGCAGCGCCGCCCTTGCCGATCACCCGCTCGCTTCGCACCACGCGCGCGCCCGCGAGCAGAGCGGTCTCGGGCGTGGCGTCGGTCGAGCCGTCGTCGGCCAGGAACACGGGCGCACCCGGGAACGCCGGCGCGAGCGCGCGCAGTGTCGCCCCGAGGCGGTCGGCCTCGTTGTGGGCGGTGACGATGACGTAGATGTCGCCGGCCATGTTTGTCGGAGGTGAAGGCTATTGTCCAGTGCCGTCACTGGCGATCTGCGTTCGGGAGGTTTACGTGGCTGAGGTAGAGGCACACATCACCGGCACGGTCTGGAAAATCGAGTGCGCCGTCGGCGACACGATCGAGGAGGGCGACACGGTTGCGATCCTCGAGTCGATGAAGATGGAGATGCCCGTCGAGGCCGAGGACTCCGGCACGGTCGCCGAGATCCGCTGCGAGGAGGGCCAGGCGGTCAACGAGGGCGACACGCTCGTCGTGCTCGAGTAGTCCCGCAAGGGAACCCTCGGCGTGGGCAGCCGCTCTCGGCTAGCCTGTCGGCGTGTCCATGATGAGTACCCGTCCGCGCGAGCTCGCCAACGGCAAGCTGCTGATCGACGAGCCGACCGAGGGCGTCGTGCGCCTGACGATTTCAAACCCGGCCAAGCGCAACGCGCTGGACCACCCGATCCTCGACGCGATCACGGCGACACTCAGCGAGCTGGCGCCCTGGGACGACGCGTCCCCCAGCGAAAACGGGCGGAGGCGCGCCGCGACCGGTCAGCGCGACGCCCGCTGCATCGTGATCACCGGGGCGCACGGGATGTTCTCCGCGGGCTACGACATCGGCGAGATCCCCGAGGAGGAGTTCGAGGAGCGCGCGGAGCGACTCGTGGCTCACCCCTTCAGCGAAGCGATCGACGCTCTCGCCGCGTTTCCCTACCCCACGCTCGCCGTCCTCTCCGGCCATACGATCGGCGGGGGTCTTGAGCTGGCGCTCGCGTGCGATCTGCGCGTGGCCGGGGACGGCGTGATGCTGGGCATGCCGCCAGCGAAGCTGGGACTGGTCTACTCGCATACGGGCCTACGCCGCTTCCTCGACGCGATCGGCGCCGCACGCACCCGCGAGCTGTTCCTGTTGGGGCGCTACATCGACACGGCCACGGCGCTGTCCTGGGGGCTCGTCAACTTCCTCGCCCCCACCGCCGAGCTGGAGGGTGTCGCGCTCGAGCTCGCCGGCGAGCTTGCGGGCAACGCGCCGCTTGCGCAGACCGGCAACAAGCGCGTCATCGCCGCGCTGCTCGACCGCGACGGGGAGCTGGCCGAGGAGGTCGAGGAGGAGCTGATCGAGCTGCGCCGCGCCTCGTTCGCATCGCAGGACATGCGCGAGGGGATGCGCGCGTTCGCCGAGAAACGTCCCCCCCGCTGGCGCGGGGAATAACCGTCCGCCGGGCCGCCTAATGTGCGGCTCATGCCGCCGCTGATCACCCGCGAAGAAGCGCAGCAGCTCGGCGAGATCGAGGAGCACGAGCAGATCGAAGCACTCGTGCAACGTGCCTGGGAGGCCCGCGTGGAGCGGTTCGGGGACTCCACCGACATGTGCTCGCTGGTGAACGCCAAGTCGGGCGGTTGCGCGGAGGACTGCGGCTTCTGCGCGCAGTCGCGCTTCGCCGAGGCCGAGACGCCGATGCACGCGATGATGGACCCCGAGCAGGTGCTCGAGCACGCGCGCGCGGCCGAAGCCGCGGGGGCGCACCGCTTCTGCATGGTCACCCAGGGCCAGGGCCTCTCCAAGCGGGACTTCGAGAAGTACCTGGAGGGGGTTCGGCTGGTGGCCGAGCACACGAACCTCAAGCGCTGCGCCTCGGTCGGGCACATGTCGAGCGCCCGCGCCGCGGCGCTCAAAGAGGCCGGCATCCAGCGCGTCCACCACAACGTCGAGACGGCTTCGAGCTACTACGACGAGGTCACCACGACGGTGCGCTACGAGGGGCGCCTGCGCACCATCCAGGCCGTGCGCGAGGCCGGGCTCGAGACGTGCGTGGGTGGCATCCTCAACCTTGGCGAGACCCGCGAGCAGCGTGTGGAGATGGCCTTCGAGCTGGCCGCCATCGACCCCACCAGCGTTCCCATCAACCTGCTCAACCCCCGCCCGGGCACCAAGTTCGGCGACCGCGAGCTGATCGACCCGTGGGAGGCCGTGAAGTGGATCGCGATCTTCCGGCTGATCCTGCCCGAAGCGCTCTTCCGGCTGTGCGGCGGGCGGGTCGAGAACCTCGGTGAGCTGCAACCGCTGGCAGTGAAGGCGGGACTGAACGGCGTGATGATGGGCAACTTCCTGACGACCCTCGGCGCCGAGCCGGAGGAGGACCGCGCGATGTTCACCGAACACGGGCTGAACGTCGCGCGCCAGCCCGACAACGCCCTCAACCCGCGTCCCGACAACCGCTCGGGCTGGCTGTCCGGCGAGACGCCGGACGTCCTCGAGGATTTCCTGGAGGTCCCTCGCCGCACCTCAGGGCAGCTGGGCACGCCGTCCAGCGCTCCGGCCGCGGAAGGCCCCGCCGAGCTCGAAATACGCCTGTGGGACCCCTCCACACAGCTTCGCTATCGCGCCAAGCGCTCGGTGCCGCCGCGCCCCGACGGCGCCGAGAATCGAGCACCCGCGCGACCCGCCGACCCCGCGCACGCCTGATGCGCGACATCGAAGAGCACCTCGCGGAACTGGAGCAGCTCGGCCTCGATCGCCGGCTGCGCCTGGTGAGCGGGCCGCAGGGCCCGACCGTGCTGCTCGACGGCAAGCCCGTGCTGCTGTTGTGCTCGAACAACTACCTCGGGCTCGCCGACCATCCTCGCGTACGCGAGGCCGCGGCCGAGGCCGCGATGCGCTGGGGCGTCGGTGCGGGGGCCTCACGGCTGGTGTCCGGCACGATGACGATCCACCGTCGCCTGGAGGAGCGTCTGGCGGCGTTCGAGAAGAGCGAGGCGTGCCTGCTGTTCGGCTCCGGCTATCTCGCAAACGTCGGCGTGCTCGACGCGCTCACCGGCCCCGGTGACATGATCTTCTCCGACGAGCTCAACCATGCCTCGATCATCGATGGCTGCCGCCTGTCCCGCGCCGAGGTCGTCGTCTATCGGCACGCGGACGTCGAGCACCTCGATTGGAGCCTTGACCGCCATCGCGGCCGCCGCGACGGCCGCAGCCGGCGGCTGATCGTCACCGACTCGGTGTTCTCGATGGACGGCGAGCTCGCGCCGGTCGAGGAGATCGTCGAGCTGGCGAACGTGCACGGCGCGCGCACCGTCGTCGATGAGGCGCACGCCACCGGCGCGCTCGGACCGGACGGGCGCGGGGCGATCGCCGCTGCCGGGCTCGAGGGAGAGGTCGACGTGGTCGTCGGCACACTCGGCAAGGCGCTCGGCTCCTACGGGGCCTACGTGTGCGCTGACGCCGAGATGGTTCGCTACCTGATCAACACGGCCCGTCCGCTGATCTTCTCGACCGCGCCGCCGCCGCCCGCGGTGGCCGGGGCGCTGGCCGCGCTCGAGCTGCTGCGCGAACGCCCGCACCGCGTCGAGCGGCTGCGCTCGAACGCCCGCGCGCTGCGCCGCGCGCTGGCCCACGAGGGATTTGCGGTCGCCGAGGACGAAATGCACATCGTGCCGCTGATCGTGGGCGAGGAGCAGGCGGCGATGCGCCTGTGCCAAGGGGCGATCGAACGGGGGGTGTTCGCCCAGGCGATCCGCCCGCCGACGGTGGCGGACGGAAGCTCGCGGCTGCGGCTGACCGCGATGGCCTCGCACACGGCCGAGGAGCTGGGCATGGCGGCGCGCGTGCTCGGCGAGGTCGCGCGCGGGATGGGGCTTGACCCGGGCGCGATCGGGCCGCCGCTCGTCGAGCGACGCATCCCCGAGGCGGAGCCCCTGGTTCCCGACAGCGAGCCGTTCTTCATCGCCGATCCGGAGCCGGACCCTGACGTCGTGAGCGCCGTGGTCATCGCCGGGCGCGAGCGCCTGGCAGCGTCGGTGCGGTCACGATTGAGATCGCGTGCCCCGTTCGACGCCGAGCAGGTGGATGGCGCGGTCGATGAGCCAGCACCGGCGGCGCCGATCGCGGCGAGCGGCCCGTTCGACATCGAGCGCGAGACCGCCGCCATCCCCCGCGCGGCGTAGCTCCGCGCCGCGAGCTTCGCAGGTGCGAGGGCTGTTCATAAGCGGCACCGACACCGGTGTCGGCAAGACGATCCTGAGCGCCGCGGTGATCGCGGCGCTCGCGCACGACGGCGTGTCCGTCCGCGCCTACAAGCCCATCGTCACCGGCCTCGAGGATCGCGCGGAGATCGCGGCACGCGGGCAGTGGCCGGCAGATCACGAGCTGCTCGCCGCCGTCGCCGGCATGGACCCGGATGAGGTCTCGCCGCTTCGCTACGGCCCCGCCGTCTCGCCTCATCTCGCGGCCGAGCTGGCCGGCGAGCGCATCGCCCCCGCGCGTCTCCTGGCCGGCGCGCAGCCGTCCGGCGCCGTCGACGGCACGCGGACGCTGATCGTCGAGGGGGTCGGCGGGCTGTTGACGCCGCTGGCCGAGGACTACACCGTGTGCGATCTCGCGGCCGCCCTCTCGCTGCCGATGCTGATCGCGGCACGTCCCGGCCTCGGCACGATCAACCACTCGCTGCTCACGCTCGGCGCAGCCCGCGCCGCGGGCCTCGACGTGCGTGCGATCGTGCTGACGCCGTGGCCCGCGCATCCGACGGCGATGGAGCGTTCGAACCGCTCCACCATCGCTCGCTTGGGCCGCGTCGCCGTCGCGGGCCTCGCTCGGGTGCCCGCGCCCGATTCCTCCCAGCTCGCGCAGGCAGGGGCGGAGCTGCTCGGCGACCCCGCGCTGGCCCTCACGTTCTGAGGCGTCCGCGCGCCCGCCTACGCCAGCGCCGCGATGGCGGCGTCGGCGATGGCCGCCGTCACCGTCTCGAGCTCCTGCTCGTCGATCACGTAGGGCGGCATCGTGTAGATCAGGTCGCGGAAGGGGCGCAGCCACACGCCCCGGCGCACCGCGGCCGCGGTGGCCGCCGCCATCTCCACGTCTCGCTCGAGCTGCACGACCCCTATCGCCCCCAGCACGCGCACATCGCTGACGCCCGGCAGCTCGCGAAGCGGCTCAAGGCCCGCGCGCAGCCCCCGCTCGATCGCGGCCACCCGCGCGCGCCAATCGGCCGATGAGGCGACGCCCCGATCGCCCACGAGCAGTTCGAGCGAGGCGAGCGCGACGGCGCAGGCGAGCGGATTGGCCATGAAGGTCGGCCCGTGCATCAGGCCGCCGCCCTCGCCGGAGGAGACCACGTCGGCGACCTCGCGTGTGCACAGGGTCGCGGCGAGCGTCATGTAGCCGCCCGTCAGCGCCTTACCCACGCACATCACGTCGGGGGCCACGCCTGCGTGCTCGCAGGCGAACAGCGCGCCCGTACGCCCGAAGCCGGTGGCGATCTCATCGAGCACCAGCAGCAGACCGTGCTCGTCGCACAGCCTCCGCAGCAGCGCCACGCACTGCGGGGAGTGAAAGCGCATGCCGCCCGCTCCCTGCACGACCGGCTCGACGATGATCGCCGCCAGCTCGTCGCTGTGGCGGGCGACCAGCTCGCTGACGTGCTCCGCCCAGCGCTCATCCAGGCCGGCATCGAAGCCGTCGGGCGGGCGCTCGGCGAAGACGTGCTCGGCGAGTACGCCCGTGAACAGGGTGTGCATGCCGCCGACGGGGTCACACAGCGCCATCGCGCCGAACGTGTCGCCGTGGTAGCCGCCCCTGACCGTCAGCAGCCGCCTGCGCCCCGCCCGCCCGAGCGCGCGCTGGAACTGCAGGCACATCTTGAGCGCGACCTCCACCGACACCGAGCCGGAGTCGGCGAAGAAGATCGCCTCCAACCCGTCCGGGGCCATCTCCAGCATGCGCTCGCCCAGGCGCAGCGCCGGCTCGTGCGTGAGCCCGCCGAACATCACGTGCGCCATGCGCTCCAGCTGCTCGCGCAGGGCCCCGTCCAGCGCCGGGTGGCGATAGCCGTGGATCGCGCACCACCACGACGCCATCCCGTCGATCAGCTCGCGCCCATCCGCCAGCTTCAGGCGCACGCCCTCGGCCGAGACCACCGGCAGCGACTGAAGCGGCGCGGGCAGAGCGCCGTAGGGATGCCACACGCGCTCGCGGTCAACCGCGAGCAGCTCGTCCCAATGGCTCAGCCCGGACCCTAGTCCTGGTAGGGGTTGAAGTCCCGCTTACGCGCGCCGCACACCGGACAGAACCAGGTGTCGGGAATATCCTCGAAGGCGGTTCCCGCCGGGATGCCCCCGTCCGGGTCCCCTTCGTCGGGGTCGTAGATGTAGCCGCAGGACTCGCAGATCCAGCGCTGCAGGGTCTCGGTCTGGGTGCTCATGGCGCAAAGACTACCGGCCCCCCATGCAGGTAGGGTCAATGTATGCGCAGGGACGGGGAGGAGGAGCGACTCAGCAACGCCGAGCCGGGGTCGGGCGAGGAGTACAACCCCGGCCCCGCGACCCCTCCGCGCCAGGCTGCGACGGTGATCGTGCTGCTCGGCGGCGATCACTCGCTCGAGGTGCTGCTGGTCAGGCGCACGCCGAAGGCGCGCTTCATGGGTGGCGTATGGGTGTTTCCCGGCGGCGCCGTCGACGACGCAGACATCCCGGGCGGATCCGCGGTGTCGGCCGAGGGCGAGATCCTGGCGGGCGCGCTGCGCACGGCGGCGGCGCGCGAGCTGCGCGAGGAGGCGGGGATCGCGCTCACGGATCCCGCCGAGCTCGTCGAGTTCTCGCGCTGGATCACCCCCGCGCAGGTGCGTACGCGCTTTGACACCCACTTCTTCCTTGTCGCCATGCCGCCGGGGCAGGAGCCGCAGGTCGATGGCGAGGAGTGCGTGGACCAGGGCTGGTTCACGCCCCAGGCCGCGCTCGACGCGCACGCCGAGAAGGAGATCGTGCTCGTCTTTCCCACCATCAAGCACCTCGAACAGCTGCGGCAGTTCGCGTCGGTGGACGCGCTCCTGGACCACGCTCGCGGCAGGGATGTGCAGCCGGTCGAGCCGAGGGTCGTGCTCGAGGGCGAGGTCGCCCGCGTGCTGCTGCCGGGCGATCCCGGCTACTGATCAGGGCCGCTGCTGGGCCTCGATCACGTGGGTCACGGCGTTGATCAGCCCGAGGTGGGTGAACGCCTGCGGGTAGTTGCCGAGATGGCGCCCGCTCGAGGCCTCGAGCTCCTCCGCGTACAGCTCCAGTGGCGAGGAATAGGACAGCAGCCGCTCGCACAGGTGTTCGGCTTCGCGAGCCTCGCCGATCTCAGACAGCGCCGAGACCAGCCAGAAGGAGCAGATCAGAAACGTCCCCTCCTCGCCGTGCAGACCGTCGTCGGTCTCATCGGTTCGATAGCGCAGCACCAGCCCGCCCTCGGTCAGCTCGTCGCGGATCGCCGCCACCGTCGCGCGCACGCGCTCGTCATCGGGGGGTAGGAAGCGCACGAGCGGCACCAACAGGCATGACGCGTCGAGGGCGTCGGTGTCGTAGTGCTGGCGGAAGACGCCGCGCTGATCGACGCCCCGCTCGAGGATGTCCATACGGATCTCGTCGGCGATCGCCTGCCACTCGTCGGCGTTGTCGCCGTGACCGCGCCGTTCCGCCAGCCGCGCGCCGCGATCCAGCGCCACCCAGCACATCAGCTTCGAGGACACGTAGTGGCGGGGTTCGCCGCGCGCCTCCCAGATGCCCTGGTCGGGCTCCTTCCACGCCGCAGCCGCGCAGCGCACCTGATCGGTCAGCACCGGCCACAGGCGCTCGGGGATGTGGTCGCGGTTCTTCGAATGCAGGTACACCGAGTCGAGGACCGACCCGAAGACGTCGTTCTGGCGCTGCTTGTAGGCGCCGTTGCCGATACGCACCGGACGCGCGCCCTCATATCCGGACAGGTGCTCGAGCGTGGACTCCGGCAGGTCCTTCTGGCCCTTGATCCCGTACATGATCTGCAGCGAGCCGTCCTTGTTGCGCTCCAGGTCGGCGACGTACTGGATGAAGTCGTCCGCCTCCCAGTTCAGACCGAGCGCGTGCAGGCCCCACAGCGTGAAGGACGCGTCGCGCATCCAGCAGTAGCGATAGTCCCAGTTGCGTTCGCCGTGGGGCGTCTCCGGCAACGACGTCGTCCCGGCCGCCACGAGCGCCCCCGTCGGCATGAACGTCAGGCCCTTCAGCACGAGCGCCGAGCGCTGCAGATGAAAGCGCCAGGGATGATCGGGATAGGTGCCTTCGGCGAGCCACGTGCGCCAGAAGTGGCTCGTGCGCTCGATATGCCCTTCGGCCTCCTCGACGCTGTGCGGCCCGCCTTTCGCCTCGGTCCAGGAGAGCGCGCAGAAGGACTTCTCGCCCTCGCACATCGTGTGGCGTCCGTGCGTGCGATTGCCCTCGATGCCCAGGCGCACGTCGCTGAACAGCCTCATCGAGGTCGTGTCATCGGCATGCAGCTCGTCGGTCGCGTCCATCTCAATGACGGCGTCCACCAGGCAGGCGCCGTCCTCGCCGCTCTGAACGATCGTCCATTGCGCCGGCGCGGAGCCGTACGCGAGCGCCGGCTCGCACACGATCTCCACCTGCACGTCGCCCTGGATGCACTCGATCATGCGCACCAGCAGGTGGTCGGCGTCGTAATCGGTGGGCGGGCGCGTGTGGCTCGAGCCGTGCTCGTTGTCGTGCCAGAGTCCGACCGTGAGCGCATCGACGACCCGCAGCCATCCCTGCGGGGTCATCCAGGTCGTCTCGATCATGTTCGTCCCCGGGATGTAGCGCCTTCCCGCCGGCACAAACACGCCATACGGGCCCACGCGCCAGCTGCCGGCGCCGCGGTCGAGCAGCGCGCCGAACACCGACGGCGAGTCGAAGTGGGGCAGGCACATCCACTCGATCGATCCGTCCGAGGCCACGAGCGCGCTCGTATGGCAGTCTGAGAGGAAGCCGTAGTCGGCGATCGGCGGAAACGGCGAATCCAGCGCCGGGACCGAACGGGAGCTCTCCTGCGCGCTCACCAGGCGACGCCCTCGAACGTGGGGCGCTCGACGCCGTCGGGCAGCGCATGCTGTTCATCGAGCCTGTCCAGATGCGCGGCCAGCGTGACGGTGGCGAGCGGACGCAGCGTCTCGGGCACCTCGGGCCAGGCCGCGTCGAGCAGCTCGGGGACTGTGCGACGCCCTTCGCCGAGCGCTGCCACGAGGCCCTGCTCGCGATCCAGGCGGTGGGCGATGTACTCGCCGAGCTTGCCCTGCGCGTCGCGCACCGGCGGGCCATGGCCGGGGAGGAGCACGTCGAGGTCCTCGCGCTCGCGCAGTCGCTCGAGCGCGGCCAGATAGCCGGACATCGCGCCAGGATAGGGGCTGATGAAGACGCTGCCCTCGCCCAGCACGGCGTCACCGGTGAAGCATGCCCGGCCCGCGATCAGCGCGAAGTGATCAGGAGCGTGCCCGGGGGTCGCCAGCGCCACGAAGGGCCCGAAGGCGAGCCCGTCTTCGAGCTTCACGTCGACATCGCCACGGCCGCCCGCGAGCGGCGCCGGGCGGGCGGCGAGCAGCGCCTGCACGGCCTCTGAGTGGTCTGAGTGATCGTGGGTGAGCACCACGCCGCCGAGTCCTCCGCGCTCGTCGAGCGCGCCCAGCAGGCGCTCGAGGTGGGAGTCGATCAGCGGACCCGGGTCGATCACCCACGCCGGGCCGCGTCCCACCAGCCAGCTGTTCGTGCCCGACAGCGTCATCGGCCCGGGGTTGGGCGCACGCACGAGCGCCACCTCGTGGCCGCTCAGCGCCTCGGCATGCGTGCGCGTCTCGGCGGGCTCCTCCTCCACTTCCGTCCCCCCTGGCTCGGGCTCGCTCATGCTGCGACGTTAGCTCAGACGGCGACGGTCACGGCGCGGCTCACCTGGGTCTGCGACGGGCGCGACGGCCGTTTCGCGCGCCCTCGCCGGCCGGGCCCTGACCATTCCTCGCGCCGCCGCGAGCCCCGCGGCCGTTCCTCGCCGGCTGGCGCGGGGCACCCTGGCCGCGCGTGGAGTCGCTCGGCAGACCGCCGAGCTTGAGCTCGCGATGGAGTCCCAGCTCACCGACCATGCCCGCCAGCTCGCGTGCCTGGTCGTGGGCCACGAGCGTGACGCCCACGCCCGTGGCTCCCGCGCGGGCGGTGCGCCCGACGCGGTGCACGTAGTCGTCGCGCGTGGCCGGAATGTCGTAGTTGATCACGTGCGTGATCCCCGCGACGTCGATCCCCCGCGCGGCGACGTCGGTGGCCACGAGCGTGTCGACCACGCCGGCCTCGAAGTTGGCGAGCGCGCGCTCGCGCTGGCCCTGGGACTTGTCGCCGTGCATCGCCACGGCCGCCACCCTGCTCGCCGCCAGCCGCTTGACCAGCCGGTCGGCGCCACGCTTGGTGCGCACGAATACGAGCGTCAGCCCCCGCTCTGAGTCGAGCTCGGAGACGAGCCGCGCGACCTTGCCCTCGTGGGAGACCATGTGAAAGCGGTGCTCCACGTCGCCCCGGCGCTCCGCCGGGTGAGCGTGCTCGTGACGGCGCGGGTTGGTCGTGTAGACCTTGGCCACGCGCCCGACCTCTCCCTGCAGCGTGGCGCTGAACAGCAGCGTCTGGCGCTCGGAGGAGGTCATCTTCACGATCCTGTCGACGACCGGCCGGAAGCCCATGTCGAGCATGCGATCGGCCTCGTCCAGCACCAGCAGGCGGACGCGGGCGAGCGACACATCGCGGCGCTCGATCAAATCGAGCAGCCGCCCGGGCGTCGCGACGAGGATGTGGGCACGCGCGGCCAGCCGCGCCTGCTTGACGATGCCGGCGCCGCCATAGACCGCCGCGATCGACAGCGCACGGGCGTGTGCGATCGGGCGCAGGTCCTCGACGATCTGCAGCGCCAGCTCGCGTGTCGGCGCGAGCACGAGCGCCGAGGGACGCGCGTCCGAGTCCTTCAGGCGTTCCACCAGCCCCACCCCGAATGCAAGCGTCTTGCCGGAGCCGGTCGGCGACTGGGCCAGCACGTCATGGCCGGCGAGCATGTCGGGGATGACCATGCTCTGGACGGGGAAGGGCGCGGTGAAGCCGCGCTCGGCAAGCTCTTCTACGACGACCTCGGACACGCCGAGATCGGCGAACGATTGATGACTCATGTGTTGGTGCTCCTTCTGGCGACCCTCGGGCCGCCGCTGCAGATGGAGATTCGACTGACCCCATCCGCGCATCTCAAAGCGCCAACAAAGACAAGAACCCCGCGGGTGACGTCGCCACCCGTTAGGGCAACCGTAGCAGCCCCCGTCCCGGGTAAAGCCTCCTGGCGGCTACTGCAAGCTGGCCATCACGTGCTTCACGACCGTGTAGTCCTCGAGCGAGTACACGCTCAGGTCCTTGCCGTAGCCGGACTGCTTGAAGCCGCCATGGGGCATCTCCGAGACGAGCGGGATGTGGTCGTTGATCCACACGCAGCCGAAGCGCAGCGCCCGTGAGACGCGCAGCGCGCGTCCCACGTCGCGCGTCCACACCGATGAGGCCAGCCCGTATTGGGTCGCGTTGGCCCATGCGATCGCCTGCTGCTCGTCTGTGAAGCGCTGCACTGTTATCACCGGCCCGAAGATCTCCCGCTGGATCATCTCGTCGTCCTGCTCGAGCCCCGCCACCACCGTCGGCTCGAGATAGAAACCCGGCCGGTCGGGCTCCGAGCCACCGGTCACCACCTCCGCGTGCTTGGGCCTGCGCTCGAGAAAGCCCTCCACGCGCTCGCGCTGGCGGGCCGAGTTGACCGGTCCCAGCGTCGTATCGGGCGCGAGCGTGTCGCCGATCACGAGCCCCTGCGCCTGCTCGGCCAGACCGGAGACGACGTCGTCGTAGACCCTCCCCTCGGCCAATACCCGCGTCGCCGCCGTGCAGTCCTGGCCGGCGTTGTAGTAGCCGGTGCCCGCGATCGTCTCAAGCGCCGCCTCGAGGCTCACGTCGTCGAACACGACCACCGGCGCCTTGCCTCCCAGCTCGAGGTGCACCCGCTTGAGCGTGTCCGCCGCGGTGCGCGCGATGTGCTTGCCCGTCTCCACCGACCCCGTCAGCGCGACCATGTCGACGTCCGGGTGTGAGATCAGCGCCTCGCCCGTCGGCCGGCCCGGGCCCAGGACCACGTTCAGAACGCCCTTCGGCAGGATCTCGGCGGCGAGCTCTGCGAGGCGGATGGTGGTGATCGGCGTCGTCTCCGCCGGCTTCAGCACGACCGTGTTGCCCGCCGCGATCGCGGGCCCGAATTTCCAGATCGCCATCATCAGGGGGTAGTTCCACGGCGTGATCTGCCCGATCACCCCGACCGCCTCGCGGCGCGTGAACGACGTGTAGCCCTCCATGTACTCGCCGGCCGCGCGCCCCTCCAGCGTGCGCGCCGCGCCCGCAAAGAAGCGCAGGTTGTCGACCATCACGGGGATCTCGTCGCTCTCCACCGCCGCGAGCGGCTTGCCCGCGTTGAGCGCCTCCAGGCGAGCGATCTCCTGGCCGCGGTCCTCAACCGCCTGCGCGAGCGCCAACAGCGCCTGCGCGCGCTGGGCCGGCGTCGTCGTGGACCACCCCTCGAACGCCCTGCGGGCCGCTCTGACCGCGCCGTCGACCTCCTCGGCGGAGGAGACGGGCGCGCGCGCCAGCTCCTCGCCGCTCGCCGGGTTGAGGATCGCTTCGGTCTCGCCCGATGCGGGAGCGAGCTCACCGTCGATGAAGTTGGCAAGCACCTCTACCTTGGTTGCCATCTCGAACTCCTCCTCGGGAAGGTTGCTGGGGTCAGGATCTGTGAGTCACCGCATCGCGGGCACGGGGGCGCCGAGCGCCTCCGCCACGGCCGGGTGGATTATCTCGCCGCCCTGGATGTTCAGGCCCATGCGCAGACCGCGGTTTCGCTCGAGGGCCGCGCTCACGCCGTACTCGGCCAGTTCGAGCACGTACGGCAGGGTGGCGTTGGTGAGCGCGTAGGTCGAGGTGATCGGCACCGCGCCCGGCATGTTCGTCACGCAGTAGTGAGTGATCCCGTCCACCTCGAATGTCGGGTGGGAATGGGTCGTTGGCCGTGAGGTCTCAAAGCAGCCGCCCTGGTCGATCGACACATCCACCAGCACCGCGTGCTGGCGCATCAGCTTCAACTGCTCGCGCGTCACCACGTGCGGCGCGCGCCCGCCGTGGACCAGCACGGCGCCGATCACCAGATCGGCCAGCGGCAGCATCTCCTCGATCGCGAGCGTCGAGGAGTACACGGTCGAGGCACGCCCGGCGAACGCCACTTCGAGCTCGCGCAGCCGGTCGATCGAGCGGTCGAACACGAACACGTCGGCCTGCATCCCGATCGCGATGAACGCGGCGTTCATCCCCACCACGCCGCCCCCGATCACGAGCACCGTCGCGGCCGCCACCCCAGGCACGCCGCCGAGCAGGATCCCGCGGCCGCCCAGCGGCTTCTCCAGCATGAACGCCCCCGCCTGCGTGGCGATCTTGCCGGCCACCTCGCTCATCGGCGCGAGCAGCGGCAGCCGCCCCTCGTCGTCCTCGACCGTCTCATAGGCGATACACGTCGCGCCCGACCGCTGCAGGCCTCGCGCCAGCTCCGGCTCTGCCGCCAGGTGCAGGTAGGTGAACAGCGTCTGCCCCTCGAGCAGCATCCCCACCTCCACGGCCTGCGGCTCCTTCACCTTCAGCACGAGCTCGGACTGCGCGAACACCGCCTCGGCGTCGGGCACGATCGCGGCGCCCTGCGCCTGGAACTGAGCATCGGCCATCGCACTGCCCTCGCCGGCGCCGGCCTGCACGAGCACCTCGTGCCCGCGCCTGGTCAGCTCGCGCACCCCCGCCGGAGTGATCGCGATGCGGTACTCATCCGACTTGATCTCGCTTGGAACCCCGATCCTCATCGCCTGAGCGCTCCTCGCGGCAATCGCATGCCCGCGCGCGACTCCCGCAGGGTGTCATCATCAAAAACATTGCTCACCGCGCGAGCTCCCTGCCGCGCAGCGCCAGCCAGAACTCGATGCGATCGCGGGCGTTCGAGAAGTCGCGCCCGCTCAGCTGCTCGACGCGGCGGATGCGGTAGCGCAGCGTGTGGCGGTGGCAGTAGAGCGCGTTGGCGGCCTTCTCCCAGTGTCCGTTGTGCTCGATGAACACGTCCAGCGAACGCAGCAGCTCCTCGCCGTACTCGCCCTCCCCCTGCTCGACCGGTCCCAGCACGCCGCGGCAGTAGGACAGCAGCGCATCGTCATCCTGCAGCGACAGGAGCAGCTGGAAGGCGCCGAGATCCGCGTAGGAGGCGACCTGCGCGTTGCCGTTCTGCAGCCGCACGGCCTCGAGCGCGCAGCGCGCCTCGTGGAAGCTCAGCCGCAGCGAGTGCGTCGGGGCAGCTCGACTGGCGGCCGCGCGGACCTCTCCGAAGCGCAGCATCAGCTCGCCGCGGACCTTCCCCGCGAGCGCGATCGGGTCCACACCGCTCGCGTCGATGACGGCGCACAACAGGCCCGCGCGAATCGCCACCAGACAGCCGACGTGCTCGCGCTCGAGGATCGTTTCGAGCGCTGCCGCCGCCGCGCTCGGGTCGTTGAGCGAGTAGGCCAGCACGGCGACCTGCTCGCCGATCCCGAACGGGCGCAGGCGCGCCTGCAGCTCCTCGGGATACAGATGCCCGGTGAGCGCCTCGGCCAGCACGTCGCCGGCCATGTTGCGCTGCAGCATTTCGTAGCGCTCGTTCACGAGCTGCGCGAACGCGCGCTCGGTGATCGCGATGAAGGGAAGCTCATAGGGAACCTCAAACAGGGGGAACGAGCGCTTGCGCGCCGCCGCCAACAGCGCCGCCGGCAGCCGTTTGTGCGTGAAGCCCGTGCCGAAGCCGAGACCCGCGATCTTGTGGTCGGCGAGCCGATCAATCAGTTCGCGCTGGGTCTTCGGGCCATCCAGCTGAATGCCCGTCGTCAGCAGCAGCTCGCCGCCGCGCAGCCACGGCGTCGGGTCGGGCAGCTCGGTGCTGTGCACCCACCGCACATGCGTCTTGGCCGCTTCGTGGCCGCTGGCAAGCTCGAGGCCCAGCTCCTCGATCAGGCTCTCAACGGTGAGCTCCATCGTTCCGTCAACGCCGGAGGGTCGAAGCGAAGGGCACTCGCTGATCGGCAGCCCCGAGCCGCTCTGACGCCTCGCTCAGCACCGGGCGAAGAATCGCCTCGATCTCCTCGAACTGCTCCGCGCCGGCGATCAGCGGCGGCGACAGCTGCACGATCGGGTCGCCGCGGTCGTCGGTGCGGCAGATCAGCCCGCGACGGTACAGCTCGCCTGAGAGAAAGCCGCGCAACAGCTGCTCGGACTCCTCCCCGCTGAAGGTCTGCTTCGTCGCCTGATCCTTGACGAGCTCGATCGCCTGGAAGTACCCGGCGCCGCGCACGTCGCCCACGATCGGCAAATCGCGCAGGCTCTCGAGCATCGCCCGCAGCCCCGCCTCGTTCTCGAGCACGCGCTCGCACAGCTCCTCCTGCTCGATCACGTCGATGTTGGCAAGCGCCGTCGCGCACGCGATCGGGTGCCCGCCGAAGGTGAAGCCGTGGTTGAAGATCGCCTTGCCGTGCAGGAACGGCTCGGCGATGTGGTCGCCCGCGATCACCGCTCCCAGGGGCGCATAGGCGGAGGTGATGCCCTTCGCGGTCGTGATCATGTCGGGCTCATAGCCGAAACGTTCGCAGCCGAACCAGTAGCCGATCCGCCCCCACGAGCAGATCACCTCATCAGAGATCAGAAGCACGCCGTGGCGGTCGCAGATCTCGCGCACGCGCTGGAAGTAGCCGGCCTGCGGCACGAAGCAGCCGCCGCCGTTCTGCACCGGCTCGAGGATCACGGCGGCGACCGTCTCGGGCCCGGCGAAGATGATCGCCTCCTCGATCGCGTCCGCCGCCCACAGCGGATCGCGGTCCTCCTGCCAGCGATAGGAGTTCGTGTTGGCCACGTGCGTGCCGCCCGGCGTGAGCGGTTCAAACGGCGTACGCAGCGCTGTCAGCCCGGTCGCGGTCAGCGCGCCCATCGAGGTCCCGTGATAGGCCAGCTTGCGCGAGATCAGCTTGTGCCTTGCGCCCTCGCCGCGGGCGGCGTGGTAGGCCTTCGCGAGCTTCCACGCGGACTCGACCGCCTCCGAGCCGCCGGAGGTGAAGAACACGCGATTCAGGTTCCCCGGCGCCAGCTCGGAGATGCGCGTCGCCAGCTCGATCGAGCGCGGGTGGGCATAGCTCCAGTTCGTGTAGAAGCCCAGCTCCTCGGCCTGTCTGGCGGCGGCCCGGCCGAGCTCTGCGCGGCCGTGGCCGATGTTCACGCAGTACAGAGCCGAGAGGCCGTCGAGATAGCGCTTGCCGTGCTCGTCATAGACGTAGCAGCCCTCACCGCGCACGATCACCGGCACCTCGGCGCCGCTCTCATAGGAGCCCATCCGCGTGAAGTGCATCCACAGGTGGCGCTTGGCCTGCTCTTGAAGATCACCGGACATCGAACACCCACGACTCCCGTAGCCGACTAGACACTCAGGACAACGCTACTGCGTCCACATATGCTGCTCAAGGCGTGACCTGGTCAACATCAACTGCGTCGATTATACGAGATGTACAACTGGAACCGCGGGTTTTGGGGATTGCGCCCCTTGGCGTCCACCGCCCACCGACGTAACTTCTGTTACGACGAGGCTGTTTTCATCACGACGCGGCCGTCGCCTGTGTACCACCCGCGAGAGAGGAGTCCCGATGGCCACCGACAGCGTCGCCGCATCCCCGGCAGCGGGATCTTCCGGGGTGATGGACAAGGGGCTCAAAAAAGGGGCCATCGGCTACGTCTCCAACATCGTCATCGGCGTGGCCTCGACGGCGCCGGCCTACTCGCTGGCGGCCACGCTCGGATTCATCGTCGCGGTCAAGGGCGTCGGCGTGCACGCCCCCGCGGTGATGCTCGTCGCGTTCATCCCCATGCTGCTGGTCGCCTCCGCCTACAAATACTTCAACCGCGCAGACCCCGACGCGGGCACGACGTTCGCGTGGGTGACGCGCGCCTTCGGTCCCGTGACCGGCTGGCTGAACGGCTGGGCGATCTTCCTCGCCGACCTGATCGTGATGGCCTCGCTCGCGGACATCGCCGCCATCTACACGTTCAAGCTGTTCGGCTTCTCCGAACTCGGCGCATCCAAAGCGGCGGTCATCATCGCCGCGGTCCTGTGGATCGCGATCATGACCTGGATCTGCTACCGCGGCATCGAGCTCTCAGCGCGCATCCAGCAGGTGCTGCTCGGCGCCGAGGTGTTCATCCTCGGGCTGTTCTCGGTGGTCGCCTTCGTCAAGGTCTACGGCAGCCACCCGCCGAGCGGCTCGATCAAGCCGTCGCTGTCGTGGATCAATCCCTTCGCGATGAACTTCTCAGACCTCGTCGTCGCGCTCCTGCTCGCCGTGTTCATCTACTGGGGCTGGGACTCCGGCGTGGCGGTCAACGAGGAGTCCGAGGATCCGGCCGAGGGTCCAGGAAAGGCCGCGGTCATCTCGACGGTCATGCTCGTGCTCATCTACGTCGTCGTCACGGCGGCCGCCCAGTCCTTCCACGGCGTCGGCTTCTTGACCAACGAAGCAAACCAGGAAGACGTGCTGAACGCGCTCGGCACCGGCGTCCTCGGCAGCACGCTGAACAAGCTGCTCGTGATCGCGGTGCTCACCTCAGCGTCGGCCTCGACACAGACGACGATCCTGCCGACCGCGCGAACGACGCTGTCGATGGCCCACTGGAAAGCCGTCACCAGCCTGCTATCGCGCGTCCACAAACGCTACCTGACCCCCACGGTCTCGACGCTCGGCTTCGGCGCGCTGTCGATCGCCATCACGATCGGCCTGCTCCTGTTGTCCTCGAGCGTGCTCGAAGACTCGCTCACGGCGATCGGTTTTCCGATCTGCTTCTACTACGGCTTCACCGGGGTCGCCTGCGCCTGGTACTACCGCCGCGACCTCACCGAAAGCGTGCGCAACTTCCTGCTCCTGGGCCTCGGTCCCGTGCTCGGCGGGCTGATGCTGTTCGGCATCGGCGTGAAGGCGGCGTTCTACTACGGCCACGCGGAAAACGTCTCCTCAAAGCCGATTCTCGGCATCACCCTGCCGCTGTGGTTCGGCATCGGCGGCATGATCCTCGGCGCGATCATCCTCTTGATCTCGCGCCCGTACTTCAAAGAGTACTTCTCGCGCAAGACCGAAACCGCGCCCCCGGGCCTGCTCAAGGAGCCGCCGCCGACGGGGCCCGTGCCGGCTCGCGTGGACTTCTAGCGGACCGCCAGCTCCATCTGGCCGTGCGGTGAGCCGAGTTCGGCCAACCGCTCGAGGAATGGCTTCGGCGGGAACGCCTCAGGACCGAGCACGCCGGTCCCCTTCCAGACGCCCTCGTCGAGCAGCTCGAGGGCGACGACGGGGTTGATCGCCGTCTGCCACACGACCGCCTGTGAGCCGTACTCGCGCATCGTGTTCTCGTTGTCGACGATGTGGTACAGGTAGCTCGAGCGCGGCTGCCCGTCGGTACCGGTGCCCGTCACCCATGTGCCCGCGCAGGTACGGCCCGTCATCCGCTCGCCGAGCGTCGCCGGGTCGGGCAGGCTGGCGGCAACGACGTCGCGGGGGGCGACCTTGACGCCGCGCACCGACACCGGCCTGGTCGAGTCGAGGCCCAGCTTGTGCAGCGTTCGCAGGACGTCGATGAACTCCTCGCCCAGGCCGTACTTGAAGGTCACCCGCCGGCAGTCGACCCAGCGGGGAATCAGCACCACCTCCTCGTGCTCGACGTTCACGCACTGCACCTTGCCGATTCCCTCGGGGAACTCGAACACCTCCGGCTCGGAGAAGGGCGCCGTCGTGTAGAAGCCGCGCTCGCGCTCCCAGATGAGCGGCGGGTTCAGGCACTCCTCGATCGTCGTCCAGATCGAGAACGTGGGCGCGAACTCATACCCTTCGACGACGAGGTCGGCGCCGTCGCGCACTGCGACTTCCGTGACGTCCGAGAACAGCTCCTGGGCGGCGTAGGCGGCGAACACGTCGGACAGGCCCGGCTCCACGCCCATGCCCACGAGCGCGAGCAGGCCCGCCTCCTGCCACCGCTCGTGGCGGGCGAGCTGGTACTCGCCAAGCATCGTCCCGGGCAGTTCATACGGGCGCTCGGGATGCGCGTGCGAGAGCGTCATCGCCATGTCGAGGTATGTGACCTTCGCCTCGAACGCGGCGCCGAAGATCGGCTCGTTGAAGCGCGGATCGCACGCGTTCAGCACCGCATCGGGCCGGACGCGGCCGATCAGATCCACGAGGTCCTTCTGATTGGAGGCGTCGACGCGCTCCGCGGCGAAGCGTGCGGGCTCGCCCAGACCGGCGACCACCGAGCGCACGCGCTCGGGCGCGACATCGGCCAGCACCACCCGCTCGAACGCGGGCCTGCGCTGCGCGATCGCCGCAAACGCCGCCCCTACGCCACCGGCTCCGACGACGAGAACCTTCATCGGAGCCAGTGTGACGCAAATCAGAATCACCCATTGGCACAAGGGCGAGGCGCCCATGCGCCGTTAAGTCGCAGGCGGCTCCCGTATGCTGCGCCGATCCGCGCGGTCCCGAACACGAGCACCCGATGAGCACCGGCGTCCCCAGCCCCTCGCGCACGCCAGCGGAATCCTCCGAGCCTGCCGGAGGCGGGCCGAGCGCGCGCGCGAACGGAGCGACCCCGCCCGATCGCACGCGCGAGTCGGGAAATCGGCTGCTGCGCTGGGCGCCGTCCCCCACGCTCACGCTCGCCGAGCTTCTGTGGGTGCTGGCCGCCGGCGTCGCGCTGGCGGTGCTCACGAGCTGGCCGCTCGTGCTGCACATGTCCACCCGCATCTCGCCGGACCTCGGCGACCCCGTGCGCACGGCCTGGGAGGTCGCCTGGGTCGGGCACGCGATGCTGCACGATCCGCTCCACCTGTTCAACTCCAACGCCTTCTACCCCCACCCGCTCAGCCTCGCCTTCTCGGATTCGCTGCTCGGCTACGGGCCGGCGGCGTTCTTCGGATCGGGCACGGTCGCCGCGCTCGTCCGCTACAACCTGCTGTTCCTGTTCGCCTGGTCGATGTGCTTCGTCGGCGCCTACCTGCTGGCGCGCGAGCTCGGCGTCGGGCGCCTCGCGGGAGCGGTCGCCGGAGCGGCGTTCGCCTACGCGCCCTACCGCGTGACCGAGGCCGGCCACCTGCACGTGATCTCCTCCGGCGGCATCCCGCTGGCCCTGTTCCTGCTCCTGCGCGGCTACCGCCGCGGCTCACGCGCGCTCGTGCTCGCCGGCTGGCTGGTCTCTGCCTGGCAGATCAGCCTCGGCTTCACGCTCGGTCTCCAGTACAGCTACCTGCTGCTCATCCTCACGCTGCTCGTGCTGTGGAGCTGGTGGCGCGGGCGCCTGCAGCCGGGGTCCGCCGGGAGCCCGCGGGGCGAGGCGCCCGCGGCGGGCCCGGCGCCCGCGGCGGGCCCGGCGCTCGCCGCGGGCCCGGCGCTCGCCGCGGGCCCGGCGGCCGAGCGGCCCGCGCGCGGGCCGCTCATCCCTCGCCGGCTGCTCGCCGTGACCTGCATCGGCCTGGCCGTGCTGGGCCTGATCGTCGTCTACCAGGCGCGCCCCTACCTGCGGGTCGCAAGCCTGTACCCCAGCGCAGCCCGCACGATCAAAGAAGTGGAGGCCTACTCCTCGGGACCGGCCGCGCTCTTGTCGGCGAGCTCGGAGAACCGCATCTGGGGCTCGGTGACGGCCCCCATCCGCGAACACGTGCACTCCAAGAACGAGGACGTCTTCTTCCCCGGCCTGGCGATTCTCCTGCTGGCGCTGGTGGGCCTGTTCGCCTCCGTCTATACACGGCGATTGCGGATCGGGCTGCTGATCGGGGTGGTGACCTGCTGCGTGCTGGCCATGGGCCTGGGCCTGACGGGGGCGGGTTATCCCTACCGGCTGCTGTACGACTACGCCCCCGGCTGGAACGGCGTTCGCGTCCCCGGGCGGATCTTCATCATGGGCACCCTCTTCTTCGCCCTGCTCGCCGGAGCCGGCGCGGAGTGGATCCTGCGGCGCGTGCGTGCGTGGAACGGCGGAGCAGCCGCCCTGCCGGCGCTCGTCGGCGTCGTGCTCGTCGTCGGCGTCGTCGGCGAGGGGGCGGGGCACATGGGCCACCCCGTCGTGCCCCAGCCCGCGCGCGCCGAGATCGGCCTGCCCGGCCCGTTGCTTGATCTGCCCACCGACGGGGCCCACGACCGCATCTGGCAGTACTTCTCGACAGACGGCTTCTATGAGATCCCGATCGGAAACAGCACCTTCGACATGCCCGCGGTGGATGACCTTCGCGGCGGGATGTCCGGATTCCCCGACCGCGCGAGCGTGGAGAAGCTCCGCTTCTACGGCATTCGCACGGTCGTGCTGCATACGCAGCCGATCAAGCAGCTTCCCGTCTCGCACAGCTTCGTCGTCCCCGAGCCGCCCAACCCGACCGCCGCGGCGGCCAAGCCGGTCGCCGGCCTCGGCATCACCCGCCGGCGCGTCGGCTCGATCGTCATCTATGAGATCGGTCCCGGGCCGAAGGCGCTGCACGGACACGATTGATGCTCACCCGCAAGCGCCTGGCACTCGCCGCGATCCTGCTCGTAGGCCTCTCCTACGCGACGGTGATCCAGAGCTTCTCCTGGAACCAGACCTCCCACTATGACCTCATCCGCTCGCTCAACAACGACGGCACGACGATCGATGCCTATCAGGAAAACACGGGCGACAAGGCCTTCTACAAGGGACATTGGTACTCGGCGCGCGCACCGGGCCTCGCCCTCTTCGCGCTGCCCTTCTACGACACGCTGAACCTGATCAATGCCGACGCCTGGGCGCGCTCGCATCAGGCTCCCCCGCAGCGCGGCGACGACGAGATGATCTATCTGATCGGCCTGTGGACCAACGTGCTGCCGGGCCTCTTGCTGCTGCTGCTCGTGTGGCGCGTCGCCGAGCGCTTCGAGCCCGGCTACGGCGCGCTTGCGGCCGTCGCGCTCGGCCTCGGCACGATGGTGCTGCCGCTCTCGACGCTGCTGTTCTCCCACGTCTTCACCGCCTTCCTCGGCTTCGCCGCATTCGCACTGATGCTGCGCGAGCGCGACGGGCCCCCCAGCCCGATGCTGCTCGCGCTGGCCGGCCTCGCGATGGGTTACGCGGTCGCCTCGGAGTACCCGCTGTTCTTCGTCGCGCTCGTGCTCGGGCTCTACCTGCTCTCGCGCCGCGACGCCTTCACGGCGCTCGGCGTCATCCGCCGCGCCGGAGCCTACGTCGCCGGCGGCATCGTCGGGATCGTGCCGCTGCTGCTCTACAACCACTACGCCTTCCGCTCCTGGACGCACCTCGCCTACTCCGACGTCCCGCGCCAGCACAAAGGCTTCTTCGGGATCGAACTACCCAGCCTGAAGGTGCTCGCCACGCTCCTGTTCGACTCACGCGGGCTGTTCACGCTGTCGCCCGTGCTGCTGATGGGAGCGATCGGAACCGTGCTGCTGTACCGGCGCGGAAAGCGCGCGGAGGCATGGACGATCGCGGGCATCTGCCTGTGCTACGTGGGCTACAACTCGGGCTACTACCTCCCCTTCGGCGGCGGCTTCATGGGTCCGCGGTTCCTGACGACGATGCTGCCGTTCCTGGCGGTGCCGCTGGGGATCGCCTTCAAGCGCTTCCCCGCTCCCACGATCGCGCTGGCGGCGGTCTCGATCACCACCACTGTGATAGCGACGATCACCCATCCGCTGATCGGCTATGAGACCGAGGCGGTCGTGTGGGTGCGCTACCTGCGCGAGGGCCTCTTCCAGCCGACGATCGCATCCGCCTACGGGCTCGGCCGCGGCTGGGGCGGGATCTGGGTGTTCCTGCTCGCTGCCGGCGCAGGCGTCGTGCTGGCCGTGTGCGCCAGCCCGCGCGTGCGGCTTCCGGCCCGGGCGCTGGCGATCGGCGTGCTCGTGCTCATCGCCTGGGCGCTGTTCGCGGCCCTTGCCCCCACCGTGCTGGGGATCGACCACCGCGGGCTTCTCAGCATCGTCAAAGCGGGCGACAACACCGCCCTCAGCACGAAGCTGCATCCGGGCTTCAGCTCCTACCCGCTGAAGGCGCTCGCCCCGATCGCCGCCGTCGCGGGACTGCTCGCGCTCGCCGCCATGCGCCTGTTTCGAAACGCGCCCGAGCCCCCGCGCAAACGCCCCGGCGCCGTCGGCGCCCGCGCCACCGTCGTCGCGCTGCTCACAGGCGCGCTGCTCTGCATCGGCGCCGCGGGCGCGCTCGCCGCCGAGCACGCCGGTCGCCCCGGGCCCCGGCACGCCCGCGCCGACCGCGGCAGCGCGACCAACTCGCCGACGGCGATCTGCCGGCGCATTCGCGCGCACGCCGGCACGCTTCGCCTGGGCGCTCATCGCAGGCGCCTGACGATCCTCGCGACGGGCGACTCGCTCATCTATCCCATCGACCAGGAGCTGGCGGTCGACGAGCCGCGCGGCATGCGCGTGATCGGCGATCGCCGCGACGGCACGGGGCTGACGACCACCACCGTCAACTGGGACCGGCTCTCGCGGCGACAGGCCGCGGGCATCCGCCCCGACGTGACGGTGATCACGCTCGGCGGCCGCGACGGGGGCATACCGCTGCCGAACGCCTCCCACCATCTGGTCTCCTGCTGCGGGACCGCGTGGCTCGAGCTGTATGCCGACCGCGTCCGCCCCCTGGTCCGCCACTACCTGCGCGGCGGGCGCGGGCGCGTCTACTGGCTGCTGCTGCCGGCTCCGCGCGAGGCCCTGCGCGCGCCGCTGTTCGAAGCCGTCAACGACACGCTCAGGCTGCTCGCGCCCGAGTTCGGCTCGCGGCTGAGGCTGATCGCCGACGACGCCGTGATCTCACCCGGGGGGTTCCAGCAGACGGTCACCTACGACGGCCTCGTGATCCATCCGCGCACGCCCGACGGGATCCACGTCACCCACGAGGGCGCCTGCGTGCAGAGGAACCTCATCGTCGAAGCCCTGCGCGCGGATGGGCTGCTGTCCGCGGCGCGATCTTGACCTGGGCGCGGGCGCTCAGGTGAACTGCGTGTAATCGTGACGGATGCGCTCGCGTCCGCGCGTGCACAGCACGTGGGAGTCGTACTGAACGGCGATTTTCGCGTAGCGGTCCTCGCTGCAGTGGAAGCCTTCGACCCCGCTGCAGTGCCCGGCGACGCCGCCGTGTTTGACGCGGCACTTGTAGAACGCCCGCACAAGCTTCTCGCCCTGCCTGCAGCTCGCGCCGCCGCTCACGCCCAGGTAGGTGACGTAGGTCGGCCCGAGCGACTCTTCAAGGCCCGAGATGTTGCACGTGCTCGCCGCGCCTGCGAGCGGCTGGGCGGCGTAGGAGACCGCGCCCGGCACGCCCACGGCGGACAGCGCACCGGCGACGGCGCCGGAAACGAGCAGAGCCCTCATCCATCGCGATGCAGACATCGATCTCCCTCCCTTGAAGGCTTGGCGAGCCACGCGTGGATGCTCGCAGGTTCTGGCCCGTATAAAACCGCCGGAAGCTGATCGATGCTGTTTCCGACGGTCCAGTTCGCAATCTTCTTCCCGATCGTTCTCGCGATCTCCTGGGGGCTGATGTCGCGGCCCCCGCTGTGGAAGCCGTTCATCATCCTGGCCAGCTACATCTTCTACGCCTCGGCGAGCTGGCGCTTCTGCTTCCTCCTGGCCGGCGTCACGATCGGCAACCAGCTCGCCGCCGTGCTCCTGGGGCGCACGCAGGAGGAGGGCCGCCGGCGTCTCATCGTCAGCGTCGCGGTCGGCCTCGATCTCGCCGTGCTCGGCGTGTTCAAGTACTACTCCTTCTTCGTCCAGCAGTTCGCGAACGTGTTCGGCCATCTCGGGCTGGGGGCACCGCTGCCGCTGATAACGATCGCGTTGCCGGTCGGCGTCAGCTTCTACACCTTCCAGGCGATCTCCTATGTCGTCGACGTCAAGCGCCGGCTCGTCGAGCCCGCGAGCACGATCGACGCCGCCGTCTATCTCAGCTTCTTCCCGCACCTCATCGCCGGCCCGATCGTGCGTGCGCGCGAGTTCCTGCCCCAGCTCGCGAGGCCGCGCAACCCCAATCGCGTGGCCGTCGGCTCGGGCCTCGCCCTGATCGCGCTCGGCGTGGTCGAGAAGGTCGTGATCGCCGACTACCTCGCGCGCGCGGTCGTCGAACCCGTGTTCGCCGTCCCGCAGGCCTACACGGGCCCCAACCTGCTGCTCGCGGCCTACGGCTACACGGCCCAGATCTACTGTGACTTCTCGGGCTACACCGACATCGCGATCGGGCTGGCGCTGCTGTTGGGCTACATCTTCCCGCAGAACTTCCGAAGCCCCTACCGGGCCACCGGCTTTCGCGACTTCTGGCGGCGCTGGCACATGACGCTCTCGCGCTTTCTGCGCGACTTCCTGTACATCCCGCTCGGCGGCAACCGCGGCGGGCGACTGGCCACCTACCGCAACCTGATGATCACGATGGTCCTGGGCGGGCTGTGGCACGGAGCCGCCTGGACGTTCGTGCTGTGGGGCGCCTTCCAGGGGGCGGGGCTCGTCACCGAGCACGCGCTGGGCGGGCGCATCAAAGCTCCCGTGTGGCTGAAGTGGTTCGTGACCTTCCACCTGATCGTGTTCGGCTGGATCCTGTTCCGCTCGGAATCGATCCACCTGGCCGCCGTCTTCATCTCGCGCCTGTTCACCTCAGGCGCGCCGACGTTGTGGACGGCCCCCGTGATCGGCGCGATCGTGCTCGTGGTCGGCCTGCAGCTATTGCCGGAAAAGCCGCTCGAGCGCTTCCAGGTCCGCATCGAGCGGCTGCGCCCGGCGCTGCTCGCCGTCGGGCTCGCCATAGTGATTGTGTTCTCGGCCGCCACGGTGCCCAGCCAGGGCGTCCCCCCCTTCATCTACTTCCGCTTCTGAGATGACCAACGCTCCCCCACCGCCCCGGCCGCATCCCGACGACGCGCTCATGAACCGCTTCGATCGCATGGGCCTGCGCCGCTTTCGCGCGCGTGACGCGGTGCTGGCCGTGGCACTGACGTCTGTCCTGCTCGTGATCAGCCAGGGCGTCTCGATACGCAAGGCCGGCGAGCAGATGAGTCCGGGGATCGGTCGTGAAATCGTGCTCGCGATCGGACGCCCGTCGGCATGGATCGCCGAGCAGCTGCCGCTGGCCGGCGTCAGCCACGCGGCCACGGCGTGGCTGTCGCCGAATCCGAGCCTCAAGGGCCTCGAAGGCTTCAGCTCGCTCACGGCCGCAACGGCGAACGGCCAGGCGCAGGTGGTCACCCCGGAAGCGTTCGACCCCGCGGCGATCGGTGATAAGCCTCCGCCCAAGCGCCCCCTGCACACCCTGCTCGTAACGGGCGACTCGATGTCGATGCCGCTCGACTCAGACCTCGCCCAGCGGCTCGCCCCCAAAGGCGTGCACGTGATTCAGGATCCGCATGTCGGCAGCGGCATCTCGAACACGCTGCTCGTCGACTGGGGCAAGCTCGCCGCGCTGCAGGTTCGCGAAGACCATCCCAACGCCGTCGTCATCTTCATCGGCGCCAACGAGGGCTTTCCGATGCCCGGGCCGAGCGGCCGCGAGGTCGAATGCTGCAGCACCGAATGGGCGGCAATCTACGCCAACCGGGTGCGCCAGATGGCCAACACCTACCGCCAGAACGGCCTCGCTCGCGTCTATTGGCTGACGCTACCGACCCCCCGTGAAGCCGCTCGCCGGAGCATCGCCCGCGTGGTCAACGCGGCCATCGAGGTGGGCGTCGAGCCCTGGGCCGATCAGATCCGCGTGATCGACACGGTGCCGATCTTCACGCCGAACGAAAGCTACCGTGACGCGATGAGCATCAACGGCAGCCAGACGATCGTGCGCGAGTCCGACGGCATCCACCTCAACGACGCCGGCTCGAGCCTGTTGGCCGGCATCGTGCTGGCCAGGATCGAGCAGGACTTCAGCGACTGAGCCCTCAGTGGCTGCTCACCTTGACGTTGCATTTGGCCGCGTGCAGCTCCTTGCAGACCGTGACGTAGCCGGGGCGCGGGTTGTTGTGGGCGTCGGTCAGCCCGGCGTCAAAGCGCGTCGAGCTCGTGCCCCCGCTCCAGTCGAAGATGTACAGGCGCTTGACCTGCGGGTCGGACGCCGCGACGTTGAACATGTACTTCAGCACCTTCGCGGCTCGCGCTAGACCCGAGCCGCGCACGTTCAGGAATTCGGGCTTGAACTGCACGATCCCGCCCGTCTCGGTAATCCACACCTGGCCGCCGAGGGCCTTCGTCAGTTCGTGCGTGCGGAAGCTCTGCAGGCGGTTGACGTCCGAGTAGTTGTGCAGGCCCCAGATCGACGGCATCACGGTCCGCAGATGGCTGATTTCACGCTTGAATTCTGAGATGTAGCGCAGCGTCGGTGTGATGTTCGCCTGGTCGAGCACATCGAGCCCGATCACGGTGCAGCCCTTGCACACGCGAAGCAGGGCCTGGTAGTAGCGGGCGGACGCCCCGGCCGAGGGGCTCGAGAAGGAATTCTTGACGTTGCCGCGGTTCGACTCGTCCCAGGACTGGTACTGCTTGACGTGGGGGAAGTCCTTTATGAATTTCTGCACGTCGTGCTGGTACAGCGACACGCTGGGCATCTTCGTGGGCGTGTACTCGGAGTGGTAGAAGGCCACCAGGACCTGCTGGTGCTGGGCTTCGGCGGCCTTGATCCAGACCTTCGCCTGATCGAGGGAGTATGAGCGCACGGCGGCGTCGTAGGGCGCGATATAGCGGGCGATTTTCGTGTGCAGCTGTTGCCACAGCGGATTGCCGAACATCTCCGCGTGCTCGTCTCCGATGCCGGTCAGATAGCTGGCGGCGGCATGGGCGCTGGGTGATGTCCGAGCCTTCGTGCCCGCCTGGCCGACGGCACTCGAGGCCAGTAGCAGGGCCCCCAGCAGCGCCATAGCCAGCGCGAGCGTGAGGGGACGGGGGCGTCGTCGAAGTCGTCGTATCATGCGCATCCTCGAGATCGTGGGGTCATCCTGGTCTGAAACAGATGCCGCGGCTGAAGGTTGCTGCGCGCGGCGAAATTCAAGCTTCGCCGCTCTCTTCGGCGCCCTCCCCCCGGAACCCTGCCGGCGCAGAAGATTCTTCGGATACGCCGTTTGAGCGGCGCAGGGTTGGATCTGCGACCAGGCGGATGTCGACGCCCGGCAAGCCCGCCAATAGGCGCGCAAGCAGCGATTGACCGGAGATCCCGCGGCCCAGACGGCCCAGTCCGCGCGGCGCGGCGGGTGTGCCCATCAGAACATACGTGGTCCCCAGCTCGCGTGCCACGCCGATCGCCACCGCCGCCACATCCTGCCCCTCCTCGACGCGCAGGCGCGCCCCCAGCATCGCCACCAGGCGCCGCACCGCCTCAAGCCGTGCGCGATCCTCACTGCTCGGGGGTCGCCCCGGCGGGCGCACGACGAGCACGTCGAGCTCTGCGTCCAGGCGCTGGGCCGATCGCCATGCGCGGCGCACCACGCGCTCTGAGTGCGGCGCGAGCGTCACCAGCGCGAGCAGCCGCTCGGCGATCGCCTGGGGACCGTCCTCGATCGCGGCCGGCAGTCCCTCCTCGTCGCGGCGCACGATCGGGCTCGGCTCGCGCAGCAGCCGCTTGACCTCGACGTCCTCGGCCACCTGGCGCAGCGCCGTCTCGCGCAGCGCTGCCAGGTTCTCGATCTTGAAGAAGTTGTTGAGCGCCGCGGGCACGCGCTCGGCGCGGTAGACCTTGCCGGCACGCAGGCGCGCGATCAGCGCCTCGGGAGTGAGGTCGATCAGCACCACTTCGTCAGCGGCAGACAGCACCTCGTCGGGGATCGTCTCGCGGACGCGCGTGCCGGTGAGCTGGGTCACCTGGTCGTTGAGGCTCTCCAGGTGCTGCACGTTCACGGTCGAGAACACGTCGATCCCCGCCTCGAGCACGTCGCGCACGTCCTCATAGCGCTTCTCGTGCTCGAGGCCCGGTGCGTCCGTGTGCGCCAACTCGTCGATCAGGCACAGCTCGGGTTTGCGCGCCATCACCGCCGGCAGATCCATCTCCTCAAGGGGCCTGCCGCGGTACTCGATCAGCCGACGCGGGATGATCTCAAGGCCCTCGGCCTGCGCGAGCGTCTCGGCGCGCCCGTGCGGCTCGAGATAGCCGATCACCACGTCGCGCCCGCTGTCGGCTTCGGCGACGCCCTCCTGCAACATGCGATAGGTCTTCCCCACGCCGGGGGCCATTCCGATGAAGACCTTCAGGTGTCCTCGTTCGTCTGCGATGGCGCCATTGTCGTCGAAGACACGGCCGCCAGCACGGTGTCGTAGCTGCGGCGGACGTCGATGCGGTCCGCCTCCTCCGGCACCGACTCCTCGCTCGCACGCAGGATCATGGCCGCCTGCTCCAGCAGCACGTCACGTTGCTCAGAGGTGGTCGTATACGCCATCACCTTGCCGAGCCCTTCGAGCTGGCGGATCATCACGGCCGGCATCGCCCGGCTGGCCTGACGTATCTTGTCGTGCGAGCGCTCCACCAGGCGACGGAAACCGACGGTCACGCTGATCACCCGTACGTGCCCGGCCGCGTCCCGATGCACGGTGGCCGGATGCCAGGCGGTGGCGAGCTTGCACAGCCCGTCGCCGAGCCAGTCGATGCACGCCAGCGCGGTGAAGGTGTCATTGACAGCCGGCGACAGCGCCCGGATGGCGATCTCCACGAGCTGATCGACCGCGAACGAGAGATCCTGCGTGAGCGTTCTGTGCGGCCCGGTGGCATGCGCGCCGCCCAGCGCCCGCGCGACACCGGGCGCCGCGGCCGCGGGCCAGACGTCCGCCAGCGGCTGGCCCTCCACGACGAAGTGACCCGGGCGGTACAGCAGGCGGATCACAGCATTGCTCCTCGCCGAGATGTCGATCAACGTGCGCAGGCTGACGTACTGCAGATAGCCGCTGCTCGGAGCACGCACGACTCCGCTGTCCTCGTCCAATCGCACCAGCATCTCGCCCAGCGAGGGCCCCGCCTTGGCGACGGTGCGCGGGGCGACCTCGGCATCGATCGCGCGGGAGAGGTCACGGGCGATGCTCGCGATGACCTGCGGCAGCTGGATCGACTTGGCGATGTGATCGATGAACAGCACGAGCACCGCGACGTCCAGCACCACCAGCACCATCGTCACCGTGACGGAGAGGTGGGGAACGAATTCCCCATGGCTGCTCGGGCCGATCGAGACGAGCGCGAGGATCGCGTAGACGAACGTCGCAACGAAGCTCCCCAGCGTGAACTGCGTGATCCAGTCGCGGATGAAGTTGCGCAGCATGCGCGGCCCGAACTGCGTCGAGGCGAGCGTGAGCGTGACGATCGTGATCGAGAAGACGAGCGTCACAACCGTGATCACCGCCGCGGCGATCGCGGTCAGTATCTGCCGAGCGGCATCGGGGGACCCGCTGATGACGAACGAGGGCAGGTGAAGCGTTCCGTTGTAGGCGGCCCGATCGAGCGCGTAGGTGCCGGCGAACAGCGCCGCCGCCAGCAGAATCTCGACCGTCGGCACGAGCCACAGGTTCGTGCGCAGCGCCTCGCGGCGCCACGCCGAGGGCACGGGAATATGAGGCCTCATGTCAGCGCAACTTGTATGACCGAGCCGCGGCGGCCCCGGCAAAGGGGGATCGGGAGGTGAGGGTGGTAGCGCATGGTGGTCCGGACAGCTTCAAACGATGCCGACCAGGCTTCCCGGCTCACCACCGCCCACCATACTGTGCGGCGCTCGAAATGCCGCAATCCACGTGCCGCCGCGCAGCGCGGGCGCTGAAGCTACGCCGCGAAAGCGCTGAACTGGACTATCGGAAGACCCTCTAGCGCGTCGCGCACTTCGCTGACCGCCTGGGAGACGGTTCTCTCGCAGTGCGGGTTGAACAGGGGACTGCGGCCGTCGGTGAGGAGCGCCCGAGCAAGAACGACGCCGATGGGACTGACCGGAGCCGCCCCTTCCAGCCGCCGGGCCAGCTCGAGGATCGCCCGTCGCCCCCTTCGCACCGCCGCCGGCTCGATCACGACTGCCGACATCACCCTGCGCGAGCGGTGCCGGTGGACGTAGTCGACTATCCCGCGAAGGTCCCGCGCGATCCGCCGGCGACTGCGAATGTCGGTCAGCTGGCGGGCACGCAGTGAAAGCGCTGCAGTGGACTCGCAGGGACGCCCGGCCACAAGCTGGCGGTCCAGTCTTCCGCGAGCCACGAATACCTTCAACCACAGCGTCAGGGGAGCGCCGTCTGAGGCCGACTTGTTGCCGACGCCTACGGACGTGACGCCGTCAAAGCTAAGCCTCCTTTCCGACATACCCGGCGAGGCCGGCTGGCTGCTTGCTGGACCCATCATGAGGATCACCTCCGAGTCAACTTGAGATGAGAAGGAGTCGAGTGTGCCACCACCTCAATTACGCCCGCGTGACGAATCGGCCGCCGGCCATAACGATTTTGTGAAGGTGCGCCCACGCTCCCAACGCCGGGCCCTGGCGCCGCGCTCGCGGCGGGCGCCTTGCGTGAGCCCCAGCCCTCGGCGTGGACGTGCGCGATGTGCGGGACCGTCGTCGGCGGCGCGGGCGCAGCCACGACCGCTTGCTCGAGCTATACAGCAGGTCACGCCGCTCCCAGACGCACCCGCTCGCGCGGATCAAAAATGACCGCTCACGGTGTTGGCTGAGATCCGGCGCGTGTCCTCCGGAGCGGTCCGGAGAATGAGGATCTCGGCCGGCACGCGCTCGAGCATCCACCTCAGATCGTCGTACCCCAGCCCCGCCCGCGGGTCTTCGTCGGCTGAGACGATGATGCGGTCGAAGTGCTCCTCGTCGAGAAGTTTGCGAAGGGCATCGCGGGCGGATCGCCCGCGGCCCACGCGCGAGTCGACGCTCACGCCCTGCGAGGAAAGACGCTGTTCGATCGCCTCGAGCAGCGGCATCCCGCGCGCGCACTGCACCGGCAATGCGGTTTCGAGGGGCAGGTTCATCGGTACGCTCGCGAGGAAGGCGGGCATGACGACCGCGTTCTCCGCCTTGGCGAGCCGAACAGCGGCCTCCAGCGAGCGGCGCGAGATCGCTTGACCGGTGAAGGGGAGCAGGATGCTGCGCACAGCCCGGGGACGCTCGCGCCTCGGCCGGCGCCCGTGTGGTGGCAGCCAGTAGCCGGCCGCGATTCCCACGAGCACCCCCAGGGCAGCGATTATGAAGATGAGCGCCGCGTTCATGGTTTCTCCGCACTCGAGCGACTGGAACGATCGGCCACGATCCGCACGTCGACACCTGGAAGGCGCTCCATCAACCGTTGGGGCAGCGGCACCCGCAGGCGACCGAGGCCGCGGGCGGGTCGCGAGCGGCCCACCAGGATGTAGGTCGTGCCCCGGCCTGAGGCCACATCGACGATCGCCGCGGCAACGTCGTCGGATTCCTCTTCGAGCATCCTCGCTCCGAGCACCGAGGCGAGCTGGCGCAGCGCGGAGAGTGAGCGTTGTTCATCCTCTGAAAGCTGCCGGCCCGGTGGCCGCACCCACAGGAGATCGAGCTCGGCACCGAGCCGCTGGGCCGAGCGCCATGCGCGGCGGACAAGACGCTGGGCGCCTGGATAGGGCTCGACGAGCGCGAGCAGGCGCTCGCCCACTGCGTAGGGCGCGTCCGCCGCGAGGCTCTCCTCGCGCGAGCCCACGAGCTCGGTCGTCAGGCGCTTTGCCCCCACCCCCTCTGCGACCTGGCGCAGCGCGACCTCGCGCAGCGCGGCGAGATTCTCGACCTTGAAGAAGTTGTTGAGCGCGGCGTCGATCCGCTCGGCCGGGTAGACCTTGCCGGCGCGCAGGCGCTCGAGCAGCGCCTCGGGAGTGACGTCGATCAGCACCACTTCCTCGGCTCGCGCGAGAATGGCGTCGGGGATCGTCTCGCGTACGCGGATACCGCTCAGCTCTGTGATGTGGTCGTTGAGCGACTCGAGGTGCTGGACATTGAGCGTGGAGACGACGTCGATGCCGGCCGCCAGTATCTCCTCGACGTCTTCGTAACGCTTGGCGTGCTCGGTGCCGGGAGCGTTGGCGTGGGCGAGCTCGTCGATCAGGCATACCTCGGGTGCGCGACGCAGGATCGCCGGCAGGTCCATCTCCTCGAGCACGGTCTGGCGGTAGCTCACCCGCATGCGCGGCAGCATCGGCACGCCCTCGGCGAGTTGGGCGGTCTCGGCACGGCCGTGCGTCTCGAGCAATCCGATCACCACGTCGTGACCGGCCTGGAGCTCCGCGTGACCCTCGAGCAGCATGCGAAAGGTCTTGCCGACACCAGCCGCCATTCCGAGGAAGACCTTCAGGCGACCTCGGCGCTGCTCGGCTGGTGCGCTCTCTACGAGCGGAACCGCGGGCGCCGTGGTCTCTTCGCTCATCCTCCCAGCAGGTTGTAGACGATCAGATCGATCAGCTTGATCCCGATGAACGGGGCGATGATGCCGCCGAGGCCGTAGATCCACAGGTTGCGCCGCAGGAGCGCGCTCGCCCCGATCGGCCGGTAGCGCACCCCGCGCAGGGAGAGCGGGATCAGCAGCGGGATGACGAGCGCGTTGAAGATGATCGCCGAGACGATCGCCGACTGCGGGTTGCCCAGATGCATGATGTTGAGCACGTGCAGCGGACCCTTGCCGCCCGGGGTCGTCGCGTAGGTGGCGACGAAAATGGCCGGCAGGATCGCGAAGTACTTCGCCACGTCGTTGGCGATCGAGAACGTGGTCAGCGCGCCTCGGGTGATCAGCAGCTGCTTGCCCACCTCGACGATCTCGATCAGCTTCGTCGGGTTCGAATCCAGATCGACCATGTTGCCCGCCTCGCGCGCGGCCTGGGTGCCCGTGTTCATCGCCACGCCGACATCGGCCTGCGCGAGCGCCGGCGCGTCGTTGGTGCCGTCGCCGGTCATCGCGACGAGCCGCCCGTCCGCCTGCTGCTCGCGGATCAGCGCGAGCTTTCGCTCGGGAGTGGCTTCGGCGAGGAAGTCATCGACGCCTGACTCCTCGGCGATCTTGGCCGCCGTCAGGCGGTTGTCGCCTGTCACCATCACGGTTTTGATGCCCATCGCACGAAGCTGTTCAAAGCGCGCGGCCATGCCCTCCTTGATCGTGTCCTTCAGGTAGATGACGCCGAGCACCTGGTTGTCACGCGAGACCGCGAGCGGCGTGCCGCCCTCGTTGCCGATGCGGTCGAGCTGGGCCTGAAGCTCCGGTGGGGGAGAACCGCCTTCGCTCTTGACGAGATCGATGATCGCGTCGCCGGCGCCCTTGCGCAGGCGACGCCCGTCGATGTCGACGCCGCTCATCCTCGTCTGCGCGGTGAACGGCACGAACTCGGCGTTGATCGAAGCCATGTCGTGCTCGCGGATGCCGTACTGCTTGGCCAGTACGACGATCGAACGACCCTCCGGCGTCTCATCGGCGAGCGAGGAGAGCTGCGCGACCTCGGCGAGCTCCGACTCGGGCACCCCGGGCATCGGCACGAATTCCGAGGCCAGTCGGTTGCCGATCGTGATCGTGCCGGTCTTGTCGAGCAGCAGCACATCCACGTCGCCCGAGGCCTCGACCGCGCGCCCCGACAGCGCGAGCACGTTGCGGCGAACGAGGCGGTCCATGCCGGCGATCCCGATCGCCGAGAGCAGGGCGCCGATGGTTGTCGGGATCAGCGCGACGAGCAGCGCGATCAGGGTCGTCTCGGAGATCGTCGTTCCCGCGAACAGCCCGAACGGGCGCAGCGTGGCAACCACGATCACGAAGATCAACGTCAGCGCCGCGAGCAGGATGTTGAGCGCGATCTCGTTCGGAGTCTTACGCCGTTCGGCTCCCTCGACAAGGGCGATCATGCGATCCATGAACGACTGCCCGGGCTCCTGCGTGATTTCCACGACGATCTCATCTGAGGTCACGCGCGTACCGCCGGTGACGGCGCTGCGGTCGCCGCCGGACTCGCGGATGACGGGCGCGGACTCACCCGTGATCGCCGACTCATCGACCGTCGCGATGCCCTCGATCACCGTGCCGTCACCGGGGATCAGCTCTCCCGCCGGGACGACCACGACGTCACCCCGCATGAGCTCGGCCGCCGCCTTCGTCGAGCCGTCGCGCATCGTCGCGACGGTCTCCTTGCGCATCGTCCGCAAGGTGTCGGCCTGAGCGCGGCCACGACCCTCGGCGAACGCCTCGGCCATGTTCGCGAACACGACCGTCAGCCACAGCCAGAAGGAGATCGTGAACGTGTACCACGCTTCCTCGTGGCCGCCGCCGAGCGGCTTGCCGCCGAATGCCTGGATCAGCCAGGTCACAGTCGTGATGACAGAGCCGATCTCAACCACGAACATGACGGGGTTGTGGATCTGCACACGCGGGTCGAGCTTCTTGAAGCTGTCGAGCAGCGCGCGCCAGACGATGTCGCGCTGGAACAGCGAGATCGCCTGCCGTTCGTGGGTTGCCGGCACTTGCGCGGACATCAGCCCGTTCCTCCCGTCATACGGTCGAGTGCAAGGTTGAGCTCGAGCACGTTCACTCCCGGTTCACCTGAGAAGCCGAGCCCGCGTCCCGACGTGTACTTGGAGATCAGCTTGTCGACCACGTTCAGCGTGAGCCCGCGCTTGGCCGCGATGCGGTGGGCCTGGATCCAGGCATTCGCCTGCGAGATTTCCGGGTCGAGGTTCGAGCCGGAGGTGTTCACCGCGTCCACGGGAATCCGCGCCACGGTCAGGGACGGGTCGTAGGGCTTGTTGAGTTCGAGGTAGGCCTTGATGTTTTCCGCGTCGGCTTCCTCTGTTCTCGTGCTGTTGGGCCCGCGGTTGGAGAATGTGCTCGCGGCGGCGTTGTAGGCGCCTCCTTCGGTTGCGGAGGGACGGCTCTGGAAGTAGCGCGCGACCGGTTCTGTGACGAGTTCTTCTTCCTTTTCCTCGGGCTTGCCGTTCTTGCCGATCACCGGCGAGGCGAAGCTCTGACCGATGATCTTCGAGCCGACGAGCTTGCCGTTGACGTAGACCTTCTGCCCGTTTGCGTTGCCCGGGAAGGCGACCTGACTGATGCCCGTGATCGCGAGCGGATACACGAGGCCCAACAGGATCGCGAACACGATGATCCCGATGACAGACGTGACGATGTCGCGGACCCAGGGTTTCATGTCAGTAGAGGTGTCCTGTCAGGCCCTGCACGATCGGACCGAGCAGGAGGGCGGGGAAGAACGTCAGCGCACCCACGAGGATGATCACGCCGATCAACAGCACGACGAAGGTGGGATTGTCGGTGCGCATCGTGCCGAGGCCCGCCGGCGTGACGCGCTTGCCGGCCAGGGCGCCGGCGACGGCGAGCGCGAACAGGATCGGGGCGTAGCGGGCGAACACCATGTCGAATCCGCCGAGGAGGTTGGCGAAGGTGACGCCATGAGAGCCGACGTTGCCGGCCTTGGGCTGGATGAATCCGGTGTAGCCGGCGAACGCCGAGCCGTTGTTGTTGGCCTGCGACAGGTAGGCGTAGAAGGTCTCAGAGAAGCCCTGCGGCGTATTGCCGCCGGTTTTGGACAGCGCCACTTCGGCGATCGACTTTCGCCCGGCGCTGCTCGCGGTTGCCAGCGACGTGCAGAACAGCGCGGCGAGCGGAGTGATCAGGATGCCCAGACCGGCGAGCTTTATCTCTTTCGCCTCAAGCTTCTTGCCGAGCCACTCAGGTGTGCGCCCCACCATCAGCCCGCCGATGAACACCGCCAGCAGGACATACAAGAGAATCGAGTAAAGGCCCGTGCCGACGCCGCCGAAGATCACCTCGCTGGCGGACAGGTTGGCGAACGGCACAGCTCCGCCGATGCCCGTGAACGACTCGATCGCGCTGTTGACAGCCCCGCACGACGTGACCGTCGTGACGACGTCGAACAGCGCCGAACCGGCGATCCCGAAGCGCTGCTCCTTGCCTTCCATGTTGCCCCCGCCGGAGCCGGAGACGACCTGCGTGTGAAGGCCGGCGGCGTGCTGCGCGGGCGAGCCGTGGGCCTCGGCGATGTACGCGACGGTGACCGCACCGAGGAACATGACCATCATCGCGCCGTAGATCGCGTAGCCCTGCCTGCGATTTCCCGTCATGCGCCCATACATGAACACGAGCGCCGCTGGGATGATCAGCACGACCAGCAGCTCGAAGAAGTTCGTGAACTGTGTCGGGTTCTCGAACGGATGCGCCGAGTTCGTGTTGAAGAACCCGCCGCCGTTGGTCCCGAGCATCTTGATCGCCTCCTGCGAGGCGACTGGGCCCATCGCGATCGACTGCGTCAGACCGGTGATCGTGTGAACCGTGAGGTAGTTAGAGAGGTTCGCGAGCGCGCCTTGGGAGACGAGCACGATCGCGATGATCGTCGACAGCGGCGCGAGCACGTAGAGGATCGTGCGCACGAGGTCATGCCAGAAGTTGCCGAGGCTCTTTCCGCTGCGCCCGATTATCCCGCGCACGAGCGCGACCGCCACCACGATGCCGACGCCCGCCGACAGCCAGTTCTGGACGGTCAGGCCGATCATCTGTGAGAGATAGCTCATCGTCGTCTCGCCGCCGTAGTACTGCCAGTTGGTGTTCGTCATGAACGATGAGACGGTGTTGAACGTCACGTTCCACGGCGCCGAGTGGTAGGCCAACGGGTTAAGCGCGTGCGGCACGAAGAACGCGTCCTGCGTGCGCAGCACCAGATACAGGAACAGCCACCCCGCGAGCGAGAAGATGATCAGGCTTTTCGCGTATGCCTTCCAGTCCTGCCCGCGCTCGGGGTCAACCCTCAGGATCCGGTAGAGAAAGCGCTCGGGGCCGGCGAATATAGGTGACAGGAACACCCTTTCACCGCTGTACACCTTCGCCAGATAACCGCCAAGCGGGAATGCGAGGGCGGTCAGGATGACCGCGAACAGCACGATCGTGAGCCAGCCGGCGAACGTCATGCCTTAGAGCTTCTCCCCGCGGACGAGCGCATAAAAGAGATAGGCGATCACGAGTATCGCCACGACCAAGCCGAAGAAGTCGGCCCCGCTCATGTGGGCGATGAGGTAGCCGAGGGGAGGCGAGAGGTTCATACCCGGTCGATGCCCTCGAGGATGAGCAAGAGAATCGCGAACATTGCGATCCCGAGAACGATGGCGACGGCGTCCATGAGCAGCACTATGTAAGCTGCGCCATCACGGCCGCATAACGATGCGTGCAGCCGGCATAACGATTTCGTGACGGCGTTGCGACGCGCGAACGTTGGGCTCGGCGAGGCTTCCGAGGTCCCTCTGTAAACTGCGCCAGGAACTGAGCCACGGGCGTGTCCCTTCAGGGCGAGAGCGAGGTGACCGAGGTTCGCTCGACATCGGCACGCCTGACGCCACCCCCAAATGCCAGACCGTGGCCTTGACCCATGGGTAGGACGGTAGGCGCGTCTGACCTTCTGCTGAGCGTCGTCTTTGGCCTCGGCATCGTTGCCAGCCTCGGCTTCAGCTGGGTGCTGGTGATACGGCTCGAGCGCGTCGGAGCGCGCATGGGCCTGTCCGAGGGGCTGCTCGGAATGCTTGCGGCGCTCGCAGCCGACGCGCCCGAGATCACGGCCGCCGTGACAGCGCTCGTCCGTAACGACCCGCGTGTCGGCGCGGGTGTCGTGATCGGCTCGAACGTGTTCAACCTGGCAGCGCTGCTTGGCCTCTCCGCCGTGGTGGCGGGTCAGATCGCGCTGCACCGACGGGTTGTGGAGCTCGGTGGCGCAGTCGCGATGTGGATCGCCGCCGTGTGCCTACTCGTCGTCGTGGGCCTGTTTTCGCCTCTCGTCGGACTCCTGCTCGCGGTGGCTGCACTGGGCCCGTACGTCGTGATCCTCGGCACCTCTCACGAACGACTCGCGCAGCTGCGGCTTCCCTCGGCGTGGACCAGGTGGCTGATCGCCGCAGTCAGCGAGGAGGAGGTCGAGCTCGAGGTCGCCATCCACCCTCGCCGTGGCGGCGCTCGCGACGTCGTCACGGCGGCAGCCGCCGTTCTGGTCGTGGTTGGCGCGAGCATCGCGATGGAGCGGGCGGGCACCCAGCTGGGTACGCGCCACGGACTCTCAGAAATCGTTGTCGGCGCGCTCATCCTTGCCGCGGTCACGAGCCTTCCCAACGCCGTCGCGGCCGTCTACCTCGCGGCACGCGGGAGAGGAGCCGCGACGCTCAGCACGGCACTCAACAGCAACGCACTCAATGTCACGGCCGGACTGCTGCTGCCTACCACGATCCTCGGACTTGGGCCGGCATCGGGACAGACGACGTTCGTCGCCGCCAGCTACGTCGCCCTCACCGCCTTCGTGCTCGTGGCGGCGTACGCGGGCCGCGGTCTGCGCCGCCCCGTCGGCATGGTGATCATCGCGGCCTATGTGGCGTTCGCGGCAGTTCTCATCGCCGGCTCATAGTCACATCGCAAACCGGTAGCCCACTCCCGGATCGGTCACGATGTAGCGCGGCCCTGGGGCGCCCTCCGGCTCGATCTTCGCCCGCAGCCGCGCAATGTGGGTGCGCAGCGGCTGGATGTCATCCACGTACTCGGGCCCCCACACCTCCGCAAGCAGCTTTCTGTGCGTCATCAGCCGTCCGCGGTTGCGCACGAGCACGCGCAGCAGCTCGAACTCGGTCGGGGTGAGATGGACGGGCTCGGAGTCACGCAGCACGATCCGAGCGGCCAGGTCTATCTCGAGACCCTCGACGACGATTCTCGGTTCCTCCTCGGCCGGCGCCGCCCGCCGCAGGGCGGCCTGCAGCCGGGCCACGAGCTCGCGCGTTCCGAACGGCTTGGTGATGTAGTCGTCGGCACCCGCCTCAAGGGCCCTGACCTTCTGCTCCTCCTCGCCCACCGCCGAGAGCACGAGGATCGGCATCTCGCTCCACTCGCGCAGCCGGCGCGTCACCTCCACGCCGTCGCCGTCCGGCAGCACGAGGTCCACGATGGCCGCGTCGGGCGGGCGTACCGCGGCGAGGTCAAGCGCCTGGGAGGCCGTCTCGGCGGGAACCGCCTCAAAGCCCGCCTCGCGCAGCACGACCTTCAGCGCGCGCACGATCTGTGGCTCGTCGTCGACCACGAGCACCCGCGGCGGCCTGGCCGCGGTGGGTTGCGCCTGGGTGCTCATGCGACCGGCTCTTCGAGCGGCTCCTCAAGCGGCAGCTCGAACACGAACGCGGCGCCCTGCCCGGGGAGCGACTCGACGTGCAGCGTTCCGGCGTTGGCCTCGGTGAAGCCGCGCGCGATCGCGAGACCGAGGCCCGAGCCGCGGTGCCCGCCGGAGGGCGTGCCGGCACGGTAGAACGGCTCGAACACGCGCTCGAGCTGGGCCGGGGGAATGCCCGGGCCGCGATCGACGACGCGCACGATCACGCGGCCGCCCGTGGGTGACTGCGCGTCGTGCCGGTCCTCGTCGGCACCATCGCCGCCGCCACCGCCGCCGGTCGCCACGGGTCGCCGCGCGGCGTGCGCGAGGCTTCGGACCGCGCGGGCGCGCACCGACACCGGATAGCCGCCGGAATGCCGTCGCGCGTTCTCGAGCACGTTCACGAAGGCCCGCTCCATCTGCACCGGGTCCACGCTCACCAGCGGCATGTCACGCTCGATCGACAGGCTGAACTCATCGGCGCCCGCCGCGAGCTCCCGCAGCGCCGCCCGGATCAGCTCCTCGACGGAAGTCCAGTCCCTGCGGGGCTCCGCAGCGCCGGCTTCGAGCCTCGAGAGGTCGAGGAGGTTGTCGACCAACCGTGACAGCCGTCGCGCCTCCTCCTGGATGACCGTCGCCATCTCTTCGCGCTCGGGCTGTGACAGCGACGGCGAAGCGACGGCCTCACCGGCGGCGGAGATGGCCGTCAGGGGCGAGCGCAAATCGTGGGAGACCGCCCGCAGCAACGCGGTCTTGACCGTATCGGCTCTGCGCAGCGCCGCCGTCTCGACGACGCCTCCGAGCAGGCTCTCGCGCTCGAGTGCCGCGCTGAGCAGCGCCTCCAAAGCCGGAACCACACGCTCCTGCAGACGGCGCAGGTTCGCCTCGGAGGTGTCGGCTCCAACCAGCAGCGTCCCCAGCCTCCTCGTGCCCTCGCGCAGGGGGAACGCCACCGTGCGCTCATCCCCCTCGACCGCCTCCATCTCGATTGCCGCCGAGCTCAGCTCCAGCGCGTGCGCCAGCCGCGCCGCGACCGTGGGCAGGGCCTGGTCGAGATTGTCCCCGCGCAGCAACAGCCGCGCCATCTCGGCGGCCAGGTCGGCCTCGCGCCTGCGGTCCTCGGCGTCGCGCGTGCGGGCGCGCGTCACCTCGGCGATCGAGCTCACGAGGCCCGCCGCCACGAGGAACGTGATCAGGGCGACCCAGTTGCTCGAGCCCCTGATCTGGAACTGTCCGACGGGGGGCAGGTGGAAGAAGTTGAATGCCATCGCACTCAGCACGGCCGTGAAGACGCCCAGCGATGCGCCCCAGATCGCGGATATGACGAGCACCGCGAGCAGGTACACGACGCCCAGTGAGACGACCGCCGCGATGTGCTTGAGCGGATAGATCAGCAGGGTGCACAGCGCCACGGCAGCCACGGCCACGAGCACCCCCGTGCGCCGTGGCGGCGGCTCGGTGGCAAGCAGGAAGCCGAACGGTCGCATCGCTCCGCCTAGCGTAGACGGCGGGGGGTCCCCCGGGCGGGCAGCCTGAGCGCTCAGACGACTGCGCCCATGCCCCTGAAATGGGGCCAGAAGCCCCGCGTTTGCTCAAGCCGAGCGCGCTCTGCGCCGATCCGCTCAAACCGGCTCACAACCGGACAGCAGATGCCCCCTGCAACCGCACCGCAGACGCCCCGTGAAAGCCCTCTGGCCCGCCATACGATGAATCAGCGCAGATATCGAGCTGTCGTTCGCGCCACGCTGCTCGCGCCGGCCATGTTCGTGTGCGCGCTGTGGCTCCTCCCGGCGAGCGGGGCGGAGGCGAGCGTCCTCTCACCGCTGCCGGAATCCGACTACGGCGTGCGCTCGGTATGCGCTCCAGCGGCGCTCGCAGAAGCCGGCTGCCTGGCGCTGGAACTTGTCCCGGAGACCGCCGCCGCCCGTGCTCACAACCACCCGCTGGGCATGACGAGGTCCGCCCCAATCGTGGCGGGCAAAGCCGCGGAAGGCGCCTACGGCCTGACGCCGCACGCACTCCACATCGCTTATTCGCTGCCGCTCGAAGCGCCCTCGTCGCAGACCGTCGCCATCATCGACGCCTACAACGATCCGGACGCCGAAGGCGACCTCGAAACCTACGATCACGAATTCGGCCTGCCGTCGTGCACCACCGCCGGCGGCTGCTTCCAGCAGGTCAACCAGAAAGGCGAAACCGGAACTGCGAACCTGCCGTTCCCCAAAACTACGGGGGAACTCGAATCGGCCCGCAAAGGCACGAGTAAACAACACAACAAAGAAGAAGCCGAAAACGCGACCGGCTGGTCGCGCGAGATATCGCTCGATGTCGAGATCGCTCACGCGACCTGCCAGAACTGTCACATCGTGCTGGTGGAGGCCAGCTCAGCCAGCTACCTGAACCTCGAAGCAGCCGAGGAAACCGCGGTCCGCCTCAACGCCACCGAGATCTCCAACTCCTGGGGCGGTGAACCATTCGGCGACAGTCCCGCCTTCAACCATCCCGGCATCGTGATCACCGCCTCATCCGGCGACGACGGCTACCTCAACTGGGATGGAGCCAACTCGGAAAAGGGTTACGCCGACTACCCGGCCGCGTCCCCGCATGTGGTCGCCGTCGGCGGCACCCGCCTGACGCTGAACAGCCCAAGCGACACCTGGCAGAGCGAGACGGTGTGGAACGGCTACGGCGCCGGCGGGGGCGGCTGCAGCACGGAATTCCTCGCGCAGCCCTGGCAACTGCACGCCGGCGACTGGTCATCGGTCGGCTGTGGGGAATACCGCGCGGTCGCCGACGTCTCCGCGGACGCCGATCCCTACACCGGCGTCGCCGTCTACGACCGCTACCAAGAATGCGATTCCACCCACTGGTGCACGCTCGGCGGCACGAGCCTCGCCTCCCCGATGATCGCCTCGACGTTCGCGCTCGCCGGGGGCGCCCACGGCGTGGAATACCCCGCCGAGACGCTCTATGAAAACGCGGCGCAGACCCCCGCCTCGCTGCACGACGTCGTCTCCGGCTCAAACGGAAGCTGCTCGAATCCCCTCGTCGGCGATGGCCTGTCGGGCTGCACCGCCGTCCGAAGAGTCGGAAAGCTGCCACTCCGAGCTCATCTGCCTGGCCGGGCCGGGCTACGACGGTCCCTCGGGGGTCGGCACCCCCGACGGGCTGGCGGCCTTCCGGCTCCCCGGAGAAGAAGGCCAACCCGGAAGCGAAAGCTCTCCCGGCCCCGGCAACGAAGAAGGCAAACCCGAAGGCGCGGGCTCGAAAGGTGCAGGCAACGAAGAAGCCGAACCGAGCGGGTCCGGGGCGGGTACCGGCTCAAGCGGCTCCTCAAGCGGCTCCTCGAGCGGCTTCTCGAGCACGGGCGCGAACCTGGCGTCGGCCGGCAAACCCGCCGTCCGGCTCTCCCGGCTGCGTCTCACCGCGAACGCCATCGTCGCGCTCAGGCGCCACTGGCCGAAGGCGTCCCAGATGGGCTTCGCCTTCACCATCAGCGCCACCGCGCGCGTGCACGTCACGCTTTCAGAGCTCGTGCATGTACGGGGAGGCACGCGCTGGAAGCCGCTGGCCGACTCGCTCACGATCACCGCGGCCCTGGGGGCCAACAGCCGCCGCCTGCACGGACGCAACACGCTCGCCGCCGGGCGCTATCGGCTGATGCTCGGCCCCGCGCAGGGGATCGCGCGCTCGCTGACGTTCCAGATCGCCGCCGCGCGCTGACGCCGCCCAAGCCGGTCCGGCAGGCGCGGGCACCGACGGCCTGTAGGCGTCAATAGGACGCGGGCACGACCGTCGCCGGGCGCTCGGCGGAGCGCTCGACTGCAGGCGGCGCCTCGGAGCGGCGGGCACCCACCCCACCGCGGCGCCGAGGGCGCCACACGCGCACGTACTGCGCGGCGAAGTATGACCCCACCACCAGCAGCAGGGCGAAGGCCTGTGCCGCGAACGTCTCGACGTTGGCGAACACCGAGAACCAGGTGCCCGCCCAACCGGGCAGATCCAGGCCCGGGATCGGGGTGGTCCCGATCCAGCCCGCCAGCTGCATCTCGTTGACCTCCTCGCCGACCATCACCCACAGCACCACCACGAGCATCCCGCCGGTGATGATGAGCAGTTTGCGGTAGGGCAGGCGTTGGTGCAGGCCGAACGTGAGCACGCCGACCGCGGCGGTGAACAGCAGGCCGAGGACGACGCCCTCGAGCACGACGCTCGACCCGAAGCGCTCACGCAGGCCCTGCAGGAAGATCACGATCTCGAAACCCTCGCGATAGACCGAGGTGAACCCCAGCAGCGCCAGGCCGAGCAGCGTCGCGCGAATGCCGGCCTGTTTGTTCGACCCCAGCAGGCCGCGGCGGCGCTTGTGATGGTGGGAGATCCATCCGGTCCAGTACAGCCGATGGAAGAACCAGTTCATGACGAGCAGCAGCACGAGGATCGCCGGGATGCCGGTGGCGGCCTGCACGGACAGGCCGCCGTTGCCGAACATGCCGATGAACCAGACCGCCAAGAACCAGGTCCCGACCGAGGCCAGCAGCGCCAGCCCGCCGCCGGCGGCGACCGGTTTGCGATAGGCGCGATTGCTCCCGAGGAAGCTGGCGGTGATCGCCGCCAGCACGAGGATCGTCTCAAGACCCTCGCGGAAGACGAGCACGCCGCTGTTGATGACGGCGCTCGTCGGGCTCATGCGATTCGCGCTGTCGGTCGGGTCCGGCGTGCCTCCGTGGGCGTGCCAGCCCAGCAGCACCGCGCCCACGCAGACCGCGAGCACGACTGCCGTCCACACGTACAAGCTCTTGCGCTGCCCCAGCCGGTTGGGACGCGGCGCCGAAGCGACCCCGCTCCCGGGGTCCGATGATGCTGTGGGCTGCTCTGACAGGACGATCTCCCTGCGAATTCGCGGCTTGAATCCCGACTTCGACGCTTGGATATCGATGCGAGTTGGAAGGTAGCACAGATTAGGGTGCCCTAACTCGCCCTGCGCTAACCGTCCAGAGCCGAGGGCAGGCGCGCCGGCGCGCCATACGCGACGAGCGTCGCGGGCAGCTCGACGCTGCCGTCGGCCAGCTGGCCGTTCTCGAGCAGCGCGACGATCGTGCGCCCGACCGCGACCGCCGTGCCGTTGAGCGTGTGCGGCGTCTGCGTGCCCCGTTCGGCGCGCATGCGGATGTTCAGTCGCCGAGCCTGGTAGTCGGTCGTATTCGAGCAGGAGGTCAGCTCGCGGTAGCGTCGTTGGCTGGGCAGCCATGCCTCGCAGTCGTACTTCTTCGCGGCCGAGCTGCCGAGGTCGTTGACGGCGATGTTGACCACGCGGTAGGGCAGCTCGAGCTCTCCGAGGATCTCCTCCTCGATCGCGAGGATCCGCTCGTGCTCGGCGGTGGACTCCTCAGGCGCCACGAAGCTGAACATCTCGACCTTGTCGAACTGGTGTACGCGGAAGATCCCGCGCGTGTCCTTGCCGGCGGCGCCGGCCTCGCGGCGGAAGCACGGCGAGAAGCCGGCGTAGCGCAACGGCAGCCGCTCGGCGTCGATCAGCTCCCCGTCATGCAGCGACGCCAAGGCGACCTCGGAGGTTCCGGTCAGGTAGAGCTCGTCCTCGGCCACACGGTAGATCTGCTGCTCGGTGTCGGGCAGGAAGCCCGTTCCATACAGCGCTCGTTCACGCACGAGCACCGGCGGGATCACGGCTTCAAAGCCGCGCGCGCGCAGCTTCTCAAGCGCCCAGCGCACGAGCGCCAGCTCGAGCATCACGAGCTCGCCTTTCAGATAGGCAAAGCGCGAGCCCGACAGATTGGCCGCACGATCCATGTCGATCATCGCGCCCGCGAGCTGCAGGTGGTCACGCGGCTCGAACCCGGGATCCGTGACCTTGCCGACCTCGCGCACGAGCTCATCCTGCGGCCCCGGCGCGGCGGTCGCATCGGGCAGGTTCGGCAGCGACGCGAGCGCCTCCTTCAGCTCGACATCGACGACCACGAGCTCGCTCTCGAGCTCTTTCGCGCGAGCGGCGACCGCGCGCATCGCCTCGATCTCGCGAGCCCGCTCGGCCTCATCGCTCGTCGCCCGGATGCGCTTGTTCGCCTCGTTCTGCTCCGCGCGCAGGCCCTCGAGCGCGGGCAACAGCGTGCGGCGTCGCTCGTCCAGTGAGACCACCCGATCGAGGACCGCGGCGAGCTGCTCGCCGCGTCGCGTGAGCGCGGCGCGAACGCCGTCGGGGTCCTCCCGGATGCGCTTGAGCTCGAGCACGCTGCGCCTCCTGCCCGCGCGCGTCCTATTTCGTGGTGAGCGTGATGTTCACGGTGGGCACCTGCTTGGACTGGCGCCCTGAGTACTCGGCGAGGAAGCTCGCGACGGCCTGCGCGTCGTCGCCCACGACGATGTTCTCCGGCATGATCGCACCGGAGAAGCCGCCGTTGCGGATCGCGTAGAGCACCTGTTCGACGTTCTCCTTGCGGAAGTTGAAGTTCGGCCCGTTCGTGCGCAGGCGGTTCTTGATGCTCGTCGCCGATCCCTCGGCGCCGACGACCGACAGCGTGTGGCAGCCCGAGCAGCGTTCGCTGAACAGCACCGCGCCGCGGTGGTACGGGCTGGTCTTTGCGACCGAGATCCCCTGCGAGCCGCACGCGCCGAGCATCGCTGCGCACAGCAGTAGGAGCGTCGTCGTGGCCGCGACCTTCATGCGCGGGGAATATATAGGCCCCGCTGCGAACCCGTGAACCGTCATCGATTTAGAAGCCGTGGGCCGTGGCCGCCGCACGCAGGGCCAGGAAAACCACCACCAGCGCCGACAGCGCCATCACGCCCGTCTCCCGGCGCACGATCGCGGCGACGACCTGGCGCTGCTCGCCCTCTGGCAGCTCGCCGACCGCCGCGGCGTCTGAAAGGCCGCGCTGGTCGAGGATCGTCTGGGCGGAGACGACGCGAAGCTGCTCAGCGACGAACGCCACCGCCAGGGGAAGCAGCGAGTACAGGTAGAACAGGCGGTCACTCGAGTAGTGGCCGGCCACCGCCAGCGACCCGACCGCGACCGCCAGCGTCAGCGCGGAGCCCTGCCCCACGCGCAGCAGCACCCAGAACGCGCGATGCCAGCGCGGATCGTCAGGCTCGCGGTACCACAGCCAGGCTCCCATCGCGCCCGACAGCAGGTTCAACGTCGCGACCGCGAACGCGCCCGCGACGACGGCTTCCGTCATGCGAGCGATATCGAGCCGATTGCCACTATGTGACACTTTGGCACAAGCGGTGATATAACAGCGCGCGGTGCTGCGCAGCTATTTACCGGCGTTGGTTTTCGTGATTCTCGGCGGCGCGGTGGGCTTAGCCTTCACGGCGCTCAACTCCTTCATCGGACCGCGCCGCGCGACACCGCAGAAGCGGGACCCCTACGAGTGCGGCCTGCCCTCGGAGGTCAAGCGCGAGATGCGCTTCGGCATCAGCTTCTACCTGATCGCGATGCTGTTCATCCTGTTCGACATCGAGGTGATCTTCCTCTACCCGATCGCGATCGAGCTGCGCGCATTCGGCGGCTTTGCACTGGCGGAGACGATCGTCTTCATCCTGCTGCTGTTCGTGGCGTTTGTGTATGTGTGGCGGCGGGGCGCGCTCGAGTGGAGGTGAAACGTGAGCCGCTCGGGCCGAATGGCGGCCCACGCTCGGGTACGCGCGGCGCGGGCGCCCCGCGAGACCTGCGCGTCGAGCACCTGAACGCACGCCAGCTGCTCCGCGGCGGCGACCTCGAGGGCGCCAACCGCCCCGCTCAGCTCGAGGGCTCCGACTACGAGCACTACGTCTCAGAACGGGTGCTCACGACCACGCTCGACAAAACCGTCGCGTGGGCGCGGTCGAACTCGTTCTTCCCGCTCGGCTTCGGCCTGGCCTGCTGCGCGATGGAGCAGTTCCAGGCAGCCGGCCCGCGCATGGACATCGCGCGCTTCGGCTACGAGGCCTTCCGCGCCTCACCCCGCCAGGCCGACCTGATCATCCTGGCCGGGCGGGTGTCGATCAAGATGGCGCCGATCATCCGCAGGCTGTATGACCAGATGCTCGAGCCCAAGTGGGCGATCTCGATGGGCGCATGCTGCAGCTCGATGGGAGTGTTCAACAACTACGCTCTCGTCCCGGCCGACAAGTTCATGCCGATCGACGTGCACGTGCCCGGTTGCCCGCCGCGCCCGGAGGCGTTGATGCACGGGATTCTCAAGCTGCGCAAGATGGTGCAGGACGATCCTGACATGGGCTGGCGCGAGCGCTATGACGCCGTCGGCACCGAGGAGGCTCCGTCCAGTGCCTGACGCCACGGGGCTCGAGCTGCTCGCCGCGGAGCTGGGCGACGCGACGCTTGAGACCGTGTACTTCCGCGAACGCGCCACGCTCGTGGTCGACCCGGCCCAGATTCGCGCCGTGCTGGCGGCCATGCGCTCGCACGGATACACCTTCCTGGCCAGCCTGCACGGCGTCGACCACTACCCGGAGGAACCGCGACTAGGGGTCGTCTATGAGCTGCTCGACATGAGCAGCGTCGATCGCATCACGGTCAAGCTGCGCGTCCCGATCGACGCGCCGCAGGTCGAGTCGGTCACCGAGGACTGGCCGACGGCCGACCATCAGGAGCGTGAGGTCTACGACATGTTCGGCGTCGTGTTCGAGGGTCATCCCGACCTGCGCCGGATACTGATGCCCGAGGATTACGAGGGGCACCCCCAGCGACGCGACTTTCCGATGGGCGGCGAACCGGTGCTGTTCACGCGCGACGAGGCCAAATGGCTGGAGCGGCGCGAATGAGCCAGACCGATAGCCCATCGCCGTCCGAGTACCGCCGTCGCGAGCAGAGCATCACGCTCGCACCCGTCGAGGATCAGATCGACGGGCTCGAGGGCTCGGAGACCAGCGACGAGCTGCTGACGCTCAACTTCGGCCCGCACCACCCGGCCACGCACGGCGTGCTGCGGCTGCTCGTGACGCTGCAGGGGGAGGTCGTGCGCGACATCAAACCGATCATCGGCTACGTGCACACCGGCATCGAGAAGACCGCAGAGGACAAGGCCTACTGGAAGGTCATCCCGATCGTCGAGCGCATGGACTACCTGTCCTACTACTTCAACGCGATGGCCTACTGCACCGCGGTCGAGACCCTGGTCGAGGTCGAGGTCCCCCCGCGCGGTCAGTACCTGCGCGTGATCCACCTCGAGCTGAACCGCATCGCCTCACACCTGATCTGGCTGGGCACCAGCGCGCTCGACCTCGGCGCGGTCTCGATCTTCCTGTACTGCCTACGCGAGCGCGAGCTGATCCTCGACCTGTTCGAGATGTCCTCGGGGCAGCGGATGCACACGCGCTACTTCCAGGTGGGAGGCGTGATCGAGGACATCCCCGCCGGATTTGAGCCGAAGCTGCGCGAGTTCCTGAAGATCATGCCCGAGCGCGCCGATGAGTACGGCGCGATCCTCAACTCGAACGAGATCGTGCTGCAGCGCCTGCGCGGCACCTGTCCCCTGGACGCCGAGACGCTGCTCGGGCTCGGCGTCAGCGGGCCGCTCCTGCGCGCGGCGGGAAACCCGTGGGACCTGCGCAAGGCGACGCCCTACAGCTCCTATGAGCACTTCAAGTTCAAGATCCCGGTGGGAACGGTGGGCGACAACTACGACCGCTTCGCCGTGCGCCTGGCCGAGATCTACGAGTCCGTCCACATCATCGAGCAGGCGCTCGACGGCCTGCCCGAGGGACCGCACATCACCGAGGACCGCAAGGTCGCGCTGCCGCCGCGGCACGAGCTCGCCACCTCGATGGAGGCGCTGATCCATCACTTCAAGCTCGTGACCGAGGGCTTCCGCGTGCCCCCGGGCGAGGTGTACAGCCCGATCGAGTCCCCGCGCGGCGAGCTGGGCTGTTACGTGCGCTCGGACGGCAGCTCGAAGCCCGCGCGCGTGCACATGCGCGATCCCTCGTTCGTCAACCTGCAGGCGCTGCGGCACATGAGCCGCGGCAGCTACATCGCCGACATGATCGCCACCACCGCGATGCTCGATCCGATCCTCGGAGGGATCGACCGATGAGCACCGCGCCGCGCTCACGCGGCTGGGACGTACCGGCCGACCTCGACCGGGACCCCGCGACTATCCCCGACCCGGCGACGACGCCGGTCCCCGAGGAGCTGCGGATCGAGATCGAAGCGCACATGGCCCTGTATCCCGACCCCCGATCCGCCGCCCTGCCCGCGCTCGAGGCGGCGCAGCGCGTGCACGGCTGGTGCTCGCCGGAGGCGATCGATCAGGTCGCGGCCGTGATGGCGGTGACGCCCGCCTCGCTGGACGCGGTCGCGACGTTCTACGACATGCTCGAGAACGAACCCGCCGGGCGGCATGCGATCTATGTCTGCACGAACATCTCCTGCTCGCTGCGCGGGGCGGACGAGCTGTATCAGGTGATGCGCGACGCCGCGGGCGAGGATGACACGTTCAACGTGCGCTCCTTCGAGTGCATGGGCGCCTGCGACATCGCGCCGATGGCGTCCGTCGACGGCGTCTACGTCGGCCCCCTTCAGAGCGCCGATGTGCCGGCGCTGTTGGATGACGTGCGCGCGGGCAGGCCGGTGCTTCCCGACAAGCAGCTGGTGCGCAGAGCATGCGCGGACCCGGGGGCGGGCCGATGAAGATCCTGTTCGACCGAATCGACGAGCCCGGGCTGAACACGCTCGAGGTCTACGAACGGCGCGGTGGATATGACTCGCTGCGCAAGGCGCTCGCGATGACCCCCGAGGAGGTCCTCTCAGAACTTGAAGCCTCCAACCTGCGGGGGCGAGGGGGCGCGGGCTTCCAGATGGGCAAGAAGGTCTCGTTCTTGCCGCACGGCTCGATTGAGAAGTACCTGGTGTGCAACGCGGACGAGTCCGAGCCGGGGACCTTCAAGGACCGCGAACTGATGCAGAAGACGCCGCACATGCTGATCGAGGGGCTGATCATCGGCTCCTACGCGGCCGGCGCGAGCCGCTCGTTCATCTACATACGCGGCGAGTACGCGCAGCAGGCGGACGTGCTCGACGCGGCGCTGGCCGAAGCGCGCGAGGCGGGCTACATCGGTGAGCGCATCCTCGGCTCCGAGCACTCACTCTCGCTCGTCCTTCATCGCGGTGCGGGCGCATACATCTGCGGCGAGGAGACGGGGCTGCTCGATTCGCTCGAAGGCAAGCGCGGCAACCCCAGGCTGAAGCCGCCGTTCCCGGCCAACCAGGGGCTCTACCAGGGCCCGACGCTGATCAACAACGTCGAGACGCTGTGCACGGTCCCGGCGATCATCCGCATGGGCGGCGCCGAGTACGCGCGCATCGGCACCGAGACCTCGACCGGCACGAAGGTCGTGTCGGTGTCCGGCCATGTGCAGCGACCGGGCAACTACGAGATCGAACTGGGCGTGCCGTCGCGGGAGCTGATCTTCGACCTCGCCGGCGGCCCTCCGCCGGGACGCACCGTCAAGTGCTGGTTCCCGGGCGGCTCGTCCTCGCCCGTGCTGACCGCAGATGACCTGGACGTGCCCTACGACTTCGACTCGATGGCGAAAGCCGGGTCGATGCTCGGCTCGGGCGCGATCATCGTCGTCGACGACTCCACGCCGATCCTCGACGTCGCGCTGAAGACGGCGAAGTTCTACAGCCACGAGTCCTGCGGCAAGTGCACGCCCTGCCGCGAGGGCACCAACTGGACGGTGAACATGCTCGAACGCATCGACCGCGGCGAGGCAACGCCGATGGACCTCGACATCATGGCCTCGGTCCAGGAGCACATCATCGGCAACTGCCTGTGCGTGCTCGGCGATGCGATGGCGATGCCGATTGGCTCGATGATCGCCAAGTTCCGCGATGAGTTCGAAGCGCATATGGAGAGCAGGCGCCTTGAGGCGCTCGAGCCCGTCGAGGTGTGATGCCGCGCCCAGCACAGAACATCATCACCTTCACGATCGACGACCGCGAGGTCACAGCCCCGGAGAACACGATGCTAGTGGACGCCGCCAAACACGGCGACGTCGAGATCCCGGTGTTCTGCTACGAGCCCAAACTGGGGCAGCCGGTGGGGGCCTGTCGCATGTGCCTGGTCGAAATCGAGGGCATCGGAAAGCTCCAGACCGGCTGCTCGACGGCCGTCAAGGACGGGATGGTCGTGCATACGCAGTCACAGCGCGTGAAGGAGGCCCAGCGCTCGGTGGTGGAGTTCCTGTTGATCAACCACCCGCTGGACTGCCCCGTGTGCGACAAGGGCGGGGAGTGCCCGCTGCAGGACATCACGTTCGGGTGGGGCGCCGGCCTGTCGCGCTTCATCGAGCCCAAGCGCCACTTCGTCAAGCCGCTTGAGCTGTCGCCCACGATCGCGATCGACCGCGAGCGCTGCATCCTCTGCTACCGCTGCGTGCGCTTCAGCCAGGAGATCTCAGAAGACCACCAGCTCGTGCTGCTCGAGCGCGGCACGCACTCCTACGTCTCGACGTTCGACGGCCACCCCTACGTGGCGCCATTCAGCGGCAACATCGTCGAACTGTGCCCCGTCGGCGCGCTGACCTCGCGCGCCTACCGCTTCAGGGCGCGCCCATGGGACGTCGAGGACGCGGGCTCGGTGTGCACGCTGTGTCCGTCTCAGTGCAACGTCACGCTCACCGTCCGCGACGAGCGCGTGCTGCGCGTGCAGGCGCGCGAGCATCCGGAGGTCGACGACGGCTGGCTGTGCGACCGCGGCCGCTTCGCCTATCCCGCGCTCGGAGGGCTGGCGCAGGCCGGGGGCGCGAGCCCGGTGGCCGCCGGCGCGCGCGTGCTCGAGCCGCTGCTGCGCGACGGCGGCGAGCTGCGACCCGTCTCCTGGGATCGCGCCCTGTCAGAGGCCGCCACCGGCCTGTCGCGCGCGGGCGAGCGCAGCGGTGCGGTGGTCGGCGGCGAGGCCACGAACGAGGAGGGCTACCTGCTCGCGCGCCTGCTGCGCGAGGGCCTCGGCTCCCCACACCTGGACTCACGCCGTGCCGGCATGCTGCCGCTGGATCTGCTCCGCGCGCTCAACGATCCGGACCTGCAGGCGCGCGTCTCAGACCTCGAGTTCGCCCACGCAGTGCTCGTGCTCGCGGCCGACCCGATCGCGGACGCGCCGATCCTCGACCTGCGCCTGCGCAAGGGCGCTCGCCGCCACGGGGTGCGTCTGCAGCGCGCGAGCGCAGCCGAGCTGCTCGGCGGTCATGGCGAGCTCGCGCAGCGGCTTCGCGACAGCGGCGAGGAGATCGTGATCCTGTGGCACGAGCGCCTCACGGCCGGTCCCGAGGGCGTGGCCTGTGCGCGCGCGCTGCTCGAGCTGGCCGGAGCACTGTCGCTCGCCGACACCGCGGGCGCGGGCCTGTTGGAAATCCCCGCCCAAAGCAACGGCCGTGGACTGCGTGAGGCGGGAGTGCTGCCGAACGCTGGGCCCGGCCTGGGCGAGCTCGCCGGTGGCGCCGGCGCCGGCGCCCGCGACGCTCGCGGCATCGCCGAGGGGCTGGCCGAGGGCGAGCTGGCAGCGCTGCTGCTGCTCGAGTCAGACCCGCTCAGCCCCGAGCGCACGAGCGCCGCCGATGAGCGGGTGCACACTTCGCGCGAGGGGTCCAACGGAGGGCCGCCCGGCGATGACGGCGCCGAGGCCGAGCTGTGGCGGCGGGCGCTTGAGCGCGCCTCGACGGTCGTGGCGTGCGCGACGTTCGTCACCGAGGGCCTGCGCGAGCACGCGAACGTCGTGTTCCCGGCACAGGCCTACGCCGAGAAGGAGGGCACGGTCGTCCACCCCGACGGGCGCCTCCAGCGGCTGCGACCGGCGGTCGCACGGCCCGGCGCCACGCGCGCCCAGACCCTGCTCATCGCCGAGCTGGCGTCCCGCATCGGGCTCGATCTGCAGGCGCCCACCGGGCCCGAGGCCTCCCAGCAGCTGTTCGACGCCGTGCCCTTCTACGCGGGCCTGACGCTCGAGGAGATCGGCGGCAAAGGCGTCCGCTGGCAGGAGCGTCCCGCGGCCCAGTCATATCCGGGACGAGAGCAGCTGGTATGAGCATCCTCGCGACCGTCGGCTTCTACGAAGAATGGTGGATCCAGGTGCTGAAGGCGATCATCATCTTCGCCGTCGGCCTGCAGCTCGTACCGGTGGTGCTGCTGGCCGAGCGCAAGCTGCTCGGGCGCTTTCAGGCGCGCTACGGCCCCAACCGCGTCGGCCCCTACGGCATGCTGCAGCCGCTCGCGGACATCCTCAAGCTGCTCACCAAGGAGCAGTTCCGCCCGACCAGCTCCGTCGGCTTCCTGTTCGCGCTGGCGCCGATCATCTCGATCGTCACGGCCGTCGCCGCGTTCGCGCTGATCCCGTTCGGCAACGTTCAGAACATCTTCGGCACGCGCGTGGGGCTGTACGGGGTCGACGTCTCCATCGGGCCGCTGTACCTGTTCGCAACGAGCGCGATCGCCTTCTACGGGATCATGCTCGGCGGCTGGTCCTCGGGCTCCAAGTACTCCTTCCTCGGCGCCATGCGCGGCGCGGCACAGCTGATCTCCTACGAGGTCTCCCAGGGCCTCGCGCTGCTCGGCGTGATCATGACCGCCCAGACGCTCTCGCTGACCGGCATCGTCGAGGCACAGACGGGAATGTGGTTCATCGTGCCGCAGCTGTTGGGCTGCATGATCTTCCTGACGGCGAGCTTCGCCGAGACCAACCGCGCCCCCTTCGACCTGACCGAGGCGGACGCCGAGCTCGTCGGCGGCTACAACACGGAGTACGGTGGCGGTCGCTTCGCCTCCTACTACTTCGCCGAGTACTTGAACGTGCTCGTGATCTCGGGGATCGTCACGACCGTGTTCCTCGGCGGCTGGCTGATGCCGTTCGGGATCCACCCGGAAGGCTGGCTGGACCCGATCATCGTGCTCGTGAAGATGTCGCTGATCACGTTCCTGTTCATCTGGGTGCGAGCGACGCTGCCGCGACTTCGATACGACCAGCTGATGAGCTTCGGCTGGAAGGTGCTCCTGCCGCTGGCCACGCTCAACGCCCTCGTCACCGCCGTGCTCGTGGTGGTGACGCACTGACATGAGCGCGCAGACCCCCGAGCCGCCGAGCCCAGACGTGCCCGTCGACCCCTCCGCCACGGCCGTTGTGGTGACCGCGTGGAGCCCCGGCGAGGATGTGATCGAGGTCCAGCGCACCCCGGCGCCGGGACCCGCGCGCGGCACCTGGCGCACCATCGGCGAGACCCTGCGCGGCCTGATGACGACCTTTGGCCGCTTCCGCGAACCGGCCGTGACCGTCCAGTACCCCGAGGAGAAGACAGCCGTCTACCCGCGCTTTCGCGGCCGCCACAAGCTGCACCGCTTCGAGGACACCCACCTTGAGAAGTGCGTCGGGTGCTCGCTGTGCGCCGCCGCCTGCCCGGCGGACTGCATCCGCGTGGTCGCCGCCGAGAACACGCCCGAGAACCGCGTGTCGGCGGGCGAGCGCTACGCCGCCGTGTATGAGATCAACATGTCGCGCTGCATCTTCTGCGGCTACTGCGAGGTCGCCTGCCCGTTCGACGCGATCACGATGGGCCACGACTACGAGCTCTCCGACTACGACCGAACCGACCTGATCTTCACCAAGGAGATGCTGCTGGCCGAGCCGCTCGAGCGCACACCGCTGAGGAACGAGGGCGAGTGAGCTCCGTTCTGTTCTTCATCGCCGGCGCCGGCGTGATCTCCGGGGCGGTGGGCGTGGTCGTCCTGCGTGACCCGTTCTACTGCGTGCTCTCGCTAGTCGCTCACCTGGTCTCGCTCGCCGTTCTGTTTCTGCTTCTACGCGCGGAATTCGTCGCCGCCGCGCAGGTGGTCGTGTACGCGGGCGCCGTGATGGTCCTGTACGTGTTCGTGGTGGCCTACGTCGGCGGTGACAGCGGGTCACTCGGCGAACGTCTGCGCGGGCCGGGCCCGGTGGGCTCGGGCCTGCGCCTGGGCGGGGCGATCGTCGGGGGAGCGCTGCTCGTCGAGCTGTTGATCGCACTGCTCGGCTCGGGCCTTGAGGCGATCAGCGGCTACGGTGCCGGCTACGCCGCCGGCCCGCATGCGTTCGGGACCCCGGCCTACGTCGGCAAACTTCTGCTCACGCGCTTCTTGCTGGCGTTCGAGGTCGCGTCCTTCCTGTTGCTGATCGCCGCCGTCGGCGCCGTCGTGCTCGCTCGCCGCCGCCGCGGCCTCGGCGAGGACGAGGAGGATCGGCTCACTCCGCTTGACCTGCTACGCCCGCAGGGCACCGGCACGATGGCCGAGGGAGTAGGGAGAAGGCCGTGAGCATCGCCTGGTACCTGGCCGTCTCGGCGATCGTCTTCTGTATCGGAGCCGTCGGTGTGATCACGCGGCGAAACCCGCTGGTCGTGCTGCTCTGCCTGGAGCTGATGCTCAACGGCGCGAACCTCGCGCTGATCGCGTTCTCGCGCATGTGGGGCAACGGCGACGGGCAGATACTCGCGCTCGTGGTCATGACGGTGGCCGCGTGCGAGGTGTGCATCGGCCTGGGCATGATCGTGGCGATCTACCGCCGTCATCTGCCGATCGACGTCGACGAGCTGCGGGAGCTTCAGGGCTGATGAGCAGAGGCCTCGCGTGAGCACGACCACATACGGCTGGCTGGTGCTGGCCTTCCCCCTGCTGGGGACGCTCATTCTCGCGCTCGGCTACCGGCGGATGGAGAGCCTGCCGGCGCGCACGGCCGGATGGATCGGAACCGGCGCGATGCTGCTCGCCTTCCTCGCCGCGGTGGGCGCGCTGATCTCCTTGCAGAACCACGCCCCCGAGCATCGCCAGCTGGTGTCCTCGCTGTGGAACTACGCCTACACGGTCGGCATCAACGCACAGATGACGATCCTCGTCGACCCGCTGTCGGTGTTCATGATCCTCGTCGTCACGGGCGTCTCGGCGATGATCCATCTCTACTCGATCTCCTACATGGACGAGGATCGCGGTTTCACGCGCTTCTTCGCCTACCTGAACTTCTTCGTCTTCTCGATGCTTTTGCTGGTGCTGGCGGGCAACTTCCTGCTGCTGATCATCGGATGGGCGTTCGTGGGCGCCGCCTCCTACCTGTTGATCTCGTTCTGGTACCGGCGCACCAGCGCCACGCGCGCGGGCATCAAGGCGTTCGTGATCAACGTCGTCGGTGACGTCGGGCTGGTGCTCGGCACCTACTTCATCTTCAAGCACACTCACACGCTCGACTTCCTGCAGAGCTTCCACGCCGCCGAAACGGGCGCCTTCGGCCACGGCACGAACAACGGGGACCTCGTCGCCGGGTGCGTGCTGCTGCTGGTCGGCGCGTTCGCCAAGTCCGCGCAGATTCCGCTGCACACGTGGCTTCCGGACGCGATGGAAGGCCCGACTCCGGTGAGCGCGCTGATCCACGCCGCCACGATGGTCACCGCCGGCGTGTATCTGATCGCGCGCATGCATCCGCTGTTCGAACTCGCGCCGGCCGCCCAGGATGTGGGGGCGGTGATCGGCGCGGCGACGCTCTTGATCGCGGGCACGATCGCCATCACGCAGACCGACATCAAGCGCGTGATCGCCTATTCGACGATGTCCCAGATCGGCTACATGATCATGGGCGTGTCCGTGGGCGCCTACGCGGCCGGGCTGTTCCACCTGATGACCCACGCGTTCTTCAAGGCGCTCCTGTTCATGGCCGCCGGATCTCTGATCGGCGCGATGGCCGGCGAGCAGTCACTGGAGAAGATGGGCGGCTTTCGCAAGGCGATGCCGTTCACCTACGGCTGCTTCATCATCGGCGGTCTCGCGCTGTCGGGTATCCCGCCGTTCTCAGGGTTCTTCTCCAAGGACGAGATCCTGCTCGTGACGGGCGAGCGCGGCGGCTGGCACTGGGGGCTGTACGCGGCCGGCTACATCGGCGCCTTCCTGACCGCGATCTACACGTTCCGGATGATCTTCCGCGCCTTCCACGGCGAGCCCGTCCCCGAGGCGCGCGAGCTCGAAGGCGGCCATCTCCACCATGCGGAGGTGCCCACCAACCCGGCAACCGGGGAAGTGGAGGACACCGACGTGGGCTTTCCCGGGCCCGTGCACGCGATCGCCGAACGGGCGATGCCGATGCGCGTGGCGATGAGCGTGCTGGCGGTGGGAGCAACCGGGATCGGGCTCGTGCAGATCCCGAAAGTGGACTTCCTGATCGACGACTTCCTGCGCCCGTCGTTCGTCGGATCGACTCTGTATGAACCGCACACGAAAACCGGGCTGCTCTGGGTCGGGTTCGCTCTGGGCACGTTCCTCGGGCTGGCGGGCATTGCGATCGCCTACCGCGTGTGGGTGGCCCGTCCCGGCACGGCCGCGGTTGTGCAGGCGCGCCTGCGCCCGCTGTATGTGCTGTTCGTGAACAAGTGGTACTTCGATGAGGCGATCGACCTGCTGATCGTGCGACCGGCCAGCGCGGCGGGGCGCTTCGCCAACGACACGTTCGAGCGCCTGTTCGTGGATGAGACGCTGATCGGCGGGACCAGCGGACTCGTGCGCGCCGGATCGGCCGCGGTACGTGCCGCGCAGAGCGGGTTCGTGCGCTACTACGCCGCGCTGCTCGTGCTCGGCGTCACCGGTGTCGGCTTCTACTTCCTGCTGCAGAGCTGATGCCGGCGCTCTCGATCCTGATATGGGTGCCCGCCGCGTGCGGCCTGTTGGGCGCCCTGTTGCCGGTCCGTAAGCAGCGCTTCCCCGGAGCGGTGGCGCTGGCGGGCTCGCTGGTCGCGCTGGCGCTGGCGATCGGCTACATCGTCGACTACAAAGCCGCGACGGGCGGTCTGCAGCATGTCACCGACGTCGTCTGGATCTCGGAACTGGGCATCCACTACAAGCTGGGGATCGACGGGCTGAACGTGTTCTTGGTCGGGCTCACGACGCTGCTGTTCGCCGCCGCCGTGCTCGCCTCCAACGTGCGCATGCGCGCCCAGCCGTTCGAGCGTCCGCGGCTCTTCTACTTCCAGTTCATGCTCGCCGAGTCCGCCGTGCTCGGCGCCTTCCTGGCCCAGGATCTCGCTCTGTTCGTGGCCTTCTTCGATCTGATGCTGATCCCCTTCTACTTCCTGATCGGAGGCTTCGGCAGGGAGCCCGGCCGCGTACGGGCCACGATCAAGCTCGTGATCTACACGCTCGTGGGATCGCTGTTCATGCTCGCGGCGGCGATCGCCACCGGGGTGCTCGCAGCCCAGCAGGGCGGCGGGCACATCACGTTCGTGCTCTCCTCGCTGCAGGCGATGCCGCTCAGCAAGGGCTCGCAGGAGTGGATCTTCCTGTTCTTCGCCGCGGCCTTCCTCGTGAAGATGCCGGCGTTCCCGCTGCACGGCTGGATGCCCGACGGCTACCGCGCGATGCCGATCGAGGTGCTGATGGTGTTCTCCGGGGTGCTCTCGAAGGTGGGGGCGTACGGGTTCCTGGCGATCGTGCTGCCGCTGTACCCGCAGGCGGCCGCCCACTTCCAGATTCTGATGCTGCTGATCGGGCTGGCGTCGATCATCTACGGCTCGCTGGTGGCCTTCACCCAGACCGACGCGCGCCTGATCGTGGGCTACTCGTCGGTCGCGCAGATGGGCTTCATCACGCTCGGGATCTTCGCGCTGAACCCGCAGGGAGCACAGGGGGCGCTGCTGCAGATGTTCAACCACGGGCTCGTGGTGGCGGCGCTGCTGTTCATCGTGGCCCTGCTCGCGGTGCGGGCCGGGGGCTCGGAAGACATCCGCAGGATGGGCGGCATCGCCTTCCGCGCGCCCGTGCTCGCAGCGCTGTTTCTGATCGTCACGTTCGCCACGCTTGCGATGCCCGGGTCGTCGAACTTCGTCGGCGAGTTCCTGATCCTGCTGGGCGTGTTCAAAACCAAGCTGGCGATCGCCGCGATCGCGTTCAGCGGCGTGGTGATGGCGAGCGTGTATGCGCTGCGACTGTTCATCCGCGCGATGCACAACCGCGTCGGCGAGAGCGTCGACTCGCGTGAGATCAGCCTGCTCGACAGCACCGTGCTCGTGCCGCTGGTGCTGGTGATCCTGTTCCTTGCGATCTACCCGCAGATCGCGCTTCACCGCAGCGAACGCTCGGTCAAGGCCGCCGTGGCCCCTGCGCAGGGGGTCTCAGCGGGCTACTCCACCGTCGCCGCCCGGCCGCTGTCGACGGCGACCACGCTGGCCAGCTACAAACCGCCCGCGGGGGCCAACAGATGACGAGCTCGTTCGCGCTCCTCGCCAGCGCTCAGCTGAAGGGGCCGCACGTCGACTTCGCCGGGCTCTCGCCGCTGATCGCGCTGTTGGGGGGCGCGGTGGTGGTGCTCTTGGTCGGCCTGCTCGGCTCGGGCTGGGTGCGCGCACAGCTGGTCCCGGCGCTCAGCCTCGTCGCGCTGGCGGCCGCGCTGGGCCTGACGATCTGGCAGTGGAACGCCCAGAAGTCGATCGTCTCCGGAGCGCTTCGCATCGACGATCTGTCGCTCGTGCTCAACCTCATATTGATCACCGGAGGCGTCTGCGCGGTGCTGCTCGCGTGGCGCTCGCTGGCCGCGCGCGAAGCCGCGCATGGCGAGTTCCACGCCCTGCTTCTGACCTCGATCGGGGGCATGTCGCTGCTCGCGGCGGCGCAGAACACGGTCATCCTGTTCGTGGGCCTCGAGCTTCTCTCGATCCCGCTCTACGTGCTGTGCGCCACCGAGATGCGGCGCGAGCATTCGCTCGAGTCCGGGCTGAAGTACCTGATCATCGGCTCGGTCGGGTCGGCCACGCTCCTGTACGGGCTCGCCATGATCTACGGCGCGACGGGCGCCACCGACTTCGACGCGATCGCGAACGCGCTGTCGAGCGGCAGCCTGGCCACGAACCCGCTGACGCTGACCGGGATCGCCCTGTGCGTGGCCGGCCTCTGCTTCAAGACCTCGGTCGCGCCATTTCACCAGTGGACCCCCGATGTATACGAGGGCGCACCCACGCCGGTGACGGCGTTCATGGCGGTCGCCACCAAGGCCGCCGCGCTGGGAGTGCTCCTGCGCTTCTTCGACGTCGCCCTGATCGCGGCACACGCGAGCTGGGGGCCGGCGCTGGCGGTCCTCGCGACGATCACGATCCTGGTCGGCAACGTCGGCGCGCTCGGGCAGTCCTCGCTGAAGCGGATGCTCGCCTACTCATCCGTGGGCCAGGCCGGCTACCTGCTCGCCGGCGTCGTCGTCTCCTCGCGGCTGGGGGTGCAGGCGACGGTGTTCTACCTCGCCGTCTATCTGTTCATGAACATGGCCGCGTTCGCCGTGATCGTGGCGCGCGAGCGCGAGACCGGCCTGGGCGACTCGCTCGCCGGCATGCGCGGCCTGGGCCGCCAGCGTCCGTTGCTCGCCTGGCCGATGACGCTCGCCATGCTGGGACTCGCCGGCCTGCCGGGGACGGCAGGCTTCGTCGGCAAGTTCTACCTGATCGACGCGTCGGTGTCCGGCGGGTACACCTGGCTCGGCGTGATGATCGTGGTCGGGTCGATGATCTCGCTCGGCTACTACCTGCCGGTGATCGCGGCGATGTGGATGCGCGAAGCCCCGGAGGACACGTCGATCCCGTCGGAGACAACGCCCGCTCCCGCTCCGGCCCCCGCCGGCGGCCCCCTTCCCGCGCTCGCCGGCGGCTCACCCGAGCTCGACGAGCCGCCGCGAGCCGCCCGCACGACCCCCCAGCCGGAGGTGGTGCTCGTGGCCGTCGTTGCGGGCGCCGCGACGCTGTTCTTCGGCATCGTTCCGCAGCCGTTGTTCAACCTCGTACATGGCGCCGGTGCCGCGCTCGGGCTCTTCTGAGGCTTAGGAGGCCTCGGCCTGGTAGAGATCCTGGTCGGGTATGCGCCGGACCTTTGTGCGCCTGGGCTTTGAGAAGCCCGCCTCGCGCAGGTACTCGGCGAGCTCGCGCGGAGAGTGCAGATCGGCGCCGGAGGTCAGGTGGAAGAGCAGCCCGAGCGCCGCCGCCGAGGCTCGCTGGCGCTTTGCGTCGACGCGGAACATGTCGAGCACGGCAAGCGTGGCGCCCGGCTTCATGCTCTCGCGCACGCGGCTGAGGAGCGTGACGACCTGCTCGCCCGAGAGGTGATGGATGATGTCGAACACGAGCGCGCCGTCATATGGCCCACCGAGGTCCGCCGTGAACATGTCGCCCTCGCGATGCTCCACCCGGTCGCTCATGCCGGCCCGGGCGATGATCTCCCGTCCCACGCGGGCGCTTCCCGGAAGATCGACGACGGTGGCCCTGAGCGTCTCGTGCCGCCTGCACAGCTCGGCCGAGAACCAGCCGTGGCCGCCCGCCACGTCGAGCAGCGAGGTGGGCTTCTCCGCGAGGCGGATCGCCTTCGCGACTTCCTGCGCGGACAGCCGTGCGATCTCATACTGGCCGGTGATGTAGACGCGCCAGTACTCCTCATCCTCGGCCGGCTCGCGGTGTATCTCAAAGCTCCCACCGTCGCGCACGACCCGCTCCAGATCGCCGTACCACTCCCAGTAGGTGACGCTGTGCTCGAGCCAGGTTCCAAGGTAGGTGTCTGAGGCCGGGTCAAGCCACTTGCGCGAGCTCTTCGGCAGCGAGAAGGTGTGGCCGTCCTGCTCGAGAATCCCGAGACCAGCGAGGTTCTCGCACAGGATGCGCGTGCCGGCGACCTGCAGCGACAGCTGCTCGGCCAGCCGCCCGGCCGTCGCGGGACCGTTGAGCAGCTGCGCGAATACTCCCAATCGCTGGGCCGTCCCCACCACGCGCCCCGCGGTCAGCCCGTACAGGACGTAGCCGGCCGGGAGCGGCACGAGGTTCATTGCAATCGCGACACGCTCGAGCGCGTCGTCCGGTGCCGCCCTGATGCGCATGCGCGCGCAGCCTACAGCCGGCCAGAGGCCTGTGCCGCCTGCTCGGCGTCCTGAAGCTGGCGATCCACGAGGTCCAACCCGGACTCCCAGAAGCCGGGGTCGGCGAGATCGATGCCGACGATCTCGCCCAGCTCCTGCGGGCTGCGCGAGCCGCCCGCGGCGAGCAGCTCCAAGTAGCGCGGCACGAGCGCTGAGCCCGTCTGCTGGTAGCGCTCATACACCGACAGCGCCAGCAGCTGCCCGTAGGCATATGCATACACGTAGCCTGGGCTGCCGATGAAGTGCGGCACGTAGGACCACCACGAGCGGTAGCCCTCGGTCAGCTCAACCGAGTCGCCGAGCAGCTCCGTCTGACTCTCGGCCCACAGCTCGCCGAAGCGCTCGACCGACAGCTCTCCCTGCTCGCGCCTGGCCGTGTGCACGAGCTCCTCGAAACGGTTCATCGCCACCTGGCGGAACACGGTGGCGATCGTGTCCTCGAGGTTCTCCGCCAGCAGCGCCAGGCGCGAAGCCGGAGCGGTGTCCTCTTCGAGCAGCCGCCCGAACACGACGGTCTCCCCGAATACCGACGCCGTCTCGGCCAGCGTCAGCGGCGTGCTCTGATGGAAGATGCCCTGACGGGCGGCGAGCGCGAAGTGGACCCCGTGGCCGAGCTCATGGGCCAGCGTCAGCACATCGCGCCGGCGCGATGTGTAGTTGAGCAGCACGTACGGCGCCACCGACGGGACCCCCGAGGCGCAGAAGGCCCCGCCGCGCTTGGCCGGGCGCACCGGTGCGTCGATCCGTCGCTCGTCGAAGAAGCGCCCGGCGACCTCCCCCAGCTCCGGGGAGAACGACGAGTAGCAGTCGAGCACGATCTCGCGCGCCCGCGCGAACGAGAAGTTGACGTCGTCGGCGGTCACCGCCGCCATGCGGTCGTAGTCGGCCAGGCGCTCAACGCCCAGCAGCCTGGCCTTCAACCGATACCAGCGGCGAGCGATCTCAAAGCGCCCGCGTACCGCCTCGATCAGCGCTCGCACCGACTCGTCGCTGGCCTCGTTGGCGAGGTTGCGCTCGGCCAGCCAGTGCGGGTAGTGGCGCAGGCGGTCATCGGTCGCCTTGTCCGCCAAGAGCGTGTTGAACACGAACGCACGAGTGCGCAGGCCTGGAGCGAGAGCGGCCGTTATGGCCTGCGCGGCCGATCGCCGAACGTCGCGCTCGGGCAGCGAGAGACGGCTGAGCGCCACATCCAGGGCGACCTTCTCGCTGCCCTCCGGCCGGGGCAGCTCGACCTCGATCGACGAGGTCAGCTCCTCGAACAACCGCGCCCACGCGCCGGCGCCAGTGAGCGCCTTCTCGGCAAGGATCTTCTCCTCGGGTTCTGACAGCTGATGGTCGCGATAACGGCGCACGCTCTGCAGGTGGTGGCGGCAGAAGTCGAGTTCCTCGCCCGCCAGCAACTGCTCGGCGCGCTCATCCGGAAGCGCCGTCCACTCGAGCTCGAAGAACAGCATCGTCGTCTCGATCGCGGTCGCGCGCTCCTGGGCCTTCTGCAGCAGAGCGCCGTTGGCGGGATCGGCCGTGTCCGCGGAGAAGCGCAGCGCCGCGTAGGTGCCGGCGCGGCCGATCTTCTCGTAGATGACGGCCATCTCCTGCATCGCCTCGCGCAGGCCCGCTCCGTCGAGCTCCCCGAGCTTGCCGGCGTAGCGCTCGGCGAACGCCCTCGCGCGCGCGAGGGCATCGTTCAGGCGGCTGTCGACCCCGTCCGGACCCTCACCGTCCACGAGCGGCTCGAGGTCCCAGGCGGTCGCCTGGAGCTCGGGGTCCGAGGACTCATACGGAGCGACTGCTGCCATCCTCGGCAGCTTACCCCGAGAGCCTGCAAGCCGTGACTCCTCTTTACGCTAGTCGCCCGAGAGCGCACCGAGGACGTCGAGACGTGCCGCGCGCCGCGCGGGCAGCTGGGCCGCGATCACGCCGGCCAGCGCGGCGACGACGAGCAGGATGAAGAGCGTGCCCACGGGGATGGACTGCACGTAGCCCGAGCCCGACAGCGTGAGGGTGGTGACGAGGATCGCACCGACCACGCCGATGACGAGGCCGAAGATTCCCCCGACCAGGGCGGTGATGACGGACTCATAGCGGATCATCTGGCGAATCTGCCGGCGCGAGGTGCCGATCGCCCGCATCATGCCGAGCTCGCGCGTGCGCTCGTAGATCGAGAGGATCAGCGTGTTCACGATCCCGAACAGCGACACGATCACCGACAGCGCGAGCAACACGTAGATGAGCGCGAGCAGCGTGTTGATCTGATTGGCCTGATCCTGCTTGAACTGGGCGGCCGTGCGGGAGCGGACCTGCGGGAAGGAGGCCTCCAGCAGTCTGTTGACGGCGGGCTGGACCTGCTCGTTGCTTGCGCCCGGCGCGTAGGAGACGAAATCGAGCGCGTCTTCGCGCTGGCCGAAGGCGGCCTGCGCGAGCGATCGCGTGATCGTCAGATCTCCGAGCAGCTTGGCGTTGTCCTGCGCGATCCCGCGGACCGTCAGCGGGACGTAGCGGTCGGTGGGGGTCAGCACCGAGATCGTCTGCCCCACCTTCAGGTGATGCGATTTGGCGTATTCCCGGGTGAGGATCGTGCCGGTCTGATCGAGCCCGAGCAGGGTGGCTGCCGAGCCCTGCTTCCATTCGATCCGGTAGGCGTGCTCGAAGGAGCTCGGTTCGACGGCCGTGATCGTGATGTTGTCCGAGCTGCCGCGGCGACGACCGACGGTGAAGGCGATCGGCGTGACGCCGGCGACACCCGGGACCCGCTCAAGCGCCGGGGCGACGGCCGGCGGGATTCCCACTTCGGAGTTTGACTGGGAGCTCTCGACGATCAGGTTGCCCGCGAACGAGCGGCTCTCCGCCTGGTCGATCGTCGCCTTGGTGCCGGCCGCCAGCACCGCCACGAACGTCACGAGCGCTAGCCCGACCGTCAGCGCCGCGGCGGTCACGAGCGTGCGCCCGGGCTGGCGGACCGAGTTCTCGCGTGCCAGCCGCGCGGTGATCCCGCGCCAGCTGATCAGCCAGCCGATGCCCCCGGCCAGTGCCGGCACGATCCTGTAGTGGCGCGGCGGGCGCTCGCCGCCGCGCCTCAGCCGTGCCCCCAGCCGAACCGCGCGTATCGCGATCAGCACCAGAAGCAGGAGGATGACACCGCCGCCCAGCACCGTGCGCAGCCCCAGCACGATCACGATGTACACGGCGAAGCGGACGATCAGCGCCCGCCGGGTGGGCAGCGGCCGCGGCGGGATGCCAACGCCCTCGCGCATCGCCGCGAGCGGCGGCACCCTGGTCGCCCGCAGCGCCGGCGGCAGGCCGGCGAGCACGGTCACACCGATGCCCACGAGCAGCGAGACGACGATCGTGCGCGTCTCGAGCACGGTGCCGTTGTCCGGCAGATCGGCGCCGAAGGCCTTGAACAGCCCGTCGAGCGCGGGAGCGAGGAGGATCCCGCCGAACAGCCCGATCACGGCTCCCAAGACCCCCAGCAAGAGGCCTTCCTCGACGACGGAGCGCATGATCTGTGCGCGCGAGGCCCCGAGCGTGCGCAACAGGCCGAACTCGCGCGTGCGCTGGGCCACGGTGATCGAGAAGGTGTTGAAGATGATGAACGCGCCGACCACCAGCGCGACGTAGGCGAACACGAGCAGGAACGTGCGCAGGAAGCCGAGGTCGCTTTCCAGGTTTGAGGAGTCGGTGGCGGCCTGTTCGGCGCCGGTTCGCACGGCGACCGTTCGCGGCAGCGCCGCGCGGATGCGCGCGCGCAGCTCCTTCGGCGTCACGCCCGGCGCGGCAGCGACATCGAGCTGGTCATAGCGCCCGACCTCGCCCGCCACCCGCTGCGCCTCCCTGGGTATCAGGAGCGCCACGCTGGCGCCCCCGAAGGACTGTCCGCCCGCGAACCTGAGGATGCCCACGATCGTGTAGCGCCCGGTGGCACCGGTGCCCGCCGCGATCACCTGCTCGCCCAGCTTCAGGGAGGATCGTTCGGCGGTCGCCTCGTCGATCGCTACCTCGTCGGCGGCCCGCGGCAGGCGCCCGGCGACGGGCTTGAACGCCTCGAAGCGCACCGGCACCTCGGAAGCGATGAACGCGGGAACACCACCGCTGCTCAGGCGCTTGCGATGCACGTTGAGCAAGCTGCCGGGGGAGAAGATCGTGCCCGCCGCCTGCGCGACTCCCGGCGTGGCACGCACGCGCGCGAGCATCGCTTCTTCGATCGGCGAGACTTCCGAGCGGACGCGGTGGCCGAGGTTCTGCGTGGGCGTGACGATCACCGACTTGGTTTCGTCGGCCGTCTGGAAGATGCCCGCGAAGGAGTGGTTGATGGTGTCGGTGAGGATGTAGGTGCCGGCCATCAGGGCGACCCCCAGCGCGATCGCGATCGCCGTCAGCAGCACGCGCAGCTTGCGCTGCAAAAAGCCGCGCAGCACGAGCGCGAGCATCAGCCCCGCTGACCGCCCATCAGCCCAGAGCCTTCATCAGGTCGAGCGCCTCGTCAGGCGTCGCCGCGTCGCCGTCGTGCACGATCCTGCCGTCCGCGAGCACGAGCAGGCGGTCGGCAAACGAGGCCGCGTGGGCGTCGTGGGTGACCATCACTACCGTCTGGTCGAAGTCGTCGACGGCCTGGCGGAGCAACGCGAGGACGTCGCCCGAGGCCTTCGAGTCGAGGTTGCCGGAGGGCTCGTCGGCGAACACCACCGAGGGACGGGAGATCAGCGCCCGCGCCACCGCCACGCGCTGCTGTTGTCCGCCCGAGAGCTCGGCCGGGCGATGGCTCAGGCGGTCGCGGATCCCGACCGTGTCGATCAGCCGATCGAACCAGTCGCGGTCGGGCTTGCGCCCGGCGATCGAGAGCGGCAGCAGGATGTTCTCTTCGGCGTTCAGAACCGGCAACAGGTTGAACGTCTGGAAGACGAAGCCGATCTTCTCGCGCCGCAGCTCGGTGAGCTCCCTGTCGTTGAGCTGGGTCAGATCCACGCCGGCGATGCGCACGCTTCCCGAGGTGGGGCGATCAAGCCCGGCAAGGAGGTGCAGAAGCGTCGACTTGCCCGATCCGGACGGTCCCATGATCGCCGCAAAGCGCCCGCCGGGAAAGTCCACGCTCACGCCCGCCAGCGCGTCAACGGCGGCCTCGCCCTCGCCGAAGCGGCGGCGGAGCTCCCGCGCCTCGACGATGTTCTCCAAGCCGTCGCTCGTGTTCTCCGGTCCGATGCTGTTGCTCCTGAGGTCGCCCGCGTCGGCTACCCACCTTATAGCGGCGCAAAACGACGCCCGCCCCGGTATGTAGGATCGTCCGCCCGATGCACCCGACCACGCCCGCAGTCTTCCTGATCGCCCGCCCTTCGATCGACCTCGAGGGCATGCGCTCCTATCTCGAGGACGTCGGCGGAGAGTCGTGGCTCGAGCGGCGGCTGGGCGAGGCCGACGGCGAGCTCGCGGGTGGCGAAACGCTTGTCGAGTTCGGTGGCCGGGCCTGCTATCGAAGCTGGGAGCCGGGCCTGAACCCGAACGTCACGAAGGTGCGCACCGACCAGCGCGAGTACTTCGCCAACATCCTGCGCTCGGCCCACGGCAGCGTGCTCGAGCACGCCAACTACTCGTTTGCGCTGCGCAACGTCTCACGTGTGTTCTGCTACGACGCTGAGACCGAGGTGCTCACCGAGGATGGATGGAAGCAGTGGCCCGATGTGGACGGCTCGGAGACGTTTGCGACCGTAAATCCCGACACGGGGTATCTCGAGTATCAGCCGGCGACCGAGCACTTCGTCGGCGACTACGACGGCGCAATGCGCCGAGTACGCTCAGAGCAGGTCGACCTACTCGTGACCCCCAATCATCGGATGTGGGTCAAGGCGTACGACACGCAGGCGAATAAGCGTGGTGAAGAGCCTTATCGGGTTCGGCTCGCCAGCGAGATCTTTGGCAAACGCGTGGCCTATCTGAAGACGGCGAAGTGGTCCGGCCAGGAATCTGGGAGCGTCAGCATCCCGGGCACCAAGCGTATCTATCAGGTAAGAGACGGGGCCCGGAAGACCACTCGGCACTACGTAGGGTCGGAGTTTCCGCTGAAGGAGTTCGCGCGGTTTATGGGTCATTGGCTCGCCGAGGGCAGCCTGCACAATCACCAGATTGTCCTGGCTCAGAATCGAGGAGAGCAGCTTGACGAAATGGCGGACAACATACGCGCCCTGGGCCTTTCCGCTTATGTGCCTGCCACGGGACACGGAGCCGTTCGCACGCAAAACGTCGCGCTGCGCGACAGCCTGTCCTCGTGTGGAACGCGCGCGCACGAGAAGCGTGTTCCTCGCTACGTACATGGGTGGGGTCCGTCGATCCTGCGCGTCTTTCTGGAGGCATACGCGGACGGCGACGGATCCCGTCGTCGCGACGGTAATCACACGGTGATCTATACGGCCTCTCCGCTGATGGCGGATGACCTACAGGTGCTTGCGATCAAGGCCGGCTGGTCAGCCAACATCCGCGTCGATGACAGGACCGGTCTCGAGCGTGTCATGCCAAGTGGCCAGACTTTCAAGAACGCCCGCCCCTCCTACATCGTCTCTCTCGTCAAGACACGCACCCATCCGCTCGTCAATCACAACGGCGCCAAGAGCGACTCGTGGGAGCACTACAAAGGCAAGGTCTATTGCGTCAAGGTCGACAACGGACTGCTGTTCGTGCGTCGGAATGGGAAACCCGTTGTGTCGGGGAACACCCATGAGCTCGTCAGGCATCGAGCCGGCTCGGCGTTCAGCCAGGAGAGCCTCCGCTACGTGCGCCTGACGGACATAGGCTTTCGCGTGCCCCCGGCGCTCGAGCCCGTACGCGACCAGGTGATCTCGATGGTCGAGCGGCTCGAGGAGTTTCAGGTGAGCGCTGCCAAGGAGCTCGGCATCGACGAGGAGGGCGTGCCCTTCCACGTCAAGAAGGAGGTCACCTCGGCGCTGCGCCGGCTCGCCCCCACGGGCCTGAGCACCGACATCGTGTGGACCGCCAACGTGCGCACGCTGCGCCACGTGATCGAGATGCGCACCGCGGAAGGAGCCGAGGAGGAGCTGCGACTGGTGTTCGATGTGATCGCGCGGATGATGCAGGCCGAGGCGCCCGGTCTGTTCCAGGACTTCGCCCGCAAGGACGACGGCTCCTGGGTGCCCGAGTACCGAAAGGTTTAGGACGGGGACGCCGCCGGGCGGCGCGAGGCTCTAAGCGTCCATCGTGCGCGTTCGCCAGGCGCCGAGCGCCAGGAACACGAAGAGCCACAAGACGATCACGGCCACTCCGGTTCCCGTCGCCAGCGAGATCTCGGTGCCTTTGCCGCCATCCAGCTTGATCGGGCTGAAATGTGCGAGCGCCACATACAGGACGAAGTCGCGGCCGCTACCGAGCGATTTGATGCTCGACACGAGCGGCGTGGCCACGATCTGCCAGGCGATCAGCGCGATGATCGCTCCCGGCTTGGAGATGACGAGCGATGAGAAGCCGACGGCGACCACGCACAGAACCCCCGTGGCAAGCAGCAGAAACGCGAGGCCGTTGAGGATCAGCGCACCGTCGGGGGTCGCTTCGCTCCCGGCGAACACGAACGTGCCCAGCAGCATCAGCGCGTAGCCTGCGAGGATGATCGACCAGCAGAGCAGAAGCGCGGCGGGAACACGCGAGGCGAACAGCGCAAGACGTGAACGGCCGGTCACCACGAGCTCGCGGAACACGCCCGCCGAGGCATCGTTGGTGCCCGCCTCTACGCCGATCAGGATCGCGACCAGCGGACCGAACAGCAGCCCGCCGAGCAGGCGCAGGCCGGTGTGAAAGTTTTCAATGCCGCCGGCGGGGCCGTATTTGGACGGGTCGGAGGCATGCTGGATCGCGTTCACGATGAAGAAGATCAAGAGCGGCACGAGCGCCAGGAACAGCGCCCAGATGACCGTGCTGCGCTTCTTGCGCAGCTTGAGGAAGTCCACCTCGACCATGCGCAGCGCGATCGCGGTCACCGCGGGGCCTCCTCCGGCGCGGCGTGGACGACGGCCGGTGCCGCCGGCGCGGTCCCGGGCGCCTCGTCCAGGCGCGCGGTGATCTCCAGAAAGCGCCGCTCGAGACTGTGGCGCACGGGCTCAAGGCGCGCGACCCCCACGCCGGCTCTCACGAGGCTCGCGTTCACCAGCGCCGCGCTCTGAAGATCGCCGGCCAGCACCACGCGCACGCCGTCCTCGGAGCGGTGCGCCTCACCCACCAGCTCGCTGCCCTCGAGCGTGCGCAGCGCGAGCTCGACATCGTCGACGCCGATCAGCAGCTCGTTGCGAGCACCCTCGCCGCCGCTTGAGATCTCGGCGATCGGACCCTGGGTGATGATCTTGCCACGGTCCACGATCGCCGCCGCGTCGCAGACCTTTTCCACCTCGTCGAGCAGATGTGAGGAGAGGAAGACCGTGCGACCCTCCTGCTCGACCATCGCGCGGATCATCTCCCGGAACTCCTGTATCCCGCCGGGGTCCAGGCCATTGGTCGGCTCGTCGAGGATCAACAGCAGCGGGTCGGCGAGCAGGCAGCGGGCCACCCCGAGGCGCTGGCGCATGCCCATCGAGTACTTCTTCACCTTCTCATCGGCCCGCTCGGACAGGCCCACCCGCGCCAGCGAGGAGTCGACCCGATCCTCCGCCGCGTGGCCGCGTACGGCCGCGACGACGCGCAGGTTCTCGCGCCCGGACAGATAGGTCTGAAAGCGCGGCTCCTCGACGATCGCCCCGACACGCCGCAGGGCGATCCCGCGTTCGGCGGGAACCGGATGTCCGAGCAGCTTCATGCTTCCGGCGCTTGCGCGCGTGAGGCCCAGCAGCGTGCGGATCATCGTCGTCTTGCCGGCCCCGTTCGGACCCAGAAAGCCGAAGGCGCAGCCGCGCGGGACCAGCAGATCAACCCCGTCGATCGCCGCGCGCTCGGCAAAGCGCTTGGTCAGACCATGCGTCTCGATCGCCGCTGATGCCGTTGGATCAGAATCCGGCAGGGCGAGGGATTCAGCGGACAAGCACGTCCCTTTCTTCGGTCAGCCGCACACGCGAGGGGATTCGACCTTCTCGCTCGACAGCCTGCCAAACCCGCCTAAAGATTCGGTGAGAGTCGGGCATGACCAAGCGCACGCCGCCCGGCGGCCGCCAGGCCGCCCCATCGAGAACTCTCACCGCGCGCGCCAGCGGCCTGCCCGCTAATCCTCGGCGGCCTGCAGTTCCTTCACCCGCTCCTCCAGCTGCGCCGTGACCGCCGGATCGCGAAGCGTGGTCACGTCGCCCAGCGCCCGGCCCTCGGCGATGTCGCGCAGCAGCCGCCGCATGATCTTGCCCGAGCGCGTCTTGGGGAGGTCGTCCGACCAGATGATCCGCTTGGGACGGGCGAACTTGCCGATGCGCTCGGCCACCGTCCCGCGGATGCCCTCGACGGTCTCCTCGTCGCCTGCCAGATCGCCCTGCAGCGTCACGAAGGCGACTATCGCCTGCCCGGTGTCCTCGTCGTGCTGGCCGATCACGGCGGCCTCGGCCACGTCCGGGTGCGCCACGATCGCCGACTCCACCTCGGCGGTGGACAGCCGGTGCCCGGACACGTTGACCACGTCGTCGATACGCCCGATCACCCACAGGTAGCCGTCGGCGTCGCGCCGCGCGGCGTCGCCAACCAGGTAGGTCTCCCTGCCGAAGCGCTTGAAGTAGGTCTCGATGAAGCGCTCCTCCTCCTTGTAGAGCGTGCGCAGCATCGACGGCCACGGCTGCGTCAGCACCAGAAGTCCCTGGCCCTCGGAGATGGGCTTGCCGGTCGACTCGTCGCGCACCTCGGCGAACACGCCCGGAAACGGGTGTGTGGCCGAGCCGGGCTTCGTGGCGGTGATCCCCGGCAGAGGGGTGATCATGATCGCGCCGGTCTCGGTCTGCCACCAGGTGTCGACGATCGGACAGCGTTCTGATCCGATCACCTTGTAGTACCACAGCCACGCCTTCGGGTTGATCGGCTCGCCCACCGAGCCGAGCAGCCGCAGGCTCTTGAGGTTGTGTTTGTTCGGCCACTCCGCGCCCCACTTGATGCACGCGCGGATCGCCGTCGGCGCGCAGTACAGGGTGGTGACGCCGTAGCGCTCGACGATCTCCCACCAGATCCCCTTGTGGGGATAGTCGGGAGCGCCCTCCCACATCACCGAGGTGGCGCCGTTGCAGAGCGGCCCGTAGACGATGTAGGAGTGCCCGGTGACCCAGCCGACGTCGGCCGCGCACCAGTACACGTCCGTGTCCGGCTTCAGGTCGAACACGTAGCGATGGGTCGCCGAGACGCCGGTCAGATAGCCGCCGGTCGTGTGCAGGATGCCCTTGGGCTTGGCGGTCGAGCCCGAGGTGTAGAGGATGTACAGCGGGTGCTCGGCGTCCAACGGCTCGGCCGGGCACTCGGCGTCCGCGGCCTGAATGATCTCGTCGTAGAACACGTCGCGCCCCTGCTGCATCTGGCACGGGACGTGCTTGCTCCTGACGACCACGATCTTCTCGAGCGTGGCCAGATCGCCCATCACCTCGTCGACCCGATCCTTGACCGGTGCCGTCTTGCCCTTGCGCGCGGCCGCGTCGACGGTGATCAGCAGCCTGGCCTCGGAGAATTCCATGCGCTCGCGCACCGCCTCCGGCGAGAAGCCCCCGAAGACGACGTTGTGAGGGGCCCCGATGCGCGCGCATGCCAGCATCGCGACCACCACCTCGGGGATCATCGGCAGATAGATGCCGACGACGTCGCCGCTTTCAACGCCGAGATCCTTCAGCGCGTTGGCGAAGCGCTTGACCTCGGCGAGCAGCTCGGCGTAGGTGATGTCGCGCTCCTCTCCGCCCTCGCCGCGCCAGTGGAAGGCCACGCGCTCGCCTCGGCCCGCAATCACATGGCGGTCCAGGCAGTTGTGCGACACGTTCAGCTTGCCACCGGTGAACCACTTGTAGAAGGGCGGGTCCTCATCGTCGAGGACCCGCTCCCACGGCTTGAACCACTCCAGCTGCTCGGCCTGCGCGACCCACCATGCCTGCGGGTCGCGGGCCGCCTGCTCGTACACACCGGGGTCGTTCAGCAGGGCGTGTTCGCGAAACTCCGCCGGAGGCTCGAACGTCTCGACCTCCAGCAGTCCCGCCAGCTCCTCGTCCAGGGCTTTCCCATCGCTCTGCTCAGATCCCAACGCCATCACAGGGCCCTACCTTCCACTCAGGGGGAACACCGGCAGCACGACTCGCCCGAAGGTCGAGTTGGTCACCGCCGCGAACGACGCATACCAGGCTGCCGCCGCCGTCGCCAAGCCGAGGTAGCCGCCCCAGTGAGTTACGTCTTCGTGGGCGCCAACGGCTCCGATCGCAAGCAGCACGAAGGTGATCGTCAGCAGCACGAACACGAGCAGCACGGCACCACTCACGCGCAGGGCAGCGACGGTCATGTATGCGGTGAAGATCGCCCATGCCCACAGGTATACGCCAATGGCATGGCCGGCGTTGCCACCGATCTCCTTTGCGTAAAACACGTTCAGAGCCCAGAACGAGATCCAGAAGGCCCCGAACGAGCAGAAGGCGACCGCGCCGAAGGTGTTGCCGGTGCGGAACTCCCACATGCCGGCGAGCAGCTGCACGATGCCACCGTACGCGAGGGCGAGTCCGAGAACGACCGGAAGGCCCTTGGCATCGACGAGGTTCGAGTTGAACATCGACAGGACGAACGTCGTCATGGCGAAGGCCCCCAGGCCCAGAGGGCCCGGATCGGCCGGTTTCCACCCAGCGCCCTGTGCGGGCTCATTCAGCGACTGACTGGGATCCTGTCTTGCGCTTGATGCTGCCTCCATGAGAGTCCTCCTTTGCCCGTCGTCCTGACGAAGATCGATGAGACGGTAGCCAGAGCTTGTTGCAACTCACACTTTCTCTGCCTAGACTATTACCCCGATCCGATCGTGACAACCCTCTTTCTGGATCTCTCCTCAGCCGCGCGCGCTTCGCTTTCGCCGCCGTTTCCGCGAGCGCCCGTTGGAGGCCGGCTGAACCGGCGCCGGCACGACGTCCGCCCCGGCAGCCGACAGCGCCGGCTGTCCCTTCTTGGCCGCCTGCTTGGCGGCCCGCTCCTGCGCGTACTCGGCGCGACGTTCCGCCTGCGAGGGCCAGGGACGAGCCTCACCGGCCTCCCACGCGGGCGGCTCGCCGTTCGGCCACTTGCCCACATACAGGATCCCCATCATCACCATCCAGAAGGAGGGCACCACCTCGAGCGTGGCGCCACCGATCGGCAGGAAGATGAGCACGCCCGTGAAGCAGCCGAGGATGGCCATCCAGCGCGGGAGCAGGCCGACGCGCAGCGCGCCCAGCGACACCGCGATCATCGCCGCCATCAGCGCGAGGCCGGCAAGCAGGTCCACGTACTCGGTGATTTCGTTCGCGGCGCCCTTCGTGAGCGCCTGATCGACCGCGTGGCTTGAGAAGTCGTGGCCGACCGAGAAACTGTGCGTCTCGATCGAGCTGATCGCCTGGTGGCCGATGGTCAGCACCGCCAGGCCGATGCCTCCAATGAGGACCAGCGGGCGCGCCGCCGCCCAGCTGCTCGGACGCCGGAAGCGGGTCGCATCGACGAGCAGCAGCAGGATCAGCGTGAGCACGATCACTGCGATCGCCGACAGCGTGCTGCCCGCGATCAGGGGGAACGAGTGGTGGCTGATGAATTTGACCTCGGCGGCGCGCGGGCTCACCGCCGGGTTGACTTCGCCGTTGAAGGCAGGGGTCAGACCCTGAAGCAGGCCGACGGTGGGCGCGCCCCTCAGCGTGGAGCTCGCGACGATTCCGCCCAGCAGGTAGAGAAAGCCGCCGGCAAAGGCCGGAACGGCCAGCCGGCCGCGGCGATAGGCCTCTTTGGCGACCTGCTCCTTGATCTCCTTCGCGCTGGGCATGAGCAGGGAGTCTATGATGCGCACATGGAAAGCGGTGGACTCGGAGACCTGTTCGGCGATCCCGAGGAGCTGCAGCGGCGCTTGGCGGAGTTCGCCGAGCAGATGCAGGGCCAGCAGCGCCTGGCGTGGGCGGACAACGCGATCAAGCTCGCGGTCGACATGACGGTCGCGGCCGTCGAGCGTGTGAACCTGCAGGGCAACGCCGAGGCACAGGCGGATCAGATCCGCACCGTGATGGCGCGCGTGTTTCCCGAGGCGGTCGCGCTCGTGCGGGAGGCGCGCGAGGGCCTTCAGTAGCCGATGCGCCCTCCCCCGTGCGCGCCGCGCGGACGGGGCGCTGCGGGAGGTGGACGGTCGTCGTCGCGCGGTGGCTCATCGGGGGAGTCCCCTTCGACGCGCATGATGCCGGCACGCTCGGCCTCGCGCTCGGTCTCCCGCGAAGCACGCCCGGCGTACAGCACTTCTTTGAATGAGCGGAAGCGGAAGATGAAGATGATCGCGCCGAGACCCACCAGCGCCGTGAACGCCGCGATCGCGATCTGCTGCCCGACCGAGTAGGCGGCGACAACCGCCGTTGGGGCGCTGCCGGCGAAGACCTTCACGAGCAGCGCCTGTTGAACGCCCGCCCCGCCGGGCGTGAAGGGGACTGCGCCCGCCACCTGGTTGACGCCGAACACGAGCAGCACGTTCTCGACCGAGCCGCCGACACGGAAGGCGTCGAGCAGGAACCAGAAGGCGGCGAAACGGCACAGCCACGCCGCCGCCTGCCAGGCGGCGACCTCGCGCAGGTAGCGCGGCCGATCGCTCAGGATCGTCACGCCCTGGCGCACGCGCGCCCAGAAGGCCTTCACGCGCACCGACAGGACCGCGAAGGCAACCAGGCCGAGCACCGCCAGCGCGGTGATCAAGAACAGCGTGAGGCGAAAGTGCTCGGCTAGATAGGAGATGTCGAACGAGTTCAGCTTCGAGAAGTCCGGAGGCTTCGGAAAGACGCCCTGGGTGAACGCGAAGATCAACACGCACACGCCCACGGTCGCGTCGAAGATCGACTCGACGAAGAAAGCCGCCCCGACGGTCGCATAGCTCGAGCCCGGGACCGAGGAGCGCGCGAGGAACAGCTTGATGACATCGCCGCCGCGCGCCGGGACGATGTTGTTGAACCCGACGGCGGCGAAATAGGCGCCCCATATCCGCCGCCATTTGATCGCGGCCGCGGGATAGGCGGCACGCAGGCTGTGGTAGAAGGCGCGCGAGCGCAGCGTCAGGTTGAGACCGAAGAAGGCCAATCCCAACAGCAGCAACCACCAGTGCACCGCCTCCAGGTCCGAGAAGAACTGCCCGACGGCGTTGAAGAACGCGCTGAGGCTCTGCCCGAGCGAAGCCGATGCGAGCAACATGTGCACGACGTCAAGCGTACGGTGGCCGGCGACGCAAGACGACGAGCGCGACGCCGCGCAGGCCAGGCGATGCGATAGAACTGGCGCATGCCAGCGAAGGTCGCCCGATCGGCTGATCTCACGGTCGCCGTGACCGGGCCCACCGGCGAGATCGGCCAGGCGGTACTCGCGGCGCTCGAGCGGGCGCCCGAGGTCGGGCGGATCCTCGGCATGGCGCGCCGCCCGTTCGACCCCGCCGAGCGCGGCCTGCAGAAGGTCTCCTACCGCCGCGGCGACGTGCTCGATCCAGGGGCGGTCGCAGAGCTGGTGGCCGACGCCGACGTGGTCATCCACCTCGCCTTCATCATCATGGGCGGGCAGAGGGAGACCCGCTCGGTGAACCTGACCGGCTCGCGCAACGTGTTCGCTGCGACGGTCGCAAGCGGCCGCGCGCGACTCGTCTACGCCTCATCGGTTGCCGCCTACGGCTTCCATCGCGACAACCCCCGGCCGCTCACCGAGGAGACGCCCGCGCGCGGCACCGACAGCCACTACTACTCAGCGCAGAAGGCCGAGGTCGAGCTGCTGCTGGCGGACACCCTGCAGGGCTCGGATACAGCCGCCTACGTGTTCCGTCCCTGCATCGTCGGCGGGCGCGACGCGCCCCTGCTGATCGACAGCCTGCCCTATACCCAGCTCTCCGAGCGGCTGCCGGGCCCGCTTCAGCGCCTGCTCGAGGGCGTGCCGGTGCTGAAGCCCGTGCTGCCCGATCCGGGCGTGCCCTTCCAGCTCGTGCACCACGATGATGTGGCCAGCGCGATGCGTGCGGCCGCGCTCGGCCGCGGCAAGCCCGGCATCTACAACCTCGCGGGGCCCGGCCAGCTGAGCGTCTCCCAGCTCGCCGAGGAGCTCGGCTGGCATTCGATCCCGGTGCCCGGCGTGGCCGTCGACGCCGTTGCCGAGGTGGTGGCACACCTGGGCTTCTTGCCGGCGCAGGCTCAGTGGATCGCTGCCTTCCGCGAGCCCGTGATCATGAGCACGGCCAAGGCGCGGCGCGAGCTCGGCTGGCGCCCCAGGCACAACGCCCTTGAGACGCTGCGCGAGACGATCGCCGCGAAACCCCCGCTCGGCGACTGAGTCGATCTGCCTGCGCACGTAGGCTTCGCCCCAGCGTGAGCGTGTCTGAAAGCGTCCATACAGACAAGCCGCCGGCGGGTGTCGCCGTCGTGACCGACAGCACCCCCTACCTGCCGGGCGAGCTGCTCGAGCGCTGGAGCATCCGCGAGGTCAGCCTGTACGTGGGCTGGGAGGGCGATCTGCGTCGCGAGAGCGACTACTCAGACCTCGATGCCTTCTACGCGAAGCTGCGCGAATCCCTGCAGCTGCCGACGACCTCGCAGCCGTCGGTGGGCGACTTTCTGGCCTGCTATGAGCCGCTCGTGAGCGCCGGTCGCGATGTCTTCTCGGTGCACATCGCCGGTGGCCTGTCAGGAACGTGCGAGAGCGCGCGCGAAGCGGCGCGGCTGCTGGAGGAGCGCGGGCATCCCGGGCGCGTAGAGGTGTTCGACTCACAGACCGGAGCCGGCGGTCTCGGCTGTCTTGTGATCGTCGCCGCCGCCACCGCCGAGGACGGTGGCCCGCTCGACGCGATCATCGACGCCGTGCGCGAGGCCCGCAAGAGCCTTGACATCTGGTTCTGCCTCGACACGCTCGAGTACCTGCGCCGCGGCGGGCGCATCGGGGCCGCACAGGCGATGGTCGGAACGGCGCTGAAAATCAAGCCGATCCTCACCTTCGGTACGGAGATCGCGCCCGTCGGGCGCGTGCGCACAAAGCGGCGCGCCTTCGAGCGGATGGTCGAGTACCTGCGCGAGCTCCACGAGCGCGGTGCGAGCGACTGGATCGTGCAGCACGCCCAGGCCCCCGAGGACGCCCGACGGCTCGTCACCGAGGGCACCGCGATCTTCGCCGGCGCGCCGCTGTTCTGCACCGAGGTGGGGCCGGTGCTCGGCGCGCACCTCGGATCCGGAATGCTGGTCGGTGGGATGACACGGCCGACGAACGTCGAGCAGCCTATCGAGCCGTAGGCCGCTCCGAACCTCGGGCCCGCCGCCCGCCCCGCGGTCGCAGGACGAACGGCGGCCGAGGCCCTTGCTATTTGACGATTCTGACGATTCGCTCCATGCCCAGGCGCGTGTGAGGACGTTTGTCCTGGGTTTCCATGAAGCACACCTCCACATACCAGCCGGGCTTGGCCGTGATCGTTTCCTGCTGGAACGATTCGTGCGACAGAGGTCCGGCGCCGAAGGGCTGTCCGATGAAGAGCTTTTCGATCCCCTTTTCCTTCCCGGACAGCAGATCCTTTACGGCCTGCTTGGCGGCCTTGTGACTCTTCACGGGAGCCAGGAAATCCATGTGCACGAGGAAGCCTTCGTTTTCGTAGCGCACGAGCTCCCCGTCATGGAGGGTGCTGGGCCCGCGAAAGCCGAACTCGATCGAACGGATCGTGGCCTGGGGAGTCGGCAGGACCGCCGGCGTTTTGGAAGCCGTGACGGTGAAGTTCGTGCGCAGCTTCGCTTCGCCTTCGCCTTCGCCTATGAGCACGAGGTAGTGGCCAGGCTGGAAGTTGGTCTGAGCTTCGGATTTCTTGCCGGCGGATGCTTCAGCGTCGAACACGATCGATCCGAGTTTTGCCGTGTTGTTGGGATCGTTTTTGATCTTTTTTTCATTGATGAAGGCTTCGGCTTCCGCGACGCTCACCTCTGGTTTCAGGAGGAACACGATGACGTTCCCTTCCTTGACCCCGGTGGTGGTCGAGACCACGTTGACCCCACCGGATTCGAGCGCCCCGCTCACGGTCGCCGAGGACTTCGTGACCGCGATCGAGACGGTGGGAAGCGTCGAGGCCTGCGCGGAGCCGGCGGCGTAGAGGCCGCCTGCAACGGCTAGCAGAGCGCTTAGACAGCTGATAGCCAGGACGGCGATGGCATGCTGCGGAACGAGGTGGCTCGAGCGGTATGACATCCGGTTGATCCTTTCGTTTAGGGCAGACAGGTTGAGGACATCGACGCGGGATCGACGGAAGTCCCCTCTGGGCCACCTGACCCTCCCCGCAGCGAGATTGGACCCCCCTGAGTGCGCGCGAGTATACGGCGCGGCGCGTACGTTTGACAAGTTATGAACAACTTCGAGCATGGACTCGGCTATCGCCGATGTCTGCCTGCGCGGAGGATGAGCTGATCGCCTACACGGTCTGCGGGCCGGCCTGCGCAAGAGCCTCGAGCACGAGTTCGTCGTGCTCGGCGGGCTTGACCTTGCGCAGCACGTGGGCGACCTTCCCGTCGGGACCGACGATGAAGGTCGTGCGCTCGTTGCCGAAATACGTTTTGCCGTACATCGACTTCTCCCCCCACACGCCATATGACTCAGCCACGGCGTGGTCCTCGTCGGCGAGCAACGGGAAGTCGAGGTCGTACTTGTCGTGGAACTTCTTCACCGCCGCCACTGGATCGGGCGAGATCCCCAGCACCACCGAGCCGACCTTCTGATAGTCGGCGCGATGGTCGCGCACGCCGCATGCCTGCACGGTACAGCCGGGCGTGTCCGCCTTCGGGTAGAAGTAGACGACCACCGGCTGGCCGCGGAAGTCTGAGAGCTTCACCGCCCGCCCGTCCTGGTCGGGCAGCTCGAAGTCGGGGGCCTCATCGCCTTGCTCGATCATGGGCGGATCCTAGCCTCTGGCCGAGCTCTGGGCGGGATACTCATAGCGTCGTGGAGTCTGTAACCGGGCTAACTATAGTGCCGCGTATGGACCCAAAGGCAGGCAAGCCGTCGGGCTTGGAGCTCTCGAATCTGCGAAAAGACGAGTACGGCGAGTATGCGCGAGTAAAGCTCTTCGACCTCATGGATCGCCCCTTCGGAAATGTGCTCGACATCGGCTGCGCGCGGGCAGCAGGGGCATTGGCCATGAAAGAAAGAGGCGCCAGCCAACTCGTTGGTCTCGAGATCGACTCTGCTTACGCGGAGGCAGCCCGAGAGCGGTACGACGAAGTCGTTACCGGATCTGCCGAAGACGATCTGCCGTGGGCGCCGGGCACCTTCGACACGGTGCTCTGCTACGACGTGCTTGAGCACACCTATGATCCGTGGTCGATCCTACGTCGGATTCGGGCGCTGCTCAAAGCTGACGGACGAGTGCACATCTCGTTGCCGAACTCCCGCAACATTGGCTTCTGGCAGCCGCTGCTTCTGAGGGGAACGTTTGGCTACGAGCCGTCCGGTCTCCGAGATGTCACGCACATCCGCTACTTCACCCGCCGAGATCTTGCGGAGATGCTCGAAGCTACCGGGTATGACGTCTTGCGTATTGACTGGACCGGCGAAATGTCGCGTAAGCAGCGGCTCGCTGTGACCGTCACCGCGGGGCGTGCCGTCGAGCTGTTCGCCTATCAATGGGTCCTCCTTGCTAGACCACGCTCACATGAGTGATGTTCTAGACGCTCCACATGCTCGGACCGGCCGCTGGGCCCGGCCTCTACTCCTTCGCGGAGTCGCCGGCGCGCGAGACGTACTCGTGCACCGGGAACTCGGCGATGTCAGGCTGGACTGAAGCGCCGGCTGCGGCGGCAGCGGGGCCAATCCGCTCTGCAGCGAAGGCGTCGAAGTGGGCACGCGACTCCCACACATCGATCACGCGCCAACCGCCCTCGACGGGACCTGACGCCGAAAAGATGAGACCCTCGGGGTGATTGCCACGGACGTCGATCGCCGCATCGACGCGCTCGAATTCCTCAACGTTCACGCCCGGCAGCTTGATGCGGATTCCGACCGCCATCGCGTCCTCCTAGGGCTGGATCGGTCGAGTGTACGGCCCTTCGGACCGCGCGCGTGCGCTCGCTGACCTGGGTCTGGAGGGTTGGCTCAACGCAACAGGCGGGAGAGCCTGCGGTCCTTGAGCACGCGTCCCTCGGTCTGGCAGGCGGGACAGTAGGCGATCACGTAGTCCTCGAAGTGCACCGCCTCGAGCGTCGTCCCGCAGCGCGGGCAGGGCTCGCCCTGGCGCCTGTGGACACGCAGCGGCATCGGCAGCTTGTCGGGGATCGGCAGCGTGACCGTCCGCTCGTAGGTGCTGATCGCCCGCTCGAGCGTCTCGACGACCGCCTCGCGCAGCCGCGCGGCTTCAGACTCGTCGAGGTCGGCGCCGCGCTTGTAGGGCGACAGCTCGGCCTCCCACAGAATCTCATCGACCCAGGAGCGGCCGATGCCGGCGATCGTGCGCTGGTCGCGCAGAAGCGCGTGCAACGGGCGTGGGGCATCGAGCAGCTCGCCGAGCGCCGGCGGATCCGGCCAGGCTTCGGGCCCGAGCTTCGACAGCGCCTCATCCTGCTCGAGCTCGCCCGCGCGCAGCAGCTTCACCCACGCCGCCTGCTTTGAGCCGAACTCGCGCAGGCGCAGCTCGCGCTCGCCCTCTTCGGTGCGCACGCGGACGAGCAGACGTGAGGTCCGGTCGCGTGGGCCGGCGCGCTTGTCGTAGAGCTGCAGGCGCCCGGCTGACATCAGATGGATGAGCAGCACGAGCTCTCCGGAGAACTCGACGATCAGGTTCTTGCCGCGACGGCGAACCGCGAGGATCCGCTCGCCCTCGAGCGCCGACAGGGGCGGGTCGAACGTCTTCAGCGCGTTGATGCCGGGCGCCAGCGCGGACTCGACCTGCGCCCCGCGCAGGGCGCCGTCGAGCAGGCGCGCCGTTATCTCGACCTCGGGCAGCTCGGGCATCGCTCCTCACTGTAGGAGGGCCGAGCAGGCCGGAGCTCTACTGGGAGGCGCCGATCGGCGGACCTTCGTAGATGACGCCGGCGGGGCTCTTCCAGCGCACGCGCCAGTGAACGCCCTGGGTTGAGGAGCTGAAGCCCCAGTAGCCCTGGCTGTTGGTGGAAAGCGTCTTCAGCGTGCGGTAGTGCTTGGAGCTCTTGAGCTGCACGAGCACGGTCACCTTGGTCGGCGCCGTCGCCGGCCGCACGAGCCCCCACAGGGAGAAGCGGTGCCCCTGCTTTGAGACGACCAGCGGCACCGGAAAGCCGAAGTACAGCGGCTTGGGGGAGCCGTTCACGTACTCAAGCCCCGTCTGGAAGCCGACGACGCCGCCGCTCGCGCTCGACCCCGGCGCCCCGCCGAGCGGGTCGTCTTTGAGCAGATACTGGGAGAAGGCCGCCACGCGCCCGTTCTCCCAGGCGATGTGCTCGGCGATCGCGTCGTATTCGGCCTGCTGAGACACGGGCACGCCGAGATACTTGTTGGGCTTGCTCTGCACCCCGAACTCGGTCAGGTAGATCGGCAGATGCGCCGGGATCGCGTGCGCTCGGGCGGCGAGATCGAGTGCGCGCGACAGGCGCGAGAGCACGCCGATCATCACGTCGTCGGGTTCGGGCGGTGCGTAGTAGGGGTTCGTCGCCTGCGTGTAGGCGTGGTGGGCGTAGCCGGTCATCTGCAGCTCGCCGCAGGAGCCGGATTTCCTGTACTTGGTGTTCAGGCACAGGGCTTCGCGCAGAAACGCAAGCGGCGCCACGTCGTGGAACAGCCCTTCTCGGCGCGCGTTGACGCGGTCGGAACCGGTGGGCGCGGTTTCACCGAACAGCACCTTGGGGTGGGGGATGCCCGCGGCCTGGAGCCCCGCGTAGCCGGCCTGGTACAGGCCCCGGTAGATGCGCGGCGAGGCGGGGGTGCCGTTGGAGTTGAACTGCGGCAACAGGAACGACGGGTGGTTGGGCTCGTTCCAGATCGAGTAGAGCGAGACCTCCGAGCCATAGTGACGCGCCACCGCCGTCATGAATTCCTGGAAGTCGAGCGGGTCCGGGCGCGTGATGTAGGGAGCTTTGCGGTTGGACGTGGCCCACCGCGGCGCGGGCGAGGTGACGGTCAGGAGCACCTGCCAATGCAGGCGCTGGGCTTCGGCCAGCAGCGCGTCGTACTGTCCCCAGTTGTAGCTCGCGGGGTTGGTCGCTTCGAAGTGGGGACGGTTCGCGCTGGTGGGGCTGGGCGCGACGTCAGACCAGTGCAGCTCGACGCGCAGGGCCTTCACGCCCAGGTGTTCCAGCTGCGCGAGAGCATGCGGGCGCGTGGCCGGGCTGAGCAGGAGATCTGAGGCCTCGAAGTAGGTGACCTGGCCGTGAGAGGCCGCCGCCTGCCCTGCGCCCGCCGTGCCGGCGAGGAGCATCGAGGCCGCCACGGCGCAGAGCAGCTTGCGTGTGCGGGGCATGGTCGCTTGAGACACGTGGGCGCTCGGAAGGTTGCGGTTGTGTCGGGCCTCTTTAGGTTTCGCCGGCCAGGGCAGCACGCCCGTCCGCAGATACCGGCACATCGCCCCGGCGATCCCAAACCCGCAAAGCTCACAGGCGTGGGATAGCGTTGTGGGCATGAGCATGACCATCGCCCCAGACGACATCGTCCTCACCCACGCGGACGCCGCTGACAACGGGCGGCCGCCGCTGCTCGTGCTCGAGCCGCTGCGCAGGTTCCTGGACGAACATGACCTCGGCGCGGGAGAAATCGAGGCGAGCCCGATCGGGGAGGGGCACTCCAACGTCACCTACCTGATCGCGCGCGGAGATTCAGAGATGGTCCTGCGCCGCCCGCCGCGCCCGCCGCTGCCTCCGAGCGCGCACGACGTGCTTCGCGAGGCGCGCCTGCTGCGAGCGCTGGCGGACACGCCCGCACGCGTGCCCGAGGTGCTCGCCGTGTGCGATGACCCCGCCACGATCGGCTGCCCCTTCTACGTGATGGACCGCATCCAGGGCGAGGTGATCGTCGCGAGCATCCCCCCTGCGCTGGACACTCCCGAGGAGCGCGGCCGGATCGCCGAGGAGCTGATCGACGCCCTTGTCGAGATCCATGCCGTCGACTGGCGAGCCGCGGGCCTCGAGGACTTCGGCAAGCCCACCGGCTACTTGGAGCGCCAGCTCCGGCGCTTCACGGGGCTATGGGAGATCAACAAGACGCGCGAGATCCCCGAGGTCGAGCGTGTCGGGCTGTGGCTGGCCGAGCACCTGCCCAGCTCCGGCCCCGCCACCATCGTGCACGGCGACTATCGCCTCGGCAACACGATCTTCGCCGCCGAGGCGCCGGCCCACCTGCTGGCTGTACTCGACTGGGAGATGGCCACGATCGGCGACCCGCTCGCCGATCTCGGCTACCTGTGCATGATGTGGACCGACAGCGACGACCCCGCGGGCGGGATGCGCGAGCACCTCGGCGGGATCACCCGTCAACCGGGCTTCCCCACGCGCGAGGGGCTGATCGCAGCCTACGAGCAGCGCACCGGCCGCTCGATGCAGGACCTGCGCTGGTACACCACGCTCGCGCTGTGGAAGTCGATCGTGTTCATGGAGGGCAACTACAAGCGGGCCATATCCGGCAGCACCGATGACCCCTACCTGAAGCAGTTCGCCGATGGCGTGCTCGAGCTCGCGCGCCAGGCCGAGGAGGTATCCCGTGGCGACTGATGAGCAGGCGCGCACGCGCGCTTCTGATCGACTGGGGCGGAGTGCTCACAACCAACCTGTTCGCCTCCTTCCACGCCTACTGCCTCGCGGCCCAGATCGAGCCCAAGACGCTCCTCGGACGCTTCCGCTCGGATCCCGAGGCACGCGATCTGCTGGTCGCGCTCGAGAAGGGCGAGCTGTCCGAGGACGACTTCGAGCGGAAGTTCGCCGCGCTGCTCGACGTCGAGCCTGACGGCCTGATCGACGGGCTGTTCGCAGGCGTGCAGCCGGATGAGGCGATGGTCGACGCCGTTCGCAACGCGCGCCTGGCGGGCATCCGCACGGCGCTCGTGTCGAACTCCTGGGGTGTTCACCGCTACCCCCATGACATGTTCTCCGAGCTCTTCGACGGCCTCGTGATCTCCGGCGAGGAGGGCATACGCAAGCCGTCGAGCCGCATGTATGAGCTCGGCGCCGAGCGTGCCGGCGCTCCTGCGGAGCTGTGCGTCTACGTCGACGACCTCGCCTTCAATCTCGCTCCAGCCGAGAAGCTGGGTATGGCCACCGATCCACCACACGAGCGCCGAGACGACCATCCCCCAGCTTGAAAGACTTCTCGGTGTCCCGCTGGGGGCGGAGGAGACCGTAGGCTAGGACTTCGTCAGTCGCGCTTGCCGCGGCCGTACATGAACTTGAACAGGCCTGCCAACAGCCGCGAGGTGCGACGCTTGTAGGGGTACATGTGGACCTCGCGCTTGAGCGCGAGCCGCGGCGTGACGACGATCGCCTGCTGGGAGGCGTACTTGCGGATCCCGCCCGGGCCGTGACGGGAGCCGAGACCTGAGGCCTTGGCTCCGCCCATCGGCAGCTCGAGCGCCGTGTAGTTGATCATCGCGTCGTTGACGTTCGCGGCGCCCGTCTGCAGACGCCGGGCGATCTGCTCGCCGCGCTCGGTGTCGCGCGTGAAGACGGAGGATCCGAGGCCGTAGGGCGAATCGTTGGCAAGCCGCACGGCCTCATCGGCGTCGGCGACCTTCATGATCGGCAGCGTCGGACCGAACGTCTCCTCGGTCATGATCTTCATCGTGTGGTCGACGTCGACCAGCACGGTCGGCTCGTAGAAGCGGCCACCGGCGGATGGTGCGGCATGGCCGCCGGCGAGCACGTGCGCGCCCTTGTCGACCGCGTCGGAGACGTGATCTTCGATCGTCTGCAGTTGGGGCGGGAAGGTGATCGCGCCCACCTCGACCGAGCCCGGCCCCTGCGGAGGACCGACCCGCAACACGCGTACCTTCTCGGAGACTTTGGCGACGAACTCGTCATACACGGGCTCCTCGACATAGACGCGCTCGATCGAGATGCACGTCTGACCGGCGTTCTGCATCGAGTAGTAGGTGGCGAAGTTGGCGGCCCGCTCGAGATCGGCATCGGACAGCACGATCATCGGGTCCTTGCCGCCGAGCTCGAGCGACGCGGGAATCAGCCGCCGACCGGCGGCTTCTGCGACCTTGCGCCCGGTTCGCGTCGAGCCCGTGAACATGATCATGTCCACGTGCTCGACGAGCGCCGCGCCGGTCTCGCCACGTCCCGTGGCGATCTGAAGGACATCCTCCGGCAGGCCGCACTCGCGCAGCCCTTCGGCCATCAGCATCGAGGTCAGCGGGGTGATCTCCGAGGGCTTGAGGATCACGCTGTTGCCCGCCGCAAGCGCGGGGATGCAGTCGCCGAACGAGTTCGTCAACGGGTAGTTCCAGGGACCGATGACGCCGATCAGGCCGAGCGGCCGGTAGCGCAGGATCAGCTTCTTGCCCTTGACCAGCAGCTGCCCGGACTTGACGCGTTCGTCGGCGAGGTACTCGGGCGCGTGCTTGGCCCAGAAGCCGAAGGCGTTGCCGGCATAGGAGATCTCCGCGAGCGAGGCGTCCTCGAAGGTCTTGCCGGTCTCGGACATGATCGTCGCGATGACCTGCTTTGAGTTGTCCATCAGCCACTTCTGCGCGCGCAGCAGGATCCTGCCGCGGCCCTCGAAGCCGAATGCCTCCCAGGCGGGCTGCGCGGCGCGGCCGCGCTCGGCCATCTCCGCGACGGCCTCGGCGCCGAGGTCGGGGACGCTCGCGAGGATCTCGCCCGTGGCGGGATTCTCGACGGGGATGTCCCGCTCGGCGTGCGCGACGCCGTTGCGGGTCTCTGGAGTGTGCTGCTCGACCGTCGCCATCTCTATCTCCCCTTCTCGTTCGCTCGTAGGAGACAGACTACTCCGACCTGCGATCCCTGCCGGTGGAATATCGGCGACTAATCCTGCGATAACTCGATCGCGGCGATCCCGATCGGCTCCGCCGGGCGGTCGGAGGCGTCGGTCGCCACGCCCTCGAGCTTGTCGACCACATCCATCCCCTCGCTCACCTGACCGAACACCGTGTGCTTGCCGTCAAGCCACGCGCAGGCATCGGCCGTGACGATGAAGAACTGCGAGCCGTTCGTGTTGGGCCCGGCGTTGGCCATCGCGAGCGCGCCGCGAACGATCTTGTGGGGGTTGATCTCGTCCTCGAAGGTGTATCCCGGTCCGCCGGTGCCCGTGCCCTCCGGGCAGCCGCCCTGGATCATGAAGTCCTTGATCACGCGGTGAAAGATGAGGCCGTCATAGAAGCCCTCGGAGGTGAGCTTGCGGAAGTTCTCGACCGTCTTGGGCGCGTCCGCGTCGAACAGCTCGAAGGTGATGGGGCCCTCGGTGGTTTGCATGGTGGCAGTTGACATGCGCCTACCCTACCCGCTGCAGGCTGATCGCCTGTCCCCGCACGTCATGGCCGTCGAGGGCGTCGATGACGCGGTCGGCCTGCGTGGCTGGGACCGACAGGAAGGAGAAGCGGTCGAGCACCATCACGTCGCGCACGGCCTCGCCGTCGAGGCCCGCCGAGGAGGTGACCGCGCCGACGACGTCGGCCACGCGCAAGCCCGCGGCTCGCCCTCCTGAGAGCACGAGCTTGACGTAGGGCTCCTCGTCGTCGCGCCGCGAGATGCGCGGCTTGGAGTGCCTGCGCGGTCGCGTCTGCACCGGGGTCGGCGCGGCCACGGCGCCTGCCCGCCACTGCGCGATCGACGTGCCGATATGGCGTTCGATCGCCTCGAGCTCGCGCTTCTGGCGGTCCTCCACGAAGGTGATCGCCCTGCCCGAGCGCCCGACGCGGCCGGTACGCCCGATGCGATGCACGTAGATGTCCGGGGAGACGGGCACGTCGTAGTTGATCACGTGCGTGACGGTCGAGATGTCGAGGCCCCGCGCGGCCACGTCGGTGGCCACCAGAATCGGCACGCGCCCACCCTTGAAGGCCAGCATCACGCCGTCGCGCGATCCCTGGGACATGTCGCCGTGGAGCGCTCTGACGTTCATGCCGCGGTCGCGCAGCGTCCGGTAGAGCTGGTCGCAGCGGATCTTGGTGCGCACGAACACGATCGCCTGCGCGGGTTTCTCGGCGTTGAGAACCTCGACGAGCTTGTCCGGCTTGCCCTTCGCGTCCACCGGCAGCTGGAACTGCTCGACCGTGTCGATCGTGAGCGTCTCGGCCTCGACCTGGATGATCATCGGGTCGTACATGTAGCGGTCGGCGAGCGTGCGGATCGGCGGAGGCATGGTCGCCGAGAAGAGCGCCGTCTGGCGGCTCGAGGGCGTCAGCGAGAGGATCTTCTCGACGTCCTCGAGAAACCCCAGATCGAGCATCTCATCCGCCTCATCGAGCACCAGGAAGCGGCAATCGTGGAGCACCAGCGAGTGGCGCGAGATCAGGTCGAGCACCCGGCCCACAGTCCCCACGACGACGTGCCCGCCGGCGCGCAGCTGCGCCTGCTGGGTCCTGATCGGAGCACCGCCGAACACCGCGACGACGTCGATGCCTGTATGCGCGCCGTAGGTGCGCAGCGCCTGCGTGACCTGGATGCAGAGCTCGCGCGTGGGCGTCAGAACGAGTGCCTGCACCGTGGGCTCGGCGGGGTCGACGTACTCCATGATCGGCAGCCCGAAGGCCGCCGTCTTGCCCGTGCCCGTCTGGGCCTGGCCGATCACATCCCGGCCCTCGAGCAGTGGCGGGATCGCCTGTTCCTGGATCGGGCTGGGCGACTCGTAGCCGACGTCGCTCAGCGCGTGCAGGGTGGACTGCGAGAGCCCGAGATCAGCGAATGTAGTCGCCATTGTGGAAGCGGAGCTTACGCTGCCCTTCAAGCGCAGGGATCGAGCAGGAGCTTGCCGGTGGTGCGCCGCTCGCGCAGGTCGATGTGCGCCTGGGCGGCCTGCTCGAGCGGGTAGGTGTGCCCGACGATCGCCTTGAGCTCACCGCGCGCCGCCCGAGCGAACAGCTCCGCCAGGGCATCGCTGAACATCGCCGGGCGCTCGAGGCAGTGGAACAGGTAGAAGCCGACGGCGGCGCGCGAATGGCGCAGCAGCGAGCCGGTCGAGACCTGGTTGGGCTGCTGGGAGGCGATTCCGCACACGACGATGCGCCCGAACGGCGCGAGCGCGTCATAGGAGGCGGAGAAAACCTCGCCGCCGGCCATATCGAACACCACGTCGACCGGCCTTCCCCGGTTGGCCTCGATCAGGCGATCCGTCAGCCCGTCGGGGTCGGGATCGATCGCCGCGTCGGCGCCCAGCTCGAGCGCCAGCGCACGCTTCTCATCGCTCGAGGCGGTCGCGACCACGCGGCCGGCTCCCAGTGGATGGCCGAGCTGGACGGCCAGCGAGCCGACGCCGCCGGCGGCGGCGTGCACGACGACGGTCTCCCCCTCTCCCACCCGCCCGGCGGTGCGATACAGATGCCAGGCGGTCATCCCCTGGATGATGAGCGCGAGTGCCGTGCCGTCGTCGAGCTCGTCGGGGATCGGATAGACCAGCTCGCCCGGCGCGGTGGCGTATTCGGCATAGCCGCCGTCGCCGACGAGGGCGACCACCCGCTCGCCCGTGTCCTCGCGGACGCCTGCCACCTCGCCTCCGGGAACGAGCGGAAGCGTGGCCTTGCGCACGTAGGAGTTTGTGCGTGTGTGGGTGTCGGCGAAGTTCAGCCCGGCGCGGGTGACCCTGATCAGGATCTCCCCGGGCGCCGGCTCGGGCGCTGCGAGCTCGGTCAGCTCGAGCACCTCCGGGCCGCCGAACTCGTTCATCTGGATCGCGCGCATCGATCGTCACCTTAGCCGAGCCCCGCGGGCGCGCCGCGTGCTCTAAGGTGCGCGCCCATGCCCATCACAGTGGTCGGGTCGATCGCCTTCGACGCCGTCAAGACACCCTTCGGCGAGCGCGAGCGGATGCTCGGCGGGGCCGCCGTTCATTTCGCGCTGGCGGCCTCGTTCTTCGAGGAGGTCCGCATCGTCGGCCCGGTCGGCGATGACTTCGGCGAGGCCGAGCTCGACGTGCTGCGCGGCCGCGGGGTGGATGTCTCCGACGTCGAGCGGGTCCCCGGCGGCAAGACGTTCTTCTGGCGGGGCGAGTACGGCTGGGATCTGAACTCGCGTGAGACGCTCGACACCCAGCTCGGCGTGTTCGAGGGCTTCCAGCCCAAGCTCTCGCAGCGGTCGCGTTCCAGCGAGGTCCTGTTCCTCGCGAACATCCAGCCGGAGCTGCAACGCGAGGTGCGCGCGCAGCTGCCCGCAGCGCGTTTCGCCGCGCTCGACTCGATGAACCTGTGGATCGACATCGCCCGCGACTCGCTCGTCAGCGCGATCGAGAGCGTGGACTGCGTGATCCTCAACGATGCCGAGCTGCGCCAGCTGACGGGCAAGCCGAACCTGCTCAGCGCCGCACGCGAGGTCCTGTCATGGGGCGCTGAGGCCGGCGGCGCCCGCGGCCCGAGTGTGATCGTGGCCAAGCAGGGTGAGTACGGCGCGGCGCTGATAACGAGGGAGAGCTTCTTCGCGCTGCCCGCGTACCCGCTCGAGACCGTGATCGACCCCACCGGCGCGGGCGACTCGTTCGCCGGAGGGCTGCTCGGCTATATCGCCGCCCACCCCTCCGATGAGCTCTCAGACGAGTTGCTGCGAGGTGCGATGGCTCATGCCACGGCGCTGGCGTCGTTCAACGTAGAGGAGTTCGGCACCGAGCGGATCGAGCGCCTCACCGCGGCAGAGATCGCAGAGCGCGTCCAGGGCCTGCACGCGATCACGCAGTTCAGCGGCTCGCCGCTGCAGATGCGCGGCTGAGAGGCGCCACACGCCATGGCCGGTCCTTGCCGAGCCGCCTTGCCGCGCCCGCATGTGCCTCAGCGCGTGCCTCACGCGAATGTGGGCGGGGTTGTACCGGTCCCGCGCCCGGTATACGATGACCTGAAGTGACCACTTGGACCTTCATCTGGCTGATGGTCTTGTTGAAGATCCCGATCGTCGCGCTGTTCCTGTTGGTGCGCTGGGCAGTACGCGCGCCGGAGACCGCGCCCGAGCAGGACGGCGGGATCGGTCCGCGCTCGCGTCCGCTGCACCCGCACCACCCGCGCTCGCGGCCGCCTCGCGCGCCGAGGCGCGGCCCCCACGGCGATCGCGCTCCCGCCTCGCCGCCGCGCGTGCGGGCCGTTGCCTCACGACTGCGGCTGCCCCAGGACTGAGCGCGCCGCGAGCGCACGCGGCCGAGCAGCGGTGCGAGCGGCGGCGCGGCGGGGCTGGCGCTCGCGCCGCCGGCAGGGGAGCGGCGAGACCGGAGCCGCTGTGTCGCATAATCGGGGTAGAGCATTCGCAATCGTCGATGGGAGAAGCTGATGAGCACCGAGACACAGGCGAGCAGGCCCGAGCAGGCTGACGACGTGCCGGCCAAGAACACGCTCACGGTCACCGACGACCGCACCGGTGAGACCTACGAGCTGCCGATCACCGACGGGACCGTGCGCGCGATGGACCTCCGCCAGATCAAGAGCGATGACGAGGACTTCGGGCTGATGGCCTACGACCCCGCCTACACGAACACTGCCTCGTGTCGCAGCTCGATCACCTACATCGACGGCGATGCCGGCATCCTCCAGCACCGCGGCTACCCGATCGAGCAGCTGTGCGAGCAGTCCACCTACCTCGAGGTCGCCTACCTGTTGATCAACGGCAGCCTTCCCACCGAGCACGAGCTGACCGGCTGGGTCGACGAGATCACGGTTCACACGTTCGTACACGAGAACGTCAAGGACTTCATGCAGGGCTTCCGCTACGACGCCAACCCGATGGGCATGCTCGTGGCCTCGGTAGGAGCCCTGTCGACCTTCTACCCCGACGCCAACAAGATCCACGAGGAGCGTGTGCGGGCGATCCAGATCATCAGGCTGCTCGCCAAGATGCCGACGCTGGCCGCGTTCGCGTTCCGCCACAACATGGGCCAGCCCTATGTCTACCCGGACAACGAGCTCAACTACGCCGGCAACTTCCTGGGAATGATGTACAAGATGACCGAGCTCAAATACGAGCCCGATCCTCGCCTCGAGCGTGCGCTGGACGTGCTGTTCATCCTGCACGCCGACCACGAACAGAACGCCTCGACGAGCGCGGTTCGCTCGATCGGCTCGACCCAGGTCGATCCCTACTCGGCGGTGGCCGGCGGCGTCGCGGCGCTGTATGGCCCGCTGCACGGCGGCGCCAACGAGGCCGCCCTGCGCATGCTCGAGCGGATCGCCACTGTGGAGAACATTCCCGACTTCCTCGAGGGCGTGAAGGCCGGCGACGAGCGGCTGATGGGCTTCGGGCACCGCGTCTACAAGAACTACGATCCGCGCGCGCGGATCATCCGCAAATACCTCGACGACGTGTTCGAGGTGCGCGGCAAGAGCCCGCTGCTCGACGTCGCCACCGAGCTCGAGAAGCGAGCGCTCGACGACGACTACTTCACCTCGCGCAAGCTCTATCCGAACGTCGACTTCTACTCGGGTCTCATCTACGAGGCGCTCGGCCTGCCGGTGGCGATGTTCCCCGTCATGTTCGCGATCGGACGCACGAGCGGCTGGATCGCCCAGTGGCTCGAGATGGTGCAGGACCCCGAGCAGAAGATCGCCCGCCCCCGCCAGATCTACACGGGCGCGCGCGACCTCGACTACGTCCCGATCGATCAGAGAGGCTGAAGCACGAGCGTCGCCCCATTGCGCCGCAGCCAGTCGCGATCGTCGCGATAGCCGGGCCAGCGCCGCTCCAGAAGCCCCCAGAAGCCGGGCGAGTGGTCGAGGATCTCCAGATGGCAGACCTCGTGCCAGACGACGTATTCGAGCACCCGCTCGGGAGCGAGCAGCAGCCGCCAGTTGAAGCTCATGTGCCCGCTCGCCGAGCACGACGCCCAGCGAGTGCGCTGGGAACGGATGGCCAGCCCGTGATAGGCGCTGCCGGCGAGCGCGGTGGCGCGGTCCAGGCGCGAGCCGATCTCAGCGCGGGCCGCGCGTCTGTAGAAACGCTCGAGCGCGGGTCGGGGGTCGCTTACCGGCACCAGCAGACGCTCACCGCGACGGTGCACGCGCGTGCGCCCCGCCTGCGGGGTCAACACGAGCGAGTCGCCCAGATAGGGAAGCGTGGCGCCGCGCGCGCTGACGCGCGCAAGCGCCTCGCGGGCCTCCTCGAGCCGGCGCTCGATCCACGGGCGCAACTCGCTCACGGCCGCCGCCGCCGCGCGCTCGGGGGCGCGGGCCGGGAGCACGACCTCGACGCCGGCGTGCGCGTGCACGTTCACGCGCACCCGCCGCGCGCGCGCAGAGCGGCGCACGGTGTAGGAAATCTCGCCCGCGGGCGGCGACTCGGCCATTTCCACGGAGGGTACGCGTCCCGGCGGGCGTCCCGGCGCCGGCGCCTGACCTCTGCTCCAGAGGCCATACGCTTGGCGTGCGTGAGACCGACCGGAGAAACCACTCCCGAGCAGCCGCGGACGCTTGACGAGGAGCTGTTGCTGTGGTTGGAGCACGAGCCCGCCGCGGTGCGCGCGGCCGACGCCGCGCGCATCAGCGACATCGCATCCGAGTTCGCCCACGGCTTCGATGCGCTCGCTGATGTGGGACGCGCGGTGACCGTCTTCGGCTCGGCGCGCACGCCCCCCGAGCACCCCGATTACGCGCTCGCCCGCGAGGTTGGAGCCTGCGTCGGACGAGCCGGGTACGCGGTCATCACCGGCGGCGGACCGGGACTGATGGAAGCAGCTAACCGCGGTGCACGTGACGTGGGCGCCGTTTCGGTGGGATGCAACATCGAGCTCCCCGACGAGCAGGCGCTGAATCCCTATCTGGACATCGCTCTGCGCTTCAGGCACTTCTTCGCCCGCAAGGTCATGTTCGTTCGCTACGCGAGCGCGTTCGTGGTATGCCCGGGGGGATTTGGGACCCTCGACGAGCTGTTCGAATCGCTGACGCTCATCCAAACAGGGACCATCCGTCACTTCCCCGTGCTCCTGATGGGCCCAGGCGAGTGGGGCGGGTTGCTTCAGTGGCTGCGCGCCAGGGCGCTGGCCGACGGGCGAATCGACGCCTCCGACCTCGATCTCCTACACGTCCTCGAGGAGCCGTCCGAGATCTGCGAGATCGTGGACGCGGCATATGAGCGCCAGCTGGCGGACGGTCGCCGACAGCGACGAGGACTCGCGTCACAATGAAGCGAAGATGAGTGCATCGAGAGTCAGGTTGCCCCGCGATGTGCGCGGTCCCTACGAGGTCTACCTCAACGGCGTGCCGCAGAGGCTCGGCGAGGACTTCTCGGTGCGCGAAGGCTCGCTCGTGTTCGAACTCGACCTGCGCAAGGACAAGATCAGCGGCTGGCGCTGGCTGCTGGGCGCATGGGGCATCGGCACCTACCGTCAGAACGACTCGGTCGACGTCCGCTATGAGGCGGCCGACGGCTCGCCGCGGGTCGCCGAGGGGCTTGAGATCGAAGCCGCGTAGATCGCCTTCTCCCATGGCTTGGTGAGCTTCAGCGCGCTGAGGATGGCGCGCGTGGCGGGAGAGCGGTTGAGCGTGTAGAAGTGGATGCCGGGAGCGCCCGCCGCGAGCAGCTCGGCGCACTGCAGCGTGGCGTAGGCCACGCCGAAGTCGAGCACCGCCTCGGGGTGCTCCCGGCGCGCGTGCAGCTCGCGCCGTAGCCCCTGCGGAATCGCCGAGCCACACATCGCCGCCATCCGCTCGACCTGGCCGGCGTGGGTGATCGGCATGATGCCCGGGATGATCGGCGCGCGGATGCCGATCGCCCGCGCGCGCGTCAGAAAGTCGAAGTACAGAGCGTTGTCGAAGAACAGCTGCGTGATGAGGAAGTCAACGCCCGCTCCGACCTTCTCGGCGAGGTGCTCGAGGTCTGACTCGGGGCTCTGGGCGTGGATGTGGGTCTCCGGGAAGCAGGCGGCGCCGATCGCGAACTGATAGCCGCCGGCGATCAGCTCGACCAGTTCCCGCGAGTACTCAAGGCCGCCGTCGGTCCTGGTCCAGGCCCCCTGCCCCCCGGGCGGGTCGCCGCGCAGGGCGAGCACGTTGTCGATCCCGGCTCGCGCCATCTCATCGAGCGTCTCGCGCAACTCGCTGACGGTCGCGCCGACGCAGGTGAAGTGGGCCATCGCCTCGAGCCCGTACTCGTCTCTGATGCGCTTGACGATCTCGATCGTCTTCTCCCTGGTGGAACCGCCCGCTCCGTAGGTGACCGAGACGAACGACGGCTCCAGCGTCCGCAGCTCGGCGAGGGCGGCGTCGAGGTTGCGTTCGCCGGCCTCGGTCTTCGGCGGGAAGAACTCGAACGAGAACACCGGCTCGCCGGCCTTGAGGATCTCGTCGATGCGCATCCACTGATCGTATGCGACCGGCGTGCGCGCGCCAAGCGGGCTCGGCGGTCAGGATTCGGGCGTGCCCGGGCCTGCGCGGGTCCAGCGCTCGGGCTCTCCGGCGATGCGCCGGGCACGGCCTGTCGACTCGAGGTGGCCAAGCATCGCCAGCATCTCGGTCAGCAGCCAGGGCGAGGCCCCCGAGTATGGCTCCCGGCCGGAGACGCGCGCCACAAGCTCAAACGCCGTCGGCTCCTCGCCGACTGCGATCGCGGCGAGCGTCTGCGCCAGACGCTCATCGACGAGCTCGCGGTTGCCTTCGATATGAGCGTGCACATCGGCGAACGTGCGGCCGTGGCCGGCCAGGCAGAGGCGCGGGTGAAGCGCCTCGACGACGTCGAGCGAATGCACGAATTCTCCGACCGGATCGGGGGAATAGCCGTAGTCGAAGTGCAGCGAGATGCGCCCGAGCAGGTGGTCCCCAGAGATCAAAAGGCGCCTCTCCGCCTGGAACAGGCACACGTGCGAGGGAGCGTGGCCCGGCGTCTCGTGGACGCTCCAGGGGCCGAGGTCGCTTTCGATCATCACCCCTGGCAAGAGCGCCCGGCTGGGCTCGACGATCGCGGCGATGCCAGACCCCAGCGAGTCGCGCTCGGCCGCGTAGCGGCGCAGCGGCTCCTCGGGTACGCCGCTCTGGCGAGCCACCTCCAGCCGACGGGCGATCGCGGCCTCGGGATCTTCCGCCCAGCGGAGCATGTGCTGGTGGTTGGGGTGCATCCACAGCTCACAGCCGGCGCGCTCCAGGATCGGGGCCGCCTGGCCATAATGATCTGAGTGGGCGTGCGTGCAGACGAGCAGACGCACGTTCTCGAGGCTCAGGTTGCACATCGCGAGCGCGCGCTCGAGGTGGGCCATGGAGCCCGGCTGATGCATGCCGGTGTCGAACAGCACCACCCCGTCGCCGGCCGCGACAGCCCACGCATTGCAGTGCGGCACACCGGGCCATGGGAGCGGCAGGCGCAGGCGAAACACGCCCGGCAGCACCCGTTCCCCCCGCCCCAACTCGCGTTTGACCGCCGATCTTCCGTCTGCCGGCCTGGCCATCCGGCGGAGACTAGACTACGCATTCCGAGCGACGCGGTAAAGGAGACTCAGATGGCCGACGACGAGAGCGCGAGCGAGACCGCCACAAAGGTTCAGGCGGTAGCCGCGAATGTTCGCCAGGCGAGAACGCGCCCCCGGCGGAGCTCCAAGAAGTCCGCCGAGACGGTGACACGAAGCTACTTCGAGGCGATCAACTCGCGCGAGCTGGACGCCGCGGTGGCGATGTGGGCCGACGGCGGCCGCGAGAACGTGCGCGGCCAGTTGGATGTCACGGCTCCGGAGGGCGTGCGCGCGTTCGTCGGCGAGCTGCTCGGTGCGCTGCCGGACCTGCATTTCGAGATCGTCTCAACGACCACCCAGGACGAGCGCTGCGGCGTGCAGTGGCGCCTCAGCGGCACGTTCGCCGGACCGGGGCAGCTGAGCGGCCTTGAACCGACCGGCGATCCGATCGTGATCGAGGGGTTCGACCTGCTGAGCGTGCGCGATGGTCTGATCCAGTCCAACGACGCCTATCCCGACTCGATCGCGCTGCCGCGCCAGCTCAAGATGATGCCGGCGCAGGGATCGACCGCGGACCAGCGGATGATGAGCGCCTTCAACGCCAAGACGCGCCTGACCTCCAGGCTGTCTGCGAGTGAGGCCGAGATGGTGGCCACGGGCGTGTGGGTCGTGCAGGGCCAGCCGGGTCGCTGCAACGTGTATCTGATCGAGGACGAGGGCGGGGTCACGCTGTTCGATGCCGGCGCGCGCACGATGACGCGCGCGGTGGCGAGCGCCGGAGCGAAGCTGGGGGGCATTCGCCGCGTGGTGCTCGGCCACGCGCACACCGACCATCGCGGCGTGGCGCCGGCGTTGGGCGTGCCCGTGCTGTGCCACCCCGACGAAGTCGTGGACGCGGAAGGCAGCGGCGGCTTTCGCTACTGGCCGCCCACTCTCGCCGGCCTGCCGCCCGTCACGCGGCAGCTCCAGCGGCTCCTGCACCGCTACGCGTGGGACGGCGGACCGGTGAAGATCTCGGGGACCGTGGCCGAGGGAGACGAGGTGGCGGGATTTCAGGTCGTGCACCTGCCGGGCCACGCCCCCGGGATGATCGCGCTGTGGCGCGAGGAGGACCGCCTGGCGCTGAGCTCGGACTGCTTCTACACACTTGACATGTGGGGCCGCGACAGCGATCCGCACGCTCCTGATCAGGTGTACAACTTCGACACAGACCAGGCTGTCGCCAGCATGCGCAAGCTCGCTGCTCTCGAGCCCGCCGCGGCATGGCCCGGCCACGCCAAGCCGCTGACCGGCGACGTGCGCTCGCAGCTGGAGCGGGCCCTCGATCGCTGATCCTCGCGGGGATGAGCAGGCCGCGGGCGACCGCAGCGCCGGGATGCGACCGGCAACGCTCCGAGCATGGCTAAGCGCAGGCGCAAGCCGCCCAAGCTGAGAGCGCCGAGCAGCGACTACAGCGACGCCCACGGCAACGTGCTGACGCTGCGCGGCTCGCTGACGGCGGGCGCGAGAGCCGAGTACGCACAGACGCTCGCAGGCGCCGGGGGCCGGGCCTCCGATACACAGGAGGACGCCTGGCAGCGAGCGGTCGAGCTCCTGTTCGAGCGGCTTGCCGTGCGCTGGTCGATCGCCGGTGCACCGATCCAGAACCAGCGCGAGCTGCTCGCGCGCTTCCGCGCTGCCAGCGCAGAGGAGCGTGCGTCGGTGCGAGAGGCGCTGCGCGCGCACTGCGCCGAGCATTTCCCCGACGTCACGGCGCCGTGACGCTCAGGCCGGGGCGGGCGGGACATCGATCAGCTCAAGGCGCGGGCCGTGACCGCCCCCGGCGAGCACGAAGCGGGCCGTCGCGGGGTTGAGCACGAACTCGAGCACCTCGCCGGCCTCGCCCTGCACCTGCAGCCGCCGTCCCTGCTCATGCACCGCGAGCACCGTGCCTCGCTCGAAGCCTCCGCCGAAGTGGGCGATGCGCGCCTCGGCGCCTACTCGGGGGAGTGGCCGTGACGGACCGAGCACCCGAGCGATGCTACGGATGTCCACGACCTGCGGGCGCCAGCCCGACGGTGGTCCAACGCGTGCGACCACGACGACCGATACCTTGCCCACGATGCGCCGCACCAAGATCGTCGCCACCATCGGGCCAGCCTCGCGCGAGCCGGACACGCTGCTGCGCATGGTCGAGGCCGGCATGGACGTCGCCCGGCTGAACTACTCCCACGGAACGCTCGAGGAGCACGCCGAGACCGTTGGCCGCCTGCGCGACGCCGCGGGACGGGCAGGACAGCCGGTCGCGATCCTTCAGGATCTGCCGGGCCCGAAGCTGCGTATCGGCCCGCTGCGCGAGGACGTGGTCGAGCTGACGCCAGGCGAGCGGCTGACGTTCCACTGTGGGGACGCCGAGCGCATCGGCGACGCACACGACATGAGCATCTCCTGGGCCGGGCTTGCCGCGTCGGTGAAGGAGGGCGCGATCCTCTACCTGGCCGATGGCTCCGTCCGCCTTCGCGCCGTCGACGTGCGCACGGCCTCCAGCGAGATCGAAGTCGAGATCGAGGTCGGCGGCGCTGTGGCCTCGCGCCAGGGGCTCAACATCCCGGGGCCGGTGGAGTCGCTGCCCGCGTTGCCCGAGGAGGATCTCGAGCTGCTGCGCCATGGCGAGTCGATCGGCGTCGACATGGTCGCGCTGTCGTTCGTCCAGCGTCCCGAGGACATCGAATCGGTGCGCGATCACACGCGCCTGCCGCTGATCGCCAAGATCGAGAAGCCGGAGGCGGTGCAGCGCGCCGCGGAGATCGTCAAAGCCGCGGACTGCGTGATGGTCGCTCGCGGGGACCTCGGCATCGAGCTGCCGATCGAGCGAGTGCCGATCGTGCAGAAGCAGCTGCTCGAGCTGGCCGGCTGGATGGCGCGGCCGTCGATCACCGCGACGCAGATGCTCGACTCGATGGTCGCCTCCTCGCGCCCGACCCGCGCCGAGGTGGCCGACGTCGCGAACGCGATCCTCGACGGCACCGACGCGGTGATGCTCTCCCAGGAGACCGCCGTCGGCGCCTACCCGGTCGAGGCGGTCGAGATGATGGCGGCCGTCGCCGTGCAGGCGGAGTCGATCGCTCCGTATGAGCGCTGGAACGACTCGCGCGTGCGCCGTACGGAGTCCGATCCGGCCTACACGGTCGCGCACAGCCTGTGCGACGCGGCGCGCGAGCTGCGGCTGGATGCGCTGATCGTTCCGACGCTGTCGGGCCGCTCGGCGCGCCTCGTGTCCGCCCATCGCCCCACGGTTCCGATCTACGCGCTCTCGCCCGGCAGAGAGACGGTCCGGCGATGCGGTCTGATGTGGGGAGTGAAGGCCGCGTCGATGCGCCGCCACGAGACGACCGAGGCGCTGATCGCCGACGCGGCGCGACGAGTGGTCGAGCTCGGTTGGTGTGAGGCCGGTCAGCGGGTCGGCATCACGGCGGGGCTGCCCTCAGGCAGGCCGGGAACGACGAGCCTCGTTCAGATACAGGTACTCGGGTGAGTCGAACCCGACACCGTGTCGTTCAGCTGCACACCGTGCAGGCCGTTTCCTGTGCGGCCTCTTGGAGCGCGGTGTATCCAAGCTTGTGGCCCCCTTCGGTTCCGCCGGACTGTTCGGATTCCTCGATGCCGTACTCGTCGCCATTGCTGATCGGGCCGAAGTCGCGGTAGTTAAAGATCATCACGGCACGAACGTAACCCGTGCCGCGTGCCCAGTTGATGAAGTTGTAGATGTTCGTCGCCTGTTCCTGCTGGGTCCACTCGAGCGAGTCGCCCGTGTGTGTGGCACAGCCGGAGACCACGCACGTTGGCCAGCCGACCTCCGTGATGTAAACGGGCTTTTTGTCAGCGGCATAGACGCCTTCGACTTGCGCCCGATTGCCGAGTGCAGATTGGGAGCGCTCAACATTGGCTTCTCCGTATGGATGGACGACCACCCCATCGACGTCTTCCAGCGCACCGCTACTCCCGAAGACCTCCTCATTCCAGCTGCTTCCCGCGGTGTAGGTGTCAGATGCGAGGATCAGGGGGCGCGCTGAGCCGAAGGCGGCCACAAATGCCGTGTGGAGCAACTTCAAGAGGTTGGCATAGGCAGTCGCGTTTTCCTGGCTTTCGGCGTCTGCGCCCCAGAACCAGTCGCCATAGACCTCGTTCCCGACCTCGACGGCCGCGATTTCCGGGTGGGCCGCAACCGTCGCGACGGCGTTGGTGACCCATTCGATCGGGTTGATCGCCTTGAATCCGCCGGCGCTATACGGCCCTTCGATGTCGTAATCGACCTTCACACCCAAGTTGGTCCATTCGGGAACTTCACGCCCCGAGCCGGCGATGCGCACGTATTTCACGGCGCTCGCCACGTCGGACTTTTCGTCGCCTCCCCAGCCGCCGGCATTGAGACCTACCCACATGCCGCCGGCCGGCCGCGGAGGAGGCGACGGAGGCACTTGGGACTGGGTGGTGAACGTCTGATCTGCGCCATGGCGCGTCCCACCGGCGTTGCTCGCCACGATGCGGACGTGGTAAACGGTGTTTTCACTGAGGTCCCCCAACGAAGCGGACACCGACACCGGGGCGGTCATCGCCCCGGGCAAAAAATCGCACGGCACGCTCGCCCCGTAGTTGTCGCTGCTGCCGTATTCGAAATGGCAGTCGCTGACGGCCGCGCCGTTGGGATTGACGGTCGCGTTCAGAGTGCTCGATGTGTATGTCACAGATGATGCATTGCCGGTCACGACCGTAGGGGGCCGCGGTGGTTCGACCGGACCTTCTGCGAGATCCACCTGGCCGATCTGGCCCGACTGCTCGGTGAACCACATGCTGTCTTCGGGTCCCGCCGTGATTCCGGCTGGTTCGCTCCCGGATGTGATGCCTTCGGAGAACTCGCTCACGACGCCGCCGGGGGTGATCCGCCCGATGCGGTCACCGGCGCGCTCGGTGAACCACAGGTTGCCGTCGGGACCGGCGGCGATTTCGAGCGGTTCGCTGCCGGGGGTGATTCCTTCGGAGAACTCGGTCACGACGCCCGACGGGGTGATCCGCCCGATGCGGTCACCGCCGCGCTCGGTGAACCACAGGTTGCCGTCAGGACCGGTCGTGATCCCCCACGGTTCGCTGCCGGGAGTGATGCCTTCGGAGAACTCGGTGACGAGGCCGGCGGGGGTGATCCGCCCGATCTTGGATTCCTCGGCGAACCACAGGTTCCCTTCCGGACCGAGCGTGATGCCGTGAAGATTGCTCTGAGTGATGCCGGCGGAGAACTGTGACACGGCGCCCAGCGTCGTGATGCGTCCCACCGTGCCGTCGTTCTGGGTGAACCACAGCTCGCCTTCCGCGCCTTCTGTTATGCCCGCCGTCTGGCCGCTGATGCCATTTGAAGCGAACTCGGTCAACGAGCCCGCGGGCGTGATCCGCCCGATGCGGTTCCAACCCGGCTCTGAGAACCACAGCTTGCCGTTCGGGCCCACGGTGATGCCCTCGGGGCTTGAGTTGGGGGTGAGGAAGAACTCGGAGAGGACCCCGGAGGGAGTCATCCGGTCGATGCTGGCTTCGTTGTGGCCCGTGAACCACAGGTTCCCGTCCGGCCCGGCCGCGATGTGATTCGGGCCGCCGGTGCCTATCAGCCCTGGGTAGAGCTCGTGGATCGTCACCGCCTGAGCCTGCGCTGCTCCGCCGGCCAGCGCCGCGCCGAGGAGAACGCTCAGCGCCGCGATCCGCCATGCCTTCGGCCCAGCCGCCTTGCCCATACTGCTTCCCTTTCTCCCTTGTAGCCACACCATCGGTGCAGCCGAACTCCCGCCAGCTACCCGTCCTTCCGCGGCCGAAACCCGCCGTGATTCCCTGTCCGACTATACGCGCCGACATAAAGCGTGTGTCAACGACTTGTTGCGTTCAGGGATATCTGGGTGGGCGGTCCGCACGCGGCGGACAGCTCGGTTCGGGGGTCACAGCCGGAGCCGCGTCGCAGAGCGAGTGTGTGAGATCATGCGTCGCGGCCAGACAGGGGCGCGCCGAGGGCAGACGCCGCCGGGCCCAACCGAAAGGACCGGACATGAGCACAGTCGCACCACCGGCGCAGAGCACCGCGCGCGGGCGCAAGCCGGGCGAGGCCGATCTCGCCGACGTGCTGGTGATCTTCGGGATCACCGGTGACCTGGCCAAGGTGATGACCTTCCTGTCGCTGTATCGACTGGAGAAGCGCGGCCTCTTGAACTGCCCGGTCGTGGGGGTCGCCGGCGACGATTGGACGCTCGAGCATCTGCGCAAGCACGCCCGCGAATGCATCGAGGGGTGCAATGAACCGGTGGACGACGACGTCTTCGAGCGCTTCGCCGCGCGGCTGTCCTACGTGAGCGGCGACTTCACCGACGCAGGCACCTATGAGCGTCTGGCGGCGGCGGTGGGCGAGCCGCACGCCCCGGTCTTCTATCTGGAGATCCCGCCGTTCCTGTTCGGGCCCGTGATCAAACAGCTCACCGATGCGGGCCTGACCAAGACCGGTCGCGTGGTCGTCGAGAAGCCGTTCGGGCACGATCTGCAGTCCGCCCGTGCTCTGGCCGAGGAAATCCATCAGTACATCGATGAGTCGCAGCTGTACCGGATCGACCACTTCCTCGGAAAGATGGGTACCGACGAGTTCCTCTATCTGCGCTTCGCCAACACGATGATCGAGCCGATCTGGAACCGCAATCACATCGCGTGCGTGGAGATCACGATGGCCGAGAGCTTCGGGGTGGAGGACCGCGGCCACTTCTACGATCCCGTCGGCGCGCTGCGGGATGTCGTCGTCAACCACCTCATGCAGGTGGTCGCCCTCTCCGCGATGGAGGCGCCGGCCGGCGACGATGCCGAAACGCTCAAGGACGCGAAGTACGCGCTGTTCCGCTCGATCGAGGACGCGAAGCCCGCCCAGTACGTGCGCGGTCAGTACGACGGATACCTCGACATCGACGGCGTCGCCAAGGACTCGACTACGGAGACCTACGCGGCCATGCGGCTGGACATCGACAACTGGCGCTGGTCCGGCGTGCCGTGGTTCATCCGCACCGGCAAGAAGCTCCCGGCCACCCAGACCGAGCTGCGCGCGATCTTCCGCGACCCGCCGCGCCTCGGGTTCATGGGGCAAATCCAGCGACGTCCCGAGCCGAACCAGTTCATCGTCAAGCTCGATCCCTCGACGGGCACGCGCGTGATCCTCGACGCCCACCGCGCCGACGGCGGCGAGGCGATCATGTTCGACGTCGAGTTCGCCGAGCAGGGCGGCGAGGCCCCGACCCCCTATGAGGTGCTGCTGCTCGACGCGATGCGGGGCGACAGCACGCGCTTCACCCGGCAGGACGGCGTCGAAGAGACGTGGCGGATCTTCGAACCGCTGATCCAGAACCCACCGCCCGTGCATTCCTACGCGCCCGGATCCTGGGGTCCGAAGGAGGCAGACGAGCTGGTGGCCGGCTTCGGAACCTGGCGCGGCCCGTGGGTGATGGGATGAGCCCGGCGAAGACGAGCAAGGCCAAACCCGGCGCGACGCGCGCCGCCAACTCCCAACCCGCCTCCGGGGAGCCGGCCAGCTCGACGCCGCAGAGCGCGGCGATGCCCTCGCCGTTCCCGCCGATCGCCGATTACGCGTTTCTGTCTGACTGCCATACCGGCGCCCTGCTCGCTCCCGACGGGGCGATCGACTGGCTCTGCGTCCCGTGCTTCGACTCACCCAGCATCTTCGGCACGCTGCTTGACCGTCAGGCGGGCACGTTCCGCTTCGGGCCGTTCGGGATCAACGTGCCCTCGGCGCGCATCTACGAGCCGGGAACGAACACTTTGGTGACCACCTGGACGACGCCGAGTGGCTGGGTGCTCGTGCGCGACGCGCTCACGCTCGGGCCCCGGCGCGGCGTCGATCTCGTGACGCCCCACACCCGCCCCCCGGCCGATACGGACGGCGACCACATGCTCGTTCGCGTCGCGATGTGTCTCGAGGGAGAGGTCGACATGGAGCTGATCTGCGAACCCGTCTTCGACTACGGGCGAACCCCCGCGAAGTGGTCGGTGAGCGACGACGGCCACAGGGCCGATGCGAGCGCCGGCGAGTTGACGATCCGGCTGCAGACCGACCTCGCGGTCGGCATCGAGGGCGATTGGGTGAGGGCTCGGCACACGCTCAAGAAGGGGGATCAGATCTACTGCTCGCTCTCCTGGGCTGAGGAGCTGCGCGCGCCCGAGAACATCGACCAGGCCAACGAGCAACTCGCCAACACGACGCGCTTCTGGCGCGACTGGCTGGGCCGCGCGCGCATACCTGACCATCGCTGGCGCGATCCGATCCAGCGCTCTGCCCTTGCCATCAAGGGTCTCACCTACATGCCCACCGGAGCGACGGTCGCCGCGCTCACGACGTCGCTGCCCGAGACGCCCGGCGGTGAGCGCAACTGGGACTACCGCTACACGTGGCTGCGCGACTCGACCTTCACGCTACAGGCGCTCCACTACCTCAACCTCGACGAGGAGGCCGAGGAGTTCATGCAGTTCATCGCCGACCTCGAGCCCAACGAGGATGGCGCGCTGCAGATCATGTACGGGATCGACGGCCGGCGCGACCTGACCGAGTCCACGCGCGATGACCTCTCCGGCTACGCCGGAGCGAGCCCCGTGCGTGTCGGCAACGGCGCCTTCGACCAGCGCCAGAACGACGTGTACGGTGCGGCGCTGGACTCGATCCTGCTGCACACGCGGCGCTCAGAACGCCTGCCCCGGCGGCTGTGGCCGATCGTGCAGGCGCAGGCCGAATGTGCCACCAAAGTCTGGCGCGATCCCGACCAGGGCATCTGGGAGGCCCGCGGCAAGCCGCAGCACTACGTCTCGTCAAAGCTCATGTGCTGGGTGGCGATGGACCGAGCGGCCAGGCTCGCGGCGATGCGCGGCGATTCCGCCAGGCAAGCCGCATGGCAGGCCACCGCCGAGGAGATCAAGATGGACATCCTCACGCACGGGGTCACCGACGAGGGCGTCTTCCGCCAGCACTACAAGACCGATGCGCTGGACGCATCCAACCTGCTCGCGGCGATCTTCGGCTTTCTTCCCGAAGACGACGAGCGTCTGCGCGCGAGCGTTCTCGCGATCGCCGACGACCTCACCGAGGACGGCTTCGTGCTGCGCTACCGCACCGACGAGACCGACGACGGCATGTCGGGCAAGGAGGGGAGCTTCCTGATCTGCTCCTTCTGGCTCGTCTCCGGGCTCGCCGTCGTCGGCGAGCAGCAGCGCGCCCGCGACCTGATGGAAAAGCTCCTCCACGTCGGCTCGCCGCTCGGGCTCTATGCGGAGGAGTTCGACACGAGCACCGGCAGGCACCTCGGCAACTTTCCCCAGGCCTTCTCCCACCTCGCCCTGATCGAGGCCGCGGGGCGCATCATCCTGGCCGAGCGGATTGCCGAGATCTCATGAGCGACGACTACGACGTGATCATCGTCGGAACCGGTGCCGGCGGAGGTACGCTGGCGCGGCATCTGGCTCCCTCGGGCAAGCGCATCCTGTTGCTGGAGCGTGGTGACTGGCTGCCGCGCGAGCCGCAGTGCTGGTCCGCCGCGGATGTCTTCATCGACAACCGCTACGTCTCGCCGGACACGTGGTACGACGCCGAGGGCAAGTCCTTTCAGCCACAGGTGCACTACTGCGTGGGCGGCGCGACCAAGCTGTACGGCGCTGCGCTCTACCGCTTCCGCAAGGAGGACTTCTCAGAGCTGCGCCATCACGGCGGGGTCTCGCCCGCCTGGCCGATCTCCTATGAGGAGATGGAGCCGCACTACACGAAGGCCGAGCAGCTCTACCACGTGCACGGCGCGCGCGGCGAGGATCCGACCGAACCGGCCGCCAGCGCGCCGTATCCGTTTCCGGCCGTCTCGCACGAGCCACGCATCCAGCAGCTCTCGGACGCGTTCGCCGCCGCTGGGCTGCATCCCTTCCACGCACCCTGCGGGGTGATGCTCGACGAGTCAAACATGCCCTACAGCGCGTGCGTGCGCTGCTCGACCTGCGACGGCTTTCCCTGCCTCGTGCACGCCAAGTCGGACGCCGAGGTGCTGGGCGTGCGACCGGCGCTCGAGCATCCCAACGTCACGCTGCTGACGAAAGCCACGGCGGTGGAGCTGCGCACGAATCCGGCAGGCACGGCGGTCACCGAAGTCGTGGTCGATCACGACGGCGACCGCGAGACCCACAAAGCCGACATCGTCGTCGTCTCCGCGGGCGCCGCCAACACGGCCAAGCTGCTGCTCAGCTCGGCCAACGACAAGCACCCCAACGGCCTCGCCAACGGCTCAGACCAGGTCGGGCGCAACTACATGTTCCACAACAGCCAGGCCGTGCTGGCTATCTCCAAGGAGCCCAACCCCACCGTCTTTCAGAAGACCCTCGGCGTGAACGACTACTACTTCGCAAGCGATGCGTGGGAGTTCCCGATGGGGAACATCCAGATGGTCGGCAAGTCGGTGGCCGAGATGTACCGAGGCGAGAAGCCGGTGATCACGAAACTCGCTCCCTTCGGGCTGTCGCTCAAGGAGGTCGCCGCGCACGCCGTCGACTTCTGGCTCTCGACCGAGGACCTGCCGCAGCCGGAGAACCGCGTGAGCGTCGATCGCGAGGGCAAGCTCACGCTCGCCTACAGGGCCAGCAACGACACCGCCCGCGATCGTCTGTTCAAACAGCTGCGCTCGCTGCTCGGCCACCTCGGCATGGACGAGCGCCATCTGATCCCCCGCTGGGCCTACCTCGAGAACAAGATCCCCGTCGCGGGCGTCGCGCACCAGGCCGGCACCGCTCGCTTCGGCGCCGACCCCGCCAGCTCGGTGCTGGACACCGACTGCCGTGCGCACGAGCTCGACAACCTGTACGTGGTCGATACGAGCTTCTTCCCGAGCATCTCGGCGGTCAATCCGGCGCTGACCGCGATGGCCAACGCGGTGCGCGTCGGCGATCACCTGCTCGAGCGCATCGGTTGAGAGAACGGCGGGGCGCTCAGGCGCGGGCGCCGCGTGGTCGGTTACTAGGTCATGATTGACGGGTGAGAGCGCTCGATGAGAGACTGCTCCGGTACGCGCGCGCGACCCGCACGTTCCTGTTCGTCTCGGTATCGCTCGGCGTCCTCAGCGCGCTGCTGATCGTCACCCAGGCGTGGCTTTTGGCGGACGTCGTCTCGCGCGCTTTTCTCGGCGGCAGGAGCCTCGCGCAACTGCATGCTCCACTGGCCCTGCTGTTCGTCGTGGTCCTTGCCCGAGCGGGCGTCGCATGGGGCGCCGAGCTGGCTGCGAGCCGGTCCTCGGCGCGGGCGAAGTCGCAGCTCCGCGGCGCGCTGCTCGAGCGGATCCCGGCGCTCGGACTGGACAGCTCCCGCGAGCAGCGCACGGGCGAGCTCGCCGTCCTCGCCACACGCGGGATCGACGCCCTCGACGGCTACTTCTCGCTGTATCTGCCGCAGCTGTTCCTGGCCGTGATCGTCCCCGTCGTCGTGATCGCCGCGGTGCTGTGGAAGGATTGGATCTCGGCGGCGATCATCGCGTTCACGATTCCGCTCGTCCCGCTGTTCATGGCGCTGGTGGGCGCCAGCACGCGGGAACGCATGGACCGTCAGCTGCGCACCCTCGAGCGTCTCGGCGGCCACTTCCTCGACGTGGTCGCCGGACTGCCCACGCTGAAGATCTTCGGACGCGCGAAGGCCCAGGCGGCCGCCATTCGACAGATAACCGAGCGCTACCGCACGACCGCGATGTCGACGCTGCGGATCACGTTCCTGTCCTCGCTGATCCTCGAGCTCGTGGCAACTGTCGCCGTGGCGCTCGTGGCCGTGGCGATCGGCCTGCGGCTGATGAACGGGCAGCTGGATCTGCGCGCAGCGCTGTTCGCGCTCGTGCTCGCCCCGGAGGCATTTCTGCCGCTGCGCCAGCTCGGCGCCAACTACCATGCAAGCGCCGAGGGCATGGCCGCCGCTGAGCAGGTGTTCGCGGTGCTCGAAGCGCCGCAGGCGAGCAGGGGAACGCGCACCAACTTTCCCGACCCGGCGGGCGCGGGCATCGCTGTGGATGAGCTGCGCGTCACCTACCCGGATCGCTCCGAGCCGGCGCTCGATGGCCTCTCGCTGAGCGTCCAGGCCGGTGAGCTGCTGGCGCTCGCCGGACCCAGCGGGTGTGGCAAGTCCACCCTCCTCAGCGTTCTGCTCGGGCTGGTCACTCCCCAGTCGGGGTCGGTCCGGATTGGGGGCGTCGAGCTGTCCGACCTGGACCTCGAGGCGTGGCGCGCGCGGCTCGCGTGGGTCCCCCAGCGACCGCACCTGTTCAAGGCGACGATCGCACAGAACGTTCGCCTTGCCCGCAGCGGAGCTTCGCCCGAGGAGGTATGGGCCGCCGTCTCGGAGGCCGGCCTCACAGACACGATCCTCAAACTTCCGGACGGCCTGGACACGGTTCTCGGCGACCATGGCGCGGGGCTGTCCGCCGGCGAGCGCCAGCGCATCGCTCTCGCCCGCGCATTTCTGCGCGACGCACCGTTGCTGCTTCTCGACGAGCCGACCGCCAATCTCGACGGCCAGACCGAGCAGGATGTCGTATCGGCCATCCAGCGCCTCGCCCGTGGGCGCACCGTGGTGCTGGTCGCGCACCGGCCCGCCCTGATGGCCGTCGCCGACAGAGTGCTCGCGCTGGCGCCAGTGGAGGTGGCGGCGTGACGCCCGCGCGGCCCACGCTGAGCGCATTCACGCTCGAGGATGAACACGGGCCCGAGGCCCCGTTGTTGAGGACATTGGCGATCGCTCGCCCCGCGGCGGGGCGCCTCGCGCTTGCGACGCTGCTCGGGGGGGGCGCCGTCGCGGCCGCGATCGGCCTGATCGCCACCTCCGCCTGGTTGATCTCGCGCTCGGCTCAGCGTCCGCCGGAGTCGGCGGTGGCGGTGGCCATCGTCGGCGTGCAGTTCTTCGCCCTCGCCAGGGGCCTGTGTCGCTATGGCGAGCGACTGGTCGGTCACGACGCCGCCTTCCGTGTGCTGAGCGACCTCAGGGTAGGCGTGTATGAACGCCTCGAGCGGCTCGCTCCGCTCGGTCTCCCCGGGTTCGCAAGCGGCGACCTGCTGGCACGCCTCATCCATGACATCGACGCACTGCAGGATCTGATGCTTCGGGTGCTGCCACCGTTCGCCATCGCCCTCGGCGTCGGCGCTGCGACCGTGGGCCTGGTGTGGGTGATGCTCCCCGCGGCCGGCCTGGTCCTGCTGGCCGCGCTTCTGCTCGCGGGGACGCTCGTGCCGTGGCTGACGGGGCGACTCGCCGCTCGCAGCGAGGCCCGCCAGGCGGCGGCGCGGGCGGAGCTGACCTCAAGCGTGGTGGACCTCATCGAGGGCGCTCCCGAGTTCGTCGTCAACGGAGCCGTCGCACAGCAGTTGAGCCGATCGCTCGCCGCCGACTCGGCGCTCACGCGGATCGCGCGCGTGAGCGCGCGCACGGCGGGTATCGGCCAAGGCCTGACGAGCCTCTGCTCAGGGATCGCGATGTGGGGCGCCCTCCTGGTCGGTGTCGTAGCCGTGCATTCCGGCCACATGAACGGCGTGCTGCTCGCCGGACTGGCGCTGATCCCGCTCGTGGCCTTCGAACTCGTCGCCGGACTCCCCGGCGCGACGCAGACGCTCCAGCGCGTGCGCCGCTCGGCCGCGCGGGTGTTCGAGGTGATGGACACTCAGGCACCCGTGGCCGAGCCCGCGCGTGCGCTCACGCGCCCGCAACCGCCGTACGCCCTGCGCGCACGCGGCCTGCGCGCCAGATACCCGGGCGCCGAGGGATGGGCTCTCGCCGGCGTCGACCTCGACCTGAGCCCCGGCAGGCGCGTGGCTGTGGTGGGCCGAAGCGGCGCCGGCAAGTCGACGCTCGCGGGAGTGCTTCTGCGCTTCCTCGAGTATGACGACGGCTCGGTCACGCTCGACGGCGTGGAGATCGCCGATCTCGACAGCGACGAATACAGGGAGGTGGTCGGGCTGGCCTCGCAGGAGGCCCACGTGTTCGACAACACGCTCGAGGAGAACCTGCGGCTGGCCAGACGCGACGCGACGGCCGATCAGCTGCGCGAGGCCCTCGCCGCGGTTCGGCTGCTCGACTGGGCCGAGGGACTGCCCGAGGGCCTGAGCACGGAGGTGGGCGAGCGCGGGGCGCGTATGTCCGGCGGCCAGCGCCAGCGCCTGGCGGTGGCCAGGGCCCTGCTCGCCGACTTTCCCGTGCTCATACTCGACGAGCCCGGCGAGCATCTGGACACGCCGACCGCCGATGCGATCGTGTCTGAGCTGCTGGCCGTCACCGGCGAGAAGGCGACACTGCTGATCACCCACCGGCTCGCCGGCCTGCAGGAGGCCGATGAGGTGCTGGTGCTCGATCGGGGCCGCGTGGTCGAGCGCGGCACGCACGCCGAACTTCTCGTGCGCGACGGGCGTTACGCCGCGCTGTGGCGGCAGGAGAACGACTAGCTCGGCTCGGCCCGGCTCTCGGGCGCGTCTCGCTCCTGCACGAACCGTGAGAGGTCCTCCTCCCCCGGTTTGATACCGGCCCGCATGGCAATGATCCGGGCGGAGACCTGGTGCATCGTGATCGTGCGCTCGTCCCGGGACTTGCCGACGAACGCGGTCAGCCACTTGCCCAGCGCGATCCACCGGTTCTTGAAGCCGGTCAGGAACGTGAGGTGGACAAACGCCCACATCAGCCAGCCGATGAAGCCGCCGACCTTGATGCCTTTGAAGCTCACGATCGCGCGAAAACGTGAGATCGTCGCCATGCTGCCGAGGTCGCGATACACAAAAGGCTTTGCGGTGGAGTCGCCCGCGATGCGCCGTTTGATCGTGCGGGCGGCGTGCATGCCCGACTGCATCGCCACCTCAGCCACCCCGGGAAGCCCGTTCAGCGACATCATGTCGCCCACGACGAACACCTCCGGATGCTCCGGCAGCGTGCAGTCGGAGAGCACTTCGACGTGCCCGGCGCGATCGGTTCCGGCGCCGGTCGCCTCGGCCAGCATGGCACCCAGCGGCGAGGCCTGCACGCCCGCCGACCACACCCTCGTGTGGCAGGCCACGCGTTCCTCGCCATTCGGGCCCTGCACGATGATCGCCTCGGGTTTGACGTCGGTCACACGACTTTGCATTCGCAGCTGAACGCCGGTGCGTTCGATCTCCTTGGCGGCTTTCGCGCAGAGTTTGTCGCCGAAGGTGGCAAGCGGCTCCTCGCCCCCGTCGAACAGGAGCACCTGTGCGCTCGCGGGATCGATCCGGCGGAAGTTGTCCTTGAGCGCGCGTCGCGACAGCTCGGCGATCTGACCGGCCATCTCGACGCCGGTCGGTCCGGCGCCGATCACCGCGAACGTCAGCCATACCCGCTGGGCCGCGGGGTCCTCCTCCATCTCGGCCATCTCGAAGGCTCCGAAGATGCGCGCGCGCAGCTCGAGAGCGTCGTCGACCGTCTTCATCCCCGGAGCAAGCGCGGCGTACTCGTCGTGCCCGAAGTAGGACCCCGTGGCGCCAGCCGCAACGATCAGAGAGTCATAGGGAACGGTCAGCGCCGGCCCCAGCGGTTTTACCGCCGTCAGCGTCTTCGCCTGCAGGTCAAAGCCGGTGACGTCGGCGAGCTCGACCCGAACATTGCGGTGCTTGCGCAGCACCTCGCGCAGCGGAGGCGCAACCGCGCCCTCCGAGAGGATGCCCGTGGCGAGCTGATACAGGAGCGGCTGGAAGGTGTGGTGGTTGGTGCGGTCGATCAGCGTGATCTCGACCGCTGCGCGGCGCAGGAACTTGGCGGCGAACAGGCCACCGAAGCCGCCGCCGACGATCACCACCCGATGGGCCGATGCGTCAGCCATGCTGGCCCCTCATCCCGGCCGCCGGCTGTTCGGGGAGCGATCGCTCGTTGCTGGTGTCGCCGGGCATCTCAGACCTGTGGCGCGGCCGGCATTGCGGTGGGCGACGGCGAGTCCGGCTGCGCGGGTGGGGCCTTGACGCGTCCGCGAAAGACGTGGAAGGACCAGCCCTGGTAGATCAGCACGAGCGGGAAGAAGATCGCCGCGGCGACCGTCATCACCTTCAGCGCATAGGAGCCGGAGGCGGCGTTGTTCACGGTCAGGTCGTAGGCGGCGTTCGTGCTCGAGACCATCACGTGCGGGTACAGGTCGATGAAGATCGAGCCGACCATCGCGGCGATCGCGATCGCCGAGGCGGAGAAGGCCCAGCCGTCGTGGTCTGAGCTGGAAAGGAACGCGGCGAAGATCACGGCGATCACCGCGAGCGCCTCAACAGGCTGGGGCACGTCGGGGCCGCCCGCCGTCGTGCGTGTCCAGATCACCCAGCCGATCACCAGGGCGATCGCTGCCCAGCCCAGCGGTCGCGCGGCTGCGCGCGAGCGCTCGCGAACCGCATCGGTGGTCCGGAGCTTCAGGAAGGTTGCCCCATGCAACAGGCACAGGGACAAAAGCGTCACACCGGTCCACAGGCCATAGCCGGTCAGCAGGTCAAAGAAGTTGCCGGTGAAGTCATGGCTCGAGTTGATCGGAAGCCCATGGAGCAGGTCGCCCAGCCCGATACCGAGCAGCAGTGGGATCAAGAGGCTGCCGAGCGTCGTGCACCACATCCACGAGCGGCGCCAGCGCTGACCGTCGCCTTTGCCTTTGAACTCCATCGCCACGCCCCGCGCCATCAGGGCGGCAAGCACGATGAGCAGGGCGAGGTAGAGCGCCGAGAACATGGTCGCGTACCAGGTGGGAAACGCCGCGAACATGCCGGCCCCCGCCACGATCAGCCAGACCTCGTTGCCGTCCCACCAGGGGCCGATCGTGTTGAGGGCGACGCGCCGCTCGATTTCGCTCTTGCCGACGATCGTGTGCAGCACGCCGACGCCGAAGTCAAAGCCCTCGAGCACGAAGAAGCCGATCCAGAAGATCGCGATGATGACGAACCAGATGGTGTGAAGCTGCACGGGTCTCCTAGTAGGTCAATGCCGGGATCGTGCTCGCGCCCGTGCTTGAGGCGCTCGAGCCACCGGCGTCATCGTCGTTGTCGAGTTCTTTGCGCCCATAGCGCAGCATCAGAATCAGGTCCGCGGCTCCCAGCGCGATGTAGATCAGCACGAAGGCGATCAGGCTGATCCAGATGTCGGTCGAGCTGACCGCCGGCGAGTTGGCGTTGATCGTCTTCATCAGCCCCTGCACGATCCACGGCTGGCGTCCGTTCTCGGTCAGCAGCCAGCCGGCGGTGTTCATGACGAACGGCGTGACCACGGCCACGAGTCCCGCGCGCAGAAACCACTTCGAGCGCTCGAGCGTGCCTCTGTGCACGAGCCACGCGCCCCAGAGCGCCAAGAGGGCGATCAGCGACCCGAGGTAGGCCATCACGCGCATTGACCAGTACTGGATGAACACGTTGGGGATGTAGTTGCCGGGCCCGTATTTCTTTTCGTCTTCCTTCTGCAGTTGGTTCAGGCCCTCGACGGGTCCGTTCCAGGTCCCGGTCGCGAGGACCGAGAGCAGGTGCGGGATCAAGATCACCTGCGTCGGCGTCTCGTCGTTCTTACCACCACCTACCTGAAACGCCGAGAACGAGCACGGCTGGCAGTTTTCCCACTGGGCCTCGGCGGCTGCGATCTTGACCGGCTGGTAGGTGTTCTCGATCTCTCCGAGCTTGTTGCCGACGAACATCTGCAGCAGGATCACAGGCAACAGCACGAGTACCGAGATCCGCGCCGCTTGACCGAAGGCCTCCACCTCGCGCTGCTTACGCAGATGCCACGCACAGACCGCGAGCATCACGAGCGAGCCGGTCACGAGCGAGGCCAGGATCACGTGGGTGTAGCCCCACAGGAACGTCGGGTTCGTGAACAGCGCCCAGATGTTGTTCAGCTGCGGCACCCCGTGGCTGTCGAGCTTGTAGCCCACCGGGTGCTGCATCCACGAGTTGGCTGCGAGGATGAACAGGGCCGACAGCATCGAGCCGGCGGCGACCAGCCAGATGCAGGCCAGGTGGATGCGCTTGGGCAGCCGCTCCCAGCCGAATATCCAGAGCCCCAGGAACGTGGACTCGAGAAAGAACGCCGCCAGGCCCTCCATCGCCAGCGGGCCGCCGAACACGTCGCCCACGAACTTCGAGTAGGCCGACCAGTTCATGCCGAACTCGAACTCCTGCACGAGGCCGGTGACGACCCCGACGGCCACGTTGATCAACAGCAGGGTCCCGAAGAATTTCGTCAGGCGCTTGTACTCGGGCTTGTCGTTGCGGTACCAGGCGGTCTGGAGGGCCGCCACCAGAAACGCCAGCCCGATCGTGACCGGCACGAACAGGAAGTGGTAGATGCTCGTCGTCGCGAACTGCCAGCGAGCCAGATCGTTCGTCATGCGGCGAAGCCTCCTTCGGCGCCACGGGGCGCGCGGATCCTATCCCTCCAGCGGGAGGAGCGCATGGCCGATCCGAGCTAGGCGGCGACGCTGACCGAGAACCGGGCGCGATAGCGCTCACCGGCTCCGAGCACCCGCAGCCCCGCGCCGCTGCGAAGCGCATTGGCCGGCGCTGTCATCGGCTCAAAGCAGATGAACTGCCCGGCTTCGGGCGCGAACACCTGCGCGCAGGGATAGCCCTCAAGGAACTCGAGCTCCACGCGCCGCCCCGCGGCCACGACGCTGAAGCGGGCCGGCTCGGCGACGGCAACGAACCCATCGTCGTAGTGGCGCCCGGAGAGCTCGAACTGCTCGGCGGCGAGCTCCTGATCTGGCCCGACTGGAATCTGGCTCTGATCGAGCCTCAGATGGCGCATCGCGGGGAGCTCCACCAGCCAGCGCTCACGCGGGGCGCCCGGTAGCGAGATGTAGGGGTGAAAGCCGAACGCCACCGGCACGACGTCCTCTGCGCTGGCGTGCACGGTCACGCCTATCTCGAGGCGCCCGCCGCTCAGGCGTGCCTCGTAGTCGAGCTCATGGCGGAACGGGAACACCTCAAACAGCTCGGGCTGCGAGTCACTCCAGCTCAACCGCGCCTTCAGCGACTGCTCGTCGGGACCGGGTTCGCGCACCAGCTCCCAACCCAGCCGGCCACCGATCACGCCGTGTATGGGCAGGCCGTTGTCATCGAGCGCGACCCGCGTGGGGTCGTGCGGGACATCCACGGTCCGCCCGTCCACGGTGTACTGAAAGCCGGCGAGCCGGTTCGCCCAGGGGTACAGCAGCGGGATGCCCATCGTCTTGCCGTGCTCGGCATAGGCGCCGATGCCGGCATTCTGTGCGAGCAGCTCATCGCCGCGGTGGCGCAGCGACGAGCAGACCATCCCGGCGCCCGGGACGAATCTCGCCTCGAGCGGTCCCTCGGGGTCACGCAGGCACACGCTTGAGAACGGGGAATCGTTCACGACGCGGGCGCTTGGATGGGTTCACGCCGCATGTCCATCACGGCGCTCAGAGGATCGCCAGCGGGTTCACGGGCGAGCCCGTCCCGCCGTCGATCAGGAGGGGGGCGGTAACACACAGGAACTCCCAACGTCCCGCCTCAGCACATGCGCCGCGCAGATCCTCGAACTGCAGGTAGTCGAGCAGCAGCACGCCCATCGCGTTCAGCGCCAGCACATGGATCGGGAACGCGACACCCTCTGTGGTGCTCGGTGCCGTGTCGCTGTTGCCATCACAGCCCAGCGCGACGACGCCGCGCTCAGCCAAGAGCGGCATGGCGGTGGGATGCAGGCCGGCCTTCTTCTGTGCCGTGTCCCAGGGCCCCATCTCGGACAGCCGCCGGGCATGCCCGGTGCGCACGAGCAGCACATCGCCCTCATCGACCGCCACCCCCTGCTCGCGCTCAGCGGCCTCGAGGTCCTCCCTGAACACGTGCTCGCCGGGCTCCATCCAGGGGACTCCGCGCAGGCGCGGAATATCAAGCAGCACACCGCGGCCGACGAGACCGTCCTTGACCACGTCGATCGCCTCGGCCGCGGCGCCCTTGGCGGTGACCGAGCCGGCGGGGATGCCGTTGTACAGCCGCCCCTCATAGGCCACGTGGCAGAGCGCATCGACATGCGTATGGCCATCGCTGTGGTAGTCGACGCCGATGAAGTCCTTGGCAAAGCCCATCGAGCCCAAGCCGACGTCGGCGTCGTTCTGCTGCGTCATCCGAAATTCGGCCGGGGTCGGGCAGTCGAGCGAGTTGCTGGTGTTGAGCGGCAGGCTGAGGCTCACCACGACGCCGCTGCGCACGAGGCGCGCGGCGGCTGCCACGCGCGCGGCGGTGAGCAGGTTCAGCGCCCCGAGCTCGTCCTGATCCCCCCAGCGCCCCCACGTCTTCACGGCATCGAACAGGGTCGCGAACTCCGCCGCCGTCACGTCCACAGCTGCCAGGCTGTCGTGCTCCTCCACGCGCGGGTTTCTAGCAGACCGCCGGCCGCCCACGGGCAGCCCTCAACCTGTCCGTCAATCGTGGGCCGAGGCCACCCTGCGCTGTATCAGGAGGGCGAGCGAGCCGCCGGTGAGCATCATTGCGATGTTCGCGCCAAGCACGGCCAGTGCGCCGAGTGATTTCGAGAACTGGCCGACGCCCGCCGCGACGCCGAGGAACGCCGCAGCGGGGATCGTGGTCACGGAGATCGCGACGCCGACACCCATGCTCGCGCGCGTCTCGACCGCCAGCATCCCGGCGACTCCGGCGGCGAGGGCGACGAGGATCGTCTCCGCTTCGATGTGCTGCTGCGAGGCGAGCCCGATCTGGTGGACGGCAAATTCAGCCGGCAACAGGCCGAAGAGATTGAGGAATCCTGTGACGGCCGCGGCGAGTAGGCAGGCCACGCCCAGCCCGACGAGAAGCGAGGCCAGACCGGCTCGGATCAGCCGCGACCTGCGCAGCACGAGACCGGTGCACACCGCGGTGACCGGAAGCAGGTCCGGGGCCACGGCCATCGCTCCCACGATCAGGATCTGGTCCTCGTCGATCACGCCAAAGCCGGCGATCACGCCGGCGACCGCCATGAACACGAGGTAGCGCACGGCGGTCCTGGCGTTGACGCGCGCCTGTCCGAGCAGGTCGGCCCAGACGAGGGCGACCGACCCTTCGGATGCCGGTGCGGGTCCAATCGCGTCGACTCGTATCAGCACGACATCTTCAGCCGGGATACCCAGGCCGCGTACCATCCCAAGCGCCGCGTCCGCCAGGGCGGCGGAGACATCTGCCGTCACGAGCGCGTTCCCCTCGTGCCCGCCATTGCTCATACTCACGTGCCGCGCGCCCGGCATGGCGCCGAGCCGTTCGGCGACTTCGCCCATCGCCGAGGACTCTCCAAACACGCGCAGCTGCAGCATCGACTCGCTGCAGGTTCATGCAATGCCCGGACGGATCGGGCCAAAACCACACCGCCTCCACGCGGCCCGTTGCCATACTCTCGACCGCGTGAATCTGTGGATCCCGGATCGAACGGGTCACGAGGCGGTTGGAGAGCTGCCGCAGGGCGTGTCGCTCGCCCTGATCCCTCGCGAGGGGGAGCTCCCCGATGCGATCCTCGAGGCAGAGTTCCTGGTCCCAGGCGCGGGCGACCGGCGCGTGCTCGAGCTGCTCTCGCAAATGGCGCAGCTGCGGGTGATTCAGACCCTGTCGGCGGGCGTCGATTGGCTGCTGCCGTTCCTGCCCGCGGGCGTGACGCTGTGCGATGCGGGCGGGGCCCGCGACATTGCGGTTGCCGAGTGGGTGCTCGCAGCAATGCTCGCGTCACAGAGGCACCTCGGAGAGCTGCGCGACCACCAGCGCGAACACCGCTGGGAATGGGACAGCGCCTCCGAGCTCGCCGGCAGCACCGTCATGATTCTCGGATACGGCGCGATCGGCAAGGCGGTGGAGGAGCGACTCGTCCCGTTCGACGTCGAGGTTGTCCGTATCGCGCGGCGCGCACGACCGGGGGTGCACCCAGTGGAGGAGCTCGGATCGCTTTTGGGGCTCGCCGACATGGTCGTCGTGCTGCTCCCGCTGACGCCGGCCACGACGGGTTTACTCGACGGCGATCTGCTTGCGCGCCTGCGCCCCGGGGCGCTGCTCGTCAACGCTGCACGCGGGCCGATCGTCGACACAATGGCCCTGGTTGAGTTGCTCGAGGCGGGGCGAGCCCGGGCCGCTCTGGACGTGACCGATCCAGAGCCACTGCCCGCTGAGCATCCGCTATGGGACGCTCCTGGCGTCCTGATCACACCCCACTCCGCCGGGGACACGCCCGCCGCCGAGCGGCGCGCGTTCGCCCTGGTCGGCGAACAGGTGCGGCGCTACATCCGCGCAGAGCCGCTGGCGAACCTCGTGCAGGACGGCTATTAGAGCTCGGCTCCCGTCAGCTGGTGCTGGTAGGGCCCCCGGCCGGTGAGGCACACCGCACCGCAGCGGGCAGCCAGCGCCAGCGCCGCCGGGACCTCGAGGCCGGCGCCCAGCGCGTACGTGAGGCCGGCGGCAAAGGAGTCGCCGCAGCCGTAGGCGTCAACCCGGTTCCCCGGCGGCGTCGCCGCCTCCCATGCACCCGATCCCCTGGAGCGCTCCGTGTAGGCGCCCCCGTGCGCGCCGCCCGTGAACACAACCAGCTCGGCTTCCTCCTGCGCGCGCGCTGTCAAGCGGCGCTCGACCGCATCATCCCCGCTCAGCACCAGCGCGTCCAGCGGCACACCCTGCCCGAGGGCGTCGACCGCCCGCGGGCTGGCCACCAGCACCCGCGCCTTACGCGCGGCGCGCAGGGCGCCCAGGTCTCCGGCGGTGAAGTAGACCGCGCTCATTCCCGCAAGCGCGCTCCACGGCAGGTCCTCGTCGGCGCCAACGGCCTCAAGGCGCGACCCGAACGTGGTGATCGTACGCTCGCCCGCGTCGTCCAGTAGCGTGATCGCCGTGCGCGTGCGCTCGGGGCGCTCTGCCGCATGCACGGCGACGCCCAGCTCGCCCAGGCGCGTGACCGAACGGCGACCGTGCTCGTCCTCGCCGAGCGCGGTGAACAGCTCGGCCTGACCGGCCAGCCGAGCCAGCTGAACGGCCGCAACGGCTCCGCCACCCGCGGGCTCCTCGAATAGGTCGTGTGCATGCATCACCTCTCCGGCGCTCGGAACGTGGGGAACTCGGGCGAACTGCACCCACTCGACGTGCCCCACGACGGCTACGCTCGGCCCGGTTACGCGCATGGCGGCAGTCTCACACAACCTGCACGGGCTGTAGCTTCGTCGGCGTGCCACCGCAAACGCTGGCCCTGGCGCTCGCCGCCTCGATCTATCCGCCGGCGGTGGCCGCGGTGATCGCCCTCGGGCGAGGGGCGCACCTGCGATCACGCGTATTCGCCTTCGTCCTGGCCGCGCTGGCCATCACCTACGCGACCGGCACGCTGATGCTGTTCGTGCTGGTCGAACTCGGCGCGACAGGCTCGCTCCACTGGACGCCGAGCGCCGCCTTCGATCTGGTGCTCGGCCTCGCGCTCGTGGGGCTCGCGTTGCGGCTGTGGGCAACGCGGTCACAGACCGCGACGTCGAAGCTGCCATCCAAGATCGTGCGCTATCTGCAGAGCCGCCGGCTGGCGTTCATGCTGGGCGTGACCCTCTATGTCCTGCCGTCGCCGATCTACGTCGGCGCGGTCAAGACGATCGCCGACGCCGACTACTCGACGAGCCGCGAGCTCGCCACGCTCGCGGTCACGGTCGTGGTGATGCTGTGGCTGATCGAGATACCCATGCTGATGTTGCTCGCCGTGCCCGAGCGCGCGTCGAGCTCACTCGAGCGCGTCAACCTGTGGTTCACCCGCCACGGACGCCTGCTGGCCGTCGCCCTCTCCGCCGGGGTGGGCCTGTACCTGTTGATCCGGGGTCTCATCGGTGTGACCGGCTGAGCCACGCTGGCGTCTGGCCTCGCGCTTGGCCTGCCGCTTGGCCTTGCGCTGGGCCGACTGTTCGGAGCTCTTCTCTCGCGCCTGCCCGTAGGACTGGGAGACGAGTGTCTTGCCGCCGGTCCAGCCGAAGGCGCGGACGACGACGGCGATGGCGAACAACAGGCCCCACGCGGTGACCACGAGCTGCTGCGCCACCGAGTAGGCGGTTGCGTTCGGCGAGCTGGTGATCCCCTTCAGCGATAGGACGTTGAACCCCTGCGTGACGCCTGCGCCGCCCGGGGTAACCGACGTGATGTTGGCGATCGAATTTCCCGCCACCACCCGCATGATCGTGTGGAAGCTGACGGGGATGTTGTAGGCGGCCAGGAACACGGCGATTATCCCGAGGCCCGCCACCCAGCTGATCGCCTCGGGGAACACCACGCGCCCGAAGTAGGCGCGGGGATGGACGAGGATCCGGCCGCCGACCTTCGCCTCCTGCCACCACTCCCTGATCCGCTCGCGCATCACGCGGACGACGAGAAACACGAGCATCGCGACCGATGCGATCAGAATCACGGTGGCCCACGGGTGTTCGCTTATGAACCCGAGCTGTAGGTCGAACGACCCGCCGACCGTCAGGAACAGATAGACGTAGCAGGCCGTCCCGATCAGCGAGTAGAAGATTTTCTGGACCGCAAAGCCGGCGAGAATGCCCGCGAAGGCAGCAGCGGCGATGATCGAGGTGTACATGAGCATCATCGTCAGCGTGCCCAGATTCGCGGGCAGGACCGAGTTGAGCGCGACCGCCGCGGCGTAGCAGGCCAGGACCTGGATCCAACGAACGTCCGACTCGGGATACGCGAAGCGGAGGATCGAGTACCAGGCGAACGCGGTCGTGGTCGTCTGCACCGTGACGAGCACGATCGCCGCGAGCAGGTATCCCACCGAAATGCTCGTGACGGTGTTCCACAGATGTTTGAACCAGCCACTGATGTCCCATCCGAACAGCGTCGCGGCGGCGCCGATCATCACGACCACGAGCGCCGCGATCAAGAGCCGGTGGACATGAACCCGTCCGTGAGCCGGTGCGACTGCCTGCTGGCCTGCCATCCGCCGGATCTTACGCGCCACCCCTCCGACGGCCGATCGCGCGACCCGAGCTCGAGGCCGCGTAGGAGTGCGCCGGACCGACCGCTGATCGCGCCGGCGGGCAAGCTCCAAAACGGCTAGCGTGCCGGGGCGCATGCCCGAACCTGAGGTCTCGCCCGAGCAGGTCGAAGCAACGATCCAGAGCAGGGCTTTCATCGTCCTGATGCTCGTCGCGGCGATCGCCGGCGTGGTCGTGTCGCTAGCCGCCTGGTGCGTGCTCGAGCTGATCAATCAGATCCAGAGGGGTGTGTACGTGCACCTCCCCAGCGACCTCGGCTACCACGGCGGCCCCCCGCTGTGGTGGTCGCTTCCGGTACTCGCGCTCGCCGGGCTGATCGTCGCGTTTGCGATCGAGCGCCTGCCCGGCGAGGGAGGGCACATCCCCGCGAATGGGCTCTCGACGAGCGGCCCCCCGATCCTGCCGGTCGACCTGCCCGGGGTGATGCTCGCGGCGCTTGCGACGATCGGGCTGGGGATCGTGCTGGGCCCCGAGGCCCCCCTCATAGCGCTGGGCTCGGGCCTGGGCGTCCTCACTGTCCGCCTCGCGCGAAGGGACGCGCCGCCCCAGGTCGCGACGGTGATCGCCGCCGCCGGCACATTCGCGGCGGTGTCATTCCTGTTCCAGTCGCCGCTGCTCGCGGCGGTTCTCATCATCGAGGTGACGGGCCTCGGGGGCCCTAAGCTGACGCTCGTGCTGCTGCCCGGTCTGCTCGCCTCGGGCATCGGCGCGCTCGTCTCGATCGGGATGGGGTCGTGGACCGGACTGAGCACGAGCGCATACGCGCTGGGTTCGGTGGAAGGGCTCGCCAAGTTTCCCCGCCCTGAGTTCGGCGACTTCGGCTGGACGATTGCGCTGGCTCTCGCCGTGGCATTGGCGTGCGTGCTCATCGTCCGCGGCGGCAGGCGCACGGTGGACGTCGTCGCCGCGAAGCGCTTCGTGCTGCTGCCGGTGGTCGGGTTGATCGTCGCCGGACTTGCGATCGTATTCCAGCAGACCACCGGCAAGCCCTTTCAGGAAGTGCTCTTCTCAGGTCAGAGCTCCCTCCCGAGCCTCGTGACCACGGCGGGCACATGGTCGATCGGCACGCTCGCGCTGTTGATCGCCTGCAAGGGCATCGCCTACTCGCTCTCGCTCGGCAGCTTCCGCGGCGGCCCAACCTTCCCCGGGCTGTTCCTCGGCGCGGTGGCGGGCCTGATGGCCGGACAGCTGCCCGGGTTCTCGACCACGCCGGCCGTCGCCGTGGGCATGGCCGCCGCGATCGCCACCGTGCTGCGGCTGCCGCTGTCGGCGATCGTGATCGCCGCTGTGCTCACGGAGGGATCGGGCGCCGGCTCAGAGCCGCTGGTGATCGTCGGCACGATCGTCGCCTACATGGTCAGCCGCAGGCTCCTCGCCCCTCCCGCGACCGCACCCGCAGCAAGCGCCGCCCCTGCCACACCGGCCGCCCCAGCCTAGCCGGCGTGGCCCGTAGGCCTGCGACGCCTACGGAGCGGCGCCGGTCGGGCCGGTGGTCGACGGTTTGGCCGCTGTAGTGGTCGGGACGCTCGTCGTCGGCGTCGGTGTGGTGACGGTCGTCGTCTTCGTCGGCGCGGTCACCGTCGTCGTCGGCTTGTTGATCGTCGTCTGCTGAGTCGTCGTCGTCGTGGGCTGCACGGTCGTGGTATGGCCGATGCTGAGCGACTGGCTCGTGACCGATGGCATTTTCTTTGAGCTGTTGTCGGAGACGACCACGATGACCACCACGATCACCGCGATCACGAGCGCGACGCCGCCGGCGATCGCCCAGCCGTTGCCCCTACCGCTCCCGTCCGCCGGAGGCGGGCTCTCGCCGCCCTGATAGGGACCACCGGGCGTCTGCCCAGGAGGAGGGGTGCCGGGTGGCGGCGGATAGCCGGAACCTCCGCCTGCGGGAGGAGTGCCGCCCGGCGGCGGAACGTCTCCGGGCTGCTCATAACCGTCGTTCATCGCTGGCTCCTTGTTCGTGATGAGCTGGTGCCCATATCGCTTACGCTGACGCCCCGACCGCGAGCGGTTGAAATGCGCGCTGCTCGTGTGCGCCGCCGGGCAGCACGACCAGCGAACTCGACTCCGGAAGCTCGTGCCACGCCCCGGGAAGGTCCATCAGAGGCTCTGAAACCACGAGCCGGTCCTCGTCGCGGAGAAGCTGCAGGCGCGGGTTCTCCGGGTGCAGCTGCTTCAGCGCGTGAGCGTCAGCGGATGCGAACAGCGTGCGCGAGTCGCCCTCGGTCGAGTACCGCACGGCCCACAGGCGCTGGCCGTCGCTCACGCCGATGCTGGCCTGCACCGCGTGCTCGATCCCGTGGCCTTCGGCCACCGCCTCGACGAAGCCGATCGTGCGCTCGAGCGCTGCAAGTGGATCCGCCTCGAGCCCGTAGGTGAGCGCGAGGTGGAAGAGAAGCTCGGAGTCGGTGGAGCCCTGGATGTTGGCGAACAGCGCGGGATCGACCGCGAGCATGAGCTCCCGTCGCACGGTGTGGAACTCGTTGATCAGACCGTTGTGGACGAACAGCCAGCGACCGTGACGGTATGGGTGGCAGTTTGTCTGCTGCACGGCGGTCCCCGAGGTCGCCCTCACGTGGGCAAGGAACAGAGGCGATTCGATGTGACCAGCGAGATCGCGCAGGTTCGCGTCTCCCCAGGCCGGCGAGACGCTGTGATACACGCCGGGTCCCTCCCCGGTGCCGTACCAGCCCAGGCCGAAGCCGTCGCCGTTGGTCGTCTCGGCCCCCATACGAGAGTGCAGGCTCTGATCGATCAGGCCGTGCGGGGGCTTGAAGAGCAGCTCCTCGATGAGCACCGGCTGCCCGTGCCACGCCATCCACCGACACATCCCGTCTCCCCTCGTTTCCCGGCCGAGTCGCCGGCGCCGCCGATCGCGTGCGACACAGTACATCCGCCCGCGCCGCAGCGCATCGTCGACGGCGGGCCGCGCCCCTGCCGGTGCGTCTTGGCAACGGCCGCGGCACACGACGACACTGGCCGGCGGCCCTGACTACGATGCCCCGGACCGATGCCCGGGACCGCTGAAATCACGCAGGGCTACGCCTGCGGGATCGGGTGAGGGTGAGCGGCTACCTCGGAGTGCCGGCGGGATGGGAGCGCGTCTCGGCTCAGGGGCCGGGGCCGTTCGTGACCAGCGAGGTCCTGCGGCGACCGGACGGCACCGAGGTGCGCTGGCGCTCGCGCGCCCACCGCAAGGGACGGTCGACATCCTCCGTAGGCGCCCGGGCCAGCGACGAGGAACCGGTCTGGTGGCGCCCACGCCGGCGTGGCTGGTGGATGGCCGTGCTGTTCGCGCTCGGATCGCTGTGCTTCGCGGTCGCGGCGCTCGCCGCGCAGTGGGGGTCGAGCTCGCGTCCCGCCATCGGCGTGACGTTCTTCGTCGGCTCGATCATGTTCACCTCGGCGTCCTACCTGCAGTACTCAGAGACTGTCAACGTCCAGCGCGATCTCGAGCCCAGGGCGGCCCGGCGATGGCGACCCGCGTCGTGGGAGCCGCGGCGGATCGACTGGCTGGCCGCATCCGTGCAGCTGGTCGGCACCGTCTTCTTCAACATCAGCACGTTCACGGGGATGAAACATGGCTTCAGCACGCACCAGACCAACGCGCGCGTGTGGGCCCCGGACGCCCTCGGCTCGATCTGCTTTCTCCTCTCCAGCGAGCTCGCCTACGCGGAGGTCTGTCACCGCTGGGTGTGCCTGAGACTGCGCTCGCTGTCGTGGCGAATCGTTGCGCTCAACATGCTGGGCTCGATCGCTTTTGGGGCGGCCGCGATCGCGTCGCTGATCGAGCCCTCCAGCGGCGAGCCGATCAGCGCGCGCGTCGCCAACGGCGGCACCGCCCTGGGTGGCCTGTGCTTCCTGGTGGCGGCGCTGGCGCTGATGCCCGAGGCGGCGGCCGAGGAGCAAGCCGCGCCGCGCGGCGTCCCGGCGGCGGACGCGGCGCCCGCCTGAGAGGCCGCCTGAGCGGCCGCCTGAGACGGACGGTGCTTAGGAGCCGGGCATATAATCGCCGCCCCCCACGCCCATCGTGTGCGTGCACCGCCGAGATCAGCCCGTTGGGGCCCGCCCAAGGTTGGGCCCGTTCGGTCTCAAGGAGGTAAGACCATGCCGCCCCAACCCCCGAGCGCCGACCAGCGTGCCCCCGAGCCCGAATTGACGCGTGAGCAGATCGAAGCGCTGAAGGGCGTTCCCGGCAACCGCTTCCTGCTCGAGCCGGCCCCCGACAACAAACTCCCCAAAGCGGGCATGACCGCCTACGAAGCGATGCGCCTGGTCGGCGAGGAAATGGTGCTCGACGGAAGTCCCGAGCGCAATCTCGCGACCTTCGTGACGACATGGATGGAGCCAGAGGCCCGTCGCCTGATAGACGAAGCGCTTCGCGTCAACTTCATCGACCACGCCGAGTACCCGCAATCGGCGGAGATCGAGCAGCGCTGCATCCGCATGCTCGCCGACCTCTTCAACGCGCCTGGGGAGACGACCGGCGCGCGCACGCAGGGATCCTCCGAGGCGATCATGCTCGGCGCGCTGTCGCTGAAGTGGAAGTGGCGGGCCCGCAGGGAAGCGGCGGGGAAGTCTGTGGAGCGTCCCAACCTGGTGTTCGGCGGGGACGTGCACGTCGTGTGGGAGAAGTTCTGCCGCTACTTCGACGTCGAGCCGCGGATCGTTCCGCTGAAGCCGGACAAGTACACGATCGGGCCCGAGGACGTCGAGCCACACATCGACGAGAACACGATCGGCGTCGCCGCCGTGCTCGGCACCACCTTCACCGGGCATGCAGATGACATCCGCGGGATAAACGACTACCTGGTGACGCTCAAGCATGACAGCGACCTGGACGTGCCGTTGCACGTCGACGCCGCCAGCGGCGGCTTCGTTTGGCCGTTCCTCTACCCCCACTCCGAGTGGGACTTCCGGCTCGAGCAGGTCCGCTCGATCAACGTCTCCGGCCACAAGTTCGGCCTCGTCTATCCCGGAGTCGGGTGGCTGGTGTTCAGGGAAAAGGACGACCTTCCCGAGGACCTCGTGTTCTATGAGAACTATCTCGGCAAGCGCGACGCCACCTTCACGCTGAACTTCTCGACCGGCTCGGCGATGGTACTGGCGCAGTACTACCAGTTCGTGCGCCTCGGCCACGAGGGCTACCGCTACATCATGGAGACGATGAAGTACAACGCGCGCACGCTCTGCAAAGCGGTCAGCTCGACCGGCGAGTTCGAACTGATCGGGGGCACGCACGAGGAGCAGCTTCCGCTGGTCGCGTTCAAACTCACGGGCGGACAGAACTACGACGAGTTCGATGTCGCAGCACAGCTGGCCGCAATGCGAGGCTGGATGGTGCCCGCCTACACGCTGCCGCCGGAAGCCGAACACGTGAAGATCATGCGCGTGCTGGTCAAGCAGACGCTCAGCTACCAGCTGGTCATGACCCTCGGCAGTGACATCGCGGAAGCGTGCGAAATGCTCAAGGCGAAGGGCGGCCTGCACGAGACAGACCGCAAGCGCGTCAAGACGAACACGGGATTCTAAGTGCAGAGCTCGCGCCCCTCGCCGGGCGCTTATAGGATTCGCCACGAACTCGCCGAAGTGGCTCAAAGCATTTCAGAACACGCCGTCGCCGCTGACGGTTCTCGCTACCGAAGGGGGAGTCAATGAGAGGTGCAGGCAGTGCATTGTTCGTGGGGATCCTGCTGCTGGTGGCCGGCGTCCTCAACATCGTCTACGGCATCGCCGCCTTGGACAACGCGAAATTCTTCGTCAACGACACGCAGTACGTGTTCTCGAGCCTCCACACGTGGGGGTGGATCACGATCATCCTGGGCGTCATCCAGCTGACGGCCGCGTTCTCGCTGTTCGCCGGCGGTATCTACGGTCGGGTGGTCGGTCTCGTAGCGGCCACGATCGGCGCGATTGGCGCGCTGCTTGACGTGGGCGGCGCACACCCGTGGTGGGCGCTCGGCATCTTCGCCATCTGCGTGGTCTGCATCCACGGGCTCCTCGTCCTCGGCGAGCCCGAGGACGTCGTGTAAGGACTGACTGCTTGCGGGAGCCCGGGCGCGGACGCCCGGGCTCCACATAGGATTCGCGCGTGACCTCGATCCAAGTCGAGCTCGCGCTGGTGGCGCTGGCGGCAATGCTTTCGCCGACGACGCTGTCCTTCACGGTGCTGGCGCTCGTTCTGGGGGAGCGCCCCCTGCGCACCGGCGCGTGGTTCTACCTCGGCGCTTTCGGGCTGACGATGATCATCGGCGTCGTGGCGGCGTTCGTTCTCGGAAACGCCGCAGCCTCCCCGAAGCCGAGCGAACCGAAGACGTGGGTCGCGATCGTCGACGTCGTAGCTGGCGCCATCCTGCTGTTCTTTATCGTGCGCCTGCTGCGGCGACCCCGAAACCCTAAACGGGCGGCCGGGATGATCGAGCAGATGAGCAAGGTCGCCTCATCGCCGGCGATCGCCATAGTCGCAGCCGGCGCCACGCTGGCCAACCCGGGCGGGTTCATCCCACTGGCCCTGAAGGACATCTCCGAGACGAACCCGAGCGCCACCCAGTACGTGATCGAGTGGGTCGTGTTTGCAGTCGTCTCGCTCCTGCCCCTCTCGCTGGCGCTCGTGATGCTGGCGGTGGCGCCTGAGCCGACCAAGCGCGTGCTGATGAAGGCCCGCGTCTGGCTTGAGCGGAACGCACGGACACTCGCGGCCGCGATCCTCGTTCTGCTCGCCGCCTCGCTGCTGAGCCACGGCATCGCCGGGCTCACGAGCTGACGCGAAGGCAGTTTCCCCGGTAGCGCTAGCGCCGCACAGGTGGCAGCAGGCCACCGATGATCCAGAAGATCGGGATCGGGATCCCGATCAGGAACATGATCCAGTGGCCGTGTTTGATCGAGCGGATGCCGAGAAACAGGAACAGCAGGACGTACACGACGCTGAAGACGCCGATGCCGCCGCCTGAGACCGCCAGTAGCGACATGGAAAGCGCTCAGCGCCCGATCAGTTGAGGATTTTCGCCTTGGCGGCCGCGAACTCCTCATCGGTGAGGACGCCCGACTCGTGCAACTGACCGAGTTCCTTGAGTTTCTCCATCGGGTCCTCCTGCGGCGGAGGCGGAGCGGCGGCCGGCTGCTGTTGTTGCTGGGCTGCCATCTGCTGTTCTTCCTGGCGCGCCCACCTGCCCTGCTGGCGATGCTGCACGGCCCCGGCTGCGCCGCCGGCGACGGCGCCGACGGCTGCTACACGAGCTACACGGCGAAGTAGTGGCATGCTGGTCTCTCTTTCTCTTCCGGGATGGGCTAGGCGGCGTCGAGGGCTTGGACGGCGGCGATCAGCTCCTGCGTGGGTACCCGCTGGAAGTCCAGCAGCCGGCCGCCGTTGCGGCGCACCGCGGCGGCGAAGGGGCCGGCCCAAGCGTTCTCGAAGCAGATCAGCACTGCCGCCTCGCCCGGCTCGAGCGCCTCTCCCGCGAGGGCCGCGTCCTCGTCGCCGAGCATGCCCGTCTGCGCCCCTTCGAACAGGACAAGGTCGCCCGCCCCATCGCCGTCGAGGTCAGCGATCGCAAGGCCAGAGACGGTACCCTGCGCGTCCTTTTGGACCACGAGCACATCCAGCACCCGGATGATCCCGCGGTCCACCAGGTCCACGAAGATCGGTATCGCTTCGCCGGTCCTAGGCGCATCCGGCGGAAAGCCGATCACAACGATGTCTACCGGTCCCATCTCCAAACCCTCGTCGCTCACGGCTTCTCCTGTCGTCGGTCTGTCGCCGGCCCCGCCGATGGCGGAGCGGCTGATGCCCTTCAGTCAGGCGGGGTAGTCTAGCGAGCGGCCGCTCCCACAGTTGTTACGCGTCGGGGTCAGGGTCGGGCGCCGTTTCTTGCGCCGTCGGCCGGCCCCGACCGAGGTTCGCCACGATCAGAGAGACGACCGTGACGAGGTAGATCTGACCGAGAAGCGCCTCGGACACCGACAGGGTATGGCCCAGGTTGGTGCGCGCGGTCAGATCCCCGTAGCCGACCGTGGTCAGGCTCGCGAAGCTGAAGTACAGGCAGTGGGCGACTGTTGTCGACTGATCGCCGGCGAAGAACGGGTGGCCGCCGAGATGGTCGATCGCGCCGTAGAGGTAGCCGAAGAACATGCCCACCAGGATGTACACGCAGAGGACCCCGAACACCGCCTCGAGCGTGACCGCCTGCCTGGCGCGCAGGCTGCGCAGGACGCCGATGACGATCATCGGTGGCGCCAGGCCTACGAGCAGTGCGTTCGCGAGCCGCGTCGCAGCGGCATCGACGTCGCCGTTGGCGGCCTCCACGATGCTCGCGATGATCAGCAGCACGACGATCACCATCGCCGGTCGTATGACGATGGGTTTCGCATCGCCCGCCCAAAACGCGAGCAGCAGCGTGATCCCCAACAGGGTGGTCATGAATATCTGCTCCCACGGGGCGGGTTCAGCGACGCCCTGGACCGCGAACGCGATGATGATCGCGCCGAGCAACACCCCGTAGCGCTCGCGGCGGCGGCGGACTGCCCGGCTGCCGATCGCGTTGGGTGCCGAGCTCGCCATCACGCCGCGGCCGCCGCCGCCGCAGCCGGCTGCTCGGTCGGTATCCGGCGAGTGAAGAACAGCGCGACCAGCGCGATCAGGCCAAGCACCGACAGCGACGAGCGCAGCCCGTCCAGGCGCGCTGTTTCGTTCTCTTCGACGATCGCATCAGCCGCCTTCGGGGGCACCCCGGCCTTGGCGAGCGCGGTCTTCAGATCTGCGTCAGAGACGAAAGGGACACCGCCGGCCAGCTTGACGCTGACCTCGGATTTGACCTGGGAGGGCACCGCTGGGTTCTGCTGAATCCCCGTGAGGAAGGACCCGCTCAGGGCTGCGATCAGCACAGCGCCGCCCAGCGCGGTCCCGATCGAGGCGCCGAGGTTGGTGACGGTGTTCTGAAGCCCGCCGACCTCGCCGCTCTGCTCATCGGGAACCGAGGAGACGGTGACGCTTCCGAGCTGCGAAGCGAGCGCTCCCACGCCGAGCCCCGCGAGCAGCATCGGCCAGGTCACGATCTCGGGCCCGGCGCCCGCATCCAGGGCGCCCACCATCACGACGATGCCGGCGAACAGGGCGAGGAACCCGAGCTGGACAACCCGCCGCGGTGACGCGTTGGGGAAGACCTTCGGGATGCCCGCTGCCGCCAACAGGAGCGTGACCGAGAGCGGCAACAGCCGGACGCCGGTTTCGATCGCGGAGAGCCCGAGCGCAACCGACAGGAACAGGGGCACCGCGAAGAACAGCCCCGCCTGCAGGAGGTACTGGAAGAAGAACGAGGTGAGGCCGCCGCGCAGCATCGGGTTGCGTAGGATCGCGGGGTTGACGAGGGGCTCCTGACCGCGAGCGATCCGCCGGTTCTCCCATCCGAGAAACAGCCACACGACAACCCCGCCGCCGAGCACCAGCCAGATCGTCGGTGACAGACCGATCCATTCGGGGGCTCCCGGCTTGGCCTTCACAAACCCCCACGCCCCCGAACGGAGGATCCCGAACACTATGAGCCCGAGACCGAGTGCCGACAGTCCGGTCCCCACGAGGTCGAGCCGGACGCGCGTCTCCGGCGTCGCGTCGGCAATGCGCCGGGTCAGGGCGAGGATCGCGAGCACCATCAGGACCTCGCCCGCGAACACCCAGCGCCATGACAGGTAGGTCGTGAAGAGCCCGCCGATGAGCGGGCCGGCAGCAACCGCGATCGCCCCCGCCGAGGCAACCAGGCCGTACGCGCGCGGCCGGCCTGCGCGCTCGAAGTTCGAGGCGACGAGCGCCACGATCGCCGGCAGGATCAGAGCGGCGCCGATGCCCTCGAGGAACGACCATCCGAGCATCAGCACGCCGAGGCTCGGCGAGATGGCCGTGATGAACGAGCCGCAGCCGTAGATCACGCAGCCGATCGCGAAGGCGCGCTTGCGGCCGAGGATCTGACCGATCTTCCCGCCGGTGATCATCAATGAGGCCATCACCAGCGTGTACAGCGTGATCGCGGTCTGGATCCCGGTCACGGTCGTGTGGACGTCCTTGGCGACGGTCGCGATCGACACGTTCATGACAGAGCTGTCGAGCGTCATCAGGAACTGGCCCGCAGCCAGGGTCAGAAGGACGATTCCAGCCGCGCTCGCCTGGCGCTCGGTCGTCTCCGCCACGGCGCAAACCTAACAGGACTGCCGGGGTCCGGATGGACGCCGCTGTGGCCGGGGAGCCCACGAGCACGGCGCGTCATCCATGTCAGGGCGGTCCGGGCAGGCCGAGCAGCTGAACGACCGCGAACGCGAGGATCAGCGTGCCGACCCCGATCAGGGCGTAGCGCGCCTGACGCAGCGGGAAATGGCTGCTGATTCCGACCAGGAACAGCACCGTCGCGAGGAACACCGTGTCGCGCACGTACTTATCGCCGGTCGCGCCCGCTTCAGAGCCCTTCGTGAACTCGACATCCGCCTGTGCGTCATACGCGGTTGCGGCGGCTTCCTGGGGAATCACGTACTGCGGCATGTAGGACGGTCCCGGCGGGGCCTTGGGGTTGTGTGCCGGATCGGTGGCCAGCCAGGCGTTGAAGGCTGGGCGGTAGCCCGGGCGAAGCCGCTTTTCGGCGAGGCGCTCCGCGTTGGCGTTGCCTGCCGTGAAGGCGGCGAACCAGGCGTTGAACGAGACCGAGTCGAGTGTGCGAATCTGAAGCCCCTCGAGGTCGGCGCGGTTGGCCTTGGTGCGCGCCGCCGACGCCTTGGCCAGCGAGACCGAGGACTCGGTGCCCCACTTGGCCGCGGCGTAGCCGGAATATGCCGCCAGCACGGCCACGAGCGACAACAGCAACGCCTCTGTGATCGACAGCACCCGATCGCGGCGGTCCGCCGCAGCATCGTGAGCGTCCTTTCCGTGCTCGCCGATCTCCTTTCCGACCTCTGCCGCCGACAGACCCTCGGCCACGCGTCACGCTCCGCTACGAGCAGTTGATCGGAGCGAGGGTCTTCTTGTAGCTTTCGCCCAGCTGGGTGAGCGCCGACTTGAACTGCGTCTCAGCGTTGCTGAGGGAGAGATTCGACGTGATCCCGGTCAGGATCGACCCGAGCTGCGTTTCGAAGGTGTGGGTTGCAGCCTGCACCTGTTCCTTGCGCGCAGGTGAAAGGTTGCCCTGCGCGTTCTTGATCTTGGTCAGATCGTTGGCGATCGTTTCGACGCCCGTCTTTACCGCATCCGGCGAGATCGTCGAGGCCGTGAGGCTTGTGAGGGTGCTGACCTGCTTTGAGATGTCCGCGCGCGCGGAGCACACTTCGGCCTTGGCCTTTTCCTGCTTCGATTCACCACACGCCGTCACCGCTAGGGGGACCAACAGGAGCGCGACGAGCGCGAGCGACTTGCTGGGGAGCGTGGACGTCAAGAAGGCCTTCCCTCCGCGATCTGCATGGACCTGCCCGTTGGGCGCTTGCCGCGCAGTCTACAGCCGCGTCGCGCGTCTGCGTGGAATGATTGAGAGGCATGATGTGGGCAGACAGCCGCCGCGCGGCGATCCCGGCTCTGACGATTGTGCGTCGGCGCTCGGGGGGCTGAGAAGTGCCCGCGCCAACCCACGTCACGGAGCCGTCCGCCGAGCCGGCGGCCGCGATCGCAACGCTGCCGGCGCCCCGGTCGCGGCGCTTGACGATCAACGCGATCTTCGTCTGTGCGGTGCTGGTCGGCGTGTTCGCCGTGATGGCCGTGTGGATCAACAGACAGCTGCTGAATACCGACAACTGGACGAATACGAGCTCGCAGCTGCTCGCCGATCCAGCGATCGAGGCGGCCGTGGGTGGCGTGCTGGTCAATCAGCTGTTCAGCTCGGTCGACGTGTCCGCGGAGATCAAGAGCGTGCTGCCGTCCCAGGTCTCGGGGCTGGCGGCGCCGGCGACGGCGGGGCTGCGCGCGCTCGCCGTTCAGGTCGCTCCTCAGGTGCTCTCGACGGCGACGGTCCAGAACGCCTGGCGCCTGGCGAACCGCACGGCACAGCTTGAGCTCTTGCGGATCCTCAACGGAGGCTCAAAGACGATCTCGACCAGCAACGGTGTCGTCACCCTGCAGCTGCACCCGCTGCTCACTCAACTCGCCGCACAGCTTGGGCTGCAGGAACAGCTGGCGAGTGTGCAGTCGAAGATCCAAGGGTCCACCGGTGCCGCGGCACGCAGCACCGTTCAGCAGAAGCTCGGGGTGACGCTGCCTCCCCTCAGCGGCAACATCGTGATCCTGCGCTCGTCGCAGCTGAAGACGGCGCAGAACATCGTCAAGGCGATCAAGGGCCTCGCGCTCGTGCTGCCCCTGATCGCCTTCGCTCTGTTCATCCTGGCCGTATGGCTAGCCGAGGGGCGGCGACGGGTGGCGGTGCGCACGACCGGTTGGTGCCTGGTGGGCATCGGCCTGATCGTCGTGCTCGCGAGGCGGATCATCGGCGACGCCGTGGTCAACTCTCTGGTCAAGGTTCCCTCGGACAAGCCGGCGGTGCACCAGGTCTTCAGGATCGGCACGAGCCTTTTGTATGACTCGGCGATCGCGCTCATCACATACGGAGCCGTGATCGTGGTTGCCGCCTGGATCGCGGGTTCAACGCGCCCCGCGCTCGTACTTCGCCGTGCGCTGGCGCCGTCGCTGCGCGAGCACGCCAACTACGTCTACGCCGCCGCCGGCCTGGCCCTTCTGCTGCTGGTGATCTGGGGACCGTTCCCCTCGACGCGTCAGCCGATCCCGGTCATCGGCATCGCGGTCGTGCTCGTTCTCGGCATCCAGGCTCTGCGCCGAATGACAGCACGGGAATTTCCCGAAGCCAAGCTGGGGGATGCCGCACGCGCCTGCCGCGACTGGTTGGTGGCACGCCGCCAGGCAGCCTTCTCGGCGATGTCGGTCGCAGGCCCCGCCACGGCCGACGGCGGCGAGCAGAACGCGCAGATCGCTGATCTCGAACGCCTGGCGAGCCTCTATCACCGCGGCGATCTCACCGACGAGGAGTTCCGCGCCCACAAGGCCGCCCTCCTCAGCACGCATACCTGAAGGCGCGGTTCAAAGGCAGCCGTCGCCGGCCGGCTCGCTGCCGGCCTAGCCGGTTCGGCGCTCACAGCTCGGTTTCCTGCCCCGGACTCAAGATGCGCACCTCGACGCCGGGAGCCAGCCGCGCGACGTTCTGAGCGAACTCGCGCGGCGGGTCAGCCAGCAGCGCTCGCTGCCGGCGGGCGAAGCCGATCGGCAGCATGGTTCCCCAGTGCACGGGTATCGCAAGCCTCGGCAAAAGCAGCTGCGCGGCCCGGGCCGCGTCGAGCGGACCCATGTGACCTGGGCCCACGGTCGGGCCCCATCCCGCCACGGGTAACAGCGCGACGTCGAGCCGCGGCAGCTGCTGGCGCATGCCCTCGAACAGCTCGGTGTCTCCCGCAAAGTAGACCGCGCTGCGACCGCGCACGAGGTAGCCCAGGGCCTCGGCTCGCGGGCCGCGAGGACGGCGCCGCCCATCGTGACGGGCCTCAACCGCGGTGACCGCGAGAGCACCGACGTCCACCGTCTCCCCGAGACTCAGCTCCGTCACGCGAGCGAAATGCCGGCCGCGCAGCCATGCGCCCGCGCCCGCCGGCACCAGCAGCTGCGTGTCGCGGCCGAGCAGCCGCAGCGAGGCGAGGTCAAGGTGGTCCTGATGCACGTGCGAGATCAGCACCGCCCCGAGACCGGTCGTCGCGTCGCGGTCGACCGGAGGAACCTGGCGGCGCAGGTGCAGGACGCGACGGCGCAGCAGCGGGTCGGTCAGGAGCCGCACGCCCTCCACCTCGATCAGGGCGGTGGAGTGGCCGAGGAAAACGATACGGTCCGCGGATGTGTCGGCCCGGCGGGCCGCGACCGCTTCATCAACCATCCTCGAGAAGCTAGCAACCAATGTTCGAGCAATCGATCGGCGTAACGCCGCACAAGGCATGAAGAACTCGCGTCGGCTGCTCGGATATGCCGTCCGGGGCGTCGTGCTGCTCGCGGTCGAGAGCCTCGTGCTGGTGCTCCTGAGCGCACTGCTCCCCGGCGTTGAAACACTTTCGCTGGGCGCTGCCGCGATCGTGGCGGCGACGATGGCGGTCATCAACGCCGTGCTGTGGCCGATCGTCATTCGCCTGGCGCTGCCGCTCGCGATCCTCACCTTCGGCTTGGCCTCACTGCTCCTCAGCGCCGGGGCGGTTGCGCTCGCGTTCTACTGGGTCGACGGCAAGTCGCCACCGTTCTGGGCCGCCATCGCGATCGCGTTCGGGCTGGCGCTCGTGTCGATGCTCGTCGCCCCCCTGCTCGATGTCGACGGCGATGCCTACCATCTGCGCGTCGTGCGCCGGCGGGTGCGACGCACTCGCCGGCACAATCGCACCGAGGTCCCGGGAGTGATCCTGTTCGAGATCGACGGACTGGGAGAGGGCATCTTGCGCGAGGCGGTCGATGAGGGACACACGCCGACGATTGCGCGATGGCTCTCAGACGGCACACACCGAATCCTCGGGTGGGAGTGCGACCTCTCCTCGCAGACCGGTGCAAGCCAGGCCGGCCTGCTGCTCGGGAGCAACTGGGACATGCCCGCCTTCCGCTGGTATGAGAAGGAGTCGGGTCGCACGATGGTCTCCAATCATCCGGCCGACGCGGCTGAGATCGAGCGCCGGCACTCGGCAGGCGAGGGCCTGCTCTCGCCCTCGGGCACGAGCAGGGGGAACATGTTCTCGGGAGAAGCTCCGCGGTGCACAGCCACGATGAGCGTCATCCGCGATCGCTCTCGGTCCAAGGCCGGGGATCTCTTCGCCTACTTCTCAGATCCGTATGGGTTTCTGCGTACGATCGTGCTGTCGCTTGCGGACATCGCGCAAGAGCGCCTTGCAGCCATCCGCCAGCGCCGTAGCGGTGCCACGCATATCGACCGCGGTGGCTTCTACCCGCTCATCCGGGCAACGATCACCGTGGTCATGCGCGACCTCGTCACGGCGCTGCTGATGGCCGACATCGTCGAGGGCGTGCCTGTCAGCTATGCGACCTTCGTCGGCTACGACGAGGTCGCCCACCACTCGGGGATTCGCCAACCCGACGCTCTAGCCGTGCTCAAGCGCCACGATCACCAGCTCGCTCGGCTCGAGCACGCGACGAGTCAGTCGCCGCGCCCCTACCACCTCGTCGTGCTGTCCGACCACGGTCAGACGCAGGGCGCGCCGTTTCGCCAGCGCTACGGCGAGACGCTCGATGAGCTCGTGCACGGCGCGCTCGCGCGGGGGGAGGTTTACGCGCCGGCATCTGTCGACGAAGCATGGGGTAACGTCGGCGCGGTGCTGGCCGACGCGAGCCAGGAGCCGAGCGTCGGCGGGCGGACTCTTGCGCGCGTCACGCGCAGCCGCTCCGTGGACGGGACCGTCGCGCTCGGACCGAATCGAGACGCCCTGGCAGAGCGCAATGCGCCCGGCCGGCCGCCCGAGCAGGAGGTGGTGGTGCTCGCATCCGGCAATCTCGGTCTCATCTACCTGCCGCACAGCGTAGAGCGGCTGGGGCTCGAGCAGATCGCCGAGACACATCCGCGGCTAGTGGACACCCTCACCGCTCATCCCGGGATCGGGTTCGTGATGGTGCGATCGCAAGCGCGGGGAACGCTCGTGATCGGCCGGGCGGGCCATAGGCGCCTGGAGGACGACGCCGTCGAGGGAAAGGATCCCCTCGCCCACTTCGACCCGACGGCCGCCGACCATCTCCGCCGACACGATCGTTTCCCGCACTGCCCGGACATACTCGTCAACAGCATGTACGACCCTGACGCCAACGAGGTGGCGCCGTTCGAGGAGTTCATGGGCTCACACGGAGGTCTCGGGGGACCGCAGACGCGACCGTTTGCAGTGGTCCCCAGCGAGTGGAGCGACCCGGCGCAACCGATCGTCGGCGTGCAGGCGATGCACGAGGAGCTGCGCGGCTGGATCGCGCGATCACGGTCAGCCGGAGGCGACAATGGCCAAGTCGGCTAGAGAGTATGGTCTGCTCATGTCGACGGTGAGCGATGCCAGTGCGGTGGTGCCGCACCTGACCGTCGCCGAGCGCGTGGCACACGGCAAGGCGGCGCGCGCTGAAGTACCCCGTTCAAGCCACGCCGTTTACGAGCCGCCGGCGCGCCGCACTGATCCGATCAAGCTACTCGAGCGACAGGCAAAGACGCGCGTGCCCGAGCTCGTTCCGATCCGCTACGGGCGCATGCTCGTCTCGCCGTTCACCTTCTATCGAGGCGCTGCGCTGATCATGGCCAGCGACCTGGCGACGACGCCGCGCTCGGGCCTTCATGTGCAGTGCTGCGGCGACGCGCACCTGTCGAACTTCGGCGTCTTCGGCTCGCCCGAGCGGCGACTGGTGTTCGACCTCAACGACTTCGACGAGACGCTTCCGGGGCCCTGGGAGTGGGACGTCAAGCGCCTGGCCGTGAGCATGCTGATCGCCGCGCAAAACAACGACTACGCCGGCAAGGACCAGGACCGGGCGGTGCTGGACACCGTCGAGGCGTACCGCAACGCGATGGCGGACTTCGCCTCGATGAGGAACCTCGACGTCTGGTATGCCCATCTGGAAATCGAGAGCGCGCTCAAGGAATTCGGCTCACAGCTGCAACCCAAAGCGGTCAAGAAGACCGAGAAGGCAATCGCGAAGGCCCGCACCAAGGACAGCATGGCGGCCTTCTCCAAACTCACGCGCGTGGTGGACGGCCAGGCGCGAATCGTCGCCGAACCGCCGCTGATCGTGCCGATCGACGATCTCCTGCACGGGGCCGAACGCGATGAAATGTTCGAAGCGCTGCACGACCTGATGCGTTCATATCGCGCCACGCTGGAGTACGACCGGCGCGTGCTGCTCGAGGAGTTTCAGCTGACCGATTTCGCGCGCAAGGTGGTCGGCGTGGGGAGCGTGGGCACGCGCGCCTGGATCGCGCTGATGCTCGGCCGCGACGGCCAGGACCCGCTCTTCCTGCAGATGAAGGAGGCCGAGGCCTCGGTGCTCGAGGCGTTCGTCGCGCCGAGCGAGTTTGACAACCATGGCGAGCGCGTGGTCGCGGGACAGCGGCTGATGCAGGCCACGAGCGACATCTTCCTGGGTTGGCTGCACGTCGAGTCCGGGATGGACGGCCAGAAGCGTGACTTCTATGGACGCCAGCTCAAGGATTGGAAGGGTTCGGCGGAAATCGAGCAGCTGGTGCCTGCGGGACTGGCCGCCTACGGCAAGCTGTGCGGCTGGACGCTCGCCCGCGCGCACGCGCGCAGCGGCGACCGCATCGCGATCGCCGCCTACCTCGGCAAGGGCCCGAGCTTCGACCGCGCGATCGTCGAGTTCTCCCACGCCTACGCAGAGCAGAACGCACGCGACTACAAGGCGCTCTCGGCGGCGGTCGAGTCCGGCCGCATCACCGCCGAGACAGGGCTCTGAGCCCGCTCGCATAGTCTCCCCCGATGGCCTCGGTCGACACCGAGCTCGTGCTCGTCGCGCTGGCCGCGATGCTATCGCCGGTGACGCTGTTCCTGTCGGTGCTGGCGCTGGTCGTCGGAGAGCGCCCGATGCGCACCGGCCTGTGGTTCTACTTCGGCGCGCTCGGTGTGACGCTTATCGTCGGCGTGGTCGCCGCGTTCGTGCTCGGGAACGCCGTCGCCTCCCCGAAGCCGAACACGCCGAAGACGTGGGTCGCCGTCGTCGACCTCGTCGCGGCGGCGGTCGTGCTGTTCTTCGTGGTTCGCTTCCTGCGACGGCCACGCGACCCCAAAAGGGTGGCGGGCATGATCGATCAGATGAGCAAGGTGGCCTCCTCGCCCGTGATCGCGATCATCGCCGCCGGCGCCACGCTTGCCAACCCCGGTGCGTTCATACCGCTGGCCCTGAAGGACATCTCGGAAACGAACCCGAGCGCCGGTCAGTACATCGTTGAGTGGATCGGATTCGCGCTCGTGTCGTTGCTCCCGCTGGCGGTCGCGCTCGTGATGCTGGCGGTGGCGCACGACCGCACCGAGCGGGTACTCCTGCGGGCGCGGGAGTGGCTCGAGCGCAACGCTCGCACGATCGCGGCGGCGATCCTGATCCTGCTGGCGGGCGTGCTGATACGCAACGGCATCGCCGGGCTAGCCGGCTGACCCCCGCTAGACAGCCTCCCCGGCCGGGAACTCCTCGGCCATCTGGCCGCGCAGCACATGGGCGCCGAAGAATGCGAGGATCGTGAATAGCAGCATCTCCCACGGGTTGCGCGTGGCCGGGATCGGGCCCCAGATGAAGACGAGGGCGAGCAGCGCAGCGGTTATCCAGTAGGGAAGGCCCGGACGATCGCGGAAGTGGGGCGCGAGGAAGCGGCGAGCCGAGACCGCCCAGCGCGCCGGACCGGCGAACCACGCCGCGAGCATGACCGGGATGCCGACGATGATCACGGCGCCCGCGACCTGCACTAGCAGCGAGGTGGCGACCGAGTAGGCGTCGTTGGCAGCAGGTTCGATCGACGCGTCGCTGGTGATCGCCGATACGAGCTGTCCCTGCCCGATCTTGCGACCCAGGAGCACGATCAGGCCGGCGAACACGAGGCTCCCGCCGACCCACAGCAGCGTGCGCCGCCGATATCCGCGCGCGAGGTACATCGCGAGGACATAAAGCGCAAAGGTGACGATCGTCAGCAAGAGCGCCAGGGCGTGAAGCGCTTTGGCAAGACTGCGCGCGAGCCCGAGTTGATTGGATGTGACGATCTTCAGGTTCGCGACCGAGGGCGGCAGTTTTTCGGCGATGCCCGAGGGCAGCCCCAGGCGCGTGGCGAGTTTGGTTACGATTTCGCGCAGGTTCAACGAGACGGTTCCGCCGTTGATCTGAACGCGCGAGCCGCCGCCCTTGACGATCGCGACGAGCGCCTCGTCGGCTGTGCGGTTTGCGTTCTCCCAGGCGCTCTGCACGCGCGGGGCTTCGAGCGCCTTTTCAGCGCCCTGTTCGGCGAGGTTGTGAAGCGCCCCGGAGATCGGGCCGGCGAGTGGCGCAAGCTGCGGCGGCAGGCCCGACTTGAGCTGGGCCTGGACATCGACGTTCGCATACAGCTGTTCGATCAAATAGCCGGACAGGGCGGTGCGGATCGTCTGCTTCTGCAACAGCGCCGTGCTCGTTTTCGCCCAGTTGGTCGGGTTCATGAGCTGGCGGTTGGCCCAGACCGCGAAGATGGAGAAGATCGCGAGCACGGTCGCGACACCGAGGATCACGCATACCCAGATGCGGTGCGCGCCCCGACCGGCGTGGCTGTCACCCGTGGCGGGGGAGCCGCCCGAGCGCGCTCCTACGCCTCCTGCGCCGCCGCCTGCAGCACTGGCGCCGGCGGACGCGGCCGTGCTGGATTCACTCTGCCCGCCATCCCTGGCCCTGTCTTCAGGGTCCTCGGCCACGATCGGCGAGGCTATCAGGACTAACTCGCCGCAGCTTCCTTCTCTGCCGCCTCGAGCTCGCGCTTGAACTCCTTGTTGTCGGCGTCGATTTCCTTCTCGATGGACTTCGCCGCACGCGTGAGCGCCTTGTCGAGCTGCTCCTCGATGCGCGACTCGCCGATCACGATCAGCGCGGCCTCACCGTCATCCAACAGCTCCCCGAGCTCCTTTGCGTCGCCGCGCGAGATGCCCTTGCGCAGATGCCCACCGACGCCGCCGACGACGCCGCCGACGACAGCGGCCCCGATGATCGAGGGCGGGAACAGAACCCCCACCAGCGCTCCGACCGCGATACCGCCCCAGGCGCCGTGCTGCGTCGGCTTCTCGTGCTTTGCGACGTGCACCTTGCCGTCGTCTCCCTTGACGATCAACGCGACGTCGTAGGTGCCCACTAGCTTCGCCGCGTGCAGGTCCAGCAGATTGTCGTAGTCGGCGAAGGCATCCGCGCGGTCGCCGTAGGTCGCGGCATATATGAAAACGGGTCTGTCGCTCATCTCATCTCCTGTTCTGGGCTTTGCCGGAGTTTTCTGCAGGTCCCTCGATGCGGCGCCTGCGTGTGCGTGAGTATGTTGTAGCCTCACACCGCTCTGCCCTGGGCCATCGCGGCTGAGGGACCGCGTATTCATCCCTCGATCGATAAGGACGACCATGATCCTAGCCAGCAACAATTATCCGTTTCTCGAAGTCTTCTGGACGATCCTCGTCTTCTTTGCGTTCATCGTCTGGCTCTGGATCCTGTTCACGGTGTTCACAGATATCTTCCGCCGCCACGACACGTCTGGGGTGGTGAAGGTCCTGTGGATCATCTTCATCATCATCATCCCGTACTTCGGCTCCTTCATCTATTTGATCGTCGAGCACAAGGGGATGACCGAACGCGCGATCAAGGCTCAAGAAAGCGCGCAAGCACAGGTCGACCAGTATGTGAAGTCGGTCGCCGGCTCCAGCGACCCCGCCGATCAGATCGCCAAGGCCAAGCAGCTGCTGGACACCGGCGCGATCACGCAGGCCGAGTTCGACCAGATCAAGCAGAAGGCGCTGGCCGGCTCCTAGAGCGCGCGCTCAGCGGTGTGAGCCTGGATCCAGGGTGAGCCTGGATCCAGGCGATGGGACTGCGGGGCCTCTCCTCAGCCGGCGGCACCGACGCCGCTGCGCCCGTAGAAGGCGGCCTCCTCGCGACCGAGCTCGGTCACCGGCTCATCGCCGTACATCCACTCGCGCGCGATCCGGTGCCAGTTGGCGCGGGCCCGCAGCTGCGACAGCACCGCCAGCGTAAGCATCTCCATGCGCCGCCCGAACAGATGCTCCGGGCGCATGTCCTGGTGGCGCATCTCGCGGAAGTGGCTTGAGCGCGGGTCGGAGCTCTCGATCATCACGTGCGTGGCGTCCTCGGGGCTCAGCTGGATGACCTCATCCGCCGTCGTGTACCACCAGATCGCGTCCTCGATGAAGGCCAGCAGATGGTCGGGGTTGACCCGCTCGGGTTCGGGCAGGAACCCTGACTTCGCCAGCAGCTCGTGCAGCGCGAGCGCGTCGCCCTCGACGACCGCCCGCTGAGCGGCGAGCTCGAGCTCGACGGCGGCCGGGTCCATGCGCTTGAACAGCCCGAAGTCGAGAAACGCGACGCGTCCGTCATCGAGCAGCAGGAAGTTGCCCGGATGCGGGTCTCCCGAGAACTGCCGGTGGCGATACAGGCACCCCAGGAAGAAGCGAAACACGATCTCGCCGATGCGGTCGCGTTCGGCCTGCGGGCGGCCCTTCAGCTCCTCGAAGCCGACGCCGCTGACGAACTCGCTCACGAGCACCCGCTCGCGCGAGAGCGAGCCGATCACATCGGGTACCAGGATGAAGGGATGGCCGGCGAAGATGCGCGCCAGCGAACGCTGATTCTGAGCCTCGAGCTCGTAGTCGAGCTCCTCGCCGATGCGCTCCTGGATCTCCTCGGCGATCGCCTTCACGTCCATCCCCGGGGTCATCCGCTTGAGCACGCGCATGATCATGTCCAGGTTCTGCAGATCCGCCCGGACGGCGCCGGCGACTCCCGGGTACTGAACCTTGACGGCCACCTCGCGGCCGTCGTCCTTGAGCGTCGCCCGGTAGACCTGCCCGATCGACGCGGCCGCTATCGGCTCCTCGTCGAACGATGAGAACACGGCCGAGATCGGCTCTTCGAGGTCGTCTTCGATCACGCGGCGCATCTGCTTGAAGGACACCGTCGGCGCGGCGTCGCGAAGCTTGGCGAGCTCGCGCTGGAACTCCTCGCGGTGCTCCTCGGCCACCAGGCCGACGTCCAGGAAGGACATCACCTGCCCGAGCTTCATGGCCGCGCCCTTCATCGTTCCGAGCACCGCCACGATCTGCTTGGCGGTCTGCAGCTGGCGCCTGGACATGGCCTCGCGCGAGGCCTCCTCGCTGCGCGTGACGTTCGCGGCGCGGGTGCCGAACTGCTTGACGGCCTCACTCGCGGCCAGCGTCGCCACGGTGGCCGTGCGCTGCGCGCGCGAGGTGGGGATCTTCTCGCTCTCGCGCGCCATGGCCTTAATCCTACGAACCGGAGTCGGGTCGAGGGGTTTTCTGAAGGCCGGCGCGAGCGGCCTTCACGCGTCGCGCTCGACCTGTGATCCGGGCACGATGTCGTCGGAGCCGTCCGGCCAGCGCACCCATGCCTTCTTGCCGCCATCGTAGTCGTCCCCGAGCAGCACGAGCGTGGCGGGCTTGCCGAGCGCCGTGCAGGGTTCTGCGCCCTGAGCGTCGAGGCCCCGCCAGATGCGGATGAACTGGTTCGTGTCCCACTCCTGCGCCACCGTGCTCGCCTCGGCGTGGCCGGGGTAGATGATCGTCTCAGGCGGCAGCTCCATCAGCGTCCCCATGATCGAGTCGCGCAGGTCCGTGTAGGTCGTGTGGCCGGGCGCTCTAACCCCTCCGACCGAGTTCTTGAAGAGCGTGTCGCCGGTGAACACGACCGCCTCGCCCCCGCTGAAACCGCCCGGAGCGGCGCTCGCAGAGCGTGCCTGCGCGTGTCGCGGAGCGGCGGGGTCGGCCATTTCAAAGCGATCGCCCACGAGGAACGAGAGCATCCCGGCCGTGTGCCCGGGCGTGTACAGGGGGCGCACCTCGAGCGTTCCCAGTTGCAGCGTCTGTCCGGCCTCGATCGTGCCCGTGATGAAGCCGCCGTCCGAGCCGTTCTCGGCGCCCGCGAGCATGTCGCGCTCGAGTGGGCTGATCAGGACCTCGAGCTTCGGCCAGCGTTCGCGTAGGACTCCCACCTCGCACACGTGGTCGAAGTGGTGGTGTGTGAGCAACACGTGGGTGGGCGTCAGGCCGAGTCGATCGGCCGCCTCGATCAGGGGCGCCACCGGCCCACCGGCGTCGATGAAGAATGCGGGACCGCCCTCGTCGTCTGCGACGAGGTAGGTGTTCGACAGGAACTGCGGGTGCGAGGCGCGCTCGACGATCATCGCCGCCATCCTTGCACGTAGACCCTCAAACCGGCGAGGCGCTCACACCGATACGCCCGCGACCAACGCGCTCAGGCCGTTCAGATAACCCTCGTCGCCCACATCCCTGCGCCACTCGAGTACGCCCACCGATGCGGCGCACTCCACGACGCGCTCGCGCGCACCCTGAAGCGTCGGCGCCGTCGTCGCAAGCGCGACGGCGCGCGAGGTGCCGACGGTCGTATAGCGATTCTCAGCGGCCTCGATCGAGGAGGCGAAGAACACGTGACACCCGGAGGCTTCGATCGCCCGGCGGTCGAGCTCGAACTCGTAGGCCCGGCCGGCACGCAGCGCGTAGTCGGGTGAGACCAGGTAGAGCACGAGCGATGCGTCCTCGCTGAGCGGAACATCGCCCTGGCGTAGCCCGCCACCGGCCATGTGCGCCATGACCTCGGTCCAGTCGCCGCGCAAGAGGCTCATGATGTTCATGCACTCCGGATCGCCGAAGCGGGCGTTGAACTCGATCACCTTGACGCCCTCGGCCGTGGCGAAGAAGCCGCTGTTCATGACCCCGCTGAAGTGGCGACCCTGGCTTGCGAGGCGCTCGATCACCAGCTCGATGATCGAGCAGGCCCGCTCGTAGTGGGAAGCGGTCATGAAGGGCAGCGTCTGCGCCGGCATCGACAGCGAGCCCATACCACCCGTACCCGGTCCCTCGTCGCCGTCGAAGCGAAATGGGTAGTCGTAGGTGGACGGCGGGAACACGACGGTCGTGCCGTCGCTGATCGCCTGGATCGTGAACTCGGCGCCGAGGATCTTCTCCTCGATCAGAACCGACTCCCCGGGGCCGCCGCGCGCGAGCAGGCTGAGCGCGTAGTCGCGCGCCTCCTCGTGGCTTGCCAGATGCGGGCCCATCACCTTCACGCCCTTGCCCCCGGTCAGCCCCGAGGGCTTGACCGCGACCGGGGTGGAGCCGAAGGAGTCGATCGCCTCTGTCACATCCGCGGCCCGCGTCACGACGCGCAGCATCGGCACCGCATCCGGCGCCACGTCGGCGAGCAGCGAGCGGGCGAACACCTTGTTCCACTCGATCTCTGCGCCTGCCCGCGTCGGACCGACCGCACGTGTGCCCTGTGCCAGCAACGCGTCGACGACCCCGGCCGCCAGCGGCTCGTCGGCGCTCACCATCGCGAGGTCGATCTCCTGCGCGCGCGCGAAGGCCGCCACCGCCCGCGGGTCGCATACGTCGCCGATCGCGTGGCTCCCGCCCGACTCCTCGGCGTAGCGCACGATCGAGGGATTGGCGTGGCCGGTGAAGGCGTGCAGCTCGCTGTGCTCTGACATGCGAAACGCGAGAGCGCTCTCGCGCCCGCCGTGGCCGACGATCAGGGTTCGCACGCCAGGCAGTCTAGAGGCGGCGGGCGGTGTAGAGGCGGCTGGCGGTGCTAGAGCGGGCCGGGGGCGTAGAAGCCAGACGACCCCGGCCGATTGGCCGAGGTCGTCTGCACTGCGAGGCTTTCGCCGACCTACCGCGCTGTCGTTACAGCCCGGTCTGTGTCGGGGTTCCAGCCTTTGATCGTGGTGCTCAGGGTGCGCAGTAGGCGATAACCTGCACTTTCGAGTTGAGGGCTTCTTCGTTGTGGTCGCTGAAGGTCATTTCCCAACCGGTCTTGGCTGCAGTGCGCCGGCTGGACGCTATGAACACGCCGGTGCGTTGGACTGTGTAGCCGTTCCAGATGGCTTCATCACCGGCCGGACATTTGGCTTCCAGTGTGGTTGCCACCACCCCGGCTCCTTCAGCGGCGTAGAGAATTTCCGGTTCTGTGCTCTTGGCTTCCACGATCGAGGTGATGGAGCCTTGCGTCCCGGTCGTCCCGGTCGTCCCGGTCGTACCGGTGGCCCCGGTCGCTCCTGTCGCGCCGCTGGCCCCGGTCGCTCCTGTCGCGCCGGTCGCGCCGGTCGGGCCAGTCGGCCCTGTGGCTCCGGTCACGCCGTTTGAGCCTTTGGCCGTGCTGGGGGCTCCTTCTTTACCGGTGGCTCCGGTTGCCCCGATCGCGCCGTCGGTGCCGTTAGCGCCCGCGGCGCCCGCGGCCCCCGCGGGTCCGGCCGGGCCGGTTGCCCCGACGACACCCATCGCGCCCGCCGAGCTCACGCCCAGCGACAGCTTTGTTTCGCCTTTTTTGCATTTCTCTTTGCTCGTCACCACATGGAACGTGCCGCCGACCTTCTGGCAGACATAGACGGGCTGCGCGCTGGCTCCAGGAGCCGCGGCCAGCCCGGCGAGCAGCAGCGCCCCGGCTGCGGCGAACCCCGCTGTCGCACGACGGTAGATGAGAGTGGACATGAGTCGGATTCCTTTCCTCCGGGTCAAAAGGGCCTCGCCAAAGCGAAACCCACGGGACGCGTTTGCTCCCTGATACGCCTCATGCAGTGTCCGCTCAGTGCCCAATGCCACCAATGGGCCACCCGTACCTGTTGTGTTCACCGACCTGAACGCCACCCCCCCACGAGGGGGGCACTTGGCCCGCACAGCCGGGATAATTCGCGGATGGCCTCCCCACACAGCGCTCGCGTGGTCGTGCTGGGCGGCGGCTTCGGCGGCGTCTACACCGCGCTTCAGCTCGAGCGCCTGCGGAGGAAGGGCGCGCCGCTTGAGATCTCGTTGGTCAACCGCGAGAACTACCTGGTGTTCCAGCCGATGCTCGCGGAGGTGATCGCCGGAGACGTGGGCATCCTCGACACCGTCAGCCCGCTGCGCCAGCTGTTGGGAGAGACCGACCTGTTCGTGCGGGAGATCGAGGGCGTCGATCTCGATCGCCGGGTGGTCACCCTGGGCGCCGGGCTCACGCCCCAGACGCAGGAGCTGGCCTTCGATCATCTGGTGGTGGCGCTCGGGAACGTGACCGACTTCCGGGGAGTGCCGGGCCTGCCCGAGCACGCGCTCCCGTTCAAGACGCTGGCCGACGCGGTGCGTATCCGCAACCACGTGATCCAGGTGCTCGAGCAGTCATCGGTGGTGTCCGATCCGCAGGTGCGGCGCACGATGCTCACCTTCGTGGTGGCGGGTGGCGGGTTCTCGGGCACGGAGGTCGCGGCGGCGCTCAACGACTTCGTGCGCAAAGCCGTCGGCGACTACCGTTCGATCCCGCGCGAGGACGTCCGCGTGATCCTCGTGCACAGCGGGACGAGCGTGCTGGAGCGCGAGCTGACACACCATCTGGCCTCCTACGCCACGCTGGAGCTGGCCGAGCAGGGCATCGAGCTGATTCTCGGCGAGCGGCTCGTCGCGGCCAGCCCGCAGAGCGCGGTGCTCTCCGACGGCCGGCGCATCTCGACGCGCACGCTCATCTCCACGGTGCCCTCATCGCCGAACCCCGTGGTCGAGCAGCTCGGGCTGCCGACGGTGCACGGGCGCCTTGACTGCGACGCCACGATGGCGGTGAAGGGCGCTCAGGGGGTGTGGGCCGTCGGCGACTGCGGGCTGATCCCCATGCCGGGCGGCGATCCCTGTCCGCCGACCGCTCAGCACGCGATCCGCCAGGCGAAGGTGCTGGCTGGAAACATCCTCGCAAGCCACACCGGAGCGCGGCGGCGCTCGTTCGCGTTCACAGGCCTGGGCAAGCTCGGCGCACTCGGCCATCACCGCGCGGTCGCCGAGCTGCCCGGCGGCGTGACCGTGGCGGGCCTGCCGGCATGGTTGATGTGGCGCGGTATCTACTGGGCAAAGCTCCCCGGCGCCAGCCGCAAGACGCGCGTGGCGATCTCATGGCTGAGCGACCTCGTGCTCCCGCCCCACCCGGTGCAGCTCAACCTGGGCGGCGGCCGCGGCGCGACCCAGGCCCACTACGAGCCCGGTGAGACGGTGTTCGAGGAGGGGGACACCGGCGACAGCCTGTTCATGATCCTGTCCGGCCGCGTCGAGGTGCTGAAGCGATTCGGCGTGGAGGGCTCTGAGCCGCAGGTGGTGGGAGAGCTCGGGCCCGGCGAGTACTTCGGCGAGATGGCCCTACTCGGCCGGGGTCCGCGCACCGCCGGCGCCCGGGCGCTCACGTCGCTCGATCTGCTCGTGCTTCCCGGCTCGGACTTCTCGGCGCTCGCCGACAGCCTGACCGAGTTCCGCAGCGAGTTCGAGGACATCGCCCGCGCACGGGCCGCCTCCGACGCCGCCCGCGCCGCGGCGCAACCGCCGGCCTGACCCGCTCGGGCCCGCCGCTCAGGCGCCCACCGGCCGGGGGCCGTGCTGCTCGCGATCGGCCAGCACTCGCTCGGCCTGCTCGGCGTCGGTGACCGCCCAGCGCAGTCGCTCGACGAGCTGCTTTGCGGCGTGACCGTCGCTGAGATGCTCAAGGCCGACCTGCTCGTCGAGCAGCACAGGTTCGCTCTGATCGGTCGTCACGATGATCCTGACCATGGCCCTTCCCCTCCCCTATCTCGCTGATCTCAAGTCCCCATATCCAAGAGCGCAGGCTACTCGGCGCCTCGGTCGCTTCCGCCATTAGACTGAGCTGCCATGGCACTGATCCACACCTGCTATCGCATCACCGACATCGACCGCTCGGTGGCCTTCTACAGCGCACTGGGGTTCGAGGAGATCGGCCGCATCCCGATCCGCGACGAGGCCGTCAACGTGTTCATGAACCAGCCCGGCGACGGCGACATGCCGCGCCTTGAGCTGACATACAACTTCGGCGTGGACTCCTACGAGCTCGGCACCGCATACGGCCACATCGCGATCACCTCCGGGGAACTCGACGCGACGCTCGAGCGCCTGGCCGAGCAGGGCATCGAGCCGGAGAAGCCGCCCTACTCCGTGCGCGAGGGCGGCTCGCGCCTGTGCTTCGTGCGCGACCCGGACGGCTACAGGATCGAGATCATCGAGCAGCCGCAGCTGTAGCCCGAAACAGGGCTTGGCAGGCGAGCGGGCAGGCGGTATTCTCGCGCCATGGCTACCGTGACGGTGGGAGAGAGCGTCGCGCCTGCCGGCGCGCCCCCGGCTGCGATCGAGCGTCCGGACTTCGAAATCGTCCCCCGCAGGGGACTCGTTCTGGTGGGGGCGGTGTTGGTGCTCCTGATCGCGGCGATCGCGGCCAACAAACTGTGGCCGCTGGCCTTCTTTCACTTCGTCGGCGGAGCCTCGTGGACCGTCATCGACCTGTTCCTGGGCTTCGTGCTGGGCCCGATCATGGGCAAGCTATCGGTGCCGGCGCGGGTCGAGTTCACCACCCGGCTGATGCCGAAGATGGTGCTGATCATGCCCACCGTGGTGACGGCCACGCTGGCGGCGGGATGGCAGCTCGGGGTGCATCTGGGAACGGTTCAGTCGAGCTACTACCTGCACGGCTGGACGGTGGCGAGCTTCATCGTGGTCGGCGTGATGGCGGTCATCGCCCTGGGGCTGCTCGAGCCCGCGAACATCGCCGTGCTGGTGGAGCTGAAGAAGCCGCAACCAAACCCGCAGGTGATCGAGCGGCTGATGAAGCGGTTCATCTACTGCGCGGGCGTGCTGGGCGCGATGCAGCTTGCGACCCTCGTGATCATGGCCAAGCTGACGGTGGGATGAGCGGGCGATGAGCGAGCGCCGGCTGCCTCCGGTCACCCAGGTCGGGATGACCTCGCTGGCGCTGATCGTGGCCGGCGGGATCTACCTGGCAGCGCACCTGCCCCACCACGTGCCGCTCGCGCCGGCCGTCGCGCTGCTCGCCGCCTCCGTGCTGCTGCTGGCGGGCAACCTGGTGTCGCTCGCACGCGTGCCGGGCTTCCCCTGGGGGCGCTTCTTCGACGTGGCCAAGTGGGCGTTCGTCGCCTATCTGATCATCGCGGGCATGATCGAGTACGCGTTCCTGCGCGACCACCTGAGCGGCGGGCCGCTCGTCGTGCTCTCCCTGTCACTGCTCGTGTTCGCGATCCACGTGCCGATCCTGATCGGCTTCACCGTCGCGCGCTTCTACGACCCCAAGCAGGAAGCTCCGGCGGCTGCCGCCGGCTTGCGGCCGTCCGCAGGCTAGACCGGCTCGGCGCGCAGCGGGCGCAGCGCCTCGGCCACCCGCACGAGCTCATCGAACATCGCGTCCGCCGCCTGCTCCATCAGCTCGTTGGCCTGAAAGTTGCCCTGCTCGTCGATGAACTGCGTGACGAACGGGATCGACACGGCCTCGAACAGCGGTGTCATTTTGAGGGTGGTGAGCACGAGCTTGAGCATCTGCGCGGCGCGTGTGCCGGCGGCCACGCCGCCGTAGGAGACGAGTCCCACCGGCTTGTACTTCCACTCCTCGTGCAGGAAGTCGATGGCGTTCTTCAGCGGCGCGGTGAACCCGTAGTTGTACTCGGGCATCACGAACACGAAGGCGTCTGCGGCGGCGACCTTGGCGCTCCATTCCATGGTGTGCTTCTTGGTGTAGCGGCGCAGGCGCGGATGGCTGGGCTCGTCCATGAAGGGCAGGTCAAGCTCGAGCAGATCGACGAGCTCGACCTCAAACGCGCCATGGGCGCGGGCGCGGGCATCCACCCACTCACCGATCGGCAGCCCGACCCGGCCGGGGCGGGTGCTGGCGATCAGGATCAGGAGCGTCGGCATCGCTCAGGGCCGCGTGCGTTTAGGAGAGCACGCGGCGGCTGAAGTTGCGCAGGCCGAGCGTGAGGAAGGTGAGCAAGAAGCCGATCAGCACCGGGTAGACGATGTACAGATGCATGTGCCCCGCATGCGTGAGGCCCGCGCGCAGGCCCTCGTTGATGTAGATCAGGGGGTTGACGAGCACGACGATCTGCAGCCAGTGGATGCCCGCGACCTGGACCGGTGCAAGGCGCGTCCACTGGTAGTAGGTGCCGCCTAGGAACGTCAGCGGAAGCACGACGAATCCGAACATCAGCCCGAGGTTGCGGGCCTCGAAAACCGTCCCCAGCAGAAGCCCCAGCGAGGTCATCGTGACGCAGGCGAGCGGAATCAGCGTGATCACGACCCACCACGTCACCGACAGGTGCGCGTGCACTCCCGGGGCGTGGATGACCGCCGCCATCGGGAACACGATCAGCGCGGCGATCAATCCCTGTGCCGCCCCCGACAGTACCTTCGCGACGGCCACCAGCCAGATCGGACAGGGTGCCTGCACGCGATCCTCGATCTCGCGCGTGTATCCGAACTCCTGGGCCAGCACCATCGCCACCGCCTGGATGCCCTGGAACATGATCGTGATGCCGACCACGCCCGGCACCAGCACGGTCGCAAACGCCGACTCGGCGACCGTTCCACGGCCACCAATCCCCTGGCCGATCGTCGGGAACACATACAGGAACACGAACACGAGCAGGAACGGCTGGACCAGCGTGCGGATGACGAACTCGGCGAAGTTCTTCCTCAACACGACCAGATCGCGCAGGATCAGCGCTAGCAGCGCAGAGCGACTCGCGGCCATCGTCGAGCGCTCGGGCTCGATCGAGATCGGCGAGCGTAGCGTGGCTTCGGCGACGGTCGAAGGGGCGCTGGCCGTGGCCATCAGTCGCGCAGCTCCTCTCCCGTGAGGCTGATGAAGACGGTCTCGAGGCTCGGCTCGGAGACCGACAGGTCGGCGAGGTCGAAGCCGGCGCTCTCGGCCGCGTTAACGACGCGCACGACGAGGCGCTCCGCGTCCTTGACGTGAAGCTCCACGCCACCGTCGATGACCCGCGTGCGCGTCACTTCCGGGATCTCCCCCCGCAGGCGCTCGGACAGGGCCTGCATGTCACCCTCTGCCTTGACGGTGACGATCGTGTCCGCGCCCACCGTCTGCTTGAGCGCTTCGGGCGTGTCGAGCGCGAGGATCTTGCCGTGGTCCATGATCGCGACCCGGTTGCACAGGTGGTCGGCCTCCTCCATGTAGTGCGTCGTCAAAAGGATCGTCTGACCCTCGCCGTTGAGCTCACCGAGGATCTCCCACAGGGCAAGGCGGCTCTGCGGGTCAAGGCCCGCCGTCGGCTCATCGAGGAACAGCACCGCCGGTCGGTGGAAGATCGCGCGCGCCACCATCAACCGCTGGGCCATCCCTCCGGACAGCGCGTAGACCGATGCCTTCGCCCATTTTGAGAGGTGGAGCTGCTCGAGCAGCTCATCGGCGATCTCGCGGGAGCGCGACGCGGAGATGCCGAACAGGCGCCCATGGAAGTAGAGGTTCTCCCACACCGTCAGCTGGCGGTCGAGCGTGTTCTGCTGGGAGACGATCCCGATCAGCTGCTTGGCCAGCGCCGGATGGGCGACCACGTCGATCGCGCCCACATAGGCGGAGCCGGAGGTCGGGACGACCCGCGTGGTGAGCATCCCGGCGGTGGTCGTCTTGCCGGCGCCGTTGGGCCCCAAGAGGCCGAAGATCTCGCCGGCGTGGACGCTCAGGTTGAGCGTGTCGACTGCGGCGAAGTCGGTGCCGGCATAGACCTTGGTCAACTCGACCGTGCGTATGACCTCGCGGCCGTCACCGTCGTTGCGTGCGCCGGCGCCGGTCGAGGGGTCGACCGGCAGAGCGTCGACTGGCTGGGCCCCGACCATCGCTCCCAATGTACAACGCACGCGCGGGCCCGCCCGCGCTACCCTCAGCCCGAGAAACATGGCGGACACTCACAAGATCGCCAAGAACCTCGAGCGCTTCGCCCAGGCGGTGGCCTCGCACGACCGCGAGAACCCAACGCACACCGCCCACGGCATAGGTCTCGCGCACTTCGACATGGAGCGCCTGGGCTTCGACGAGGGCGAGGAGATCCTTCCCGGCATCACGATCCACGCCGACTCAGGCGTGACGGGGAACTTCCGGGTGCTCTGCGACGGCGAGCACGACGAGGGCCTCGTGGAGGCCGAGCAGGAGACGGTCGAGGCGGTGGCCACCCAGAGCGTGCCCGTGTCCTCGCCGGGCCACTCTCCATTCGAAGAGCAGTAGCCGGCGTTTTTTGGACGCCCGGCTAAGGACGGGACGGTGGCGGCCGCGCAAGCTGGGAGTAAGCGCGCGCGGAGGTAACCGTCTCCTCATCTGTCTCAGAGCAACTCTCATCGACGATTTCAGAGCACTGCCGGGACTGGGTCGGTCATGTGATCGTGTGCGGGCTGAACCCGGTCGGGCTGCGCACGGTCGAGCAGCTGCATCTCGCCGGCGCCCGGGTGGTGGTGCTCGATGACGAGCAGGACGAACGGCTCGTGCGCGTCGTTCGCGGCTGGGGAATCCCGCATCTGCCGCGCAGCGCCCATCTGAGCGATCCGCTTTATGAGGCCGGCATCGCCGGGGCCGCCGCCGTGGTCTGCGCCGAGCTGAGCGACCTGCGCACGCTCGAGACGGTGCTGTTGATCCGCGATCTGCGCCCCGACGTGCGCGTCGTCGCGGACCTCGACAACCCGGCCGTCGCGCACGCCGTCGAGCAGGTGCTGCGCTCCGTCGGCGTGCTCGACGTGGCCGCGCTGTTCGCCCCGTCGGTCGTGGAAGCCTGCATCGGCCGCCGCGCTCGGGAAATCGTGCTCGCTGACACCGCGTTCGTCGCCGCGGAGGTGATCGCGCCCCGCGACGGGACGCTGCGCGAGCTGTACGGGCACCTCGCGCCGATCGGGGTGGTGACCGAGGCCGAGGATCAGCTGATCGCCTGCCCCGGGCGCGACCAGGCGGTCTCAGCCGGAGACCGCGTGACGCTCCTCGGGACGACGCAGGAGCTCGACGCTGCGGGCCTCGGCCAGCGCACGAGCGGTGCGGGCGAGATCGCGAACCTTGGCTCGAGGACGCGCGCGAGGGCCACGCGGCTGACGAGGAGCCTCTCGAGCATCGCCGACCGGTCGCTGCGGATCGCCGCGGTGATGGGCCTACTGCTGCTGCTGGTCTCGGCGCTGGTGCTGCACTTCGGTTACCACGACGCGGCGACCAACAGGCACCTCCCTCTGCTCGACGCCGTTTACTTCACCGTGGAGACCGTTGCCACGGTCGGCTTCGGCGACTTCTCGTTCTCGAACCAGCCAGCGTGGATCGAGGCGTTCGGCATTGCGCTGATCGTGGCCGGCACGACCCTCGTTACGACCCTGTTCGCGCTGTTGACCAACTCGCTGGTGAGCCGGCGGATCGCCCAGTCGCTCGGTCGCGAGCGGATCCCCGGCATGCGCGGGCATGTCGTGATCGTTGGCCTCGGCGCAGTCGGTATGCAGGTGCTGGAAGGCCTGCTCGCGGAGGGGCGGGAGGTCGTCGTGGTCGAGCGCAGCGAGTCCAACCAGTACGTCAGCGAGGCGCGCGCGCTGGAGGTGCCGGTCGTGCTCGGCGACGCCACGCTCACGCGAACGCTCGAGACGGTGAACCTCTCGAGCGCCGCCGCGGTGGCAATCCTCACCTCCGATGATCTCACCAACATCGAGACCGGTCTGGCCGTGCGCGACCGGCTCGCCGAGCGCTGGACGACGGTGCCCGTGGTGCTGCGGGTGTTCGATCGCCAGCTCGGCCGCCGCCTCGAGCAGAGCTTCGGGTTCCGTCACGTGTGGTCGACCTCCGCAATCGCCGCGCCGTGGTTCGTGGGTGCGGCGCTCGGCCTCGAGGTGCTGTTCAGCTTCTACGTCGGCAACCACCCGTTCTTGCTGGCCCGCCTGCGGGTCAGCACCGGCGGCGGCCTCGAGAACCTGACGATGCTCGACCTGCCCGGCCGAATTCGCGTGGTGGCCATCCGCCGGGCCTCGAGCTCGACCGCGCTCGAGCACCCGCCACGGCGCGACACGCGCCTCGCTCGTGACGATGACGCCTACCTGGTGGGGCCCTACGCCGAGCTGCTCGAGGTGCTGCGCCACGATCGCGAGGGACGCGCTCCGGCTGGCGCTTGAGCGGACGCTCACAGGATGGTCGCTCAGCTCGCGGGCGCCGACGCGTCGATCCTCGCGGCGATCAGCGCGACGAGCCGCTCGATCGTCGGGCACGCGATCCGGTGTCGTGCCGCCGCGCGCAGCACCGAGCCGGGGATCGCGTCGAGCTCGGCCGGCCGTCCCGCGGCGATGTCGCGCTGCATCGAGCTCCCGAGCGTGGCGTGCGCGGCGCTCAGCTCGGCCATCGCCTTGGCCGGGTCGACGTCCAGCGCGCCCTCGGCTCGGGCGACGGCTGCAACCCTCCTCGATCGCGCCGAGGAGGTCTGAGCGCAGCGCGGGCGTGGCGAGGATCTCCCCCAGCAGCTTGTCGTAGGCGCTCGTGGTGCACGCAAGCGCGTTCAGCCGCACGAGCTTCGACCACAGCACCTGCGCCTCTGAGTCCAGCACGCGCGCGGGCACCTGCGCGTCGTCGAGCGTGTCCGCGAGCGCCTGCATGCCGGCGCGCCGGGACGGATAGCGGCTCGCCATCTGCACGAGCAGGAACGGGCTGGTGTGCACGACGACGCCCGCCTGCGGCCGGTCGGCCTCGACGCGGATCGAGCCCGCGACGACGGTGTCGGGCGCGAAGCGCTCGCGCAACAGCGCGATGTGGTCGAGGCCGTTGAGCAGCGGCAGCACGAGCTCGGGCTCTGTCGCGACCCGCTCGAGCGCCGCGCTCAGCCCCGCGGCCTTGGTGGCGACGATCAGTGCGTCCGCCGGCTCCGCCAGGCACTCGAGCACGCGCGGGCGGGCCACGAACTCCCCCAGGGTCACGCTGTCGACGCGCAGCCCGTGCTGTGAGATCGACGTCGCCGTGGGCTCCCGAGCCACCACCACGACATCTGCGCCCGAGCGCTCGAGTGCGCCCGCGAGCAGTCCGCCCACCCCGCCGGGCCCGAGCACGGCGATCCTCATGGCAGTGGATCGATCAGCACGCCCGGGTTCATGATCCCGGCCGGGTCCACCCCCAGCTTGGCCGCGCGCAGTGCTTCGGCGAACGGCTGCGGGCGCTGGCGGTCATACCACGGGCGATGGTCGCGACCGACGGCGTGGTGATGGGTGATGGTCCCGCCCTCTGACAGGATCGCATCCGAGACGGCCTGCTTGATGAGCGCCCACTGCTCGACCTCCTCGCCTCGCCGCGCGGGGGCCAGCACGGTGAAGTACGGCGCCGGGCCGTCGGGGTAGACGTGCGTGAAGCGGCAGAACACCTTGGCCGTGCTCGCACCCTGCTGGCACGCCGCCTCCTCGGCGGCGGCGCTCACGCGCTCGTGAAAGCCGGGCAGGCGCTCCCAGGTGATGGCGGTCTCGAACGTCTCGGCCAGCACGCCCATCGCGACGAGCGCGTCGCGCACGTAGGGAGCGCCGAGGAAAGCCTCGCGCCAGGAGCTCACCGCGTCCGCGCCGGCGCCCGTGGCGGCGTCCGCCACGGCGCCGCCGTGCTCCCGGCAGAGCTCGAGCGCCCGCGCCATCGGCTCCTCGACGGGGTGGTCGCTTGACTCGAAGCCGAGCACCAGCAGCGCGTGCGAGCCGTCCCCGGCCATCGTCATCTGCGCCTCGCCTGAATCGAGCAGGCGGCAGTTCGCTGGGCTGAGACCCGACTGGCTGATCGCGCGCACGGCCTCGGCACCTTCGAGGAAGCCCTGCAAAGCACACCCCCGCCGCGCGCCGGTGCGAGGGACGGGGCTGCACGCGTACCCACGCCTCGGTGATCAGCCCGAGCGTCCCCTCGGAGCCGGCGAGCATGCGATCCGGGCTCACCCCCGCGCCCGAGCCCGGCAGCCGGCGCGACGTCCACACCCCCGCCGGGGTGATCGCGCCGACGGACTCCACGAAGTCCTCGATGTGCGTCCACACCGTCGCGAAGTGGCCGGCCGCGCGCGTCGCGATCCAGCCTCCGAGCGTCGAGTACTCGAACGACTGGGGGAAGTGGCGGAGCGTCAGCGAATGCTCCGCCAGCTGGGCCTCGAGGCCGGGGCCGGTGGCGCCGCCCTGGATGCGCGCCGCGCGCGAGACGGGATCGACCTCGAGCACGCGATCGAGCGCACGCAGGTCGAGCGAGACGGCGCCGTTGTAGGAGGCGGCGACGTCCGGCGTGACGCCGCCTACGACCGACGTGCCCCCGCCGAAGGGAATCGCGGCGACGCGCTCCTCAGAGCACCATTCGAGCACCCGCTCGACCTCGTCGCTGTCGCGCGGGAACGCGACGAAGTCCGGGGGATGGTCAAAGCGCCCGCGAAAGCCGCGCACGACATCCGAGTAGGACTTGCCGAGCGCGTGCGAGGCGCGCGCGTGGTCGTCGTTGGCGCAGATCTCCGCGAGCGGGTCCGGCGCGAGCACGCGGGGCGCCCGCAGCTCAACCTGCTCGAGGGCCACCGGCGCCTCGAGCTCGGCCAGCTCGATGCCGAGGTTCGACAGCGGCCCCGAGGCCAGCGCCGCGAGCTCCTGAGTGGAGGGCTGCTGATCCTCAAAGCCCCAGCCCCAGTGCTTGTGCCGGCGGATCGCCACGCCGGCGAGTCTATGCTCACTAGCCTTCCGGCTACACCCACTAGCCTTTCTCGCGCGTGTCCGCCCAACCCGAACCCACCACCGAGCAGCCCCAGATCCTCGCCCGCGGACCGTGGCCGATCGAGCAGGTCAAGGCGCGCTGGCTCGAGGAGCACTTCGAGCCCTCCGCGGAGCACGCCGAGGCGGCGGACGCGGCGATCAAGGAGCTTCAGGATCGCGGCTCGCCGAGCCACGACGGGGTGGCCGCGCGCCTTTTGGACTACCGCCAGGACGAGGACGGGCTCGCGATCGAGCTGCAACCCCTGCGCTGGGCTCTGCGGCTGGTCGCCGGTGACGCCTCCAACAGCGTGGCGGCGCTGTGCGTGACGCGCTCGGCCGACGGCCGCTGGCTGGCCGGGCGGCGCGCCCCGTGGGTCTCCACGTGGGCCGGCCGCTGGTCGCTGGGGGCCGGCGGCGCTGTCGATCTCGGTGAGAACCCCGCCGACACGCTCGTGCGCGAGCTCAAGGAGGAGTGGGCGGTGACGCCCGAGCGCGTGCGCGGCGAGGCGCTGATGCGGTTGCCCCACCGGCTGGTGATGTTCGTGGGACAGGCCTGGCTCGCCGCGGGGGTCGATCAAGCGGTCACGCCCGACCACGAGCACGATGCCTTCGCGTGGTGGCCGCGGGCAATCGACGAGTGGCCGCCGGAGGCCGGCGAGGTGCTGCCGCGGATGGCCCGCTGGCTCTCAGAGTGAGCACGCCCTCGCAAGCCGGGGCCGTGCCGCGGGCGCCCGCCGGACCGCTGACGTTCACCCGCCTGAAGTGGACCTCGTTCTTTCACTCGCTCGTCTATCTGAGCCTGATCGCCTGCGCGCTCGCGGGCTTGGCCGGACCGACGATGGTGCTCGGGTGGACCCACGGGATCCTCTGGATCGTGATGTCGCTGGCCTGCATCGCGGCCGTGCGCCAGCGCGTGATCCCCCTGCGCGTGGGCGTCGCGGTCGCCGTCCTCGGCGGGCTCGGCCCGTTCATCGGCAGCTACGAGTTCGTCCGCGAGCAGCGCCGGCGTGCGCTCGCCGGCGGCGCCCGCTCAGGCGGGCCATCGGCCAACCCGCCGCGCTAGAGTGAAAGCAACATGGCAACGGGCACCACGGCTCAGCAGACTGTAGACGTCGTGACGCCAGCCGCGGGGGAGTCGGTCACCGAGGGAACGATCCTCGAATGGCACGTGAAGGTGGGCGACTTCATCAAGGCCGACGACACGATCGTCGAGATCTCAACCGACAAGGTCGATCTCGAGCTGCCGTCACCCGCGAGCGGGACGGTCAGCGAGATCCTGATGGCCGAGGGCGACACCGTGACCGTCGGCCAGGTGATCGCGCGTATCGCCGTGAACGGCGCGCCCGCGAGCGAGGCGGGAGCTAACGGCGGCGGCGCCCCCGCCGAGGAGGCGCCGGCTGCGCCCGAGGAGGAGGCCGCGGGACCCGGCGATGCCCCGCCCAGCGCTGATTCCTCGACCGCAGGGGCGCCCGAGGGCGTGAAGGTCTCACCGGTCGCGGCCCGCGCCGCGGCGGTCGAGGGCGTGGACCTTTCGAACGTGGCCGGCAGCGGCCCGGCCGGGCGGATAACGAAGTCGGACGTGTTGAGCAGCGCCTTCTCGACGAGCTGGCAAGTGCCGACGGCGTCGGTGCGGCCGCGACGCCGACGATCGCTCCCGCGCCGGCAAACGGCAGCACCGCGACCGCGGCCGGCCCGCGCGTCGAGCTGATGAAGGGAGGGGCCGCGGCGCTGGCCCGCTACATGGAGGAGTCGCGCGCGATCCCCACGGCCACGAGCTTCCGCACGCTGACGGTCACCGCTCTGGAGGCACGGCGGCGCGAGCTGAAGGACGCCGGGCAGAAGGTGTCCTTCACGCACCTGATCGCCTACGCGATCGCACGCGCGGTCGACGACATGCCCGTGATGGGGACCCACTACGCCGAGATCGACGGCAAACCGCACCGGATCGACGACGGGCAGGTGAACCTCGGCCTGGCGGTGGACGTGGAGAAGCGCGACGGCTCACGCACGCTGATGGTCCCCGTCATCCTGGACGCCGGACGCCAGCCGTTCGACAGCTTCCTTGAGGCCTACGACGCGCTCGTGGAGAAGGCGCGCACGAACAAGCTCACCGCCGATGACCTCGTGGGGGGCAACGTCACGCTCACCAACCCCGGCGGGCTGGGCACGGTCGCCTCGGTCCCGAGGTTGATGAACGGCCAGGGCACGATCGTGGCCACCGGCTCGATCGCCTACCCCGTGGGCCTCGGCAACGTCGGCCCGATGATCGGCGCCGAGAAGGTCATGACGATGACCTCGACCTACGACCACCGCATCATCCAGGGCGCCGAGTCCGGGCGCTTCCTCGCGCTGATCGAGGAGTACCTGCAGGGCGAGCATGGCTTCTACGACGACGTGTTCGCCTCGCTGGGCCTGGACCTCGGCCCCGCCCCGGCGCTGCCCGCGCCGGCCGCCGCGGCCGTCGCGGCCGCCTCATCGGCACGCGCGGAGACATCCGGCTCCGCGGAGGAGGAACTGCTGCAGGCCGTGCAGGCGGCCAGCACGCTCGTCAGCCGCTACCGCAGCCACGGCCACCTGGCCGCACGACTCGACCCGCTCGGCTCAGAACCCGAGGGCGATCCGGGACTCGACCCCGAGCCGCTCGGGCTGACGCCCGAGATCCAGGCCAAGATCCCGGCCAAGATCTTTCACATGTACGTGCCGGGGGCCACGCTCGCCGACGCGCTCCCGCACCTGCGCGAGACCTACTGCGGCACGATCGCGTATGAGATCGAGCACATCGCCTCCCACCGCCAGCGCGTGTGGCTGCGCGAGCACATCGAGTCCGGCGCCTTCCGCCAGCCGCTGACCGTCGAGGAGCGCAAGTGGCTGCTGCGGCGCCTGGTCAAGGTCGACGCGCTCGAGCGCTTCATGCACAAGGCCTACCTGGGCCAGCACCAGTTCTCGATCGAGGGCCTCGACATGACCGTGCCGATGCTCGACGAGCTGATCCAGCTGTCCGCCGCCAACGGCGGCGACGAGGTGGTGATCGGGATGGCCCACCGCGGACGGCTGAACGTGCTCGCCCACAACCTCGGCCGCGCCTACGACACGATCTTCGCCGAGTTCGAGGGCGCCTCGACGCTCGAGGCCGTGACCACCATCCCCCAGGGAGGCACGGGCGACGTCAAGTACCACCACGGCAGCCAGGGCTCCTACGAGCTCCCCGACGGGTCCACGATCCGCGTCAACCTCGAGTCCAACCCGAGCCATCTGGAGTACGTCTCCCCCGTCGTCGAGGGCGCCACGCGCGCCGCCCAGACGACCCGCCAGGGCCCGCACGCCCACCAGGACACCGATGCGGCCGTGCCGATCGTGATCCACGGCGACGCATCCTTCCCCGCCCAGGGCGTGGTCTCTGAGACCCTCAACCTGCAGGCGCTGGACGGCTACAAGGTCGGCGGCACCCTGCACCTGATCACCAACAACCAGATCGGCTTCACCACCGACCCCGACGACGCGCGCTCGACGCGCTGGGCATCTGACCTGGCAAAGGGCTTCGACGTGCCGATCATCCATGTCAACGGCGATGACGTGCCCGCCTGCATGAGCGCCGTGCGGCTCGCCTTCGCGTTCCGCAAGGAGTTCGGCCACGACGTGCTGATCGATCTGATCGGCTACCGGCGCTTCGGGCACAACGAGTCCGACGAGCCCGCCTACACCCAGCCGGAGATGTACGCGAAGATCAAGACCAAGAAGCGCGTGGCCGAGCTGTGGGCCGAGCGTCTGGTGGCCGAAGGCGTCGTCTCCCAGGAGGATGTCGAGCGCCAGGCCCAGGAGGTCTGGGACAACCTCACGATCCTGCACCAGCGCCTGAAGGCCAAGATCGCCGCCGCCGCCGAACACGACTCCAAGGAGCACCGCACCGGCGAGTACCAGCTCGACCGCTCGCCCAGCCCCGACGTCGACACGGCGGTCCCGGCCGCGCGCCTGCGCCACCTGGGCGAGGAGCTGCTGCGCACGCCGGAAGGATTCACCGTTCACCCCAAGCTCGTCAAACAGCTCGAGCGCCGGCGCGAGGCGCTGGCCGAGAACCCGACCTTGCCGATCGACTGGGCGCACGGCGAGGCGCTCGCGTTCGCGTCGCTGTTGACCGAGGGCACCCCCATCCGCCTCACCGGCCAGGACACCGAGCGCGGCACCTTCTCACAGCGCCACATGGTCCTGCACGACGCCAAGACCGGCCAGACGGTCTGCCCGATCCAGAGCCTGCCCGACGCGGAGGCGCCGCTCGAGCTGCACAACAGCCCCCTGTCCGAGCTCGCCTGCATGGGCTTCGAGTACGGCTACAGCCAGGAGGCGCCGGAGACGCTCGTGCTGTGGGAGGCGCAGTTCGGCGACTTCGTCAACTCCGCGCAGGTGATCGTGGATCAGTTCATCGTCTCGGGCCTCGCCAAGTGGGGCCAGACCTCGCGCCTGACACTGCTGTTGCCGCATGGCTACGAGGGCTCGGGCCCGGAGCACTCCTCCGCGCGCCTGGAGCGCTTCCTGACGCTCGCCGCCGAGGGAAACATCCGCGTCGCGAGCCCCACCACCCCTGCCCAGTACTTCCACCTGCTCCGCCGCCAGGCGCGCGTGGCCAAGCAGCGCCCGCTCGTGATCATGACCCCGAAGTCACTGCTGCGGCTGCCGCAGGCGACCAGCTCGATCTCAGACCTCGCCGAGAACACCCGCTTTCATCCGGTGCTCGCCGAGCCCGGGGTCGATGACGCCGAGGTCACGCGTCTGGCGCTGTGCACCGGCAAGATCTACTACGACCTCGTCGGGCACCCGGACCGCAAGGAGCACCCCGGCCTGGCGGTGGCGCGCATCGAGCTGCTGTACCCGTTCCCCGAAGGCCAGGTCCTGCAGCTGATCCAGCGCTATCCCAAGCTGGGCGAGGTCGTGTGGGTGCAGGAGGAGCCGCGCAACATGGGCGCGCGCGCACACATGTTCCCCCGGCTGATGCAGATCATGCCCGAGGGGATTCGCTTCGGCTACATCGGGCGCCCCGAGCGGGCCAGCCCGGGTGAGGGTTACCCGGCCGCGCACATCGACGAACAGAACCGCATCGTCACCACCGCGATCGACCTGGGCGAGCCGATCTCGCAGTACCCGCGCAAGGCACCGGGAGAGCGCTGATGCGGGCGCTGTGGAGACGCTTCCTTGAGATACGCCGTCAGCGGCGGCGCAAGCGCCGGGGAGGCTAGCGCCCGCGCCAGACCGGGTCGCGCTTCTCCTTGAAGGCGCTGGCCCCCTCGCGCGCGTCCTCGGAGCTCATCACCGGAGCCGCGATCTCGCCCTGGCGCTCCCACATCTCGGCGCTCGACCAGTCGAACTGCTCCTGCAGGATCTGCTTGGAGGCGATCAGCGCGAGCGGTCCGTTCCTGGCGAGCTCGGCGGCCAGCTCGAGGGCGACATCGACGGCCGCGCCGGGCTCGGTCAGGCGGTTGACGAGACCCAGCTCGTGGAAGCGCTCGGCGGGGAACGGATCGCCCGTGAGCGCGAGCTCCATGACCAGGTGGTAGGGCATGCGCCGAGGCAGGCGCAGCAGCGCGCCCCCGGCGGCGACGAGCGAGCGCTTGGCCTCGGGGATCCCCATTTTGGCGCCCCTCGCCGCGACGATCAGATCGCAGGCCAGCGCGATCTCCATGCCGCCCGCCACCGCGAAGCGCTCGATCGCGGCGATCAGCGGCTTTCGCGACGCGCGCTGGGCGATACCGGCGAAGCCGCGGTCGCCGAACCAGGGCGACTCCCCCTTGACGAACGCGCCCAGGTCCATGCCGGCGCAGAAGAAGCCGCCGGCACCGGTGAGCACCCCGACGGACAGGCTGTCGTCTTCATCGAGCTCGTCGAGAGCGCCCGCCACGCCGGCCGCGACGGCGGCGTTGACGGCGTTTCGCACCTCGGGCCGGTTGAGCGTGATCAGCAGTACGTCCCCGCGCCGTTCGGCGAGGACCGCGGGGGCTTCATCGTCGTCCACGAGCGGCACTATGGCGCAAACGGAGCTAACGCGGAGCGTCGTCTGTGGCTACGGGCTCGCTGGAGTCCGTGTGCTCGCCCTCGCTGGAGATCCCCTCGATCGACTCGCGGAACTCGCGCACGCCCTTGCCGAGTGCGCGGGCCAGTTCCGGTAGGCGTTTGGGCCCCAGCACCACGAGTGCGACGGCGCCGATGAAGATCAGATGCACGGGGTTCTCGATACCCACACCATCAGGCTAGCGGGATCGGCCGGGAGGGCGGGTCCCCGATCGTTCCGACCCGCCCCCTACCCTCCCACGAGTGGCCGCCCCGACCTCAGCCCAGGTAGCGCGCGCCTATCCTCCACCGCCGAGAGCCGAGCCCTTCTGGCCCGCGCAGGCCACCATCCTCGCGGCCATCGGCGTGCAGCTCTTGCTGCCGGCGCGACTCACGATCGGTCCTTCATGGCTGATTCCCGCGCTCGAGGGGGCGCTGCTGCTCGGCATGTTCCTGGCCACCCCCAACCAGCTCGAGCACGAGCACCCGCGGCGCCGGCGGGTCGCGCTCGGCCTGACGGCCTTCGTCACAGCGGCCAACATCTTCTCGCTGGGCGCGCTGACCCACTTCCTGCTGCACCACAACGTCTCCAACGGCCGTGGGCTGGTCATCTCGGGCGTGCTCATCTGGCTGACCAACTTCCTCATCTTTGGCCTGTGGTTCTGGGAGATGGACCGCGGCGGGCCCGGCCGGCGCGCCGCCGGCCATGATGGCCCACCGGACTTCCTGTTCCCGCAGATGTCAGACGATCACATCGAGCCGCTCGACTGGCGGCCCCAGTTCATCGACTACCTGTACGTGTCGCTCACCAACAACACCGCCTTCTCCCCCACCGACACGATGCCGCTGACGCCGCCCGCCAAGGTGGTGATGGGCGTGCAGTCGGTCGTCTCGCTGCTGACGATCGGCCTGATCGTCTCGCGGGCGGTCAACATCCTGTGAGCACTCAGCTCGCCTAGCTCGCGGGCGCCACGCTCGGCTCAATCGCAAGCGCCTCCGCCAGGAGCCGGCGCACGTCCTCTCCGGCGCCCAGCGCGAGCGCCCGCTCGAGCGCCTTCAGGGCGCCCTCGCGGTCGCGCAGGCGCAGGCGCAGGCGCCCCAGCCGCTCCCACGCCCCGGCATCGGAGGGCCCGCGCTGGACCGCTCGCTCGGCGGCCTCCTCGGCGAGGTCGATGGCCCCGATGTCTTCATAGATGCGTGCCGCGAACCGGTGCGGAGCCGGGCGGGTCGGATCGACCCGTGCCCAGTCGCGCACGGAGCGGGCGGCGGCGTCGAGGTTCCCGGCCTGCCAGAAGGCGAGCGTCATCTGGCGCAGCACCGTCACGTTCCTCGGTTCGGCATCGCGCGCATACACGAGCCGCTGAGCGGCCAGCTCGTAGTCGCCCTCGGCCATCGCCCGCTGGGCGGCGATCATGAAGCGCTCGACGCGCTCCTCGGCCGGGTCGGGCTTTGAGAAGTCCACGAAGCGCATGCTGCCCGCCGGCACCGTGCGGATGCCGTGGCTGAACTTCACGCGCGCCCACTGCAGGCCGGGATCGGCTGCGCCCTCGCCGGCGCTCGAATCGCCGGAGCCGTTGGCGCGCGCCTTCGCGCCGTTCGGTCCAGCGTCGTCGGGGTTGCCGCTGAAGTAGATCCCCGCGACGGTTCCCACACCCCACTCCGGATAGGAGATGCAGCGCGCGTAGCGGTGCACCACAGAGTGATCGGGCACGCGGCTTGCGAAGGGGTCGTGCTTGGCGCGTTCTGAAGCGTGCGCACGCGCGCGCTGCTCGGCCTCATATGCGCGTTTGCCGGCCTCCGCGCGCGCCGTGCGCGCCGCCTGGGCGCTCGCGCGTACGGCGTCGCGCGAGACGTTTCCGCCGCGCGATCCCTCGGCCAGGCGCTCGAGCTGGTCGGCCGCCTCATTGATCGCCTTCAGGTGGCGCTCGTGTTCGAACTGGCGCCCCTGCGGCGCGACATCCGGGTGCCAGCGCTTGGCCATCCTGCGGCGGGCGAGCTGCACGTCGCGCTTGTCGAAGGGGGCGCTCAGCTCCAGCAGGAGCAGATGCTGCTCTATGTCGAGGACACTCGTCGGCATAACGCACCTACGTTAGCGACCTGTTGGGCCCCGTGTTTGATCTCTGGTCGCTCTATTGCTCACGCGCCAGCCCTTCTATGCTGCCTGGCCATGTCCTCCCAGTACATCTTCACGATGCACCGCCTGTCAAAGCTGCATCCGCCTGACAAGACCGTGCTGAACGACATCACGCTCGCCTTCTACCCCGGCGCGAAGATCGGCGTGCTCGGCTACAACGGCGCGGGCAAGTCGACGCTCCTGCGGATCATGGCGGGCATCGACGAGGAGTACCGCGGCGAGGCCGCCCTGGCTCCGGGGGCGACGGTGGGAATGCTCGAGCAGGAGCCGCTGCTGGACGAGTCAAAGGACGTCAAGGGCAACGTCGAGGACGGCGTCTCAGACACGCGGGCGCTGCTCGATCGCTTCAACGAGCTCGCGGCGAACTATTCAGAGCAGACGGCGGAGGAGTTCGGCGACATCCAGGCGAAGATCGACGCTGCCGACGCCTGGAACCTCGACACCCAGCTCGAGTACGCGATGGACGCCCTGCGCCTGCCGCCTCCCGACGCTGAGGTCGCCACCCTCTCGGGCGGTGAGCGACGACGCGTCGCGCTGTGCCGACTGCTCTTGCGCGCGCCCGAACTGCTGCTGCTCGACGAGCCCACGAACCACCTCGACGCCGAGTCGGTGGCCTGGCTCGAGCAGCACCTGGCCGAATACAAGGGGGCGGTCGTAGCCGTCACCCACGACCGCTACTTCCTCGACAACGTCGCCGGCTGGATCCTCGAGCTCGACCGCGGAAAGGGAATCCCCTACAAGGGCAACTACTCGAGCTGGCTCGAGCAGAAGCAGGCGCGCCTGGCCCAGGAAGAGCGCTCGGAGAAGGGCCGTCAGCGCACGATCTCCGCCGAGCTCGACTGGGTTCGCACCAACCCCAAGGGCAAACGCACGAAATCCAAGGCCCGCCTGGCCCGCTACGAGGAGCTGGTCGCCGAGGAGCGCAACATCAAGCTGGACGAGGTTCAGATCCACATCCCGCCCGGCCCCCGACTCGGCGAGCGGGTGCTCAGCGCCAGCGCGCTGAGCAAGGGCTTCGGTGAGCGCCTGCTGATCGAGAACCTCAGCTTCGAGCTGCCTCGCGCGGGCATCGTGGGCGTGATCGGCGCCAACGGGGCGGGCAAGACGACGCTGTTTCGCATGATCACCGGCGAGCAGACACCGGACTCGGGGACGCTCGAGCTGGGCGACACCGTGAAGCTCGCCTACGTGGACCAGTCGCGCGACGCGCTGGACCCGGCGAAGACCGTGTGGGAGGAGATCTCCGACGGCCTCGAGCAGCTGAAGGTGGGCGAGCGGGTGGTCAACTCGCGCCAGTACACGGCCGGCTTCAACTTCAAGGGCACCGACCAGCAGGCCCGCATCGGCGGGCTCTCCGGCGGCGAGCGCAATCGCGTGCACCTGGCGAAGCTGTTGCGCAGCGGAGGCAACCTGCTGCTGCTCGACGAGCCCACCAACGACCTCGACGTGGATACGCTGCGCGCGCTCGAGGACGCGCTCGAGGCGTTTCCCGGCTGCGCGGTGATCATCTCGCACGACCGCTGGTTCCTGGACCGCGTGGCTACGCACGTGCTGGCCTTCGAGGGCGACTCGCAGGTGAGCTGGTTCGAGGGCAACTTCGAGGCCTACGAGGAGCACCGCCGCGCGCTGCTCGGGGCCGCCGCCGACCGGCCCCACCGGATCACCTACAAGCGGCTCGTGCGTGGCTGAGCCGGGCGCGCTCGGCGCCTTCGACCGGGACACGGCCGTACAGCGACAGGGCTCCTCGCCCGCGGGAGCGCTGTTCGCGGCCGAGATCTCCCCCGACTGGCGCGCCGGTCGGGGACCGCACGGCGGCTATCTGGCGGCCATGCTGCTGAGAGCGCTGATCGAGACCGTCGCCGATGACGCGCGCGCGCCGCGATCGCTGACGATCCACTACCCGCGCGCGCCGGTGCCCGGGCCGGTGAGCATCCGCACCGTCGCCGAGCGTTCCGGGCGCTCGCTGAGCACCCTCTCGGCGCGGATGGAACGCGACGGCTCGCTGTGCGCGCTCGCGCTCGCGGCCTTCTCGGTCCCCTGGAGCGCACCCGAGTTCGGCCACATCGAGATGCCCGAGGTCGAGGGGCCCGACACCCAGCACGAGGCGGGGAGCATGCGCGTGGCGGGCGCGCCGGCGTTCACCCGCCATCTCGTCTTCCAACAGCGCATCGGCAGCACCCCCTTCAGCGGCGCCGAGCAGCCGCTCCAGATCGCCGGCTGGCTCGGCCTCGCCGGCGGGCGCCCGATCGACGCGCTGTCGCTCGCGTTCTTCAGCGACGCGCTGTTCCCGCCGGTGCTCGTCGGTCGCACGCAACCGGCCTTCTGCCCGACGGTCGACCTCACCGTCCATTTCCGCTCCGCGGCCCCACGCGTGCGGGCGGCCGGCGAGCTGTGCTTTGCGCGCTTTCAGACACGCGCCGTGCGCGAAGGCTTCTTCGAGGAGGACGGCGTCATCTGGGGCGCCGACGGCAGCGTGCTCGCGCACTCGCGACAGCTGGGGATCCTGATGGAGCTCGATAACTAGCGCGCGAAGGAGGTGTTCTCCTGCAGGCGCATCGCCGCAGCCGCGATCAGGCGCGCGCTCGCGTGGACGTCGTCGAGCTGGACAAGCTCGACCGGTGAGTGCATGTAGCGGATCGGGATCGAGACGAGCGCCGTGGGCACTCCGCCGCGGCTCAGGTGGACCGCGTCGGCATCGGTCCCCGTGGCGCGTCCGGCCGCGTCGAGCGTGACCGGGATCTCCTCCTCGGCGGCGGTGCTGAACAGGAGCTCGAACAGCCTGTGGTTGACGATCGAGCCGCGCGTCAGCACCGGGCCCGAGCCCAGCTCGTGCTTGCCGGACTCCTTCACATCGATGCCCGGCGCGTCGGTGGCATGGGTGACGTCCACGACGATCGCCGCGTCCGGTGCGAGCGCGAACGCGCTCGTGCGCGAGCCGCCAAAGGTGATCTCCTCCTGGGCGGCGGCCACGGCGGTCAGCTCCCACTGCGCTCCCCCCGCCTCGGCCACCAGGCGCGCGGCCTCGAGCGCGACGAAGGAGCCCAGGCGATTGTCAAGCGCCCGCGAGGTGAGCCGCCCGTTGGGAAGCTCGGCCGGCTGCGCGTCGATCACCGCGACGTCGCCGATGCGCACGCGCTCGCGTGCGTCGTCGCCGTCACGCGCGCCGATGTCGATGTGCATGTCGCGGATGTCGGCGACCTTCTTTCTGTCCTCGTCGCGCAGCAGGTGGATCGGCTTCTTGCCCACCACCCCGGTGAGCGGCCCGTCGCTCGAGTCGATCACGACGCGCTGGCCCACAAGGATCTGCGCGTCCCAGCCGCCTACCGCCCGAAACCACAGCAGGCCCTCGTCGTCGATGTGGGTGATGATCAGCCCGATCTCGTCGATGTGGCCCATCACGAGCAGTCGCGGCGGCGACTCCTCAGAGCCGTGCCTGGCCGCGACGGTCGCGACAGGAGTGCCGACCACGTCCGTGCTGACCGCTGCGAACGCGCTCGCCGCCTCGCGCCAGACCGCGGCCGGTGCGGTCTCATAGCCCGAGGGCCCGCGCGCGGTGAGCAGGTCGATCAGCAGCTGAGGGACACCGCCCCCGCCCGCGGCGGCGGCGGCTGGCGCATCCTCGGACTCGCTCATGTGGACAGCAGCTGTCGCAGAACGTACTGGAGAATACCCCCGTGGCGGAAGTACTCGGCCTCGCGCGGGGTGTCGATTCGCACGCGCGCATCGAAGCGCAACGGCTCCGAGGCGCCGCCATCGGCGCTCACGAGCACCGTGCGCGGCGCCGCGCCGCCGTCGGCCATCGCCTCTGCCAGACCTGTGATCGAGAAGACCTCCTCGCCCGTCAGCGCGAGCGACTCGACGCTCTGGGAGTCGGGGAACTGCAGCGGCAGCACGCCCATTCCGATCAGGTTCGAGCGGTGGATGCGCTCGAAGCTCTGCGCGATCACGGCGCGCACGCCCAACAGGCTCGTGCCCTTGGCGGCCCAGTCGCGCGATGAGCCCGAGCCGTACTCCTTGCCGGCGAGCACGACGAGTGGCACGTGCTCGCGCTGATAGCGCATGGCCGCGTCGTAGATCGACACGGTCTCTGAGAGCCCGTCGCCCTGTGCGCGCTCACCCGGCGCCCCCAGATAGCGGGTCACACCCCCTTCGGTGCCCTTGGCCAGCTGGTTGCGCAGGCGGATGTTGGCGAACGTGCCGCGCATCATCACCTCGTGGTTGCCGCGCCGCGAGCCGTAGGAGTTGAAGTCCTTCGGCGCGACCCCCTGCTCCTGCAGGTAGGCCCCGGCGGGCCCATCGCGCTTGATCGAGCCGGCCGGTGAGATGTGGTCGGTGGTGACGCTGTCGCCGAGCAGCGCGAGTACGCGCGCTCCCTGCACGTCCGTGACCGGCACCGGCTTCTCGGGCATGTCCTTGAAGTAGGGAGGCAGGCGCACGTAGGTCGAGCGCTCGTCCCAGCGGAAGCGCTCGCCGGCCGGAACCTCCAACCCGTTCCAGCGCTCATCGCCCGCGAACACCTCGCCGTAGCTCTTGCGGAACATGTCGGCGCGCACCGCCTCGGCGATCGTCTGCGCGATCTCCTGCTCGGACGGCCAGATATCCCTCAGATAGACCTCATTGCCCTGCTCGTCTGAGCCGAGCGGTTCGCTGAGGATGTCGATGTCCATCGTGCCGGTGAGCGCGTAGGCCACACACAGGGGCGGCGAGGCAAGGTAGTTCATCTTGACGTCGGGGTTGATGCGCCCCTCGAAGTTGCGGTTGCCCGACAGCACCGATACCACCGCCAGATCAGCGTCGCTGACCGCCTGGGAGATCTCCTGCGAGAGCGGGCCGGAGTTGCCGATGCAGGTGGTGCAGCCGTAGCCGACGAGATTGAAGCCGAGCGTCTCGAGCGGCCCGGTGAGACCGGCGCGGTCGAGGTACTCGGTCACCACCTTCGACCCCGGCGCAAGCGACGTCTTGACCCAGGGGGCCGAGCGCAGGCCCCTCGCGACCGCGTTGCGGGCGAGGATCCCCGCTCCGATCATCACCGACGGGTTGGACGTGTTGGTGCAGCTCGTGATCGCGGCGATCACCACGTGACCGTGGTCGAGCGCGACCTCGGTGCCGTCGGCGAGCGTGCACCGTGCGGCCGTGCGCGACTTCACGCTCAGGCCAACCGGGGAATCCTCTTCGACGTAGCTCGGCCCGCCGTCGTGGGGCACCGGTGAATCGTTGCCGTTGGCCGGCGGGTCGCTCGAGGGAAAGCTCTCGGCCGAGGCCTCATCGCGCGCGTCGTAGTGCTGCACGTAGCCTCCCAGCGCCTCCCGGAAGGACTCCTGCGCGCGCGTCAGCGGCACGCGGTCCTGGGGGCGCTTGGGGCCGGCGATGCTCGGCACGATGCCGCCGAGGTCGAGCTCGAGCGTCTCTGAGTACGTCGGCTGCTCGGAGTCCTCGTCGTGCCACAGGCCCTGCGCCCGCGCGTAGGCCTCCACCAGCGCGATCTGCTCCGGCGGGCGCCCGGACAGCGCCAGATAGTCGAGCGTCTCCGAGTCGATCGGGAAGATCGCGCAGGTCGAGCCGAACTCGGGCGACATGTTGCCGATCGTCGCGCGGTCGGCGATCGGAAGACCCCGCAGGCCCGCGCCGTAGAACTCCACGAACATCCCGACCACGCCGTGCTCACGCAGGAGTTGGGTCACCGTCAGCACCAGGTCGGTCGCGGTCGCGCCCTCGGGCAGCTGGCCGTACAGGCGCACGCCGAGAACGCGCGGGATCAGCATCGACAGCGGCTGGCCGAGCATCGCCGCCTCGGCCTCGATCCCGCCGACGCCCCAGCCGAGCACGCCGAGGCCGTTGATCATGGTCGTGTGGGAGTCGGTTCCCACCAGCGTGTCGGGGTAGAGCTGGCCCGTCTTGTCGTTCTCGAACACCACGCGCGCGAGGTACTCGAGGTTGACCTGATGGACGATGCCCGTGTCGGGGGGCACGACCGAGAAGTGCTCGAATGCGCCCTGCCCCCAGCGCAGGAAGGCGTAGCGCTCGCGGTTGCGTTCGAACTCCCGCTCCGCGTTCACGCGGAAGGCATCGCGCGTGCCGAACGCATCGACCTGCACCGAGTGGTCGATCACGAGCTCGGCCGGTGTCAGCGGGTTGATCCTCGAGGGGTCACCGCCCATCTCGGCCATCGCGTCGCGCATCGCCGCCAGATCCACGACCGCGGGCACGCCCGTGAAGTCCTGCATCAGCACCCGCGCGGGGCTGAACGCGATCTCCCTGCTCGGCTCAGCGCCCGCGTCCCAGCCGGCCAGCGCCTCGATGTCGCCGGCGCTGACCGAGCCGTTGCCCTCGGTCCGGAGCAGGTTCTCGAGCAGCACCTTCAGCGAGAACGGCAGCCGCGCCACGTCGAAGCGCTGCTGCAGTGCGTCCAGGCGGAATATCTCATGCTCGCGCCCACCGACCTCGAGCGTGTCCTTGGCGTTGAAGCTGTTCTCCGACAATCGCGCCTCCCGGAGCATCTAGTGGGTCGCTGGGCCTGCCCGCAGTTTCGCAGAGTCCGCGCGCCCGGCGCCGGGTAGGGACCGCTGAGCGCGTCGCAGGACCGCGTCTAACGGGCTGTTTGGGCGGCGCTCGTGACGCGCCCCTTGCCCTGGCGCTTTGAGCGCAGCAGGGCCACGTCGCAGGCCGCGAGGAGCTCATCGGTCGTCATCGGGGGCTGCCACTGGGCGACGCCGATCGAGGCCGAGACGCCTGAGCCGTCCTGCAGCGAGGGCAGCTCGCGCAGCCGCTCGAGAGCGCGCGTGGCCGCCGCCGTGGCGCTGTCCAGATCGGCGTTCGGCAGGATCACGACGAACTCATCGCCGCCGTAGCGCGCGACGCGGTCGAAGGCGCGGAACTCGCCCACCAGCGCCTGCACGACGCCCCGCAGCGTCGCGTCGCCGGCCTGATGGCCGTGACGGTCGTTGACGAGCTTGAAGTTGTCGAGGTCCATCAGAAGACACGACAGCGGGCTGCCGGTACGGGCGGCGCGGACGATCTCCTCGTCCAGTCGCCGGCGCATCGCGCGGTGGTTCATGCAGCCGGCGACCGGATCGGTGCCGGCCTCGGTGCGCGCGCGCACCAGCGCGAGCGCCGTCGCTGCCTGATCGACCAGCGTTCCCGCGAGTTCGATCGCGTGCTCGTCGAAGGCCACCGACAGCCGGCGCACGAGCATCACCACGGCCGCCACCTCACCCTGCTCGGCGAGCGGCAACAGCAGCGCGGAGTTGGTCTGGCCGGTGGCCGTCAGCCGCGGCACGCTGGCGGCGAGCTCACCCTCGTCGGCGGCGAGGAAGCTCTGGCCGGTGCGCGCGACCCAGCTCACCCCCGGTGGGCGCTCGCCACTCGGAAGCAGATAGCTGAGGCGCTCGTCGGCCTCGAACAGGTACACCGCCACCAGATCCTGCCCGGCGCCCGGCGCCTCGAGATGGTGGATCTGTACCTCCTCCGCCCCCGGCACGGACAAAAGCTCGCGGGCGAGCGAGCGGAAGATCTCCTCGGAATCGGGCGTCTCATCCGCCAGCAGCGTCAGCCGCCGCACCCCCGCCAGCAGGGGATCGGCCCCCGCGGGGGCCGCTTGAGTATCCGTACCCGTCACCACTCCCATTTCATCAATCTAGGGCATCCGCCGGCATCTGGCCAGCGGCGCACCCCCACACCCGTCCCCGCGAGCGCGAGCGCCCGGCCACAGGGGGACGCCGTCGGCGGAGCGGGCGAGACTGAGGGGCGGCTGGTGAGCCGCCCCTCATGAGTGGCTAGCGGAAGGTCACCGTGGTGTAGGCGGTGGAGGTTGCAGCGCCCTTCTTCTTGGGGAAGAAGCCGACGCGCACGCGCACCTTCAGCGGGCGGCCCTTCGAGCGCCCGCCGCTGCTGAGCGGGACCTTCAGCGACGCCTTCTTCTCGGCCGAGCCGAAGTGCCTGGCGACCGTCGAGAGGTTGCCGCCGCTGCCGCTCACCCGTCCCGCCGAGTAGGTCTGGACCGTCAGGTAGGCGGTGTCGCCGACGACCTTCTTGCCGACGATCCTCACCGGACAGTTGGAGACGGCGATCTTCGTGTTCTGTTTGATCTGCTTGCCGTTCTGGGCGGTGATCGTGGTGGGCATCACGAGCGAGCTCGTGCAGACATTCCCGTTCGCTGTGAGCGCCGAATGCGGCCCGGTCGGCAGCAGCACGGTGATGCTCGAGACCGCCACGTCCGGCGTCGTCTGGAAATTCGTCGTGGTGATGCCTTTGGTGATTTTGGTGTTGCCGACCACGATCACGCGCACGCCGTTGGCTTCCATGACCAGATCGAGGTCCGGGAACGCCTCGCCGCCGTGGGAGACGAGGATCGCCGGGCCCTGCAGTTTGCCGGGCAGCGTCGGCGTGTTCGCCCGTGCGGTACCGACGAACGCGCCGGCGTCGCAGCTGTAGGGGTTCGCGGCGAACGTTTTTTCCGGACACGCTTTGTTCAGCGTCGTCAGGCGCGAGGGCAGCTGCTTGGGCAGCTGCACGAGCACGCCTTTGATGTTCGCCTCGCCGGCCGGCTGGTTGATCGTCGTTTCAAGGCTCGCGCCGTTGGCTTTCGAGGTTTTCGCGCCGGTGGTCGCCTTGAACGACGGTTTGAACGCGAGCGCGCTGCAGTTTTCGGCCGCGAACGGCGTCGACACGTTCTCGGTGGCGCCGAGCGTCGAGGTGATCGTGGATTCCGTCGCGAACAGCGAGCAGTTGGTGGGGTTGAACAGGAAGCCCTGCTTGTTGGTATCCACGCTGATGTTCCTCAGGCGGATGGGCACACCCTTGACGATTGTGGGCAGCACGCTCGTGACCGTCACACGCGCGGTGCTCGGATCGACATTGATCGTCGAGCGCGTGACCACGTTGCCCAGGTTGAAGGGGCCGGCGACGGACGGCACCGAGATCGACAGGCCGAACGGCGCGCCGTTGTAGGGCCCGGTCAGATAGACCGGCCCGGACAGGGAGTACGGCGTCTTGCCGGACCCGGCGAGCACGGTGGCCGTGCCGATGCGGCTGGCCGCTGAGCAGGTGCCTGCGTTGGCCTGCGCTTCACCGCACTGGGTGACCGTCGGGATGGCGCCGACGAGGCCCGGGGGCAGAGTCACCTTCACCTGCGAGAGGTACTGTTCGCCGTCTTCCCGTTCCAGGCCGTAGTTGTAGTTGGTGTGGGCGCCGCCGGTCGCGGGCAGGTATTCGGTGCTCTGGCTGGGCGCGAACGGCAGCGGCGAGGCACACGCGCCTCCTTCACCGTTGCTGTCGACGGCGAACGGTTCCACGAGCGGCGACTTCGGCGCCGTGCCGCTGAACGGCGTAAGCGTGGCGGTGGTCGTGGCCGTCCCGCAGGTCAGCGGGTTGGCGATCGGCGCCAGTGCGCCGGTGTTGAAGTGGAAGATCGCTTCGCTGAAGGGCTGTTCGGGGTTTTCGGAGAACGTCGTGGTCAGCTGTCCGGTTTTTTCATTGGGCGTGACCGACGCTTTCAGGCGCACAGAGATCCCGTACTGGGCGGACTCGGCGTCGACGTAGATCGTGTACGGCGGTCCGGTGATCGGCCCCGATTCAGGCCCGCCGAGATAGATGTTCCCTTCCAGCGATCCTTCAGGAAGGCCGGGGACGTTCAGCGTGACGGTGCCGATCTTCGAGTCGCCAGGGCACGCCACACCGGGCGTCAGGCTGTGGACCCGTGCCTGTGCCGGGCTGCAGGCCGCAAGGCCGTGGGCCGCCGACGGGTTCATGGTCATGCCTTCGGGCAGCGTGAAGACGGCTGTGCGCAGCTGCGAGGAGTCGATGCCCGCTGGGCTCAGATTGTGCGGCAGCGACAGGTCTGCCGAGATGCCGTCCGGGAGGTCGGACTCCGTGGTATCAGGCGACAGTTCGAAGCTTGGCGCGAAGGGCAGCGCGCCGCAGTTTTCGGCGCCGACGGGCCCTTCGTAGGTCTTGACGCTTTTCGCGCCGGACTCCGATTCGAGCGTTATCGTGCTCGTCGTCTGCGGGCCGATGCCGGTGCAGGCCGTGGGGTTCGTCAAGAAGCCGCCGCTGCCGATCGGCGCAACGCCGGTCCCGATGTTGCCTTTGAAGATCAGCCGCGAGGAGACCAGCGGGAGTTTGGGAGACACTTCGATTTCGAAGTAGTCGTGGTAGTCACTGGCCCATTCGACGTGCCCTTTGATGAAGGTGTGGGCGTAGAGGCCGGAGAAGCCGAGCGGTCCGAGTTCGAGCGCGACGCCGAACAGGGATGAGAGGCCTTTGCTCGGCGTGAGGTTGTAGACGTTGCCGGCCAGTGCGATGTCGGGCGGGGCGCCGGCGAAGATTTTGGCTTTGTTTTCGCCGAGCAATGACGTCGAGCAGCCGGCGGCCGGCGCCGTGAACACGCCTTCGGCCACTTCGGTGCCGTTGAATTCCGCTTCGCTGCACTCATGCACCACCTGCGGGTTCGTGCTCACGCCGGGCGCGACGTCGGTGCGGATGTGCGTGACGGGCCCTTCTGTGGCGATACCGCTGGGAACTTCACCTTCGGTGTTGACCGAGAAGTCGGTGATCCCGGCCGGCGGATGCCCGCCGGCCTGGGTGAACGCTTCCGAGACCACGTCTCCGGGTTCGCAGGCCGCCGTTTTACAGTTCGCGGCGAAGAACTTTTCCACGCCGAATGATGCCGCCTGGGCGGCTGTCGGAGCCGCGGCGGCGAAAACTGAAGCTGTGACCAGGGCCAAGAGCGAAACACGGACGTGGGACCTCACGGCAAACCTCCCTATCGGAAAACGGCTATACCCTCAGGGACTCCAATTGCCCCCCAAAGTTGCGGCGGATCAACGCCGGTATTAGACGTTTCGGACGAATGTCCTGCCGACTGAAGGGCCGCTCATCCGTGCAAACGAAATGTCGGCGTCGCCGCTCAGCAGCCGCGGGCGAAAAGAAAGGGCCTCGTCACTGCTCGGCCGCCGCCAACTCGAGCGGCGGGCCGAAGCTGACCCGCAGCAGCGCGCCGCCGCCGGGCGCGTTGGCTGCCTCGGCGAAGCCGCTGCTCGCCTCGGCCGCCTGACGCACGATCGCCAGGCCGAGCCCGGAGCCCGGCAGCCTGCGCGCGTTCTGCGCGCGGTAGAAGCGGTCGAACACGAACGGCAGATCTGGCTCCTGGAAGCCGGGTCCGTGGTCGCGCACGGTGAGCACGCCGTCGCGCAGTGAAACCTCGACGGTTCCCCCGGCCGGGCTCCAGCGGCGGGCGTTGTCGAGCAGATTCGAAACGGCGCGGTTGACGCGGTCGGCCTGCCCGCAGATGAGCGTCGGCTGAAGGCTCAGCTCAAAGCGAAGGTCGCCGCGCCGCTCGGTGCGCTGCACCGCCGTTTCGACCACGTGGTCGAGGCGCAGTTCATCGGCTTCCGCATCCGGCGCGCCACCGCGGGCGAGCTCGACCACGTCGCTGACGAGCGCGGTCAGATCGTCGAGCTCCTCGACGATGTCCGCGCGCAGGCCCTCGAGCTCGTACGCGGGCAGGCGCTCAGCTTCGCCGAGGATCTGGATGTTGGCGCGCAGCGAGGCGATCGGGGTGCGCAGCTCGTGGCTCGCGTCGGCGATCAGGTGGCGCTGGGCCTGGACCGAGCGCTCGAGCGCCTCAAGCGTGGCGTTGAAGCTCTCGGCCAGCCGCGCGAGCTCGTCGCGGCCCTCGACCTCGAGCCGTCGCGACAGGTCGAGGTTGCCGGTGAGCATCTCCGTGCGCCGCGTGAAGCGCGCGATCGGCGCGAGCGCCGTGCGCGCCACGAGCGTCCCGAGCATCGCCGCCAGCACGATCCCCCCGCCGCCGATCAGCGCGAGGATCAGCAGCAGCCGGCTCAGCTCGTGGTCGACCTCGGTCAGGGGGCGGGCGACGAGCACGGCGCCGCGTGGGCCGATGCCCTGCGTGAGCACACGCAGCTCGGTCCCGTTCACGCGCCTGTCTGACAGCGAGCGGCCGCTGCCGCTGCGCGCGATCGCCCGATCGCTCCCCGTCACCGCGATCTGCGTCGGCGAGGTGCCCTGTCCGGCCGGGACCGCGATCGTCCCCTCAGGCGAGATGAACTGCACGAACCCAGATGCGGCGCCGAACGGGGCGGGCTGGATGCGGCCGGGCAGTCCCCCCAGAGGACCGCTTCCGCCACCGCTTCCCGCGTTCTCAGTCGAGGTGCCGCCGGGCTCAGCGCCGGATCGCGCACCGCCGCCGGCGCGACCCGGGCCCGGGCCCGGGCCCGGGGAGCCGTTATAGCCGAGCCCGCCGGCTGTCGGTGAGCCGGGAGCGGGGGCGGCGGGCGCTCCGGCCGGAATCAGAAACGGCCGCGCGCGCTCGTTCAGCGCCTTATCGATTTCGCCGCGCAGGTCCGAGCGCACGGCGGCATACAGGCCGACCGCCGCGGCCAGCACCGCCAGCGCCACCGACAGGCTCGCGACGGCCGCGATGCGCGTGCGCAGCGTCACAGCGAACCCCGCGCGCTCACGGCTCGCGCAGGACGTAGCCCACGCCGCGTACCGTGTGGATCAGCTCACGCGCGCCGGCGCCCTCGAGCTTGCGCCGCAGGTAGCCGATGTAGACCCGCATCGCGTTCGAGGCCGGCCCGAAGTCATAGCCCCACACGCGGTCGTAGATGAGGCCGTGCGAGAGCACGCGCCGGGGGTTGAGCATCAGCAGCTCGAGCAGCTGGTACTCGGTTCGCGTCAGCTCGACGAAGCTCTCGCCGACCCGCGCCCCGTGACGCGCCGCGTCGAGACTCACCTCTTCGAAGGACAACTCGTCAGGGTCACCCTCGGGGCCTGAGCGGCGCAGCAGCGCGCGCAGGCGCGCCTTCAGCTCGCCGACGTCGAACGGCTTGACCATGTAGTCATCCGCGCCCACGTCAAGGCCGTCGATGCGGTCTGCCACGGCATCGCGCGCGGTCAGGATCAGGATCGGCACCCGGCTGCCGAGGCGTCTGACCCGCCGGCACACCTCGAGGCCGTCGATGTCCGGCAGCCCGACATCCAGCACCACCGCCTCCGGGACGGCCTGCACGATCAGCTCGAGCGCCTGCTCGCCGTCCTCGGCCACCTGCACCTCATATCCGCCCAGCGTCAAGGCCCGGCGCAGGGCTTCGCGCACGGCCCGGTCGTCGTCGACGACGAGGATCCTCACGAGGCTGATTGTTGCGCGCTCTCGCTCACCAGCGCTGGGGCGCGGCCCTGGCAGTCATACAGCGAGCCTTCGGAGCTGGTGCGGGCGCTCACAGCCGTGCCCGTGCTGCTGCTGGTGCTGGTGGAGAGTTTGACCGCAGTGCACACCTTGGCTACGGCGGCCATCGCCATCTTGGAGCCGGTGCGCGTGTCGCCGGCCAGGCGCGGGCCGCCCTGCGTGCCGCCCTGTTCGGCCACCACCCAGCGGATGTGCCCCGCGCGCACCTCCGCCGCGAGCCAGGCCACGCTGACGTCGCTCTCGCGCCCGGAGAAGCCGCCGATCCCCGCCACGTTGGCATCATCGTCGATGATCGCCTGGGAGGCGCTCGACTGGCTGGCCACCGCGATCGTGCCGCCGCCGTGCTGCTTTACGTAGGAGAGCACCTTGCCGAGCGAGGCGCTGTTTCCGATCGGCGCGCCGATTCCGCCGCCGCCCGCGCCTGCACCGCCGGGTGCGCCGGCTTTGCCGGCGAAGCCGGATCCGCCCGCGGCGCCCGGGAATCCCGGCGGGCCGCCCGCCGCGGCACCCCCCGGGCCAGCGCCCGGTGGAGGTCCGCCCGGAGCGCCGGCGGGCACGCCGCTCGCGGCGGCGCCGGACCCGAACAGCTGCACGCCGGCGACGGCGGCGGCACCGCCGCCGCGTAGGCGAGCGGCTCCCCCGCGTCCGGGGAATCCGCCAAATCCGCCGCCGCCGCCCGCGCTCAGCGCCGAGGCCGGACCGCCCGAGGGGAAGGTGCCGCTGGTGGCGTAGCCGAGCGTGTCGACAGCCCACACCGACGGCGCCAAGAGCAGCGCGGCGAGGGCGCCGGCGACGGCGAGGATTCGCGCCCGCCTGGCGCTGAACGCCACCAGCGCGAGGGCCGCCAGCGCGCCGACCACGATCAGCACCGCGGGCAGCCAGCTCAGCTGACCCGGGTATTGGGCGCGCACGACGAGCTCGCTCGCCACGCCCGCGGCGATCGCCAGCGGACCGACGATACGCACGTTCAGCCGCCCGCCGATCAGCTGGGCGGCACCCGCGCCGACCAGCGCCGCGATGAACGGGGCCAGCAGGGAGACGTAGTAGGGATGGAAGATGCCGCTGGCGGCGCTGAACAGGACCGCTGTCGTGAGGAACGCGCCGCCGACGGCCACGAGCCAGCCGGTGCGCTCATCGGAGCGCCGCAGACGACTCGCCACGAGGATGCCGAGGCCGCTGACGAGCGCAAAGCCGAGCAGCCACCCGGCCTGCCCGCCGAGCGCCGAGTTCAACAGGCGCAGCGGGCCGGGCGTGCCGCCGAACATGTTGCCGCCCATGCCTGCCGGCCCGCCGGTCTGCCCGTCGACGCGGCCGAGGCCGTTGTATTCGAAGATCAGCGACAGCACCCGGTTGTCGCTCGTGCCCGAGATCCACGGGCGCTCGGCCGCGGGCGTCAGTTCGACGAGCGCCGGCCAGGCGCCGCCGACGAGGACCATCGCCACCGCGCCGGCGAACAGCTGGCGCAGCGCGCGCAGCCACCCGCGTGTGCGCGGAGCGAGGTACAGCCACGCCGCGACGATGCCGGGCACGACCGTCAGCGCCACGCCCATCTTCGTCTCAAAGCCCAGCCCGACGCACACACCCGCGAGCACCAGCCAGCGCGTGCGTCCGTCTTCGAGCGCCCGCAGCGCGAACCACAGCGCCGCCACGCAGCACAGCACGAGCAGCGCATCGGGGTTGTTGTGCCGGGAGATCCCGACCGTGATCGGCGTGGTCGCGAGCGCCAGCCCCGCGACGAACCCGCCGGCGCGCCCGAAGCGGCGGCGGACGAGGTCGTACACGAGCGCCACGCTCGCCATCCCCATCAGCGCCTGCGGCACGAGCACGCTGAGCGGGTGATAGCCGAAGATCCGCACCGACAGCGACTGCACCCACAGCGCGAGCGGCGGCTTGTCGACGGTCATCACGCCGCTTTTATCCAGCGAGGCGAACAGGAAGTTGTGCCAGCTCGAGCTCATCGAGCGCACGGCGGCGCTGTAGTAGTCGTTGGCCCAGCCGTTCCGCGACAGCGCCCAAAGGTTCAGAAGGCCGGCGAGCGTGAGCAGGCCGAGGAGCTCTGGGCGGGGGCGCCGCAGCGCGAGCACCCGCGACCGCGGCCGCCAGGCGGCGCGAAAGGGTGTGGCGACCGGCGCCACAGACGTCGTCTCAGGCACGGCCGAACGTGTCTCCCATGAAAAGCTCATCGGGGGAGCCTCGCCCACGCTTGTAGGAGCAGCGTGTGAGGAATCTAAAGTTCCATAAGCGCCCGCGAGGAACGGCGAGCCATGGCCGCATGTCGATCGCCGGGCAGGCGATCTGCGACGTGCGTCCATACCGCGGGGGCGAGCGATCGTCGACGCTGAGAAACGCTGCGCATGGTACGCCCACGCCGAACCAAACGAGTCATGCGACCCCGCACCCCCCAGATCGTCGCCCTTGGAGGCGGCGGCTTCTCGATGGAGAAGGACGGATCGCTGCTCGACGAGTACGTGCTGTCGCTCCTGAAGGCCTCGCGGCCGCGCGTCTGCTTCCTGCCCACGGCCTCGGGCGACGCGGACCACTACGTGGTGCGCTTCTACCGGCGCTTCTCGCCCAGCTGCGAGGCCAGTCACCTGTCGCTGTTCCGCCGCGACCAGGGCACCGGCGGGGTCGAGGAAGACTTCGCCACCCACCTGTTCGCACAGGATCTGATCTACGTCGGAGGCGGCAACGTCGTGAGCATGCTCGGCGCGTGGCGCGCGCACGGGCTCGATGAGATCCTGCGCAAGGCCTGGCGCAAGGGCGTCGTGCTGTGCGGACCCTCCGCCGGATCGCTGTGCTGGTTCGACGAGGCGCTGAGCGCATTCCACGGGGCGCCCCGTCCCGTGCAGGGACTGGGCCTGTTGCCCTACTCCAACTGCGTGCACTACGACGCCGAGCCGGCCCGCCGCGCGGAGTACCACCGCTTCGTCGGCGACGGCATGCGCGCGGGGTACGCCGTCGAGGACGGCGTCGCTCTGCACTTCCGCTCCACGCGCCTGGCGGCTGCCGTCAGCTCGCGCCCCGACGGCTGCGCCTACCGCGTCAAGCCGGCCGGAGACAGCGTCGTTGAGACACCCGTCAAGGTCACCTACCTCGGCAGCGATTCGATCGAGTGCACCCCGCCGGCGGCGGCTCCGGCGCGGGCTTCGGCGAGGTCACACGCGGCGAGCGTGGCGGCGGCGAGCGAGCCGAAGGCGATCGCGGCAGAACCAAACGCTCCTGCACCCATCGCCGCGTCCGTCGCCGCGTGAGCTCGCCGCCGGCGCCCGTCGACATCGAGGAGCGCCTGATCTTCGCGATGGGCGGAGGAGGCTTCACGATGGAGCCGGCCAACCCGCTGCTCGACGACTTCGTGCTCGGCCTGTCTGAGGCAAAGGAGCCTCGCGTCGTTTTCCTGCCCACGGCCGCCGGCGACACGACCGGACAGATCAACGCCTTCCAGGGGCGATTCGCCGATCGCCTGTGCGTGCCCGAGCACCTCTCGCTGTTCCGTCTTTCCGAGAGCAGACGCCCGCTCGCCGAGGTCGTGCTCGAGGCCGACATCATCTACGTCGGGGGAGGCTCGATGCGCAACCTGCTCGCGATCTGGCGCGCGCATGGGCTCGACCACCTGCTGCTCGAGGCGTGGCGGGCGGGCACCGTGCTGGCGGGGTTGAGCGCCGGCGCGATGTGCTGGTTTCAGGCAGGTGTCAGCCGCTCGAGCGGCCCACCGGAACCGCTCGCCGGGCTCGGGCTGCTGGAAGGGTCGCTGACCGTGCACGCCGACGGCGAGCCCGAGCGCCTGCCCGTGTGGCTCGCCGCCGTCCGCGACGGCACGCTCCCCGGAGGCTGGGCCGTCGACGACGGCGTCGGGCTGCTGTTTCGCGGGCGCAGGCTGGAGCGCGTCGTCAGCTCACGCCCGGGCGCCGGCGCACAGCGCGTCGACGCGATCGCCGGCGAGCTCGTGCGCGAGCGCCTCGAGCCGGAGCTGCTCGGGGATGGAGCCCAGGGTGCGCTCGGCGGCATCGACGAGGCCGTCGAGGAGTTACGCCGCGTGCACCGGCTCCGTCGCGGGATCGCCGGGGGCCGTGGCTGATAGCTTGCCCGCGTCCCTGCCGGCCGCGTCCCGCGGCTCCCAGCTTCACTCCAGCACGGGGAGGCATCGCCGATGAGCTCAAGTTTCAGCGGAAGGACGGTGCTCGTCACCGGAGCCTCGCGTGGCATCGGCGCGGCGACGGCGCAGCGATTCGCAGCGCTCGGCGCGCAGGTGGGCCTCGTGGCGAGCGACGCACAGCGGCTCGCCGACGCCGCGGCGGGCGTGGAGGGCAGGCACCACGTCGTCGCGGCGGACCTGACCGACCCCGCGGAGTGCTCGCGGGCGATCGCCGAGGTGACGGCGGCGCTCGGTCCGATCGACGTGCTCGTCAGCTGCGCCGGCGTGCTGCGGCGGGACTTCGTGGAGGACGTTTCGCCGGCGGACTTCGAGCAGAGCTACCGGCTGCACGTCGGCGCCCCCATCTGGCTCACCCAGCGCGTGCTCGCGGGCATGCGCGAGCGGGGCTACGGGCGGATCGTGCTGGTCTCCTCAGAGCTCGGCCTGATCGGCGGCCCCTCCTACACCTCCTACTGCACCAGCAAGTGGGCGATGGTCGGCCTGGGCGAGGTGCTGGCTCACGAGCTCGCCGGCAGCGGCGTGCGCGCCACGGTCCTCTGCCCCGGCGACGTCCGCACCGATCAGCTGGAGGAGGAGCACGAGTGGGGCCCCACCGGTGGAGTCGAGCCGGAGAAGGCCATGTCCCCCGACTACGTGGCCCGCGCGATCGTGCGCGCGGCCGACTCGCACGCACCAGTGGTCGTCGTCGACCGCCCCCACATGCGCGCCGCCTTCTTCCTGCTGCGCCGCGCCCCCCGCCTGCGGATCCGGCTCGTGGCCGACGCCTACAAGCAGCTCCTGCGCGAACGCGCCTGAGGCGGCCCTGCGCCCGTGGCGGGCCGCACTCGCCGGCCGCGCGTCGGCGCGAGTCTCCTCGCTTGCATCGCTTTGAGACATTTTGATAGGTTTGTCTCATTCGGTCGCCGGCGCACGCTGACGCGCAGCGGCGGCGGCCGGTTGAGCGAACGACAACACAAGGGAGGAAGAAATGCTGGGGATGCTCAAGGTCCGAGCGATGCTCTACGTGGCGGCCGTCGCCGCGCTCGTCGCGGTTGCAGCGCCGGCGAGCGCGAGCGCATCGCTGCCGGTCCACTACGGCGGCGCCGCCGAGCTTGAATCGATCAACGCCGAGCTGTACTACCCGACGCTCCTACCCGGAGCCAACGACAACTGCAAGCCGAGCTCTGCCCATCCATACCCGGTGGTGCTCGTGATCGCGACCCTTTCTGACGAGGGATCGAACTGGGTCACCGCGTCGCCGCTGCTCGCAAACGCCGGCTACTGCGTGTACTCGTTCAACTACGGGGAAACGAACCTCTCGGACTTCGGGCGGATCGACGCTCTCGGCTACATCGAAAAATCGGCCGAAGAACTCTCGTCGTTCGTCAACCAGGTGCTCTCAAAAACGAAAGCGTCAAAGGTTGACCTCGTCGGGCACTCCCAGGGCGGCATGATGCCCAACTACTACCTCAAATTCCTGGGTGGGGCGTCCAAGGTGAACGAGCTGATCGGGCTTGCCCCGAGCAATCACGGCACGACCGAGGACGGCCTCGTCACGCTGCTCAACAGGTTCCCGTTCGCGCAGGGGCTCGCGAAGCTGATCGAATTCATCGGCGCACCGTCGCTGGTCCAGCAGGAGCAGGGCAGTCCCTTTGAGACGCACCTGTTCGCCGAAGGCGACACGGTCCCCGGACCGCGCTACGTCGTGATCGAGACCAGCCACGACGAGGTGGTGACGCCGTACACCAATGCGTTCCTGAGTGGACCGAACGTGACCAACATCCTGATCCAGGAACAGTGCCCGACCGACAAAGTCGAGCACATCGGGATGGCCTCGGACTCACCGGTCATGCAGAACGTCCTCAACCAGCTCAGCGCGAGCCCCAACCCGTCGTTCAAAGCCACCTGTACGAACTTCGGTATCGAACTGTAGGCCCGCTTCACGCATGACCTGATCGATTGACCAAGCACAACGCCCCGGCCCGCTTCGATCGCGAGCCGGGGCGTTCGTGCTCCCGGGGGAACACTGCTCGTGACGGTGCAGATGAGCACCTGCGCGGGCGCTGCTGGCGCTAGCCGGCCGAGAGCGAGAGCACGTGCGCCCTTGCCGGGTCGATGCGACCATCGAGCAGGTCGAGGTAGGCGCGCTCGAGCGCCTCCGCTCCCTCGCCGTGGACGACCTCGAGCCAGCCGGACGTCCACTTCACATATGAGCGCCAGGCCTCAGCGATCCGCTGCCCGAGGCCCTCCGCTCCCCAGTCCTGCGTGCGCTTGACGGCTTGGTTGGGCGCAAAGAAGAACACCGGCCTCGGACCGGGGAGCGACTCCGGCAGCTCACCCATCTGGTCGTGGTGGGTCGCCCCGACGACCGCGGAGTGGGCCAGCTGCTCACCGAAGTGCTCGTGAACGCCGTTACGAACGGCCGCGTCCCCGGCCATGTCGACGTAGACGGCGCGCTCGCGCTCGAGCGAGCCGAGCTCCTCGTAGGCCACGACCCGGTCATAGACGCCGATCGAGCGCGCGAACTCGATGCTTCGCGGCGAGGTCAGCCCGACGACCTCGACCCCCGGCCGGCCGGCGAGAAGAAACGCGAGCGCGCTTGCGGTCTTGCTCGACGCGCTCGACAGGACGACCGTGCTCGCGCCGAACAGGCCGCTGTCGGTGAGGAAGTCATCGATCAGATACGACGTGAAGAACAGCGGCCGCAGCAGCATCTGCTGATCCTCGGTGTCCGCGTCGTAGACTGGGTCCGAGTCGACGCGCAGGTAGGCGTTGTATGTCGGCGGAAGCTCCGATCGGTGGGCGGAGGCGTCGATGAACCCGTGCGTGCCCACGCGCTCGGGTGCGATCAATAGCTCGGTCGAGGGCGGCAGATAGCCATACACGCGCGTGCCGGCCTCCACGGCGTCGTGGCGGCTCGCGGCGACCTCGGCGAAGCCCCACACCGGCATCCGCCCCCAGCCCTCCGGCGCAGGGAAGAAGCCCCAGTAGGACATCGCGTCGCCGAACACCGCGTAGGTGATGTTGTTCGAGGTCAGTCCGAACGTGTCGACCGCGAGCAGCACCTGGCCTGGGTCGAGCTCAGGCGCGGGCGTGTCGAGGAATCGCGTGCGGTGGAGGTCGTCCCTGGCGAGCAGAAAGTCCATTCAGCGCGCACCCTAGCGCTCACAACAACCAGCGTGCAGGCGGTATCGTTGGTCTCGACCGCGTAGGAGCCTTTCGCGTAGGAGCTCTGTCCATATCGTGTCCAGGGGGATCTGACCAGCATGCCAACCTTGCTCGAGCTGACAAGTCAGGGAGATGTCGGCACCATCACCGATGAGTCGACGCTCTCTTCGATCAAACTGCTGGAGCCCCAGCAGCTGTATGAGCTGTGGGAGCGTCAGAACTGGCAGTCACACACGATCGACTTCACGCAGGACAAGCTCGACTGGGCGGGCATGGATGACGAAGCGCGCCGCAACCTGTCCTGGAACCTGTCCTCCTTCTTCATCGGCGAGGAGCGCGTGACGACGCAGTTCTCCGGGCTCGTGATGGCCTATGAGAGCCAGAGCGAAGAGGCGTTCCTGCTGACGCAGCAGGTCGACGAGGCGCGCCACGCACAGCACTTCAACCGCTTCTACGAGCAGGTGCTCGGGCTCGACGGGACGTTCGAGGATCGCCTCGCACAGGCGCGCAACGACCTCAACGCCGCTTTCATCGAGATGTTCGACGGGGTGCTCGTCGAGTGGGGCCAGCGCCTGATCGAGAACCCGCGAGACATCGAGGCGAAGGTCGACTTCGTGACCCTCTACCACATGATCATCGAGGGCACCCTGGCGCTCACCGGCCAGTGGTTCCTGACGGACTACATGGAGCGCCACGAGATCCTTCCCGGCTGGGTCGAGGGCTTCAGGCTGATCTCCCAGGACGAGCATCGCCACGTCGCCTACGGCACCTGGTTCTTGCGCGAGAAGGCCAAGGACCCGGCGCTCAAGGAACGCATCATCGAGCGCCTGGCCGAGCTGCTTCCGCTCGCCACCGGCGTGCTCGTGCCGGCCGGCGCCGATCCCAACGACTTCACGATGCTCGACTACACGATGGAGGAAACGAACACGTTCGCCTTCAACGCGTTGGGCCGGCGCCTGAAGGTCATCGGGATCGACATGGCGAGCCTCGCCGCCGCCGCGGCATAGGCCGCCACTGACATCACTCGCCGCGGTTGGCGCCGTCGGGCGGGCTTGCCCCGGACTCTGCTCGCGGGCGGCGATCATCGCCGCGCATACGCGGCCCACGCCCGCCCGCTGCGCCAACTCGCGCATACCACCCCCGGTATACGGGGTAGAATGTCACCTTAGGCTGAGCGAGATCCTCAAGCCGAGGAAGGAGTGGCGCGCGAGGAAGATGGTCTTGTCGCATCCCGGTGATCGCACAGGACCCCCCAACGTCCGCCTGAATCTCTCGAACAGGCCCGAGAACGTCATGCTCGTGCGCCAGATGCTCGCCGGCGTGGCGGAAGCCGTCAAGCTCGACGGCAACGATCTCAACGACATCACCACGGCCGTCACGGAGGCGTGCAACAACGTCGTGCTCCACGCCTACGCGGGCGCCGAGGGACCGCTCGAGGTCGAGGTCCACGCTGACGGCGACGCCATCGAAGTGGTCGTCCGCGACCACGGTGGCGGAATCCCCTCGACCAGCGACTCGGAATCGGAGACGGTCGGACTGGGGCTGTCCGTGATCCGCGCGCTGGCGCAGCGTGCCGAGTTCGACGGCGCACAGGGCAGCGGAACCGACGTGCGAATGGTGTTCGCCGCGCCCGCGGCGCTGGCGCTCGAGCCGTTCTCCGACGAGGAGCTCGAGCTGCCCGCGATGCTTGATCGCGAGCCGGCGGGAGCGATCGAGATCACCGTCGCGCCCGCGCCGCTGGCGTGGGCGATCCTGCCTCGCCTGCTGAGCGCGCTGGCGGCGCGGGCGCACTTCAGGACCGACCGGATCGCAGACATGCAGCTCGTCACCGACGCGCTCACGGCACAGGTCCCGGCATCGATCAGGGGCAGCCATCTGAGCATCGCCATCAGCGTCGAGCCTCGCGACCTGGAGCTGCGCATAGCCCCCCTGGTTGCCGGGCGCGCGAAGCATCTGATCGTCGATTCCGCCGGCGGCCTCGGTCCGCTGATCAGCAGGCTCACAACATCCCAACGCGTGGCGACGCTCGCATCCTCTGACGATGAGATGCTCGCGCTGCGCCTACACGATCGACGCTCTGGCGAAACGGTCGCATAAGACCCAAAATGGTGCGGTAGCATCGATGTATGTCTGTCCAGGATCAACTGCAGATCGAGGTTCGCTACGAGAAGGACAGGGCGGTGGTGAGCCTTCGCGGAGAACTCGACCTGGCCAGCGCGCCGCTACTACAGAGCGAGATCCAGAGCAGCCAGATCGTGAGCGCGGCTGCGCTCGTGCTCGACCTGCAGGAGCTGACCTTCATCGACTCGACGGGGCTGCGGGTACTCCTCGGCGCGCACAAGAGCTCAACCGAGCGCGGACAGGAGTTCGCCGTGACGCGGGGTTCGCCGCAGGTCCAGCGGCTGCTCAGCATCACCGGAGTCGGCGAGCACCTGCGCATCATCGTCTCGCCGGACGAACTGCTCGTCTGACGGTCTGACGCTAACGCGGAGGCTGCGCGTCGGTTGTCGTCACCCGGGCGACCACCATGGCGACGTCATCTCGCACGTCCTGCTCGAAGTCGATCAGCTCGAGCAGGGCGTCGATGGTCTCCTGCGCGCCGCTCGGCGATCTCAGTGTGAGCCGCTCGATCAACTGTCCCCCCGTCACGATGCGGCTGGGAGCGCGGGCCTCCAACAACCCATCCGTATAGATCGCGAGGCTGTCGCCCGGCTGCAATGTAGTCGAGAACTCATCGATTACCGGATCGGCGAAGACTCCCAGAAGCGTGCCGTTGCCGCCGGACTCTTCAACGGCTCCGCGCGCTCGCGTGATCAGCGCCGCGGGGTGACCGGCTGACGCGATCGTGAGCGCGACACCGGATGGCAGGAGCTTCAGATGAGCCAGGATCGCCGTCGCGAAGCGCCCATCGAAGTCCTGGTTGAGCATGGCTTCGTTCACCTGCGTCAGCACCGCTGCAGGACCCATGCCCTCGCGCGCGTGCGCGACCGTCGTGTGGCGCAGGAATCCGGTCAGCGCGGCAGCCTCGGCACCCTTGCCGCAGACATCCCCGACGACAAGCCAGAAGCTCTCGCGATCCCCGAACGCGTCATAGAAATCCCCGCCCACCTCGTTGCCGACACCCATCGGGCGAAAGCAGCTCGCGAGTTCGAGCCCGGCTATCGCCGGTAGCGCGGACGGGATCAGGCTGCGCTGGAGCGTGCGTGCCACGTGGGCTCTTTCCGCATATAGGCGAGCGTTGTCGAGCGCCATCGCGGCGCGGTCCGTGAGGTCCTCGAGAACGGCCAACTGCTCGGGCTCGTAGTGTGCATTCCTCCCCAGGTGCAGGAAGGAGATCGCACCGTGCGTGCGACCGCGCGCGATCATCGGGAACACCGCCGCCGAGCGATATCCGGCATCCTGCATGAAGCGCTCATGGTCATCGCTCTGAGCGATCAGCCGCAGGGCGTCACCATCGGTCAGGTCGGGAACGACCAGGCGTTCGCCGCTCTCGAGCACCCGGGCCACCGGATGCGTGCCGCCCACCTGCAGGGGACGCGCGCCGCGCAGACGCTCAACTTCGCTGGCCACCGCCGGGTCGACGGCAGCGGCGACGGTGCTACCCATCGACCCGCGCCGATCGAGCAGGTCGATGACACAGAGCTCAGCAAACTCTGGGACCGCCGTGCGGGCGATTTTCCGAAGCGTTTCCGCCGGATCAAGCGAGGTATCGAGATTGGCCGTCGCGCCGATCAGGAACTCCAGGCGGCGACGCTCCTCGCGCATGCGGTCGAGCGCGATGTGGATGACCGCGGACGTCAGCAGCGCCAGCACGATCCCGACGGACGCGACTGCTCCGAACATCTCCGGGACGTCTTCATAGGCCAGCGGCGAGAGGAACGCGAGCAGCGCAACGACACAGACGAGGATCAACCTGCCACGCGGCTGAAACGCGGCGGCATGGCCCAGGGCAAAGAAGTAGATCAGGCCGAAGGGACTGCTGGCGCCGCCGGTGGAAGCGCACAGCACCGCAATCAGCACGATCCCCCAGAGATCGGCCGCGCAGGCCAGCTCGAGCCCGCCGAGCCCGCGGCTGAAGGCGATCAGGAGGCCGGCCGCCGTCAGCAGAGCCGCGACGGCGACCGCCGCCGCACCCGCAGGCGAGCCGACGTGCGGGAGCAGCGGCGCCGTCGCGATGAGCGTCGCGCCCATGACATACAGCGCGGCTGCGATGGCGATCGCCGCACCGGCTTCGCGCGCGCTCGTCGTCTCCTCTAGTGGTCTCTTCGCCCGCTCGCCAGTGAGAGGCATATCTGCGCCAACCCTCCTCGTTTCCCCGAAGACATCCGAACAGCGCGTCTCTGATCAGCTGACGTCATGGTAGGTGCCGCCCCACCGTGCGGGCATCATCGGCCGCTGCCGCCGGCCTCATCCGGGCTGAGAGGCGGCTGCGCGCAAACCAGGAAACAGCTCGACGCCCCGCCCGGCGGCATCGTCGAGCAGGATCCCCGTGATCAGCGTGGAGAGCAGTTCCTGTTCTCGTGGACCGAGCCCTGCCGCCAGCCTGCGCGCCTCAGTCTCGAACTCGCGCGCCACGCGTCCACCCAGCGACCGGCCGGCGCGTGTGACATGGACTTCGAATGACCTGCGGTCCCGCGCGCTGACGCTGCGCCGGACCAGTCCGCGCCTCTCGGCGCGGTCCACCAGACCGGTGGCGCTGGACTTGTCGAGCCCAAGCAGTCTCGCCAGCTCGTGCATGCCCGGATGGCGGTCGCGCAGCACGCCGAGCAGGCGCACCTGGATGACCGACAGCTCGTGACCGGCGGCGATACGCGCGAGCGTGGCCTGGATCAGAAAGGAGAGCTGCGCGAGCGCATCCACGAGACCCAGATCCGGGGGTATCGGCTCACGTCCGCCACCAGCTGCTCGATCGACAGAGGACATGTTTCGATTCTACTTGAGTTAGTACGTGTCCCCAACTATAATGGTACGTGATGCCAACTGAAATAAGGACGAGACGATGAAAATGAACGCAGCTGTGGTTCGCTCGTTCGAGCATCCACCCCGCTACGAACAGTTCGAGGTACCCGAGGCGCACGGCGGGCACCAGGCGCTCCTCGACGTCCTCGCGGTCGGCCTGCACCCGCGAGTCCGCACGGGAGCTGCCGGCTCCCACTACACGAGCACCGGGCACCTGCCGATGATTCCCGGAATCGACGGCGTCGCGCGAACGGCCGACGGCAAGCTCCTCTACTTCGTCGCGGACGACGGCCTGCTCGGTTCCATGGCCGAGAGGACGGTGATTGACCTCCGTCGCGCTGTTCGGATTCCCGATGGCGCGGATCTGGTTCAGATCGCGGCAGCCATGAATCCCGCGATGTCATCGTGGGTCGCGCTCCGCCTGCGCGTTCCGCTGAAGGTCGGCCAGTCGGTTCTGGTTCTGGGTGCGACCGGCAATGCAGGTCAGATGGCCGTCCAGGTCGCCGCGCACCTCGGCGCCGGGAGGATCGTGGGCGCGGGTCGCAACCGCGAGCGCTTGGACGCCGTGAGCGCCATGGGCGCCGACGACGTCGTCCAGCTCACAGACGACCCCGAGCAGACAGCGGCCGCGCTGGCGGGGGCCGCCGCGAACGTCGACCTCGTCCTCGACTACCTCTGGGGCGCGGTCGCGCTCACGGCCATGGTTGGGCTGTTGAAGGGGCGCGCGGACCGCAGCCGAGAGCTCAACTGGATCCAGATCGGGGCTGTCGCCGGCCCGACCGTCGAGCTGCCGTCGGTGGCGCTGCGCTCGGCGAACCTGCGTCTGCAGGGCAACGGCCAAGGTGCCGTGTCAGCCGAGGCATACCTCGCCGAGCTGCCCTCGCTGATCGATCAGATCGACGCAGGAACCATCGGCCTGCGCGGTAACGCGGTGCCACTCGCCGACGTTGAGGCGACGTGGCAGCTCAAGGACGCGCCCGGAGCGCGCACCGTTCTGATCCCCTGACAGGAGCCTCTCCACGAACAGCCAGCCAATCCCCGTCGCGTTCGCGAGTTAGACGGGCGCCAGCAGCCGTGCGACGGCGTCCTCGATCGCCACGAGAAGCGTCCACGTCGAGTTCGCATGGCCGATGTGCTCGCCAAGCGGGATCGTGGCGGCGTCCTCCACCAACTCGGTGAGCGCCGACTCCATCCGTCCAGCCAGGCAGTCGCGGATTGCGTCGCTGATTCCGAGCGGCACATCCACGACCGACGGATCTCCGCTCAGGGCGTTTGTCAGACGCCATGCTTCGCGGACCCGCTCGCGCGATCGCGACGAGTCGAACTCCCCCGGGCCGCCGTGCCTGCGGTCAGCGGCGTACCTCGCGTTCCACTCACGATCTCGTATCACCGCCGCCGCGTAGGCGAGCGCCCCAACCTGCTCCCGATCGACGGCCAGTCTAACTGTGGCTGAGCTGCGCATTTGTGAGCGCCTCTTCCAGTGGGCTTTACGTAGTGACCTGGCCCCGGACCGCCACGTTCCGAGGGCGCTTGCGCTCAGCATCCGTGTAGCACACCGAGTTCTTTAATTATGCGACCCGCACGAGGGTACCGTGGCCGGATCGAGAGTCGCATCCCGCAAATTGGCCGATAAACGTGGAAGTTAGCGGCCTCGCCGCTGTCCTGATTCGAAGTCCATCCCCCACGCCCGGGTGAGAGCGCGTGGCAGCAGCCATGCACCGGCTGGCGTGAGCTTGCGGTCATCGTCGAGAATCCCGGCTGCCTGCCACGCGAACCCCACCAGCTCAAACGCCGTTTCGGCGATGACAGCATCACCGGGATCGCTTGGGGGCCCCTCGATCTCCGGGCACGCCTCGATCGCCTCCGCCAGCGCTGCCGGCTTGGCGGTCGCGCCCGGTCCGCGCCGGCAGAGCTCGATCACGGCTCCTGCCCAATCACCGTGCTCGAGCGTGATGATCAAAGCCTCCTCTTCGGGATCGAGCCCGGTCTCCTCCTCGGGGGAGATCGTGGCCGCCAACACGCAGAGCAAGAACTCCGCATCCTCGGACGGAGACTTCGCTTCGAGCCCGGCCGCCTTGCCCATCCACGAGTAGGGGTATTGATCCGCACTCAGACCTGCTCGCAACTGGGCGGCCGCAGCGGCCAGTGCGCCCTCCGGCATTTCGGCTCGGCGCAGTTGCGGGAGCGCTTCGATCACAACCTCCGCCGCCTGGTGGTCGGCCGCCTCCCATTCCGCAAGCCACTCTGCCTCCTCATCCTCATCCAGGTCGGAGTATTGCGGGGGCGCATCGCCCTCTGCGGCCACCACGCGCGGATAGCGAGCGCCGCCCTCATCATCGGCACGCCCTGCCAGACGTAATGAGACGCGCCAGTTGTCGCCGAAGTCGAACACGTATGCGATCTCCGCTCCCGACTTCAGGCCAAGCTCGGAGATCACGACATCGGCGGTCGCGACGTCCTCGTCGGGTTCGACCGGAGCTGTGTAATCGGTCGAGCGGCCGCCCCAGAAGCGGCCGTCGAGCCAAAACGAGTACAGGTGGTCGTCCGACCATCCGAACGCCTCCCGAAGCCCTTCATGGAGGTCCGCGAGCGTCTGGTCCTCGCGCACCTCGATTGCGCGGCTCACCCCTTTGAAATCCTCGAGAGCAGCATCGAAGCGCAGAACCGCAGGCACGGTGCGGCAAAGCTAACACCAGCCGGCGCGATCCGCTTGCGAGGAGCTCAGACCTCGTGCGCCGCTCCCAGCCTGCCTCTATTCCCAGGAAGTCCGGCCAGGCGGTTGGTCAAACCCGCTGGATGAATCACACGGGGCGCCCGTCGGGCGGGGGAACGCGTGGGGGAATGAGCTTCCCGGCGCGTTGCCCCCGAGCCGCAGAGGGACCGCCGGTTTTGCCCCAGTTATCGAGGAATGTCTCAGCGGCGCCCACCTCCATCGGCCGCGCAAACAGGAAGCCCTGTCCGCTGTCGCAGCGCTCCTTCTGCAGGAGCACGAGCTCCTGCTCCTCCTCGATGCCCTCGGCGAGCGTTTCGACCGACAGGGCCTTGCCCAGCTGAATGAGGGCGCGCACGAGCGTCTCACCCTCGGGATTCTGCGTCAGCGTTGCCGTGAACGACCGATCGATCTTGAGGGCGTCGACCGAGAACCGCTGCAGGCGAGCGAGGGAGGAGTATCCGGTGCCGAAGTCGTCGATCGCGATGCGCACGCCCAGCTGCTTGATCGCATTCAGTCGCTGCGCCGTGGTCTCGACGTCGTGCATCAGAGCCGTCTCGGTTATCTCAAGCGTCAGCGCACGCGCAGCCAGTCCGCTCTCAGACAGTGCGTCCTCGACATCGGCGATGAACTCGTCAGTGTCCAGCTGGCGCGCAGAGACGTTCACGGCCATGCCGATCGCATGCCCGGCCGCGTGCCACGCCGCGCCCTGGCGACAGGCCTCCTGAAGCACCCAACGGCCGACATCGATGATCAGCCCGGTGTCCTCCAGCAACGGGATGAAGTCATTGGGCGCGACGAGTCCTCGCGCAGGGCGTCGCCAGCGGATCAAGGCCTCCACTCCGGTCGGGCGCATATCGCGCAGATCGATCGTGGGCTGATACACCAACAAGAACTGGCACTTGGCGAGCGCATCGCGCAGGTCCATTTCAAGCTCGAGGCGATCCTGCACGGCGTCGCGCATCGCCTCCTCGAAGAAGACGAGTCGGTTCTTACCCTCGCGCTTGGCTTTATACATCGCGACCTCCGCGTCACGCACGAGCTCCTCGGCCGTGCTTCTCTCGCCAGCGGCAATGCCAACGCTTGCGCTCACACTGAAGGGCCGCCGGGAGGATTCGAGGGTAAACGGTTCTTTGAGCGCCCCAAGCAGGCGCTTTGCGATCAGCTCGGGGTCCGCATCGGGCGAGAGCTCTGAGACGATCACGACGAACTCATCGCCCCCGGTACGGCCCAACGCATCGGCATCGCGAACGATGGCCTGCAGTCTCTGAGCGACGGCGCACAGGAGCTCGTCGCCGGCGCTGTGGCCAAGCGTGTTGTTGACGTCTTTGAAGTTGTCCAGGTCGACCACGAGGGCCGCGACCGGGGTGCGACTGTCGCGCGATCGCACCAGCAACTGCGCTACGTGATCGACGATCAGTGTCTGGTTCGGGAGCCCGGTCAAGCGATCGTGGGTGGCCATGAACACGAGCTCTGCATCCGTGCGCCGACGCTCGGCCTCAAAGCACTCGCTCACCCGAACGAGGGTCACGTCGAGGGTGCGCTGCACCATCGCGACGGCCTCGTGAAGCACAGCCGGCGAGAGCTCCAGCTCGCGCGCGCTCTCGCCCAGTACCTCAGCGATCGCGTCGCGCCAGCGCAGGCAACGCTTGGTCACCTCGTGCAGCGGCGCAACGCGCTCGGCGGCCAGCTGGCCGTAGGTCTGAAAGGCTTCCTGACCGGTCTCACGGCCGGCCTCGGGATCGCCGCCGGCCATCCACAGCGCCAGCGCCGTCGTGGAGGCCCTGGAGACGCGCGCGAAGCTGTCCCGGGCCTCGGCGTCGAGCTGTCGGTCCGATCTCGTTGAACGCGCGAGGGTCAGCGTGAGCACGTCCTCGATACGCGCGGTCAGCGCCGCGCCCAGACGACGGATCTCTGCTCCGTCGGCTTCCTTCGGCGCGTGCCGCGTGGCAGGCTTCAGCGCCTTGGGTCTTGCCGGGCGGGCGCGCTGTAGGGTCATTTTTCAGCCACCGAGACCAACCGTCGACTCATTTCTTTATGCATCGTCAAGGTGGGGACGTTGCATGAGGATTGGCAGGTTGTGCCCATGGGCATGCCGAGCGGGCGAGCGGGCGGGCGCGCGGCGTCAGCAGCGGACGGCAGCGCCGCGTGAGTCATGCTGACTACCCCGTAGGCGCGGCTTGCAAGATGTCGCCCGCGACCGCCGCCCGATGGACGACGCTGCGATTTCGGCCGAGCCCCTTGGCCCGGTAGAGCGCGCGGTCGGCCGCCTGCACGAGACTCTCCCCCGTCTCAGCGTCCAGCGGAAACTCAACGATCCCGAAGCTCATCGTCAGCGGATCGCCGGCCTCGTTGGTCAGGTGCGGGATCTCGGCGCGCATACGCTCGGCGACTTCGAGCGCGCCGTCAGCTCGCGTGGCTGGAAGGATCAGCGCGAACTCGTCGCCACCGATCCGCGCCATCGTGTCGATCTTGCGCACCGCGCCGTGGGCAGCGTGACCCACAGCAACGAGCGCCGCGTCGCCTGCGGGATGTCCGAAGCGATCATTGAGCTCCTTGAAATGGTCGATGTCTGCAAGCACCAGCGCAACGGGCTGCACCGTCCGGCGACTGCGTTCGAGCTCGAGTTCAAGCTGTTCGTCAAAGCCGTGGCGGTTCACCAGTCCGGTGAGCCGGTCGGTGCGTGCCGCCTCGGAAAGGCGCTCGACGAGCTCGTCGTTGCGGCACTTCAGGCGATTCACGAGGATTCCGGCGATGGAGACCATCCCGACCGTGATAAACCAGCGCGTGAATCCGACCTGGCCGGGGTGAATCAGCAGGAGCGCCGCTGCGTAGGCGACGGCGAGCACCACCAGCTGGGCAATCATCTGCCTGCGTGTGAAGTAGTAGCCCGCGTACAAGGCGATCCACAGGTACAGCACCTCGTTGTCCGCCGCCGGACCACCGAGCCGCTCGCCGTTGAAGTAGAGAGACAGAGAGATGGACACAGTGGCGAAGATCATGAATGCCTGATAGGACCAGGCCGGGAGCCGCTCGGGCCAACCGAGTAGAACTGTCGCCACCACCGCGTCAGCCGCTGCAATTCCCCAGAAACCAGTCACATCGGCCTGCGGCGAGTGCGGGAAGGCGATCGCTAGCACGGTCATCACCGAACCTGTCAGGAACAGCAGTCCAGCTACCCGCACCATGGTCGCCCGCGCGACGGTGGGAGACGTCGACTCGAGTCTCATACCCCGTGTATCGGCGCACCCTTCGGAAGGTTGAACCGGTGCCCGGCCTGCACGCGCGGATCTGGAGCGCGGTGCCGACGTCGGCTGCAGGGTTAGGCTACCCTAACCCCGCTTAGGGCTTCCTAACCACCGAGTTCTGCCGGCGTGAAACCGGAGAGGCGAATCGCGAGCGCACGATTGGCTCGACAGCGCCCCGATCTCGTGCTGCGTCGACCCTCCCTTCCAGCACCATCGACTCGACAAAGGAGCACCGCGATGACAAGCCGAAGCACCTCGATCGGGTCGCGCCCTCGGCGCACCAGGGCAGCCGTCGGCTCGTTGCTCGCGCTGCTCGTCGCAGTCGCGGCGTCAGGATGCGGAAACAGCTCCAGCGGCCCCTCCGCAGGCACCGGCACGACACTGACGCTCTACAACGCGCAGCATGAACAGACCACAGCAGCGATCATCGCCGCCTTCACAAAGCAGACCGGGATCAAAGTGAGGGTCGAGAACGACGACGAGGACGTCCTGACCGCGCAGATCGAGCAAGAGGGCAGCCGCTCCCCCGCTGACCTCTTCTACACCGAGAACTCAAACTGGCTGCAACAGCTCAACGAACGCGGCATGCTGGAAAAGGTCAGCGCAGCCACTCTCGCCAACGTCCCCAAGCAGGACAGCGCCGGCAACGGCGACTGGCTCGGCGTCTCCGCACGGATCAGCGTCCTCGTCTACAACACGAGCAAGCTGACAGCCTCGCAGCTGCCAAAGTCCGTACTCGAACTCGCCGACCCGCAGTGGAAGGGAAAGATCGAGCTGGCCCCTTCGGAGACCGATTTCTGGCCGATCGTGAGCTCGGTCTCGCGCGCCAAGGGCCATGCCGCCGCGCTGGCGTGGCTGAAGGGCCTGAAGGCGAACGCCGGCGAAAACGATGACGTTCCCGACAACGAGACCCTGACCAGCGATGTGAGCAAGGGAACGACCGATCTGGCCCTCATCAACCACTACTACTACTATCGCCTCCAAGCCGAGGTGGGCAAGAGCTCGGTCCACGCCAAGATCGCCTACTTCGCTCCGCGCGACCCCGGCTATGTGGAGGACATATCGGGCGCCGCGATCCTCAAGTCCTCCAAACACAAGGCCGCCGACCAAGAGTTCCTGAACTTCTTGACCAGCGAGGCGGGGCAGAGCGTCCTCGCGCACAGCGAGAGCTTCGAGTACCCGATCCGCAAGGGTGCCCCCGCCAACGCCCAGCTGATCCCACTCGACCAGCTCGCGCCGACCTCGTTCACGCCAGCCGAGCTCGGCACAGGCCTCGACGCGAAGATCCTGCTCCAAGAAGCCGGGCTAATCTAGGCGCTGGTCCACCCGTGAGCGGCCTCACCGCAGCCGGCCCCGCTGGAAGCGTCAAACCGGTTTCGCGACTTCGCCGGCCCACCGGGCGAGGCCGTTGGTTGGTGGCGCTCAGCGCTCTCATCGCGCTCGCGCTGCTGTCACCGCTCGTACTGATCGTGCTCGACGCCCGCACCGCCGGCTGGGGCGAGATCCACCGGGAGCTGTTCCGGTCACGCTCGGCATTCCTGCTGCGCCACACTGTGGTCCTGTCGCTGCTGGTCGTGGCGTTCGCGGCGAGCATCGGAACGGCCACGGCCTGGTGCACCGAGCGGTGGGGCATCCGCGGACGACGGATCTGGACGGTGCTGCTGGTGGCGCCGGTCGCGATCCCCGACTTCGTCGTCGGCTACGCGTGGCACTCGATCGCGCCCCGCTTGAACAGTCTGCTGGCCGCGACGATCGTGATGACGCTGGGCACCTATCCGCTGGTGTACCTACCCGTCGCGGCCGCCTTGCGGCGAGCGGACCCGGCGATGGAGGACACCGCCCACAGCCTCGGCGTGGGGCGCGTCGCGACATTTTGTCGCGTCACCCTGCCGCTCATACGGACTGCCCTGGTCGGTGGCTGCGTTCTGGTCGTGTTGACCGTGATCTCCGAGTACGGAGCGTTCGAGATCCTGCGCTACCAGACCTTCACGACCGAGATCTTCACCGTGTTCCAGTTCGAACCCCAGGCCGCCGGCGCCCTCTCGATCCCGTTGGTCCTGCTCGGTCTACTCGTCCTCGGCACGGACCTGATCGTCCCCAGGCGGACCGCGACCCGGATCGCGCCGGGCCGTGCCGTTACGCGCCAGCGGCTCGCGCCGTTGACCGCGATCGCGGTCGCTGCCGGCCTGGCTGCCCTGGTCGGGCTCGGGGTCGGGGTGCCCTTCGGGACCATCGTCTACTGGATGGTCCAAAGCCAGCACACGACCCTGCCCGCCGCCGCCACGCTGGGATCGGCGACCTGGGCGACGCTGAGATACAGCGCCCTCGCGGCCGGCGCCGCCGTGATCCTGGCGCTGCCCGTGGCGATGATGACCTTCCGCCGCTCGAGCTCCACACGCATGCTTCTCGAGCGAAGCACCTACGTGACCCAGGCGCTTCCCGGCGTGGTCATCGCTCTCAGTCTGGTCTACTTCGCGACACGCTATGCCTACGGCGTCTACCAGACGGGTCTGTTGCTCGTCGCGGCATATGTGATCCTGCACTTCCCCTTGGCTCTGGTCTGCGTGAAGGCGTCCGTCGCCCAAGCCCCCGCGCAGCTGAGCGACGTCGGAAGGTCGCTCGGCAAGGGCGCCGCCGCCGTCTTCCTGCGAGTCACGCTGCCGCTGCTCGCCCCAGGACTGCTCGCCGGGTTCTGCCTCGTGTTCCTGACAGCCGTCACCGAGCTGACAGCCACGCTTGTGCTCGCACCGATCGGCGTCCACACCCTCGCCACCCAATTCTGGGCCTACCAGAGCGAGGTGGCCTACGGCGCCGCGGCTCCCTACGCGCTCGTCATCATCGCGCTCGCGATGGTGCCCGGAGCGCTACTCGGACTGTTGTTTGACCGCGCGCGTGTGGTACCCGGACGATGAGCGCGATAGAGCTCCGCGGAGTGAGCAAGCGGTTCGGTCGTACATCGGTCCTCGCGGGTGTCGACCTCGAGGTTCCGGTTGGATCGACCACCGCGATCCTCGGCCCCTCGGGGAGCGGAAAGACGACGCTGCTGAGGCTGATCGCCGGGTTTGAGCAACCCGATTCCGGCACGATCGCGATCGGCGCCAGAGTTGTCGATGACGGACGGCGAACGGTGAGGCCACAGGACCGCGGCGTGGGCTACGTGCCTCAGGACGGAGCCCTGTTCCCGCACCTCACAGTCGCCGGGAACGTCGGCTTCGGCCTCGGCCGCCGAAAGCAGCAGGACGCGCGCGTGATGCTCGAGCTCGTCGGGCTCGAGGGTCTCACCCGGCGCTACCCTCATCAGCTCTCCGGGGGCCAACAGCAGCGCGTCGCTCTCGCCCGCGCGTTGGCTATCCGCCCCCAGGTGGTGCTGCTGGATGAGCCCTTCAGCTCGCTGGATGCGACGCTACGAGCCGAGCTGCGACGCGATGTCACACGCATCCTCAAAGAGACCGCCACGACAACGGTGCTCGTCACCCACGACCAGGATGAGGCACTGACCCTCGCCGACGAGGTGGCGATGCTGAGCCGCGGCAGGATCCTCGTCCACGCCGAACCACGCGAGCTCTATCATCGCCCGCCCGATCTCACGGCTGCCACCTCGCTCGGTGAAGCGAACATCCTCGAGGCTGTCGTTCACTCCGGGCTAGCCCGCTGCGCGCTCGGCACCGTGGCCATAGACGCGAATGGGCAGCTGGCGCCCGAGGGGCCATCCCGTCTGCTGCTACGCCCGGAGCAGCTCGTGCTGCATCCCCTACCGGTGCCGGACGCAACGCGGGCGACGATCACCGAGGTTCACTTCCACGGTCACGACACGCTCGCCTACCTCAAGCTAGATGGCGCCGAGCAGAAGACCATCATCTCCCGCTGCCCCGGGGATCTGCCGCTGGCGCCGGGACAGGGAGTGTGGATTGAGGTTCTCGGGCCGGGGCGAGCCTGGCCCGTCGCGGCGTCGGACTCTGACTGAGCTGGGCGGCGGCGCCGGGAAGAGCACCTCAGTCGCGACGGAGACGGCCGGCTACCAAGCGTCGAGTCAGCTCGGGAGAGATGCTCGGCGCGAGCCGTCGGATCGTGAGACACGGCGATCAGATCTCGTAGACCTCCTCGTACTCAAGCCTGATGAGCCCCTCGAGCACGAAGGGGAGGGCACTCATGCGCTCCCGGATCGCGTCCACGCTCTCGCCCTCGAGGATCATGACCACGCCAGGGCCGGCGGCGCGCCGGTAAAGAGCCTTCATCACCCTCGAGCTGCTCAACGACGCGCATCTCATCATCGATGAATGGTCCGAGCCTGTGTGGCTCGGAGATGGAACCCATGGCGTCATGACCGCAGACAGCGACACCCCCGGCGTGACCGCCGATCGACACCGATCACCAGCGCGCGCGCGCATGGTGCGCAGCGCGGCGACGCTCATGCGCGAGCGCGGCATCCACGGCGTCGGCCTGCGCGAGGTCGTCGCTCACTCCGGCGGGCCCCGCGGCTCACTCGGTCGCTTCTTCCCGGGCGGCAAGACACAACTCGTGACCGAGGCGATCGACGTCGTCATCGCCGAACTCTCCGAGCAGGTCAACGACGCGCTCGCCCAAGCCAAGACGTTCCCCGACGCGATCGGCGTGATTGTGGCACCGTGGCGACGCCTTCTCGTCGAGCAGAATTTCGCGCTCGGCTGCCCGATGGCCGCAGCGGTCGTCGACGCTGACGACAACGACGATCTCCGCGTCCATGTCAACGAGCTACTGGCCCAGTGGCAAGACTCAGTCACCGACGTCTATGTGAGATTCGGAGATTCGCCCTCGGTTGCGCAAGAGCACTCGATGGTGCTCCTGGCCGCGATCGAGGGCGCCCTCATGCTGGCCCGCGCGCGACGCAGCACCGAGCCCCTCGACGCGGTGGAGCGCTACTTCGCGATTCGACCTCCACGCCGGACCAGAGCCCGAACGTAAGCCAACTCGCTCGGTCTGTATCTTCCGGCCGTGGCTAACTCCCGTCGAGCGAAGCCTCGACCGTGACAGCGATGCCCTCGGTGCGCATGCCCAGCCTTTCTATGTACCGGGTCATGGCCGCTTGCGCCAACAGCCCAAGATGTGCCTCCTCGACGCCGGCTACGCGGCCCGATATGCGACAGGTAATCCCACTCAGCGCCGCGTCTGTGGCGTCCACGGCCTGCCCCGAGAGTGTCAGCGTTACGTAGCTTACGAGCTCGCGAGCCTGGGTTCCCTCCTTGAACAGCTGCTCGGCAAGGAACCAAGTGAAGACGCTGCCAATCGCTCCGGCGAGCAGCTCGCCCGGCAATGTCGCCAGCGGATCAGTGGCCTCGGGATCCACTTTGAGCGACAACAACGGCGCTATCGAATGGCTTCCCACACTCAGTCGCGGCGCGCCATCCGGAGGATGGCCCAGCCATCTGATCGTGGCCTCTCGTTTCAGCTCGGTCATGGTCCCTCCTCCGCGCTCCGGGACATAGACTCGGCATCCTAGGCGCGAGCGCCGAGCAGCGCGAGGCGGGCACCGTTGGCCGCGCCACCGCGCGGCCAACCGCATCGCAGCGCGCGGGTTCTAGGTTCTAGGACGGGACCGCGGGTGACTTCGGCCGCGTGACGGGGGCCACGCCTGCCTGGCGAGGTCGCGTATTACCGTCTGACTTTCCCGCTGGCCCCTGCCCGTTTTCCTGCCGCGGAGTGCCAATCCAGCGCGAAAGAGCACCCGGGCTGGTGCTCGGCCTGCCGAGCAGGTATCCCTGCACCGCATGCAGGCCGAGATCGCGAACTGCGGAAAGATCGGCTGGACGCTCGACTCCCTCAGCGACCACGGTCGAGCCGAGGTCGAGAGCGAGCGAGAGGAAGGCGCTGACTGCGACGCGCCGGGCGTGGTCGTCGGCGATCCCGTGTATCAGTGACCTGTCCACCTTGATGAAGTCGGGTTGCAGCTCCAAGACATGGCGCAGCGATGCGTACCCCGCGCCTGCATCGTCGACGGCGATGCGCAAGCCTTGGTGGCGCAGTGGCGCAAGCTCACGGTGCAGGGCGGCGTAACTCTCGACCGCCGAGTGCTCGGTGATCTCCACGACGAGTTGGGGCAGCGGAAGATCGCTGCGGAGATTCGCCCGGCGTGCCAGCTCAACGAGCGCGTCCGGGGACACGTTCAGAGCCAGGAACTGCTCCGGGCCGAGGGACGGGATCACCTTCCACGCTTGGCGGATCGCCAGCCTTTCGAGTTCGAGCCTGAGGCCTACGGTCTGTGCAGCGGTGAGCGTCACGTCGGGCGCACCGAATGGGTGAGGGAAGCGGGCGAGCGCCTCGATGCCGATGCACCGCCCGTCGTGCAGGTCCATCATCGGCTGGTATGCGACATCGACTCTCTCGGTCTCGACCAGTTGCATGATGTCCGCATGCAGCCGTTCTTGGCTTCGCTGCTTGTCCAGGTCGTGCATGATCAGCTCGCCGAGCATCGACATGAACCGAACGTCGCGCTCATCGAGCGTGTTGTCCGGTGCGTGGCTGAGGCCGCACAGCGCTCCGTATGACGTCCCATCTGAGAGGCACACTGGAACTCCGATGAAGGAGCCGACGCGTGCCTGTCGCGTCATCGGAAGCTCAGCCAGCCGCTCGTCGGCGGCCGCGTCATGGATGAGGTTCGGGATCTCGCCCGCAACGAGTAGCCGGCAGTAGGTGGCGTCGTTCGAGCGACCCCCGTCGACGGCCACCTCAAATGACGAGACGTCTCCGGCGACCGCGCGATACACCTCACTCGCAAACCCCAGCTCCACAAGGAAGACGACGTCGAGTCCGAGATGGCAGTGGGCCAGCTCTACGACGCGGTCGAGTCCCACCCGTCCGTTGTCCGGATCAAGCAGGCCTTTCATGGCTGTATCTCTCTGTTCATCGTTCGTCGGCCGCGGCGCGCGTCGCGGTGTGGCGGTTTTCACGACGTGACGATCTCTCGCTCATCCGGTCATCGGTCAGTCGGTACTTCGCCTTGAGGACGAAAGGCAAGGCCCGACGGGTGTGGTGCATCCGATACGTCCGTCGCCGGCGAGCGCACCGGCTGAGCGCGTGGAAGCTGTACGCGTCAGGCGCACCGTCTATCCGCGGCGACACCTGTCCAGATGGGTCGGCTTTCGTTCATTGGCACTCTGGTTCTGGTCGATTGCAGCGGCGAGGACGCTGGCATGCGGACCAAACACACGATCTCCCTGCCCCGGGCCCGTTCGTGGGCCACGTCCACCCGATCGCGCTCGCAGATCCCGATCCGTTCGCTGGCAGACAAACCATGTCCCATCAGCTGAACGAACAGGACTTCAGCGTCGAGAGCGTCGAGCTGGCAGCCGAAGCGCTGCTGCGCGAGCACCCCGACGCGCTCGTGTGCGGACTCGCCGGCGATGGCCTGATCGCACCGATCCCCCCGACGGTGGCGTTGTGGGGCCAAGCGGCCATCGAGGGACGGGCGCTGATCGACAGCGTCGTCGCGGCGGACCGCAAGACGGTGATCGACGCCTGGATGCTCGCGCAGCGGACGGGGTCCGGCGAAGGGAAGGTACGGATGCTCGACAGGCCCTCTCGTTGGATGAAACTGCACTTCCTAGACATCCGCGCAAACCACGGCGTTCTGCTCGGCCTCGTGCTCCCCACCGGCGAGGCCGCGGATGAGGAGGCGGAGGCTGATGAGCTAGCGCCTGCCACACCGCGCTTCTCCACCCTGCTTGAGGATGAGGGCGCCAAGGTCATTGACTGCGACGACGCCTTCACCCAAATGTTCGGGTACACGGCCGCCGAGCTGATCGGCGAGTCGGTGCTGGACCAGATCCACCCCGACGATCAGGCGCGTGCGGTCGAGGGGTGGCTCGCGATGCTGTCCACGCGTCGATCCCAGCAGATGCGCTGCCGGCGCAAGCGCAAGGACGGCAGCTTCATGTGGATCGACACCACGCTGCACAACTACCTCAACCAGCCCGAGCGCAACCACGTACTGGTCGAGATCATCGACGTCTCGGCAGAGATGGCAGCACAAGAGGCGCTGCAAGACCAGGGGGCCCTGCTACGCCGCCTAATCGAGGCCATGCCTGATGGCCTGCTACAGGTCGACACCGAACGACACGTCGTCTACCACAACGCGCGCCTGCTGGAGATCCTCCACGGCGGCACGGACTCGGAGTCCGCTGCGGGGCGGTCGCCGGGCGCATCCGGCGCCGACAAGCCGGACGCCTCGGTGCGCTCGGTCGCGACGTTGCTGGAAACGGTCACCCCTGAGGGCATGGCAGCGTTCGAGGCCGCGCTCGAGGTGGTGCTCGACGAGGGCATCGACCAAGACGTCGAAGTCGATGTGGTGCTTCGGTCCGGAGACTGGCGACGCGCGCTCATGAGCATCCGCGGCCTGCTGCGGGAGAGCGGCGAGGTGAGCGGGTCGATTACGCGCGTTCAGGATGTCACCGACGAGGCCCGCGCGCGCGCGGAGCTTGAGCAGCGCGCCACCTACGACGCCCTGACGGGGTGTCACAACCGCTCGTCGATCCTTGCCGCGCTTCAAGACGAGCTCGAGCGCGAGGACTCGACCAGTACGGCCGTCGTCTACGTCGATCTCGATAAGTTCAAGTCCATCAACGACACCCTCGGCCACGCCGCCGGCGACGAGGTGCTCGTTCTGGTCGGAGAATGCCTGAAGAACGCGAACCGCGCTGATGACGAGATCGGCCGTCTTGGTGGCGACGAGTTTCTTGTTCTCCTGCGGGGTATCCCCGGACCGGAGGTCGCGATGAGCGTGGCGCGGCGACTCTGCGATTCGCTGCGCACCAGCGTCGCGGTCTCGCAAGGGACCGTCGAACTGCGCGCGAGCGCCGGGGTCGCCTGCACCGAAGATGAGGTCATCACCGCCGAGGAGCTCGTCAGCCGCGCCGACTCGGCCATGTATCGATCCAAGCATCAAGGGCAGGGCATACCGGCGCTGGCTGTCGGATCCTGAGGCTCGGCTCGGTCCGGGTCAACACGGGACTGAGCGCGGCTGCAACTTAAACGGAGGGGGAGGGATTCGAACCCTCGTCGGAGGAATCTCCCCCGAAACGGTTTTCGAGTACCCCGCATGCCTCGCTCATCGCCCGCATCTATTGGGGTTTTCGGGATTTGTATGGTCCGTGGGGTAGGAAATGGGGTAGGCAGCGGGGCTACTCCTCCAGCCCCGCGGCTTTGAGGGCGGCGGCGTTGTTATCGAAGAAAATCTGTTCCCTGATCACCTGCCCGCGCGAAATGCTGTATAGCCCGGCCCACTCACTCTCCGTGGCCACACCGCTTGTGCGTCCGCTGGCGATCATGCGCCCGATCAAAAGGAGCTGATCCGTGAGGTCGATCAGTTCGTCGGGTTCGTATCGGAACTCGCCCCAGTCGCCGCGCCAACTTCGCTCAAATTGAATGCGCCCTCGACGGCCCTGCGACCTCTCGGGGAAGGTTCCGAGCACGACCGTACCGGTAGGAGCCAAATACTCCATGTCGGGATGAAAGAGCAGGAAGGCGACCTCGTAGTCACCTCGGTTCGAAGCCTCGACTCCCAGCCGCACGATCCGGGACAGCAGAAGGCGGCGCACCCGCGATCGCGCCGGCAATCTAAACAAGGCTCGGGTTATTGCAACGGCAAGGTTGGGAAAGCGCACCGTGATCCGCTCCTCCAGGCGGCGATGCGACCCGTCGGAAATGCGGATCGGCTGCCGCACTATGTCCATGGCCTCCTGCGACACCCCTACTTGCCTGCCGCGCCCACCGACATCTGCGAAGTATCGCTCAGAATGGGTAGCCAGGACGGCAACGCGAGCAGCCGCGCCGCTGTTCCCTAGCTGCCTGAGCCCGGGTCGAGCACGCCGAGGTTCGTCAAGCGATAGCCCATCGCCTGAGCGCTTACACCGAATCGCACGGCTAGCTGCTCGGCGAGGCTCCCCGGGTCGATTTGACCGCCGGCCGCGAGCAACGGTGCGAGCTCGATATCCACTCGGTCGCGGGGCATGAGGAGCTCGGCCGCGAATGAGTTTGCGTCGAGCTCCTCGCCGCCGATGCTCCCGTCGCGCGCATTGACCCGTACCAGGCGGTCGATGAACATCGGCCTCCCGTCGTGCATCATCAGGTGTCCGATCTCGTGCGCGATGGTGAAGCGCTGGCGCACTGGAGGGTGCCTTGAGTTCACGCCGATCACGACGCGGCCCTCTTCGCGGAAAAGCAGCCCGGACACGTCGGGCTCGAGCGTCACGTAGGCGAGCTGTGCGCCGTGTTCGGCGGCGATCCGCTCGACGGGAATCGGCAGTTCGCATGTGCCGACATTGCCGATGAGCTGGCGGGCTTTTTCTTCGGCGTCCCGGACGCTCATGCGTCCGAGACCACGTTCTGCGCCGCGCCAACGCCAACGTGCTCGAGCGCCTCCTGGACCTCACTGGCGTCTTGCTCGGCCACGTCGTCCGCAGGCGAGCCGCCGGCGGGTCCGGCCTCGGGGCTTCGCAGCACGCGCGCGAGTTCTTGCATGTCCTCGCGGCTCCCCGTCGCGAGCTCAGAGAGCGTTCCCTCAGAGACGAGGCCCTCAAGGCCGCTGCCGCTCGGTAGTAGCTCCTGGGGCTCGGCCCCCACCGCGGAAGCAAGCCGGAACAGCTGGTGCAGCGGCACGTGCTGGCGCCCCCGCTCGATGTTCGTTATCGATGTTCGCTGCAGGCCAACTCGGTCCGCTACCTGGCCCTGCGTCAACCCCGCCCTGGTGCGTCGCGCGCGCAGGAGCTCGCCGAACTCCCTGTAGAGACCGTCCATGCCGGGAGATTATGCCCTCACCCGCTGACGATTGTCAACCTCACAAACCTATGTGCGATTTGTTGACATTCTGTGAACCCTCGCGTGTGCTCTTGATCACATCTGGCGGCTCGTGTACTGTCAGCTGAAACAACCCCAGGAGGTTTTCAATGTCAACGATTCCTACATCACCCACCGACGTACCCGAGGCAAAGCACCCCCTCGTCGAGGTCACCCTGGAAGTGACCGACGAAGAGGGCGAAACGCAGACCACGACGAAGGAGCTCCCGCGGGGGGAGACGCCCGTCGCGACGCTCGAGCAGGAGCTCGGCATCACCGACGTGCAGCAGCTGTGGCTGATCCGCAAAGGTCACAAGCCGAGACCGCTGGCCAAGCACGAGAAGGTCGACGTGAAGGCAGGCGACCATTACGAGGCGCTCGTCAAAGGCGCGATCAGCTGATGTCCGGCCTCTCGGGCCAGCTTTGTGAGGTCCTCGCAGCCGCTTTCGGCACCGCCGAGGACCTCACCCCGGCCCCCGACCAGCCGCCGCACATCCTCCTCTCGCGGCTCGAACTGCCCGCGCTGTGGACACCCTCACCGACACCGGCGCTCACGATCTGGGGCGCCTGGCCGGAACAGCGCCCCGAGTTTCTGGTCGACCCTTCGCTCGTCGGCGAGATAGGCGAGGCCCCGCAGAGCAGCAGCGCTGTCCTGCGTCTCGGCGACACATGGCGGGAGTTCAGCTTCTCCTTCGCGTGGAAGGGAGATGACCCAGTGCGCGTCGTGCAGCTCTGGCTGCACCGGTTCATGGAGAACAGGTGATGCTCGCGCCATGGAAGTTCCTCACCCGCTCTCGTCATCGCCGCGCGGCCAGGGCGGCCAGGGCGCCGTCGCCACTGCCGGTGCAGGTGCGCATCTCTGCGCCGATGTTCGAGCGGCTACGCGCGCATGTCGAGAACTTCAGCCGCGGCGAGGAGGCTGCGTTCCTTATCTGCTCGATCGCGGCGCTCGAGGAGCGCGACGTGCTACTAGTCCGCGAGCTCGAACCGATCCCCGACGCCACGCTCGCGCGCGGCAGCGAGGGCTCCGTGCTGTCATGGACCGCCCAGTTCAATTCGCACGTGCTGGAGCGCGCCGTCGGGCTCGATTGCACGGCCGTGCTCGTCCACTCCCACGGCAGCCCAATCCGCGCTTCTCCGGGGATGACCTACGCCGCGAGCGGCCCCTGTTCGCGGCCTTCAGCCGCATCCTCGCGCCGCTTCCTACCGGGACGCTCCTTCTCGGACGTGGCGACACCGCCGGCTCCTTCTGGCGCGCAGGCCTCAACGACGTCCCCTTCCAGGAGGTCGTGATCGCCGGCCAGCCGATCGAGACATGGGCCGCACTGCCCGCCCCGACCGCGACCGCGCCCAACGCCGGCGACTCTGCGCCTGCCGCACGCCGGCGACGACGGCTCGATCGACAAACCCTCGCGATCGGCCCGGCGAGCGACGCAAAGCTCGCCTCCGCGAAGGTCGCCGTCGTCGGCCTCTCCGGCGGCGGCTCCCACGTGTTCGGCCAGCTCGCTCACATGGGCATCGGCACACTGATCGCCGTTGACGACGACGTCGTCACCGACACGAACCTCGGGCGCCTGATAGGCGCCACGGAGTCCGACGTCGACCGGACCGCGAAGGTCGACCTCGCCCACCGCGTCGCGACCGGCGTCGACGCTTCGATCAACGTTCGACGTGTCCCCGAGCGTTTCCCCTCCGCCGCCAGCATCGCCGCACTGAAGGAGGCCGATGTGATCGTAACCTGCCTTGACCGTCTAGACGCTCGCGCCGCCGTAAACGAGCTCGCCCGCCGCTACCTGATCCCGCTCGTCGACATCGGCATCCAGATCAGAAGCCGCGGCGAGCACCTCGCCTACGCGCACGGCCAGCTGATCGTCTCGCTCCCAGGCGGTCCGTGTATGCGTTGCTGGTTCCTCACCGACGAGGCACTCGAGCGCGAGCGGCTCGAGCGCCCGCCTGGCTACGACGAGGACCCGAACGCGCCGGGCGAGCCGCAGGTCGTCTCGATGAACGGCACGCTCGCCTCGGAGGCCTGCAACTGCGTGCTCGACCTGATCACCGGCTACAGCCGCGGCCACCGCAACTCCGGCGTGTGGCGGTACGACGGCCGCTCGGGCCGTCTGGAGCCAGGAGAGTTGCCCTCGCGCCGGCCCGCCTGCCCGGCGTGCGCCCAGGAAGCCCACGGAGACCCCCACCCGGGCATGCCGAACCGCTAGGACGTGCGCGCTTGCCAACATTGCGAGCGCTGGCTGCCCCGCCGCCGCACACGAGATTGCGCGGATCAAGGGATTCCTCTATTTGTCCTGATAAAGTCTGACCAGATCCCTAAAATCAGATTTTATTCGTACAAGATGGCTAAGAGGAAATATGCATACGCTCCCGCGGCACGAGATGCCGCACGACTGCTGGGGGCGCAGGTCCGCGAGGCACGCGTGGCGCGCGGGTGGCCTGTCCGCGAGCTCGCCGAGCGTGCGGGGATCAGCACGGACACACTGCACAAGGTCGAACGCGGCGAGCCGACAGTCGCCCTAGGCACCGCCTTCGACGTGGCGAGCCTTCTCGGTGTGCCTCTCTTTTACGACGACCAGTCGCGTCTGGCCGATGAGGCCACGCGCGTCGGGCGTGAGCCTACGGTCATTCGTCGCGTCGTGCGCCCGCGCGATCGCGAGCTAGACAATGACTTCTGAGCCGCTACGGGAGGCGTTCGTCTGGATCTGGCTCCCCGGGGCTTCTGAGCCGGTCCCCGCTGGCCGTCTGCTCCAAGAGGGCGGCGAGACGAGCTTCGTCTACGGCGCGCGATACTTGGAGCGTCCCGAGGCGATCTCCCTCTACGAGCCCGAGCTGCCTCTCGTGCCCGGTTGGATCAGGCCGCTTCCGAACCTCGACACGCCGGGCTGCATCCTCGACGCTCTCCCGGACGCGTGGGGCCAGCGCGTGATCATGAACCGCCTCATGGGCTCGGCCGCCGCCGATGCCGATCCCGCCGACCTCGGCCTCTTGACCTACATGCTCGAGTCGGGCTCGGACCGCAGCGGCGCGCTTGACTTTCAATCCTCACCCGAGCACTACGTCCCCCGCGGGCTCGAGAGGGGAACACTCGAGGAACTCGCAACCTCGGCCGAGCGCGTGCAGGAAGGGGTCCCGCTCTCCCCGGAGCTCGACGCGGCGCTCTTTCACGGAAGCTCGATCGGGGGCGCTCGCCCGAAGGCACTGATCGACGACGGCCCGCGGCAGCTGATCGCGAAGTTCTCATCCAGCACCGACACCTTCGCGGTCGTCACCGGCGAGTACGTGGCGATGGAGCTCGCTCGCCGCAGTGGCCTAAATGTCGCTAAGGTCGATATCACGAAGGCGCTGGGGAAAACCGTGCTGCTCGTCGAGCGATTCGATCGCGTGCCGGAGATGACGCAGCGGCTCGCGTTCGTTTCGGCTCTGACGATGTTGGGTCTCAACGAGCTGGCGGCCCGCTGGGCCAGCTATGCCGATCTCGCGCAGCTCATGCGCAGCGCCTTCACCGAGCCCGCGGCAACCCGCCGCGAGTTGTTCGCACGCATCACGTTCAACATCCTCTGCGGCAACACCGACGATCACGCGCGCAACCATGCTGCATTCTGGGACGGGACGATGCTCACACTCACGCCAGGGTATGACATATGCCCGCAGCTCCGCAACACGCGGATAGCCGGGCAGGCAATGAACATCGGTGACGAGCGTGAGCCGTTCAAAGAGAGTCAGATTGCCGGCTGTCTAAAGCGGGCAAATCTGTACGGGCTTACCGAGCGCGAGGCGCGCGAGATCGCCGAGCATCAAGTGGAAGTCATTCGGGAAAACTGGGGGGAGGTTTGTGACAAGGCCGAGCTGTCGGAAGTCGATCGCCGTTTCTTCTGGCGGCGCCAGTTTCTAAACGACTACGCGCTCGAGGGCTTCATCTCCCTTGCTGATCCGCATAGCTTGCAACCAAATCCGGGCTGACGGAGCCTATGTCGCGCGCGACGGCATGGCGGCGCGCTTCACACTCGCCACGAGCTGGCGTTTGCCGAGCAGAGCCGCTACTCCCCATCGAGATAAGCGTCGAGCAAGGCTACGGCCTCCCCCTCGCTGCCTGGGAACAGGTGCCCGTAGCGGTCGAGCGTGGTCGTGATCGAGCGATGACCCATGTAGGTCGTGAGGGCCTTGGAATTCACGCCCGCCGCGATCATCAAGCTCGCGTACGTGTGTCGCGCCTCGTGGAAGCCGATTGGGAGCATTCCCGCATCGGACCAGATTCGCGTGGCCCGAGAGCGCAGCGCGCTGTCCGAGAAGGGCCTGGTGGCCGAGCGCCCAAACGCGAGACCAGAGCGGTCCTCCGCTAGCTCATATTGGTTCGTCAGGTAGCCACTGAGAGCCTTGGGTATTGGCACAACCCGTCTGCCCGCTTTGGACTTCGGCGCGACTGGTCCGGCCTTCTTGTCCCATGACCATTCCACTCGCAGCAGGCCGCCATCTAGATCGATGTTCTCCCACCGGAGTGCCTGAAGCTCGCCCAGCCTGAGGCCCGCGTACATCGCGGTCGCCCAAACAGGCTGATCCTCCGCTGGCAGTGCAGCAATCAGGTCAGCGGCTTCGTCAGGACTAGCAACGCGATCACGCGTTCCTTCGACAGCCGGAAGGGTGACGCCCTCGGTCGGATTGACCTGCACCACATCGCGCTGAACCGCTCGTCGGAAAATGGCCCGCAGGGGCATGACCGCGTTCCGCACCGTGCTCGCGTTCATGTTCAGGCCCACGCGCTCCACGAGGTCCTGGACATCGCGCCGCCGCACGTTCACGAGCTTCATCGACCCGATGATCGGCTCGACGTGGAGCCTGAGCGACGCCTCGTAGCTTCTGAGGACTGAAGGCTTGTACGGCTTACCGGCCTTGTTCAAGACCTGGCCGCTGTGTGCTTTCGCCAACCAGTCGCTCGCCGCCTCGCGAACCGTGATCGAAGTACCGGAGGAGAAAGTCCCGCTTCGCTTCGCGACTTCGGCGCTTGCTTTCCACCCCTTCGCCTCGGAAATGGACCGAAACGTGGGGGACTTCTTTGGGCGCCCGGTGATCGGATCGTGAACTTCAGCCCTGTAGCTCGGTTTGCAATCGCAGCCACCGCCGGACCGAGACCGACACCTCTTTCGGTGCCGCGTCTCGATCCCCGGCAGCGCGCGGTCGTCGCGCTTGCTGCTCACCAGTCGCCGCCGATCCGGTACGCCTCCTCATCGAGGAAGCGTTCCAGCTCAGCGACTGCTACGAGCTTCATCGTCCCGAGCGGCACGATCTTGATCTTGGCTTCGACGTGACGCTCGAAGCTCTCGACGCTAATGCCGAGTGCCTTAGCCGCGTCGCATACGCGAAAAGCCAGTGGATTGACAGCTGCCTTCGTTTCGCCCACCGGGCCCGGCTTCCTACTCATGATGGGCGCCCTCCGACTCCGGCGGAAGGCCAAGGTCTTCCACGAAGTTGCGGAATCCCGCGAGCCAGCGATCACAGACTCGGATTCCACGCCCTCCCTCATCTGCGTATGCCGGATGCGCCGGCATGTAGCAGCGCGCCAGCATGTCGATGTACGCGGCCATTGCCTCTTGTTCGGCCTCGCTCATCGTTATAGCGCTTTGAATGCGGGCCTCCACCCGCTCGCCTAGGTCGTTTGCTTTCATCACCGTTGCGGTCCAGACCTGCTCGCGCTGGGTGTTGACTGGCAGATCCATCTCGACTGTCGTGCTGCCTTGCGTCTGTGCGGCATCACTGGCCTCCTTTGTTTGCGGTTGCCTCGGCAGCTCCGAAGGCCCATCCGATGCAAAACGCATCCTGCTTCGAGTGGAATGCTTCATCGGCGAACCTGGCGTCCTCCTCGAACGCGACCTCGTAGGCGAGCTGCGCACCCTCCATGTCCGTGCCGTTCTCTGTCACTTCAGCCCAGAAGGCGGGATCTACTGCCTTCGTCCGCTCAATGAACTCTTCGACCCTTTCCGCTGGTGACATGCCCCGCGTCGTACTGCCCTGCGTATCCTCGCTAGCCATGGTTGCGGTCCACTGCGTCTCCGTGCTTGTGCTGTCTGTCTTCCTCGTTGCTACTCGATTGTTTTGAGTCGATGTCTTCATTGTTCACTGCCTTTCTTGCTGGCACTTACCAGCGGTTGGTGTTGATTGATGGACGGCCTTGTGGTCCGTCCTTCTGCGTGGCTTTTCGCAGTCACGGCTGCGCGCCGTGGGCATGCATCTGCCCCGGCACGTGCCCTAAGTCTCTTTAGCCCGAGCAAGGCCTGTCGGTCAGCCGCCATGGCCATGACGCAGCCCTTCTCGTACGCCGTTAGCGGCTCAACGAGCCCGGGCAGGCTCGCGAACAACTCCTCGTCGGTGATTGCTGCGTCCTTGGCCGCTTCGGTCGCCTTCAACAGTTCCGGGTGGTGCTTCCTCAACGTCGCGTCGTGCGGCATGACCCACGGGCGCTCGTTCCTCCTGCTCTCCGCGCTGTCGTGCTCGCGCGATCCGAACACGGACATCTGCTGGCCTGCGACGTATCCCGCCACACGCAGGGCATGCCCCAGTCCTGCCTTGACAGGTTTCGATTCCGTCCAGCCCAGCCCGACCGCCTTCCTCGCCGGTTGCCAGATCCGCATCTTCGGTTTCTTCCACATCAGCAGGTGTAGGTGCTCCCCACCGTCGCCAGCACCATTCCCACATACGCCCCAGTAGACCAGTGGTTCTTTGGTCGCCCTTTCAACGATCAACTTGAAGCGGTCGAAGGCTCTCGCTAGCTCTTCGTGGGTCGTCCCTCCCGTGCTGATGATCACGTGATAGCGAGGAAACGTTGAACCGACTGCTAGCGACATGCGCTCCATCTGGTTTAGCGCGGCATCGAGCGGTACCGCACGGGACAGTGCCGCCACGGCTGCCTCGACGCCTTCAGCGGCACTCGCCATCATGATCACTTCGGCCACGACGGCGCTCCTGATCCGGCTATGGGGATGCGGGGAAATGGATCCATACCCCATGGTCTAGCAGGGAGAGTCGCTGTCTTCAATTTAGGCTAATCCCACGCCGACTTCTCCACAATGTCCAACGCCGCCAACCCACTCCCAAAGCCGGAAAACAGCCTGTCGCCAAGTCTATGTTTACTGACTTAGGGACACAACACCAACACCACAACGGAAGCAGGAAGCAACCGTCGAGTTCATTCACGACATCGTCATCGCCTAGGCGGCCTGTAGCAGACGAATTGAAACTACTCTCTGCTTATCTTCGGTCGGTGGAGGAGACACTTGCAGCGCAAGTACGCTTTCGTGGTTGAGCGCCAACCCTTCGATTTGGGATGGCGCATCTTCGATGGCACCTACCCGAACGATAACCGGCGTCACCTGGCTCATGCCTACCACGCTGCGGCAGCTTTGGTGCGTCTATGGGCAAAGACCTACAGATGCCGTTCGACTTCTAACTGTCTATGACGACGAACAGAAATCTGTATAGAGATAGGAAGGAAAGGAGCATCGAGGCAGCGGTCTTCCTGTTCGCCGTCCTTGGCCCGAAAGGCCAGGAGACAGAACATCGCAAATCCGCCGCTCCAGTAAACCTCCATCGACCACTGGGTGGATCGTATCCGCAAAGCGGGTACGAAGCACTGTGTCATGTGTAACCGCTTGCTCAACACGTACTGCTTCACTCCGAGGGCTACGGACAGCCACGGCAACAAGGTCGAGGGGAAATGTCGGGCGCACTGTCGTCGCTGCCCCAAGAAGCTTGACTCGAAGCCAGAGTATGTGGCGCAGAAGGTCGAGCAGAAACGAGCTAAGCGTGCGCTCTACGGTCGCGAGGCCGGTGCCTAATCTGCTCGTCTGCGTGCGGGTTTGTGTCCGTGCTCATAGACGGTTTGCAAGGAACTCGGCCTGCATGTCCCATTCGCCTCCGCAGCGAGTGCATTCCATCACATCGCCTCCTCCGAGTGGGCGTAGCTCATGACCTTCCTCAATGCGGGTCAGCACCGTTGCGAACGCTGCCCCTGCGTTGAATGCCTCCGTCTTGTCCGCGAAGCAGCGGTCGCCCAACTCGGGTCTTCCTGGAAGGCCTCGTTGATCTGCTTCACCGCCTCGCCGTCCTCGTCCGCAAGCTTGATCAACTTGTCGAAGCCAGAGCCATCCTCTTCCAACTGCTCGATGACGTGGCGACCTTGATGATCCTACCGTCACTCTCCCCGATTGCGTTTGCCTGCTCTACTGTGATGTTGGCGTGTGCTCGTGTGCTACGCCTCTTCCTTCAACTCGGGCGGCATCGATCTTGTCAAGGCGTTGGATGAGGCGGCGTCGTACCCACGGATGAATGCCTCATGCTTGTTGGCAAAGACGCGCTCCGCCAGATCCCAGTCGTAGATCAACTCGAAGACTTGATCGTCGGTTAGCTCGTCACCCTCTTGAAGGGCGTCCTGGATAAGGCTCTCTGTGTCCTGCGTTGTCTGTGTATTGGTATCCATGTGTTCGCCCATAGCAGGGGAATTTCGCTGTTTTCAAGTGCTATGGGTAACGCTCATCATTGGGTTACTCATCGCGTCCTTCCGTATCCGCCTGGGCGTGGTCGAGCCGTGCTCTTGTGGTCGCGGAGTATGTGGAATGCGCCACGCCGTACCTTGCCTACTTCGACCTCCTCCATCGCGGGTTCGCGCTTCTCCTCGGCTCGCTTGGCATTCGACGCCTCACCGAGTCGTGGGCCACATGATTTATCTGCGCTGGTCGGCACCATATGACCCCCTGCCCAGTCGTGAGTGTGCGTTCCCAGTCCATCTCAGCGTCCCGTTAGCATCTCCTCGGGCGATGTGACGTCCGAAGCAAAGAATCGGTCCCGAGCCCCGTGGAATCCGGGACCGTGCGCGACCTTACGCGCTGCGCGGTGTCCCCCACCGCGCCCTGCTCAGGTCAGGAGGAGGGGGATTCCCGAGCATGTCGTTGAAGGCCCAGTTCATACGCGTTCTCCGCGCGAATCTCTGTTCATATGGAAAGAGCGTCGGAGATCCAGCCGCGCCTCCTTGGGATCACCTGCTCAGAGAGTCGGGCCTTCTGCTCTGTCCGACGGGACACAGGAATTCCCCGCTCAGGTGAACGGTAGCAACCTGCGCCTGACGTCGATGAAGATGAAGATGACAGGATGCTGGGGTGCGGCGAGCAAAGTGACATCACACCGGATTTTGCTTAGTTACACAGGCGAGGGCGACCAAAATGACTAAAGTGCCATGAAGACGGGCCCGGCACTTTCGGCGGTGGCGAGTTCGTCGCGATCACATTGATACGCACGGCTTGCTCTCTACGCTGACGCTCATTCTCCACCCAGGCTCCCGGAGGCCGATCCTTGCCTCAGGCGGGGGATAGCAATAACCTAGACAGCCACGCTTCGGACTCATGCGGAAGCGAGCCAACGGCGCACTCAAGCCTGAAGCTATCCCGGATGCCGTAGGAATCGGCACGCTAGCCATCGCGATCTTCTTCGGAGCGCTTACCGGCTCGTTCACACTGCTCGGCTCGCTGGTCGCGTTCACGCTCGGCGCGATGGCTTACACTCGCTTCCGACCGTAACGACAAATACCAGCGGCGACTCGCCCACCTCCGCCTACTTTTCGGCGAACCCAGGAGGCGAGTCGGCCGCCTAAGCAATGGCGCCGCTAGACCTACCAGCGGATGTCGCAACCGGGAAGCTCGGCCGCCGCTTCCTTGAGTTCACCCAACCAGCCGTCGCGGTCTTTATCGCTGAGGCCGTCATCACGCAACTGCTCGAAGTAGTCGATGAGTTCAGGCCCACAGATCGCCCATCGCTCGGCGATGCCTTTCGCCTCTTTAGGCAGGCTCGTTGCAAAGACGCCGGTAATGGTCGTATCGGCTTCCTCACTCTGCACAAGGTCGGCAAAGCCGAGCTCTTCCTTGACGGCTTCGAGCGTGTCTGAACGCACATCCGCGTGCGCACGAAGATATTGGCGATTTGTCTCAACGATTCGGAAGCCAAGCTCAACCGACATCCAATACGCGAGAATCGACTTTCGGCGGCAAGTGAGCACGGGCACGATCGGCTGATCGCGATGTGCGTCCTGTAGAAGCGCAGCCTTGTGCAGGAGTTGGTGAATCTCCTTAGAACGCGGATACATCCAGTGCCGGACATTCTTGACCTCGATTGGCACGAAGAACGACACCGGCATACCGCCTGCGTCCAGCGTTTGCAGAAAGGCGGCGTTATCCAGCGGACCGCCTGGCACGTCTTTACCGAATACTTTCCGGACCTCGCCCGCCTCGCGGCCGAGAATGAGATACCCCGCATCGGCTGGTGCCGCGTCACGCAAGGAGCGATGTACGACGGTCTCGCCAGCCGGTCCGAGCAGGCCACCCGGACGATCGCGGTTCGGAGTGGCCCACGAATTGAAGCTGGCGGACAGCGAACGCTTGCGAGCGCTTGCGCGTTCGACGGCGGTCTGGATGCCCTGGGTGTCTTTGAGATGGATGACCCCAATCCGCTGTCCCCCAACGGTGGCCGCGGTGACTTCCTCGATCCTGCCTTCGGCACGGAGGCGTTGCTTCGCGGTCGTCATATGATGTGGGTTGATTGCGGCAGGGACGGACGGCCAGCGACGATCAGCGATCTTGGCCTGAGCCTCAGCCCACGTCACGGCGTGCTCTTGGCGTAGGAGATCGAGGAGTGCTCGCCGAGCAAAATCGACGTATTCCTGCGGCGAGTGGGGCATCCCGGCGAGTGGTACCAGAAACGCCGGGAAGATGTATCAACGCGCACAAGGTTTACGTTCTGCGGGGGATTGCGAGCGCACTATAGGAGTAGTCCTCCCCCTCTCCCCCCAGAACCGCCCGTTTCTCGGGCTTCTCGACACCCAGACAAGCGCCCCTAGAAGGGGATGTCGTCATCACCGCCTGCGCCAGACGGCAAGAAACGGCTGCTCCGTCATCGCCTCGTGTGCTGGTGAGGGCGCTCGTCGTCGCGGTCAACGGTGTGGCAGCTATCGGCGTGACCGGAGCTACGGCGGGCACCACGATCGTCATCACTGCCGGGGCCGCGGCCGTATCGATTTCGGCCCGGACCGAGATCATGATCCGCGGAGCCGACAAGGCCCGAGGCGCGTAGCCGGGCGACGTGAATCCGGGGGCCCGGGGATGGAACCCGACCGGCTCGGCATGCCCCGAACGCTCGCAAGAGGGCCGGATCAACCGTTGGAATACGCCGTCAGTCTGTACAGAAAGGAACGGTTCGTTATGGCCTACGCCCTACTCGGTCATCCTGAACCTCCGGAATGAGCGGGCGGGCATCTGTCTTCTCCCGGACACCTTCGATTATTTCGGAGGCGACTCGGCTGATCGAGCTCTAAGGTGGGCTGTCTCCAAGTGCTCCCGACAGTTGGGAGTTCGATAGGTCTTTGAGGCGTGCCTCAGCTCAGGCTGCCTCCTTCACCGGCAAGTGAAGAGAGAGGTTGAGCCTGATGACCAAGGATGACGTGCTGTTCGGCTACCGCCAACAGCTGTTTGCGGAGGCAGCGAGGACGAGTGTCTCGGCGGCGTGCCGGACGTTCGGGGTGCACCGCTCCACCTACTACGCCTGGAAGCGCCAGGTCGACCGTCATGGGCTGGAGGTGCTCAGGCCAAGGGAGCGCCGTCGGCCGCAGATGCCCAACGCGCTGCCGAAGATGATCGAGGAGCGGATCGTGTCCTTCTCGATCGCTCACCCAGGATTGGGGCCACGGCGTGTCGCCTCTGAGCTCGCCCGGGAGAAGTGGGGCGGGATCGTGGTCTCAGCGAACGGCGTGTGGAAGGTCCTCTGTCGCCACGGGCTGAATACCCGCTCAAAGCGCCTCGGCCTGATCGCCGGCTACGCCGCTCCCTATGAGCCACCCCGGGATCCTGGGCCTGAGCAGCACATCGACGTCTCACGGCCAGGTGAGCTGGTCGGAATCGACTGCTTCTACGTCGGGCGCTTGAAGGGGACCGATGGTGCGATCTGGCAGCTCACCGCGATTGACATCGCGTCCTCCTACGCCTGGGCAGAGCTCGTGATCTGCAAACAGGGCAACCCCACCGCTCGACAGGCCTCAAGGCTCGCTCAACGGGTCGCCAAGGAGCTTGAGGCCGCCGGCTGGGAGCTTCAGCGGATGCTCAGCGACAACGGCCACGAGTTCCGCGGCAGTGACTTCTCAACCACCCTCGAGCGGCTGGGTGTCCGCCACGGCCGCATCCACGCCGGCAGACCGCAGACCAACGGCAACGTCGAGGCGCTGCACAAGACGATCCTCGACGAGTGCTGGCGCCCCGCATTCGCTCGCTACATCTACCCCCGCTACACCGGACTGAAGAGGGAACTCGACACCTACCTGCGCTTCTACAACAACGACCGTGTTCACCACGGACGACTCACCCAGGGACGTATCCCCGCAGACATCGTCTACCGTGCCCGAAAGATGGAGGCAAGATGAGCCGCACCTGTCGGCACATCTTGGAGGCTGCCCACTCTAAGGCTCGGCCAAGAGCTGCCATCGCGCCCACCATGTATTCAGCGCTTCCGCGTGCTGTCGCATGAGCGCGTCGACGTTCCCAACCTCAAGCTGTTCGGGAGCATACCCGGAGAGGATCTCTTTCATCCCGATGCCCGCGTGTTGAATCAGCGTTGGGAGCTGTCTGCAGACCTTCGGCGCCGGGCGACTAATAAGGTCCGACCAGAGCTCGTCGGCCGGCAGCAATCCGCTCGCCAGTGCCTGGAGAGAGATCATTCTGTGCAAGCGGAATTCGAGCTCGCTTAGCAGAGCTTCCCGTTCTCGGTGCGCCCGCTGGGCGTCCCAACGGTCAAGTGCCGCCTCGTGTGCGATGAGTAGGTCTGCCACCGCCTGCGTCGCAAGCACGTCGGCATCGCCGGTAGCGATGGGGTCGTCGAGCTCGCCGATCTCAGCGAGGGTGTCGACTGCCTCTGGTGGCGAGCGATCCGCTCGGACAGACGCGGCCGCTCCCGACTCCTCAGCAATCACGAGGGCGCTCGACCCACTCGCGTCTTGTGCGAGCGAGTTGATCCTTTCGTCGATGTCTGGATGCCCGAACGTCGCAAGCGCCCGCCATCCAGTTTGGTCGCGGGTCGCAAGTACAGGGTTCGAGGTAGTCGGGTGCGGAAGGGTGTCGAGGTCAATCCGAAGGTCGTCAACGAGGGCGTACCCGAGTTCGGCCAGATCAACCGCTGGCTCGACTGAGTCGAGCGTCGGCCACAAGTCATCCTCCACGTACGTCACCCCGCCGCTCTTGAGCTGCTCGCGTCTTGCGTCAAGCGCCGCAAGCTGCTCGCGCACGATCTTCCCCCGCTCGCTGCGGGGCTGGCGGTAGATCGCCTTCAAGCTGTTCTCGACAGCCCCGAGTATGGGCTGGAGCTCACCGACGAGCCCATCGAAGAGGTCGATGCGTTCCGCGAGCGCTTGGTACACGTTCTCCTCGACTGTTCCTGGAATCGTGTAGTTGATGATCTCCACGACAGGCGCAGGCTGGCCAATGCGATCGATGCGACCAATCCGCTGCTCAATACGCATCGGGTTCCACGGTAGGTCGTAGTTGATGAGCTTGCTGGCCGCCTGGAGATTGAGACCCTCGCTCGCCGCGTCGGTGCACAAAAGTACCGTGACCTTCGTGGTGCGCACCGCTTCCACGAGCTCTTGCTTCGTAACCCGTTCGGCACCCTCCTCCTTGGCGAACCAGCGCCCACCGGAGCCCGTATATTCTGCGAGCTCCGGACCGTAAGAGCCAATCAGCGCGTCGCGAAGGTGCCGAAGCGTGTCGGTGTACTGAGTGAACACGATGATCGGTCGGCCCGTCTTACGTGCCTCATCGACATCCTCGCGTAGCGCTGTCAGCTTGGCGTCGTCGTTCGCCATCGCAGCGAGGCGCTCGACGAAGCGTCGCATCTCCTCAATCTCGGACGGGGCGAGCACGAGTTCCTGAGGATTTGCGCTCTGCCCGCTCACCTCATCAAGTGCGTCGTCTGCAAGCTCATCGTCCGCCGCAGCATCGAGTCCGGCCGCGTCAGCAGCGTACGCCGCCTCGGTCTCAACACGACGGCGAAGCGTTGCGTAAATCGCGGCCCACGAACTCGTTAGCCGGCGACGATAGGTCGTGAGAATAAAGCCCGCCGCCTGCGTCGATCCGTGTGCCGCATTCAGCCGATCGAGCAGGTCCTCGAGTTCCGTGTAAAGCTCCATCTCCGTGCTCGAAAAGTTGACGGTACGAACAACCACATGGCGCTCAGCGATGGGCGCTTTTAGAAGGCCTTCGTCGCGGTATCGGCGGAGGGTCTGGCGACCGTGCCGCAGAACGTAGCGGGCTATCGGGCCACGTTGACGGATAAAAGCGCGAAGCTCCTCCTGAACCTCCTCCGAGAGCCCTTGTGCAGAGGAATGCGGGTCGTCGCTCTGGGCCCAGGTCGCAACCTGGTGGGCGGCGTAGGCGCCGACACGCTCCTCAATTCGCGCCAACTGTGCTGCCTCGCCCTCATCGAGCTGAGTCGGCATGGCGCGAATGCGGTTTGCTAGAAACGGCCAGGCTGTGGAGCGCAGCGGCTGGTTGAGGTGCTTGTAGAAGCGTTCGAACTGTATATAGTTAGTTCCGACAACCTCCGGATCGTCCGCCACATGGACGAGCAGGTCGTAAAGCTCAATTGGGTCGACCTGCATCGGGGTTGCGGTGAGGAGCCACAGTGCGCGCGTCCGAGCCTGTTCGCGACTCGCTGGTCGAAGATGGGCTTGGCATTGTCGTGAGGTTTGAAGGGGATGTTGTGCTCAGACAGCACGACCTTCATCGCGCTCTCGACAGCGCAACCCGCTTTGTGCACAGCGTTGTTGAACCCGCTCACCGTGTCCTCGCGTAGCTCCGCGCCGGCCTCCTGAAACTCGTCGTGAACTCGGTCGCGTCTCGGTGCCATGGAAATCCCCTCCTGTGGGGTAGGAATGGGGTAGCCAGCACCCCTCGGGAGCCCTTTTCAGCCCCCCTCGGCGGTTCTCGTGATCGCAACGAGGAGGCGCTTTTAGCCGCGAACCGCCTGCAAATGGGCGCAATCTGCCGAAAAACGGAGGGGGAGGGATTCGAACCCTCGTCGGAGGAATCTCCCCCGAAACGGTTTTCGAGACCGCCGCATTCAACCGCTCTGCCACCCCTCCAGGGCGCTGCCCAAGGCTAGATCATCTTCCTCGAGTCGTCTCACGAGGGTCCGCGCGGCGCACCCACCAAGACGCGCCCTCGACGCCCACTCGTGTCGGCTACCGCTTGAATGCGACCTTGCTGACGGCGGACGAACTGGATTCCCCCTTGCGCAGCGGGGACAGCGTGACACGCACGCTCAGCGCCAGCCGGCGATGCCTGCGCACGCTGCTGCTCAGGGCCTTCCCGCCCGCGCGCGAGAGCGGGATCCTGAGCGTCACGATCCCAGGCTTGCGGACGCCTCGGCGAACGGCTCGCAGGTCCTTTCCGCCCGCCGTGATTCGACCTGCTTCAAGCGTCTGCACTGTCAAGATCAGCGTGTGGCCGGCGATCTTGCTGTGGAGGATGCGGATCTTGTGTCGGAAGCTGCCGAACGGGCAGCCGGCGACGGAGACGATCGTGCTCTGCTTGGTCTGCGCGCCGCTTTGCGCGGTGATCGTCGTTGGGATGATCAGGGCGTGTGAGCAGAGGTTCCCGTTTGCCGCGAGCACTGAGTTCGGGCCCGTGGGGAGGTCGAGCACGAAGCTCGAGACGGGTACGTCGGGGATCGACGCAAAGGTCGAGGTCGTGATGCCCGCATGAATGTTGGTGCTGCCTTCCAAGATCACGTGGACGCCGTCGCCTTCGAGCAACAGGTCGAGGTCGGGGAACGCGCGGCCACCATGCGATACGAGGTAGGCGGGACCGCTGAGAGCGCCGGGCAGCACCGGCGTGGTGACCGTCGCGCTGCCGACCTTTGATCCCACCGGACAGTCATACGGGTTTGCCGCGTAGGTCGCCGCGGGGCAGGCTTTTTGCAACGTGGTCAACCGCGAGGGCAGCTGCAGCGGGAGCTGGACGAGGACCGAGTCGATGTTCGCTTCGTGAGCGACCTGGGTCAGGCTGACCTTGAGGCTCGCGCCGCTGGCTTTCGATGCTTTCGCGCTCGAGGAGACCGCGAACGCGGGTTTGAACGCGAGCGCGCTGCAGCCGGTCACTCCGAACGGACTCGACAGGCTCTGCGTCGCGTTGAACGTCGACGTCAGCGTCGTATTGGTCGCCAGTGGACCACAGTTGGTCGGATTGAAAAGAAACCTGGGGCGGTTGACCGCCACGCTGATGCCCCGTAGACGCAGTGGGACACCCATAAAGATCGTCGGCAGCGCGCTCGTCGCGATCACTCGCCCCGTGTGAGGGTCGACGTTGATAGCTGCACGGGTGACGATCGTGCCGAGATCGAACGGGCCGGCAAGCGCATGGATCGGGATCGAGAGCCCGTAGGGCGAGCCACCATAGGGGCCGGTGAGGAAGACCGGGCCGCTGAACGGGTACGGATCGCCTGCACCGACTTCGGCCGTCGCCGCGCCGATCTGGCTGGTTGGCGGGCACGTACCGGCCGTTGCCTGCGGCTCGCCGCACAGCGTGACCGACGGGATCGCGCCGACCAGGCCGCTGGGTAGGACAGTCGTGAGCGCCGAGGGGTATTGCTGCCCGTCCGCACGGGCGAGGTTGAACGTAAATGCCGTCGAGCCGAACGCTCCGGCGTTCGCTGGGCTGTCGGCCGTGCCCTGAGCGAGCAGGAAGGGCAAGGGCGAGGGACAGCCGCTGGTTTCAAATGGAGTCGCGCCGATGGCCGCTCCAGCGCCCGTATACGGCGTGAAGGCGAATTCCGTCGTGGCGCTCCCGCACGCCAGCGGGTTGGCCAGCGGCGCGTGTTCTCCGCCGTTCAAGCTCAGGCGCAGTTCGCTGAACGGGAGCTGCGGGTTGTCGGCGAACGTGACTTCCAGCCGGCCCGTGCTGGGGTTCGGCATGACCGAGCCCTGCAGGCGCACCGATACGCCGTAGCTTGGGCTCTCGGCGTCAAGGTAGATCGTGTAAGGGGGCGCGGTGATCGGGCCACCCCCCGGACTCCCCAGATAGACGGGCCCCGTGAGCGATCCGGGCGGGAGATCTGTTTCGATCGTGACCGTCCCGATCTTCGAGCCCGCCGGACAGCCGACCGCGTCGGCGGTGCCGATCCCGATCTGGGCACCCGAGCAGGCTTCCAGTCCGTGCGCAGCCGCCGGGTTGAGCGTCAGGCCTTCCGGGAGCGTGAGCCGTGCATCCTGGATGTCTGAGGTGTTGATTTCGTTTTCGTGCACCTTTTGCGGTACCTGCACGACGGTCGTCACGCCGTCGGGAGCGTCCGACTGGGCGGTTTCCGGGGCGATCGTGGCAGAGGGCGAGAAGGGCACCTTGTCGCAGCCTTCGACGCCGACCGGCGTGTGCGTTTCGGCCCTCGCAATTTCTCCGCTCCAGGATTCGAGTTCGAGGTGCGAGGTCGTGGTGCTCGAGCAGATGCTGGGGAGCGTCAGGAAGTTGCCCCCCGCATGGCCGTCGAAGTTGAGTTTCGACATCAGCACCTTCAGCGGCGATTTGACCCCGATCAGCACCTTCACTTCGGCTTCGTTGGGAACGTCGTTTATTTCGAAGTACTCGTGATAGTCGCCGCTCCAATCGACGTGGCCTTCCAGGAACAGGCGGATCGGGGTGATCAGTTCGCCGGCCGGTTCTACGGCGATGCCGAAGTCAAGCGCGAGGCCTGGGGGTGCTTCGAGGTTGTACACCTTGCCGGTCAGCGACGGCAGCGGCAGTGGAATCCCGAGAGGTTCGGCCACGGCTTCCATTTCGGTCGTGCCCGCTTCACTGCTCGCCGGGCAGCCGTTGGGATCTTTGTTGAACTGCTCAACGCTGCACTTCGGCGTCGGCGCCTGCGGGTTCGAGGCCAGTCCGGGCGGAACGTCGACGCGAATTCGCTTGACCGAGGCGCCTTCGACGCTGCCGCCACTGTGTTTCATCACGAACTTGGTGATGCCCCACGGCGGGTGGCCGCCTGCTTGGGTGAAGGCTTCTGTGTGGTTCGCTTCGACGCTCGAATACGTGCACGTATGGTTGACGCACGTGCCGGCTTCGAATGCTTCCGGGCCGAACCCCGCCTGCGCGGCAGGCGCGGCGATTATTCCAACCACTGCGCTCACGATCAACGTGACCAGCGAGAAACTGGTCAAACGCCGAACTGGGGACATCCTGTCCACGTGCCTCAAAGCCTGCGACCTCCTGTCTAGCTTCCCCTCCTAGCCTTCTTACCCGTTTTGGACGCTCGCTACTCATAAGAGTTGCGCCAACCGGGCTGGCAAGCGTGGGAGGAGACGCCGCCCGAGCTCAGGCGGCGCCGCGGTCAGGAACCGTTGTTCACGATTGCCTGGTAGGGGCGGCAGGGCTCGTTGCGCAGGCTCGGGCACGCGGGCAACCCCGTCGGAACGGTGACGCCCGGCACGATCGGGAGGATCAGGCTCGAGGGCATGCTCGGCGAGAACGCGATCGACTCCGTCGCGGTGGTGCCCGCCGGCTGTGTCTGACCGAATGCCCACACCGGCTGTGTTCCGTTGGGGGCGGAAATCGTGACCCTGATGCGCGAGCCCGCGCGGTACACATGCCCCTCGAAGTACAGCGGGATGACGACCGGGACGAACTGATTCGCCGGCATGGGCTGCACATCGGATGCGAGGAAGGTCGGGATCGGCTGGAGCAGTGTCGGAGTCTGCTTGAACATGTTGTTCGCGTTGGTGGCGAGCTTGCGCTCGCTCGCCCGGATCCAGCCGTTCTGGACGAACGTCTCGTTGCCGTCGGGACGCACCTCGCTGACCGTCGCCTGAAGATCGACGTCCGGCGTAGACGACTCGACCCAGAGGTGGACGGCACCACCGCCGATGGCCGTCGCGTTGGTCGTGAGCGGCGCCGAGACATACGACACGGCGGAGCCCGCCGGGGGCTGCGCCCAGTTCCATTCCCACTGCGACGCGTTGCCCCAGAGACCGCCCGAGCCGGTGTTGGTCGAGTAGTCCGTCAGCGGCGTGGCATTCGCATTTGAAGTGTAGGAGTCGACACCTTGGGCGGTTGGCTGCTGTTCGTTGAGGGCGCCGTCGGGTCCGAAGTACCAAGAGCGAGCCGTCGTGCCGGGGATCGGGAATTCGGAGAACGACTGTTCAAACCCCGGGTAGGGATCGCCGGCGGTCGTGCTACCGGTGGGCGAGGTCCCCGCGCCGTTGTCGAACAGCACCCGGATCTCCGGGAGCGCTTCGAAGGCCGACAGCGCCGATTCATAGGTCGGCTGCAACTGGATTGGGTCCGGTGGAAGTGTGACGACGTCAGTTTTGGGCAGCCCCATCGCTTCCTGGTAGATGACCGGGGCCACCGCATGCACGACAGCCGCGTCGAGGATGGGCGCCTGGTGCGCGACGTACAGCTCCAAGAAATCGTATAGCCGGTCGTATGTATACGGGTCGAGCGAGTCGACGTGGGCGCCGTTGGTGAAGGTGAACCACTTGCGGGTCGTGCCGGTGAAGTGCTGAGCGAGATCGGCGCAGTGCCCGCCGGTCTGCTCGTCCTCCCACTGGCAGGCCATGAACGTCGGCACCTTGATTTTGTTGACGAAGGAGACCGGGTCCAGGGGGTCGGCCACCGACGGGTTATACGTCGCGTTTTCGTGGATCTTCGCCATCAGGTTGGCGGCCTCGCCGTGCAGGTCCTGGTTGCCCGCACAGGTCTGATCGCCTTCTTCGATCCGCGTGGCTGCCCATGCCTGCCCATGGCCAGGGCTGGCCGGTTCGGCGTTCTGCTGGCGCTGTTCTGCCCAGGCCACCGCGAAACCAGTGTTCAGAGTGCCGCCGGGGTAGAGCGTCGACGCCGTCGCGTCGATCGTCGACAGCGGCGCGATCGCCTCGAGGCCCGCCGGCTGGGTCTGCGCCGTGAACAGCTGGCTGATGGCGCCGTAGGAGATGCCGAGCATGCCGACCTTGTTGCCGAGCACCCACGGCTGGTGGGCGATCGTTTCGATCACGTCGTAGCCGTCGAGATTCTGCAGCGTCTCGAAGAAGTCGTAGGCCCCGCCCGAGCAGCCGGTCCCGCGCATGTTCACGTCGACCACGGCGAAGCCCATCAGGTTGGCGAGCACGGCAATGCCGTTTTCCGGGCCGGCGGGGTTCGCATAGCCGTAGCCCGAGTACTCGATCAGCGTCGGATACGGCGGCGTGTAGTCGGGCGTAATCAGACCTGTCTGCGGCAACGTCGGAAAGTGAAAGATCGACGGCAGGCCAGGCTCGCCCGCCGGACTGGTCGGGGAGTGGACGTCGATCGCCAGCTGAGTGCCGTCACGCGTGGTCAGATAGGTGTATCCGTTATCGGGGATCGACTGGTTGTAGATGCCGGGGTCCCACGGCGCAGCGGCATCCGAGTGGACGGTGATCGGGCCGGACGCTTCGCCCGTGGAGGTGAGACGAACCCGGTATCCGGTTCCCGGCGTCACGTTCCGGAACAGCAGCCCTCCCAGCGCGTCAGCGTTCTGGGTGTATACCGTCGCGCCGCTCGAGTTGAGCAGCGACCCCTGAGCATTCGGGGCCAGGCCGGTGGCGTACACCTGCTCCGCGCTCCCCTGGGCCGTGAAGGCGGACGCGCTTGCGGCCGTCACGAGCGAAGCGGCGAGCGCCGCGAACGCACACATGACACTGATCGGCGCACGACGTCGCAGGGCGGGCACGGCGACCAAGCGGGGAGCGTCTAGCACGCGCCGCATGACCCGAGCGTCTCCGCTCTCCACACAGTGACTCTCCCATCCAGCCCGCATCTGCAAACTCGGCCCCTCACCCCATCGTTTGGTCGACGACTCGAACCAACTTGATGCGCGCCTATGTACCCGTGTACTCGCGTTCTAATCATTAATTGTGGGAGTGTGCGACCAGCCCGAGGTTTCACAAAGCAGGGCAACTCGACGAGGCTCGGCCGGTCGAGGGTCGCGTCATGCCGAGGGGAGCCGCCGGGCCGAGAAGCACACAACCCTCGTGGTTGGACGAGGGTTGTGCGGACTACAGGGGAGTCCCTGACGGAGGGTGCCCGTCCGGGACGTGAGCGCGGCAGCGAGGATTGCGCCCCTCGGCCGTGCTCCCCCGCGGGCTACCCGGATCCACTCGGCGGTAAACCAGGCACGTCGGCCCGCCACCAGCCGACAGGACGACCCGCTTGCGTTCCAAGTGCTTGACTTCCCGTACTGGGCGGCGCCCAAGTCCGCCCGCAAGCGACGGAGGCTGTGCGATGAGGGCGGCTAAGGCCCTACGGGGCGTGGGTGTAGCGGCGTGTGTGGCGATGAGCCTGTCGCTGGTGATCGCGAGTGGAGCCACGGCCTCCGGGGTCGAGCTTTGCCTGCCAACGCATGAAGGCTGGATGGTCTTTACGCCGGTCAAAGGTGTTTGCTTCAAAGGCTGGGTCTTGACCGAAGTCGGGTCTGAAGGCAAACAGGGCCTCGAAGGCAAAGCCGGGCCGACCGGACCACAAGGCAACGAAGGCGCCAAAGGCGCGACGGGAGCGACCGGCGAAAAAGGCGAAGCCGGCGCAGCCGGAGCGACCGGGGCAACGGGACCAGGCGATCCGGCGCTGGCCGCACTCGTCCCGTACGTCGACCTCGTTGAAAAAGGAGTGGGGGGCAAGCCGACGATTCAGTTCTCCGGGGCCAACGTGCAGATCGTCAACGGAGAAGGCAAAACCAACACCGTCAACGGAGCGGGGAACCTCATCCTCGGATATGACGAGGGCAGCAGAAGCCAGACCGGCTCCCACAACCTGATCCTCGGCGAAATGCAGACGTTCACGTCCTACGGCGGCATCGTCGGCGGCCGGGAAAACGTGCTGTCAGGCCCATTCTCCGTGGTCTTCGGCGACATGGATACAGCCAGCGGCTTCTACTCGTCGGTGACCGCGGGGCAGGACGGCACGGCCAGCGGCAGCAGTGCGTCGGTGAGCGCCGGATTTGGCAACCACGCCACCGGTAACCGTTCCTCGGTGAGCGGTGGGGAGGGTGGCACGGCCAGCCAAGAGGGTTCGTCGGTGAGCGGCGGCAAAGGTAACTCGGCAAGCGGCTACACCTCATCGGTGACCGGCGGGAACGTCAACCGCGCCCCTGGCCAGAACGCGTCGGTGAGCGGCGGATATGACAACGAAGCCGAGGGCGAACTGTCAGCGATCCTTGGGGGCAAACAGAACGTAGTCGAAACCGAATTCGGTCTGTTCCCGTAATCGATCGAGGGCGGTGTCGCGCGGGTGGTGGCCTACTAGCTCACAGCACGGGTCACCACGCGCGCCCCCTTGAGCATGGTCCATCACCCGCCGACGATCGGCGCGACCACCCCGCACGACGGCTCCCTGGCGCGCGCCGGATCGAGCGCGTTGAGCACGTCGCGCAGCGCGATGTGGTCGAACGGCGTCGCCAGATGCTCGCTCGCGTCGAGCGGGCACTGCTGCTGCAGTTCGACGTTCGTCACACCCGGCCCCGAGAGGAAGGCCGACGTGTATGGCGTGACGACCTCGTCATAGCGCGTCTCGATCACCGTGTAGCTCACCCCGGGCACGGTGTCGCCGCCGGCGTTCAGGCTGGTCAAGAACGGCGAGCCCACGAACTGTTCTTCGCACGACGGTCCGCAGGCGAGTTCGAGCCCGCCCGTTTCCGGGCCGCCCGGTAGCAGCGCAAGCAGGTTGGTCAGGCCGTCGACCGTCGTGCCGTGGTTGGACGGCGAGAGGCCGATCAGCGCGTGCACTCTCTGCGCGCCACCGAGGAACTTCAGGTAGTAGCGCGGCATCATCCCGCCCTGGCTGTGCCCGACGATATCCACCTTCGCGACGCCCGTCGCGGAGAGGACCTGTTCGACAAACGCGGCCAGTTCGCCAGCCGAGGCGGCGATGTGGCCCGTCCCGCCCGGCGGCAGCGCGCCCGGGAAGCCGACGACGCGCCCCGCTTCCTGGCCATAGTTGAGCGCGAACACGCAATAGCCTTCGTTGCTGAGCAGCGACGACAGCGTGTACCAGTTGCCGGCCATGTTCTCGAGCGTTCCCGGCACGAGCACGACCGGGTACGGCCGCTGCGCCGTCGGGCGGCACGACCAGTCGTTGGCCCCCGGCGGCGGTCCGTTGAGGTGGGCCGACGCGTACCCATCGGCCACGATGCTCGAATAGACGACCGGCAACGCACCCTGTGCGGCGACCGGCGCTGTCAGCACCACAGCCGCCGCGGCGAGGCCGACCGCCGAGAGTCGGCCCAAACCGATGAGCCTCACGAGCCGTCGCATCTAACCACCCGCTTCTCCACGTCGCGAAGGTGCTACCCGCGATCGGTGACGAATAATCATGCGAGCCTCTGGACATCCCGCAACCCGGCGGGAATCAAGCGACGGTTCAAGTCAGGGAAAAGGGGGAAAATGCTTGAACAGCCCCCCAGGAGAGCCAATGCGTAGCCGGCGGACCAACAGTGCGAGCACCTCACTCGAGAGGGAGCATCTCGCTCCGCGCACCTCGCCGGCTCCCGGGCCGGGACCGCTGGAGCATCAGCAGGCGACGCTGTTCGAGTTGCTAAAGCGAAGGCAGGGCTGCGCGGTGGCCTTTGCAGAGCTGAGCGATGCAGGCATCGAGTTCCCCGCGAGCGTCGTGTCCGAGCTTGAGATGTGTGGAGCACCCGTCGAACGCCGGGTCGTGGAGACGGGAGATGTGCGCATGCCGGGCGTGCGGCTCGATCCAGAGTTCGATCCCTGCGTTCCGCGAGCTTCATCGACAGCCCCACGATCGGCTTGCTGTTCGAGCTACGTGGCGGGCTCAGGCGCCGCCGCCAAGCGCCGCGTGTGGTGTGCACGCCGGGATCGACGCCGCGGCGGGTGCTCGAGATGATGTCCTTCGACCCCGAGACGCTGAGCGAGCCGGACCCCGATGCCGCGGTCGAGGCGATCCTGCGCGAGGTCTCGCCGCGCGACCTGGGCTCGGCTGAGGCCCGCCGGTCGTCGGACTGACGTCCTCGCGGATGCATCTGAATCGTGGGTCAATCCGCTGCGACAAGCTCCCGCGGCCGCGACTCGGCTAGCTGCTCGCGCTGCGACTGAGAGCCGCGGCGCGGCAATGCGAGCTTGACGATCTTGCGCACGACGCTGCCAAATTGCTTGTGCAGCGGGCCGGTGTTGTAGGGGATGGCGTAGCGCTGGCAGATCTCGCGCACGTCGACCAGGATGTCGGCGTAACGGTGAGCCGGAATGTCCGGGAAGAGGTGGTGCTCGATCTGGTGGCTGAGGTTGCCCGACAGCACGTGGAAGAGCTTGCCGCCGGTCAGGTTGGCCGAGCCGAGCAGCTGACGGTAGTACCACTCCCCGCGGGTCTCGTTGGCAGCCTGCTCCTCGGTGAACTCGTGTGTTCCATCTGGGAAGTGACCGCAGAAGATGATCGTGAACGCCCACAGGTTGCGGGTGAAGTTGGCCGTCACGTTGCCGGCGAGCACGAACGGAAATGAGGGGCCGGACAGAAGCGGGAACAGCACGTAGTCCTTCAGCGCCTGCCCGCGCACCTTGCCCCAGACGTCCTCCAGGATCGAGCGCTTATCGCCGAGGGTGATCTCCCCGCCGGCGATCCGCTCGGTTTCCAGATCGTGCAGGGCCACCCCGTACTGGAAGAAGCTCGCAAGCAGTGCCGCATACAGGGGGTTGCCGAGGTAGTAGGGACGCCAGGGCTCGTCCTCTGACATGCGCAGGATCCCGTAGCCGATGTCGCGGTCCTTGCCGACGATGTTGGTGTAGGTGTGGTGCATGTAGTTGTGCGAGTAGCGCCATTGGTCTGAGGGGCAGGCGGTGTCCCACTCGAAGGTCTTGCCGTCGAGCCGGGGATCGTTCATCCAGTCGTACTGCCCGTGCATGACGTTGTGACCGATCTCCATGTTGTCGAGGATCTTCGACAGTGCCAACGCGGCGGTGCCGCCGATCCAGGCGGGCGGCAGGAAGCCGACGAACAGCAGCGCGCGGCCGGCGACCTCGAGCCCCCGCTGGGTGCGGATGACCTTGTTGATGTAGGTGGCGTCGCGCTCGCCGAGATCAGCGACGACGCGTGCACGCACGGCGTCGAGTTCCTGACCGAAGGCTTCGAGCTGCTCGGGGGTGAGGCTGGGCTGCGCGGTGGACATGGGACTCCTTTTCGGGTGGGGATCAGAGGTCGAGTGCGACGTCGCCGAGGGGCACCGAGACGCAGATGCGGATCTGCTCGTCGCGGGCGGTCGAGATCGCACCGGTGATGACGTTGCGCACGGTGCCGGCCGTCTTGCGGCAGCTGCAGGTGTTGCAGATACCCATACGGCATCCGTGATCGGGGGCGAGGCCTGCGTCCTCGGCCTGCTCGAGCAGCGGCAGTCCGGAGTTGGCGGCCTCGCGGCCGCTGGCGGCGAACGTGACGAGACCCTCGGCGCCGTCGGTGTCGAAGCTGAGCGCCGGCGGAGTGAAGGTCTCGACCATCGGCTCGGCCAAGCCGTCCTTGCGCCAGACGGCGCGAACGGCGTCGATCAGCGCCGGCGGCCCGCATACGAACGTGGCCGAGCTGGAGTGCTCGGCGGTCACGGTGCGCAGGTGCTCGCGACAGAAGCGACCGCTGAGCCGCCGAGCGCTCCCGCGCGTGAAGCCACGGGCGACACGCAATCCGGCGTGGCGCTCACCCAGCCCTTCGAGCTCGGGCTCATACAGCGCGAGCTCGGGCGAGCGGGCGTAGTTCAGGAATCCGATCTCGCCGGCGAAGCCCTCGTCGCAGAGCGTTCGGAGCATCGCCATCGCCGGCGTGATGCCGCTGCCGCCGCTGATCAAGAGAACACGTTCCGGGCGTGGCTCGGGCAACACGAAATCACCGTCGGCCTGGGACAGGCCGACGATCATCCCGGGTCGCGCGTGGTCGCGCAGGTAGCGCGAGACCCTGCCCTCGGGGTGGGTCGAGACGGTAAGCTCAAGCGCGCCGGCGGCGGCGTGCTGGGAGCCGGCGGGAGAGTAGGGCCGAGTCAGGCGGACCCCGTCGATTTCGACGCTCACGGCGACGAACTGCCCGGCCCGCAGGCCACGCCAGTTCTCGTTCGCTCGCAGCGTGAGCGTGGTGCTCTTGGGCGTCTGGCGACGGACGGCCGCCACCTCGGCGCGCACGTCGCGCTTGACCAGCAGCGGTCGGACGAGCTCGACGTAGCGGTCGACGCCGTGCGGATAGGCGAGCGCCTCGAGCAGGCTCGATCCGAGCAGGCGGCGACGCAGGCGTTGGGGCGAAGTTGCGGTGGGCAGCGCTCTCGTCTCCTTGACTTTCAGTGCACGAGTGTTTACAGTCTACACATACCCAGCCCGCGCACAAGGGTTTCATCTGTGAGGCTTATTACAATATGATTGTGCACGTCCGTACTCCGGAACACGGTGGCACTCGCCAAGAGCGCAAGCAGCGCACGCGCCGGGCGCTGCTCGATGCGGCTCTTGGGCTGCTCGCGGAGGAGAGCTTCTCGAGCATCAGCCTGCGCCAGGTGACGCGAGCGGCGGGCGTGGTGCCGACAGCCTTCTACCGCCACTTCGACGACATGGAGGAGCTCGGCCTGGTTCTGATCGACGAGTCGTTTCGCACGCTGCGGGCGATGATCCGCGCGGCGCGGGCGGACCCGCGGGCCTACGAGGGAGCGATTGCCGATTCGGTCGCGGTTCTGGTCGAGTATGTGCACGAGCACAACACTCACTTCCGCTTCATAGCGCGCGAGCGATTCGGCGGCGTCGCCGCGTTGCGCCAAGCGATCCGCGGCGAGATCCGCCTCTTTGTCAGCGACCTCGCGACCGACCTCGCACGCTTTCCCTACCTCGACCGCTGGAGCACCGAGGATCTGCAGCTGTTGGCAGGGCTGATGGTGAACGCCATGGTCTCGACCGCCGAGGCGATCCTCGACGCGCCGCCAAATGACCCCATCGCCGAGGCCGAGATCATCACGACCGCCGGTCGCCAGCTGCGACTGATCACTCTGGGCGTGCCCCAGTGGCGCAGCTCGCAGGCGCAGCCGACAGCCCGACCCTCCGACCCACATGCCGCGGCGACGCGCGCCTAGGCAGATGGTCGACCAGCACATCGCCCCTCGCCGGCCGCGCTGGTTCAAGATCGGGCCCAGATCCGGTTTAGAGTCTCCTCCACGCGGGGATCTGACCCCGAGAATGCCGACTCCGTCGGTCGATCCAGACCTCGAGACCTCGCTGCGGCTCGACGCACACGCTCCCCGCGCCGCTCGCTACCACGTCGCTCGGGTCGATCGCCCTGCGCCCGACCTGCGAGACGCTGCCGTGCTACTGACGAGCGAGTTGGTCTCGCGCGCCGTCCAGCAATGTAGGTCCGGTTCCGAGGTGGTCGAGCTACGTGTCTGGATGCCCTATGACGTCGTGCGGGTCGAGCTGCGAGCACCGCGCGAGCTGCTCTGCCTGCCCCTGGAGGAGCGGCGCAGACCGGACTACGACGTGATGCTCCTCGGCCAGATCGCCGACCGCTGGGCGATCGACACGGATCAGCGCCCGGCCTGCATGTGGTTTGAGATCGATCGGCACACTTCCCAAGGCGGGGGCGCGTCGGCGCCCGGCATGTATGCCTCGCCGCAACGCTGATAGCCAGCCAGGCGGGCGGAGCGCAGGGAGAGCGTGTTGATGCGGTCTGCGCCCATAAAGGTGCCCGAGGTGCCCGAGGTGGAATCCCACCCGGCCGCACCGAGCGCCGTCACGTTGGCGACAGGTGATCTGGAGACGCTGTTCGTTCGCTGGCAGGTGCAGGGCGATCAGGCCGCGCGCGAGGCGCTCGTTGAGCGGTTTCTACCGCTCGCACGCCGTCTCGCGCGACGCTACAGGTACTCCTCCGAGCCATTCGAGGATCTCCTGCAGGTCGCGTCGATCGGTCTACTGAAGGCTGTCGATCGCTTCGATCCCGAGCGCGGCACTCCTTTTCAGTCATTCGCGGTGCCGACGATCCTCGGGGAGATGCGGCGGTACCTTCGCGACTCCGGCTGGGCGGTGCACATGCCACGGGAAACGCAGGAGCGAGCGCTGAAGGTGCGCGCTGCACAGGGCCGTTTCGCCCTCGAGCGCGGGCACGCTCCGACCGTGGGGCAGCTCGCTGAGTATCTCGAGCTGGACACCGAGGAGGTCATCGACGCGTTGCTGGCCATGCAGGCGTACGAGAGCCTGTCGCTTGACGCTCCACTGCCCTGCACCGGGGAAGAGACGATCACCTACGGCGATGCGATGGGCCGCGAGGATGAGCGCTACGAACTCGTCGAGCTGGACGCGACCGTGGCCGCTGCGCTGGAACATCTGCCGAGGCGCCAGCGACTGGTTCTTTACATGCGCTTCGTCGAGGATCTCACGCAGGCTGAGATCGCCGCGCGGCTCGGTGTCTCGCAGATGCACGTCTCCCGTCTGTTGCGCCAAGCGCTCACGGAAGCTTCGACGTGGAGCTCGTAGCGGGCGCACGCCGGCCATTCCCGAAACCGGCACATTCCCTGTCGGTCCGGAGACAGTCACCGGTAAGAGGGGGAAGCGTTCAAGCTCACCGTGGACACCGCAGCCGGCTATGAAGAAATCGCCGGGTAGCTACAAAGGTACCGGGAACGGGATCGACTCAGAAGCTACCGGCTACAACGAAAAAGGCGAAGCCGTCGTCGGGCCGGTCGCTGTTGACTGCACCGCGCCTGCCGGTGTGATCCTCGGCGAAATTTCCCATAACGTCAGCGGAAACGACGTCGACGAGCACCTCGACGAGCACGCCGACGGAAACGGAAACGACATCGACTAACACCTCGACGAGCACTCCAACCGAAACGTCGACTAGCACCTCGACGAGCACGCCGACGAGTCCGCCCGAAACCACTCCGGGAGCTCCGATTGTCACGGGCCTTACGCCAAACACGGGACCGTCCGGCGGGTCCACGCTGGTGACCATCAACGGCTCCAACCTGTCCAATGGCAGCGACATGTGCATCTTCTTCTTCTCAAGGAGATGTGACGTGTCTGTGGCATTCGGGACGCACAAGGCCTTTGTGGTCGCCGATTCGCCTGACGAGATCATCGTCATGGCACCCGCTGGGACCGGTACGGTCGCCGTGACCGTCAAAGTCGGCGGAAGCACGAGCGCGAGCTCGCCGGCCGATCAGTACACATACACCGATCCCGATCACGGACACCACCACGGTGGCAGTGACCCTCGGCCTGACCCCGCAGGCAGCGACGGCCACCACCACTGACGTCCTAGCCTGAACACATCGAGCAAGGAATAATCGGGCGCCATGGCCTTCAACTCGGAGACCGTGGCGCCCGTCCTTGTGCCGGGAAGGGGCGCCCGCAACATCTACCACGCGCTGCGAGCATGGGGTCGGACGCCGGCTGCGCCGACTCTCGCAGTATGCGCGATCCTCGCCGTGTCGCTGTTCGTCCGCGTCCTCGACCTACAGCTGCCCTGCCACTCGCCCTGCAGCCGGACGGCGAACCAGACTCTGATCTTCGATGAGGCCTACTATGTGAACGCGGCGCGGGTCATCGCAGGAATTCACCCGCCCGCGGGGCAGAACTATCACAACGCCCCGCTGGGGACCGACCCGAACGCCGAGCACCCGCAGCTGGCGAAGGTGATCATTGCTGCGGGCATCGAGTTGTTCGGGAATAATCCGGACGGCTGGCGTGCGGGAAGCGTGCTGTTCGGACTGATCGCGCTGCTTGGCATCTACGCCCTGGTGCGTGCGGCGGGCGGTAGCCCCTGGCTCGCCGTCGGCGCGACCGGCGTCATGGCACTGGACAACCTGCTGTTGGTGGAGGGGCGCATCGCGACCCTGGACATCTACTGCGTTGCAATGATGATCGTTGCTGCGGCCCTGTACCTGCGTGGCCATCCGATCGCGGCCGGAGTGGCGCTCGGAATCGGCGCTTGCATGAAGGAAGTCGCGATCCTGTTGCTCGTGGGGCTCGCGGCATTCGAGCTGCTGCGCGTTCTTCGAGCGTGGCGCATCGACGCTCGCGGACGGCAGTCGGCGCGTGAGGGCGCCCGCCCTCTGTTGATTGCCTCAGGCGTCACAGCCATATCGTTTCTGCTGCTTCTCTGGTTGCTTGACGGGCTTGTTCCGGCGTACGATCCCGGCTCCCACGTCACCTACGCCGGCAGCCCCTTCACCCATCTGTTTCACATCTATCACTTTGGACTGCTGTTGAAGGCGAAAGCCGCCTCTGTCGGCATCGCCTCCTCGCCGTGGGAGTGGCTGCTCAACCAGAAGGCGATCAACTTCGCGCGCGTTGCAGTCAACACGCTTGCCAACGGCAGAGCCGTGGCATCGCGCGCATCCGTTTTCTTTCAGGGCGAGATCAACCCCTTCATAATCTTCCTCGCCGTACCTGCCGCTTTTGCCTGCGCGACCAAATGGTGGCGGAACGACGACAAGGTAGCGCTGCTGGGTATCGCGTGGTGTCTCGGGACCTACGTTCCGATGGCGCTCGGCTATGAGCTCTCGGATCGCATCGGCTACCTCTACTACATGACGATCGTGATGCCGGGCATATACCTGGTGCTCGTGTGCGCGTTTGCCGACCGGCGGATCCCGCGAGCGGCGGCAGTCGGCTGGACGATAATGCTGGTGTACGGCTTTGCCGACCTGTTTCCCATACGAACCTTTCTGTAGGGACTCTCGCTGCGCGGGAGGCCAATCATCACTGCGAACGGCACGCCGCCCGACCTCCCAAGCAGCCCTATCGCCGTGACGCGAAGAACCCGCTGAGGAGATCCCCGCACTCGGCCGCCAGCAGACCACCAACGACCTCTGGACGATGGTTCAGGCGCGGCTGTGAGAGCACGTCGAGCACACTCCCGCAGGCACCCGCCTTCGGGTCGGACGCTCCGTAGACGACGCGTGGTACGCGTGCCAGCACGATCGCGCCGGCGCACATCGCGCATGGCTCGAGGGTCACATAGACCGTCGAGTCGAGCACCCGCCAGCTGCCTGCCCTCCGAGCCGCCTCGCGCAACGCGATCAGCTCGGCGTGGGCGGTTGGATCCTGGCGCAGCTCGCGCTCGTTGTGGGCCGCTGCAATGACCTCCCCGTCACGGACAACGACCGCGCCGATCGGCACGTCGGAGTGTTCAAGCGCATGCTCCGCCTCACGCAGGGCCAGCTGCATGAAATAGCCGTCGCGTGGGAGAAGGTGCTCGCTCATCGATCTCTTCTGCGGTCTCTGCGAGAGTGGATGCGGCCCGCCAGGCTGCGGCACACCATCATTGCTCAAACCAACCATGCTCCCCCGCTCCCAGCCCATCGACCGCCGCCGCAGGCACGCCGTCGGCCATGTGGGCCGAGGCCTTCGCCGGATCCCGCGCCGGTGCCCCGCGCTGGCACGCGCCCGCAGACCACTGGCCGCTGGGGCGCTCATGCTGGCGTGCTGCGGCGCACTGGCCACCACCGCAACCGCTGCCGGCGCCGCCAGCCCGGGCGCGTACGTTCCTGGCCGCGTACTCGTCAGATACACCTCGACCCCAAGAACGCGCGCGCGCGCCGCCTCGGCGAGCGGCGCCGGCACAACCGCCGCCGCCTCCGGCCCGCGCACCAAGCTGCTGCGCCTGGCGCCCGGAGTGAGCGTGGCCTCCGCGCTTCGTCGCCTGCGCACACAACCCGACGTCGCCTGGGCCGTGCCCGACTATGTCGCGCGCGCATCCGGCACATGGATCCCGAACGACCCAGGGACCGGCGGCGCCTCGGGCGACTGGCAGTCGCTGCAGTGGAACTTCGTCGGTCCGTTCGGCGTGAACGCACCGGAAGCATGGGCAAACACGGCCGCTGCCGGGGGGTTGGGTGGAAGGGGCGTGGTCGTCGCGGTGCTGGACACCGGCGTCGCCTACGCCAACCGCGGCCCCTTCCGGCGCTCGCCCGACTTCAGCGCGCACGAGTTCGTCCAGGGGTACGACTTCGTCGCCAAAAATCCGTTCCCCAACGACCGCAACGGCCACGGGACATTCGTCGCCGCGACGATCGCCGAGGCAACCAACAACGGACGCGGCCTCACAGGGCTTGCGTTCGCCGCCCGAATCATGCCCGTGCGAGTGCTCAACGCCCAAGGCGAAGGTGAAGCGTCGACGATCGCCGAAGGGGTGCGCTTCGCCGTTCGACACGGTGCCCGCGTGATCAACCTCAGCCTCGAGTTCTCTCCCGACGTCACCGCCTCGGACATCCCCGAGCTGATCGAAGCATTGCGCTACGCCCGCCGCCGTGGGGTGCTGGTGGTCGCAGCCGCCGGCAACGAGGGCCACACGGCGATCGCCTACCCTGCGCGGGCGCCCGACGTGATCGCGGTCGGCGCCACGACCGAACACGGCTGTCTGGCGAGCTACTCCAACGACGGCAGCGGGCTCACGCTCGTGGCACCGGGGGGTGGCGCGGACGCCGACCTTCCGGGCGATCCCAACTGCCACCCCGAACTGGCTCCGGGACGGGACATCTACCAGGAGACGTTCACCGGAGCCTCGGTTCGCCGCTTCGGATTGCCGTCGGGCTACGAAGGGACCTCGATGGCCGCACCTCACGTGGCGGCGACCGCGGCGCTGATCATCGCCAGCCGCGTGCTCGGCCGCCACCCGACGCCCGCCCAGATCACCGCACGGCTGCGCGCCACCGCGCGCAGGCTGGGTGGCGCCGCGGATCAGGGTCTGTACGGGGCCGGTCTCGTCAACGCTGCCGCGGCCACTGCTCCGGGTGGGCCCGGGGCGGTCAGGTGATAGCGCCCGATCGCTGCGATCTGGCGGTCGTCGGCGGGGGAATCCTGGGGTTGGCGGTCGCGCGCGAGCTGAGCCGCCGCAACCCGCGTGCGTCGGTATGCGTGCTCGAGCGCGAATCCGAGGTTGGAACCCACCAGACCGGCCACAACTCGGGCGTGATCCACGCCGGCGTCTACTATCAGCCCGGCTCGCTGAAGGCGCGCCTGTGCGTGGAGGGCGCACGCGCGATGTACGCCTACTGTGCCGAGCGGGACATCGCCAGCGAGAAGTGCGGCAAGGTCATCATCGCCACGGACTCCTCGGAGCTCGCGCGGCTGGACGAGCTCGAGCGCAGGGGCAACGCCAATGGCGTCCCCGGGTTGCGCCGCATCGACGCTGCGGAGATCGAGCAGATCGAGCCGCACGCGCGTGGTGTGGCGGGGCTGCATTCGCCCAACACAGGGATCGTGGACTTCGCGGCCGTGGCTCGCTCCTACGCCCGCGATGTGCTCGAGGCGGGCGGCACGATTGCAACGGGGAGCGGGGTCGAAGACGTGAAAGTCGCCAAGCGATCGCTGCGTCTCGTGCACGCGGCGGGAACGATCGAAGCGGGCAACGTGGTCTTCTGCGCCGGCGCCTGGGCCGATCGGCTGGCGGTGGCTGCGGGTGCGAACCGCGATCCGCGGATCGTGCCGTTCCGCGGCGCCTACCTGCGGCTCGTGCCTGAGCGCAGACATCTCGTGCGCTCGCTGATCTACCCCGTCCCCGATCCCTCGCTGCCGTTTCTCGGCGTTCACCTGACCAAGCACGTCGGCGGCGAGATCCTCGTGGGACCAACCGCCTTGCTCGCGCCCGCCCGCGACGCCTACCGCCTGGGGGCCGTGCGCGGCAAGGACCTGTTCGACACGCTCGCCTGGCCGGGCACCTGGAGAATGGCCACCCGCTTCTGGGCGACCGGCGTGGCCGAACTGCGCAATGCCGCGCTGCGCCCGGCGTTCGTGCGCGCGGCCGCGCGCTATGTGCCCGAGCTTCAGCCGGGCGACGTCGAAAGCACGTTCGCCGGTGTACGCGCGCAGGCGCTGGCGCGCGACGGGCGCCTCGTCGACGACTTCGTCTTCTCTCAGACCGAGCGGGCGCTGCACCTGCGCAACGCCCCCTCCCCGGCGGCCACCGCCTCGCTGGCGATCGCCGGCCACGTCGCCGACGAGGCCGTGCACGCTTTTGCCCTCGAGACCTGACCGCACCGGCACCTAGACTTGGCAGGTGTCGAGCGAGGCGGCGCAGGTCAGTTCAGCGCCCCGGGTGAGGCCCGCGGTCGCCTCGGTCAGGCGCGAGCCACTCGAGTCGATCGGCCTCGTCGCGCTCGTGCTGCTCGCGCCGGCAGCGCTCATCTACCTCTCCTTCAACGCCGGCGGCTACTTCCCGAACGCACCGGCCTTTGTCGCGATCCTGTTCGCCCAGGCGCTCGTGCTGCGAACCACGCTGGCGGAGCGGCCATTCGAGGGATTCGACGTGGCGCTCGTCGTTCCGCTGGCCGCGCTCACGCTGTATGCCGCCTGGCAGCTGACCTCGGCGCTGTGGTCGCACGCCACGGCGCGCACGCTCGACAGCTACGACCGCACGCTGCTGTACGTGCTGGCTCTGACGCTGTTCGGCTCGGTGCGCTACAGCCGCCGACACGCTGACGCGCTCATGCGCGCCGTCTTCGCCGGACTTGCCGCGGTGTGTCTGATCGGTCTGTTCTCACGGGTCCTTCCGCACGCCTGGCCGACCGCCGGCAGCTTCTTCAACGACCGCCTCAACTACCCGCTCACCTACTGGAACGCCGAGGGCATGGTCGCGGCGATGGTGTTGATCCTTGGGTTTCACCTCTCCGCAGATCGCGACGGGCACTGGAGCGTGCGTGTTCTGGCCGCCGCCCTGTTTCCGGCGGTCGCCGCGACACTGCTGCTCACCTTCTCGCGCGGCGCGATCGGCGTGGCGATCATCGGCCTGCTCGCCTACTGCCTGCTGACGCGCGCCAGCACGCTTCCGACCACGCTGATCGCGCTCGCGCCGACCACCGCGATCGCCCTGCATTCCGCGTGGGACGCGACGCTGCTCGCCACCTACCACCCAACCAGTCCTCAGGCCGTCTCCCAGGGCCAGCACGTAGCGATCGTGGTCGGAGCATGCATGCTGGGCGCGGGCATCCTGCGCGCCGCACTGCTGCCCGCAGATCGCCCACTGTCAAAGCTCGCGCTGGTGCGCGCCCGCCCTGCCCGGAGCCTGCGCATTGGCATCGGCGCGGGCGCCATGATCCTCGTCGTCGCGATCGCCCTTGCGATCGGCGCCTTAGGCTTCGCCCGTCACGAGTACGACGACTTCGTCAACGGCAACGGCGGCCCGACCTCCGCGCAAACTCGCGAACGGTTGACCGACCCGGCCAACAACGGCCGCCTACCGCTATGGAAGGCCGCCGTGCGAATCTTTGACATGCAGAAGCTGCGGGGAACGGGCGCCGGCACCTATCAGCAGTACTACTTTCACACCCGCACCGACTCGCACTACGTCACCGACGCCCACTCGCTCTACCTGCAGAGCCTCGCCGAGCTCGGCATCGTGGGCTTCGCGCTGATTCTGATCGTCGTGTTCGGCATCCTGGCCGGCCTCGCAGCGCGGATCCGCGGCCCCGACCGGGCGCTGTACGCGGCCCTGTTCGCTGTGGCGCTGGCGTGGGCCATCCATCAGGGCTTTGACTGGGACTGGCAGATGCCGGCGGTCACGCTCGGCCTGTTCATCCTCGCCGGCATGGCGCTGGCCCGCCCCAGAGACGGCAGGGCGGGTCGCTCGGGCCTACCCGCGAACCGCACGCTCGTCGCACTGGGATGGCTCGTGCTCGCGGTCGCGCCACTCCTCGTCGGCATCTCCTACGCGCGCCTCCAGCGCAGCGGACACGAGCTCGGCCACCAGGCCTGCGTGAGCGCCAAGCGCGAGGCGCTCTCGTCGCTGTCGCTGTCGGTCGAGCGTCCACAGTCCTACGTGATCATCGGCGTGTGCGACCTCGAGCAGGGCTTCGCACAGGCCGCCGTGCCGGCGATGTCAAAGGCCGCCTCGCTGGAACCCGAGAACTGGGAAGAGCAGTACTGGCTGGCGGTGGCACGCGCCGGCGCCGGAATCGATCCGGGTCCCTCGATCCGGCGTGCGCTGCTGCTGAACCCACTCGAGCCCGGCCTGAAGGCGACCGTCCAGCTGCTGGACTCGAGCGGCCCGCGTGTGTGGGAACAAAAGGCACCGCTCCTGCGCAGCCAGGCGCTGAGCTCGGGGCAGTTCTCCATCACCAGTCTCTGAGCGCTTGTAGGAAAACGTGCCGCTCGTTCGTATAGGCGGGTTAGAGGATCCCCAACGCCAGCAGGTAAGGAGACCAAGATGCGGCGCAAGAACAAGCCACTCAAGGACGAACTGGACAGTGTCGCGCAGCGGCTGCGCGCCGAGCGTCCCGAGCCGAGCCCGCTCGAGCTCGACCGGATCAAGACCACGGCGATGTCACGCGCGCGGCCCACAGGCGGGCGCGCGGGCACTCGTCGCCGTCTCGCTGTGGCGGGCCTCACCGTCGGCCTGATGGCGGCGGGCACGGGCGGCGTGATCGCCGGCGGCGCCACGAGCTCCAACCCGAGTAATGCGGCTAGCGCCCAGTACGGCCCCGCCCAAGGCGGCGGTGTCCTCGGCTCAAAGCACCACAAGAAGCCGATGAGCCATCGCCGAATCAAGATCCACCTGAACGTTCCCCACCGGTTGACGCTCAGCAAGGTGACCGTCGTGGTCAATGGCAAGGTCCTGTTCGTGCTGAAGAACAGCAGGGTCTCCTCGACCATCGATGTGGGCTACCTGCCGTGCGGTAAAGGACCCACGACGATCGAGGTCATCGCGGTCGAGAGCGACGGCGCGATCATCAAGGAAAGCCGCCAGTTCCACCTGTGCCAGTCCGCCAGCACGACGCGAGACTCGCGCAAGCGGAAATCCTGATCACGATGCGCGAGGGACACCGGGCGAGCGCCGTCCGGAGTCCCTCGCGCTCGGATACCCGAACCTCTCCCCCGCCGGCATGATCTCCTCAAGCGCCTTCGGCCACGCGCTCACGAGTCGCGACGGGGTTCGCTCCACTCCGAACGCCAGAATGTCGATCGGTATGCGATCGGACACCTTCGAGCGACTGTTTGAGGAGCATGCCGAGCGGCTCTTCTCGTTCCTTGCCTACCGGACCGGAAGCCGGGTCCTGGCCGAGGACCTGCTCTCGGAAACATTCGAGCGAGTGCTCCGCTCCCACCATCGCTTCGATCCGCGCCGAGGAAGCGAGCGCCGGTGGCTCTACACGATCGCCCTGAACCTGCTGCGCGATCACGCTCGCCGCCAGACACACGAGGCGCGGGCGCTGCAGCACGCGGGGGCTGGGGCCACGCCGGGCGGGACCGACCCCGCGCTGGCGGCAGTGGAGCACCGCGACGAGCTCGACAGGGCGCTCGCGCTGCTGAGTGACGATGAGCGCGAGGCGATCGCGCTGCGCTTCGGTGCCGATCTCAAGCTTCGCGACGTCGCGCGCGTGCTCGGCGAGGGAGAGAGCGCCATCGAGGCTCGCATCTACCGCGCCCTGCGCAAGCTGCACGACGAGCTCAACTGAATCTCCTGCTCGACGCGCCCCTACGGCCCGCCCACGCAACAGCCCCTGACGGTCAGCGCGCCGGCGAGCGGCCGGCCTTCGGGCTGACCAAAGCCGAAGATCGACCGGTCGGCGTGGACCGTCACCCGGTAGCGCACCATCGGCAGCCGCGGGTAGCGCACCGTGCAGGTCCACGGATTACCGCGCACGCCCGAGCTCGCCGAACTGCAGCGTGCAGCGCGCGCTTGTCCCCCATATCCCGGGCGCGGATCGCTCGTCGTAACCATGAGCCGCTCGAGAGCGGCCGGCCCGACGGGGACGAGGTCCTGCTGCTGGGCGACGAACTGGGTGTCGCCTTCACGGCTTTTCAACGCCACCGCGGTCCCGGCGATACCGACGGTCAAGACCAGCGCCACCAACGCTCCCATCCATCTCATGCTCGGCACTACGGTAGCTGAGGCAGCGGGCCTACAAGCCGCGGCGGGCCAGTACGCACGGCACGGTCCTCACGAGCGTCCCGACGTCTGACCAGATTGTCCAGTTGGAAACGTAGCGGCAGTCGATGGCGACCATCTCTTCGAGCGGAATTCGGGCACCGCCCAGGATCTGCCAGTGCCCGGTCATCCCCGGTGCCGTCTCCAGACGCAGCCGCTGCCATCCAACGATCTGGCAATCCTCCTCGGGAATCAGGGGTCTCGGCCCAACGAGGCTCATCTCTCCTCGAAGCACGTTCAACAGCTGGGGCACCTCGTCGAGACAAGTCCTTCGCACCAGGCCTCCGACCCGGGTGATGCGGGGGTCGGCCGCGATCTTGAACAGGCCAGAGGCCTCGTTGAGATCGCGCAGGCTCTCCTTCAGCGCATCGGCCCCAACCACCATCGTGCGAAACTTCAAGATCCGGAACGGCCTTCCGTCACGTCCCACTCGCGTCTGGCGGAAGAACACCGGACCGGGACCCTCGAGCCGGATTGCCGCCGCGATGAACAGCAGCAGAGGCGCCCCGATGAGGAGCAAGATGGTCGCGCCGATCAGGTCGAACGCCCGCTTCAGCAAGCGAGCAGAGCGGGAGAGCCCTCCGGGTCTCGACCGCACGCCCCCGAGCAGGCGCGGCGCGCCGGCATCGAGGACTCCAGCATTTGCGAACAGGGCCTCCGCGGCAAAGATGCCGTGAGCCTCCATGCCGGCGTCGATCCCGACCGGAATGGCGGACGCCGTGCCGACGCTCACCGAACCACCGCCAGCGCGCGGGTGGGTGTGGAACAGCCGGCCGAGTCACTGCGATTCCGAGCTCGTGGTCTCACCGCAATCAGGCTGGCGACGTGCGGCTGTCAGGTCAATAGCTCAGACGGCCGTTCGGCGTTCATTCAGTGAACGTGAAAAGGGCCACGCGGTCGATTGACCGGATCGAGCCGTGCAAGCACCCTGTACTCATTCGAGCCTGCAGATCTGCATCCGACCCAGTTCACCTGGTTGCCAGCGACTCCCGCCCCCCACCACACGCCGGTCCAGCACGGCCCTGACTACCTTCGCAGGCAGGCCGAGTCGCTCATCCGCACGCTGTCGGACGAGGACGCTCTGGCCGACGCCACGACCAGTCCGCTCGAACTGATCGTGGACGGGTACGCGCACGTGCTCGCGCTCGAGGTCGACTGCATGAGGATCGAACGAGAGATCGCTCGTCTCGCGGAGTCCGGAGACCCGGCCGCCGCCCCGCAGCTGCGGGAACTCTCGGTCGTGGTGCGGTGCCTGACGCGCACCAGCAGGCGGCTGCGCGAACTGCTCGGAAGCGTGCGTGAGCGCATCGAGCTCAGCGGCTAGCTTCATCGGTGCGCCGCACCGAAGCGCGGAAGCCTCGCTCAGATCAGAGAGTCACGGACCGCGCGAACCGCGGCCTGCAGCCGGTTCTCCACGTGCAGCTTCAGCAGGATGTTGGAGATGTGATTCTTGACCGTGTATGGGCTGATGAACAGCTCTTGCGCGATCGTCGCGTTGTCCTTGCCCTCGACCACGAGGCGAAGGACCTCCTTCTCCCGCGTTGAGAGGTTCTCAACATGCGGGCGCTTGTCACCGCTCTCGTGCTGGCGCAACTGGTCCAACAGCGTTTTCGCCATTCTCGGCGACACCATCGACTCACCGATCGCAGCCGCCCGCACGCCGCTTGCAATATCGCCCACCGAGGCGTCCTTGAGAAGATAGCCGCACGCGCCCGCGAGCACGGCATCTGTCACGTCTGCCTCGTTAGCGGAGATGGTCAGCACCAGCACCTGCGTCCGCGGCGCGATCGTGGCAATCTGGCGGATCGCGTTCTGACCGGACATGCGCGGAAGATTGAGATCCACTATCGCCACATCCGGGGCCTGACGCTCGATGACCTCCAGGCCGGCCTCGGCCGTCGAGGCTTCTCCGACGACTCGAATCTCCTCCTGCTCGAGGAGCTCGCGCAGTCCTGTGCGGAACAGAACATGGTCGTCGATGACGACGACGGTGATCGGCGCGGACATGAGCGATCAGTCTAGGTCGAGGGCCGGTCGATCACCGGCTCGCGTTCACCCGCTGAACGGCCGGATGAGTCATTGGACCCATTGACCGCAGCTCGGCCCGGCCTTGTAATTCAGCTCCAGCACCGGGTCGAGCCGTTGAGCTTTCCTCGGGCTGGACCGTGAGCGGGCCAATCGTGCCCAGATCCGATAAAGCCAAGGGGAAGGAAAACAAGCCAACGTGTGCGGAATCATCGGATATGTCGGCCATCGGCCGTGCGAGGAGGTCCTGTTTCGAGGGCTCGAGCGACTCGAGTACCGCGGCTATGACTCCGCCGGCTTGGCCTTCCAGGAGGGCGGGCGCATCGAATCGGTCCGTGCCGTCGGGAATCTGTCGTCGCTGAGAGAGGCCCTCGCGACACGTACGCTCGAGCGAGCCCGAGCGCGCAACGGCAGCACGGCCACCGCACTTGCCGAGCCGACCACCGGCATCGGCCACACCAGGTGGGCCACGCACGGCAAGGTCACATGGGAGAACGCGCACCCTCACTCGGACACCGACGGTCGCGTGTCGATCGTTCTGAACGGAATCGTCGAGAACCACCTGGCACTTCGTGACGAGCTGAGCCGAGATGGCGCGGAGTTCCGCTCCGAGACCGATGCGGAGGTCGTAGCCCACCTCATCTCGCATCACTATCAGGGCGATCTGGTGGCCGCGGTGCAGGCGGCGCTCAAGGAGCTCAGCGGCCATTTCGCGTTTGTCGCGATGAGCGCCGAGCACAAGGGCCTGCTCGTCGGTACCCGACGTGAGTGCCCGTTGGTGGTAGGCATGGGCGACGGCGAGCACTTCCTGGCCTCGGCGATCCCCGCGTTCCTGCACCACACCCGGCAAGTCCACGTGCTGGGTGAAGGAGAGATCGCTGTGCTCGACGCCGACCAGGCCACATTCCTCGACACCTCGGGCGCCCGCGTCCCGGTGATGCCCATGACCGTCGACTGGGACGACGATGTCGTGGAGAAGGGCGGTTTCGAGACGTTCATGCTCAAGGAGATCCACGAGCAGGGTGCAGCAGTGGCCGACACGCTCGTGGACTGGCTGGATGCCGACGTCACGCTTCCGGATATCGGCATCACCGACGATCAGCTGCGGAGGATTCGCCGGGTGGTGATCGTGGGTTGCGGAACCTCCTATCACGCTGGGCTGGCCGGCCGAATCGCCCTCGAGCGCTGGGCGCGGATCCCGGTCGAGGTTGACCTCGCCTCGGAGTTCCGCCATCGTGCTCCGCTGCTCGAAGAGGATTCCCTGATAATCGGGGTCACGCAATCCGGCGAGACTGCCGACACGCTCGCCGCGATGCGCGTGGCTCGTGCTCGCGGCGCCACCGTTCTCGCGCTGACAAACGTGCCCGGTAGCCAAGCCACCAGCGATGCCGATGGCGTGCTGTTGACGCGCGCGGGCATCGAGATCGGGGTCGCTGCGACCAAGACGTTCGTCGCCCAGGTGTCCGCGCTGTACGCGTTCACCCTGCGCGTCGGACGAGTGCGCGGAACGCTGACGCCCGCCCGCCATGCCGAGCTGGCGGCCGAGCTGGCGTTGCTGCCGGGGCGGATCGATCAGGTGGTGGCCTCGGTGGAGCCGGCCGTGCATCTGCTCGCCGAGCGTCTGGCGCACTGCGAGTTCTTCCTGTATCTGGGACGCCTGTCCGGTCTTCCGGTCGCACTGGAGGGAGCCCTGAAGCTCAAGGAGGTCTCCTACATACCCACCGACGCCTACGCCGCCGGTGAGATGAAGCATGGGCCGATCGCACTGCTCTCGGAGCGCACGCCGGTGGTCTGCGTGGCGACCGACGCGCTCGTATTGGACAAGATGCTCTCCAACATCTCTGAGGTTCGCGCGCGCGGCGCGCGCGTGTTTGCCGTCGCCAGCGAGGGAAGCAAGGAGGTTGCCGAGCACGCAGAGCAGGTCGTCTACATCCCGCAGACCGACGTGCTCCTGCAGACCATCCTCGCCGTCGTGCCGCTGCAACTGCTGGCCTACTACATCGCACGCGAGCGCGCTCTGAACGTCGACCAACCGCGCAACCTGGCCAAGACGGTGACCGTGGAGTAGTTCTTGCCCGGCTTGACAGCCCGGGGGGGGTGGTGCAACGATCGTCGTGTCGTTCGCCAGCGTGGCGGTTGCGACGTCCTGACAGCAGCGCTCTGCGGGCTTGAACGAGTCGAGCGCTGTGGCCAAGCAAGGCCAGTCATCCCACGGAAAGGATTCCTGTGCCAGCACCGACCACGCAGGCCGCCGCACAAACGGATGGGCGCACGGTCGCGACCGTCGCGCCCGCGGGCAAGCGCCATTCGCTGGCCGCCTTGAACCCGGGCTCGGTCGTCGCGGGCGCGATCGCTCCCATGACGTCGGTGGTACTCAGCGAGACCGAGCGCAGGTTCAAGTTACGGGGCTTGCCCCAAGCGGTTGGAGCTGCCCGCCGCGCGCTACGCGATTGGGAGGGTCATTTCGAGCCGGACGTCTTCTACGACCTGTCGCTATGCGTCAGCGAGCTGGTAAGCAACACGGTCAGACAGGGACAGCCCGTCGGAGGCGATGAGATCGAACTCGGCGTCTGGCGCTCGGACACGCTCGTACGCGCGGAGATCAGAGAGCCCCGAGCCCACCTCGTGGTGAGCAAGCCCGCGGCGATGGTGGCGAGCGACTGGGGAATGTTCATCGTCGATCGCGTGGCCGACCGCTGGGGTGTCGATCGCAGCGAAGGAACGCTCGTGTGGTGCGAGATCGATCTGGCGGCTGACGGCCGCTCGCGGCGCGCCGTCGTCTGATAGCTCGAGGGCCGGGGCCAGACGCGTGCGTGCGTGCGCTCAGTCCCGGCGAGCGCCGCGGGTCACTTCGAGGGCTGGCCGGTCAGCCGCAGCGCGCTGCCGCGGTCCGGGACGCGAAGCTTTTTCAAGATGTCCGAGACATGCCGTCGCACGGTTATCGGAGAGATCCCCAGCCGATGGGCTACCTGCTTGGTCGTCAACTCCGTGCGCAGCAGCTCGAGCACCTCGGACTCCCGCTCTGACAGCGTGATCAGGTCGCCGTCGGCGTCGGGAATGCGGCGCTCTTTGCCACGCCGCCTGAACTCGGTGATCAGCCGTGCCGTCAGCACCCGCGGGAGCGGCGCCTCACCGTTGAGCACGGCACTGAGCGCGAAGGGCAGACGCTTGGGATCGGTGTCCTTGAGCAGATAGCCGCAGGCGCCCGCGCGCAGCGCCTCGAACAGATCCTCATCGCTGTCGGAGACGCTCAGCATCACGACCGGCATGTCGGGCAGGACCTCGGTCAGCTCGACCGCGGCGGCGATGCCCTTACCCGGCATGTAGACGTCGATCAGGCAGAGGTCGGGCCGATGCTCCAGCGCCGCCTCGACCGCACCGCTTGCATCGGCGGCCTCGGCGACCACCTGGAAGCCGCCTTCCTCCAGCGCAAGACGCACCCCGAGGCGGGTCGCGGCATGGTCATCGGCGAGCACGATACGGACAGGCTTGTCTATGGCAGCTCAACCTCCACGGTGGTGCCCTTTCCAGGGGTCGACACGACGTTCAGGCTACCTCCGAGCAGTTCGGCACGCTCGCCCATGCTCGTCAGGCCGAGACCACTGCCGGCGCTGACAGTGGCAGGGACATCGAACCCGGAGCCGTCGTCGGCGATCCTCAGGGTGGATCTCCCGCCGGCGCCGGTGAGGCAGACGAGAATCTGGTGGGCGTTGCCGTGCCGGATCGCATTGGTCAACGCCTCGTGAAGGATGCGCAGCAGCGAATTGCGCCGCTCGGCTGGGACGAGCACGTCACTCTGCAGATCGAGCTCGACGTCGACGCCGAACCGTGACCTGAACGTGTCCACTGTGCGCGCGATCAGCAGGTCGAGCGGCGCGTCGTCGGGCGAGGTCAGCACGGCGATCGTCGTGCGTGAATCGTGCAGCGCGCGCTCGGCGGCGGCGCGCAGATGGACAGCCGTCGCGGCATCCTCGCCGGTCTGGCTCAAGCGCTGCGAATGGGTGGCGATGAACGCGAGCTCCTGCGCCAGACCATCGTGCATGTCGCGCGCCATCCGCCTGCGCTCATCGAGTGCCACCCGCTGTGCCAGCCCACGCTGAAGCGCACGAAACTCACGCAGGCATCCGTACAGGATCAGCGCGTACGCGGCCAGCTTCAAGATATCCCCCGCATAGAGCCGGCTGCTGATCGCCGAAGGCGCGAGGAAGTAGTTCAAGCGCGCGACCGCGAGCACCGTGACGCCCGCCGCGATCGATCTCTGAAGCCCGTCCCCCGCCCGCGCCGAATGCGTGGCGAAGCCAACGGCTGCACAGGCCGCGAGCAGTGTGCCGAAGATCTGCAGGTAGCTCAACAGCAGGTGGCCATGTGACGCGGCAGCGCCTCCTGAGCGCGGCGAGGCTGTACTCGTGAGCCGCGCCGGCAGATGCGAGTGCCAGAGGAGCATGGCCGCCGCCGCCAGCGCCAGTACGCCGGCTGCGGCGAGGACGATGGCTCGCGGGAGTCGGCGGTGAGCCCCAAGGTCAACCTTCGGACAGAAGGCGGCCGCGATCAGGATGGCGCTGCCCGCAAGCCGGGCGGTCAGCGTGATCCACTGCCATGCGTTCCCAGGGTTGGCGTTGACGAGCGAAGGACCCGCCGCCAGTATCAGATCCGCGGCGCTGAGGACGGCAAACGCCAGGGCGATCAGGAAGTCGCGAAGTTGATGCGTGGCGCGGGTGCGCTCGGCGAAGACAAAGGCCGCCAGCGCACCGATGAGCCCGGTCGCAGTCGATGCCGTGGCGTGTCCGGACGAGCTGTCGATGGTGACCGAGAGCGTCTGCAGGACGACCGTCAGGGTCACCGCGAGAAGGGCCACGCCGAGCGGCCACGCGTGGGCTCGGATGGTGCTCCATGACGGAAGCACGGGCGGGCGTGTTCCCAGAGGGCGTCCAGAAGCCCTCTCGGCAGACCCTGCCCGCAGCGCCGCCGATGCGCCGTCCACGAGATCAGTCACGGCCGCAATCCAGGTGTCGAGCCGGTGTGGGATTCAAACATCCGTGTCGTCCCCTGCTTTTCTCTTGACTGGAGCTCTTGCCCTTGTCACCTCCATGACTTGAGCTGCGGCTCGTTTCGGTATTCACGCCGAGGTCGGTTTTGCCCCTCAGGGCGGGAACACCGAAGGAGGGCATCGTAACACCCCATACCGGCTTTTTCCATGATTTCCTTGCCACGCAAGGTTTCATCCGGCCGAGGGAGCGCCGCCGCCGTTCAGGGGCTGAACGCAAGATGAGGCACATGGGCCATTGGGAGGCGGGCCGCAACCTAAGACACTAACGATGCCGAGCGTAGGGGTTTGCTGAGCCGAAACGCGAAAGGCAGGCTCGCCGGACGATCTGCGCTGCAGGCAGCCCGTCGGATGTCCGTCAACATGGAACGAGCGCAAATAGCATGGATGCACGTGCAGCACTAAATGTCGCCTCAGAGGCCGTGGCTCAAAGCAACGGCGACGGCGCAACGATCACGCAGGACCCGCTGCAGCGCTTCGAGGCGGAAGTCACGGCGACTGGCCAGGAGCCAGGCTCCGCGGATCCCGCCCAGCCAGTCTCCGCGCACGCCGAGCAACAGACCGCGACCGACGGCGAGCAGCCGGACGGAGCGCAACTCTACGAGGAGGCCCAAGGATTGCTCGAGGAGGCCTGGGGCATCTTCACGGAGTGCCAGGTAATGCGAGACGGCCTACTTGCTGCATGCCAGGAGATCGAGCGAGCGATGGAGAGCATTCAACTGCGACTCGACGCTGTGCCGGTGGCGATGCCGTCGAACGGCAACGGACACCCGGCGAACGGCAGCGTGCCGGTCACTGCCGCCTGGAACGGCAACGGCGCGAGCTCCAACGGTAACGGCGCGAGCTCCAACGGCAACGGCCACCACTGATGTCCACACCGCAGCCGGCAATGCTGGTTGATACCTCGAAAGGCGGAGCGCGACGAGCTGCACCCCCAGTGCCCGCGCTCGTTCCGAGCGCCGTCGGTTCGTGGAGGCAGGCCCGCAAAGCGCGGCGATCGCCCAGCGTGCGACCTGCACGGCGACCGCGCATCCTGATGACAACCGAGGGCACCTACCCGCATGCGATGGGCGGCGTCAGCTCGTGGTGCGACCTGTTGATCGGCGGCCTGCCCGAGTTCGACTGGCAGATCCTTCCGATACGGGCCGGCGACCGCAGTCATTCCGCGATCTTTGAGCTGCCGCCCCACGCCGCTGTGGTGGGTCAGATCGAACTGTGGTCCGAGCAGCTGCCACGCCGCCGCTGGATGGTCCGCGCCGACCATCGTGCGCGGGAGAGCCTTCCGGCCAACCTGGTGCGCTCGCTGATGGGCTGGGAGGGGAGTTACGACTCGCTGCTGGACGCGCTCGTGTGGTGCCGGCGCCGGCCCCACGCCGTGCGCCGAGCCTTCCGCGGAGCCGGCGCCTGGGAAGCATTCCTCGGCGCGCTCGAGGAGGTCCTCGGCGAGAGTCATCCGGACGCCGGGCCGGCCCCCCAACTCGACGCCGTCGAGGCGGCCAGGCTCTATCAGACGATCTACTGGATCGCTCGCGCGGCCGCCGTCCCAACTCCGCAGACCGACTTGCTGCACGTCACGGCGGCCGGCTGGGCGGTGATACCAGCCCTTGTTCACAAGCAGCTGTACGGCACGGACATGCTTCTGACCGAGCACGGCGTGTATGTGCGCGAGGCATACCTGGCAGCGGCCCGAAGCCCCTCGTCGCAGGGTGAGCGCTTTCTGAGCAGTCGCCTGGCTCGGGGCCTCAGCCGCGCCGCCTACACGGCGGCAGACTCGGTGGCTCCCGTGACCGAGGCGAACGCCGCCTGGGAGCGCGGCCTGGGTGTGGACCCCGAGAAGATCCGCGTGATCCAGAACGGGATCGACGCTCCCCCGAGCTACTCCGATCCGCCCGGCAACCTGAAGGTCGTGTCGGTCGGCCGGATCGACCCACTGAAGGATGTACAAACCATGCTTCGAGTCGCCGTCGAGGTCAGCCGGCGGGTACCCGGCGCACACTTTGAGTATTGGGGGCCGCCCACAAAGGGCCAGGAGGCCTACGCGCGGGCCTGCGAAGAGCTGGCACGCCGCCTCGGCGCTGAGAAGTGCTTCACCTTCATGGGCAGCACGCGCGACCCTCATGGCGTGGTTCGCGGTGCGGATGTGGTGCTCATGACGAGCATCTCCGAGGGGCTGCCGATGTCGATTCTCGAGGCCATGGCGCAGGCGCGCCCTGTAGTCGCAACAGCGGTCGGCGGGGTGCCGGAGGTCTTGCGCGGGTGTGGGATCGTCCCGCCGCCCGGCGACGTCCATGCCATCGCCACGGGGGTGGCGACGCTGCTGTGTAACCCGAAGCTCGCCGCGCACCTCGGGCGGCGGGGCTTTGCACGCGTGCACCGTATCTACACGCAGAAAGCCTGCTTGGACGGCTACCGCGACCTGCTCGGCAAGCTCGCACGCGTGGAGATGGCGGCGTGAGAGCCATGAAGCTGACCCCACGAGCGCCGCGGACCGCGGCCGCACTACGGGCGGTGTGAGCCGGATGGACACGCCCGGACATCAATACGCGGCCGGCGTCATCGAGGCGCGGCTCGGACGCGGGGCGCAGGACGTGCTGGAGGCCGCGGTGGTACTGGAGGCATGGGGCGGCGTGCGAGCCGGCAGGGCACTCGGCCTCGGCTCGCGCGTCGTGCCTCCGAAACCGCCCCGTTGGACGCCCGGGCGATTGACGACGGAGGAACCCGGGCGCCGGGACGGCGTGCTCAGCGAGGCGATCGCCCTGATCATGGCGATCCTCGCCGTCGCGTCATGGGCCGGACCGCTGAGCGACCAGGTCGGCACAGCGGTGCTCGAGCAGGCCATCGTCATAGCCCTGCCGCTGACGCTGGCTCTGCAATGGGCGATTCGCAGCCGCTACCTCAGCCGTCGCAGCGGTCTGGCCTGTATAGCGAACGATCGCCTTGTGCTATGCGCCATCGTCCTGCTCGGCATCGAGGGGCCGCTGATGCTGCTGCGTCCATACGGTCCCTTGGCGGGGATGTTCGTGGCGATCTGGGTCGGAGGAACCGTCCTCGCTCGTCGCGGCTGGGCGCTGCCGTATGGGCTGCTGCTTCTTGGTGCGGTGATTGGGTTGGAGGCCCACCTTCCCGCCTACCCGCTGCTGGAGACACTGACAGCCATCGTGCTCGTGGCCGGCGTGGCAGCTGTCCGCACCGGCGGGGCAGGCTCGAACGAACCCGCGGGTCGCGTGGGACGAGCGCTCTGGGCCGGCGCGATCGGCGCCGCCCTCGGCGGCCTGCTCGTGGGCGACCCGAGCCTGGGCTGGGGAGTACACGGGGCCTTCCCGGCGCTAGCGCTGCTGCCGTCGGTCCTGGGCAGCTTCTGGGGGGGATATCACCTGTGGAAGTTCTATGATGCCGTTCCTCGCGGACTGCAGGGGGTGACGCTCACGCAGGCGAATGAGCGCGACCGGCGCGGCGCTGCGATGGGGATCTTCCTCGGGGCGCTCGCGCGACTGCTTGGCATGACCATCGTGCTGTCCGCGGCGGTCCTCTTCATCGCGCAGTGGACGTCGGGCACCAACCGGCTGAGCCTGTTCGTGGGCTTCGGCTGCGTCGCGCTCGTCACGCTCCTGGTCAGCGTGCTCGAGTCTCTCGCGTACGCGCGCTGGGCGCTGTTTGCGGCCGTCGCGAGCATCGCCACCGAGTTGACCGTCAGCAACCTCGTTCTGCCGCACGCCGTGCCCGGGGCGGCCCTGATCGCCGGCACGCTCGTCGGCATCCTCTTGACGCTGCCGCCGTTGCTCCTGCTGCTGGTGCGACCTGGTCGTGTGCTCGCTACCAGCCTGTGGATCCAATAAGCTCACCCCGTGGCAGGTTCTCCCACGAGCTCGCCTAGCCGACGGCTTCGCAACCAGCTGGGAAGCGCCGTTGGCGCGGTGCTCGTCGTGATCGTGGCGGCGGGCTGCGGGGGGAGCAACCACACCGCCTCAACGGGGGGTTCTGCGAGCGCGACCGCGCCGAGCACCAGCGCTGCCGCATCGGCGACCGGCACCGCGGCAAAGACGACATCGGCCGCCCAGGCGACGAGGGCCGCAGGAACGCCGAGTTCGGCTGCCCCCACGACGGTCCACGCCGCGGCGCCGTCGCCCAGCGGACACCTGCTACGCCGATTCACCGGCTACGGGAACGGGCGACTGGGGACGCTGGTCGTCCACGCCCGCAGCCGACTTCTGTGGAACGCGCAGCATGCCGGCATCCAGATCTTCACCTCCAACGGGTTCCAGCTGGTCGACACCCGCTCGCTGACCGGCGCCATCCGGCTGTCACGCGGCACCTATCGCGCTGTGCGCGTGTCCTCGGCCGCGGGCTGGTCGGTCGAACTGCGCTCCACCACCTGAGCCAATAGATCCGGACTGGCCGATCGCCGCGCGCGGGCACACGCCGGGTGAATCGTCCATGTGTCCAAGCACCTCTTGAACACCGTCTTCTGCTGACAGAGTGGCTCGACCTCGAGGGCCGCTCTGGCGGGGCTTGAGGCCGCAGCGATTTCTTCAATGAGGCGTGCTGTGAGCGACGCTCGCAGTCGCGCGGACAGGGAGGTCACCTGATGCTCGCTCGCCCTCGTCGAACGCTGAAGCAGGCCGTCGTCCTGGTGGCGGCACTTGCCGGATTCGCCCTTTACAGCGGCCCCGCCGGTGCGCAGCCGCTTCCGCGACTGCACATCTCCCCACGCTCCGGGCCGGTGGGCGCGCTGGTGTCGGTCACAGGTTCGGGATTTCGTCCCTGGGTCAGGGGGATATTCCTCATCGGCGAGCGGCGAGTCGCCTCCTTCAAGGCCACCGGCTCGGGAACGGTCTTCGTCCGCTTCCTGATCCCGCACGGCGTCAGCGGCCGCGTGCGAATCAGGGCCCGGGTCCTGGCCCGGAGCGCTGCCGTGAGCGGGCGGGCCCACACGGCGAGCTTCAGGGTGACGACGCGCGAACCTCAGCGCGGCTCGAACGGTTCCTCAAAGCACGGGTCGGGCCACGGTGGTTCTGGTGTCGGCTCGGGCGGCAGCGGCGGCTCGGGCGGCAGCGGCGGCTCGGGCGGCAGCGCGGGCTCCGGCGGTTCGGGCTCGGGCGGCACCGGCGGCTCCGGCTCGCCCACCAGCTCGTGGATCCCGCCAAAGTCCCTGACCTGGTACTGGCAGCTGCAGGGAACCGTCAACAACTCAGAGCCGGTGGCGGCGTATGACATCGACGGGTTCGATAACTCTGCCGCTGAGGTCTCGACGCTGCATGGCCAGGGCAAGCACGTGATCTGTTACATCGACGTGGGCACCGCCGAGAACTGGCGGTCGGACTACAGCTCCTTCCCGGCCTCGGTGATGGGCTCCTCCAACGGCTGGCCGGGCGAGCGCTGGCTCGACATCCGCCAGCTCGCCGTGCTTGAGCCGATCATGACGGCGCGCTTTCAGATGTGCAGGGAAAAGGGCTTCGACGCAGTCGAGCCGGACAACATGGACGGCTATGAAAACAGCACCGGATTCCCGCTCACAGCCGCCGAGCAGCTGAGCTACGACGAGTGGGTCGCGGGCGAGGTCCACGCCCTCGGAATGGCCGTCTTGCAGAAGAACGACGGTGAACAGAGCGCCCAGCTCGAGTCTCACTTCGACGGCGCCCTGGATGAGCAGTGCAACCAATATCACGAATGCGCGAACTTCCAGCCCTATCTGGCGGCGGGCAAGCCCGTGCTGAATGCCGAGTACAGCCTGTCCACGAGCTCGTTCTGCGCCGCCGATGAGGCGGCCGGGATCATGGGTGCGCGCTACAGCCTCGAACTGAACGGGTCGAGCTTCGAACCCTGCTGGTAGGCCGGCGAGCCGCGCCTGGCCGGCTGCTTCAGCCGGCCAGGCCGATGCTCATGCGTTCGACGTTCAGATGGCTGAACGCAAGATGAGTCACCCGGGCCATTGGATAACACGGGCCGAGCCAAGAGACTCGACCGACACACAGCCGAGCTTGCGGGTGTTCCGCCATGCGTGTCGGCTCGTCTCTCGTGAGCTATCCCCCACCGCCCTACCAACGAGGGCTCAAAGAGCAAGGAGGCCAGACGTTGCGAAGACCGATCGTCCTTGGGATCATCGCATCGGTCCTCCTTGCGCTGGCGTTGGCCGGCGCTGCATCTGCTTCGGCGTCCGAGCGCATCGACATGAAGGTGCTGCTGCTCGGAACGTCAACCACCGAGCCGGACTTCGTCTCATGGCAGGCGGCACTGCAACGCGAGGGGGTCCCGTTTCAGGCGATCGTCACCTCGCCGGGTCATACGCCGATCACGGCCGCGACGCTCTCTGACACGCTGGCTAACGGCACCCCGGAGGGGAAATACCAGGCCGTCATCGTCTCGGTCGGAGCGCTTCCCGAATGCACCACGACCTGTAACTCGACGCTCTCACAGGCCGAATGGACGGCGCTTGAAGAATACGAGCACACCTTCAGCGTGCGTCAGCTGACCGGCGACATCTACCCCGGCGCAACCTATGGCCTCAACAGCCCGACGAGCTCGGGTGCGCTGGACGGCACCCAGGGGACGCTCACGACCGAAGGCAAAACCGTCTTCCCCTATCTCAAGGGGTCCGTGGCAATGGACACGGGCACGTACGGATACGAGGCGACACCGCTCAGCACACAGGTCGCGGGAGCGAGCTTCCACACGCTCGTCTCCGGGCCGAGCAGCTCGGCCCTCGTGGGCATCTATACCCATCCCGACGGCGCCCAGGAAATGGTCGAGAGCTTTGACGAGAACCAGAACCAGCTGCAGGCGGAGCTCCTCCGCCACGGCGCGCTCAACTGGGTCACGCGGGGCGTGTACTTCGGCGACCAGCGCAACTACTACGAGGCCGACATCGACGACAACTTCCTCTCTGATGACTCATGGAGCACGACGGAACACACGACCGACTACAACCCGACCGACGCCATCCGCGAGACTCCCACCGACGTCAACTACGCCGCGAGCTGGTCGGCTCAGAACAAATTCCGGATGGACATGCTCTTCAACGGTGGCGGCAGCGTCCAGTACCAGACCGAACACGGCTCAGACCCGCTGCTGAGCGCATTCCAGAAAGACAAGGGCTCGTTTGGCTGGATCAGCCATACGTGGGATCACCCGAACCTTGACGTGGGCTGCGCGAGCCAGAGCTACATCGAAGCCGAGCTCAACGAGAACACCAGCTGGGCGGCCACTACCCTGGGGTTGACCGAGAGCACGAGCCCGACTGCGGCGCTCGGCAACGACAACCCGTCCGTGATCATCACCGGCGAGCACTCGGGCCTGGCGAACCTGCTTCCGGGCAACCCGGGCGTGGTCGATCCACCGGACCTCGACTCCGCGGAAGCCGACACGACAGAAGTGGAAGGCACACTGCCCGCGGGGAGCTATGTCTACGCCGTGACCGATGACTTCGCCCCGGGCGGCGGGCAGTCGATCGCCTCGGAGTCCTCCCCGGTGGCGGTGACAGGCTCTGAAGGATCCGTCACGCTCACATGGGATGCGGTCTGCCATGCAGCGGAGTTCAAGGTCTACCGCGAGAAAGCCGGCAGCAACCAATGGACCCTGATCGCGACGATCCCAGCGCCGACACAGTCACCGCCGAACATCTGGTTCGGCAACCCCACGACGACCACGGCCGTCACGGGCGGAGGCCCCCTCGAAGTGACCTACACCGACACCGGCGGCTCGGGCACGGCTTCCGGGGGCCCGCCTGCGGCCAGCGAAGCGGTCGAGACCGCCTACCCGCAGAACCCCAACCTGATCCCTGCCTTCAGCGCTACCGGGATTCAGTACTTCGGCTCTGACGCCTCCAAGGCCTACCCCAACCCGGCGATCCCGGGCAGCACCGCGGCGGCCTATCCGGCGGGCTCGACTTTCACCGACGGAACGGGCCAGGCGATCCCACGCTATCCGACGAACATCTACTACAACGTCTCGACCGAGGCGGAAGAGGTCGACGAGTTCAACTCGCTGTACACGCCGAACAGCGAGGGTGGCAAATGCGTCGCCAGCGCGAATACCACCTGTGAGACGAAACCCGCGACGTTCGCCGAAATCGTCGGCGACGTCGACACGAACATGTTCCAGCACGTGATGGGCAACGACCCACGCCCGCACTACTTCCACCAGCCGAACATCATGGGCTCACCGCCACCCGGACCGCCCACCACGGGAACCCCGCCGGCGACGTCGAAAACCGTCGGTGACGGGCTCTTCTACTCGGTGCTCAACCCCCTGCTCGAAGAGTACAACAAGTACTTCAGCGCCCCCCTCGAACAGGCGACGATGGCACAGATCGGGCAGCTGCTCACCGAGCAGCAGGCGTGGAGCGCGGCGAACACGAGCCAGGTCAGCGGCTACATCGAAGGCAACAAAGTCACGGTCGACAACTCCGGATCGAGCGCGGTCAGTACCCCGCTCACAGGTGCCGGAGTCGGATCGGCATACGGCGGGACTACATCCGGATGGACGAGCGCGCCGGCCGCGACGAGCACGCACACCGCTCAGATCACGTGGCCGGAATCGCTCAGGGTCACGACCGCGAGCGTGCCCGGTGGTCACGTGGGCAACAGCTACTCCCAGACGCCCGCGGCCAGCGGCGGCGCCCCTCCCTACGTCTGGTCAATCACGGCCGGCTCGCTGCCCGCCGGGCTGTCTCTGAACACAGCGAGTGGTGCGATCACCGGCACGCCAACGGCCGCCACCAATTCGAGCTTCACGCTCAAGGTCAGCGATGCGAGCGTCCCCACACCACAGACCGCCACCGCCAACCTGTCGATCACCGTGCTGCCCAACCCACCAGTGGTCGTGACCGAACAAGCTACGCTGATCGCCCAGACGACCGCCACGCTGAGCGCCACCGTCAACCCCAACGCCGGTGAAGTCAGCGAATGCAAGCTCGAATACGGCACCACCTCCTCCTATGGATCGAGCGCCCCCTGCACGCCCCCGCCCGGTTCCGGCACGGGTCCGGTCGCGGTGTCCGCGTCGCTCGCCGGCCTTGGCCCGAACACCACCTACCACTTCAGGATCTCGGCAACCAACGCGGGCGGCACCAGCACCGGCCCGGACGAAACCTTCCAGACGTCCGTCAACGCCCCCGCGGTCGCAGGCCAACCGGCCGCAGCCGTCACCCAGACCACCGCCAGCCTGAGCGCGACGGTGAACCCCAACGGCGGTGAAGTGAGCGAATGCGCGCTCGAATACGGCACCACCTCCTCCTATGGATCGAGCGCCCCCTGCACGCCCCCGCCCGGGTCCGGCTCGAGTCCGGTCGCGGTGTCCGCGTCGCTCACGGCACTGACCGCCAACACCACCTACCACTTCAGGATCTCGGCGACCAACGGGGGCGGCACCAGCACCGGCCCGGACGAAACGTTCAGTACCCCCGTCAACCGCCCTGAAGTCGCGAGCGAAAAAGCGTCGTCTGTCACGCAGACCGCCGCAACCATCAACGCCACCGTCAACCCCAACTCCGGGGAAGTCAGCGAATGCAAGCTCGAATATGGCACCACCTCCGCGTATGGATCGAGCGCTTCCTGCACGCCCTCGCCCAGATCGGGTTCGGGTCCGGTTGCGGTGTCCGCGTCGCTCACCGGCCTCAGTCCGAACACCACCTACCACTTCAGGATCTCGGCGACCAACGCGGGCGGCACGAGCTCCGGCCAGGATGAAACGTTCAAGACGCCCGTCAACCCTCCGACGGTGGTGAGCGAGCCGGCGTCCGCTGTCACCCAGACCACGGCCGGCCTCCGCGCAACGGTGGACCCCAACGGGGGTGAAATCAGCGAATGCAAGCTCGAATACGGCACCGCCTCCTCGTATGGATCGAGCGTCCCCTGCACGCCCTCGCCCGGGTCCGGCTCGGGTCCGGTCGCGGTGTCCGCGTCGCTCACGGGGCTGACCGCGAACAGCACCTACCACTTCAGGATCTCGGCAACCAACGCGAGCGGCACGAGCACCGGCTCTGATGAAACGTTCAAGACGCCCGTCAATCCTCCGACGGTCGTCACCGAAAAAGCCGGGCCTGTCACTCAGACCGGCGCCACGCTGAACGCCACCGTCAACCCCAACGCCGGTGAAGTGAGCGAATGCAAGCTCGAATACGGCACCACCCCCTCCTACGGATCGAGCGCTCCCTGTACGCCCTCGCCCGGGTCCGGCTCGGGTCCGGTCGCGGTGTCCGCGTCACTCAGGGGTCTCAGCCTCAACACCACCTACCACTTCAGGATCTCGGCGACCAACTCGAGCGGCACGAGCGCCGGCTCTGATGAAACGCTCAAGACGCTGCCGGCCCCCACACTCGCAGCGAGCTTCACCCACACCGAAGCCAAAGCACTGCCGTTCGGCGAACCGACTGCCGTGGCGGTGAGCCCCGGCGGCAACATCTTCGTCGCCGACGGCTCGCACCTGCATGACCGAATCCTCGAGTTCAACGCCAAACACGAATACGTGAGGCAGTTCGGCACGGCTGGCTCGGGACCCGGCCAGCTCAACGGCATCGGGGGTATCGCGATCAGCGGTGCGGGTGAGCTCTACGTGGCCGACTCGGGCAACAACCGCGTGGAGGAGTTCAGCGAAGAAGGCAAATACCTGAACAGGTTCGGCTCCTTCGGCTCGGGGAACGGCCAACTGTCGTCCCCCGGTGCGGTCGCGCTCGACCCGGCAGGCGACGTGTGGGTGCTCGACACGGCCAACTACCGGGTGCAGGAGTTCTCCTCCACGGGCGAATACGTCGCCAAGTTCGGCTCATACGGGACCGGCAGCGGTCAGCTGGGCTGGGCGTCGGGCCTTGCGATCTCGGGCGCAGACCTGTACGTCTCGGAACCGTACAACGCCAGAATCCAGGAGTTCTCCTCAAGCGGCGCGCTCATCAGGCAGTTCGACGAAAAGGGCCTGGGCAACGGCAAATCCAACACGCCCTACGGCCTCGCCACAGACCCGACGTCAGGCAACCTCTACGTCGTCGAAGGTGCGAGCATCCTTCAGGGGGCCAGCGCCAACCGAGTGCAGGAGTTCTCGCCGGAAGGTGGCTTCATCGCCTCGTTCGGCGCAAGCGGTGTGGGCAGCGGCAAGCTCGCCGGCGCCAGGGGCGTAGCCGTGGGTTCCTCTGGTGCGATCTTCACGGCCGACAGCGGGAATCAGCGAATCGAGGAATGGGCGCCGTAGGAGCCGGCGGCCGCGGTCTCCGGCGGTTCTCCAACGGTCCGGCGTCGACGGTGCCTCAGGGCACGCTGCTCTCGGGGGCTCCGAATGATGTGACATGCTGAGCGCATGCGCGCTCGTGCTCGTTCACGTGTCGGCCTGAGCGTGGGCCTGCTGCTGGCTCTCGCGGTCCTCGCTCCCGCCAGCGCGGCCGGCGCACAGGGTAACTCGCATGTCGTACGCCACGGGCCGCGCGTGACCGTGGCTCCCCGCTCTGGCCTCGTGGGCAGCCGGGTGTCGGTCCGCGGGACCGGTTTTCGGCCTCGGGTTGATGGAATCATCGCGTTCGGGAAGTTGCGCCTCGCGTCCTTCAGGGCCACCGGCAGAGGCAGCTTCCTCGTCAGGTTCACCCTCCCGGCCGGCCTCGGCGGGCAGATCCTCATCACCGCGGAGCAGATCGCACGCGGAAGGCACGGCTCGATGCACCGGCTCAGCCGGGCAGCAGCCCACTTCCGGGTCCTGGCCCGCGAGTTGAGCGCCACCGCGCCCGGCGGCACCGGCGGCTCCGGCTCGCCCACCAGCTCGTGGATCCCGCCAAAGTCCCTGACCTGGTACTGGCAGCTGCAGGGAACCGTCAACAACTCAGAGCCGGTGGCGGCGTATGACATCGACGGGTTCGATAACTCCGCCGCTGAGGTCTCGACGCTGCATGGCCAGGGCAAGCACGTGATCTGTTACATCGACGTGGGCACCGCCGAGAACTGGCGGTCGGACTACAGCTCCTTCCCGGCCTCGGTGATGGGCTCCTCCAACGGCTGGCCGGGCGAGCGCTGGCTCGACATCCGCCAGCTCGCCGTGCTTGAGCCGATCATGACGGCGCGCTTTCAGATGTGCAGGGAAAAGGGCTTCGACGCAGTCGAGCCGGACAACATGGACGGCTATGAAAACAGCACCGGATTCCCGCTCACAGCCGCCGAGCAGCTGAGCTACGACGAGTGGGTCGCGGGCGAGGTCCACGCCCTCGGAATGGCCGTCTTGCAGAAGAACGACGGCGAACAGAGCGCCCAGCTCGAGTCTCACTTCGACGGCGCCCTGGATGAGCAGTGCAACCAATATCACGAATGCGCGAACTTCCAGCCCTATCTGGCGGCGGGCAAGCCCGTGCTGAATGCCGAGTACAGCCTGTCCACGAGCTCGTTCTGCGCCGCCGATGAGGCGGCCGGGATCATGGGTGCGCGCTACAGCCTCGAACTGAACGGGTCGAGCTTCGAACCCTGCTGGTAGGCCGGCGAGCCGCGCCTGGCCGGCTGCTTCAGCCGGCCAGGCCGATGCTCATGCGTTCGACGTTCAGATGGTTCTCAGCTGGGCGGCGGCGTTCAGGCGCATGAACGCTAACCGGACACTCAGACCATTGGCTAACAGCAGCTGAGCCAAGACACTCGATCGACACGGGACCGAGCTCGCCGCCTTTGCTGCGACTGGCGCACCCGGTGAAGAGTGGAGTGAGCGCTGATGATCGATGAGCGCTCGCCAGCAATCAACGAGCTCAGCAGAGCTGGAGGCCATGGTGTTGAGAAAACCGACCGTCCTGATGATGACCCTTATCGCTGTCCTCGCAGTGTTGGCTCTGCCCAGCGCCGCCTCAGCGTCTGCCACCCAGCGCATCGACATGAAGGTGCTGCTGCTCGGAACCTCAACGACCGAGCCGGACTTCGTCTCATGGCAGTCGGCGCTGCAGCGCGAGGGGGTTCCCTTTCAGGCGATCGTCACCTCGCCCGGTCACGCGCCGATCACGGCCGCGACGCTCTCGGACACGCTGGCCAACGGCACGGCGGAGGCAAAATACCAGGCCGTCATCGTCTCGGTCGGAGCGCTGCCCGAATGCGGCGAATCAGGCTGCGTGTCAACGCTCTCGCAGGCCGAATGGACGGCGCTTGAAGAATACGAGCACACCTTCAGCGTGCGTCAGCTGACCGGCGACATCTACCCCGGCGCAACCTATGGCCTCAACAGCCCGACGAGCTCCGGTGCGCTGGACGGCACCCAGGGGACGCTCACGACCGAAGGCAAAACCGTCTTCCCGTACCTGAAGGGGTCCGTGGGGATCGACACCGGCACCTACGGATACGAGGCCGCGCCGCTCAGCACCCAGGTAACCGGGGCGAGCTTCCAAACGCTCGTTTCCGGGCCGAACAGCTCGGCCCTCGTCGGGGTCTACACACACCCCAACGGCGTCCAGGAAATGGTCGAGAGCTTCAATCAGAACCAGTACCAGCTGCAGGCCGAGCTGCTCCGCCACGGTGCGCTCAACTGGGTCACGCGGGGCGTGTACTTCGGTGACCAGCGCAACTACCTCGAGACGAACATCGACGACAACTTCCTCTCGGATGACTCGTGGAGCACCGCGACGCACGAAAACAACTACGACAGGCAGATGCGCTGCGTGAGACTCCGGCGGACGTCGAATACGCCGCCAACTGGTCTGCACAGAACAAGTACCGCATCGACATGCTCTTCAACGGCGGCGGCAGCGTGGAGTACCAGGTGAACAACGGTGGCTCCGATCCCGCCCTGGCGGCGTTTCAAAAAGAAGACCCTGAAAAGAACAAACCGTCGAGCTCGTTCGGCTGGGTCAGTCACACCTATGACACCCCAATCTCGACATCGGGTGCGCGAGCCAGAACTACATCGAAGCCGAGCTGAACGAGAACACAGTGGGCCGCGGCAAAGCCCGGCGCAACACCGGGCACGGGCGGCCTCGGCCTGACCGAGTCAAGCGAACCGACGCTGGCGCTCGGCGCCGAGAACCCGAAGGTGATCGTCCCGGGCAACCACTCGGGCTTCGCGGACCTGGTCCCCGGCAACCCGGCAACGGTCGACGAGCCGGACCTCGACCCGACGACCGTCAACGAAAGCGGCGGGACACTCCCCGCCGGCTCATATCGGGTACGCCGTCACCGACCAGTTCACGAACTCCACGAGTGCCGGGCAATCGGCCGCTTACATAACCGAGCCTCGGTCGCGGTGCCCGCGGGCGGGTCGGTGACTCTTGAATGGGAGTCGATCTGCCACGCAGCGGACTACCTGATCTACCGCGAGGTGGCGGGCAGCAACAACTGGTCCTTGATCAAGACGGTCTCCACCCCGTTCTCGGCCATCCTGCCCGACAACAGCGTCGGTGAAGCGACCTCCACCACCAACGTCAACGGTGGCGGCGAGTCCCAGCAGACCCTCGTGGATAGCGGCATCGCCGGCACCGAAGAGCCCACCGGCTCGACGCCGCCGACCACCGAGAATGCGGTCGAGTCCCCCTGGGAGCAGAACCCCTACTTCATCCCCGCGCTTGAAGCGGTCGGGATAACGGCCGTGGGCGATGACGCCTCCAAGGCATACCCAGATCCGGCCAACGCCGAATTCGGCATTGGGACAACGTACAAAGGCCCAGAATACGCGGCCGGGGAAACCTTCCTCGAGGGCAAAGCGCAGGTCGTGCCGCGCCACCCGATCAACATCTACTACAACGCCTCGACCGAGGCGCAGGAGGTGAACGAGTACAACACGCTGTATCTGCCGCCGTCCTTGGGTGGCGAAACCGTGGCCAGTTCCACCACGACGTGCGAGACGGCGCCGGCAACATTCGCCGGAATCGTAAACAGCGTCGTCTCGGGCATGTTCCAGAACATGATGGGCAACGACCCGCGGCCGAGCTACGTCCACCAGACAACATCATCGGTCACCCGCCGGCCGGACCGGCGACCACAGGCGCGCCCCGAACACCCCCAAAAAACCGGAGACGGGCTGCTGTACTCGGTGCTGAAACCGCTGCTTGAAGAGTACAGC